>JAAXJB010000083.1:32747-86578 GCA_012270065.1 Rubripirellula sp. | reverse complement strand
CCATCTTGGCGAATCCGCGACATGAACGTTTTCGCGAGGAGATCACAAATGCGGGGGCTCCAATCGCGATGGCGATACTACGTGACTAGCTGCACCGGTCCGTGATTAGCTGCACCGAGACAGATTCGCCTGTTATATTTGACAGCACAGCAATCCCGCATCCTTCATCTCTCACCGTTCTCCCAAGCCAACATGTCACCACGGCTTTCATCCCAGGCGATCCGGTGCTTCGGTGTTTTGCTGGCATTGGCATTGCACCCGACAGCCCCCGGGATAGCACAAACAAACTCCTACCGCGCACTGGCAAGTCACTTTTGCCTTGACTGCCACGATTCTCAGGATGCGGAGGCGGGATTTGATCTTGAGACTCTGCTACAAAAGCCATTTCGAGCCCATACCGATGATTGGGAGCGAGTGCTACAGAAGCTTGAAACGGGGCAGATGCCGCCCAAAACTTCGCCTGTCCCCAATCAGACTGAACGTGATGCGGCCATCGCAGATCTCGTTGCTGCTCTCGACGCAGCTGCGTTCACCTCGCCGCATCCGGGCACAGCTGCTGCGCTAAAGCGACTCAATCGAACCGAGTATCAAAACGCCATTCGAGATCTGTTGGATCTTGAAATCGATGCTCGTGACTACTTGCCACCCGACGAATCGAGCAATGGTTTCGATCACACACTGACAAATAACCTTTCTCCCACCCTGCTATCCCGTTATCTGGTGGCTGCCAAGAAGATTGCACAACTCGCAGTCGGCAGGCCGGTAAAATCGCCCGTCGGTAAGACGTTCCGTATCAAGGCTGACGTCACGCAGGAAAAGCATGTTCTGGGAATGCCACTTGGAACACGAGGAGGCGGTCGCTTTCTGCACCACTTCCCGCAAACAGGTCTTTATGAGTTTCAGATTCGCCTTGCCCGCGATCGCAATGACGAAGTAGAAGGTCTCCGCGGTAGTCACGACCTGCTGATCCTGATTGATAATGAACAGGTTGCAAGTCTGAAAATCTCGCGTCCCAAATCCGGAACTCTGGCGGATTTCCAGGACTCCAATCTGAGAACCCGTCTTCCCATCGTCGCCGGCCCCCATGAGGTTAGCGCAACCTTCCGTCGCACCTCTGGTTCTCTGTCGGAAAGCGTTCGTCAACCGCTGAACGTCCGCTTCAATCTACACCGCCACCCCCGCCTGGTACCGGCAGTGTACGAATTGTCGATCACAGGACCTTTCGCTGGGGCGAATGTAAACGAGCATCGCTTGCCTTCCACCCCCACCCTCACCCCCAGTCAAAAAACAATCTTCGTTGCTCGCCCCGGGTCAAATGCCTCTTCAGAAACCGCAGCGAAGCAAGTGCTGGAAAAGTTAGGAAGAAAGGCCTATCGGCGTGAATTGAAGCCGGAGGACATGCACCGCCTGCTTGATTTCTTTCGCAGCGGCAATGACCAACACGGCTACGAAGCTGGGATCGAATCTGCACTCACCGCCATTCTGACGAGTCCGCACTTCCTGTTCAAAATTCCTCCGTCAGACCTCGCTATTATGACGGAGGATGATCGCAAGGAACGCGGCACAAGACGAATCAGCGACTACGAGCTGGCATCCTCGCTGTCATTCTTTCTTTGGAGCTCCTTACCTGACGACATTCTCCTGCATCTGGCTTCTGAAAACCGGCTGCATGAACCGGCAGAGCTCGCGAGGCAGGTGAAGAGGATGCTCGCCGATCCCAAGGCATCGAATCTCACATCCAATTTTGCGTCTCAATGGTTGCATTTGCGGAACCTTGGTTCGATCACCCCCGATGGCCGCAAATTTCCTGATTTCGACGAAAACTTGCGTCTGGCCATGCGCCGGGAAACCGAACTGCACTTCGAATCAATGGTGACCAACAACGCCAGCGTGCTTGATCTGATCCAAAGCGAACACACCTATTTGAACGAACGTCTTGCGAAGCACTATGGAATCCCGGGTGTGCATGGCAGCCGCTATCGTCGTGTGAATTTACTGCCACACCATCACCGAGGCGGCATTCTGCGACAAGGCAGCATTCTCACATTGACTTCCTACGCAACACGTACATCGCCAGTGGTACGGGGCAACTGGGTCCTGAAGAACATCCTGGGCGCCACAATTCCGCCACCTCCCGATGATGTACCGGGCCTCGAAGAGCAACCAACGCTTGTTGATTCGTCCAGCGTTCGTGAACGTTTGCTCCAACATCGTTCTGATAGCACCTGTGCCAGCTGCCATGAATTGATGGATCCGATTGGGTTCGCCCTTGAAAATTACGACGCAGTGGGCCGATGGCGTGATCGTGATCATGGCCTGCCTATCCTGACCACAGGAATGCTACCCAGTGGCGTCGCTTTCAAGAGTCTGGACGACATTGAAGACACTTTGATGAGCCATCCTGAACTTTTCGTCTCGACATTCAGCGAACGCCTGCTGACTTTTGCACTGGGACGCGGGACTGAGTTGCACGATCGACCGGCGATACGCAAAATAGTCCGTGATGCCAAACCAACAGGCTATCGCATTGAATCGATCGTGCTGGGGATCATAAACAGCGTTCCATTTCAATTGAGGTCATCACCATGAACTTCAAACCCGGAAATTACATCACCGGCAAATCACTCTCACGGCGCACAGTGCTGAGAGCCTGCGGCGCGGCCATCGGGATCCCGCTCCTGGACGCAATGATTCCTGCCGGACCGGCGGCTGCTCAGACAGAAAAGTTACAGGCAGCAAAACGCCTTCAATATGTCTACATGCCGATGGGTTGTGATCATTCGCGATGGACCCCCGGTGGCCCGGATTTGACCAATCTGCCTCCGATACTACAGCCACTTGACGAACACTCCCGACACGTCAATGTGCTGTCCAACCTGGAACTGGCAAAAGCCTACCCAGGGTCACACGCCACTTCCAACGCTGCATTTCTCAGTTGCGCACAGGCAAAACATACAGAGTCGACGGATTACTTTCTTGGAACGACCGCCGATCAGGTCGCTGCAAAAGCAATTGGCAAGAAGACCAAATTGGCATCAATGGAGTTGTCCATGGATCTGACTCAGATGGTCGGACAATGTGACAACGGCTACGCCTGTGTTTATCAGAACAACCTGTCGTGGTCCTCGCCAACCACACCATTGCCATCCGAAGCACACCCTCGGCTTGTTTTTGAGGCCATGTTTGGCGAGGGTGGAACTACCGAGGAACGCCGTGCCCGTATGAAGGAAAAGTCCAGCCTTCTTGATTCCATGTCTGACGAAATCAATTCCTTGAAGAATCAGGTAGGAGCATCTGACAAACGCACTCTCGACAAGTACCTGCAAACCATCCGTAGTGTTGAAACCCGCATGCAGCGTTCAGAATCCGCCGAAAACAACGGTGAGAAGCGTGACTTGGAGCGTCCCTTGGGCGTTCCTGCATCTTACGAAGAACACGCCAAACTGATGATCGATTTGCAGGTGCTGGCTTTCCAGGCTGACGTAACACGCGTCATCACATTCCAATTGGCACGGGAAACATCCAAACGCAGCTATCCTGAAATCGGGGTGCCCGAATCACACCACCCATTGAGCCACCACGGGAACAATCCACAGAAAATAGAACAGCTGTCAAAGATCAACCGTTTTCATGTTTCTTTGTTTGCATATCTGATATCAAAGCTGGAAGCATCAACCGAACGTGGTGGCAACCTGCTCGATAACACAGTCTGTCTTTTTGGAAGCGGAATGGGTAACCCCAACATCCACGATCACACCAATCTGCCTACCGTTGTCGCCGGTGGATCCTCGGCTGGCATTCGGGGTGGTAAGCACATCGAGTATTCTCCACACACCCCATTGGCAAACATTCACCTGACGCTACTTCAAGCAGTCGGAGTTGACTTGGAGCAATTCGCAGATTCCACAGGACGTTCTCCTGAACTCACCCAACCACTCAATCTTTGACATGGCCATACCAATTCGATCGTGGAGATTGTGCTGGCTACCGGCGGCATTCATTCTGTTACTCATCGTTCAGTTTCACAATTCAATCGCCGCAGAAGCGCCGTCCGGTTCGCAGGTGGTCTCTGCCGTTCAGTGCAGGGATTTTTCCCTTGCGACTCAACTTCTGGAAAATGAACCCGATGTCAACGCGAAGCAAAACGACGGAATGACAGCCCTGCACTGGGCCGTTTTTCATGATTCCACGGAGATGACCGAAAGACTGATTGCCAAGGGAGCGGATGTTAACATCGCCAATCAGTACGGAATCCACCCACTGTCAACGGCATGCGAAAATGGCTCGGCAACGATCGTCAAGCTATTACTGGCCAATGGGGCTGATCCCAACACATCACGAGATGGCAACGAGGCAGTTCTCTCAACCGCCTGCCGCACCGGTGACAGCGAAACGGTGTCGCTACTGATCAAGGCAGGAGCACGCGTTGCTCACACCGACGACCGGAACCAGACGGCACTCATGTGGGCTGCAGCGGAAGGACACGTTGATGTGATCAAACTGTTGCTGAAACACGGTGCTGACGTATCCCATCAACTGGATTCAGGCTTTGACGCTTTCACCTTTGCCGTTCGCAATGGACATATCAACGTTGTCAGGTTGCTGATCAATGCAGGAGTCGACGTGAACAAACCGATGAGAACCGATGGCTCCACCCGGTCCCCCACTCATCAACTCTCACCATTGATGCTCGCCGTCGAAAATGGACATTTCCAGTTGGCACTGGAACTGGTCGACGCGGGTGCCAATCCAAACGACGACCGGACGGGTTTCGCTCCGTTGCATGCACTCTCGTGGGTAAGAAAACCGGAAATTGGCGACAACTCCAGAGGCAACCCGCCACCACGAGGATCAGGCAACGTTACGAGCCTCGAGTTTGCCCGTAACCTGGTTGCGCGTGGAGCTGATGTTAATCTCCGAAAAAAGACCAATGGGGGATCCCACCTGCGAATTTCCGTCAAGGACGCGACACCCTTTCTTTGCGCTGCCTCCACGGCAGACCTTGCATACATGAAACTCCTTCTTGATATGGGCGCTGACCCTTCCGCTGTAACGGCCAGAAAGCAGAACGCGTTGATGATGTCAGCTGGCATCGATGAGGGTGCGAACGCTGATGGCCCTGGAACTGCCCGCGAGCATTTCGCCGCCGTTGAGTTCATGCTCGACCTCAGTGTCAATGACATCAACGCTGTGGATTCCAAAAACCAAAGCGTGATGCATGCAGCAGCCTACAAATCGCTTCCGGCAGTTGTCCATCTGTTGAATTCGCGTGGGGCGAACATGGCCAAACTGAACCAACCGAACAAACAGGGAAGAACACCCTTGGACATCGCCCGTGGGAACCGACCCGGCAATTTCAAGCCTGATTTCGCTACTGAACGGGCAATCATGTCCGTGTTGAAGAAACACAATCTTGATATCCCCAAACCGCGAGGAATGAAAGATAACGACTGGAAACCTGACTGAGCACGCACGTACGCAAGCGCGAGATCCTGATGCTGATATTGATCAGCATCAGAAGCCCCTGTCTCATTCGTGAAATCTCACCTCAGCTCAACAGGGACACGCCCCATGGATGCAGACTGAGCTCTTCCGGATGGAGCGTTTCAAGCCAAAACCCGATTACAGCCGATGGCGGGAAAGAACTCCCCGTCAATCCTGCGGGAACAGATTATCGCTGTCGAGCTGATCCAAAAGTTGACCGAACTCCTTTTTCCTCTGTTCATCTGATTTCATCTGTTCATCTGAAGTGGCTGGTGTTTCAGAGTCCACCCACTGCGAAACGTTGACAACGTGTTCGAACGAACCCGGTTCAATGTTCGGGCCATATTCTTCTACGAATCGTTCCAAACGCGATTGCGTGATTCTGTCATCCGTGCCTGCTTCACGGTTCCAAACTTCCGAACGGTATCGTAGCAGGGAATCATAAAGCTCCTGTGTCGCACCGAAGCTGATCAGACGCCAATGCAAAACCATCCAGTGTCGTTCTGCTGGCAGCGGTGATCCGGGCCCCGTTTTTTCGGAAGGTTGCCTGCGAACAAGATCAATCCGCTCTCCGCTCACTGTACGACCGTTGAAAAGGTAGGTTGTATTCGTACGCGCTGGAACGCAAAACATATGGAAGTTCTGCTTCAACATTGTCATGTTGCCAAATCGGTAAAAGCTGCTCGGCTGTTTGTGCAGCCATGTTCTGCCTGGGGCATCGAACAATCCCGCAAAATTCCAAATCAGTACATAACAAAAAAGAATGAATGGCAGAATGACCATGAAACCGAAACGCGCCCACCGGCGCAATCGTTTGCCCTCATCGGGGCCATGGGAAGTTGCATGTGGTTCTTCACCCTCAGTCAAACTCGTCCACGGCACACGTTCCCAGAAGAATGACGGTATGAAAGGAATCCACGCTGCCATCGCAACATAAGTGAACTTCGCAACATCCATGGTCATTGCAATACCAAGGTGGAAGCACCAGAAAAACGCAACCAACGACATTCGCACCATGGGTGTCTTGAATGGAACGAACAGCGCGAATGGAAGCAACAACTCAGCAACAAGGGTTCCGTAACTCAACAACGGTGGCAAAAAATCAAAACTCAACAACCATCCACTTAACGGTCTGGCATAACAATCCTGCCGCAATATGTAATCCATTGCGCTACCCGATAGCCATGGCTCATTCCACTTTGATAAACCCGCGGTCCAGTACATCACCAGCACCTGTAGCAACAGACAGGCGGTCCCGACAGAAACTACAAACAAAGGCAATTGGTTGTCATTTTCCGTTGTCCGTTCCCGGTTTGTGCGTCTCCGACTGTCGAACGACCACACGGACCCTAACGGGACAAACAGAGACCAAAAGAGCAACATACGAAGAAGCGTATCACCGCCGATGATATACAGCGGATTTCGGACATGAATCGAAGCTAGAATCACCCAGCAAGCAAAAGTTGCTACCCGCGTGTACAATCCTGCCAGCAGCAGAAACCCAGCACCTGCCAACGCCAGAAAGATCCCTCGCTGAAATCCAACATGGTCGGAAAGGTAATTCAGAGATACACCGTCCGGTGACATCTGTTTGGCCATGGACGCATCGAAAAATCCATCGGCAGAATAAAAGGCCTCGGCAGACGGATACCTGACGAAGGCATCAGCAATGACCAGACAAGCCAGCGATATTCGAAAGAAAGCGAGTGACCGAAGATCACACCCGAGCATTTCTTTGATTCGTTGCTGCACCATTTCCCATCGACTCCCCAAGCGAGCGGTTCTATCACCACCCATCGAATGCACAGCATTTATCTAAGCCGTCAGCCGTTTTAACTTGATCGGCATGACCGGATAACCGATCCGGCGGAACCGTGTGCCAAAGCGAACAATCGTGGCTTTGGGCGACGAAACACACCACGCGCGCTTTCTATAACAGTCGTAGGGCCATTATTCGGAAAATTCCGGTTCTCAAGGCGACAACCACAAACTTTGCCAAGCAGTCACACCCGCCCCGTACAAGCTGTAAAAATGACTCAAGTCCTTGCCAATTTCCGATACTTGATTGGGCAAACGCATCATCATCGGTTAATTTAGAGATGTACTTTTTCATCAACAGCGAGACGGCCTTATCATGCACACCCTCAGAGTCATCCTTGCGATCTTGTGCTTTTCGCTTTGGGTTCAGGAAACCAGTGCTGAGTTCGATGCAACGCAACTACAAACCAGCATCCAGAAAACCATCGACGCTGTGAAACCCGCCGTTGTTGCAATCCGCGGATCGCGATCCCGATTCAGCGGAGTGATCGTGAGTCCAGACGGGCACGTGCTGTCTGCTGGTCATGCCGTCAATCCGGGAACACGCTACCAGGTGATTCTTCCTGACGGCCGCCGGTTCTCTGCTCGAGGCAAGGGTTCAAATCCGCAGGCTGATTGCGCCCTGGTTCAAATAACATCAAAAGTTGAAGATCTTCCTTTCGTGCAGATTGGTGATTCGTCCGACCTCGTCACCAACCAGCCATGCATTGGTATCAGTTTTCCCGGTGGTCAAGGAACCAGCGAACAACCGGCCGTAAGGTTTGGGCGCATCGTCCGTGGTTCAAGACGTGGAAGGATGCTGCAATCTACAGCATTGATGGAACCGGGTGATTCCGGTGGTGCGTTATTTGATCTCGATGGCCGTGTGATCGGCATCCATTCGAGGATCGGACGTTCGATGACGCAGAATTTCGAAGTTCCCATTAACGTTTACAAAAGCTACTGGACCGAACTCAATGATGAGCGTTCCTTTACGCGCGAAGCAAGGCTCACGTTGGGCATTCAGGGGCGCGAACGCGAAGACAGCCAGGGCATCACGATCGAAAAAGTAGTCGAGGACAGCGTCGCTGACCAAAGCGGACTCAAGGACAATGACATCATCACGGAAATCAACGGAACCAAGACACCAACTCTGACAGAACTCAGAGAGATCCTGGCAAACGCTGCGAAAAAGCGTCTGGACAAACTAACCCTGGCTGTCAAACGCCAGGACGAAGATCTCTCACTCGACGCCGACTTCAGCAAAGCACTTCCCCCACCCAAAGTAGAACTTCCCACGTACGAAAAAACTGATTTCAAGGAACCCAAACCGATCAGACAACTGGCCAACCTGCCGCGCGAATTCTCTGATCTGGAAAGCAAACTTGACGATGCCTGCATTGAAATCAGTAGTCAATTCGGGTCTAAATCTGCCGTCGAAACACTGAAAATCACCGGCACCCGGATCAAGGATACAGCTTTCATCCTTAGCAAAAATTCAATGGTGGGAGAAAATCCATCGGCAAACTACAACGGCAAAAAGCGATCATTGGAAGTTCTGCAACGCGATACCGTTAACGATTTGGTGTTATTGGAAGCGCCGCAAACCAATGATCAAGGCATCGAACTCACGCCATCGAATGATGATCCGCCGGCAGGCATTTTCCTGATCGCACCCGCTACCGACGGTGCAGGGCAAGTAAGTATCGTCAGTGCGAACACTTTTCGCTCCCGCAAAGAAATGAGCCGCGGTTTTCTAGGTGTGGTACCGGCTACCTTTGGCAAACAGGAGGGTGCGGTCCTGAATGAGGTCCGCCCTGACGGCGCGGCAAAAAAAGCAGGATTGAAAGTTGGCGATGTCGTAACGAAAATGAACGACACAGAGATTAAAACGCAAACCGTTATGCGGGAATTTCTCGCCAAGGTCGCTCCCCGCGTGACGATCGTCGCCATCGTCCAGGGAGATGTCGAAGCTCTCGAAAAGGGCATCACGCTTGGCGCATTTCCTTCGCAATCACGTCACGCAGCAGACCTCATGGATAAAAGCGGGCGACGTGATGGTTTTTCAGAGGTTCTACTTCACGACGCAGATCTGCAGCCCGAAAAGTGTGGAGGACCAATCTTTGACCTTTCCGGGAATTTCCTGGGCATGAACATCGCAAGGAACAGCCGAGTCCGAAGCTACGCGTTACCCATCGATGTCCTGAAGGCGTTCGTCGACTCGCACGATTCACAGGACACCGACGCGTCCGATTCGACCACCAGCGAGAGCAAGCCCAGCCCACCCAGCAAATAGTGTGCGAAGAACAAAGCCCATGAGCATGCAGGGCACCCCGCACGAAGGTTCATTCCTGCACGCGTTGTTGTTCCACACTGCGTGTATTTTCCTGCACGATGTCACCCGTGTGCCTGGTGGATTTTTTTTCAAACAGAAGGATGAGGCACTCTTCTGCAGCTGAGGGTCGGTGCGCTGTGCCCTTGGGCACCACATAAAGGTCCCCCGTCGTGAGCTTAACGCGCGAATCTTCCAATTCGATGCTCATCTCACCGTCGAGGACCATGAACAGCTCATCTTCCATTTCATGCGAATGCCAGGGAAACTCTCCTTTGATCTTTGCGACTTTCACAAACGAATCGTCGACTTCAGCAATGATCCGTGGAGACCAGAGTTCCTTCAGATTCTCCGCGACCTGTCTTGGTTCAATCACATCCCCCATCTCTTGAATCTTCCCATCTCGCGTAGGTTTGGGCAGCAGGGTTACATCCCGTTTCTACCTGTCATCACTAGATGGTAATGTGATTCAGTCAATTCCGTAAAGGAACATGATTTCTGAACATCTGGATTTCGCCGATTTCAATTGCTCCTCAGTGAATCCCTCTTCGAGCTGGATGCATTTTTCTTTTGCGTTCAGTTCACCATTCTTTGCTGCAAGTGTGTACCACGCGTATGCTTCAACGCCGTCGCTTTCCCCGACATCGCCTGTTTCATACAACAGCCCAATGCTGTACTGTGCGTCCCGGTCTCCCTGCTCAGCAGCCTGACGGTACCAGTGCAGAGCCTTACTGTAATCCTGGCCAACGCCGGTACCTTCGTCATACATGACCGCGAGATTGTACTGGGAAAACTGGTCACCCTGTTTCGCCGCAGCTGTGTACCACTTCACGGCCTCTTCATTGTCTTCGTCAACCCCATCTCCGTCGTCGTACATCACAGCCAGATTGTACTGTGCGTCGACATCGCCACTGTCGGCTGCCCTTCGGAACCACTTCACAGCCTGTACCAGATCAACTGGCGTGCCATCGCCCTCCGCGTAAGCACAGCCGAGATTGTATTGCGCAATTACATCGCCTGACTCTGCCTTCTCTTTCAGCAATGTCAATTCGTCGTCTGCCTTCTCGCAGCCTGACAAAGTCGCAATGAAAAGCGACACCAACAAAATACAATTGAATTTCATTTTACACCCGCCATTATGTAAAAAATCGTTCAGTTTCGTTTTATAACCTAAGACACCTTTCAACTGCCTCTTCACGCGAACATTGGGTATCGACATCATTGCGCCCCCCCGAACGCATCGAAAACGCCACCATCATGACTACTCCGAGAAAACCACAAGAGTTTCCGATTGGCAGCTATATCCTTTAAAAGGATTTCAACCTGCATCTAGTCCTGGCGCCTGGAATCAAACCCGGACGTAAAAGCATAACGATTGCATTTGCATCTTTCAGTATCAAACTGTGAACATTCCGAATCAGTCTGTTACCGGCCTCTTTCTGCTGTAACAACAAACGAAATGCCGGGCAACCATCCCACGCGCATTGCATTCTATTTGAATACCCCCGTCGAACAGATCGCGTGTGAAATCAAATGAAGTCGTCGAGGTAATACGCGTTTATCGATGTACTGAGCATGATCGATTCCTGCACCAAAAACCCGACACAACCAGCTACTCAAGTCAACCAGCTACATCGAAGCCCAGCAGTTCAACATCCTGACGCGACTTGTTGAATGCCTTGACTTGGTGCATTCCGGTACAAGAGGAAAGCATGACAAGATGAAAACCGGCCTGGTAGCACTCTGCAGCAACAATTGCCACAGCCAAGTCGAACATGTCGGCGCGATAATAACAGTAATGTCCCTGATCATTCGCGATTAAATGCGCAGCGTATGTTTGACCATCTTCATCAATGAACCGAACGGTACAAAATCCGTCGGTAATTTTCTCAACGGCAACATCAATTCCATCGAAACTGCGGCCAAGCCTGCTGATCTGTTCAGAAATTGCCACAAGCGGAGGTCGCAGGTCGCTGCTGAAAAACTCATCGATTCCATCGCCGAGTACTTCCTTATCAAGATGAACCCCACGCAGCCCCTCAAAAGCGGTGACATACTGATCCGGTTCGAGCTCATTCGAAACAAAAACCTCGACGTTTCCACCGTCAAGCTGATTGATAGAGATCAAGGGCTGGCCATCATCACCACGGCAATCGAGACGCATGTCAACCCCATGTTGTCCTAAGCGGTCCCAACTCCCAATTCCGGAAACACCGGTACTGGCAATCGTGCGGAGGAATCGACGAAATGTTTTGGTAGGCTGTACCACCATCACTCCCTGAACACCCGAGTCGCAAAGACATGCCCACTTGGTAAAAGAACCGTGTTCGAGCACATAAGTACCCTGAAATTTTGAGCATTCAAGACCAATTTCCACTTGGTCCCAGCATCATTTCTGATGTGTCCGCTCGGAAAGACAGTCACAGACGCAGTTTATTGGTCGTTGCTCCGCTTCAATCATTGGACAAGCTGCCGCCTACGGTCGCTCGAACGCTCAAGGAGTTGTACATGCTTTGGACTGCAGAAACATTTTTTAACGGTTATAACGAACGCAACGCTTGCGCTATCCGGTACCACGCGTCAACGTAGAACGCTGCAACCGTTTCCACCACGGACCATCCAAATCACCTCTGGAAACGCAATCGACCGTTCACAGCAATTGAAGAGTCTGATTTCAACAACATTGCGTAGCCGAAGCTGGTGAGCCTCTCCAGACGTTGTTCTCCGCATCAGCTTCGCTGAAAATCCCTGAAATTCGTACGCTCGTGATTCAGCAGGCAATACCCGCGGTAGCAAACTGGTAATTCGCAAGAATTCCATCTTCAGAGCCAAGGTAGTCCTGCACATTCACGGCATGGACGCATTGAAAGCCACAGAGTTTCAGATACTGCTGCGGTTCATCGCTACCAAAGACAAATCGTTCGCCAAGCTCATTCATGCGCGAAAGGAAAGCAGAAACCCCGGCCTCCACACTGGTACCCTCCACAATGGAGCGTGTAACCATGTCAGTCCAGACCGAACTGTCACGATGCCCGAGAATTCTGCTGAATCCTGAAAGCAGTCGCTTGTTCTGTTGATCGCTGAAGTACATCGAACATCCTTCGTAAATCACAAGCGTCAATCTAGCGGGATCAAATTCAGGATGCCGCAACAGCTTCAAGGCCACATCATCGGTTGTGAAGTCGGCTGGGATCGCATGTCTGCTCAGCGACACCTCTGCCTGCAACCCCGACACAACCAAATCACGCTCGGCAAGCATCCAAGGTAAATCGATTTCAAATAAGGGCGTCTGGCTGAAACGCGACGCCAAACGAAATGGACGCATGTCGAGCCCTACCCCAAGAAAGACAACCTGCTCATAGGGGGACCGACACAGATAGTCATCAAGGTGTGTTGTTCTGGCTCGCACCACCTGTGCCAACTGTGGCAACACGGCAGATAGCTCCTCAGCAAGAACACCTCCATGTGGACCCGCTGCCAGTCTGTCGAAATCCGCACCAGCAGGCCTGTGTTCTGATTCAGCACTCCCACGCAAGCCGGCTATCAAACGGGCGGATGCCTTGATCTTCTGATTGAAATCCGAAGGCCCTAATTCATTCTCTGCTGATGCCTGTTTCGATGACGATTCGGATTTGCACAGGAAATACTTCATCTCTGCTTCAGCGATCTGTTCTCCCTGGGGATCGGTAAACTGGACCATCAAAGTCACCAAGACACGTTTGCCCGCATCAAAACGCTGCCTGACCGTCTCCTGCAGCTTTACAGGTACACGACAGTGCCCATGAAGATCTGCAACACTCGGACGTCGATAACGGACTTTCATCGAAGCTAGCCACATCACTGCCGCATTCTCGCCACAATCCTGATGCACACCAATGACAGGCACTCCCCGAATCAACGTTGCCAAGGCAATGCCACCGGTGTAGTCAGCTGAAAGTGAAATCAACGCAGCCTGATGCGTGCCGTGCTGGTTGGTCGAAGAAAAACGCGGAGGAAGTACCGTGTGGCAGCCACCATCTGAAACCTCCTCAACACGCCAATCAACAGTCTTGAGGACAGGTACAGAATCATGCAGGAGCTGTGTCACCAGTCCGGGATTCATCCTTTTCCGGTAATCCTCCTCCCACGCCACACTCAGATAATTCTCTGATCCTGCCACTGATGCCCCGCCACTATGCGGCTTTCCATCACGCACCACTGATGGATCGATATGCAAACCAGAACTCTCGTGATCCGATTGATAGCGCGCACCTATGGACGAATCGACATGCAATGTCATGGAACCAACTCCGGGATGGTGAAAAAAGATTTAACAATCCACCGCAGAACAGATTAGAAAAGACTGACTCCGAGACTGAGCACCTAAATGCTCCTCACCTGAGACATCTGTTCCATGCAGTGTTAGTCCGTTAAACGCGACACGCGCCCACGCCGTGACAATGAAACCTGAAATAATCAGAATTTTTTTCCACACCACACAATGCCTGGACCTGACTTGGCGACACTGGCCGAACTACCACAAGGTCCGGACATTGCTTCCACTCAGGATCATCTGGTGCAGGCAGTCAAAGCCGCCTGTCCATCGCAGTTGCACACACGAACCGCGGCGTCTTGCCTTTTGTACCCGGATCAGACTGGAAAGCGCATTGAATCAACGCGCGTGCATCTATCGCTCAGCATGCGTATACGAAAGAATGATGCCCCTACGGAACTTCACCATATACTGTGAATTCAAAATCGATCTTCCATCGCGTTGCTGTGAACCGGAATCACTGCATTCTCAACGGGACCTGCAAACCAAACATTTTCACAATGATGCCATCAAATAGCAGACACAAATTGGCAAGCCTGCAAGAAAGAACGTTCAGCGTCAATTACATTCCCATCCTTTGGATGCTTCTCGTTGCAGCAACGCAACTGGAAAGCCGTCTCGACGCTCAGGTTCAGACCCCCCATCCAGACGCGGTCCCGAATTCACATTTACCTGGCGACGTTGATCGCCCTGAACTGGTTTCATTCATCGTGAAGAACCCAAACAGTCTTCGCGGTATTGTTATCGACGAGACGGAAGCTGAATTAACAGGTATCTGGCAATACTCAACTCACACACCACCGCATGTTGGGATCGGCTATCTGCACGATCAGAAGACCGGCAAAGGCCAAAAATCCGTGACCTATCGCCCCAACTTTCCACGTTCCGGCCTTTATGAAGTGCGGATGTCGCATTGCTATAACAAACGGCGTTCCACAAACACGCCGATCACCATCGCTCATGCTGCTGGCCAGACCAAATTAAGAATCAACCAACAAGACATCCCGGAACATGACAAACTGTTTCGAACACTTGGACGCTTTCACTTTGCCAAGGGAAAAAGCGGTTGGGTGAGAATCTCAACAGATGGCACGTCAGGTAAATATGTGATCGCGGATTCGGTACAATTCATTCCGATAAACGAGCCTGATGAGACATCCTTCAAAGCCGAGCCGAACCCGGTGCCCTCGAGCCGTCGATGATCCCAAGTGGCAAACTTGAAGGATGTGTGCAAACTCAAGTGGCACCAAATTCTTCAATCGGAAGTTCGGTAACACCAAGATCACAAGCACGGAACTGAACGTCAATCTGCCAAATTGATGACGCGAATAACGCAGCGACCTTGTCAGCCCAGAAACGCTGAAACGGGTGTTCAGACACGCGTTCAGACACCCGTGCCGTACCCCACTCTGAATCTTCGAATTCTGATCCAACCCGAGAACGACATTGATTCCCGTGAGTGATCCCAACGGATTGGCCAAATAGTCAACACCCGGGTCAAAAATGATGCAGCCAGTTTGAGAAACAGGCGATCCAATAGGGACTGCAGACACATCGGCTCTCGAAAAGCCAGCAGCGGGCCAGCACGTTGCACAAATCGAGCCCCAAATCCGGAAATTTAGGGGAATTAAACTCAACTTTACAGCCGAAAACGGGTTATATTCTTGCCGTCTGCGAATCTTTCGTTTTTCATTAAAAGACTCTTAAGGGAATGTTCATGCACACACCACGCACAAAGAGGAGGGGTTTCACGCTCGTTGAGCTCCTCGTCGTAATTGCAATCATTGGAGTTCTAGTTGGACTCCTGCTGCCCGCCGTTCAGGCGGCCCGTGAAGCAGCGCGCCGAATGAGCTGCAGCAACAACTTCAAACAAATTGGTCTTGGTCTTCACAACTATCATTCGGCCTATAAAAATCTGCCGATGTTAGCTGGAGGAACCAAGCGTCCCCCCAGCGGAGGAAATGGTGACACCAGCAACCAATTCTGGCTGAGCTGGTTGGTAGGCATCACTCCGTTCATCGAACAACAGGCATTGTGGGAGCAGATCTCCAATCCACTCGCCGTCAACCGGACCGGAAGCACCCGCAATCCACCGTATCCAGCGATGGGTCCGAACCCATGGAACCAGAATTACCAACCATGGCTGACTCAGGTTCCCACCTTCCGATGCCCAAGTGACCCGACACAACCTGTTGACTACCGAGTGGCATTCAACAACTACACTGGTTGTGCTGGCGACGCATTTTTTGAGCAATCCGAAAGTGGGATTGACGGACGCGGCAACGTGAACACCAGCAATACCTGGGGTGAAGAGTCAACAGAGCGCTGGGCACGTGGAGTATTCCGCACCCGTCACTTCACCAAGTTCCGTGACATCACCGACGGTTTGGCGAACACGATCATGGGCGGTGAGTGCATTGTTGCGTCTCTTGATGGACGTGCGTCAGGAATCCAAATGCAGTTTGACAATGCTGTCTGGGATAATCCTCCTGCCTACTTCAAACAGTATCTGGATCCGGAACGTCCCGGTTACATCAATACCAACACCTCCACTGGTGGACTGGCTCCATGCGGCGGAAAGCCGTGTTACGAGCGAAATCCAAATCACATGCGTGGACGCCGATGGTCTGATGGACGCCTGGAATACAGCTCTTTCCACACGATTCTGCCACCTAACAGCTACAACATTCAGAGATGGCACGGTCAGGCGGGTGCATTCTGTGCTTCCAGTTATCACCAGGGTGGGGCTCACATCCTGATGGCTGACGGTGCTGTGGTGTTCATCACGGATTCCATTGATGCAGGCGACCAGAACCACGTGGCCTATGGTCGTGACAACGGCGATGGACGTGGCTGGGAAGGTGGTGCCGGCCGCGAAAGTCCTTATGGGCTTTGGGGCGCTCTGGGTACCAAGAATGCCAAAGAGATGATCGAAGAGCAACTCAATCAGTAAGTTGCGTCTTCGTCAAACGATAACACCAACGAGCGTAACCAGCGGTTACGCTCGTTTTTTTTGGGCTCATCTACAGATTAGCTGACAATGCAAAACATATTGATGCCAGCCACGGAGGCACAGTTTGCAGTCGCAACGTCTGCAAACGACGCAAGCAAAAATCACGTTTGCCAGTTTCAATCAAAAGCAGTATTCAACTCGACTGGGCAATGGCAGTGACGAGTTCCTGTTTGTCGTCTGAATCTGCAGTTCATCTGCCAAGCTGCGTTCTTCTTGTGGATCAATGCGAATGTCACAAAGCGCGATGATTCCACCCTGGCAACGGATGTACGGCAGCGTTGTACTTCTGCCGGCATGATTCTCCAATTGCCACGCTGCCACCACAGGTTAAAAGCGAACCGCGGATGGACATTACCAAAATAACATGGGCAACGACACAGACAGTCCACCGATAGCCCCCAGACAGTCCTACCTTCCCAACGCAGAAAACAACGCTGGGCAACCTTCATGATACATCACCGCATTACTGCGTTCGATCAATGAGGAATGCAGATGCATTTGGCTCGTCTTTCTTGTTCCATCCGTAAAACAGCAGGATTCCCTTGGCGATACTACCATCAGCATTCAAAACAGGCTGTACATTATTGAACCGCCAACTCTCGTAGCCGGGCCCCATCGGCGAAACCTGCCTCACTTTCTCCCATCGTTCACCAGAATCCTTCGACCTCCATTCTTCGATGACGCCTCCCCCGTGCCGGTCCATGTAACCACCTCGCAGGTACTTTGCCCCCGTCACCACATAAGCGTGAAGAACTCCATGCTCATCACATGCAAGGTGTCCACTGTTCCACTGATGGGTTGAACTGGTGATCCGAGTTTTTTTCCAATCACGCCCCGTCTTGCGAACGTAATAGTAATCATGCTGCTCCAACGAGTCGCCGGAAAGTACATGAAGAAAAACTGGAGCTCCCTGATCATTCAAAGCAACCGCAGGTGGAACGCCTGCACCCCGCCAGTTCGTATCCCAGATCTCACAAGACTGCTCTGAAGTATCAATGTCGATAGGTGTTTCCATCACCCGTCCCTGCCCATTGAACACCCTTCCACTCTCCGGCTCGATGCGGATATATGAAAGATTGTACTTCCACTCATTGGAAACGAAGGTTCTGTACTTCGGGTTGAAAAAACGCTGCTCGTTGAAGTGCTTCTTATTATCGTCATAATCGGTGTACACCACGTGCAGTGACTTACGATCAAGACTAGGTATTTTTGTCTGGTACGATGACCAATCGAGTCTCCCGCCAGCATCGAGATCCGTCACGTCATTCTTCGGACCACTCCACGACCTGCCGTTATCGGCAGTCATGCGATATGTCCATGAACTCGTATGACCATCCGTCCGATAGTAGATCAGATCTTTTCCGTCAGTCATCCGAAACACGCAAGGGTATGACATTCGCGGTGCAATCTGAGCGCCCTTAACCCACCTGATCTCAACCGCATCATTGCCGACAGGGTCTGCTGTCACCAGATGTACACCTGGCGATCTGTGGCACCCATAAAGTACGTGCAGGTGACCATCACGGTCTGCCCAAATGATTGGGCTGTCATGATGATCAGTGCTGGATTCATTTGCCAAACGAATCGGAGAATTGAATTTTTTCTTCTTGCGGTCGTAACAAATCAACATTGGATAGGCACGCCCCTTGCCATTCGATGATGGCCGCGCATCACCGTTATAAACAATGAAGACAAAATCATTCACCAAGATACCCTGCGGTCTTTGCCGCGCGTCATAGAGCATCTTGAACTTGCCACCCTCCGCAAAACGGTGCAAGTGTTCATCCACCTGTGTAGTTGCCGTATGTCTCGCCAATGGTTCCTGAGCGACCGAGTTTCCACAATCGATGCAAAACACCATGAGCAGGACCACTACTGCTTCAGCTAACATCCATTTCTTGTGCCTGACAATCATATTTTTCATCTGGGAAGAACTACGCTTTGCTATCTGGGCAGTCAGTACACCGGCAGGATTACAAAGAAAAGCCAAAACACCAAGACCAGCTCCCGCGCACCAGAATTTGATAATGTGGATTAGGACTCGCTAATTGTTGACATAGTAACGCCGTCAAAGACCGCAATTCCGTTACCCAGCATTCACAAAGACAATCCGGGAAAAGCGTGACTCAAGTCGGAGTAATGCCAAGCCCATCAATTATCGGGAATGTAGTTGAGCGTGTAATAAGCCTGCGGATGAAGAAGTTGCTTACCTGACTTTGCCCGAACGCCATTCGAATGCAATTCATGAACATGGCCTTCCTGCAAACCGTCGACAAACAATCGCACACTTTTCCCGTCTTTGCCAGCCACCGCCTTCGTGATCTTCGGTTCCGTGTGATCAACCTCGGGACTACCGTAAGAAGATTGAAAAATGTAGGTGTAGGTTGTCATTTTATAGGACTCAACCGATTCCACTGATTGTGGATCGACTTCCTCCGTGAACACCAATTCGAACCCATCGGGTTTTGCCTTCATTTCCAGAATTTCAAAGGGAACCTTGCCGGTCCAATCAACTCTTTCCACCGCAAACGGTTTTCGTCCCCGGGAACCCCATCCTCGATTGGTGCCTCCCACGAACATGGCGCCATTGTCGGTTAGTTCAAGTCCCAGAGAACCACTCCCGAACCCTTCCAGAAACGGAAAACAGACACCCTGATAGTGCCCTTTCACTTTTTCGAGGTAGCAGCGCATTACCGTGCTGTAGGACTGATCGGTGACGAACATCTGGTTGACGAAAGGGCCAAACTTGCCACCGGTCGTATCACAGGCAACCCCCGCCGCTGATTTTCCCATTTTGTTGTAAGGAAACAGGATTGCTGGCGGCTCATATTTTGGGAGGCGTTTTGCCTCAGTCATGAACCGGCTTCCGCTCTTGGGTTCCTCAGGCTTCGGTCCAATGAACGGCTCGGCGAGTTTGTACCATTCAAAACCGCCCGGATGCCCCACGAACTTGCCTTCGGGTAAATGTTTTAACGCACACGTTCCATTCCATGGGCCCTGATTATCCGTGTAGAACATATCGCCCAGATGATTAGCACCAATCCCGCCCGGCGAACGAACACCACTGGTGGTCGGAACGAGATCACCATTGGACGTAATTCTCACACACCATCCCCGATAGGGTACCTTGCTTGAAAAGGAACCGGTAAGGCAGAGAACTACCCAGATATCACCATTCTTGTCGAATTTGGATCCGAATGCGTATTCGTGGTAATCGCCGGAGATTTCCCAGTCATCGTTGACGACTTCAAATTCATCTGCTTCACCGTCGCCATCGGTATCTCGCAGTCGCGAAACATCCGAACGCTGGGTTGTATATAACCAGCCATCACGTTCGGCGAGAGTCAAGGTTTCATGCAGACCGTGCGCAAACCTTTTGAAATTGGCTGCTGTGACCTCTTTATCAAAAGGGTTACTGATCATCCATATTTCACCCCTTCGTGAACAGACTGCCATCTTTCCATCAGGCATCATCTGGAAACCACTCGCTTCCAGCACCACCCCTTCGGGAGTTTCAAAACGAGTGATCGGATAGTAATCCGCCTCGGTTGGCGCGTCCTGTGCAAGTGTCGCACCACAGCTGAGCAGACAGACCACGAGGAATATTTTTTTCATGTGAATCATCATTGCTTGTTACTACCAGAGAATTTCCTGCGTGATTGTAGTGGCACCGTTGACCGGTACCAGAATTTCCGACTTACCACCAACCTCACGAATCAATGGTTCGCCTTGAGATGTCTCGACTCTAATTTTCATGAGATCATTGACTGTAAACCAACCATCATCAAGCTTTTCAATGTTGCCAGAGGCGGCCCGGAAATACAGTCCCGAATTATTATCCTGCCCGGTTGGGGTAATTTTGACTTGGCGTTTGAACGTACCACTGAATTCGCCAGCCACGGGAACCGGAGTATCTTCCACAACAGCTTCGGGTAATCGATAGCGGAAAGTAGGTCGCCCGACTTTATCCAGCCGATAACCCAGGAATCTGTAATTGCGTTCCTTCGGAGGTTCCTCAGGCCAACTGGATTGAAGATTCTCCAGAACTGCGACGGGTGCGACGCTTTCAAACCTGGTCACACTACCACCAAGTGGCGTCTGGTTGCCCTGTCCACGCCCTTCCCAGTGCTTGGCAGCGTCGATGAACCGATCCTGCCATAGGAGCGCCAGTGACATACGATTCGCATCCCAACACAGATTTGCCCTTTCAGGGTAACCAACTGCGATTCCTCTGGGAGTCACTCCTTCAATGAAGTTCCGATAGATCACCGGTTTTGCTGCAGGCTTGAGTTCGATCATGCCGCTGACAATGCCTTCCGGTACTCCACCATTGGCACCCTTTTCCAGAAAGGCCCACATCGCAGCCAACTGCTTTGACTGGTCACCGCCGTAAACATTTTTGACCGTACTTTTACCTTCCGGGTATCCAGTCGGCATACGGGTCCCGGGCCGATACTTTTGGGGATCCGGAAGATAGCGATGGAACCAATCCTCGCGGATTCGCTGCGTCATCGTATCCAGTGCAATTGCCTGGATTCCGGTCGACTTGAACTTTCCATACGTATGGCAGCTGATGCATGCGAGTCCCTTTGAACCGACCATTTGCCGCCCAAGTGCGGCTTTTTTCTGTTCTGATTCGCCGGAGTCCACAATGTCTGCCGCAGTCTTGCGATCAAGAGAAACAAAGTGGCCCGGAAACAGACCCGCTGCTTCGTTACCAAACTTCGGCATGTAAGTTTTCATGTAAGGGCTAGTCTTATTTCCATTTTGAATCACATTCGCGATCCAGTCGTCGCGGAGTTTGTCGCCCACACCATCCAACGGCGGTGGCAAACGCCCTTCGTCACCCATTTCGGGGATCGTACTGACAAAGAGCGGATTCCGATCAGACTCAGGTCCACCCACCCCGTCACGTTCGTGGCAGGCATAGCAATTCAACGCTGCTAAATTGTGGGTCAGCTTTCCGTCCACGCTGTCGGCAGTCTGTTTCGCCTGATCCGGCTGATTTCCCGCGGCCTGATCGCTGGATCCCGAGAGAAGAACATCGATAGCTGACCGCTGAATTGATGTCTGATCATAATTGGGCAAACCCTTTTGTGGTTCGGCAGCCAAGCAGCCCCGCCCCGCCTTGCAATCCGCCAACTCGGGACTTTTAAGCCCCGCCGGCAATGGCTTGCCATTTTCCTTCTTTACGTGACACGAGGAACAACCAAGCGAGACAAACAGTTTTCTTCCCTGATCGACCAGATCGGGGTTGTATACAAATTTGTTGGGGTCCACTTCCTCGGTGACGGGCTCGACAGGGGGGATTTTGCCATCAGGCGTCATCACAATTGCCTTGTCGATGCCACCGGACTTGATTCCAGGACCAGCCCAATCAAGGGTCAAAACCTCCTCGCCGCCCTTTTCAAACCAGTTGACCCGAATCGGATGCATCCCAGGCTGCAGTTGGATACTTGCTTCCTTGGCGGTATTGGGATGAACGCCGTCATTATCAATCAGCTTTTTACCATCAAGAAACAGCATGCTGCCATCGTCTGAACTCAGTCGAAAGCTGTATTTCCCCGCTCTCTTGATCGGCAAAAACCCTTCGTAGCTGATGATCACATTTTCATTACGGCCCCCGACACTGATGTCCAAACCGCGTGACACGCCCGTTTTATCGGCCTTGAGTTTCTCCAAGTCGGGCATCTGCTCGACGCCTTTGAAATAGGCGGAGAATTTCATGTTCGGCTCTTTCGGCAAATCCCGTCGGTTCCCGAAGGTGACACCTGACTCATCACCCGTCAGATACTGTGCAACATGGCGCCAATTGTCTCCACCGAGATCCATTTGTGGCATCCGTCCCGAGGGCCGCACAGCGAGCGGGTCTCGCAGGAATGCTTCAAGACTTGCACGACTATACTTGTCTTCCAAACCCACCAGCGGTACCGAGGTATCTGCAGAAGCTTTTCTGCCATCACGCGGCATATGGCAGGCAGTACACCCGGACTCGTGAAAAATCCGTTCTCCCTGACCTGTGTTACCGGTCTTGCCACCCATCTGGATCGTACTTCCTGCCACCAGAAAGTTTGTCAGTGCAATCGCTGCATCCCGACGGGCCTCGGGTGACAATCCCGACATCAAGTCCGGCATGGTGGTCCCCGGCTTCACATCATGGGGGTTGGCGATGAAATCCACCAACCACTCGGGATGAACACGTTCCCCGACCTTATCGAGAATCGGGGGCTGTTTTGCCGACACCAACTGGCTGGCTTTTTGATCCGCAGAATGGCATCCGGTACAGTTCAACTCACCAACAAGAAGTTTGCCACCAGCAAGTGCCTTACCACCGCTGGAGTGAAATCGCTCAAAACCCGGAACGATCGGTCTCCGCGCCTCGGCTTCTATGTCACGCGGGCGTACCCAAATGTTTCTGTACCGGACCGGATTGCCATGATTCTGCAAATAGATCGGACCGTCTTCCACTGATTCTTTCACGGGCGCCGCTGTCGTGGTGCGAGGCAACTCGACATCCCGATGAATGACAACGCCGTTGAGTTTCACCGTGATCTTGGCATTCGAAAGTTTTTTTCCCTCGGGATCGTATCGTGCTGCAGTGAAGTCCACGTCGTATGTCTGCCAAGCCATCGGTGGCAGACACATATTCAGGTCCGGCGCTTTGATCGAATAAAGGCCTCCTGCTTCATTGTTTTTTCCTTCCAATCCAAAGGAATCCAGCACCTGTGTTTCGTATCGGCCCTGATGATACAACCCACTGTTACCCCGACCCTGACCACGGGCCTTCGGCATGAACGGAAGACGAAACTCCAAATGCATCGTGTAGTCACCAAACGTATCGATGCTGGTGCAACCTTCCATTAGAAGGCCATCCTCAGTTCTACGCGCCCCTTTCTTCCAATGTGTCTCCAAAGATTCGGCGGATCCGTCAAAAAGGACAACAGCACCAACGGGAGGTTTGCTTCCCAAAGTCGGGCTCTTGCGTTCGACCCGCTTGAACTTGCTGACCATTGACTCGAGCGCATCAGCATCCAAATCGAGCTGCTGTTTATCTTTTCCATTCCACCCGGCACCCGGCAGCCCGTCCGTGTAAACAACAACGCGAAACTCGCCATCGCCCAAGGCAATCACCTGCAAACCGCGCGTGCTGTCGGTGTACTCACCTTGGAGAGCAAAATCCTCATCCTGGTTTGCTTTTTCCGGAGTATCGTACACCTGGGCCTGCAATACACCATTCAGACAGACAACGGCAGCAAAAACAGACAATGCTATTCGCTTCATGAGAAACATCGGGAAAAGGAGTAAAGAAAGGGAGTAAATGGTGGGCGGACGGTCGATGGAGCCACATGCGATTCAACGTTCGGACCAACGCACATCCGTATTCGGGAAACACACATGCCGCCAGTACGGAATTCACAGAAACGATCCACCGGGAATTCTGAGACTTGACCCAGAGTTCAGTGCTGTACCATTACGCGGATCTGCTAACCAAACCGCCAAATCGCGAACGGGAATTGTATTCGATAAACCCGCCGTACGCACCTTCCCTGACATTTTTCTGACCGATTCAAGCAATCAAAACGACCATCTTCGCGACATTCACGTCAATCGCATCATCAATCAATGCTGTGAATCCAATATCCGCTGCAAACATTCATCACTGATGGACGTCCCAGCAGATTCAATCGAAGACAGAAATGGCAATTCAACCAGCTTTTCGATCCCTTCATCAGTGACCGCCGTATTCTCGATTCCCAGACCTGTCAATAAATACAAACAGGCAAGTGATTCCAGATCAGCGTCGGTTACCCTCGTTCCAGAAAGTTGAACCTGCCTGACATTTGGCAACCCTCTCAGGGCCTTCAACAACGAAGGAGAATAATTTTCCGATGTAAAGGCGACAGCATAAACCGGCGCATCTGCCGATTCCCGAAGCATTTTTACACCTGCCTGCCTTAAAGCAAAGATCGCCCTGATTTCATCCAACCCAACACCGAATGGTGGTCCGGATTCCACGGAATCCACCCCGTCGAAAAACGCATCACGAGCAATTTCACGAGCCGTACCGTCCTGTTCCAAAACAAAATACTGATCCTCAAGAAAATATCTTGGATCAGATACATGCAGATAATCACCAGGCGCCGCTGATTGCTCAAAAAACATGCGCAGGGTACGACGTTCATTTGGAAATGGAACATGTAAATCACCCCATCCGCGAATGCGTTGAATCCCTTCACTCCTCGTGATCTGACCACGTGGAAGCGAATCGGAGTAAAGCACACCGGAAAAACCATGATCCATCCAGCCGACAAAAAAACCCAACGGGAGCGTCAACCACGCAATCGCCCCACCTAGTTGAATAACAGTTCTTGGACATACATCGCGCGACGTCCACATCACCCATCCCCCGCTCACTGACAAAGAAAGATTCCAAGGGATCACACTTTCATTCCAATCCAGAAAAATTGGAGACAAAACAACGATGATTCCGGAATGCATCAGAATGCCGCCATAGGTGGCCCAACGCGGTCGCACCCAACCTAGAATGCCAATGCTCAACTCCGTCAAAGCAATGATCACCGCAATTCCCACGTGGTAATCGGTTGCCCCCTCAAAACCCGCACGCTGCACCAGCCAGAAAGATGCATGCCCAAACCAGTCACTTGAAACAAGTTTTTGCAACCCCGCCCAAAGCCAGGTCGACACGAGAAACCATCGTGCAAAATTGTGCCATGATTCCCAAACACATGCCGACATCAAAACCGCTATCGCGTAGAACTGCGGTTGCAATCTGTATTGATCGAAGAAACCAGCAACCACGATCACAGCCCAATGCGCCGCCATGCCTTGTCTCGGCACGATCAACACAGCAACCAGTGAAAAATACACCGGCCACAGAAAATCGATCTCAGGCAACATGAACGTTGGAAGGTTCGGCGGCATCTCCCGAATCAACCATAAAGGTTCCGTGATAAAAACGGTCGCGAACTGACAGGCAACACCAACCAGCAAAAGTGCAGAACGCACCTTGTCCAACGACTGTAAACCATGCACTCGAAAGAATCTTTGCAATTGAGATTCAACGGCAACATCCTTTGCTTCCATGTGATCCTGCACCTGAAAAATTACATGGCCCTCCCGCTCTTACGACCCATCGTCACACTTCCAGAAATGATACCGCACAGATCAGATCCGTGCAGAAAAGGCGATTTCGGGCCCACAGTCGATCATCTAAGTGAATCCGCGTAATTGATTACCTGTTTTTTGATACTTACATAATCACCGGCGAAAAGCTCGGCCGAGAGGCCGTGACAGAAAAACAACTGCAACGGCCCTTCATGTTCCGGACGGTCGTTCTGGCACGCGAACAACTGACATTCTGTGAAATCCAGTTGCTCAAATCCAGTTCATTCTGCAGAGAGTCTTTGCGATGCTCGAAGAGGGTCACCAATGCGCACGAAAGCATGACCCCAAAGGCATCATTCTCACTAAAATCTGATCGTGAATTGCCCGCTGCTTCCAAAAGGGAACCGCGTAACGAATCGAGAACCCATGAGATTCAAACAACCATCGCGGGCAAGCACTGACATTTCCATCGGCATAATCGATAGGCCACAACAGGAATCCATCTTATGCCTGCCGCTATTTCGCGCGAAACGACCAGGCCCGGTTTCATCAGTCACCCTCATTACCACTAGTTCTGTTAGGGTACTGTCTTCCGAACGCACAGCGACGTTC
This sequence comes from Rubripirellula sp., assembly GCA_012270065.1. GTDB lineage: Bacteria > Planctomycetota > Planctomycetia > Pirellulales > Pirellulaceae > Rubripirellula. The sequence goes on along the minus strand of JAAXJB010000083.1, from coordinate 59,902 downwards.
AAAATATCTGACAATCCAGCCACGGCTCTGCCTCTCACAAATTTTTTACGACGAGTTCCACTGATGCCACGTTCTATTTGTTTTACCGTTACCCTTACCATTTCACTTTGGTGTACCGCAGTCTCCCTTGCGGACAACTGGTCCAGTTTTCGCGGTAAGAACGGACAGGGCATATCACCAGAAACCAATCTTCCGCTCCATTGGACAGCAACAGACAACATCCGTTGGAAAACTGAAATTCCGGGCGAAGGCTGGTCATCACCCATTGTTCACGATGGAACTGTGTATCTTACGACGGCAACAGAGGAAGGGAGTTCATGCCGCATCATTTCGCTGAACAGCAAAACTGGCATTCTCAATTGGAACGTTCAGGTGCACCGTCAAGAGCCGGGCGCCAAGCGGAAGCAAAACTCCTACGCCACCCCAACCCCCGTGACCGATGGGAACCGTATCTATGCAGTATTTGCGGACGGTACAGTCGTGGCCGTGGATCGTCAGGGAAAGATCGTATGGAAAAACCAGGAAGTGAACTTCCATAGTCTGCATGGTCTTGGAGCGTCACCCATCCTATCGAACGGCCGCGTCGTCATGCCATTTGACGGTAGCAGTCGAGATCAGAAAGAAGTGGGGTGGAAAGTACCTTGGGATCAGGCTGTCCTGCTGGCCATCGATTCCAACACCGGAAAGACAGTATGGAGGGGAAAACGGGGCGCGTCGCGAGTTGGCCATGTCACACCCATTACCACCGACGATGGAAAACATGTGATTAGCGCCGCGGGAGACCGTGTTCAGGCATTCGAAAGCAACACGGGAAAACTTGTCTGGTCCGTTTACAGCCAAGGTGAAGGCGTGACACCAACACCGGCCTTGGGAGACGGAATCATCTTCACATCATCGGGCTTCGAAGAACCCACCATCCGAGCGATCCGTCTCAATGGCGAAGGTGACGTCACTGATACTCACATTGAATGGGAACAGAAAAAGGGCGTGCCTGCCATGCCATCACCATTGCTCGTTGGCCCCCATCTTTACACCATCACACGAGATAATATTTTGTACTGCATCGCCGTGTCCAGCGGAGAAATCGTGTGGAACAAACGCCTCGACGGAACGCATTCGGCCTCTCCGGTTTTTGCTGATGGCCGAATTTATATTCTCTCCGAAACAGGCAACACGATGGTGATCCAACCCGGTGCGAAATTCGTCGAACTGGCCAACAACCCGCTGGACGAGAAGTGTTTGGCATCGATGGCGGTGTCCGGCGGACACTTATTCATCCGGGGAATCAAACACCTGTTCTGCATAGGCGATGCTGAGTAGAACTGAATGTGAACCTGGGGCGGCCCAATCAACCCGATCTGAACAACGCCGGACTACCAGTAATAAATCTTTGGCATACCCTTTTCGGGTTGCTTGACGCGCTGCAGCTCTACAAAATTATTTCGAGCCCAATCAAGCCAGCGATTTTTCAAATCAGCGACGACTTCGGGAAATTCACTCGCAAGATCATTGGTTTCAGTACGATCTTCATTGATGTTGTAAAGCTCCCATCGCTGCACGTGGTTGATCCAAACCAGTTTCCACTTCCCATCGCGCACCGCGCGATTTCCTTCGTGTTCAAAAAATAGAACGCGCGAACCCAGCTTGGAATTACCATCCCAGAGACCCAGCAGACTTGTACCTGCCAAAGGAAGCAAACCTGTGTCTTCTTCTGGGTAGGAAACACCAGCCAAGTCAAGAAAGGTAGGGACCAGGTCAATCACATGGGATGGATGACGCTCAATTTCACCGGATCGTTGAATACCCATCGGCCAGTGAACGATGGTCGGCGATGAGATACCACCTTCGTGATTGTAGTGTTTATACAGGCGAAACGGTGAGTTGCATGCGTTGGCCCATCCCGTACCGTAACTATGGAACGTCCTCGGACCACCCATCAAAGCAAGCTCGTCACCCTGGTACAGACGGTTCTTTGGATAAGGGTTGTTGTCAAACCCGAATGGATCCCATTCAGCACACGCTCCATTGTCTGAAAGAAAAACCAACACTGTATTTTCAAGACAGTTCATCTTTGACAGTTGATCCACAATACGCCCGACGTTCCTGTCCATGATCCGAACCATCGCAGCATAGGTTGCCATCCGATTCGCCAGATCTTCCCGACGTGCAGCATCCAATTCAGTCCAGGCTGGAATTTTTTGATCGTAGTAAGGAGAATCAGCATTACGATCTGGGACGGCTGTGACATGACCTCGGGCAGGAAGCCTGACATGATCATTCAGAAGACCCAGCGTTTTCATTTTTTGAAAGCGACTGTTACGGATCTGATCCCACCCCTTTCGATACGCATCAAGTTCTTTTTCGATCTCATCACGCGGGGCCTGCAACGGAAAGTGAGGGGCGTTGTAAGCGACGTAAAGGAAAAATGGGGAGGTCTGCCCATTCGATGCTTCTAAAAAATCAACAGCATGATCCGTGATCGCATCCGTCGCATAAAATTCTCCGTCGGCATAATCTTTGGTCGCTCTGCCGGCAGGATGCCGTTCGAATAAATCACGACGGTAATAGCTGGCATAAGCCCTGAAATGCCCAAAGAACTCCTCAAACCCATGATTCGTCGGGACACAAGCCTGATTTCCTTTCCCACGCAAATGCCATTTCCCTGACATGTAGGTACGGTAACCTGATTCTTTCAACAGGGTTGCAACACAAATGGCCCGGTTTGTAAGAAACCCCCGGTAACCGGGCTTGTGGTTATCCGCAGACATTGCACCCACACCCGCCTGATGCGGATAAAGCCCAGTCAGAAGTGACGCTCGAGTCGAGCAGCAACGTGCAGCGTTATACAACTGCGTCATCCGCAATCCAGACGCTGCGAGTCCATCAAGTCGTGGTGTTGAAATCTCACCACCAAAGCATCCAAGATCAGAATAACCAAGATCATCAGCAAGAATCAGAACAATATTGGGCCTTGCTTTCTTTGTCACATGCTCGTCCGCTGTCCCAACCGAAGCAGGTACCAGAAACACCGAGCACAGAATCCCGACAATCTTCAGGGATGATTTCATCTTCGATTCCCAAGGCACGCATACAGAAACATGGGTGGTTCGCCAGCCTGATTCTCAGGCATCCGTAACAACAGACGCAATTGAAACCGGACATCGCAATATAAGCGATGGCTTAACACGGACTGTAACCAAATCTCATTCATGAACAACCTGAATCCGGTGCGGCCAACCGGGAATCTGTTTTCCATCCGGCTCGCGTGTTGAATTCATGCTGTGTAATTCGCAGATGATAGTCATTTTACTCTTGTTGAAACGCACGATCCCATATCCATTCGCACCGGGGGCCGTGGCCGCAACTGTCAACTTGTTGCCAAACCGATCATGGTGGTTGCCTGATCCGGCAATGCCCTCGATTTCACCCCCCTGAGCAGCAACCGCAGGCCCCCACTTTCGGTTCTGCTTCGAGGCAAAAGCAGGTACCGAATATCCCCAGGGACCGTCACCCCATTCTTTGACACCATGCTGGTGCAGCGTCCCAAAATGGATGTCTCCTGCAAGCATGACCGCCTGGGAAGGCTGAATCGCTTCCAATGCTCGATTGCGGGCAGACTGCGGCCACCCATTGGAATCCATGTCACCGTACCTGACATCGTAATTTCCAATATTCACAAATGGCGACTGGGACAACACAGCGGCCAGCGAACGTTTTTTCTGCACTCTCTTTGCCCAACCCTTGAGAAACGCTTCCTGAGATCTGCCTAGCAACTGAAGATCGTGCCGATCAAGCAGCGAGACATCATATGCCGGATCCATGATGACCTCGGGCGTACGATTTGGACGCGTGGACAACGGATCATCGACTGCTTTCTTGACGACCTCGGAAGGAGCAGACTTGAATTTTCGATCTTCGAGAATGGCAAAACTGACACCGGCGTAATCAAGAGACGTGAAATAGGCATTGATGCCATCACCCCACGGCCCAGGATCAACAGCATCAGGAAGGTGCCACATTTGAGTGGACTCCACTGCGTTAACCCATTTCGGGTGCATCGGATATCCACCGGTCGTGCGAGAGCCAGTCATTCTGCGTCCCCCATCACCCCACAGGTCACTGGCATAAACATCGTGATCGTCGGTTATCATGATCGAGGGACGATCTTTGAGCAGATCACGAAATGTCAATCCGAACTTTCGCCATTTGGCAAGATAATTAGCCATTGCCCTTGGCACATCCTCAACGTTGTCACAGGATTCGATCTCACCACCTGCATTACTCTCGTAAATCTGGTCACCAGCAAAGAACACCAGATCCGGATCCTGCTGCACCATTTGCGAAACTGCAGCCTCGTAGGGAAACCATTTATCATTCACACATGCGACCACCATCAGGTTGAGTTGATCGCTGTCAGTCGGTTCTTTACGAATCGTGCCGTCAATCGCACTCTTACCGCACCGCACCTGATAATCGACCGTGTTCCCTGTGTCCCAGTCTTCAACTCTGAAACGCGCCATTGCGGTCAGTGGATCGACGACACTCGTTTGCACAAGCTCCCAAAAGCCATCTTTATGTAACCAGAGTTCTGCCTTTGCCGAAACGGGCGATTGCGGATCAGCATCAGTATGTGCGGCCAGTTTCAAAATCTGATTGGCAACGCCGTACTGTGTCCACAGCAAGGACGGCGAAGCGGATTCCCTGTTTTTGACGTGCCGTACAGTGACGAAGTAAGCGCCATGCGTCTGACCTTCCGGAGTCGTGAGCCAGGTTTGCAGTTCCGTCTCACCAGAAGGCAGGTCGAGAGTGAAGGTAACCTGGGATGTTTGATCTGGATCTGAAATTTTCGTCGACGCTTCTCGCCCGGCTATTTGCACCCTCGCATGGGTCGACTCAATTGGCCGTTTCGTGTGTGCGGGCCACCTCGACAGCGTGATTTCGTAACGTCCTGCACTCATCACGTTGACGAACCAGCTAGCGTTGCTGATCATTCGCCTGACCACATGCGAACGAGCCCAGGGAGGACCTCCCGACGGCATCACCCATTCCTGGCTGGTAAGATCCGTAGGATTTTCTGAATCACTTCCCAGCACGATTCGCGACGGAACCATCTGCGGCTTCAAAGATTGATACCACCTAAGGTGTTGGGCGCGCAAGCGTTTGACCACATCAGGAAATTCCTGAGCCAAATCGTTTCGCTGCATGGCATCCTGCTTCACATCATAGAGTTCCCTTCCTTCAACAAGTCGCCACCGCGAAGTGAGAACAGCACCGATCAACCATGGGCTATCAGGATCACGGAAACCATTCCCGCCATGCATCTGAGTATGCAATGTACGCTCGGGGAATTCTTTCGGGTCGGGCTCCATGAGCCCGGAAAGGGAAAGTCCATCCAAAGAAGGCCACTCCGCCGGACGTTCCAGGTCGCACAGGTCAATCAGCGTCGGCGTCAAATCAAAGTGCATGGACAGCGAAGCGACATCCTTTGGTTGATATCGCTGCTGATCAAAATGTCGAATGAACAACGGGACACGGTGCCCACCGTCATAAGCGGAGCTTTTCCCGCCACGACGATGACCATTTTCGCGGGGATCAACAGGGAAACCTGTGATCCGCCCACCTTCACCAAAAATAGTACCCGCCGATGTGCCATTGTCCGTGAGGAAGATTATGATCGTTTCCGATTCCAGCCGTTGTTGCTGCAGGTACTCCCTGAGCCTGCCAAGATTCCAATCGAAGTTGGCTACCATCCCCATGAACGCCGCTTGCTGTGCAGGACAGCCAGCTTGCAGATAAGGCTCCTTCCACTGATCAGCAACCAGGTACGGTCCATGCGGAGCATTGGTTGCGAGGTAAACAAAAAACGGTTTGTTTCCACCAGCGTCCGTGAGAACATCATCCATGAATGAAATGGCCTGATCAAACCAGACATCCGTGCAGTATCCGTTGAACTTTTTCCATCGATCTCCCACCAGATATGTATCGTCGAAATAGTCGTTGCCCCAATAATCCGAGATCTGTGTAATTCCACCACAGCGATGCCAAACCGAGCGTTCAAAACCTTTGTCCATTGGCCTCGCGGGCGCATTGTCACCGAGGTGCCATTTACCAAACATACCTGTGGCATAACCATTGATCGTAAACAGGTCACCCAGAGTTTTTTCCCTCGCATGAAGACTGGTCCGGCCCGAAGAGGTGCGATAAGCCCCTGTCCTCGCGGGATAACGACCGGTCATCAGAGCGGCTCGTGTTGGCGTGCAAAAAGGAGCAACATGAAAATCCGTAAAGCGGACGGACTCGGCCCCCAACTTGTCCAGATTTGGCGTCAGCAGGGTGGGATTCCCGTGCATCGACAGATCACCATACCCTTGATCATCTGTCATGATCACAATGACATTCGGACGCTTGTTTGACTGTGCCAAAACACCGGTACCGCCTGTCACAAAAGCCAGACTCAACGGCAACAACACGCACAACTGCCTGAAAAGCGATCGCATGAAACATCATTCCCAAAAATCAAGAACATCAACGCACGATGAATTGAAGAATTCGCTGGACGCTGCAACGTCCGTAAAAACCAAAACCGAAAAGGTGTTCCATTACGTGCACCCCCTCACGGTCATGACCAGCTTATCAAAAACGCTCATCCTTGCGTGTCGAACCATGCCATAAAACCTCTCCCCATCCATCACATCCACTAACTTATCCACCGGTGGGTTACTTAAAATAAATGCGAAACCCATCATGCTGGCCCCCAACAAACCATATCGGTAATCCTGATTCCCACGCGAATGCTCTGATGAAAACGAAAACCGAAATGAACCGCCGGACAATGCTCATCACAATCCCGACGACAACATCAGGATGCCTGCACGCTGTGGCGAACGCTGACCCGCCGGTGAAGCCACGATACAAAACGACCAACGCTGACATCGTGTTTCACACAACCGCCGGATACCCTCAACGATGGCGGAAACTTTACGAGCAGACGATTCAGCAATATGCAGATCAATTCGGACGTGTGGGTCCAACTCACATCTTCCTCATCGAAAACCCCGACTGGGACCCTCAGCAGATATCACAGACACGCCGTAAGGCATTGTTGGAATCAATACGGCACTTGAAGCGTAAGTTTGCAGTAATCACAGGCCAAAACTCTGATGGAAACTATCTTGAATGGCAGACTGGAAACCACTGGGCGGGTTGGAGTATCACACCTCCTCGAATCACAATCACGATGACGATGTCACCTATCCGCGATGCATTGCAATTCGTCATCGGCCCACTCCATGAATACACACACGCTCTCCAAACTGCGCATGGCTACGCAGCAGAAGCCATCGACGGTAATCAGATGGGTCATTCCCGATGGACAGGTCCCGCATGGTGGAGAGAGGGTTCGGCAGTTCTGGTTTCGTTTTTCTACAGCTATTTGAATCCACAACTGTTTCGTTCACTTCCCACTTCGATCTCGTGGAAACGCCTCAGCGACGAACTCAATCGAAACCTGTCGCTGTACCAGAAAGCGGGCGTACCAATCAGATCCGGTGTTACCCACGACGATTGGCAACGTCTTGAAAAAAATAATCATGTCCATCCAGTGGTTTACGCTGGCGGTTCCGTTGCCTGCGCATTGCTGTTGAAGCGTTGCGGCTCACTCAGCAAATTCATGGATTTCCTCCCACTGGTACCCACCATGGGTTGGGAACGCGCCTTTGAAAAACACTTTCAACAGAATCTGAACGAATTCTATGTCGAATTCAGTGAATTAATGCACAATCGGAAACCCGACCTTGATTCACCTGAGTCACGGCAAAAATTTTTCTCATTTCTGAAGTCAATGAAATAAGGTGACAAACTCCACGTTCATTCAGTGTGCCGAATGTGAATGAGAGCCGCATGGTTCTCAACTCATCTTTTTAACGCACTGCGCTTCATGTCACTGCTGGCAAATACACCCTCACCTGCTGCTCCGGCAGTTGACTCCATCAACTGATCCAAGCGTCAATCACTTTTCCACCAACATCGGTGAGTCGATAGTCCCTGCCCTGGAATCGATGAGTGAGACGCAGGTGGTCAAGCCCAAACTGATGCAACATCGTGGCATGCAAGTCGTTGATATGGACGCGGTCTTCGGTCGCATGCCATCCAATCTCATCAGTTTGACCATAAGTCAAACCGCCCTTCAGACCACCCCCGGCCATCACCATGCTGAACGAATAGGGATGATGATCTCTGCCTGTCCCGACTTCGCGTTTGCCATTCCGGTTTTCTCCCAGCGGTGTTCTTCCGAATTCGCTCCCCCAAACCACCATGGTCGAATCCAGCAAACCGCGTTGTTTCAGATCTGCCACCAGAGCAGCAATCGGCTGATCCACGCAGCCCGCGTTATATGGCAACTCTTTCGGAATATTGCTGTGATGGTCCCATGACGCGTAAATGATATTCACAAACCGAACGCCACGTTCAACCATCCGACGCGCCAACAGACAGTTGCGTGCGAAGCTACGATAAGTGTCTCCCTGTTTTCCACGCCCCCCCAGATCTTTGGGTTCATCACGATCCACCCCATAGGCGTCCAGCGTCTGATGAGATTCCTTTGACCAATCAATCAACTCCGGTGCGGATGTCTGCATCCGGTAAGCGAGCTCAGACGAGGCAATTCTCGATGCTATTTCCGGATCTTGTATTTCAGCATAGCGTGCCTCATTGATATCCCTCAGCGCGTCCAGTCCCTCTCGTTGCAAACGCATGGGAATCCCATCAGGATTGGCCAGATTCAACACAGGTTCTCCCTGGCCGCGAAAAAGGACTCCTGCATGCGTGGAAGGAAGAAAACCCGATTGCCACAACGTAGCCCCACCGGATGATCCTCGCCCACTGTTCAAAACCACATATCCTGGCAGGTTCTGCGTCTCACTTCCCAGCCCATACGTCAACCATGACCCCATGGAGGGCAACCCGAAAGTCCCGCGTCCACATTGCATCATCAACTGTCCCGGGTGATGATTGAATTGCTCGGTATGCAATGAACGTACAAGTAAAAGGTCATCGGCGACGGACCCGAGATTCGGCAGCAACTCACTCAGTTCCATTCCAGACTCACCATGCCTGTGGAACGCGTACGGCGATCCCTGCAACAAGGCGTTGTCTTTCTTGATGAACGCAAATCGTACCTTTTCCAGCATGGATTCAGGCAAAGGCTCACCATGCCGCTCTTTGAGAATTGGCTTCTGGTCGAATAGGTCAAGATGCGAAGGCGCTCCGGCCATGAAAATGAAAATGCACGCCTTTGCCTTGGCATCAAAATGAGGCTCTTTTGCCGCCAGTGGATTGGCAAGCTCCACCTCCGCTGCTGCACGCTTCATCAAACCATCCTCGGTCAGCATGGACCCCAATGCTGCCATTCCCAAACCACTTGCCGTCGTCGTGAGAAATTCACGGCGTTTGCGAATCACGGATTGCTGTGTTGTACGTCGCATGTTTGCTTGTCCCGTTGGCATGTGCAGATCAGCGCCTGCACTTCTAAATCGAATCATCTGCGGTCCATCCAACCACAACTCCCTCACCAGCCCATTGGCGATGGTCATTCCCGCACGATGAACTCATCCAAATTCAAAATCATCCGAACCGTCGCAACCCAGGCAGCATTCTCCTCCACACTGCTCTTCTCATGACGATGCAGTGAAGTCGCCTTCGCAGCATCATCGGTGTTATCGCGATAGTATTCCCGCGAAGCATCAAGCAACACTTGAAAACGCGTGATTTCACCATCACCGGCAGTTCGGGACAAAACCCTTTGCACGGCGTAAGCCAATCTTTGCTGATCGTCCTGCCCTGCCTTTTCCAGTGCCAATTTGGCGAGTGCCTGTGACGCTTCGTTAAACACCCGGTTGTTGAGGGTCACCAGAGCTTGCAGCGGCGTATTGCTGATATCGCGTTGCAGACGCGTTGTATTGGCATCGGGACAATCGAAACTAATCAATGTCGGATCGGGAGAAGTGCGTTTAAAAAACGTATACATACCGCGACGATAAGCATCGTCACCTTTACTCGTTTTCCACTTGAAATTGTTGGCGTAACTCAACTCGGCAACCCCCGCTGGCAGCGGTGGAAAGACACTTGGACCGCCTACTTTCCCCTTCAATAAACCACTCACCGCCAGATACAGATCACGTACCACTTCACCTGAAACACGCACACGATTCTGCCTGGCCAGCAAGAGATTGGTGGGGTCGGTTTCCCGCAGTTCATTTCTGTGATACGAGGCTTGACGATAAGTTGCACTCATCAAGATCGTCTTGATTAACGCTTTTCGACTCCAATTCATGGTCCGGGGATAATTCCATGCGAGCCAATCCAGCAACTCTGGATGTGTTGGTTGATCGCCTCTCACCCCAAAGTCATCTACAGTTCCGACAATACCTCTTCCGAACAAGTGCATCCAAACATGATTGACACTGACTCTCGGGGTAAGAGGGTTGCGCGGATCCAGGAACCAATCAGCGAGATCTCGACGATCGGCAGGTTGCTCGTCCATTCGTGATCGAAACGGTAACTCCCTACGCACAACGCCGAGCACCCCTGATTCGACGCTTTCTGCCGGCTGCAGAAAGTCACCTCGATGGAGTATGTGCGTTGCCCGCTCCGCAGGGCTAACGATCCGCGCCGAAACAGTGGGCAACGAGGGAGCCGATTTTTCAAGCTGTTCCAATTCCCTGGCCAGGGCAGAAGTGACCGCGTGTTTACTTGCAAGATGGTCAAACAGAACCCGATCCTGTTCGGGGGTACGTTCCTCCGCAGAAACGGACAATACCTTTCGCACATCGGCAGGAAGTACCCGTAAGGCAATGTCCCCTTTGACAGTTGTCAACCGAAACCGTCCGATCAGGTGTTTTCCGCCGTATTGCTGATCCAGAACTACCTGGACAAATTTTCGCTCACGAAGAACTGGCATCTGACTGGTCAAACCAAGCCACTCATGAGCCATCCCCATTTTCGGTGCAATCGCCCAACCGGACTTTGGTTTCTTCTGTAATGCACCCAGTGCTGAAAAATTATTCTGAGCAAAATCAGCTTCTGCGTGCTCAAAATTCACGGCCTCATAATTCTCTTTGAAGGCGACATCGTTTCCAACGTACACCCGCATCTCCGTCAGAACAAAATTTCCGTTATCTGGGCGTCCAGGTCCTGTTGAGGGCAATGATTCATGTGGCAGAACCTCCAGTTTGATACCGTTGAAACCACCCTCAGGAATTTCGAAAACGAGCGTGTACTTATCCTTGTCTGAAACCTTGCCCGACGCCAAAACAGAACCGTCGTCCATCACCTGCATGTTCGCCCCACCGGCGGAGACGACCGACAGTGGAATCACCGGTTTCGTCTCCAGTTCCACCGGCCGGTCCTTTGAAATAAACTTTTCAAGCTCAGCTACCCTTGCATCAATTTCTGCCTTCACCCCGGCTATCGCGACGGCATATTTTTCCTTTGCAGCTTCATACTTATCATGATGTACCTGGACAGCACGCTCATGTTCAGCAATTGCTTGTTCACCCGCCGGCAGGTTGATATTGCTTTCTTTCAGATCATCAAAAAATGCGAAGAGTTGATAGTACTCCTGCTGGCTGATCTGATCGTACTTGTGGTTATGGCACCTTGCACACGTCATCGTCAGGCCAAGCCAGATGGCCGCAGTGGTCTCGGTACGATCAAAGGTTGCCTCAACTCGAAACTGCTCCTGGTCAACACCACCCTCAGTATTTGTCAATGTCTGACGATGAAACGCTGTTGCAAGTTTTTGACTATCGCTCGCCCGGTCAATCAAATCTCCTGCAAGTTGCTCACGCGTGAACTGGTCAAACGGCATGTCTTCATTAATGGCCCTGATCACCCAATCACGATACAACCAGGCATTAGGACGGGCACGATCTTTTTCATACCCATCCGAATCAGCGTAGCGGGCCATATCCAACCAATGCCTGCCCCACCGTTCACCAAAATGCGGCGACGCCAACAGTTGGTCGACCAGTGCTTCATACGCTCCATCATCTGGCATCTCCAGAAACTGCTTTAACACCTCCGGGTCAGGTGGAAGCCCGGTCAGATCATAAGCAACTCTTTTTGCCAAGGTTGCAGCTTCTGCTTGTGGCGATGGAACCGTACCAGCGCTTTCAAGTCTCTTGAGCACAAACCGATCAATGGGATTTTTTATCCATGAATCATCATTCACGATGGGTGCTGATACATTTTTGACCGGCCGGTAAGCCCAATGCCGATCGAATTCTGCTCCCGATGCGATCCATCTTTCAATGAGCTTGATCTCTTCAGGGTCAAGCCCAGGCCCCTCTGGTGGCATTCTTGATTCATCATCGCTTGAAAGAACCCGCTTGATCAGCTCACTCTCATGCGGCCTACGTGGCACAATCGCGTGTTTTCCCGATTCAAGAGTTGCCACAGCCTGATCAAAGCGATCCAGTCGCAAACCAGCCTCCATTTCATCAGGGCCGTGACACACGAAGCAGTGTTTGGCCAAAATCGGCTGAATCTCTGTTCCAAATACAGGTGGATCGTCCGCGATCGCATGACCTGATGCACTGACAGTCAAAAAACAGAAAACTACCAACAACACCCCACGTGACTTCGCATCCGACCAGTGCTGCTGGATCGAAGCGAAATGGAACAAAACAGGCTTTCTTTTCAATCTGTTGTTCAATCCAGAACGGACCAGGGCAGAATAAAACTTCGACATTTGATTCCACGGTGAGAGAGATCAATAAAGCAAACCGCTTGGAGACTTGTAGAGGCGTCAGGTCAGGCAAGGATTTCGTGAACCACGCGTGCTGGCTCGACACCTGTCAAGCGAAAATCCAGACCTTGAGATCGAAAAGTGAATTTCTCATGTTCAATTCCCATCAAGTGTAGTACCGTTGCATGAAGATCGCGCACATGAACCGGATCCACCACTGCGTTATAGCTGTAATCATCCGTCGCACCGAAACTGAATCCACTCTTCACGCCACCACCGGCCATCCAGATAGTGAAGCACCGCGGATGGTGATCCCTTCCACCCTCTGGACTGTCCCACTTTCCCTGTCCCGCCGGGCTTCTGCCAAACTCGCCACCCCAAATCACGAGGGTATCATCGAGCATGCCGCGTTGTTTCAGATCTTTGATGAGGGCAGCACTTGCCTGGTCGGTGTCACGGCAGCGGGCAGTGCACCAACTCCGCAAGCGACTATGATGATCCCAGTCAGGATGAAACAGCTGTATGAAACGGACGCCACGTTCCGCCAGTCGACGGGCAAGAATGCAGTTGGCTGCATAACTACCAGCACGCCGCGAATCCGGACCGTAGAGCTCGAAGGTTGACTCAGGTTCGTCACTGACATCGGTCAGTTCAGGCACACTGGCTTGCATCCGATACGCCATCTCGTACTGTTGTATCCGTGCCTCTATTTCAGGGTCACCCGTTTTTTGCTGACGCATGGCATTGAGATCCTTCAGCCCGTCGAGCATCCCTCGTCGCAAATTTCTGGGTAGCCCCTGAGGGTCATTGAGATACAAGACCGGGTCCTTCGCACTGCGAAGTTTCACCCCTTGATATTCCGAGGGTAAAAAACCACTGCCCCAATAATGGTCATAAAGTGGCTGATCACTGCCGCGTTTCATTTTGGATAGTAAAACCAGATAATCCGGAAGATCCTGATTCTCACTGCCAAGACCGTAACTGAACCAGCATCCCATGCTGGGGCGCCCCGTCAGGTGATGACCAGTAAGAAACTTCGTCATTGCTGGAGCGTGATTGATCTGATCCGTCACCATGGATTTGATGAAACACAATTCATCGGAAATTCCACCAATATGAGGCAACCATTCGCTTACCGTCGCGCCCGCTTTGCCCCACTGTCGAAAAACCGAATGCGCCGGCATGACCAACTGTGGTTTTCCCTTGGTCATGTCGGACAACCGCTGCCCATTTCGAACGCTGTCGGGGAGTTTTTGGCCGGCCAAATCAACCAATCCCGGCTTATGGTCATAAAGCTCCAACTGCGATGGCCCCCCAGACTGCGTCAGAAAGATGACACGTTTGGCTTTCGGCGCAAAATGTGGAACGTTGTCTGACGCACCAGCTTCTGGATACCCTGAATGCTTACCCAACAGTGAACTGAGCGCCATTGCACCGACACCAACAGCGGCACCACGCCCGAGAAAGTATCGGCGTGTTACGTCGAGTGGATCAGAAACACCCATCGTACGATCATTCATGTGTGATGCTCTCGTCCAAATTCAGAATCAAACTTGCGATCAACATATTAGCCGCCAAATCCGCTTCAATTCCTACAGGCACCGTGGGAAGCTGCCCAACCGAAACGAACGTCCGCGCCGCCTCATGGTTTTCCCTGTAGTAAGCCAACGCCTTGCGCTGTTCCCGTTTCATGACGCTCAACTCACGTTGCGCTGGCGGCCTGTTCAAAACAAGTTGAAACATTGTTTTCAAAACTACATCTGTCCCGCCTTTTTCGTGTGGCGATTTCCCAAACCCCTCCCCGGCTCTCTCGGCGAGTTTTCGTGCCGCTTCCAGTGCGGCAACATCATTCAGCAGAGTTAGCGCGTGAAGTGGAGTATTGGTACGGCGAGGCACAACCTCACAAGTGCGTCGCATCGCCGAATCAAACAGGAAAGTTGGTGCGCTACTTCGCCGCCAGAATGTGTAGATCGTCCTGCGGTACTGTCCTGGGCCAAGTGTAGATTGGTAAGTAAATCGTCCCATGAACTGATCCTGCCAAACTCCCGGAGGCTGATACGCAAAAATCGGTGGACCTCCTACAGTGCGGTTCAACAATCCACTTGCTGCCAGCGAGGCATCGCGGATCATCCAACTCGGCAACCGAAACCTCGCACCGCGTGCCAGCAAACGGTTATCCGGATCACGACCCAGCAATTCTGCGCTGACGGCGCTGTCTTGCTGATACGTTCTGCTCGTCAGAATGCGTTTTACAAGATGCTTCAAATCCCAATGATTGTCCATCAAGTCCCCCGCCAGCCCCTCCAGTCACTCGGGCGGCGTCGGCATGTCGCCCTGCATGCCGCGATCTGCTGGTGGACGCACCAAACCTGCTCCAAAGAACAGTTGCCAGATATGGTTGACAATGACCCTGGCCGTCAGAGGGTTATCTCTGGCAACAATCCACTTGCCGAGTTCAAGACGCGAAGTAACGGGCCCGGCATCATCCTGCTTGAAGATCGATGGAACGCCGCGTCCCACCTCATCCCCGTGCTTATCCCATTCGCCGCGAACGAGGACATGGGTTTTCCTCGGCTCGGCACGTTCTTTTAACACTGTCACTTTCAGAGCACCTGCTGCTCCTTTGGCGCTGTTCAACTGCCGGACAGCCTTGTCATGATTCTTCGAAGCAAATTTCCATGCCGGATGATCTGCAAGAAACTGATCCAACAGTTTTTTCTTCAAGTCCGCAGGCACATCTTTGGGACTGAACTTTTGATCGGGATTCTGAGTCTGCTTTTCTTGAATCAGTTTCGAAAGAGTCTCCATCGGCATCGTTTTGAGCGACCGGACAGCATTCCCCCGTTGGTCAGTGACACGCCGGCGAAACATCCCCGACAACGCACGCGGAGCCAGTGACCGCTGCATCACAGCGATCACAAGTGTAGTATCGGCCGACTAGGGGATTGGATCTGCCAACTCGAAAACTGCGGTCTGAACCGGCTCGACCGGCTTGGTTCGAGTTGTCCATCCCGTTCGCGGATCGTCATCCAAAGTACCGGATGCTCGGCCGTACTTGCTATCTGCACCTTTCCCCTCGACGCTCGCAGTCGCGCGGCTCAGCGGGATGTCAACCAGAGAAGAATCATTCCGTCTACGCAGTTGCAGTTTCACATTGGTAAGAATGAATTCCCCAGTTTCTGCAAACGAATATTTCGAGTCGTGGAAAGCGGGATCAGAAAATACTTCAAGCCGCAAACCCGTGATCCGCTCAATCGTGTCAGAAGGCACTTCAATGAAGTAATCATCCTGATCCACCTTGCTATCATCGGCACGGATCACGCCAGCCTTTTCAATCGTTAACCGGGTCCCCTCGGTAGAATGCAAATTGGCCGGCACGACAGTTCGCCACGGATTGTATGGCGGTTGAGCACGTTCGATCATCTGCAAAAGCTCGGATTCAAACTGCTCTTGTGCATCCACTTTGACCTGATCCAGCACAGCCTTCATCGATGCAACGACCCGTTCGTTTTCCTCCACAGCCGCCTTGGCAAACTCGGATTTGTAGGACAAGAAAGGTTTGGCACCACCGCCAGCACGTCCATCCTCATCAATGCTGTTGAAGAACGCACTGAGACTGTAGTAATCCCGCTGCGATACCGGATCGAACTTGTGGTCATGGCACTGCGCACACCCCAGTGTCAAACCCAGCCACAACGTACCCGTTGTATTGGTTCGATCACGGACATAATCCACTCGCGACTCAGCAGGGTCACGCCCACCCTCACCATTGTGCATATGGTTTCGATGAAAGCACGTCGCCAATCTTTGTTCATCGGTCGCATCCGGCAACAGGTCACCCGCAAACTGTTCTATCGTGAACTGGTCAAAAGGCATGTTTTTGTTGAAAGCTTTAATGACCCAGTCTCTCCACGGCCAGTTCTGCCGAGTAGCGTCCGCCTGAAATCCGTCCGTGTCGCTGTAGCGTGCACCGTCCAGCCACCACATCGCCATACGTTCGCCGTAATGCGGGGACGCCAATAACCGGTCAACATAGTCTGCCCAGACTTTGTCGTTCAAACGACCATCAGTGCCGGGTTGATTATCCACCTCCGGTGGCAATCCTGTGACATCAAAAGCGAGGCGTCTCGCCAACGTGTGGCGATCTGCCCGGCCCGACATCTTCAATCCTTCTGACTCAAGACGTCGGCTCACAAAAAAATCAATTGGGTGCAACTCTTTGGAATCGTCTGGAATCGGCGCGGCAACTGGTGGCACGAACGACCAATGTTCACCCCAATTGGCGCCTTCTTCGATCCAACGTCTGACAAGCTCAATCGACTCAGCTGACAACGGTTTCTTGTGGGACTCGACTGGTGGCATCAAGTCATCCGGCACAGTTCCTTTGATCCGATCAAGCAGAATGCTTTTCTCCGGGTCACCGGGAACAACAGCGGCATAACCACCAAGATCTTTGATCGCTCCTTCACGTGTGTCCAGACGCAATTCAGTGGATCGCGACGCCGAATCAAAACCGTGACATGCAAGGCAATTATTTGACAGCAGCGGACGTATGTCCCGATTGAAGTCAATCGTCGTATCGGCATGCAATGATCCGCCCACCAGACACGCTGACACAAATGCAAGCGTGATCAAAAAGGGAACCGGGAGCGGAATCCAGGGCACAAAATATGGTGCGACAAGACGAGTTGCTGACATATCCAACCGGGCGAACGAAACAAATAGACGCTGACAACCACGTCCAGTTTAACGACCCCGAATCAGTCCGTCTTGCACTGAGCCGTCAACAAAGCTGGAATTGCGACGAAGTTATCCAATTTCCTCGAATAACCGCAAACTTTAACCAGCCGTCAACGGGGTCAAATGAAGATACAACGCTGCAAATTCAATCGGCCTTGATATCACAGAACTCAACCGGCCCTGACATCACAGAACACAGACACACAAGGGGAATCGCTCCAAAGACTCCAGCCTGGCCAACATCCACAAACGTGGATCCAACGATTAAACTGAGAGCCCTGACGCGCAGCCTGCCATGAGCGAATGATCTGCGACTCAATTCCGATCCGTCTCGAAATCGCTTCACCCCAACGCACACCATTCAGCGATGCCCAAACACACCCTGATTTTGCTCACCTTACTCATTTCTGCTACCGGCACATCAGCTATCGGAACAACTCCTTGTCGAGCAGATTCACCAATGACCTATGATCTCGTCATCTACGGCGGAACGTCCGCGGGCATCGCTGCAGCGGTACAAGCCAAACGGATGGGGGCATCCGTTGTCGTCATTGAACCCACATCGCGGATCGGTGGATTAACCACCGGAGGCCTCGGACAAACGGACATTGGAAACAAGGCTGCAATTGGAGGGATATCCAGAGAATTCTATCAACGCATCCGTCGCCATTATCAGGAAGCAGCCAATTGGAAATGGGAAAACTCATCAGCCTACCGCAGCGGAGGACAAAGCCGCACCGATAAAAACGAAGACACCATGTGGACGTTCGAGCCATCAGCAGCCCTCCTGGTCATGCGCGACTTGGTCAAGGAACATGACATTCAGGTCGTGCTGAACGCCAGATTGGACAGAACCCCGCATCCGACGGAGAAAAATCGGGTCAGCGGAGTTGTCATGAACGAAAATCACATTGTCGAAATCCGCACTGAGGACAAAAGCACCTATCGGGGCCGGTGCTTTATCGACGCAACATACGAGGGAGATCTGCTTGCGGGTGCCGGCGTATCTTTCACAGTTGGCCGTGAAGCAACGACTACTTATGACGAGTCGCTTAACGGAGTTCAAACCCGACGTGCGATCCACCACCAACTGAAAGAGGGGATCGATCCATATCGGACACCTGGAGTACCCGACAGTGGACTATTACCGGGCATCGATCCCACAGGGCCAGGCGAGGAGGGCGCCGCGGACCACCGCGTTCAGGCGTTCTGTTTTCGCATGTGCTTGACTGACGTTCCGGAGAACCAGGTCCCGGTTACAAAACCAGGCAATTATGACGAATCACAATACGAACTCCTTTTCCGTAATTTCGAAGCCGGGGCAAAGGTGTTGCCATGGTCATTTTCTCTCATGCCAAACCGGAAAACAGACATCAACAACAATCGGGGAATGTCGACCGATTTCATTGGCCAGAGCTATCAATACCCAAATGCCAGTTACAAGCAGCGGGAAACCATTGTCCGACAACATCTCATCTACCAACAAGGATTGCTTTGGACACTCGCCAACCATCCACGTGTACCCGCAGAAATGCGGGCTCAAGTTTCAAAGTGGGCTCCGTGCCGAGACGAGTTCGTTCAATCTGGCGGTTGGCAAGAGCAACTCTACATTCGCGAAGCTCGCAGAATGATCGGAGAAGTCGTCATGACGCAGAATCACTGCCAAGGCAAAACACAGGTCAAGAAACCCATTGGTTTGGCGGCATACACCATGGATTCACACAACGTACAGCGTTATGTCGATGAAAACGGACACACCAGAAACGAAGGCGATGTTCAGGTCGGGGGATTCCCTCCATATGGGATCGAATACGGTTCGCTGACACCGAAATACGACGAATGCAAGAACCTTCTCGTGCCAGTCTGTTTGAGCGCATCACACATTGCCTTCGGTTCAATCCGCATGGAACCAGTATTCATGGTTCTGGGACAAACCGCTGCAGCAGCTGGGGTTCAAGCAGTCCGACAACAAACCAGCGTCCAAGCGGTGGATTACGACGTCCTCCGCCGGCAACTCATCAAGGACAAACAGGTATTGACCTGGAACAAGGAAGCCAACCGGTCCCCACTTAGCAGACCTGTCAGCAAATATGCCGGTACCGTGTTAGACGATGATCAGAGCACAAGACTTGGATTTGACTCGATAAGCCAATCAACCGGCCCCTTCCTGGGCAACCATTACCGGCATGACAGTAACGCTGCCAAAGGAAAGCAAACGGCGAAGTATAAATTCAAAGTCAAAGAACCAGGCAACTACAACTTTCAAATCGCATGGAGCGCTCACAGCAATCGTGCTACGAACGTGCCGATCACCATAAAAACCGACAAAAGCACCCACCAGATCGTTTTGGACCAGACAAAAAAACCAGACAAGGGAATGTTTGGCAGCATCGGTGACTTTCCTATCCCAAAGGGAGAAGTCACCGTTACTGTTGAAAACGCAAACACTGATGGATACGTGATTCTGGACGGAATGAGAATGTTGGCTGCGGAGCCATCAAAACCCAACCAATGACAATGCACTGATAAGCCCGAAATCGCAACCCTGCTCCTTGATGAGGTCATTGCCCAACCAACGCAAAAAAATGTTGACTTGGTTTTACCGATCATGAAACAGGCCTTGTCCCTCGAAACACTAGCCCTCCCAGTCACACCTGACACTCGAGTTGCATATACGCCGACCATTTCTGGCACACTTCCATCAGCGAATCGAACTTGGGAAATCACGAAATCAACTTTCGTCTGCTACACTTAAGCGAAAACGAATTCATCGACCACAGAAGAATTCCCGGACACAGGTTTTGCAGGAATTTTTGAATGCGTATAACGCTTACAAGAGCGAGAAGACATTTTTCGTCATTCCTTACGTTCGTATTTACTGCGTGCGTCGTACCGTTATCCGCCTCTGCAGAAGAAACAATCACGGACGGTGAGAAACTTTTCGCACTGCGAATCAAGCCTCTTTTTGCCGAAAAGTGCCTGGCATGTCACGGCCTTGATCCTGAGGATTTGGGCGGAAATCTGGATATGCGGTCAAAAGCTGCCATGCTACGTGGTGGAGACTCTTACAGCGATCAGGTACTCGTCCCCGGAAACGGGCGAGAGAGTTATCTCTATCGTGTAACAACGCGTTCCGTTGCCGGCTTTGAAATGCCACCCAAAGAATCGGAACGTCTTTCCACCGAGGAATCAAACTGGCTAAGAGAATGGATTGACGAGGACGCGCCGTGGCCAGCTGAAGACAAAATCAAACGGATTCAAGCTGCCTATTCTCAGGGCGTAACCGTCGCAACTTCAGGAGGTCTTTCCACCCAATGGACGGAGCGACGTTATGAGAAGTCAAACCTGTGGGCATATCAACCACTTCAATTCAGTGAACCTCCAGCCGGTGACCACCCGGTCGACTGGTTTATCAACCGCAAACTCGTGGAAAACAAACTTACGCCTGCTCCATCAGCAGAGGCTCATGAGCTGTTGCGTCGCATGACATTCGGTCTTACCGGCCTTCCCCCCGAATCACAGGCTGATTGGCCACGCATCAAAGATTTTGAAGCCGCCTATCGGGAAAACCCTGGCGCTGCAGTCAGCCACCTTATCGATACCTTGATGAATGTCCCCCAGTACGGAGAGAAACTTGCGCAGCATTGGCTTGACGTTGTCAGATATGCCGACACAGCAGGTTTTGCGAATGACTATGCTCGCCCGAACGCATGGAGGTACCGCGATTATGTGGTGCGAGCTTTCAATGATGACAAGCCTTATTCCCAGTTTGTTAGAGAACAGATTGCCGGTGACGAAATGGAACCCAAAACCGCCGATCAACAGATCGCCACTGGATTTCTGCGAATGGGACCGTGGGAGCAAACCGGGATGAGCGTCTTTCGAATCACACGGCAACAATGGCTCGATGATGTGACAGATTCGGTTGGCCAGACTTTTCTCGGGCACGCCTTACAATGCGCAAAATGTCACGACCACAAATTTGATCCTGTTCCAACCCGGGATTACTACCGAATGATGGCCGTTTTCTCCACCACTCAGTTTGCGGAGATCGACACACCCTTTCTCAGCTCAGAAAACAAGAACGGTTTCGACGCAACAAGAGACTGGTTGCAACGAAAAATCGGAAGCTACGAATCTCAGCGGGATATGTTGCAACAAAAAATCAACAATCGAAAGATCAACGAAACGGGTGATGCCCAGGTCGGTGACAACGGACTCGACCCGGGAGATGAAAACTCACTTGCGCGCATCAAAAAGAACATCTTGCGTCACCGAATCGAACTCGACAAGGTCGAGCCGATCGCGCTATCCGTATACACGGGAAAGACAATCCAGCGCAAAGCAGTGAGTTCAAGAATACGTGCCCCAGTATCCCCGTGGAAACAGGGCGTTCTTGAGACCGACACCATCCTGACAGGCGGAGACGCCTACGCACCAGGTGATCCCGTGACACCGGGACCGCTAAGTGCCGCGGTTTCTCTTGGTAACATGACCGAACCGAAGTTCCCCAACGAAAGGGGTTCACGAAGACTCGCTTTAGCGAACTGGATCACAGACGCAAGAAATCCCTTGACGGCAAGGGTGATGGTGAATCGTGTCTGGGCCTGGCACTTTGGCAAAGGACTCGCGGGCAATCCAAATAACCTCGGAAGCACGGGACTTGGCCCGTCGCATCCTGAACTCCTCGATTACCTTGCGTCCTGGTTCATCGAAAATGATTGGTCAATCAAAAAACTCAATCGTTTGATTTTGACCTCCCAGACGTATCGAAGAAGTTCACGCCATCCAGCCCGACGTGAAATACTTGAAAAAGACCCCAACGAACGGCTATTTGCAAGTTTCAGTCCACGCCGCTTGACAGCTGAAGAGTTTCGCGACGCGATGCTTGCAACCAGCGGGGAGCTCAACACATCTGTGGGCGGCGTTCCCTGTCGGCCCGACATCAACATCGAGGTTGCCATGCAACCTCGACAGATCATGGGAGGCACTGCGTCTGTCTACGAACCCGACCCTCTGCCTGAGCAACGTAACCGCCGTACTATTTATGCGGAGAAAATTCGCGGACTCCGCGATCCATTCATGGAACTGTTCAATCAACCCGGCCCGGATAAGTCATGTGAGCTGCGACAAACATCGACTGTGGCTCCACAGGCACTCACCTTAATGAATGCCGAAGAATTGCAGGACAGAGCACTCGCTTTTGCAGCAATGCTCACCAAAGAACACGAATCAGATCACGCCGCGATCAAACATGCATTCCAGAGAGCCCTGAGTCGATCACCAACGGATCACGAACTAAAACAATGCCTTGATCACTGGAAGTCGTGCATGGATTCCCAGTCAGCATCGCCGTCAAAGAGCAAAGCCTACCCAGTGACAACCGAGCGAACCGTGATGGCAGAGAAAACCGGCGAGCCCTATGTCTTTCTGGAACATATGCCAGCCTACGAGACCTATATTCCTGACCTCCAGCCTGACCAGACAGATACGCGAACGCGTGGGCTTTCCCATGTCTGTCTTATTATCCTCAACTTGAATGAGTTTGCGTACCTGGACTGATCTCTCTCAACTCCAGACAGTGGCTGATCTGCTACTTCACAATATTTTCCTGTTCTTCCATTTGCCGCGAAACCAATATGTTCAAGCCCTCGTCGCTTCATCGACTCGCAATGCCCAACCGCCGTGACATGATTTATCGGTTTGGGACGGGTATCGGGTCGATCGCGTTGACGTCTCTGCTGCAGGCAGAGAAACCCCTCCAGGCTCAGGGTTCCCGGCCCAATGGAACACACCATCCACCGCGTGCAAAGCGGTGCATTTTTCTGATGCTCGAGGGCGGCCCTTCGCACATTGACACGTTTGACCCCAAACCCGAATTGAGTGCTCGCCACCTTCAAGAGTTTTCCCGCTCTGGCGAAGAACAGAGCGCGATGTCATCCGGGAAACGGTACTTTGTAAAAAGCCCATTCAACTTTGTCCGTGCAGGTGAAAGTGGTGCGGACATCTGCACTGAATTCGAACATCTGAAACAATGTGTTGACGACATGTGTTTTTATCGCGGGGCTTTTGTAGAGTCGGTAAACCATCCGACGGCCTGCTACCATGTCAACACCGGCAACCGATTTGGCGGCGACCCAGCCCTGGGCGCCTGGGTGACGTATGGGTTAGGCAGCGAGAACGAGAATTTGCCGGGGTTTGTCGTATTACCGCGCACCAGCTATCCGCAGGGTGGATCTGCTAATTGGAGCAACGGTTTTTTCCCGGCTCAGTACCAGGGAACGCCGCTGCGTGCCAAAGGCAGCCCGATCCTTGACCTCAATCCACCCGATCATGTCACACCAGAACAGCAGCGGCAAAATCTGGATTTACTCGCATCCTTGAATCAAAAACATCTTTCACAACGCCCAGGCCGCACGGAACTGGAAGCACGCTTGCAATCCTACGAATTGGCGTATCGGATGCAGGCGGAGGTTCCTGACGTACTCGCGTTTGATAAAGAAACGCAAAAGACGCTCGAAATGTACGGCGTCAATGAATCAAAAACAGCCGAGTTTGGGCGTAAATGCCTGCTTGCCAGACGCCTGATTGAGAAGGGGGTCCGTTTCGTTCAGGTGTATTCCGGAAACTGGGACAGTCACGATTACATCCAGCGGGCACACGGGTCATTGATCAAAGCTGTTGACCAACCGATTGCTGCACTCATCAAGGATCTGAAACAGCGTGATCTCCTCAAGGACACCCTGATCGTCTGTTGCGGCGAGTTCGGTAGAACACCCGACAACGGACAACGCAGTGGCGGGAAAGCATATGGCCGTGATCACAACGCAAACGCCATGGCAATGTGGTTTGCAGGAGGTGGCACCAAGGCGGGGCACACGGTGGGCGCCACCGATGAAATTGGTGGAAAAGCAGTCGAATGCGCGCACCACATACGCGACGTGCATGTCACCCTGCTACATTTACTGGGACTGGACGACAACCGCCTGAACTTTTATCACGCCGGGCGATTCAAACAACTCAGCCAGTTTGGCGGCCAAGTCATCAATGAAATCATCAGCTGAATCTCGCTAACACACCCTACAAAGTGTCAAAGCCCAGAACGCAGGATAACCATACGGTGTAACCTCACGGGGTGATCACACAGGGTAAACACGTCAAATGAATTCAAGCAGTTCGCTCAAAGAAGTGCTCAAGGCCGCGAGACCGGGATTCTGGCCAACCCACCTCTGGTTTTACATGCTTCCCTTTGCCGGGCGTGACATGTTTGGTTCGTTTCCATTCTGGCTCGGAGCGGTTTACGTCTGCTTTCCTCTCGGGTTACTGACCTACGGATGGAATGACCTTGGTGACCATGCAAGCGATTGTAATAACCCGAGGAAGGACACTTGGCTTTTTGGTGCTGTAGTCAGCCCAGAATTGCGGAACAAACTCCCTTGGATCATCTTCTTTGTTCAAATTCCGTTTCTGTTCCTATTCACCTGGCTTGCAGGCACCAAAATGCTTTTCTGGTTTGCAGGTGCTGTTCTGGTGAATGCCTGCTACAACACGCTCGGTTTCAAACGGCTGCCCGTGGTGGACCTACTCAACCAGGTCGGCTACGTGCTGATCTTCGTATTGGCAAGCTGGCTCTGTGATGTCCCACAATTGAATGGACCAGCGATCGTGTTTGGCGCGATTTTTGCCATGCAGAGTCATTTGTTTGGTCAATTGATGGACATCGATGAAGACAGGAAAGCAGGAAGGAAATCAACTGCAATCATGATCGGTGTTGTTCCAGCGAAGTTGTTGCTTGTCACCATCATGGTTTGCCTGGCGATGATTGCCTACCAAAACTTCCAGGGACCAACAGTTGCAATTTTCATGACACTGGGGGCAGTCTTTTTCGCTTTTGACATGTGTTTCGGTCCGAGCCGATATCCTGTCTGGTTCAGCCGTCTGTTCTTCCTTGGGTGGAATCTTGTCGTTATTGCGTCGATGCACTTCGTCTGGAAGTACGGCATCTTCCTGTCCACCTGAGCCCATCATGCGGCCTCAGACCAGCACCTGCATGGTCAACACTGCCTGACGAATACTGTTGCGTTCGGGATCCCCCGAAGAAACAGCAAATCAATCACATCCAGTATCACCGCTCTGTCTTGACCGTAGACAAAAACACGGGATTTACTGATTTAGAAAACCGATGTTACGAGACGCAGGAAGGAGCCGTTCTTTACTCGGCACGGATGTTTCAATCTCGATCCCACATTTCACTCGAGTAAGGATATCCCGTGCGCAAGCTCTTCCCTCTCATTCTGATCACCACCATTGGCTGCGGCTCTACAGGTCGTGTTCTCTTTCCGCGGGCGTTTCACAGAGACTGCGCTGGCTTACCATGCGATAGTGACTGCGGGTACGCGGCTCCCACAGGCGAAATTATTCTGAAGGAGTATCCGGTGACTGAGACACCGTCAGGTGAAAACACCGATTCCGACAATTAACGAATCGCCGATCCAATTACGATTCCACACATCTGCAGTGGAAGCACATTGGTCTATTTCGAACCAGACCATCGCAAGTTCCGGAATGGATTCAGGACGAAAAGCCAGCCATCTCGTTAGTGACCTGAAATCATTTTCCAATCAGCACGCTGCAGGACCAGGTGCCTGAGTCAGATCACAAGACGTCAAACGCCATACCTGACCGACGGGATTGAGATCAGCACGCTGATGGACACCCCGCGCCAGGGATTGGCTGCGGGGTCGGACCATATTGACCAGCGTCACGCTGGTGGTTTGAACTTGGGAGCAACTGGCTCTTCGACTTCGTCTTCCAGTTCTTCATCGAAACTGGACGTCTGCGTGTCATCACCGAGGAAGGTGTTCTTGGCCTCGCGTTCCGCTGCCTTGAACTGCTGCTGAACGTCCGTAAGTCCTCGTCGGAACTCACGATAGCTTCCGCCAAGCTTTCGCGCCACATTGGGCAAATTGCTGCCAAACAGGAGTACTGCAATGACCCCAATCACCACCATTTCAAAGGGACCAAGCCCAAACATGTTTAATTCGACTCATCGCTGGGGGTAGAGCTATCTTCGTCCTCAGATGTCTCGCTCATACCGCGTTTGAACTCATTGGTACTTCGTCCAAGATTTCGCATCAAGCTGGGCAGCTTCTTCCCGCCAAACAACAGCAGGATGATTCCGGCGATGATAGCCAACTCAAGAGGTCCGGGAGAAAACAAACCCAGGCACAAACCGTTCATGATCATGGTTCACTCTCGCAAAGAGGTTCTAGTAGGAGAACCCCAACGATGACCGGCGAAAGCGGGCAGGTCGATCGATCGAACAAGTTCGAATCGAACACCTCCTGAACCGACGTGTCGGGGGGATTGGTTGAGAGGACAACTCCTCACTGCCCCCATTCTATTACGATTCGCCACTTCGTCAAAGCCTGTCACGGGAGGAAACCGCCGCAAGCTGTCCACCATGCCTCAGATCCGGACTACAACCCGAATTTCCTGTTTTACCGCAAAATCTGGCCCCATTTACCACCATTCCACAGAAATCCAGCCACCAGACTGGATGCCAACACACGGAAACCCCAAGCTTCCCAATGCCCACGCCACGAAGTTCTTTGCCCACCCCACCGGTCGTCTCCGGTTTCCTGCTGCTCGTCAATCTTTCCTTCTGTTC
>JAAXJB010000083.1:0-32737 GCA_012270065.1 Rubripirellula sp. | reverse complement strand
ACGCGTTCAACAACTCATCAAATCCCTAAATTGCAGTTCACGGATGCGTTGGCCATGGTTCTCAGCTTGAAACAGCAAACCAAAAACATCGCAACCCAATCCGCAAAAGAGGCTCAGGTAAGCAACTGGAAACCCCAGGTAACGATTAATTTTCACCCCCACCGAAGCATGCTTTATCAGCTCAGCCTGCCACGTATGACATGATCGCACACAAATCCATCATCAGCGTGCCTTCGTGTTCAGTACACTGGATCCAAAACTGCCTCTGCAGCTAACAACTCATTCAATCAAGATGTCCGCCGATGAATCGCCTTCTCAACTATCTGCTGGAAGCCATTCGCAGCCCACGGGAGCAGCTCTCACGCGGACAACAGTTTTTACGCAAGTCGATCGAACTGGTCGTTTACTGTTACCGACAACTAGAGCGTCAACGTGCCGATGGCATGGCTGCAGAATTGACCTACCGGACGATCTTTGCCCTGATTCCCGTTGTGGTGCTTGGGCTGGTCATGTTCAGACTCGTTGGTGGATTGGAGGACGTCCAGGCAAAAGTAGAAAACCAGCTATTTTCGTTTTTCGGTGTCCCGGAAATTACCGAGGGCTATGAGCCCATCCTTCCCAAACAAACACCAGATGGAACAACGCCACCCGCAGATTCAAGTCCCGACGCATCATCGGTAGATAATTCTGCAGATCGCACTTCGAATGACGTTGAACCCAAAACAGCATCCAACCCTGGCTCAGCTAATCGAAGTCCAGAAAAAACCGCGAGCACCACAACTGAAACCGAGAAACCAGTTTTGGCAGCAAATTCAACTGAGAGCCAGACCGGGAACACCGCTGTGTTGCCCGGGACCCAGTCGTTGACACCAGCACAACTGCCAGAGCCTGAAGTGTCAAATCCTCTCAGTAATTCTGGCAGCAGCACTGCCGAAGCCCCAACCGCCGGCGAGAAGGAGTTCAATGCAGCACAACAGGCCCGCATCAGTATACGCCGGACTCTCCACGATCTTGCAGACAAAGTCAGTTCCGTTGATTTTGCATCCATTGGCGTATTTGGACTTCTGCTGTTCACTTATGCGGCTGTCGCTCTTGCCAATGCAGCCGAACACCTTTTCAATCGAATCTATGAGGCACCCTCCAAACGGCCTGCACATCTACGTCTTGCGATCCATTGGTCAATCCTGACCTTGGGCGGCGGCCTTCTGGCCATGAGCCTGTATCTGTCGGGACAGTTGGTCGAATGGTTTGGCAGCCTTGAAGGCAGTGAAACACTGAAACCGTTTTTAACGCACTGCGTTTCTCTTCTGGCGAGCTGGATACTCCTTTTCCTCGTTTATGCTCTGATGCCGAACACAAGGGTATCAGTGAAGGCAGCAGCGATCGGTTCAGCCGTGAGTGCGGTATTGTGGGAGATAGCGAAATACGGATTCCAGATTTATCTATCCGAGGCCGTTCCATACTCCGTCTACGGCTCTTTAGGATTGATTCCACTCTTCCTTTTTTGGATCTATCTCACTTGGCTGCTCGTTCTATTTGGTTTGATTCTCACCTATACCCTTCAAGCATTAGGCGGTCATCTGCCAGAACAGTTTGAAATCAAACCATCTGACTCCGTCGCGGGGGACCCCGACTGGATGCTTCCAATCATGTGTGAAATCGCAAGCTGCTTCGAAGCCGGTGAAATCATTGACCATCAGACACTATCAGATCGAATTGGTTTGTCGTCACGCAACATCCACGATCTGACCACCCATTTACTGGACGCCAAGTTTCTGCTGCAGGTAAACAATGCAGATGAGCAGACGGGGCTAACACTTTCCCGACCAGCAGAACAGATCCAGCTGGTAGACATCCTCGATCTTGCCCAACGGATCCGTCCGCCACACCAGCACAAGGCATGGGATTCCTTTGCAACCCTGAAGCAGGCTGAAAGACAAGCAGTTCAAGGCAAGACTCTTGCAGAAGCCGCTTTCTAGTTTCACAGCTGCAAGACGCATCCATCGGGGCGGGCCTTCACAATCTTCTGATGCACCCGGCCGCTACAACACAAGCGCGTCAGCTCTGCTCCTTCTCCGGACCAGCCTGCAACACACGAACGAATTCGTCGACAGCGGCACAAAGATCCACCAGCGCGACTCGAGCCAAAGTGACGTCTCCCAGACTGATCGCGGATTCAAATTTTTCAACAAGCTCAACAGTTCGATGTCCACCGACTACCCGAGCAGCTCCCTTGAGCGTATGTGCGTAGCGTTCCACAGCCTCCTTGTCCGCACCCTGCATGGCATCACTCAGTTTCTCGAGCAGTTCAGGTATTTCATCCAGAGCTGATGCCTTGACCACTTCAAAGAGTTCCTCGTCGTTGGAAACATTTGCAAGTGCCTCCGACCAATCCACCACGGGCGTCACCGTAGCAGCGATGAGCTGGCTGCCGGAATCCACGTCCCTCACCAGCGAGTTGGCAGACGTACTGTCGTCATGCATAAGATGGCTCTGTCCATGCGGCTTCTGAATCACCCCATCGGAATACTCGAGCAAGATCCGGTGCAACTCCCGTTTCCTGACGGGTTTGGCGAGATAGTCATCCATCCCGGCTTCCAGACAACGTGATTTGTCTCCTTTCATGGCGTGAGCTGTCATGGCAATGACTGGAACATGGGTTCCTCTCCCGATTTCAAGCTCCCGGATTTTCCTCGTCGCCTCAAAACCATTCAGCACTGGCATCTGGATATCCATCAGAACAACATCGAATTCCTGCGAAGTGAACAGATCCACTGCCTCCTGACCGTTCTCAGCAACCACAACTTCATGCTGCAATTGTGAAAGCAGTCCCAAAGCTACTTTCTGGTTCGCTATCCCATCTTCGGCCATCAGAATCCGCAAGCTCTTCGCACCCTCGCTTTCACCATCAGCTTTCTCGGATTCGAACGTCTTCGATACGAGTTGCCGCCGACAACGAATCAATGCCGCAAGCAGGTCACTGATCACTACGGGTTTCTCAATGCATGAGCTGACCTGCATCACTTTGCTGCGCAACAGGTCACTCAAACGCTCGTCGGCTGCAAACCGAATCACTGGGATCTGTTTTAAAACCGCATTCCACGAACTGTGCTGGGAAAGTTCCGCTGCACTCATTCCTTCCACCTCGGAATCCGTCAATAGAATTGGCAGCAGCTGATCGCGTGCGGACAACGATTTCATCAAACCGACCGCACTCTCGCGTTCGTTCGTCACATGCGTCTCGACTCCCCAGCCCTCAAGTAACTGCCTGATGGTCTGTGCGGAACTACTGTTACGGTCGACGATAACACCAGTCAGATCTGAAAGATCCGGCGGGTCGGCACACAATTCATCCGCGTGATCAGATTTCCCAAACAGAATTGTAAAATGAAAAGTGCTACCGACCCCCGCTTTACTCTCCAACCAGATTTCCCCATTCATCGCTTCAACAATCTTCTTGGTGATTGCCAGCCCCAAACCTGTGCCACCAAATTCCCGCGTGGTGGACGTGTCGGCTTGTTCGAAGGCGGAGAAAATCTTCGAGTGTAGACGACGCGGGATCCCGATCCCGGTGTCCTTGACGAGAAAGTGAAGTCTGATGGTGTCTTCTTTGATACTATCCACGAGCACATCAACGCTGACGCTTCCCTGATCAGTAAACTTGATGGCATTGCCAACCAGATTTACCAGAACCTGACGCAATCGAGTCGAATCTCCGCAAACAAAGCTTGGGGTTTTCGGCGTCACGTGCCACGTCAAATCGATGTTCTTTGCCTGGGCACGAACTCCAACGGGCCTCATTGCCGCAGCAACTTCTTCACGGATATCAAAATCCCGCATTTCCAGTTCGAGCCTGCCGGCTTCGATCTTCGAGAAATCAAGTATTTCATTGATGATCTCAAGCAGTACTTCGGCAGATTCACGTACCACATGCAGATACTCGGACTTTGACCGTTCATCACCAGCCTCAAGAGCCAGATCGGTCATCCCAATGATCGCGTTCATTGGTGTTCTGATTTCATGACTCATGTTCGCAAGAAAATCACTCTTGGCCGTATTGGCAGCTTCAGCAGCATCCTGCGCAAGCTTGTAATCAGTGATATCGCGAGCCACACCGAACAAACCGACGATATTGCCGTCAGCATCCCGAAGGGGAGCCTTCGTCGTTGATATCCAGACAAGTTTACCGTCGGGACTGTATTGTCGCTCTTCCTTACCGATGATGGGAATCCCGGTTGCCAACACCTTGTGTTCATCGGCCAAGTACTCACCCGACTGCTCCGGAGAATAAAAGTCGCTATCCGTTTTACTGATCAGCGAGTCTGCATCCTCAAAACCCAAATGACGTGCCATCGCCGCACTCGCTCGAACGATTCGTGAATCAGCATCTTTGAAAAAGATCAGGTCCGGGGAATGATTGAGTAGCGTATTGAGCAAAAAATGTTCGACGGCAAACTTGTCTTTTGTACGATTCAATTCCCGGGTGCGCGCCTCGATCATCTGCTCGATGTCCGCAGTTCGTTCACTGATTGTTCTGGTATAGCCAGCCAGAATCACTGAGATCAATGTCCCAAGCACCAGGATGGTGAGCGGCAGACGTGTCGAATTTGCTTCGATAAATGCAGGAGTGAGAATTGTTTTTAACGACCAATCTGCAAACGGAGCATCCAACGTTTTGGCATGACTTTCATAAGAGTCCCCATAAACAAACAATGGGTTTCTGATTTTTTCAAAAACAGTCCGTGGAGTGTCGTAGGAGAACAGAGCAACTGTATCGGGAGCCTTGTCAACATAAGCGTGTTCGAAATAAACATCGATCTTACCCTCGCTGCTCTCCATTGCCATATCGAAAAGAGCACCTGCATCGATGACAACGGCGTAGAAACCTTTGAGCGCTTCACTGCGTTGCTCGGGCGTCGATGCTGTCTTGTCATAAAAACGTTGCCGTTGGGAACGAATTCGTTCCCGTATTCCGTCGTTTCCATCACTGTTCTCCCCTGGTACATCAGAGACCATTGATTTCGGCACATCATAAACTGGCCTCAGGACAGCAGTGACATATCTGAACCTGCTATCCCCATCATCAAGTTTGAACGGCCGTGTCATCTGCGAGCGATGTGCTCCGTCGACAATCGAATCGACGCACTGCTGGAATGCTGGAATGCATGAGAAGTCCAATCCATTGATGAATCCACGCTCTTTGTTTCTGGACGACAAGAACGCAGGATAAATCCAGACATGAGGTTCCTCCGGTTCCTCATAACCCGTGGGGCACTGAATACTGTACGTCGGGTCCGTTTCCCTCAACCGTGTCTGCACCAAGTCGCTGGAATGCGGATCACAGCGGGGAAGCCATGCCGCGTAGAGCACAGGTCTGTCTTCCCCCTCCAGATCATCCGAATCCTGACGATGGAAGAGATCGTAAAAATCACCAAGAACCTTTTCGAAAGATTCCGCTGAACGAGTCCCAACCCAACTTCGGCTTGTTACCATCGAGCGAAATGCGTTTTCAACCGAGCGACAACGAAGGTCAGTAGCGGACGCCCCACGCTCGAGTATCAGCTTTGATTCATTGTTCCTGACCATGGAATAGGCCACGAACGTCGCCACCAGCCCGATGATCAGAACGATCAACATCCCAAAATTCGGAAGCCGTTTTCTAGAGATCAGGATTTTGTCGTCAGACATAAAACGCTCCGCAAATCATCCACCAGCTGTGCCGCACAACGCTGTCGCCCCGAAAACTGTGAGCCAAGAGATGCTCCAATAGCAGGGTCGCCATCACAGAATTCCGAATCATGAAACCGCCGCGAGTTAACAAATCTACTGCGCAAACTCGATCCGACACCCTCCTTATCGGGGGGTATCGCATGAACAGTCCCTATTTTCCTCCATCATCATCGAAGGTCACCACCTCATCTTTCCTATCGCCGTTCCAACCGCTTTTATCGGAACGCCCCTCACCAATGCCGTGCATCCCGTGTTCAGCTTCGTGACTAATTCAACCGCGGAACCGGACCGGAAACGCTCAACTTCGATTTCGTCGATGCCCAGTACACGCGGGATCACCTGCCTGAGCCTGCGTACCATCGAGGACACTCGATATTTGGTACCGGATAGTAAACAGTTGTCTCCCAAAAGAAAGCCCTGACAACTGGGCAGCTTCCCTAGTGAGCCTCAAGCCAGTTTTTCCCCACTCCCAATTCCACCTCGATTGGGACCTGCATCGGCAAAGTCGATTTCATGCAGTCCTCAATCAAAGGCATCACGGTTTCCTGTTCAGAAACTGCCATGTCAAAAACAATTTCGTCGTGAACTGTCAGCACCATTTTTGTCGAAAAACCACCATCAGTGAGAGCTTGATGGGTACGCACCATTGCGATCTTCAACATGTCGGCCGCTGTTCCCTGAATGGGGCTATTCATGGCAAGCCGTTCCGCGGCGTTTGCAACATTCCGACTTTTTGAATTGATATCGCGTATGTACCGGCGTCTGCCTGTCGTTGTCGCAACAAACCCATTCTCCTTTGCAAATGCAATGGACGAATCAATGTAGCTTTGAACACCTGGATATTTTTCGAAATAGTTCTCGATGAGCTCCGTCGCCTCGTGGCGGGGAATATTCAGACGCTGCTGAAGGCCAAACGCAGAGATTCCGTAGATGATTCCAAAATTGACAGTCTTGGCTTTATCCCGCATTTCCCGTGTGACTTCATTGACATCAACTTTGTAAACCTTGGACGCAGTGATCGTGTGAATATCATCCCCGCTCTGGAAAGCCTCCAACATGGCCTCGTCACCACTCAACTCGGCCATCACTCTGAGTTCAATCTGCGAATAGTCGGCACTGAGAATCAGATGATTCTCATCACGTGGTACAAATGCTGCGCGTATATCCCTGCCACGTTCTTTTCGAACTGGAATCGTTTGCAGATTGGGGTCGTTTGATTGAATCCGTCCGGTAGCAGTCCACACCTGGCTGTAATGTGTATGAACACGACCTGTCACTGGGTTAACCGCCAGCGGTAACTGATCCACGTAGACCGATTTCAATTTCCTGGCATTACGGTAGTCCAGAACATCTGCAATCACCTGGTGCCTCTGAGACAAACGTTCCAGTTCTGCTTCCCGTGTTGAATACTGGCCAGTTGCAGTTTTCTTTGGATTCTTTTCCAACTGCAACTCATCATAAAGCACCACGCCGAGCTGCTTGGGTGAGTCGATATTGAACTCATGGCCAGCCGCCTCGTAAATACTGGACTGCAAAGCATCGATTTCATTGGCAAGCTTTTCCGAGAAAATCGCCAGTGCCTGAGTATCGAGCCGAATCCCCTCGTGTTCCATGTCAACAAGAACGGGAATCAGGGGACACTCAACTTCATTGCAGACCTGGCTCGTGCCCTGGGAAACAATCTCCGGACCAATCAGATTGGCAATTTGCAGCGTCACATCTGCATCTTCGCATGCGTATTCGGCCAATTTGTCGAGCGGAACTTCGCTCATGCATTTTTGATCTTCACCTTTTTCCCCAATGAGATCTTTCGTCTCGATGGGAAGATAACCCAGATACAGCTTCGAAAGATAATCCAAGCCATGTCGCATCTCCGGCTCTTTCATTGAATGAGCCAGCATGGTGTCAAACAGCTCACCCTGCACATCAATGCCTTGCCACTTCAGAAGCGTCAGGTCGTACTTGAGATTATGCCCAATTTTTGCAATCCCGGGATCTTCAAATACGCTCCTGAATTCCTCGAGTATTTCCTGCGTCTCCGTTTCGTCGTCCGGTAAAACAACGTAGTAGGCTTCCGCTGAAACAACACTGAAAGCCAAACCCAGTGGTCTCGCCGTCCTTGGATCCAAACCGGTCGTTTCAGTATCAAAACAGAATTTTTCCTGAGTCGCCAACAGCTTGATAAGCTTCGCACGCTCCTCATGCGTCACGACCGTGTGATACTCATGCTGTACATCGCGGATCGTTTTCTCATCCACCGGTTCATCAAACAGGGTGGCCTGTATTTCTGATTCACGTTTTTCGCGGATGACTTTCGCCCGACTTCCCGCTGAAGAAAACGTCTTTCCAAGGAGTTTCTTGCCTAACGTATCGAACTCAAGCTCCATGAACAGGTCCTGAAGCTTTTCCTTGTCATATGGCTTTGCACGCAGCTGGTCAAATTTGACATCGTGTGGAACATCAAGCTGAATCGTGACAAGTTTTTTTGACAGGGTAGCCATGTCAGCCTGCCCCTGAACACGCTCCTTCTGTTTCCCCTTCAATTCATCACTATGCTTGAGCAGATTCTCAACGCTGCCGTACTGAGCGATCAGCTTTTGCGCGGTTTTGGGTCCAATTCCGGCGACACCGGGAATGTTATCGCTGGCGTCTCCCATCAGACCAAGAATATCGATGACCTGATCAACCCGTTCGATACCCCACTTTTCCAGCACCTCCGGAACGCCAACGATTTCCGGGTCTGAACCCCTGCGTCCAGGCTTGTAGATCACGATATCAGGGGTCACGAGCTGTTCGTAATCCTTGTCGGGTGTGACCATCCACGTCCGGAATCCCAGCCCACACGCCTGATGAGCCAACGTGCCGATCACATCATCCGCTTCATAACCAGGACGCCGAATCACATGAATATTCAAAGCATCAAGCAGACGATCGATGTATGGCAATTGGGTAGCGATATCCTCGGGCATGGCATCGCGCTGTGCCTTGTAGTCTGGATAATCGAGATGCCGCTGCGTGGGCTCAGAAGTATCAAAAGCGACGGATAAATGGGTGGGTGTTTCCCGCTTCAAAATATCCAGAACCGTATTCGCCATGCCAAATACAGCCGAGGTGCAGAGGCCACCGGAGGTGAAACGTGGACTTCGGACCAGTGCGAAATGGGCGCGATAAGTAAGCGCCATGCCATCGAGAAGGAATAGTTTCGAGTTGTCCGGAAAAAGTTCCGCCGATTTTGCTGCCACAACATGCACCTGAGGTTGAAATGAACAGACGGGAAAGTGGCCTCAATGATTCGATGCATCACTCCCCAACTCCACGAACAATCTAACCCTTGCCACCCACACCGTGCTAGCTACCCGATATCGGCCAGAGCGTACAAAAACGGCACACAACAGCTCAAACCAGGCACGGAATAACTGTTGGCGGTTTTCTGAAACCATAAAACCGTTCCAACTGCAGCCACCTCGAGCATCGAAGCAAGCCGCTCAGGATCTACACCTGATCAACTCTTACCAGAAAATCGAATGAAATTACTCGCCTTCGATGTATTCCAACTGAATTTTCGTGTTGGGGAGTGCTTCATTGAGCTTGTCCACTCCATCCTTGGTTACTGCCGTTCGGGTTACTTTCAGATCCTCAAGCCCTTTGATGCCCTGCAGCGCCGAAAGCCCCTGATCAGTGATCTGAGTAGATCCCAGATGAAGAAACTTGAGTTGATTCATATCACTCAGAAAAGGCATCCCTGCATCGCTCAGCCGTGTGTTGTCCAAATTGAGCCACTCCATTGCTGTCAGTCCTTTCAGTGGCTCTACACCTGAATCCGAAATGTTCAATCGCCAGAGGTTGAGTTTCTTCAGGTTCGTGAGTTCCCCGAGTGGGGGCATCGCATCATCGAGGAGCTGCGCGCACTCACTCAAATCAAGCTCTTCAAGCTGCTTCAATTGCGGGAGTTTTGCGACACCCTCGGCATCAATCTGATTACGCGCCAGACGCAGTTTTTTCAGCTGCGGGAACTCAGCAAAAAGGTCCACGGCATCATTTCCGATCGTCGTCTCTGCCATGTAAAGTTCCTGCAGGTTTTTCAGCGCCGTGATTGCCTGCACACCATCTTCGCTGATCCAGAGAAAATCAACGCCGAGCACCTTCAGCGAGGGCAACTTTGCAACATGAATCATGCCATCGTCGCTGACGGTGCAATCACCACTCTTGCCTGACAACCTCAGCGCCTTCAGTTTTGAGAGTCCTGTCAAGTGTGAGAGTCCATCATCACTGATTCCACAATCTCGCAAGTCAAGGTCTTCAAGACTTGAGACCTTGCCAATTGTTTTCATCCCGTCATCGGTAACCGCGGTTCCGGCGAGGCGCACTGCTCTCAGACGCGGCAGTTCCGGCAGCGAAGCCAGATCCGTGTCGCTGATGTCGAGGCCCCGCAGATCGACGTCAATGATCGCTCCCGCCCCATCGCGTCGAATCTTACCATTCAGGGATTCGATTGCGAGAACAGCCTCCTCCGGATCGACCGGTTCCTTTTTGACGTTTGCCGCAACACCGTCTACCTGGTGGTTATCCTGACCAGTAGACGATGAGCTGACCGATTCAACTTCGCTTTTGCATCCAGCCAGAAACAGAAGCGAGAAGAGGCAAAAACAGAAACGTAAAAACATGAGAGACCGTGGTACCAAGAATGTGAACAGGAAAAGAGGAACGCGTTGGTCGTGAAGTTCATCACCCCAGCATCATTCCCCAACAAAAGCCGCACTGCGAAATCCATCGCAATGCGTCTCCTGACTGGAGATCAATCCAGCCTTATATTCTCAACCGGTTTAGACTTCCCAGCCGGCTCGATACTCTTTCCGGAGATATTGATCTGCTTCCGGGCAGTTGGTCGCCTTGAAATTCTCACCATCCCAGTCAATCTGTTTACCAGTGCGGTAGGCGACGTTCCCCAGAAGCACTGCCTCGGTCAGAGCCCCTGAGTAGTCAAAGTTGCATGTGGTCGGCGAACCGTCTTTGCAGGCTTTGATCCACTCAGCGTGGTGACCGATCGACTTTGGAATGGTTTTTGGCGGTGGTTGGAAGTCTGCAAACTTCTCTTTGGGGAAAAGCTTGTAATTGCCGTAGGACGCAAACATGTGTCCTTCGGTACCAACAAACATCACACCACTCCCGGGAACCTTTTCGCCAGCCACGACGCGTGGCGTTTTGTTTCCGTCATACCATGTCAGGTCAAGAGCAGGCATATCACCTCGAGCAGGGAACTTGTATTTGACGATCAGCCCCAGAGGACATGTTTCCGGGTGCACTTCCGGCCCCTCAGCCTCAATCGAGATCGGGTGTCTGAGGTCAAGAGCCCAGAAAGGCAGGTCCATGTAATGGCATCCCATGTCACCGAGTGTTCCCTGACCAAAATCCCACCAGCGTCTCCATTGTGCCGGGTGGTAACGCCCAGGTGCGAATGGCCGCACAGGAGCTGGCCCCAGCCAAAGATCCCAGCTGAGGTTTGCGGGTGGCTCGACACCTTTTTCCGGTCTCTCTCCGCCACCCCAGCCTTTGCCGACCCAGACATGTACTTCGTTCACGTCGCCAATTGCCCCAGACTGAATGATCTCGACAACGCGACGGTAATTGTCACCCGCATGAATCTGGGTTCCCATTTGAGTTGCCACACCCTTGGCTTTTGCAGCAGCAGCAATTTTCCTTGCTTCTTCCACAGTATGCGTGAGCGGTTTTTCGCAATAGCAGTGCAATCCTGCGTTGATGCCACGAATTGCTGCCGGAGCATGGTTATGGTCGGTTGTCGCAACCACGATTGCATCAGCCTTATCTGCTTCCGTGGCGATCATCTCGCGATAATCTTTGTATAGCCTTGCATCTGGAAATCTCTTGGCAGCACGATCAAGGTAGTTTTGATCGATATCACAAAGCCCAATGATTTCCTCACTTTGAACACCATCAACATCCGCTGCAGCACGGTTTGCTGTACCGACGCATAGAACCTTCAGCTTTTCATTGGGTGACTTGGACTCTTGAGCCGGCAATTCACTCCACACGCCCATCGCCAATGCACCGGCTCCGGTAGCCTGAAGGAATTGCCTTCGCTGAACGCTGGTTTCGTTCGTGTTTCTTTTTTTCTGCATCTGTTGGACTTCCGGCTGGTGGTTGTGTTGGCGGGTTGGTTGAGTAGCGGAACAGCATCATTACTACAGCAAGTTACCTACCGAATTGCTCGACAGGCCCTGCCGCTCAGTCATCACGATGCTGTTGTTCCGGCAACTGCAACCGTGTCTCTGACTCCGGGATTTTACCACAGCTAGCCGTGGTCTGTCGCCACCTTACCAGTTCTTCTTCCCTCACGTTTCACCCATCTGCCATTCGACCGAACCAGGATGTGGGTCGTCAGCTTGATCGACACCTCATGCCCGACCAACAAAAAACCACAAAACGTGGTTTCTGTTGCTCTGAAAAGCCTGTGGATTGAGGTCGTCTTTACTGGATTGCGGCGCTGGAAGTGAGCAACCACCTCGGCGAGGGAATTCAACTTGCACCATCAACCAAGTTGAAGTTTCCGTGACCATGCGGGTGAATCAACAGAGTCAACGGCCATCTGCGGCTCATGGATGAACAAACGGAGCCAGATTTGCTCAGGCTCGGGACAGATACTCGCCATTGCGAGTGTCAATTTTCAATCTCTCGCCCTGCTTGATGTATTCGGGAACCTGCACCACGAGTCCCGTTTCCAGGGTGGCTGGTTTCGTTCGTGATGTAGCGGAATTACCCTTCACACCGGGGTCGCACTCGGTGATCAAAAGTTCAACAGCAGCCGGAATCTCAAGGCCCACGCATGCATCGTTGTAAATCAGGGCCCTCATGCCCTCGAGCCCCTCCGTGATATAGGGCAACTGTTCCTCAAGGTCTGCAAGCGGCAGTTCGTACTGCTGATAATCTTCCTGATCCATCAAATACATGTTGGATGCATCCGAATACATCATCTGAACATTCCGCCGGGCAAAATCCGCCTCACCGAGTGATTCCGTCCCTTTCAGGGTCAGGTCCACCTTGTTACCGGTAACGACATTTCTGGCTTTGAATTTGTAGAGCGTGGCAGCGCCCCTGGCCGAAGGCGATTGGACGGAAATCCCCTGGATGATTACCGGGTTTCCGTTGTAAACCACCACCGTGCCTGTCTTGATGTCTTTCGCTTGCACCGAATCAATTTCCTCCGGACTGAAACATCAGCCTGTCCGATGGACGCCAGCCGACGTTTTCTCTTTCGTCATCCCAAATGTGTGTCAATACTAACGCCACAGCCAGTCGCGAAACCCCTGCACCAACAATTCCTGATTGCCAAAGCTCTGTGTTACCAGAACACCGACGAGAACACACGCAAGAAAGAACATGGCATAACCGCGTCTGGGCAAAGGCGGCTTCTGACCTTGTACCTGACCTCGGGTTGCCGCGAGCAACTGACTCCAGAACCTCAATGAAACGTTTGGTTCAAAAGCGACAATTTGCGCGTAATCAATTCCTCGATGACCATCAATCCGAAGATGAATCCCGTATCGCGGAAGCGTCATTTGCAAGAGACTCTGATCGCCTGAAACCTTGTCGTCGATGGTTTTGGCAGCAGCCAACAAAGGAGCATAAAGTTCCTCGGCAGTGCGCCCATAGACGGCGATTCTGGGTGGAAAACTGAGAGCAATCAAGGAAACACTGAGTCCGTAGAAGACAGCCAGAGCTATCCACACAGCCGGACCGAACATGGTCGCAGCAGCAGTGGGAAAAAACAGCTCCGCGGGCCCCACGGCCAGAAAACCGGAAATCGCCAATGCCAAGGCCGCGATATCCCTGCCTCCGGACGTGACGAGTGCACGCCCTGACAATCTGACTCCACTGATCACCATCAGATAGGCAACCAGCGGTGCCAGTGCGAGCAAGACGGTGAATGGATCAACGGAGTCAAGGAAGCTGAACATGACCAGACTCAATCCATGAATTCGCGTTCAACAAACTTTGTGTTGTGTCTGCCTTCGACGAATTCGGGATGCTGGAGGACGCGATCGTGGAAAGCGGCAGTTGTTGATATTCCCTCAACCTGCAATTCACCAAGCGCCCGCCGCATGGTGGCAATTGCCTGTTCGCGCGTAGGCATGTAAACGATCAATTTGCCAATCATTGAATCGTAATGTGGGGGCACCATGTAACCGCCATACACATGGGAATCGAAGCGAACACCGAGACCTCCGGGTGTGTAGAGCTTGGTAATTTTACCGGGATTTGGCTGAAAATTCCGCTCCGGATTCTCAGCATTGATACGGCATTCAATGGAATGCCCCTGACATTGGACTTCTTCCTGCGTCATTGACAGCGGTTGGTTGGCAGCAACCGAAATCTGCGCTTTGATCAGGTCAACACCGGTGATCATTTCAGAAACAGGATGCTCCACCTGAATTCGGGCATTGACTTCAATGAAGAAGAAATCATTGTTTTCATCCACAATGAACTCGACAGTGCCGGCATTGCTGTAATCAGCACCGCGGATCATCCGCACCGCAGCATCACAGATCTCTTTGCGCTGGGCTTCGGGCAGATTGGGACTCGGGGCCTCTTCGATCAGTTTCTGGTGTCTGCGTTGAACACTGCAATCGCGTTCAAAGAGGTGCAAGACATTGCCATGATTGTCAGCGATCACCTGCACTTCGATATGTCGCGGATTTCCCACGTACCGTTCCAGATAAACGCCTCCGTTGCCGAAGGCGGCCTGGGCTTCGGTCCGTGCCTGATTCAACGCCGAGACAAGCATGTCTTCTGACTCAGCGACTCGCATGCCTTTGCCGCCACCACCAGCGGTTGCTTTGATCAACACCGGATAACCGATACCTCTGGCAATCTCAATCGCTTCTTTATCATCCTCTACAAGTCCGTCACTGCCGGGGACCACAGGGACATCGCTGGCAATTGCCATGGCCCGAGCCGTGTTCTTGTCTCCAAGCTTCTCCATCGCGTCGGGACTGGGACCAATGAACTCGAATCCGCTAGATCGACAGACCTCGTTAAAATGCGAATTCTCAGCCAGAAAACCGTAGCCGGGATGAATCGCATCCACATCAGCGACCTCAGCCGCCGCGATGATCTGGTCAATTTTCAGGTAACTATCAATGCTACGAGCAGGCCCCACACAATAAGCTTCGTCGGCAAGCTGGACATGCATGGAATCCCTGTCGGCTTCGCTGTAAACGGCTACGGACTGGATTCCCATCTCTCGGCAAGCGCGAATGATGCGAAGGGCAATTTCGCCACGATTGGCAATCAGGATCTTTTTGAACACGGCAAAAGCTGGGAAGAGTTCGCAAGGGACTGAAATTAGAAAGAAAACGATCAGCAGAAATCAAAAAGTTGTCAGCATGTACAACCGCTGCTCGCTACGGGATGAAATCCCCGTCTGTGAAATAACTCTGCAAAAAAGCGCAGCACCGATGGTCTACGACGATCAGCTTGGCTCAACCCGAAACATCGGTTTACCAAAGTCGATTGCTTCCTGATCCTTCACCAGGATTTCAACAATTTTACCGCTGCACTCTGCGGGGATTTCATTAAATACCTTCATGGCTTCAACGATACAGACAATCGTGTCTTCGGAAACGACATCCCCCACTTTGACGAATGGATCGGATTCCGGATTCGCTCGAGCGTAGAATGTGCCCACCATCGGAGCATTGATGGTAACCGAACCCGCGTTACTAGCAGGATCAGCGGCTGCCGGGGCGGATACAGCGGGCGCTGCTGCAGCGGGCGCGGGCGTTGGTGCCGCGTAAACCGGAGCACTGCCACCACGATTTAGCTTGATTTTTTCATCGCCTTGCTGGAGATCAACCGCACTGAGGTCATGCTCCTCCATCAACTCGATGATTTCGCGAATCCGCTGAACGTCGAAAATATCCTTTGGCTGTTTGCCTTTAGTCATGCCTGCTTCGCCGTCAATAATTTTGAAACGAGAGAACCATCCCTCTAGGAAATCTAGGCGGTTTAGGAAAACACATGGAGCATCCCATGGCGATTTTCCAAGGTCTACCCGCCCTGTTTTGCAAGGTTTTACAGGATGAATCGGCAATCATCGAGGCCCTTTGGCAAAGTACTTAGTACCTCATGCCCAGATTCCGTCACCAGAACGTCATCTTCAATCCTGATCCCGAAGTCTCCATCATAATAAACACCGGGTTCGACGGTAATGATCATGCCGGGAGCCAGAATTTCATCGCTGATCGGCGACATCCGGGGCATTTCGTGGATTTGGAGCCCTGTTCCATGCCCCAATCCATGACTAAAAGCCTCCAAAATACCGTGCCGCTGCAGAGCTGCACGAGCTGCTGCGTCCACTTCTTTGACCGGCATACCCGGTTTAATCAGGTCAATTGCTGCCAGTTGGGCTTCAAGAACGCCTTCATAAGCCCGTTTGAATGAATCCCCCACTTGGGGAGCGTGCAACGTCCGTGTCAGGTCGCTGGCATAACCTTGGTATTTGGCTCCCCAATCGATCAACAGGCACTGGTGGGCACCAAGTGCGACATTCCGCGGCTGGTAATGTGGTAGGGCACTCCCCGGACCGGCCCCCACAATTGGTGAAAAACTGCACCCCTCGGCACCCAGGTCACGCAGCCGTTGCTCGATACTGTGGGCAACCTCAAGCTCGGTGT
This sequence comes from Rubripirellula sp., assembly GCA_012270065.1. Classification (GTDB taxonomy): domain Bacteria; phylum Planctomycetota; class Planctomycetia; order Pirellulales; family Pirellulaceae; genus Rubripirellula. The sequence goes on along the minus strand of JAAXJB010000083.1, from coordinate 16,316 downwards.
GTTCACTGCTCAAAGTCGGCAACATTTCGCGAAAGACGCGTTCAGCCAGATCAACCGCCGTGCGCGTCGTTGCTATCTCGGACTCGTCTTTGATCATTCTCAGCTTTTCAACCACCCCGGTCGTGGCAACCAGCTCGACTCCGCTGCATCCTTGCTCGAAGAACTGAAACTGAGCAACACTCATATGATGGGCTTCCAAAGCAACCCTTCGGATTCGAGAGTCCTGCAAAGATTCCAAAATCAAATCCTGAGCTGTCTGAGTCGAACTACGAATCCGCATTTCGATCCCGCGACACTGCTCCTGAATCTGTGCTGAATATCGTCCGTCACTGAGGATACTGGCCTGACCAGATGAAACCAACAAGGAACTACTATCCCCGGTGAAGCCTGAAAGATAACGGACATTGATTTCATCCGTGACCAAAAAAGCATCAACTTCCAGCTCGGAGAGGGAATCTGCAAGACGCTGCAAACGGGATGGAAGTTCTGCCATGATTCGGGTGCTTCTCGTTTGTGATACGGATTCAAATCAACGCTGATTGTATCGAAGGCTCTGCACTGCAGTTTTGTCGCAGAAAATTCATGCCTGAGGGCATCTCGCACTTGCCCAGTTTAGCTGTTGAGAGCCAAACAGTGCGTTCGAGCCCGACAGTGCTTCAAAAACCAGAAAATGCAACATCGATTGAGATATTTCAGCTTCGCAAACGCCGCTCATTACCGAAACCACTGGTTACCGAAACCACTGAGCAATTTCGCGTAGACCAAGCGATGCGTCCTCCACCGGCCAATATTCGAGGCCTACGTACCCGTCATAGTCCGTTTCCCGGATCGCTTCAAAAATCGAAGGGTAGTGCAGCTCGCCTCGTGAAAGCTCATTACGTCCCGGGTTTCCCGCTGCATGAAAATGCGCAATCTTGTCGATGTTGTTGATAATATTGGCAATCAGCTGACCTTCACTGATCTGCTGATGGTAAATGTCGAAGACAACTTTAACATTTGGTGAACCTACTTTATCAACGATTTCGAACGCTTCATCACTTCTTACCAAATAATATCCCGGGTGATCGACCAACACATTCAGCGGTTCAATCACCAAGGTGATGCCACTGCTCTCAAGCATTGGAACCGCCTCACGCAAACCGTCCACCAACGACGCTTGCTGATCTGACCGGCTGGTGTCAGGCAAGGCGTTCCCCACCTGGCTAATGAGAGTCTCGCATCCGAGTTTTTGGGCAGCTTGAATCGATTCCTCGAGACCTGCCAGATAGGCTTCACGCTTAGTCTGATCGACGAGGCTAATGAATTTTGTGCAACAAGCAGCGATCTCCAGACCTGCCTTGTCACGCGCCGCCAACAGTTCATCGAGTTCTCTGTCCCACCAACCCCAAAATTCAAAAGCAGAAATGCCCGTAGCTTTAACACGCTCAATGGCTTCATCGAAGGTCAGGCCTTCGAATACCGCATCGATACAAACGGATGGTCGCAGTCGAGTCATCTGATACAACAGCCTCAAAAGGGAATTGGGTACCACTTGCGAATACCGGGTCCCGAGTCGGAACCTGATTAACATACAGGCAAGCTGATGATCACGACCAGCAGCCAACCGGGACATAAACGGGCCACCCGGGATCACTTAACCGGGGGCACAATTTCCCAAAAGTTCCATCCGAAATCACACCACCTGAAATTCCCTCGGGGAATCGCAACTTGCTACGTGACCCAATTCCCCTCTTGCGGGTGGCAAGTTCAAGAAACCTGGCACCAAAGCGATGATCGCTGGCGAAACCATGAGGCAAGCCTTATTCGCGACACGCAGCGCCGCAGCCGGGGGAAAACAAGATCTCGATAACGGTATGCAGTACACAACAGCGTCCTGAAACCAGTCAGCACGCCATTCAACGCGACCATGCGGGCTGGTAGAGAAACAAACCGAAATTCCTCGTAGTTCTGCTCCGGTGCGAACGCTTCTGGTGGTCACCCCAGACCCACTGTTGATGCGGTTCGATCACAAAATCTTGGCCAGCTCCGCTGGAAACCGGCGGTTTCGCAACACAGAAATCCGTTTGTGACTACAATCGGCAACAACCCACCTATTTTAGCTTGCTTGTTTTTTCAGTCACAGGTTACCCAATCATGCGTTTCTTTGCCGTCAAATACCATCTGGGCCATCTTGTTCCCGTGCTGATCGCAACTCTTGCGTTCACGGCATCAGCACGTGCTGAGGGAGAACCTGATTCTTCCAGTGATTCCGACACAAAAACCAAAACGATCAGCGGTGTCATTGAAGCAGTGGTTTCCAAGGAAATCAGTGCAGACACCGAACAGATCGCCTCGTTGACCATCGAACGGCTTGTCCCCCACGGCGCAACCATCAAGGCTGGTCAAAATGTCGTGTGGTTTGACGCAGAACCCATTACCGAGCAGATGAAAGGCGCAGAGCGTGAAATGCGTCTGTCGACGCTTGGGATGCAAGAAGAAGACTTCAACCACGAACAGTTCGTCGAAGGTCAAAAGCTGGATCGAGCAGCTGCGGAGCGCACATGGAAAGCCGCTCAACAGGCATACCAGAACTTCGTAAAAGTTGATCGCGAAAGGACCATTGCAACGCAGGAAAACCTGCTCAAGGGCTCCTTGGCATCTCTCGAGAACGCACGTGAAGAACTCGACCAACTTCAACAGATGTACGATGCCGACGAACTGACGGAAGAATCCGAGGAGATTGTCCTCAAGCGTGCCAAACGATCCGTCGAAGCGGCTGAGTTTCGGCACCAAAGCACTGAGATTGCGGCTGAACGTGCCATCAAACAGACCCTGCCACGAACCATTGCAGAGCAGGAAGCAACTTTCACCCGTGCACAACATGCGCACGCCAAGGCTCAACGCGATCTGTCGCTCGCAGCCGAGCGGGCGCAAATCGAAATTTCGAAAAAACGTGACGAGTTCAACAAAGCGAAGCAGAAATACGAGGAATTGAAAGCCGAACGCAAAAAAGTTGTCATTTCTTCACCGCTCGCGGGAATCGTTGTCCACGGCAAACTGACCCGCGGCAAACTCGGTGACAAGCCATCTCTGTTGAAGAAAGGCAGTTCCGTCACTGGGTCACAAGTGATTGCCACCGTCCTTGCCCCCGGAAAACTCCAGGTCCGCCTGGACGTTAATCAGGAGGATCTCCCATCGGTTCAACCAGGGACAAAATGCACGGTGGTTGTTCCGGGTGTGGCCGGGTTCAAGGGAAAAGGCACAGTGAAATCTGTTTCCAGCATTCCGTACGCCGGGTCACGCTACGATTGCGTGGTTTCCTTTTCGGCGGGAAAAGAAAAGCTGACACCAACCATGGGCTGCCAGGTCATTTTTGAAACCACGGCAAAGTGATTGCACACTGCGTAAACTGACGGGCCGCATGCCTACGCGGTGCGGTACTCCATCCAGCATCCATGCACAAAAAGTCCTGCCCTGACATGAAACGATTATCAGCCGCTTTCGCAGTCTGCGTGATCATTACCTGTGTGGTCACCCCGGTTACATGCTTTGCAAAAGAACCCGATGCGGCGGCGGAAATACTGTCAAACCCTTTGGACTTCAGCAAACCCCCTGTCTTGCCGAAGCTGGATCCACCTGGTCGTGAAGAGATCGAAGCTTCCATCAAGCGTGGAATCGCTTTTCTCATTGAAGATCAAAATCCCAACGGATCATGGGGTTCACCCACTCGAACCAAATCTCTCAACATCTACGCTCCTGTTCCCGGAGCTCACCATGCATTTCGAACAGCAACGACAGCTCTCTGTGTCTCGGCGCTGATCGAAACCAAATCCACCGACCCGGCTGCAGTGAACGCATTGAAACGCGGTGAAGAATGGCTGCTGGAACATTTGCCTGACCTGCGTCGTGCAACCGGGGATGCGATTTACAACGTATGGGGCCATGCCTACTCGATTCAGGCACTTGTTCGAATGCACAAGCGTCACGACGCAGACAAACCCCTGCAGAAACGGATCGTACAACTGATCGAGATGCAGTACGACAAACTTACCCGATACGAATCGGTGGATGGGGGATGGGGCTATTATGATTTCCGCTACGAAGCCCGAAAGCCAACGTCGTCATCGATCAGCTTCGTCAATGGAACCGTATTGATTGCCTTCGCCGAAGCGAAAGCGATCGGTGTTGCACCGCCTGAACGAATCGTCAAAAGGGCGATCGCTGCATTATTGCGTCAGCAAAAACCGGACTTCTCCTATCTTTATGGAGAATATCTGCAGTACCAACCGATGAGGGGCATTAACCGCCCCGGCGGTTCCCTGGGTAGATCGCAGTGCTGCAACTGTGCGCTGCGGTATTGGGGAGACAAGGCAATCACCGACAATGTTCTCAAGAACTGGCTGTATCGCCTGTACGTGCGCAACGGCTGGCTTGACATTGGTCGCAAACGTCCGGTGCCTCACGAATCATGGATGCAGGTAGCTGGCTACTTCTACTACTACGGTCACTACTACGCTGCACTTTGCATCGACTTGCTTCCCGAGGCGCAGAGGGGCCCATATCAATCCATGCTCGCTGATCTGATGCTCGACAGGCAGGAGAAAGATGGTTCGTGGTGGGACTATCCGCTGTATGACTACCACCAGCCCTACGGCACTGGCTATGCCTTGATGACACTTCAACGTTGCCTGCCAAATCCTTGAGATTCGGCAGGCAAAAGCTTCTCAAATCGGCTGCGCCACAACCTTCAGCCGATCTCAAGCACGTATCGCTGAAGCCGCAGTGAAGAAACCATGCTCAAGACACAATCGCTACGCCGGTTCTGCGGTGACCCTCGTGATGGGACAAGCCAACCAACAGCCCTCGCGGCCGTGCTCACGTGTCTGACGTCCGCACACCCAAGTCTCGCGGTCTCACGCGGATATCAACCGCCGAAAACCTCTGCGTACAGATCTTCATTGAAACCGACGATGACTTTTTTACCCACGATCAATGTCGGAGCTCGCAGGTTCCCGGTGGGACCCAGCATCAAAGCAACCAGTTCCGACTGATCAACATCAGCCTTCTTCAAGTCAACCTTGGTGACTTTCTTACCTTTGGCAACCATCAAGCTTGTTTTGTTTTCAAGCAGGCCGATGGCTTCAGCGTCTCCATAACGGACTTTACGAGCGTCGATCTCCTCAGAAATCTTCACTTTGCGAGGCGCAAGAAACTCTTGCGCACGGGTGCAGGACGTTCAGCCCTTGCGGTGGTAACTCCACCCGATTGTCTTAGCCATGAATATTCACTCCTCGAATCAATTACAGTTTCAAGCCCATGCAGAACAATTTCGACACTCCACCATTGCCAAACCACTGAGCCGCAGAACCAGTTGTTAAAACCGGAATACGCCCGGGTCCACAGTCATCGTGCAAGTGGATGACGCCAGTCGATCCAGCGTTGGCGGATTGTAGCATCGTGGAAAGCAACTGCACTACCACCCTGCAACTCTCAAATGTTTTCACCCCGCAAGCCGCAAAACTCTCAAACCGCAAAACACTCAAACCCCGCACCTCTCAAATACCCCATGCCTCTCGAACGTTCTCGTTGCAGCGCAACATTCACAGCAACCCGACTCTTGGTTCCACATAGGGACCTTCTGGAATGACTGCTATCCGAGGGTCGCGATGTTTGCGTACGCTTTCGCTGATTGCCTGCTCGATGGAGTCAACGCGATTGACACCGGTCAATGCCCACTCACTCTCCTTCAACAACGGACAATACAGATGGATTTTTCCAATGGCCATCGGCTTCAACTGCATCTGGGTTTGCCACTCATCAACATCAGCGTGCGTTTTTCCAAGCAGGCTTGTCAGGAAAGCGTCAGGGCCAAGTTCGACCAGACGCCGCTGAGCATCCATGAATTCAGGTGAACCGAAACCTTCGCTACACTCGGAAGCGATGATCAGATCTCCCCCGGGCTCGAGAATATTCATGCCGCCAACCATTCCCTTGATCGTCTGGTAATAGGTTTTATCCAGTGGGTATCCGGCTGCCGTGGTGACGACGGTGTTGAATCTTTTTGCAACAGTAACCTGGCAATAGCTGCGAACGAAGTCCACAGCATCCTCATGAGCAGCAATGATCTCGCCAAAGTTGAGGAATGAAAGCCGACGTTGATCATCGAGAACAGTATTCAAACCCATGGCACCACCCACAAGTTGAACGATTTCAAGCTGTTCTTCATGCAAAGGGTTGCCGACAAGGTTACAGCTCACGGCAGCCGGGTCGGCCATGAACCGTGAGCTGTGAAAAGTGGTGATGGTTTCAGCATGCGCCAGACCCGGAGCAATGACCTTACGGCCACCCGAATATCCCGCCATGAAATGCGGTTCAACCAGCCCTGTGACAATTCTGATGGCAGCATTGACAAATTCCTTGTCAATCCTGACCACCGTTCCACGTTTCTGCGTTTTCCCCAGCAGCACATGTTCCTGATCATTCCTCGCGTCATGATTTTTGACACGGACATTTTCCAGGACCCACGGATCGCCAATCAGTTCCTCGAGTTCCTGTCCAACATTGGGGCGATGCAGTCCGGTTGCGACCAGAATCGTCACATTTTTTTGATCGATTCCATTCTGAAGTAGAACTTCGATCATGGGTCGCAGAAAAAGTGAGTTGGGAACCGGCCTCGTGATATCGCAAATAGCAATACAGACCGTGGCATCTTTTCTGCGGCGGCTTGCATCTCGTGACATGCCTGATGCCTGCTCGAACACCTCCTGGCACTTCTTCGTCAGTGCGGACTCCAGAGCAGCTTTGACAGTCCCCCCGGGATCACTCAGAACAGGCATGACCGGCTTCTCAATGACATCTGCCGTTACGCCTTCTGGCAAGACAAGTGCAAACCCGTTTTGCCCGTAATTCAGAAGTATTTTCATGATCGGCCCCGCTGACAAGCGAACATTTTCCAACCCGAACGGTAATCGAACCAGCGAGATATAAAAATCGCCGTCGGGCTTCCACCGCTTCAATCACTGTATCGCAGCGAACGCGCGTCCGGAGTGACAGGTACGCACGGCTTCTATTACCCAGATCACGGGTGGCACACAGATTTCCACCCACGATCACCACTCTCGCGAGAGTTGTCTACTCCGAAAATATCACCCATAATGTGAATCTGCAAAGGCGTCATCGGCGTCACCCCCTCTGCTCCTACACTTTGAACCCTGCCGGATAACCACCATGAAGTTCTTGCCCATCGCATTGGCATTGTTGCTAATGCCGCCTGCTCTCGCAGAAACACTCAACGAACTGACAGATTCTGAAAAGCGAAGCGGTTGGACTCTCCTGTTCGATGGTGAAACCACCGACGGATGGAGGAACTACAAGAAAGACAATGTTTCAGATGGCTGGAAAGTAATCGATGGTGCACTGGTGCGTTCATCCCGAGGCGCTGGCGACATCATGACTGACGGAAAGTATGACCAATTTGAACTTTCCCTCGAATACAAGATCAGCAAAGGCGGGAACAGTGGTGTCATGTTCCATGTCGTGGAGGGCGATGGGCCGCCGTGGCGTACTGGCCCGGAAATTCAGGTTCAGGACAACGTCGATGGCCATGACCCACAAAAGGCTGGTTGGCTTTATCAACTTTACCAGCCAACTGTTCCCAGATGGGCCACCAACAAGGAACCCGTTGACGCAACACGGCCTGCTGGTCAATGGAACCAACTTTACATCCGGATCAACAAAGACGACTGCGAAGTCTGCATGAATGGGGTCCGTTACTATCGTTTCAAACTTGGAAATGATGACTGGAAAAACCGGATCTCGAAAAGCAAATTTGCAAAGTTCGAAGGATTTGGATCCGCAGGGAATGGCCATATCTGCTTGCAGGATCATGGGAACGAAGTTGCGTACCGGAATATCAAGCTCAGGGAATTCAAAGAAGATGGAACGGTACCGCAACCCATTGACGGTTCCTTGGATCTCAAAGGTGAATTGGCATTTCCCAATCTGAAATGGGACCAATGGGAACCAGTCAATGACGCGGGCAAGGTGCGACCCTTGCGACTGATGGAATTGACCTACGCAAACGATGGTTCGAATCGCCTGTTCGCTGCCTCACAGTTCGGAGAAATCTGGACATTTGACAATGACACCGCTGTGGAAGAATCCTCGCTGTTCCTTGATCTGCGGGGCAAAGTCAAGGACTTCTCCACACGAGGCTCCAATGAACAGGGCTTGCTCGGCTTGGCCATGCACCCCAACTACAAGGAAAACGGGCAATTCTTCGTTTACTATTCCCACCCCACTGAACCAAAGTCGATCGTCTCACGATTCAACGTTTCCAAAACTGACCCCAACAAGGCGGACCCAGCTTCTGAAACCGTCATCATGGAAATCGATCAGCCCTATCAGAACCACAATGGTGGACCAATTGAATTCGGCCCCGATGGTTTTCTGTATATCGCGTTGGGCGATGGTGGTGACCGAAACGACCCGCACGGCAACGGCCAGAATCTGGGCACCTTGCTGGGATCCATTCTTCGGATCAACGTAGACAAGGCTGACAGCGATCACAATTACAGCATCCCCAAGGACAACCCCTTTGTCGGCATCGACGGCGCAAGACCTGAAATCTATGCGTATGGCATCCGAAACCCATGGCGTATCGCATTCAACCGCAAAGATGGAACGCTTTGGGTCGGTGATGTTGGACAGGAATTATGGGAAGAAGTGATCGTTGTTCGCAAAGGTGGAAATTATGGCTGGAGCGGCCGCGAAGGCTCACACGCTTTCGGAAACCGAAGCCCTGAAAAAAATGCCTCCACGCCACTTGAGCCCGTCTGGGAGTATGATCACCAGATCGGAAAGTCAATCACTGGCGGACGAGTCTACAATTCATCCAGACTGCCTCAATTGACCGGCAAGTACCTGTACGCAGATTACGTAACAGGATCAATCTGGGCATTGCATTACGACGTTGCAAACGACAAGCTGATCAGCAATGAGCAAGTTGTTCCTGAAAGCATTGCCGTGCTGGCCTTCGGAGAAGATCAGAACGGTGAAGTTTACTACCTGACCAACAGTAGTCGCGGCGAAAGCATTTATCGTTTCGCGAAATAGCCTGACGTTGTAATGGTCAGCAATCCATGACAAGACGGATGCTGCCTGATCAGCAGCCGATCATCACTTGAAAATGCAAACAAGCGACCCACAGCAACGTGCTGCGGGTCGTTTTTTTATTGCGTGAAAGATCTGACCCAAGGAGAGATACGACACATATCATCTAAGCTGACTGGCAGGATCCAACAGCGTCATCTCCCCGATGCTAACCTGCTTTGAATAGCGATACCGATAGCCCAACCGCAGTTTACGTCGCGTCACGGGTTGAGTTTTTGCCCCATTCATTTGCTGGAATGCATGCTGCGGCGTGGATCATCACTCAGGAACCTGGCGTCTGGTACGCGTTGCCTGTCTCAACCGCACGCGGCCCAATGCCCTCCTCGAGCGAATCCGTCACTAGCTCTGCCTGCAATACTCTCGGTTTCCAGACAAAAAGCCGCACCAGCCACGACAACCCATACCAGAAACTTGCGTAAATCCCCCCCGGAACCCAACCGGCAATCAACACTCCCGAGGGAGATGCATCACTGTACGCAGCATCCGGTGGATCCGGCATCGACTGCCAGGCGCGATACCCCAGATCCAAACCAAGAAAAAATGTAACCCAGAAAATCAGCACACTCAGACCACACAAGACGAGGGGCACCGCCCATCCACGAGCTCGCCCAGCGATGAACGCCACACCAGCGGAAACGATTGCGCCCGGTACAAAGATCTGTAACAGAGTTTCTTGAAGTGGCGTCATGTGTGCTGAAACGTGAGTAGTCAGATATTTACTTTGCATTGCAAAGTAACTTCCACCACGCTTGAATGCAAGCACAAAACACGAGCCCAAGAAGCTACATCGGGTGATCCGAACCCATGGTGCAGGAATGATTCTGTTCAGGAATGATGCTGAAGCATCACCGGCCTGAAATGGCATCGAATCGGAAGCGCTTTCAACAAGCTAACTCGTCGCGTCTCACAAGCTTTCGACCTGCTCACTTGCGGATCAAGTAAAGATCACTTTTACTTCGCAGAATCAGATCATTTCCAACAACAGCAGGGGACGCCATGAACCCGCTGCCCAATTTTGTTTCGTGTAACAGATCAAATTTGCGGCCGGGGCGTAGAGTGATCACTTCGCCACCGGTTCCAAACAGGAAGATCTTGCCATCAGCAAAAATCGGTGAAGCCGCAAACTCCTTCGCCACCCTTTTTTGCCAGACAATGTCACCTGTTTCGGGCTCTCTACAGGACACGATTCCATCATCACTGTTCATGTAAAAAAGGCCATCAACCATCAATTGCGAGGACTTCTTTGCAACTCCCTTTCGGTCAGACCACTCAATGTGTGTGCCAGTGACATCACCTTTTCCGTCGGGACGCACCGCTACCATTGAGCCGCTGCCGTTGGTGATGAACACCAGTCCCTTTTCAAACAGCGGTCTGGCCGAGGCATTCATGCCCTCATGGTAAACCTTCCAAAGCTGTTCACCCGTATGTGGGTCGTACGCAATCGTCGCGGCGGCGGAAGGGTAAATCAGCTGTTCTTTGCCGTTAACATCAATCACCTGAGCCGTGCAGTAGGCTTTCATGCGATCACCATTATCGGTCCCATAATCAATGTCACGGTCTTTTTTCCAGACTGTCTCACCGGTTTCGCTATCAAGTGCAACCACGTACTGAACATCGAATCCATCAAACGCAACAAAAAGCCTGCCATCATGCAGAATGGGCGATGACGCGGGCCCACGATGGTGATCGCACTGCAAATCACGCCTTGCCCAGATCTCCTCGCAAGTCGCCGTATCAAGACACGCTGTCAGGTACGTCCCAAAATGGACGTAAACTTTCCCCTGATCAATGACCGGTGTCGGCGTGGCATAACTGTTCATGGGATGGCAGAAAGCCGGCGATTCATTTTCAACCAGCACACGGTCATGAATGACGTTTCCACTGGTACGATCGATGCACAACACCGACAACTCAGCGCCATCTTCCGTTGCGGTTGTCAACCAGATCTGCTTTCCCCACACAACTGGCGATGACCAGCCCTTTCCATGAATTGCGGTCTTCCATTGCACCACGCCGTCATCAATTTTATCCGGTAAGTCTGCATCAGTCGCATGACCATCACCCGAGGGACCGCGATATTCAGGCCAAATGTCTTCCGCCGAAACCAAGCCAGGCAAAAACAGCAAAAAACATACGCTTAAAATTTTCATGAAATCATCAGACAGATCGGGCAAGAAACTACAACCGTACAATTGAAATACGGAAGTCGAACGATGCATCGCATGGACAACGCTTTCGTCAACAAAGCACAATAATACCGTATTTTCCCACGCAGAAACACAATTCGGATCACAAAAGCAGATTCACACCCACACACAGTGCTTTGCCGCAACATCAAGCGAAGCCCAACTGCGGCCTGCTGCACGCGGGATAGGCCTGCCGGTACATTTTCCGATAACGCCAAAAGATGAAGGCTTCAGCTTGCACCAAAAACAATGCGTTAGCTAGCATCTCAAGCACCGGTAATGAACAAGACCAATGAGGCAAGAGCATCTCTGCCCATGTTGCACACAGTCACAGAATCATTGCGTCCGCTCACGTGAAGCGGCCATTGGCAACATGGCTGGTATTCGCGATAGCATGAGCAATGTCGCGCCAACCTACATTCCCCCTGGTTAGACGAGAATTCAATGCAACCGCCCGAACGCAACTGCACTCATCCCTACCTGCTACCACTGGCTGGCTTATGCAGCATGGATCGAGCAACGCAAACAGATTGGTCACTCGACGAAAGTGTGACTCGATTAAAACGCATCCACTATGTACTACGTGGTGTTCACGAGCTTTTGATTGCGCGTATCTCTGGTGAACCCATTTACGAACTCAAAATGCTCTACAGTCACCATGCTTACCTGTGCGCAGAACAAGTCAGCCTGTTACGCAGTCGCGTCGGCGAAATGCGTGAACCCCCACTAGGCCTCGACAAGGTGCCTCACGGAGGCCTCGAAACCACCCTCGATGAAATCTCACGATGTCCCGAAACGCTTCAATTTCTGTCTGCAATTTATTCCGTCCTGATCGATGAATGCATCCAAGCTTGCCAGCGCCTCAAACGCGACGCGCACCCACTTGCCGATGCGCCAAGCGTTCGCATTGCAAAGCTGATGGAATTTGAACTCGATGAACTTCAGCAGAGTGGAGTCGCATGTCTCGACGGGCTAAAGAAGCGAGAGAAAGAGAAATTGGAGTCATTGGAACCGTGGAACGAACATCTTCATTCCCTACTCGATTCCGCAGGTGGAATAGACGCCACCAAACCACCGACGGAACCTCCTGACATTCGCTGGTACAACAAGAATGCCGTTGTGTACGAGAAAGAACCCAAACGTGATGCACGCTTCAAGGACCCATATAACGCGGGAGTCAATCCCGAGGCGTTCCTGTACGATGAGCGATACAGCGCGATGGACAAAACACTGATGCTGTACTACAAGCGGCTAAGGGAAATTGACGTCCCGGAAGTCATGGCCACCATTCTCGTGGACCTGCGAGATGAAGAGCCGTGGGACTTCCACATGGAAATGTCACGTCAACTGTGGGATGAAGCCCGCCACGCAATGATGGGTGAAACAGGTTTCGTGTCACACGGAATTGATTGGACCAAGATTCCGATCAACTTCACCTGGTCGAAAAACCTCAACACCCAACTGGATCCTCGGGAACGACATGGAGTCCTGTTTTTCATTGAACAGGGTCTTATGCCGAAAACAGGCAAACGTTTTGAATGGGAAGTGGCATCCGAGAGTGGCGACCCACTCGCCAAACTGTTCCAGGACTTCGACTGGGCCGACGAAGTGCTGCATGCTCAAATTGGCAGGCGTTGGTATGTGCCTCGCTATCAATCCCTCAACGAGGCGTTATCCTACGGCGACGAATGCTGGTCCCGAGTGCTCAGCAAATGGAAGGAATACCGTGATCAAGGGCTTACCGACCATCGAAACTGGTGGCCAGATCTGTATACCGAATTCTGCAACAAGCGGGGAATTTCCCCTGACCCCGATACACTTGCGTTCCACGAAACGTACGAACAGAAACGTGCCGACCTCGAAAATCTGAAATGAGAATTTCGAAACGGCATTCAAGTTCAAACCTCCACACTGATCGTGGTTCCCGGAATTCCCTTCACTTCGAGTTTTCCGGTTCCGGCCATTGAAGATGCCGATGCAGAAAGCGGTACGTGGCGTCCCCATTGATCGTATGTGGCCCGTCGAAGAACTCAATCTCTGTCAGGTGTCCAATGCCGAGTTTGTTGTAATGCCGTCTCACTTTGGCAAACTCCCAGGCAACCCATTCATCGATCCCGACACCGTCGTCGTGTCCGCGTTCAACCATGAAAGGCCGAGGCGTCATCAGGATCGACAGTTCTGCGTAATTGGCAACGTGCCCCATGTTCCATTCAAAGATTTCGTATTCTCCTGTCCACAAATAACTGAATGGCGCGTCAACTGAAGCATTCTTGGCAACCCATTCATTGAAATCGGCACTGCAGATGGACAGGCAATAGCCCGGCTCGTCCTCGGTTGGAGGCAGCATTGGTGGAACCCTGACGGCTGTCTTGCCACCATAGGACAGACCGTAGAAACCGATCCGTTCAGGGTCGACGTTTGGTAGTTCACTCAACCAGCGGAGCGCAACCAGATGTTGAGGAATGATGTAACTGAAGAGTGAGCGTCCCAGGACATTCGATTTCCGCTGCAAAGTTCGAAACCGATCTCCACCACGATAGGGATTCTGCGGCGCGTAAACGATGAATCCACGCCGACACAACTCCGCAGCAAATCCCTTGTAAGCCCGGTATCCACTTGTCTGTGGGCCACCAATGGTATCCATGGGAGTGCCCTCCAGACCATGCTGACAAACCACCACTGGCCGTTTTTCACCATCTTTCAAATCACTTGGCAACAACAAAATGCCGGATGCAATCACATCGGGGTACACATCGAGAACAACCTCGTAACCTCTCATCTCAGTCGCGTCAATTACCAGCCTTGTTCTTGGCCGTGGGTCACTGGTTGGCTTCGGCAAACGCCCGAACAGTTCCTCATGAATCCTAACCCTCTCTTGCTCCACATCACGATCAAAGGCAACGGGCGAAGATCGATCAAATTGAGAAAAACGTTTTTCACGCTGTCGATGAGCTTTCCGTAATAGATTCTGGGTATAGCCAACCATCTGCTCGATCTGGACGCGTTGCCGCTCAACGGCTGAAAATTTCTTTCTCTGATCGACTAAGCGCCTGTTTGTCTCAACGTACGTGTTCTCGTTTCCACAAATCCGATCCAAACAATCCTTCACGGTACTGAACTCCAACGGATCGGATCCCGGCTTCCGTCCATCGAGCACTACGATTCTGTCACCAACCGATTTTTCCTTCACAAGTTTTCGGGCCCGTTGGACTTCCAGCAATACCGAATCGACACTGGGAGACACAATGGTCCCCGGTGCCGCAACATTTCGATTTGCTTCTGCTGGACCTGAAACTTCGGGAATCATTGGTGCCGCCTCAATGAACAACCTTCGCGGGGCGATCATCGCGGCCAACTCTGCATCACCGTGTTGTTTCAACAATCCCCACACGTTCCTGTAAATGGGTTCCTTCCAGACACCTTCGCGTTGATCAAAATACCCACTGACAATCGCGGCATCGATTCGCGAATCAAGCGCTGCAGAATAAAGCGCAAGCAAACCGCCTTCACTCACACCCGCTACAACGATTGGCAAATCACTCGTCTGGGCAATCGACCTGAACTGGTCGACAGCGGCGAGCACCTTCTGCACTTCAAACCCGATCACGTGCCGTCCCAACTCGAAAGCCTGTCGATAAACAAACTCACGGTGACTAAGGTTGGTCGAACGTCCGAGCTCATCATTGCGGCTGAAGCGGGTGTCTCTATCGACCAATGTGGGAACGAGAACTTCGCACCCCATCAACGCAAAGCTCAACGCAAATTCAGTTGTACATTCTGTTCGTGCCCCGGAACCACCACCGCCATTCCGCTTCGTTACTTTACTTTCTTCACCAACAGTGCCGGGCTGAATCCCGGAAATCATCTCGGGTGTCCAGTCCGCATCCGGAATAGCTACGACTCGGGCGACGATGTCTTTGCCTACGGGTCGAATAAGTAATCCGGAAGCATCCATTCCCTCCAACACTTTCCAACGCACTGCCAGCACGGAAACCTGACCATTCTCGGCAACCACGCCATTTTCTGTTGTCGTCGATACGATCTCAATTCCCTGTGGCTTGACACGCTCATCAACCGCACCAATCAACTTAGCAAACTGAACGCGAAGTTCTTCCTGCTTCGAACTGAGATCTTCAGATCCAGGCTCAAGGCCATGGATGCTGTTTCGTCGATGCGATGCAGCATCTTCCATGGCACGCAGCGCGAACCGATCTATCCCGCTGCCCATCAACGCCTCAAGCTGCTGTTTTTCATCCAACAACCCCGTGCCAGATAACGGCTCACCGCTTTTAACGGATCTAGTTTGTCCGTAGCCGGAGAAACACAGGCCCAAAGCTACGATACAAAACACAGAAATGATTCGAACCTGCATGTGTCTCCAACCCTGTCATCAAAAGAGAATATGCAAAGAGAAAAACTGATATCAAACATGCAACGTGCACGTTGGATGTCTGAAGTCGTTACAGAAACACAACCAAAATGCTGACACCAACCAACGACGCGGGCACGAGCAAATTGCTAAACGCGTTTTTTTGTACAAAGCCCAGAATCGACAACCGGTTCAGGTTACTGAAGTTCTCGAGTGATCCGCTAACATACAATCTGCCGGGACAACAGGAACTTTCTCAGGTACCTGATTCACCTGAATCGCCATCTTCTGCCAAAACTTGACTGCCGGCTCCCCCGGCGCCGGCCCTTCCGTCTCCGGCCCCCCCGTCTCCGCCGTTGCGAATCACGCCTGATTTCGCGTGTTTCAAATCTGATTCTTCCACCATTCCGGGAGCCGTAACTCCCATTGAAACATAGATCGACATCAGAGCCTCAACCGACATGTCCACCCGTTCGACAGCGTCCACCGGCATGAATAACAACCCACCACCGATTGGCACCGGGGATTGGGGAACAAGAACGGCGAAAAACTTCTCTCCATTGATTGCAATCGGCTCGGGCGTGGGCAACAGCGCCAGGACACCGACCCCA
>JAAXJB010000020.1 GCA_012270065.1 Rubripirellula sp. | reverse complement strand
CCGCAAAATCGGTGTTGGATGAGGGCTGCTCCACCAGCATCCGGAGTTGCTGGTTCTCGCGGGATAGTTCAGCGGTGCGGAGTGCCTGTTCAACTCGTGCGACGAGATCCTCCTGCTCGCAAGGTTTGGTCACAAATTCACACGCACCAGCCTTCATCGCAGCCACCGCATCCGAGATTTGGCCAACCCCGGAAACAATCAGGATTTCCGTCCCCGGATACTCTCTGCGCAATTGACGCATGCATTCCAAACCCGTCATGCCAGGCATGTTGAGGTCCAGTACAGCCACACGGATGTCGTGATTCATTTTGGCGATGGCTTCTTTGCCGTCTCGGGCAGTCACTGTCACCATTCCCGCCAGTTCCAGATAACGCTGGAACATGCGGAGTGTGACTGGCTCGTCATCCGCGATCAGGATTTTGCAGTCATTCGAACTGGGGCTGGTCATTGAAATGGAAGCCATTGGCGGAGAAGGAAATTGGAGCTGCGTTTCGATACGTTGGTCCGGCCAGAGGTGCCAAGCTAAGTGGACGTGGGGTGTTTCGTAGCTGCCAAGTTTGCCGCATGCACGCCACAGCACTAAATTTATTACCGTAAATAATACCGTTGATGTTGTTTTTTTACTGCCTTTTTTGCTGCTTTTTCAAATTCTTTCTTACACTAACCCGATGTTTTTCAGTGGAAACGCCAAATATGTGCCGTCTGCGTAAGCAATGGCGGGTGATTGCGGCTGATGCAGATTCAATCGCAATGCATCGTTTTCCCCGCCCATCAATCGCCCATTCGAATCGGCCCTGGTTGCCACTTGGTTCCCAAACGCCCGTGTGTTTAGGAACACCCGCGTGTTCGTGAAAAGCAGATCTGCCCCATCTCATCCATTGGTGTTATCTCGTTGCAGGCACAACACCCCCTCTGAAAGGTGTGCGGCACCGTGGTTTCTCAGTTTCCATAACAGTGTCGGAAAGAAAATTTCTGGAAGTTGCATTTCGGCACTTGTCAATTCGAACTCACGCGCAAAAGTGCATCGTTGGCGGGTAAGGCGGAGTCGATCGCAGCCCTGAGCCAGCAAGACAGTATTCATGGTGTGGCCCCTCTGAGGGGTCGGAACGAAATTAGGACTGAAAGATGAAAAAAGCATTTTTGGCTCTCGCAGCAGGTTTCATGGTGTTGGCCGCTGGTACTCAGAGCGCCACAGCAGGTTGTGGAACATGCGACAAGACCATTGTTGAGAACGCCGTAGCGAGCAAGGACTTTGCGACTCTGGTAGCCGCAGTCAAAGCAGCAGGATTGGTTGACACTCTGGCAGGCGACGGACCGTTCACCGTTTTCGCACCCACCGAGGCTGCCTTCGCGAAACTTCCAAAGGGCACCGTTGCTGAGCTTGTGAAGCCCGAGAACAAGGACAAGCTCGTTGCGATCCTCACTTATCACGTCGTGCCAGGAAAAGTGATGGCGAAGGACGTTGTGAAGCTCGATGGCAAGAAAGCCAAAACCGCTCAGGGTGGATCCGTTGGCGTCAAGGTCAAGGACGGCAGCGTCATGATCAACAAGTCGAAAGTTGTCAAAGCTGACATCGCATGCAAGAACGGCGTCATCCACGTGATCGACACCGTGTTGCTGCCAAAAGCCAAGAAGTAATTTCGCCGGCTGATCTTAGGTTAAACTGGCGTCGGGCACGATTGTGTCCGACGCCCTTTTTTTTGTCCATTCGGAACCATCATGATGTTGAATTTGCGATCATTTGTCGTGCTTGTCACTTTTTTCGGTTGCTTCACCGCTGTGACACGATCGTCCGCACACAGCCCGGTTGATTTTCTTGAGGTTGTGCGAGTCAAACCGGCTCAGATGATTGAGCATGGTGTTGAGGTCCAAAGCCGGTTCGACTCAAAAAGACGCAACGTAAGTCTGGAAGGACCCGTGCTTTTCAGTCGCGCTGTAGGGGCAATGAAACGGGAAGTGAAGAGCCCGCGTGCTTACATGAACTGGTTTGCCATCAAGAACCCACAACAGCAGAAACAGCGTCAAGTCGATGTCCTTGACATGGTCAGGGGGGCAGCAAACAAGCGTTTAACTGTTGGCAACGAGTCCTATCTGGTCTCACCGTCGCAACTGCTCGCACAGGGCACTCCGGATGAGGTTCCCGATGGCCTCGACATTTACAAGGCTTACGAAATCATTGATGCTGCACCATTAAAACAGAAATTGGAAATCGAAAGCTCGATCGGAAAAGGCAGCGTGATGGTCGGTAAGCCGATCTACCTGTGTACGCCGGCAGTGGAGTGGCATCATGATGAAACATTTGCCGTGACGCATCCAAATGATTGCTTTGTTGTGTATCAGGTTGAGGAACAGCCAACCACGGTCACTTTCAATACGATCGACCAGTTCGGGCTCAATGAACTGAAGGGGACCAGTATCCAGTTGGTTTGTGTTCGGGCAGCATTTTTGCGGGACAAGACTGATTGATTGCAAGTTCGTGTGTTGCCGCCCACCCGGCCGGTAAAATCGGTTTGTTGAACACGTATTCTCAGGCGTGTTTTTCCACAACTCGCTGTCTCACCTTTTCCATTCCCGTCAGAAATACGTTGCTGTGTGCCGCAAGGATCGGGGGTTTTACATTCCAGCGAATAGCTCGGTTGAAAAATAACGTTCCATCCGGTCAGGAAACACCGTGACCGCTGTTGGCGCTTCTGACTTGTGATTTTCCATGGCGCGAACCGCAGCGAGGAAATTCAGTCCGGAGCTTGGTCCCACGGGGAAGCCGCAACGGATCAGTTTCCGAGTCACTTCAATGGCTTCCTGATCCGAGACTTCAACTTCCTGAAGGTTGGGCATGTTTGCGTTGGCAAAGATCGAAGACAGACCATCAACGACGCCGGGGATTCTGCCGCTGAAGCTTGAACATTCAACTTCGCTCATCACTCCCGTATCGATCGGACGCGCAAGGACTGGAGCCAAATTGCAACCGGCGTCCCGTAAGCCCTGAGTGACTCCGACCAGAGTTCCACCCGTCCCTACTCCACTGATGAAAAGGTCAATGGAGTCTGTGCCAATCTGACTCAATATCTCCTGCGCCGTTTCATTCCGATGCGCATTTGAGTTGTCAGGATTCGAAAACTGCTGAGGCCAGTAGGCTTTTTCGTTCAACGAAATGCTTTTGGCTCGTTCAATGGCTCCGCCAATTCCAGCTGACTTGGCGGTCAGTTCCACTTTGGCACCATAAGCTCGGATCATCAATACACGTTCATTGCTGACACCCTCAGGCATCACGGCCACAAAGGTCAAGCCTAATTGGGCACACGCCAAGGCCATAGCGATGCTCGTCGACCCGCTGGATGCCTCAACAACCAAACCTGAGGAAGAGATTTCACCCTGGCGTATGGCCTTGGTCAAAATGTAGCGTGCGATGCGGTCTTTGGTTGATCCACTCGGATTGAGGTATTCCAGTTTGCACCATACAGACGGAAGCAGACCCGGCACCGAGACTGAAACCAGTGGAGTGGTGATTCGACTTGATGAAAATCTGGGTAGCGAAGGTTTTGAGAGCGGATTCATCGGGAGGCCTGACTGTTGTATGCACACCTGGCACCACAGAGATGCACCAGCATGGGTGTTTCACTGAATTCAGTGTGTAAGAATTTTTCGTGTTTTACAACGGCGCTCCATGATTACGGTTTTTCCGGTGCATCTGGGTTCCTGTCTGATTTGGACGCTGGAAGGTGGAACGGACACCCCGCTGTCGGATGGAATTTCAGAATGTGAGACAGAAGGGTCAAAAGTTGGCGGTTTGTCAGGACCGTTGCGTGAAGGTCGTGTTCCATGCCACTTCTTTCGATTCTTTTCAAAGGAGTGAGGCCGATTGGTTCGCTGGTCATTGCAAAACCCGTCCAAAAACGGTTTTTTATCTGACATGCGGACCGGCGTAGGCGTAGCCGCGATACGAAACCGATCTTCAAGCAGTGCCCGATGAGTCAACAAGCAGTGCCCGATGAGTCAACAAGCAGTGCCCGATGAGTTCAACGGAACGGCTGCCACAGCGGCACCGATTAGGTGGCCGCTTTCATGTTCCATGAGTCAGCTGGGACACTAAAACAGGAAGTTCATGTCTGAGGCGAAGGCTGCATCTACATCGTCAGATGCAATCACTGTGATTTGGATAATCTGGCTGACCGTGTCATAACCGTCGCTCGCGTTAATTCGGACACTAATCTGGCCGGTGTATTCATCCGTCGTTTCCATGGTGAGGCCATCGTCGGTACGTGTTGCAATCACTGGAACAGGTACCGGATCAGTCAAGAGTGTTGGGTCTTCATAAACATGACTGCCGAGTTGCGCAATTACAGTGCTATTGGAGAAGCTTCCTTGCCAACGGTAGAGTCCGCCGTCAGGCAACAGGAAATGCCAGTTGCCGTTACGGTTGCGAATCCAGCGTTCCTGATTGCCCATGTGGTTTGTGTAGTAATTTCCGTTGGCGTGGAAGCCATGTTCCTCGTTCAGTCGCGAAAGCTGGTCACCAAGGATCTCAACCGAATAGGTGACCGCGTGACCATCGGCATCAAAGGATGGCAGATCGAGGTTCAGTGGAATGCCTGTAACCAGAGTCCGGCTTTCGAGATCAAGATTGGGAGCTGTGTTGACAATCTGGACCGAGAAGGCAACCCGCTCGGTTGTGATTCCATCGGAGACCGTGACTTCGACCCCGGCAACCCCAGCATGGCCCTGGGCTGACAGTCGTAGTTGTCCATCAATGATTTGCACTTGCAATGGTGCAGAAACCGCGTCGAGTAACTGCTGTGGCGAATCATAGAATTCTGTGCCGAGCAAGCCGACCTGATGACTATCTGCAAAACTGCCCGCCCACTGATGAAGGCTACCGTCTGGCAGCAGGAAAAACCATGCGTTGTTGTTTCCTTGCAGCCACTTCTCCTGCTCCCCGCCCCAGTTCATGCCCCAGTTGTTGAGTCCTTCCACAGGCTGGAGCCCGAATTCATCACGTAGTTCCGATGCAATGGATCCCTGTACCTCGACACTCAAGGAAAGGTTGTTGCTATCTGTGTCTGAGGCAAACACTGCCACGGTAGTCTGCTCAGAAACGGGGATTGTCTGGTCTTCGATCGGTTGAATGAAAGGAGTTGCGTTTTCCAGCGAGACATTGAATTTCTGCCGGGCTTCGATTTGTCCGGACGATGCGGTCAGCTGGATTTCGAAAGTGCCTGAAAAGCCGGGGCTGGGATCAATGGTCAGCTTGTCACCGATGAGGGTGACATCGGCTGCACCCGCCTGGGTATCGAGGATCAAGATGGGGTTTTCATAGAAACGTTGTTCGAGGGTCGCCAGCTTTGTGCTGTTGTCGAAACTGCCATTCCAACGAAAAACTTCGGCCGAAGGCAAAATGTAGTAATGACCCTCTCGACCTCGGAGCCACTTTTCGTCCTGTCCACCCCAGTTGAGACCCAGATCTTCACGAAAAACTTCAAGTTGATGTTCCGCTTGAAAACTGGCGACAAGATCTTCAGTGATCGATACCGAGTAGGTGATTGCTTCGCCACCCATTTCGACCATGAGTGGAATCTCCAGTCTCTGGTTACCTGCTTCCAGCACCTGATCACCGATGATCGGCATTTCATTGTCCATCAGTGTGATCGTGGCTTCCGTTCGGGCCACATCGAGATCGAAGGAATCAGAGGTGGCGAGCGTGACCGAGACGGTTTCATGTCCTTCATCCGCGATGGCGGGTGATTCAAGCAGCGGTTTGATGTTGATTCTGGCTGAAGTTTCACCGGCTGGGATGATTACCGATCCGCTTAGCGTTTCGTAATCCTCTCCTTCAGTTGCTGATCCAGACAACGTGTAGTGTACTTCCAGATCATTGCTGGTAAGTGTGTTGGAACGTGACACGGTAAACTCTGCAGGGTCACCAAGTTCGTGCGCGGTTTCATCGGAAGCAACCACTGATACAAGTGGTTTCGGGGTTTGCAGGTTTCCGTTGATGAAATCGACCAACGCGTTGTATTCATGCGCTTCTGCCAATGGCTGATCCATTTCGTGCAGCACACCAAATTCTCCCCACGGTGTCGGATTCCCCTGGCTGGTGAAGACATATTGGGTATGCATGGAAATGCCAAGTTGTTCCATTCCATGGAGTAACGCCGCGTACACCTCCCTGAAACGGGGATGGTTCTGCGCTGAGTGCACCAGATCCTGATGGTCGCTTCCAAATGCGTTCAAGTGGGATCCACCTTCGTAGGTGATGTATGGAATTTCACGACCGAGTGTTTGGGAATAGTGCTCCGCCAGCTGAGCGTGTTCCGCCTGGGTTGCCAGGCTGGTTGGAACGGAGTTTTCGAGCACCCAGTCGATGATGTCTTCTTGCGTTGTGTTTTCGTTTATCCATTCAAGGCTGCTGTTGCGAAGACCAGCATAGGACGTCGATGAAATAGCATCGAATTCACCGTTCATGCGATCCAGCAATGCGTTGGTCAGTTGCGGATTGTGTTGTTGACCTGCGGCGACTCTTGTGAGCCGCTCTTCATGCCCGGCAAACACATCACTCCAGATTGCGAAGTCGCGACGGGCTTCCTGAGCCCAGACATCGACGAAGGTCAATCCGGCGTTCTCGGGAAGTTGCTGCTGTTGCATGATCCAGCGATGGGATTGATACTCAGGTGCGAAGTTCCAGACCTCGTTGCTGTATTCAACAAAAACCTGCGCGTCATCATGGATGTTTTCAAACACGTATTCAGCGAAAGCTCGCACGTAGCTTTCGTCGGCTTGGTGAGGCATGTTGAAGTAGGCGTTTGACCCAAGGTCATTCACAAGTTGCACCTGGTACTCCATCGAAACGCCATTGTAAATGCTGCGATTCGTTGTTCCCTGATTGGCATACGAGGCGGGACGCAGGTCGTCACTGGTGATTTGAACCCGGTCATCCCGGTTGACCTGTTGCCATTGCATGAACCTGAGAGTGTCAAATGGTGCCAGCCGTTCCAGAAACAGGGGGTGAAATGGAGATTCACTATTGCCCGGTTGCCATGGTTCCATTTCCAGAGACGTTCCGTTGTGATCCGGCATGAAAATCTGGATGTCGCGAATGTAGTTTTCCGGATCAGTCTCGTAGATGCGCGTTCGCATCGTTTGATCTGCGGGAACATCGAGCAGGGCATAGTGTCTGCCGTTTTCGGCAAGCCCGGATTCGACCAGTGTTCCTCCAACAAAGCGGATGTCACCTTCTCCTGACCATTCGGCGCGATAGATGCCGCCCGGGTTGCCTCCATTGGAGAAAAGGATCGAATCAGCATACGGAGTGATCGTCTCGCCGTTGTCAGTAACGATTGGAGAGGGGATCGAGGTGACCCAGCCATTGACATCGGTTTCGGGTGGCCCATGAAACGGGTGTTCCTGTCCACCGTGAGCAAGTGTTGTGAAATCACGTGCCAGTTGAAATGCATCGCGAAAGACCCATGAATGTGTCCAGTCATTCACCATCGTCAGGTTCATGCCGACCTTCATTTCCGGTGTCAGCGAGTTGGTTTCTGATGCTCCGGAAGAATCAACCACGGCTTGATCGTTATTACCATTGGTTTCCGTGTTGGTATCATCCGTGTCCACCGCCGCGTTGCCAATGTTGCTACCCAGGAAACCGAGCAGTTCTGTGTCGGTGACGCTTGTTGGATCGGCCAGATCTGCTCCGGTCAACGTTGAGGGGACTGCGGGACGAACGTATCGCGCGTATTCGAAACCGGCCGTGATGTCCGGGTTGAATGGCTCGTTGGGGGTAGGATCGCCAGCCATTCCTGGAGTCAGTACCGTGCTATTCTGAGTGAACGGATCAAAATCGCCTGCCTTGGTCCAATCGGTGTAGCTGACAAGCCCAACCTGAAGAGTTTCGGGCATGTCAGTTCGTGTGTAACGGCGATGGACCTGCCAGGATTCACCCGGCAATTGGTACAGCGTCACAATGGAATCGCCGATCCGCGCGATCTGAACAGTGACGGCATTGGCTTCCGAACCGAGCGGAGTCAGTTCCAATTGTGAATTGCTGTTACGGGTTGTTTTCACTTCAAGCGAGAATTCATTCCCACCAGCGCCATAACCGAGCGACAGAAAGACATAGTTCTCACCATTGTTTGTTCCATCTTCGACCATGCTTCCGGGAGTCCAGTCGGAGTGGGGGTCAGTGATGTCGCGTGGAGTGCGAATCATCGCCCCGCCCAATGAGAAACGGCTGTCGCCCGGAATGTCATCCATGTCGCTGCCGCCAATGTTATCTCGGTCGGTGACATGCACTTCGGTGGTGAAGACAAAATCGCCTGTGACCATCTGGTATGCCATTGGGCCCCGCCAGTTCTGGTACCAGACAGTGGTGTGAGGTTGCATTACCATGCGTCCTGATTGCGTCTGGTTCACATCCCAGACATTCAACTGGTCTGCATTCCAGCCCTCTGTCTGATGGACCCGTTGCCATCGCACCATGGACGATTGATCGTCGAATTCATCTGACAGTGCTGTCAGGTCCTGCTGGCCAAAATCTGCGGCCATCAATTGTCGTGTTTCAAGAGCCTCTGCCAGAAGTCTGCGTCGCATCCGTTTGCCTGGCTTTCGTTGTTTTCGGGTACGGTTGAACGGGAAAAAGGACATGGCAATGGCTCCTGGTTGCTTGTAACGCTTGTCTGCTCGTACAAGTCAAATGGCAACAGGAGTCAGGACCTTTCAGGAAAAAAGAAAATTTCCCGGAATGGTCAAGAAAAAGCAGGAAAACGGGTGACTGCCCGTGAATGACCCGTCGCGGCAACTGAGTGAGAAGTTGCTACGGGATGTCCCATTCGTGTTCACCGGCCAAAAAGTGGCGTGACCGCAATGTTCTGCCTACGGGGTCTGGTTGCCGGTGCGGTCGCGGATGCGGATGCTGTGAAAGGTGGTTGAGTTGTTGTAGGAGCCCAGTCCCAGACTTCGTGATATGGGAAGCCGCCAGATGGAAATCATTTCCAAATTCGAACCGTCACCGCTGTAAGTGTCGATCAACCGGTTATCCAACCAGGCTTGGACAAGATTTGGCCGAACACTGATGGAGGCACGATAACGTTGGCCATTGATCAACGTCATTCGATCTCCTCTAGATTCCCGTAGAGTATTTCCGCCAATGCTCTGGATGCCGGCCAGATGCTCGTTCCAGGCATCCAGATCAAAACTAGCCTGTCCATCTCCTGCTACAAAGTGCAATGCGACTGAATTCCGACCGGTGTTTCTGGTGAACTCCACTTCAAAGTCGTAGCTCTGCGGAGCAACAAAGGGTAGAGACAAACTGGCACTGTCAGATGAATCAACACTGAGGTTTCCACGGTTCTTGCTCCATTGGCCGCCCACGGAATCACGTGTGACGTCGATTTGTGGCATCAAGTCGATCCAGCCATCATCGGTTTCGGATGGTAAATCATCGAAGCCTGTTGCGATTTCGGCCAAGTCTGATGATTGGTCATTTGAAGCAAGTGGCGAGTTCGGTCCGGGACTCTGATCTGCCATGAATGGAAGCGTGCAAAAAACAGCGATCAACAGCACGAGAACCGTTCCGGAAACGAGGAAGATTTTTTTGGGTGGCCCCGTTTTTTTGTTGGACGGACGTCGTCGTGGTGATGGGGCGTACGCACCTTTTGAAGTCACGGGATGAGTGGATGGTTCTGGGAGATCCAGCTGATCCAATGCGATCATCGTCGGCGGTTGTTTCTGTTTCTGTGGACCGATTGTGACTTGCGGGGACGCTTGCATCGAAGATGCAACAGTCCTGTTTTCGTCAGGTCGCGCAAAAGGTTTCAGAGCATTGGCTACCTCGACTGGTGTTTGATAACGTTGTGCCGGATCTTTCGACATCATGCGTTTTACAATGTCAATCACATCGACCGACACGTCAGTGCGAATGTTTTCAATCGGTTCAGGATCACGTTCGATGTGAGCAAGCACTTTCTCCATTGCGGTGCCGTTTGGAAATGGAGGCTGACCACTCAGCAGGAAGTACAAGGTGCAACCGAGGCTGTAGATGTCGGCCCGGATATCAGCACGTTTTGCATCCCGAGCTTGTTCCGGTGCGATGTAATCGGGGGTGCCAAGGGTTACACCTTCGTCCGTTAACCCACTTTCTTCATCCTCCGTTCGTTGCTGGCTGGCGAATCGGGCCAGCCCAAAATCCAGAATCTTGATTGTTCCCTTGGGCGTTCGCATCAAATTGTGGGGTTTGATGTCCCGGTGAACCATGCCCTGTTCCAATGCGTGCTGAAGCCCGAGGGCAGCTTGCATGGTGTAGTTGCAGGCATGCAAGACGGACAGTTTGCCACGACGCCGAATCAAGCCGGCCAGATCAGTCCCCTCGATGAACTCCATGACAAGAAAATGCAGATCACCTTCCTGTTCCGCGTCATGAGCGGCAACGATGTTCCGGTGTGAAAGTTTTGCGGCTGCACGTACTTCCATTCGAAATCGTTCCACAGCAGTCTCACTTGCCAGAAGCCTGGCATTGACGACTTTCAGAGCGACCTGTCGTTCCATCAGACGATGTTCAGCACGAAACACGACTCCCATTCCACCAGCACCTAATTGTTCAACGATGCGGTATCGGGAGTGATCCAGCAATTCCTTGGGGATATTGGGTGCATGCACAGTCTTGCCTGTGTCGCCGTCGACAAACAATTTCGTCTCACTGAGTTGATCCCGTGTGTCGCTTTGCTGCAAACCGGCGATGAGAGAATCATGCGGTATGGAACGCAGGGTCTCACAGCAGGAATCACAATCAGCGATATGTGCTTCGATGCGCATTCGCTCATGATCTTCAAGTCTTCCATGGATGAAAGATTCAAGTTGATTGCGATTTGGATGCATTTTTCCGTTTGTCCCCAATTTCACCTGGCATGGGCCAACGATTCCATTTTTTGAGGATCAAAGCTTCGGCTCTACCTTTGACTTCTGCCGCCGCTTGCGCCCTGTTCCCATTGTAAATGGTCTCAGTGGTTTGAGTCTTTCAGAGAATGGAATTCACTCAATTAAGCCTTGTGCCTGCTTGCGTAATCCTGCCATGACTCTTGATTTTGCAATGAATACCGCGTTGGCAGTGATTCCAAGTTCCTCGCCAACTTCATCCGCACTCATGCCATCAATGGCAAACCGGCGAAATGCCAGCCATGTTTGGGGTGAGAAATCTGATTGGATTTTGGCCAGCAGGAAGCTTGCCACGTGTTCATCGTGCTCTCTGTCCCAGACTCTGCTCATGCCGCTGCTCGGATCAGCCAGTTGTTCGATGGCTGCGACGCAGTCAGTACCGCCAGTGGCTCTGGGATGTTTATTGTTGCGACGCCATTGGTCACGCAAACAATTGACAGTGATTGTTCTGAGCCATGATCTGAAAGCACCTGTTCTTGAATGATGTTGAAATTCAGGAAATCGACGTATCACAACCGTCATC
Source organism: Rubripirellula sp. (assembly GCA_012270065.1). Lineage (GTDB taxonomy): Bacteria > Planctomycetota > Planctomycetia > Pirellulales > Pirellulaceae > Rubripirellula. The sequence goes on along the minus strand of JAAXJB010000020.1, from coordinate 13,982 downwards.
ACTTCCTGCACCACATCATCGATGTCGCCCGCATTGGCGTTGTGACGGCGGAGCCAGTTTCGCAACAGGGGCGCATACATCTCAAATAGCCGATTCCATGCTGTCTCATTGGATGCATCACGCAGTGATTCAAGCAGGCTAGCGGATGTATCCATGGCTTGCGTTTGCGAGTGTCTTGTAAAGAGAGTATGCAGTTCAGGTGCCCGCGATCTCCAGCATCTCGAAGAACATGCAGTCATCGATTCTGCAGTCTTTCTGGGCGCTGGTTTGTCACAAACCAGATTGGATCGAGCCGATGGTGCACGACCTGAGTGAGTACAGTCTAGGGATTCCGCAATTGCCACGGCAAGAGATTTGCATGTCGGTTCAGGGGACATGTCTCGTGGCGTGTGCGTTTTGGGCTGATATTCAGGAAAATTCAATCTCCGACGCGCGACCGTGTTCGTCCTGTGCTGGTCGGATTTCGGTTCGCCACGGAGAACTTACTGAAACGCACAAACGGATGGATAATGGCGATGCCGTTTTGGAACTGAAAAGAATGAGTCGCTTGACAGGTTGAAAGCGTGTGCGTGCAAGTGGGTGTCAGAATGTTTGCATTCTTGGTCGCAGAATGAAATACTTTCTGGTACGTGCCCAACTTTCGTTCAAGCGGTTGGCATGGATTCGTTCATGGCTTGCCCTGATGGCAACCGTTCGTTAACAGTCTGGCATGCGGTGACGGGAAAATCGAGCCTCGCAATCGAGTTGGCGGACGAGGTTGGGTGTGAAATCACGTCGTCTCCATCAGAGGGTGCGCGTGGTCCAAATCAATTTGTTTATTCACCTTGATTATTAAGTGAGTCGAAACTGAGCAGCATATGAATGGTGATTCGAATCCGTACCACTCACCGGCAGGGGAGGCTGCTGCGCCGCTCTCTGGGAATGCAGATTCTGCGAGCTTGTCTCGAACGATCTTGATCACTGGATTTATTACCATTGCGGGATTGGCAGCATTGAACCTGCACAGAACGTTGACGTTCACACCCAGTGACCGAGTGATGCCTCACGAAGTCCTGCAGAATTTCATGATGCTTTGGGGGGCGTTTGCATTTGTGTATTTGCTGACTGCCATGACTTTCTGTTTTCAACGAAGTTGGAAAAATGCGTTGATTGCAGTTTTTGCTCTCTGTAGCTGTTTGGCAGGATTCACTGTCAATGCCTGGTTTTGGGTTCAATGCATTGCGTCAATCTGATCTCACCGGAGATGTCTCGGTTGAAGCAGTGTCATGGTGCATGCCTTCCTTGGTCAGCAAACCAGTTGAGTGAGGTAATTCAGCAGAGTGCCGTTTGAAACAGTTGTGTGAGGTACGGAAACTTAGAGGTACGGAAACTCAGACGTACGGAAACAATGGGTGCAGAGGCAAGAATACCGAGCTGGCAGAATCGTGGCCGACAATAAGAACGAAGCCAGAAGTCTCACGCTCATCCACCAGGTTGCTGTAGTGGATGAAAGCCTGGTCCCTTGGTTAAGGTTCGATTCGATTGCAAAATCTCTTAAACAGGCAGTGTTGACGGGGTGATTGGTGCATCAAGTCGTGCATCGAATCCGAATTCCCAGATCAAGAGTAGGGCTAACAATCCTCAAAACACAAAGCCTTTTTCAGTAAATTGAAGTGTGAATTGACGTGCGTTGTTGCAATGACGTTACATGGGGGCGATTCTATCAGCGTTCGGCGGATTGTGATTCGCCGTGAGGATGCGCATGCCTGGTAAGTTTTCGGAGATAGTAAACTCGATGAGAATTCAGTGCGATAAATGCGTCCGGAACTCCGAGCTGCCTGGCAATTCAATCGCAACGAAAGTGAAGTGCCAATCCGGTGACGTCCTGTCCAAACGTTCTTCCTGCTCCACAACGGCATCGGGACGATGCTTCAATGTGGTGTGCTCCTCCTGTCATGCCAGCTTGTCAGTGTCGGCCGGAGCCTCGGCAAAGCAGGTCAAGAGAAAATGTGGAAAGCCGAATCATGTTGGTCGTGCCACAGACACCCCGAACCCCCTACGTTCCTCCATCTCCTTCCATGGGCCCGGTCATCAAAACGCCGGCGGGGAGCTGGATGTTCTGAATTCGGTTTACCTTGTCAGTTCACCCGTCGTCAAACATCCGGTCTTTGTGCAACAACCAGATTCGTCGACGGATGAAGTCCAGTTGGCTCCAAAACCCTGTTTCCGAATCAGTAATAATCTCGCCTACCCTGAAACTACAGATGCCAATATGGTAAATTAAGCAGTCAATAAGACATGTTTTTTTGCAGTTGTATCGTTCTTCATACGGAATGTCTTGCCGATTCCGTCTGCGTCTTCAAGTCTCTGAAATCAATTAAATGACATGAGTGTTTCCATACAAAACGATCGCTGGGCAGTTGCTCCTGAAGATTATGCCGTACGCATCACGATTTCAGATCTCAAGGGGTATTTCGATAAGATTCCTTTGCTTGGCAAAGCCCCGCAGGCACGCGCTCTCATCATCGAGCCAGGGACCCGGGCTTTGATCTTTGACGATGGGGTACTTCTGGGTGAGGCGGATCCCGGTTCCTATACGCTTGAGTCGTTTGTGCAGCGTCTGCAATTCTGGCGCAAGAAACAGGCAACTGTTTTTTTGACTCGTGGCGAAGACCAGGTGCTCAAAAGCACGATAAGTAATGTCCCCTGTTTGGAAGGGGTTTGCTTTGATTTCGCATTCCAATGGACATTGCAGATGAGCGATGTCCTTGCGTTCATGAATAACCTCATGGGGGCAAATGATGATGTGACCATCGTAGCAATGCAGAAGATGCTTGGGCCGATGGTTGCGCAGGCCATTCGCGAAACAGTGGGGCAAAATTCCTTCGATGCGGTTGGCAAGCCGGAATTTACCAGTGTGCTTGCAGATGGCATTCGATCACGGACTGATGTTCGTCTGAAGCGTTACGGGCTGGTATTTCAGGACTTGCAGTGGATCAAGCCAAGTTCAGACGCAGACCATCTTGATGAAAAGAAAGGCGAGTTGTTTCTGGCAGCAAAAGAAGTCCAACTTGGCCGTGCTGTTGCGGAGGTCGAAAACGAAAAACTGAAGGCGCGTGTCGACGATTACAAGGAAAAGATTCCTGTCAGGACTGCACTGCGAGAGGCCGTCTCAGGCGACAAGTTGTCAAAGGTTCAAAGCACCGAAGATTTTAAAAAGGCGCTGACCGACATTGATAAGCAGAGGCTGCTTCGTAAAGAAGACCATGAGATGCTTGTCGAAGCCTACGATGACAGAAAAGAAGATCGTGGCCAACTCCGCGAACATCTGCTGGCGACCCTTGATTTGCAACGCGAGCAGGAATTGGACGCACTGCGTCTGGATCTCGATCACGTTGTGCAAATGAAAGCGCTGGAACACGATATCGAGCTTGCCAAGATTTCCCGGTCGGCTGAGGCCGACTTCTGGAAAGAAGACCTTGAGCGTGAAAAACAGCAGAACACCCATCGCTGGGAACAAAAGCAGGAGAAAGAGCGTGCCAAGTGGCAGATGATTCGTGAGAACCGTCGAGAGAAACGTGACGATTCGTGGGAAGCGATTCTGCACGAGCAGAAAATGGAGGAGGTCCGCGGAGATCTTGAGTTCAATCGTGCTGAGCGCCAACGAAAGCTGGACTTGCTTGATGCAGAATTGAAAAACCGGCTCGCTGCAGAAAAGCTGGAAGTTGAAAAGCGACAGAAAGAGTGGGAGCTGGACTTCAAGCAGCAGAAGTCGGCGAATCAGATGGAGCGATTGCAGAAGGTTCAGGAGATGAACGCGCGTTTTGCTGAACAGCAACAACGCATGCAACTTGAGCTCGAGACTCTCAAGGCTGACAGCTCACATAAACGTGAACTGGAACGCATGCAGGCAATGGGGAGCCTCAGTACCGAAGCGATGATTGCTACAGCCGGTGCCGACAATGCTGCCTTACTCGCTGATCTGAAAAAACATGAAGCAACACAGGAAACCGCCAAGGTAGAGGCAACCGCATCTCCTGATGCCGCATTGAACGAAGAGCGGCTGCGAATGTATGAAAAGATGAACGAAACGGAAAAGGCCAAGGCCGACGCCATTGCTGAGGCCTACAAGCTGGCGATGCAAAGTCAGCAGACGAATGTTTCCACGATGATCGGGGGACTGGCTCAGGCCGCCACCGGTGGTCAACCAGTTGCTCCACAACCAGTTGCTCCACAGCCAGCAGCTCCAAAACCAGCAGCTCTGCAGCCGTCAGCCCCACCGCCGATGGCTGTTTGGCATGTGTCACTCAATGGAACTCAATCACCAGCGATGTCGCTCGAGGAGGTTCATCAAGCGATTCAGACCGGTCAGGTCGTGCCATCAACGATGGTATGGAAGACTGGCATGAAGGAGTGGACGACTGCGGATCAGGTTCAAGAACTTGCGAATTGTTTTGGCCCACCTCCAATGCCAAATGGCGGTCCCCCTCCAATGCCTCCTGGACCTCCCGGTCCGCCACCCGCCTAAGCCTTGCGGGGTTATCGCAATCGTTAACGGTGGTGCCTGAATTCCACCGTTCCCATCAAAATCACAGTGTTTTTTTAAGGTATAGCGATGGATCAGCAGGGGCCAGCGGCCAGGCTGTTCAACTTGGTCAAGGGGCAGTTGGAGGGAAACGAAGATCTGCAACAGATTGAGAACCAGATCACCGTGGTTGCACATGCATGCAACATTCCTCAGGAAGTTGTTGCTGAAGTGGTCGCTGAATTTCGAGCACAGTTCGCACCAGCGGTCAGTACAGTCGCCACGCCACGCCTGCTTGTTGACTGGGGCGAGTTGCCTCAAGTCGGGTACCAGGTCCGGCCTGAGTTCAGTCTGTTGTGTCCTGCGTACTCTGCTCGACCAGAGATCCAGATCAAGGTGGATCGTGACCTGGATCACGATGCGAACGACCCGCTGAGGCGTCCACAGATTGATGAGCCTGGCTTATGGACCTTCCATGTGCCTTTTCGCATGACCACCGAGCGCGTGAACTGTAGGCCGGGGCATTATCTGTTGGATGTTGAAATCACTTTTCGTGAGGCACCTGCAGATGCGCCCAGATTTTATCGCTGCAGAATCAGGTTGAACGTTCCCGATTTGAACGATGGTCAGGGAGGTGTGTTGGAAATTGATGGCGATGGGCAATCGATGGTCAACTTGCAGGGATACAACCTCAAGCAGTTCTCGAAAGTTGTTTTGAAGGGTGGCGAAGACAGCGTCATCAATCTGCAAAACGCCATCGGTGGAGATGATGGTGAGGTTGACGCTCCTCCAGTCGATGATCAATTGGTGACAACTTTCGAGTATCAGTTGAAGGTCAATACGGAAAAACAGTCCCGGCTTCCGACCGTCACGCCAACCACCGACAGGCGAGCCTACTTGGATGCAGCAGGCCTGGTGTTTGAGGATGGCCGACGAACACTGATTTATGCACGGCCAAGACTCACCTTTGGTCGTAGCCGCGATAATGATGTGGTGCTGCGTTTTCTTCCTCGCAGCGCAGAGAACGACACGAATTCGCGAAATTTGTCGCGGACACATTGTGTGGCTGAAGTTGTTCCCGAGGGCATTGAAATTCGGGATGAGTCGAGGACTGGCATTGAACTGAATTACTCGGTGGTACGGGAACGCGAGGTGGTGACAACGCACCACACCGGAGAGGTCACACCCATTCAACTGGGTGTCACTGGCACCGTACCAACTCCGCTGACTCTGGAAATGATGACATTTGGGCCTGATCGGTATGCAGAAAGAGATGAGCTCGAGTTCTGGCATGAACTGTACAGCGAGATGGTGGGAGCTCGCAGCCTCTCAAGGCTTGCCCGTGAATCTCTTTCGCTGCAATTGGACGCGGTGCGTTACGACCGAGTTGAGAATCTCAAGGATGAGGAATCGTATGTTCTCCTGCTGCGAGAAGCTTTGATCGGTGGGTCGCCCAATCAGGCTGCCATTGTTCTGAATGACCATAGCATTCCAGTGCAGGCGAGATTGCTGCACCTGGACCGGACATTCTGGATTGAACCTCTCAGTGAAACAAATCTTCCGCTGATTAATGGCAACCCTGTTCCGGTGCGTTCTCTCACACCACTTTCTCCCGGGATGAAAATCCAATTCGGTGAAGAGACAGCAATCTTTGATCGGCCGACCCAGCTTTACCTCGATTAGTGGCAACAAAAGTCGACTCGCATCCTGATGTTCAAACCCTCCTTTTTTCTGAAGTACCATGCCAGATTACGAAGATAGCCTCGGGGACCAGAACACTCTTGATGGTACTCCCAGTCCCAATGATCGGGGACCTCAAAGCCTTGGGGAGCAAGCGACGTTTGGGGGAGAGCCAGCTGACAAGCCTGATGATATTTTTGATGGCGAAATGGAAGTGGTCGATCTGGATTCCCGTTACACCACAGAGGGCGTTCTCGGAAAAGGAGGAATGGGGGAGGTGCTGTTGGCGACTGATACACGCCTGAATCGGCAAGTCGCCATCAAGCGAATACTTGGTAACGCCGCTCGCAGCAGAACAGCCGTCAACAGGTTCCTAACTGAAGCCCAGTCGATTGCGGCATTGAACCATCCCAATATTGTGCAAATTTACGATTACGGCCGCGCAAAGGATGGGCCATTTCTGATCATGGAATTCGTCAAAGGCAACAGCCTGTTGGACAAGTGCCGGGAGGGGGCCTTGCCTTTGGAGGAAGCCGTTGATTTGACCTGTCAACTTTGCGAGGGGCTGTCCAAAGCACACACTGCCAATATTGTCCACCGTGATATCAAACCAGCCAACGTGTTGTTGACTGAAGACGGCATTCCGAAACTCACAGACTTTGGTCTAGCCAAAGATGAGGCAGCAGACACGGGAATGACGATGGCAGGTGCTGTGCTTGGGACTCTCGACTTCATGCCGCCCGAGCAGCGCAAGGACGTGGCGCTGACGGATAACCGCAGTGACCTCTGGAGCCTTGCGGCAACGTTGTATCAAGCTGTCACCGGGGAATCACCCCGTGTCATTGATCTGGATGAAGTTCCGGACAAAATCCGCAAGTGCCTTGCGAAGGCGCTCAAAAGCAAAAAAGAGGACCGGTTCCAAACCGCCATTGAGCTACGGGATGCATTACGCAGCAGCATCGCGGCGCCACAAATCGTTCAACAGAACCCGGTCGACTTGAATACCGGTGAATGTCCAAGTTGTCATGCACTGAATGATGCGAGTCGTAAATTCTGCCATAGTTGCGGTGATTCTCTCCGCATGAAATGCCTTTCCTGTGATACCGAGATACCGCTTTGGGAAAAGTTCTGCGCCGAGTGCGGTGGAAATCAGGCGGATCTTTTCGAAGAAAAAATTGCAACCGTAGAGGCCCAGCGACAGGACGCTGAGCAACTGCGGCTCGATACGGAATACAGGAAGGCCTTGGAGCTTGCTGGGAAAATCGCGTCCATTACCGATCAGCGATTTTCCGATTCAAAAGAATGGGCTGACGAATTCATCGCGTCCACCACCGCAGAGTTCGATCGCGCCCTGGATCAGGCCAACACGCAGTTGCGGCATGCCAGAAAACACCGATTGGCATACGACTACAAATCAGCCATTCAAGCGATCGAAGCGACGCCTGAATCAATTCGATCAGATGAGGCAAGAACATTCATTGAGAGCTTGAAAGCAGAGCATGCAGAACTGGAGTTGTTGTCCCAGAGAATCAAAAACAAACTTGAGAGATCAAAACTTGAAGGACTTTTGAGTGATGTTCAACGTGCCATTGAGCTGGACGGAGATAGCGTTCACTTTCAACAGCTCGAGGCGCTTCTTCGGAAACGAGAAGGCAGCCAGGGTGCCAGGAGTGACACTGATTGGGCAAAAGACGGTGTGTTGCTCTGGCACGCACCTTTAATGAGCCAGATTTCAGGTCCCGCCAACGCCCTTGCATCCCAGTTGAACCGGCTGATTGACCAAAAGCTTGACGAGGATCTGAAAGAATTGAAGCGAATCACAAATCATCCAGGCAGCTATGCAGTCGATCATATCGAGACGCTCATTGGCGGGATTTTGTCTGGATTGAATGGGATGAAGAGCTCCAAGCAGCAGGAGGTTCGACAAAAGATGGCAGATCTGCTGGCATGGGGAGTGAGCATAGCCCTCCAACCGTCTGCGACAAACGCTTTTGAGATCGAAAATTCTGTGATGTCGTCATGCCATACGGTTCCCGTGCCCTTGTATTTTGTTTGCACAATCGCAGATCCGAAAGCTTTTGAAGAACTTGGTTTTGTGGCCGCCGTGGGACGGACTTGTCGTGAACTCAAGAAATGGCACATCGTTCCAAGCAGCACCGCGCCCTGGTACGAAACTGATTGGGGTTTTCAAATTTTTGCAGTGGCGGTCCAAGAGACTGACAGCCGCGCGGATGAGTTTCTTCGCGACGTTCCCTGCGGCTCTCTAGTGTTACGCACTCCCGACTTGCTACTCAGTACGGCACAAACACTTGCCTTGCGGGACGGGGGTTCATTGACTGTTCACCTCGAGAAACCGCTTGTACCGGCTGCCGCTTCTGCCTTGGCATCCTTTCAGGGTTCGGAGCTTAAAATTGGGGGTGCCACCGGTACCGATTCTCTGGTGAACTTGCGTGAATACCGTGGCTCTCTTGACGTCGAGGTTTCAGAAATCACGGCGAACTGGGCGGAGGCATTGGCTGCTGACCGCCCTTCCCTTTCCATCATTTTCGACATCAGTCCGGAATTCCACTTTGAGCGAGAGGCCGTCCCATTCCTAAATCGCTTAGGAAGCTCAAAAGGTTTGTATCTTTCCGTTGGCGGTGATGCGATATCCAGCGAAGCCGCTTCCCTGCTGGCAACCATTGATGGGAAGGTCGAATTGGAGGATTTGGCTGATGTCAGTTTGGAATTGGCACAAGCATTGAGCCAGCACAGTGGATCACTTGGCATTCCAAAAGTGACGACTTTCTCCCCTGGGGTGTTCCACCTGTTAGACAACCACCAAGGTGACATTGAGGTTTCCAGCGAGCTCGAGCAAGCGGCAAAGCAAATCCTCGCGAGGGCACAGTCATTTAACAAACAATGCCAATACGACGAAGCGTTGGCCACCCTTGCCGAAATTCCTGCGGGATGCAGACCAGAGGAATACAGGACCGTTGAAAAGCATGTCGTAGATAAACAACGCAGAGCGACAGAGCTGGTTCATGAGATAAAAAAGCGAATCAAAGACAAGCAGCTCAAGGGGCTGCTGCCTCTCGTCAAAGAGGCAAGAAAATTGATGAAGCACCGCAAAGACTTACCAGTGCTCGAGAAGCAACTCGAGGAACGATTTGGGACAGACTGAATACCCCCACCCCCTTTTTTGAACGAGGATCTTGATAATCCAATGAACGATGGATGAGTCGATGGTCACGTTTCTTGTTCACAAAGGTGCGATGGGATGGGGAGGTCAAACAAACCTGAAAATTCCCCGCGAATGCACGACAGGGAAGGAGAATGAAACGTCCCCGCTACTGATTGATCCCGTGCAAACCGGCAAGTGAAGGTTGAAACTGTCGATCCTTCGGATGCACCTGCTGTAGTCCAAAGTGGTCAAATTGGATCCATTTCTGACCATTCCGGCACCGATGGTGCGGATGCTACGGATACGAAAAAACCCCACAAAACATGCGTTTTGCGGGGTTTGGGAGTGGGCGGTAGAGAATTCGAATCTCCGACCTCCACGATGTCAACGTGGCGCTCTAACCAACTGAGCTAACCGCCCCAATTCCGGGTGAGGATACAGGATTGCAGGGCTACTTCAGCCATGGTCACAATCGATCCTCCGAGCACGCAGAAATACCGCGTCTCGCCAAAGCGGCTAGTCTGTGCGGCAGGGGCTATTCCGTCAAGTCCGCAGAAAGCTTGTATCAGGAGGAAGGTCCAAGCATCGCGAAAGCCAATCCATTCGGTCCAAAGACACCGCAAATCTTGTCTTTTCGCTAAATTCCTGTTGACTGTCCCCACTCGCCCGTCTGATACTTTGGCATACTACAGCGTCAGGCTGGTGGGTGAGAATTTTGCGGATGTTCCCAAATTCACCCATTGGTCAAGTAAATGGCCGCGTCAAACGCGCAGGCCCTCCCGTTCCTAGTTTGCGCCGAATCGCCCTTCGGCCGGAGAAGAAAGCATTTAGTGGCATTGCCTCGAAGAAACAACCAACCGGAAGGAAATCGCGATTCTATACGCATCAATCAGAACATTCGCATCACGCCCATTCGGGTAGTGAGTGAGTTGGGTGAGCAGTTGGGAATCTTGCCCACTGAGCAAGCCCTCGAGCGGGCCAGAGATGCTGGTTTGGATCTTGTCGAAGTGGCACCCAATGAGCGGCCACCTGTCTGCCGAATCATGGATTACGGTAAGTACAAGTACGACAAGAACAAAAAGAAGAATTCCGGTCAGTCGCACACCAAGACAAAAGAGATTCGACTGCGACCAAAAACCGGCGAAGAAGACATCCGCACCAAGCTCCGCCAAGCTGAAAAGTTCCTTGAACACAAAGACAAGGTTCAGGTGAGTGTGCTGTTTCGTGGCCGTGAAATGGCCCACATTGAGGAGGGTCACAAGGTCATGGAAAGTGTGATCGAGACTCTCAGTGAGTTCGGAAAGGTCGAAACGAAGCCGCAGCAACACGGTCGACGTATCATCTGCATGATCTCGCCCAAATAGCTTCCCTGAGCTCGTTTGGTTTCAACAGCGGTGTGGTAGCTCATGGAAGTCGGTAGTGATCGACTTTTTCACGGGTGCACGCTGCGTTGACCCTGCACTGCCATCATCCCCTGCTTCGGCAACGGAAAACGCATCATGACCAGCCTGGAAGCGGTATGTAGTTCACTGGCATCCATCGCTCCTTTGCGTTTGGCGGAGGATTGGGACAATGTTGGGCTGCTGGTGGGAGACCGTCGAAGCCAAATCGAGAAAGTGATGACCTGCCTGACGGTGACTCCTGGTGTAGTCGCCGAAGCGCTTCAACACGAGGTGGGGCTGATCGTCACCCATCATCCCCTGCCATTCAAAGCACTCAAGAGAATCACTTCGGATTCGGTTGCCGGTGACATGCTGTTGCAGCTGATCGGTGGAGGTGTTGCCATTTACAGTGCTCATACTGCTTTTGATTCGGCAGCGGATGGTATCAATGAGAAATGGGCAGAGCAGTTGGAATTGCAATCTGTCGAGACATTGATTCCGGTGGTTGATCCTGGCAGCGCAGGAAGTGCTGGGAATGCCACCGAACCTGTACGGGAAGGTACCGGGCGTGTTGGGCGTTTAGCGGAAGCCGAAAGCCTGCACGCCTTGGGAGTGCGAGCCGCAAGGCTCGTCGGGGCGACCAGTCCCAGGTACGTTGGTGACCCGGAACGTTCAGTCGGCAAGATAGGTCTTGCGTGTGGCAGCGGCGGGAGCTTTCTTTCGGCAGCTCGACGACGAGGGTGTGATGTTCTGATTACCGGTGAAGCGACGTTTCATGCCTGCCTGGAAGCAGAAGCTTATGATATCGGTCTCGTGCTTTTGGGACATTACTGGAGTGAGCGGTTTGCCATGGAACATCTGGCGACATTACTCGAGGCAACCCATCCGGAACTTTCTGTCTGGCCGAGCGGTCAGGAATGCGACCCTCTGTCAGCACTCAGTCTGGAAGACCGCATCGGCGATTGACTTGACCAGATCGCATGAGCCAACTCGGTTCTCCAGGTTCGGGATTCTCAAGTTCACGTTCAGGAATTCCGGCGGAAATTCTTGCAAGCGAACATTCAATCTGTGCGCGCTCCAACGCGATTTGGAAGCATCAATTGGGCTGACGCTGGCGTTCAAAAGGGGAATTGCCGGCGGGGCGATCTCCACGTGGTCCCGGACCGTTCGGGAAATTTCTGCCCGGATTCATTCCCGGGTTTCCCTTGTTGTCCAGCGAGCGGTCTGAGTTGGTTTCACCGGGTGGTTTTACCCCATTGAAGCCGGGGCCCCCGAAGTTTGGACGTCCATTATCAAATCCGTTCGGCCCCGTACCTGGTGGGCGTTGACCCCGATTGAAATTGTTGCCGCCGGGTCGGATACCCTGCTGCGAAAATGCTTTGCGAGCGTTGGATGTTTTCATTTCTTCGCGGGAAATTTTACCATCCCTGTTGACGTCCACACGCATCATGATCGCCTTGTCTGCCCGTGGTACCTCACGTGCTGAGATAAAACCATCGCCGTCTCTGTCAAACCGTTGCATGATGCGATCGACGTTGTCGAAGGTTTGTTGGTTTGGCCGTGTTGCCTGTTGCCTGTCGTTGTCATCAGATGATCCATCATCAACGATCGCGGGAAGGGGCGGTGTGGCGTTTGGCTTTGCGTTTGACTTTCTGCTCAGCAGCCAGAGGCCGGCGATCGTCAGCAGAATCAATCCTGTCGCAGCGACCGCAGCAATGATTTTGTAAGAGTTTTTGCTGGTTGATGGCTTGTTTTTTGGGGCGACAGATGGGCGTAAGACGGGCGTCTGTGGCAGGCTGGTGGATGGTGAGTCAGGTAGACCTGCAAATGGATCGTCATTGGGATTCTGTGCAACTTGCCGTGCATTTTCGGCAACTCGCTTCTGTTTTTCTTCGTTGATCCGTGTTTGCACTTTTTGCAATGTGGCGGTGGCCCACTGGTGCGTTTTTGAATCCTTGGCTTGCGGATTATCAACGATTTGCTGCAGGATCGGAACTGCTGCATCGAATTGTTTTGATTCACAGAGTGTCTTGACCAGTTTGCTTTGTTCGTTGAGTTGAATTTGCGTGACTTGGGCTTTTACCTTTTTTGCGTCGTTGTTGGCTGAATTTTTTCTTCCGGCGTGACCACGAATGAATCGTTCCAGATCATTGCCAAAAATCTCCATCGACGGGTAGCGTTCTGCGCTATCCTTTGCCATCGCCTTGAGACAGATCTGGGCGAGAGTGTTGTTGACGGTTGGACGCAGTGCTTTCAGATCCGTTGGTTCCTCGGTCAGAATTTGACCGATCATTGAAATTGTTGAACCATTTCCGGCGAACGGCAGACGTCCGGCAAGGATCTCATAAAGTACAACTCCCAACGCATAAACATCTGATTGCTGTCCGATTGAATCCTTGCCACCGCGAAGTTGTTCAGGTGACATGTATGCCGGTGAGCCCAGCAGAGCGCCCTCCTGGGTGAGACGTGAGTCGTCGTCAAGATCGTCCGGGCACGCCAGCCCGAAATCCATCACGATCGGTTCCTTCCGGTGGTCAATCATGATGTTGGCAGGTTTCAAATCCCGGTGGAGGATTCCACTGCCATGGGCCTCCTGCATGGCTCGTGCAATCTTAAGAACGGTGATCGCGGCGAATTTTTCGGAAAGCTCGCCGTTGTTCCGGATATGGCTCGACAGCGTGTCGCCTTTGATCAAAGCCATCGCAATGTAGTGTGTTCCATCGACGACACCGACATCGAAAACAGGGCAGAGGTTCGGGTGAGCCAGATTCGCAGCTGATCTTGCTTCGCGGTAAAAACGATCAACCAGCGTCGAATTTGTTTTGGCTTCGAATTTTGGGACTTTCAGTGCAACCTTACGGTCCAGTTGTGTGTCATGAGCACGATAGACAGAACCCATGCCACCTCTGCCGAGGAGAGCTTCAATTCGGTAGCGGCCCAGTTGTGAGGGTACGTTGCCAGCTGTGATGTTTTCACTGATCGAATCTGCCGCCGTCTGCCTCTGTGCGATGGTTTCTTCTGAAACTGTGGCGTCTGAAACAGCTCCCTGGGTTTTCCCCGCCTGATCGCGGGAGGGCTCTGGCGGTGCAGCCATGCTGGCTTCCTGCGACGGGCCGGGAATCACGGATTCGCGGCTCAGTGGGATTTCGAGCGTTGGCTCATCCGGACCCCGCGGCGCATGATCCGCGGTGTTTGCGTCTGAGTTTTCAGACCCAGCACCGGGATTCGGAGTGTCCCCGGGTTTGGGTTGGGC
>JAAXJB010000071.1:20113-26463 GCA_012270065.1 Rubripirellula sp. | reverse complement strand
TAGCTCTGCCTACGGAGTAAGGTCAATCACCGCAGATTCATCGATGCCAAGTTTGTCAAGGTTCTTCAGACTTGCCAGAGGGTAAGGTCACTCACCCCAGTTCGACCGAATCCAAGTGACTCAAGGTTCGTCAGTCCTGCCAGAGGAGAAAGGTCGCTCACCGCGGGTGTTGCGTAGAGGCTAAGTGACTCAAGGTTCTTCAGGCCTGCCAGAGGAGACAGGTCACTCACCTGCGCATTGCTGAGAGAAAGTTTCTTTAGGTTCTTGAGTTCTGCCAGAGGAGTTGGGTCACTTACGTTTCTGCTGCGGCATACAAATGATTCGAGGCTCTTCAGTTCTGCCAGTGGCGATAGATCGCTCACATTTTTACCATAGCAAGACAGTGCTTCGAGGCTTTTTAGCTCTGTCAGTGGCGAGAGGTCATCTAAATCATCTCGAAGAACAATCGAGGCTACCCTTTGTCCGAACCAGCCATCTTTTGTTTTCAACCACCAGCTGATGTCACCATAACCATTGAAGTCATCGCCAGAAAAATATACCGAACCCGACAATCCTTCTGCCCACTCAATCGTCTTTTTTTCCCTTCGTCGCTGATCCAGTTCCCAACCGATCCAGCGGAACACTCCGGAGGCAAGCAAAGCCAAAACAAGCAAGGTTCGTAGACGGAATTGAAACCAACGGCGTCTTGGCGGAGTCGTTTTCTTTTCTTCGGAAGGCATTTTATCCAGTTGGGTTTCTGGTTTCGTTTTCTGGGACACGATTCTGATCATCACCCAAGTTCGATGTCGTGAACTCACAAGGACCTATGAATGAAACTCTGGGACTCGCCGCTTGTTGCTTTGTTGACAGTGAATTCACGCAGATTGCAATGCGGACCCTTTTTATAGCTAATCGAAATGACGGCGCGTATCCTGCCGTACTCCCGTGTCGGCTTGCGGTTCACTCAGCCATCCCCTGCTTAATTTTGTGAATCTCTTTTGCATGAAGCACGAAAACGCTTCGGCCATGGGTGCCAGCGATCAGGTCGCCCGTGCCCGCGTGAACTGCAAGGTCATGCACGGCGCAGGTCGGTAGAGTGTTGCAGAGTGAATTCCAGCGATTGCCCTTGTCAACGGAACAGTAGGCACCCAGTTCGGTGCCGAGATAGAGGATCTCTTTGTCCGTCGGGTCTTCGCGGATCACGTTGATTGATTCTGCTGGCAAATTGTTGACGATTGAATTCCATGTCTTGCCGTAATCGGTTGACATGAAAAGATAGGCCGCGAAATCATCCTTGCGGTATCCAGTGAGCGACAGGAACACCGTTGCCTCATTATATTTCGAAGCAACAACGCGACTTACCCATCTGTTCGGCAGGCCGTGGTTGATCCTGGTCCAGGTCATGCCATCGTCCTTGGTCACATGCAGTTGACCGTCATCTGTGCCAGCATAAAGCAGGCCTTGCTTGATTGGTGATTCGGAAATGTCGGTGATCGTTCCGAAAGGTACGTTCCCTTGTCGTTCCGGACCCGGATTGCTTGATAGATCCGGGCTGATGCATTTCCAGTTGTCGCCGCGATCGACGCTCTTGAACAGCATGTGGGCGCCAGCGTAGAGCGTCCTTGAATCGTAATGGGACAGAATGAAGGGCGTCATCCAGTTGAATCGTAGTTTCGATCCGTCCGGGGCTGGCCCGGGCCGGATGCCACGACTTTTGCCTGTCTTGAGATCTTTTCGCGCCATTGACCCAAACATGCCCTCGAGATACATCGTGTCCAGATTGTTCGGGTCAATCAATGTCACGTAGTTGTCGCCTCCGTGGTCCCACTGCCAGTGCTCCTGACCGAGGGTCATTGGCTTCGCCTCTCCGCCAAGCACTCCGTTGTCCTGGGTGCCACCCCAGATTCTGTACGGGTCACTTGCGTCCACCGAGATGTCGTAAAACTCTGCGATGGGCAGTGTGTTGACGTGTAGCCACGTCTTGCCCCGGTCATGCGATACATAAAGCCCGCCATCGGTGCCTAGCATGACTCGATCCGGGTCATCAGGGTCGATGAACATGTCGTGGTTGTCGCAGTGGGGAGTTGCACGCCGAGCTTTGTACGAAAGCATGGGGACGGTGCGTTCAGAGATGATGGTTTGTGTTTTGCCAGCATCGGGTGAATAGAGAAGATTAAATCCGCAGATGAAAATTTCGTCGGCGTTGTCGGGTAAAACCCGAATGAGGCAAAAGTCATAACCGATGCCGGTTTTGACACTGCCCTCATGCGTCTTCCGCCAGCTTTCGCCCTTGTCGTCCGAGCGATAAACTTCGCCGCCCACGCCGCGGTGGTCGCAAATCAGGTAGAGAACATTCGGGTTGGAAGGCGCGACGGCGATTCCCATTCTTCCAATCTTCTCGCCTGTTGGGAGCCCCGTGGTCAACTGTTTCCATGTTTCACCCGCGTCGGTCGTTTTGTAGATTCCGCTTCCGGGACCGGCAACGACGTTGTTCCAGGCTTTCCGGTCACGTTCCCAGGCGACCGCATACAGCGTCTTGTTGTCGGATGGATCGATTGCGACTTCCACCACACCAACCTTCTCTGAGATATAAAGGATTTTCTTCCATGTCTTGCCGCCATCGGTGGTTTTGAAAACGCCACGCTGTTCGTTGTATGAATACTGGTGCCCCAGAGCGGCGACGTACACGACATTCGGATCTTTGGGGTCGATCAGGACCCTGCCAATGTGGTGTGTGTCGGTGAGGCCCATGTGCGTCCACGTCTTGGCCCCATCGGTTGACTTGAACACGCCTGTCCCGGCGTAGGAACTACGCGCCATGTGAGGTTCGCCGGTGCCAACCCAGACCAGGTTGGGGTCTTCGTCGGACACAGTGACCACAGAAACGGAGAAAGTCGATTCGCTTTCGAAGACCGGTTTCCAGGTAGTGCCGTTGTTGACTGATTTCCACAGGTTGCCAGAACCGGCACCTGCGTAGAGGGTTGATTTGCGTTTTTTAACAGACCAAATGCTCTCGATCTTGCCTCCCTGAATTCGCGGTCCAACAGGAAGCCATGCCACGTCCTTGAAGATGGAACTCTGCCTCAACTTCACATGTTGGTCCCACGCCTGCATGCGGGCGTCTGCAGTCGTCGCCACATCATTTGTGTTGCCGGGTTTTTCGGCGACGCAAGTGCATGCGACTGTCGCAGCAATCACCATGAGAAAACTTGAATGGCACTTTCTGTTGATCATGGAATTTCCGGCTCTACCCCAGGGAAATGAATCATTGTTTGTACGCACATCACATCAGGGTTGAAGTGCTGCAATTCAGGACCTTGCAAAACCTTCGCCGATTCATGGCGCAATGGACATGTTTGTTTTTGCGGTGTTAGCGTTGTGACTTGGCCTTGCGCAGTTCTTCTTTTCTGGCGTTCTCAGCTTCGATTCGATCGTAGGCCTCGATCACCGCGGGAGGCCAGCGGAACTCTGGCGCGTCATTGGGATCGAAGCCCTGCAAGTGAGGTTCGTCCAGCCTTTGCAACACGGGCACGTACACCCATTTGTTCTGTCGAAACGTATTGTCGAGAAGCCTGGCGAATTCCGTTCAGTACGTTTTCACCTGCTCGCTTGTGGTGAGGTGGCAGACGAGTTCTCCTTGGGGGCCCAGCACGGTGAACGAGTCCGAACCTCTGCCGGACTTCGGCCGCTTGCGTCCGTTGCACTCGAACCAGGTCTGAACGCCTTCAGCCCAGAATTCTCCGACGCCTCCATCGATTGCATAACCACCGAAGCGTCCACTTTCCTTGGCTTGGTCGTAGAGTTTCCTCAATTGCACGTTAAATTCTTCGCCAAGAACACTGTGAATCCCATGGGCAAATTCATGGATGAAGATGTTCTCGCCTTTGTATGGGTCACCCTTGAGGTCCAGCAGGTTTTCTTCGCCACAACTGACCGGCCTCGATCCCAAGCCACGAGCACGGTAGGCCCACCAAAGTGACATTCCCTTGCAGTCGGGCAGGTCGGTTTGGAGTTCACAGTAGGCCATCACGGCCACAAACATTTTTCGCTTTTCCCACAGATCACGCATCACGTCAGGCCGATTGGCGAGCATCTTGTTTGCCAGATATCCCGCTTCTCCCAATGCGTACAGAGAAACTTTTTCGGAACCCGCGACCACAAGACCATCAGCGACGATGTGTTGCTTGTAGAACGGGTCAAGTGTTTTTCGAAGTGCCTGGGGGCTGTAGGGATTCAGGATTTTTTCCCAGAGCGCAAAACGCCTCGGTGACAGCTTTTTCAGTTCGTCCAGATGTTTTGTACCCGCGTCCAGGCAGACGGCATAAACCTGGGCGAATTCGGCGAGGTCCTCATGGCGTACTTTATCGCCATAGTCCGACACCGAGATGTTATCCGCTTTGATCGCCTCTTCCCATTTGTCCAGAATTTTTGGATCGGACTGGGTGGCGACCTGTTCCAGCGTGTGACCAGCTTCGTGAGCAATGACGAGGGCGTCGGCGTGCGGCACAAGATTGATATATCCTTTTCCACCATGCGCTCGGGCACCCCCCAGATTCGCATAGATCGCGATTCCATCTTCGCCCTCGTCCGATACCTCCACGCACGCGCTCATGTAGGAACCGTGAAGCTTTTCGAGACGCTTGACCAGTTGTTCCAGTTTAGCGCCCGTGGCGTTTTCAATGGTCAGCTTGAACTCGTCATCACCCGAGCTTGCGATCCATTGCTTCCCGGCAACACGACCGTTCCTCATTTCAACAGGCTCAGGCCCGGACACGATCTTTATTTTGGTCGTGCTCTTCTGCCCGAACGTTCCATAAATCGATTTGAAATGCGTTTTCAAATTGTCTTTCTCATCAGGGGCCGGCGCAACAACGAGGCGCATGCCGTAGTTGTAGCGGACCTGCTTGGGACCTACCCACCTGGCGCGCTGTGCGGAGCGAGACACGGTGGGAACGCTGTGAAACGAGCCACTGCGCAGAACACGCAGCTCGGTTTCCGTTGTGTTCTCAGGATCAACGCCAGGTGACCTGCTGTAGAAGTCTTTGTCATACCAGTCACTGCAGAATTCCCAAACGTTACCGTGCATATCATACAAGCCCCAGGCGTTGGGTTCTCTCTGGCCGACTCGGTGGGCGTAGTCTTCCTTCTGGCCGTCTTTTAGTCCGCCGTACCATCCGTAGTCGATAAGTTTCGACAGGTCGTCTCCGAAGGAAAAGGCCGTGGTAGTTCCCGCGCGGCAGGCATATTCCCATTGCGCTTCGGTGGGAAGGGTGACGGTCATGCCGGTCTTCTTTGAGAGTTTGCGGCAGAAATCGATCGCATCGTAAGAGTTCATCCAGACAGCAGGATAGTCGTCAAAGCCTTTTGGTCTGGGCTGCAAACTGGCGATCTTCTCTGCGGATTCCGTCATCCATGGCTCCGTGCCCATCACTGCCTTCCACTGAGCCTGCGTTACTTCGTGGATGCCCATGTAGAAGGGTTTGCTGATTGTCACTTCGTGGACAGGATACTCATCGGCCAGGTGCTCCTCCTCGCCCCCGAAGTTCGCGACCGTTTCTGCCGGACCGTCGTGGTTTCCCATTTTGAACTTGCCGGCAGGAATGAGCACAAGCTTCATCGAGACGCCATTGCCAAGGTCCAGGCTGAGATCTTTGCTGATGGTATCGTTGATCGCGGCATCACTGCCGGAGCGCGCCGCTTGGCCAAATGCTACGGGTGCAAAAGCCAGCAGATCAACCGTCAGGATGGCGGCAGTCAGCAGGAAAGACGAAAACGATTTCAGGTAGAATCGGCTCAAGGCAGTCATGGCTGGTTCCTGTGCGTTGGCGGGTCTTACAATTTCAAGATGGTGGTTGGCGGTTACTTCACGCTCCCTTTGGGAGAGCGGAGCCTCAGCGCCAGAGAGGGAGGGAATTGTCACTGATTATTTGTCATTTGGCATCTGTCAATATAAAGCATTCCAAAACTGTCAGCTTCGGTAGCTGGATTCGCAACCGTTCAGGAATGCGCAATGAATTCACGTTTTTTCAAAGTGTTGCTACTCCGGTTACGGGTTTTGAAATAGCTTCCAAACACAAACCCCTCTTCCGATGACAATTCAAATGAACCTACTGACAATGATCACCGTGAATTAAAAACAACGCCGATCACGGATGTTGCCTTAGCACCTTGATCTCACAATTGGGAAGCGCCTTTCTAATGGCCTCGACGCCCACCTTAGTAACCTCTGTCTCACGAACGTTGAGTCGTCTTAAGCTAGTTAGCGATTTCAAGTGCTCCAGGTCTGTGTCGGTCACTGGATTTTTTTCAATTTGCAACTCCGTCAGCTTCGTGAGTTTTCCAATCTCGGGAGGAAGCGTGGTGAGTTGGTT
>JAAXJB010000071.1:9656-20013 GCA_012270065.1 Rubripirellula sp. | reverse complement strand
TCGGGAGGAAGCGTGGTGAGTTGGTTGTCATGGAGGGTCAATCCCCTCAGCTCTGTGAGCTGTCCAATCTCAGGCGGGAGCGTTAGGAGTCCACTGAGGACCAATAATTGATTGCTGCGCTCAACGCATTCGCGCATCTTCTTTAGAGCACGTTTGGCTTCGGGATCGTTGGTTTTTGCAGCCGCCTCATCGAGATTCGCGAGAACGGTCTTTCGGTCGAATTCGACTGGCGCATCGTCGGCCTTGCTGACCCCGCAAACCAAAGTCAAGAGCACAAGAGCAAGCATGATGGAGTAAGACATGTGAGCCATGGCATTTCTCCCTGTACGAGGACTTACCATTATGGGGAATGACGTGTGACAGATGCGGGACTTAAATTATCGTTTGGAGAATGATTCGTCGGCAATGATGCTTACTATCAAATCACGCAACTTGTAATCGTTCTTCTTTGATGTTTCCAAAAGACGATGAATCATCTCGGAATCAGCATAATTCATCTTTCTACCCATGGCATATTCAGAAAGTTTTGTGAGCAAATGCTTGGCAATTTTATCCTGGTCCTCCAGCATCAGTTGCTTTAAGCCCTCTATTCCAGCGATAGGACGCCCGTCTCGGTGGACGGTAGAGGCGTCCACCTTCGTCGTGGGTACAAACTCTCGCGTCGTCTTCTCGGTCTTCTTCGTCTTCCCTTCGGAGGTAACTTCGATCGTCGTCTTGGTTACAACAAACTTTGAATACTTGTCACGCCATCGGCCAAAAACATCAAAGTTTTCCATGGCCAGGCCAAATGGATCCATCTTGACGTGACACGATGCGCAGCTCGCGTTGTTGCGATGCTCATTGATCGTGTCTTTGATGGTGAATTTTTCCGTAGGCGCTTTCAGAGCTTCAACTTCGGCATTAGCTGGAAGTTCCAAATCCAGTCCGTAGATACTCTTAGCCACCCAGGCACCGCGATAGAAAGGGTTCGTGAATTCGCCATTGGTGTTCATCATCAAAATACCCGGCTGCGTCAGTAGGCCACCACGCCGGGACTCTTTATCAATCATGACTTTTCGAAAGGCCTTTTGGCGCCGTATTGTTCTCTCCTGTGCTATGGCCTTCGAGTCTTTTTCATCAGCTTTGCTTGACACTGTTTCGTCTTCAGGAATGGTCACCTCATAAATCTGATTCAAGGGTTGATTGATCACCACAAAATCAGAATCAATGAAATTCAAAAGGCTTAGATTCTCATTCAAGATCACCTTGAAAAACTCAATGCTTTCCCGGCTCATAAAGGGCCTGAGTTCTGTAAAGCCTTTTCTGAATGAATATCTAAGCAGTTCATCTTGGATATTGACGACATCGATTTTATGAAGCTCAAGCCACTGCTCGGTAAAATCAGCAGCAAAACGCTGAGCTTTAGGGTCTTCCAGCATCCTTAAGGCTTCTGCAGAACGAACGCTTGGATCCTGCAACTTTCCTTCAGCCGCCAACTTGATCAACTGGTCGTCGGGCAGCGTATTCCACAAAAAGTAAGACAACCTGGACGCAATCGCATACTCATCAAGATCTGGAGAATTACCTTCGTACTTATACAAAAACTTGGGTGAGCAGAGCATCAACGTCAAGGCCGATTGCACGG
Organism: Rubripirellula sp.; assembly: GCA_012270065.1. GTDB lineage: Bacteria > Planctomycetota > Planctomycetia > Pirellulales > Pirellulaceae > Rubripirellula. Next base: position 18,389 of record JAAXJB010000071.1, on the reverse strand, counting down.
CATCGAGGACACTTTCATCCGCTTCATATCTCTTTTTTGCGACATCGAAAAATCGCGTCAATTCGCTATCACTCACGGGTCGGCGGAAGAGCTTAACGGCCAGCTTTTTGATGAATTGTTGATACTGCTTATGTGGGTCGAGGTCCTTCAGGTCTTCGTAGTAGGTGTCATAAAAATCGTTTTTTGGCGGCCAACGATCATAATGAGGGCCGGTCACGTCTACCGAAATCAAGTGCAACAACGCTTTTGGCAGTTTGGAGAACGCCTTGTCTACCGGCAGCGGGGGTATCGGCTTGAGTTTACTGAGATCCTTGGGCAACGGATAAAAGTAGTTGTAACTATAAAGAACAGCATTCTGTCCTGGCTCCAAATGGATCCGCACTTTGTCGCTTAATAGAAAGTCCTGAGTACTGAGTGCTTTCTTACTGATCTTCGGGTCGATATTGGTTGTGATTCTCAACCGTTCATTTTCTCTACCCAGATCAACCTTGAAAGATAAATCACGTTCCCTAAGAAAAGCACCGGTAACCGATGGATCAATGAACGTGAAATGTCCATTGACTTTCACATCGTAATGACCTGGCACTGTGTCTCCATATTTAAATCCAAACCCACGGGATGCATCATTGTAACGATACCCTTCGGTCGTCATGCCGTCATTGGTGAATTCATAGGACGCAACGCCATCGCTACCTAATCTGCGACCCAGACCATTATCATAACTATGATGGGTCGTCGTAGCCTTGGGCATGCCTCCCACGACCTTCCCCGCTATTTCAGAGGCAACTCGAAAATAGCTATCCATCGCAAAGGGTGACATCACAAGTTTGTCGCCTTCGTTGTCAAAGCCATCTCTGGTGTTGTCGACAGGCAAGTGGTTTTTGACTTCCAGCGTTGTAAAAAAAGCATCATTGATCGTGTTCTCATATTCCGCGCGATTCAAACGCGTGAGAACGCCAGGCAACTTTTCTTTGATTGTCAGATACTGTTTGGCCAAAATCGCTTCAAAAACGATGGCCTCCCGCGCTGAGGGTTTGTTCTCAGCGTCTTCTGGCGGCATTTCCTTTTCTTTTAAGACCGTTAACAGTTCATTGAGTAATTCGTGATCATTCCATTCTTTGTCAGAGAAAGTTTCGAAATTACGATCGCCCTCGCTCTTGTCATTGCCGTGACAGCTAACGCAATGAGCGGTTAAGAAAGCTTTGCTTTGGTTGAGCTCTGGAAGGTCCGCTTCGGCACCAACCACAGTGACGTTTGCGAATGCCACGACGAGCAAGAACGCAATTGAGGATAGGGATCTCATCGTATCATTGTTTTCAAAGTCACGCTCCGATCCCGTGCTGTGTATTTTTGCCCGACACGTCATTCAGTCAGCCTCTCCGCGAAAGCAGTGATTCGGTCGGAAAACAAGTTTCCGAAACGAAAGTGATTGTTCCCGCTTTGTTCAGAGCTTGGCGCTTTCGCTACTGGTGGCAAAGCTGTCGATTTCGACACCCAGATGCTGCAATGCTGCGAGGTAGACGTTGTTCCGGTTGTCTGTCCCGTTAAATTTAATGTGTTTGCCATGCTCAAAGCCACCGCCAGCGACAATCACGGGGTTATTCTTCATACCGTGAGGCCCTTCTTCCTTGTTAATACTCAAGGAGCTGGTGATCAAACAAACCGTCTGGTCCAGTAGGGTTCCACCCGTTTTTGTCTTAGTCGATTTGAGCTTCTCCAGGAATCGAGCCGTCTGCATCATGTAACCCTGGTCCGCCTCGATGTTCTTAATGAATCCTGCTTCGGTCGCGACTTGATGGGAATCCGTATGATGTCCAAGCCAATTCCATTCTGAATACACATTTGCCACTCGCGTGACGTCAAACTTGTATGCAAGAAAGAGCAAGTCCAAATAAGTTGAGCGTTGATTGAAATGCGGGCAAACCAAGATCTTTTGTGAGTACTCACTGAGGCCGTCCGTTTCAAACGGCACATTTTCAGGGAATGGTACTTCCACGTCTTTTCGACTCAACCATTGTTCAGCCCTTTGGATAGACTTTTCAGATTCACGCAAACTGGAAAAGTATTCGTCCAATTTGGCGCGGTCCTTCCGAGAAACTCTACTCAGCATGCTCTTTGCGTCTTCTCTACTTGCATCCAGCATCGATTTTTTGAGCGTCAGCAACTCAGCTCGCTTCTTCGTGTCAACTTTGCCGAAGATGGTTTGGAACAGAATCTGAACGTCTGCGATTGGGGAAACGGGCAACCCCCCCTTCCAGGAGATGCCATAAGAGTTCCTCTGTTCAACAACCAGATTTCTAATGCGCGTGTCATTGCCGATGTGAGACGCCGCGACCTCGTCAACCGAATCTTTAATCAACTGGGGATTTGTGTGGTCGCCGTATTCAGCAAAGGCGTACATCGTGCTTTCGTGATTGCCGTAGTTCCTTAAATTCGTACAGAGAGTGAAATCGTTCCTCAGTTTTTCAAGCGGTTGAAAAGTTGAAGTCGTCTGATATCCCTTGCCCGTCGACGTCGGGAAGTTGTCAGAACACATCCCGTTGCCGATATTCATGCAGAACAGGCGATTTGCTTTCCCTGGCTCATCACGCAATGGCTCTTGTCCAAAACTTTCCAACGCAGGCAACATCACGAAACAGCCTGCTGATTTCAAAGCATCTCGTCGCTTCATGGGGACACCCTTCCGGTCTTGAATCGATCTCATACGCTTACACTCCCAAGCGGGGAGCAGTTGGACACACTCGCGGCAACAGTATACCGGAAATCAGGCGTTGGGAGGGTCGCGTGAGGGGCATGAGACGCGGTTCTCGGTGAAACAATAGCATGCGGCGGCAAAGCTAGCATAAAGAGGCGACTGACGCTCCGCATTCAGGTGGGAGATGAGTTCAGGCGGGAGATGAGTTTGGGTGGGAGATATAAGGCTAGAACACACAAGCACAAAGTGGATAGTGACTACGCCCCCCTGTCAGGCAATCTGCTGCAAAATTCTTGGGTGGGAGTCGGTGCTGCTTTTCTGGGCAACCGCGCGTTATCCACGGATACCAGTCGCGCCAGACTGATGATGAAAGTGGTGCTCGCTGGTCTTTACAATTGCGTTACATCACTGATGAAAAACCCGTGATAGGATCCAGTCATGAACCTTTCACAAAAATACAGGAAGCTGATCAACATGCGTACAAAAATGATTTTTGGGATGACTCTCACAGTTGTCTCCCTGACGGCTTTGCTCATGACTGCTCGTGGATGCGCGCCGGGAACGCGGACGTCAGGCCAAGGCGTTCCTCTGGTGATCGTCGGAAGCGTCGTTCCCGTGTACGCGGATGGCCGTGACGAATTGAAAGTTGGCGTCAAATCACTTGAACTGCACGACATTCATGGAATTGAGGATCTGCCGTACATGGTCTTTTTTGAGCTTGACTACCCGATCACCCCGCAGCAATTCTCGGCGATCAGCGAGCACTGGGATCCCAGCCGCAATACGCTCTACCTCAAAGTGGAGACGACAGAGGGTACCGGGATGGATGTCCAATATCAGGGCAGGTTGCTGGGCTTCAAGGTTGTCGACAATGATAAGCGGGTTGAGGTTTTGAACGGGTTTACCGCTCTGGATTGATTTTTCCCTCATGCCTCTTGCCGTCACGCACCGTGCGCCGGTGGAAAACTTCAGAGCGTGAACTCATCCGCTCCGGCGCCACCCAGAGACAGACGCAAATGATTGAAGTGGGGCAGCATGGCGGCGATCGCGAGCTGCGAACGCTTGTGCACTGGGAACCCTTGCGAAGTGGGAGCCCTTGCGAAGTGCGAACCCTTGTGCACTGGGAACCCTTGCGAAGTGGGAACGCGTGCGTTCTGGGAAATCTTGCGAGGTGGGAAACCCTGCGGTTTGCCGCGATCAAAAGCCCGGGGTCACGTGGCTTCTGCAGAGACAGCGGTACCGTAAGCGAGTACCTCGGTCAGCCCCTCTGCGATTTCCGTGGTGTCGTAACGAAAGCCCACGATAGCATTGGCCCGGTATCTCACGGCATCTTTCATCATCATCACAAACGCATCGTGCCGAGCCGTCTCGCACATCTGCTGTAACGCTTCGACGTTGCCACCACTGATTGCCTGAAGCGATGCGGTGAGGCCTGCGCTTAGCCCGGGGGAACGCACAACAAGACCCCGAACGACGCCGTAGCTGCGCACGATTCGAAAGCCAGGCAGCTCGGCTGCACTGGTCACCATCGCTGGATGAATCGGCCAGCCTGAGGCATCGGGAAGGTTCTCAGGATGAAGGTTTTCGCTGTCGCTCATCTTTTCACTTGCTCCGAAAATGAAAGGTGGACGCTTGCTCAATGCCATGGCGGGAAACAACCAATGCTTGCGGCAGCGAATCCGTAACCCTTCATTCTACGGCAAGACGCGTCGACAGTAAAACACTCCTCACCACAATTGAATTCACCCCAAACGGATGTTCAGGTCGTTTCATTTCATTGCGTTACTACGTCTGCTGTTCTTCACTCAGGCAGACGTTGAATCGCAGTTCGACGCTTGGCATGAACGCTGTTCCCTCAGGGGTTGATCTGTTGTTCTGCTTGGTGAGTGCGTACACTGTGTTGATGTTTTGGCTGGATGAAGTACTCTTGGCATCACAGGCATTTTTTGCGCACCGAGCACAACGCAGAAGTCAAAGCGGCACACATGGTTCTTCTATTTCTTCCGGGGCCTCTCGAACTCATGATCATTGGGCTGATTCTTGCCGGCCCCATCATTGGCATCATCGCTCTGATTGCATTAACGAAAAAAAAGTGAAGTAGCAGCGGAACCGCTTGATTTCGTTGCGAGGGATACCAGGTTGATCAGCGTGCCTGTCTCCATTCATCGGCATGAACGCTGGATGTGTTTCCGCAGGGGATGGTGTGGAAACGTTCCCTGTGCGGGTGTCTTCTTTTTCTGCGTTCAGATTAACGCAGTGCCTCGATGCGGCCAGCGGCAGTCTGATTGGTTTGGCCGCTGCGCGATCACATGTTCTCAGTGGCAGCCAACAAGTGATCATCTCACGCCAATCATCGGGAACACCCCTTCAAAGTGAAATACCGCGTCAGGGGTACGGAGAAGTGAATCGATTGCAACGGAATTTGATTAGCCAGTGACCAAAATTGGCCGACGGATTATACTGGGGCATAGCTTGGCACTGACCAATTGCCCCCTGCTGTTGTCCCTCCTGCGATTTGCTCCACTGGTCTGATGATTCGAATTGCCCTCCTTTTGCTGACCATGCATGCGACCTTGGGGTTCGCAATGTGTCAGGCCGAGGAAATTCAGCAGCATTCAGACCAGATTGATCAGGTCGTGCAAGCGCGGCTCGCAGGGGATGGTCAGGAACGCCGGCCGGAAATTGATGATTACACGTTCTGTCGGCGTGTCTACCTGGATGCGATCGGTCGAATTCCGACGGTTGATGAATTGGACGCTTTCATCCGGGATGTCGGGCCAGACAAGCGGTCTCGATTGATTGGAGAACTTCTGGAATCCAAGGGGTATCAGAGTCACTGGTACAACTACTGGGCTGATCTGCTGCGGGTCAAGTATGTCGGCGACAAGTTGCATCATCCGGGAAATTACGGCCAGTGGATCAAGGAGGCTTTGCGAACCAACAAGCCCTATGACCAGATGGTGCACGAACTCGTCAATGCTGGTGGGCCTCTGTATAAACCCGGCAATGGAGCCACTGGTTTTTATGCGCGTGAACCGATGCCGTTGGATCACCTTGCAAACTCGGTGAAGACTTTTCTCGGGCTCAGCATCGAATGCGCCCAATGCCACGATCACCCTTTTGATGTTTGGACTCAAAAAGACTTTTACAAACTTGCGGCATTCACTTCGAGGACCTATCTGCGTGTCGATCCGACACCGGACCTGGAAAAGGACTACGCCCTTGATCGCAGGAAGTTGAAAAACAAGGACTTTGATGAATGGATTGTCTTTCGTGAGTCGGTACGGGTAAAGCACGCCGCGATACATGGCAACGGCACCGGGTTCATGCGTTTGCCACACGATTATCAGTATGACGATGGAAAGCCGTTCGAGGTTGTGCAAGCTGACGTGCTGTTTGGCAAGATGCCGGCTCTGAATCACAGTGTGACCAAAGATAAACTCGACACTCTGGGACGCAAAAACGTTGGTCCTCCCATCAACTCGCGTGAATCCCTTGCCGATTGGATCGTTTCTGATGAGAATCCGCTATTCACAAAAGCGATCGTCAATCGCTTATGGCATCAAGTGATGGGAACGGAACTGGTGGGTCCGTTGGGCAACCTTTCTGTTGACGAAATGGGTCCGCATCCGGAACTCACAGAACAGTTGATTGCTGTCATGAAGGATTGCCGTTATGACCTGAGAAGATTCCTCAGTGTGCTGTTCAATAGCAAAACCTACCAGAGCAAAGCGATTGCTCTGAATCCCAAAGAATCCGGCTATGTCCTGGATGGCCCCGTCGTTCGTAGGATTTCTGCAGAAGCCATTGTCGATTCATTCCTCTCTCTTCAAACTGCAACACCCGATCAGTTCGTGCCCACTGAATTTCAGTGGGACGGATTCACCCATTTTTACGACAAATCACAGTCGATGGGGGTCAAGGATTTTGTCAACTATTCGGTGAAAGGCCCCGGTCGTGGTGCATTTCAGAGACGAGAAGAGAATGCCGCCCGCAGACGTAATGGTCAATCCGGCCCCAAACACTTGTGGCGGGTGTCATGTTACGGGCATGTTGATGGTTCGCATGACATCGCCATGCTGCTCGGTAAGTCAGATCGTGAACTGATCGATGGCGGAAACAGGGAACCCAATATTCCACAGATACTGTTTCTGATGAATGGTCAACTGGAGCAGCAGATCATCAAACAACCGAGTGTTTACATTCAACAGAAGATCAAGGGTGCAAAGGATCCCCAAGACCGCATGGAGATCATCTGGAAAGCGATACTTGGACGCTTGCCACGGGAATCCGAGAAAGGGTTGGCTTCCCACAATGCCGACGACCTGATTTGGGCTCTGCTCAATTCCAATGAGTTCCGATTTACGAAATAGCATGATGAACCGCCGCAACTTCATTTACAGTGTTGGAATGGCAGGCATGTCCCTGCCGTTTCTGGATTCAGCTTCTGCGGTGACGCCCGACCCAAAAGCCAAGTCGGTAATCAATATTTTTCTTTCTGGTGGATTGAGCCAATTCGACAGTTTCAATGTGGAAGTCGATCCAGCAGTGATTGGCAAGTCGGAGATCATCGACAGTAATGTTGGTGGTGTGCGGGTGAGTCATTATTTCCCGACTCTCGCTCAGCACATGGACAAATTGCTGGTCATCAATTCGATGAAGTCCAATCAGGGTGCCCATCCTGCCGGCGTTTACAAGATGCTGACCAGCTATGATCCCCGTTCGTCAGTGACGCATCCGGAATTGGGTGCGTGGGTCAGCAAGCAGTTGACGTCCGAGTTGGACAGCCTGCCAAACTTTGTCAGCATTGGCAAAGGCAGTGCCGGAACCGCTGGCTTCTTTCCCGGACAATGGGCTGCTCTGCCGGTCAAAAGTACAAAGTCGGGGATCGATTTTGTGAATCGGAACCCCGAAGTGCAGGATGAGCAGTTTCAGAAAAGACTGGGGATTCTTGGCACCTTGAATCAGGATTTTGACAAACAATACAGCACCAAAGACACGAGGGCGTACGTCGATACTTACGAGGGCTCGCTGCGATTCATGAACTCCAGTGACATTGATGCCTTTGAGCTGGGGAAAGAGAACCAGCAAATTGTCCGTCTTTATGACAAGCAGGAATTCAGTCAGCGGTGCATGTTGGCAGGGCGACTTGTGGAACGCGGTGTTCGGTTTGTCAAAGTCGAACTGGGAGGTTGGGATTATCACGACAACATCTACGGGGATTTTCCCGCGAACGCCAGTCGACTTGATAAAGGGCTGGCAGCGTTGCTTGAACATCTGGACCAGAAGGGGTTGCTGGAGACGACGCTCGTGGTGGGCTCAACAGAATTTGGGCGGAAGCCGGACGTGAATCCGAACAGGGGAAGGGACCACCATCCCGATGGTTTCACGTGCCTGATGGCCGGGGCCGGTGTGAAAGCGGGAGAGGTCTATGGCACAACGACAAAAGACGGTAAAGCCGCGGCAGACAATGTACTGGAAGTACCGGATTTCAATGCCACCGTGGCTTGGGCGCTGGGGATTGATCCTGCATGCGAGGAAAAGAGCGCAAGTGGTCGACCATTCACGTTGGCGAATCGTGGTGTAGCTCGCAAAGAGCTGTTCACTTGAGACGTGTCAGATCATTACGCAGACGCGCTTTGTCAGCATGCGAAACAGGATCGCCTGTTGTGTGCCGCAGGAGGTGGTGAACAGTAGGCTGGGCTTCGTTCTGATTTTCGTTTTTTGCAAAGGTATGAAAAATTATGGCCACCCGAAACAATACCAGCGTTTTGATTCGAGGCGCTGTAGCGATTGCGTTCCTGCTCTTCTTGCCGTTCTGGTTCAACAAACGTTTCCAACCCAAACCGAAGCCCGATCAATTTAAACTCGGTGAAGACGCAGCGGTTGTAGATCAAGATGCAGGGCTTGCGGCGCAGGATTCAGCGGAAGCCGATCGAAGCACAGACGACGTCATGGAGAAACCGGAGGATCCAACGGTCGATGAGGAAGTGCCTGATCCTGAGCAGTCCGATCCTGAGCAGTCCGATCCTGAGCAG
>JAAXJB010000071.1:2994-9556 GCA_012270065.1 Rubripirellula sp. | reverse complement strand
TGAGGAAGTGCCTGATCCTGAGCAGTCCGATCCTGAGCAGTCCGATCCTGAGCAGCCTGATCCTGCGCAGGGTGATACTGAGCAACGTGATACTGAGCAGGATGCCGCTGAGCCGGATGACGCTGAGTCAGGCAAGAATGACGGAAGTCGACTCTAGCGAGCTCAGCAAACTCCGACACCAATCGCCCACACCAGCAGTCGTCATGATGGGGCATTTGTTGGCTGCCACCCCTTGGGCGACGGAGCTGGCGTTTTCTTCCTCTGGCGACAAACGCTCGTTGTGTGACGCGGCCGATAGCGACCTTATCGGTTCCGGGGCGGCCCCGTCAGCTTGACTTTGAGTGTGACATCCTTGCCGTCACGTTTGACGATCACGTCTACTTCATCGCCAGGTTTCCTTTGCCGCAGGATGCCGGGAAGGTCTTGAACGCTCTTCACGTCGTTGTCCCCGATTTTGATAATGACGTCACCAGACTTGACTCCAGCCTTGGCTGCGGGTGAATTCGGAGCGACCTCCTGAATTCCCACACCGTTTTCGGAGTTTTCAAAATCCAGCGTGACACCCAGGTAAACCATTCCTCTGCGTTGGCGTGGAGTGACTTTGGTATAGGTTGGTCGTTCAGGAAGTTCAGCAATCTCGCGAATCACGCGTTCGGCAAGATCGATCGTAGTAGCCGCACCCTCCACATCGATTGTTTCAAAATCGTCGTCGGGAGTGTGATAAAGGTCAGTCAAGCCGGTGTGGAAGAACATGATTGGAATGCCTTTGTTGTAGAACCCGGCGTGATCACTCCCGCCCACCGACTGGCTCTGTTTGACATTGAAATCGGCTCCCTCCGATGCGCGTGCCAGCACGTCCGGAAATTCCTTGGCCGTGTTGGCTCCTCCCAGGGTGATGCCCTGTTTTCCATACATGCCGATCATATCAAAGTTGATCATGGCGACTGTGTCTTCCAGAGGAATCGCAGGATTTGCGAGGTAGTGATTACTTCCAAGAATCCCTCTTTCTTCAGCGGTGAACCCAATGAAAACGACACGCCGTTTCAACTTGGTTGCACTGAGTCGACGTGCCAGTTCCATGACTGCCGCTGTCCCGGTCGCGTTGTCGTCGGCGCCGTTGTGAACCGCACGCAATTTGGGTCTGCGAGAACCGAAGGGTACCCTGCACAGATGGTCGTAATGTGCACCGACGACAATTGTCTCTTCCGCCAGCGGGCCCTCTGCTTCCAGGATGCCGATGACATTACTGACCCCCGCGTTAATCTGCTCAAACTTGCAGCCAACATCAGCGGTGATGTCCAGCGTTTGTGAAAGTGGTTGAAGGTCCGCATCAATGTGGTCCGTGATTTCTTTGACAGTCTTCAGTTCCTGATCACCCGCCTTCACGGGATGTTGTGCCAACAGGTCATTCAATCGTGCTTTGGTCATGTGGAAAAACGGGATGCCCGCTCCACGCGAGCCGAAGGCGGATGGACGGGTCAGTTCGTCGGCTTTTCCATCGGTGGAGTGGGGATCATTGACCATGATGATCGCGGCGGCTTTGGCCTTTTTGACGGCATCAAGTTTGGTGCGAATGAACGAGTGTTGTGAGGTGCGTTTGCCATCGAATACGCTGCTATCATCGTCCTGTTGTGGCTCACGTCGAATGACCACAACAATCTTGTCTTCGACATCGATGCCTTCATAATCGCTGTAGTTCAGCTTGGGAGCATTGATGCCATACCCTACAAACACCACCTCGGCGTTTGCCTTGCCATTGCCACCGGCGGCCAATGCCTGGAAATCCTCGCCTGCCTTCAATTCGATCGTCTCGCCATTTGTATTGAAGACAAGCAGCGTGTCCTTTTCACTCACCTGTGTGTCGACAGGAATTTCAAACGGCTTGCGGAATGTCCCGTCGTCACCTCCGCCAACAAGCCCAGACTCAACGAATACTTCTTCGATGTGCTTGGCGGCAAGTTCCAAGCCTTTGGTTTGGGGCCCGCGACCCTCCAGTTCATCCGATGCAAGGTAGCGGATGTCATCTCCCACGCGTTTCACAATCGCATCAGACTCGACGTTTCCGTCCGACTTTCCGGACGCAGTCACAGGCGGTGCGACTGCGGAATCCGTCGCAGTGAGCGTCTCTGCCTGCTGCGCGATGGACGGAACGCAAACGAGATAAAAAGCGAGAAAAAACAGGATTCTGTAATTCATTGTTCTATTCCTGGATTCCATGGTGTGATGCGGAACCATTCAAACCATGGATGGTTGATTTTGGCGAGCCGTGCTGCAAGCAAAAGTATCGAATTGGATTTGGCAAGCGTGAGAACTTAACGCCAAACCGGGCTCCTGAGCTTACAGCAAGCACGATACTGACTGCAACCAGCAAACACGTCAAAACACCCTCACGCCCGGGTAGGGGCGGAATCACAGACACAACCGATTCGCGACAGGGGGCGTTCTCACTGCGCGAGTCGGGTTGAGGTTTCGATCGACGCTTGCGTGAAAGCTTCCATTTCGACCAATTTCCACGATTCGCCAATGTCGGCCACATCAAACCTGGCTTGATAAACCACATCTCTGGTGTGCACGTGGCCCCAATGTTCGACGCGACCCACGACTTGCCATGAACAGTTGATTCCAAAGAGATCTGCATCTGGCCACTGCACATCTTTCGACACGGGATCCGTGCGGCCCACGCCAAGCCTCTGCACCGTTTCGATCCGCGCTGTGGCGTTGCCGTTATCTTCATCTGCCAGTCCTTGTCGGATCTCCAGGTAGATTCGACGCAGCAGATCACCCTCAACACTGGTTGCTAACGCGTCATAAATTGAGTCTTCGGTTCTACGCCGGAATGCTGCATAGACGTTGTCATGCAGTTGGTCAAACACGTTCACGGCATCTTTGTCAGTCACGGGCAAGTGATCTGGCGTTGTCATTCGTTCGCCAGCCAGCAACCAGACAGACCCGGCAAGGATCGTGCAGAGACCTGCTGCAGTTGCAAGTTGGACGCGCCGCATGCCAAACGCGATCAGTGTTATGGCGGCTCCGATCAATCCAACCGCGATCAGCAGGGCAGGACTCCACTTTGAGTTGGACTTCTGCCTGATGGCTGTCACTGAATTGATGGGATTCGGCGAACGCCAATCTTCGGGTCGCTCCCACTTCAGCACGTTACGTTCCCCAAGCCGGCTCAGGTTCTCACGCTGAGGCTTTCCTTGCCCCATGACGGCTGCCGATACGGACCACACAGAGTTGTTGAAGCGATTCCATGTCAACTCCAGAGATTGCGGCGTTTCATCCAGTCGGTAGGTCAGGATGAGGGCGACCCGCGCATTCGAAACCGGGACAACACGACGCTTGGATGCGTTTGCAAAGTCGGTCATGTCCAGACCGTAAAAATCACATCGCTGGACAATGGGTTTGCACGGCTTTCCGTCAATTCGCAGGGGATTGCCCGAGGCAAAATAACCCTCGATCTGTTTTCTGGCCAAATCCTGTTCCGTCAGATCGAGCAGAGGATCATCATCTCGCGCGAGCAGCAGGTCCTCATCCAGCGAAAGATAGGGGACGAGGATTTCATGGCGTACTTCAAAGTCCTCGATGTACAGGAACGAGTAAACCCGACTGTAGTTGGTAATTCCCAGAAGCGCCTGTTTCTCACGATCCTGCCATTGCTGGCGTTCTTCTTCACTGGCCTCTGGTGACAGCGGCGGATTGTCCCAATTGATTCGTATCGAGTATGCCGCATGTGGCAGCAACGTATGTTCAATTGCGGCGCCAGCGCCTTGCTGTTTGATTTCGAGTTTTGTCTCCGAAGGCAGCACCGCGTCTTCATCGGTGAACATTTGAGTGAATGTCAGCAGATCCGGCGGTTGGTCAAAAACGTATTGGAGTTCGAACACCAATTGATGACCCATCAGATCCGACAATGGGACGCCTTCTGCCGGCAGTTCGTAAGCAGCTACCCCCACGTCCTGCGGACTGAAGCGGTTTCCCTCTACATCGGTAATTTCAAAACGCTGTGCCAAAAACTGTTCATGCAGTTCGATACCCTGACGGATCACCGAAAGGTCAAGGAAGTCCTCGCGATTGGGCTTGAGTTGATGAAAAAGATAGAGGTCTTCCAAAAACACCTCGATTCGTACATCCGCCGACTCACGGGTCAAGTAAACCGAGGCTCTGGTGATGGAGATCGGGTGCGCCGCGAGTGTTTTCGCGGGGACTCCAGCAATCCATGTCATGATCAGGATGACCATCAGATGGATCAACCGGGTTCGTGCAAGGTAGGGGGACCTGACGAACCGTGTTCGATTCAGCCGTGATTTCGCGGTCACCGCGCAGTCCCCGCTAACGTTAAATAGGCGTCACTCCATTCACGAACGTGAATCCCGTCGGTTTCGATGTCTGCCGTGACGATGCGCCAGGCTGGTCCTTTCCAGGTTGCTGTAGCCTTGATGCGGATGGCTGCGGTGCCGACGCTGCCGGGTTGAACAGTGATTTTTTGAGAAAGATCGTCAGAGCTGACGACGTTCTCTGGCAGGTTGAATTTGAGCGAATATTCGCGAGGCTTTTCTGAGTGATTCGTCACTCGCAGCTCAATTGTTTTGGCATCGGTTGCTGAGATCGTTTCACTGCGGGGGTAAAAGACAGCCCACTGTTCGTCCACTGCGTAATTGGGATCATCCCAGGCAACGGTTTCACGAATCAGTTCACGTCGTTTTTGATATCGCCTCGTCAAATGGTCGAGTTCTCTGCTGTTGAATTGAAAAACGTGGCGAATGTGTTCATTGATCAACCAGCAGTCGCCCGCATCACGGATTTTGTTGAGGCACAGCAGATAGCCTTGATCGTCATGAAGAAGGTTTCGATTGAGAACACAGTAGTCATCGAAACCCGAAGGTGCGAAAGCATCACCGATGAAGAAGACGGGTTTTTCGCCCGCTTTTTCAACCAGCATCGCGCCATGATAGAACGCCTGACCGGGAAAAAAATGGAATGTAAACGTGTATTCATGCCACTTCATTTTTGCCCCGTCCTTCATCACGGTGATGTTCGGGATCGGATTTTCGGTCATCGCTGGCAAATGAAAAGCAGCTGGCTGTTCAAGTACATCCGAGTATTCCCGGGTGGCGTACACCGGACATTGAAAAACCTTTGCGGCATTGGCAACGGCGTCGGTGTGGTCATCGTGAAAATGCGTCACAAAAATGCCCTCCACCTTGTCCACCGCCTGTTGTTCGATCAATTCTTCGATCGACTCGATCACCCGATTCGAGCCGCAGTCGAGCAAAAATCCCGCACCGGTTTCCGACATGATCAAACGGCTTGTCGAATTCTCGTAGATCCAATCTGGTGTCTTTTCGTGCTTGCAGTACGGCATCAACTCGATGGCGGCTTCCTGCCCCAGCACACGGCGGCCGCATGCCCGCATCCGCTCCTCTTTGAAATACCAGTTCAACGCATTGGTTGACAGGTAGTTGTGATAGATTGCCTGCACCCGCTGACGAAGCTTTGCCGCGGCCTCCGACGGATGATGAATGATCGGGCCGCGTGCGGGGACCGCCACATCCAGGTTGGCCTCAATGATGCGAGTCAGACTGGTGACGAGGTCGGCCAGCCTCGCGCCATAACCGTGGTAACCCCGTATCTGCGCTTCCGGGATCGCATCCTGGTAGCTGTACAGGTCGAGCAACTTGCCATTGCCGTAAATGAGATCTCCGATGAAACCGACGCGTTTACCGTCCAGAACAGCGACATAACTGACCGCGCCTCTGGTAAAGCCCGGTGTTTCAATCACTTCAAAACGGGTTCCAGAAAGTTGAACCAGATCACCACCCTTGACCCATTCATTTACGGTCCAGGCATGCGACGGAACCTTGGTCGTTTGTTGCGCGTAGTCATGGTAACGCGTTTGTTGAAATCGACCCCAATAATCAACGCCGTTTTCAAGCAAATCACGTTCCCTCGCGGGAGCAACGACTTCGGCCGTTTCGGCAGCCTTTCTCGCCCTCCATATCACGTCCCGTCGGCCGTGAGTGAGCAACACCTGATTGACTGGCTGATCCCAGCCATACACGGCTACCGACCCCTCATTGGATCGAATACACACCGCATTGATTGCGCCGAGTTCGACATCACACGAGGAAGTCAATTCAATGACCTCGGCATGACTGCGGCCGGATAACACCGACGCGAGCAAGCTTATTGTCGCGAAAAGCAAGGCATGATGAGGACGTTGCGGGAATGGCATCAGATCAAGACTCATCTGTGGTTGCGGGAGGTGTTGTTAACGCGGCCATCACTGCCTGAATTTCTTCGAGTGGATTTGATTCCGAGTCATGCTGGTCAACCTTGCCGTGGCCCCATCATTCGGCTTCAACAAACCGGTGCGCCAGTTCGGCATACAGCATCGTATTCATTTCAAGCCAACCGCCAAGCCATTCGAAAGAGCCAAATCGCAGTGTCCCCCGACCGCATCCGGGCACGCCCAGACTGGTGTAGACAATTCGTTGAAAAAACGGCTTTGCGAACACTTTCAGAGCCCTTGCCGTGGTTATTGCCGGGTTATTGTCGCGTG
>JAAXJB010000071.1:0-2894 GCA_012270065.1 Rubripirellula sp. | reverse complement strand
TTTGCGAACACTTTCAGAGCCCTTGCCGTGGTTATTGCCGGGTTATTGTCGCGTGATCGACAAGGCGTTGTTCACGCCCAGAGCGTGACTCCAATCACCACTGCCGCCATTCAGGACTGGATTCAGAACTTGGCAGCCATCGTTCTCAATGTGCGGCATGTTACAGTATAACGCAATCCACCCGTCCCGGTTCTGATGGGATCCTCGCAACCTCTTTGGGCCTCTGGCATTGATTCTGTTCGACAACGTGCACTATTCGTATCCGCAGACTCCGGGAGACCATGTATCGCGTGTGCATGTCCCACGATGGTCAATCGCCGCGGGCGAATGTGTTGCGCTGATCGGGGCGAGTGGATCGGGAAAAACAACGTTGTTGCAACTTGCTGGGGGAATTTTGGGTGTCGCCGATGGTTCGATCCAGGTTGCGAAGCAGTCTTTGGGTTCGATGCCTGAGCCGAAACGGCGCAGATTCCGACTCGCCAACATCGGATTTGTCTTTCAGTCGTTCGAATTGCTGCCTCACCTGACGGTTGACGAAAACCTGCTGTTGCCGATGCGTCTGCTGCATCAGAAGCGGCTTTCGACGGAAATTCATTCACGTGTTGACGAGTTGTGCGATCAGCTCGGTTTGTCGGGGTCCATTCGAAAACGACGGCCGGAACGGCTGTCCCAAGGTGAACGGCAACGTGTTGCTATCGGACGGGCATTGGTGACGCAACCCAGTGTTGTGCTGGCAGACGAACCCACCGGCAATCTTGACCCGGCGTTGAAGAGGTCGGTCGTGGAACTGCTGCTCGAACGATGTCGAGAGGATCATGCGACGCTTGTCATGGCAACGCACGACCTCAGCTGTATTGATCAGTTCGACAGTTCGCATGAGACAAGTACCGTCCTTCAATGGCAGGGGCGGTTTTGATGGATGTCTTGCGTTTTTCGATCGCCACTGTGACTTACTACTGGCGTCGCTCCCTGCTTTTGACGCTCTGCGTTGCCATGGCTGTCTTTGTTCCTCTGACCCCGTATTTACTGGTTCGGCGTGCAGCCAGCACATTGGAACAACGCGCCGCCTCCACTCCGTTGATGCTTGCCGCAGCAGGCAGCAAGACCGACGTCACGCTTTCTGCGTTGTACTTTGATGGAAGAAAACACACCATCATGACGATGGGCGAAGTCATGGCAGTCGACCGGCAAAGGGCCGAAGCGATTCCCCTGCACATGCGATTTTCAACTTCGGGCGTGGCCATCGTCGGCACGACCGAGGCGTATTACAAGCATCGTGGTCTGGAGCTTGACGAGGGTGCTTTCAGCAGACGCTATGGGGATTGTGTCCTCGGCGCTGCAGCCGCTCGAAAACTTGGGGTGTCGCCGGGAGAGTATTTGACGTCGGATCCCAAAACCATTTTCAATCTCACGGCAGATTACCCACTGCGGATTCGAGTCACGGGTGTGCTGAGCCCGTCGGATTCGCCCGATGATGACGTCGTTTTTGTTTCCATGGAAACAGCGTGGATCATGGACGGAATCGGGCATGGCCACTTCCAGCAGCCCAGCGCAACCGACGGGTCCGATCAGAACGAATCCGCCCAGGAAGCAACGCCGCCGGGAAGTTCTTCCGAGAAACTTCATCTGGAAATCACCAATGAAAATATTGGTGCATTTCACTTCCATGGGCGCCGAGAAGATTATCCTGTCACTGCCTGTATCATCGTACCCACCGACACACGTGCAGAAACCCTGCTCATCGGTCAGTACTCGGCACGCACTGACGCCAAGGTGATGTTGATTGAGCCGTTGAGCGTCATAAGACGACTGCTCGCCTCGGTTCTACGTGTCCGAAATCTGGTGCTGGCGGGACTCTCGTTGGTCACAGGGGCGTGCATTTTGTTGGTCGTCTTTGTATTCCTGCTGACGTTCCGTTTACGTCAGAACGAATTCGACACCCTCAGGAAAATCGGTGCATCCACGAGACAAATGAGCGGCATGATCCTGGTCGAGATGGGAGTCGTGCTGACAACTGGAGCAACGATTGGCTTGGCCCTGACCTGGTTGATGGGCCGGTTCGACCAGATTCTGCTTCGTTGGCTGATTTGACCAGACGTCGGCTCGACTTACATCACGGAAATGAAAACCCGCAATCCTGCCGCTGACACTTTCAGTACCTCCACTGGCACTTTAGGCAGCGGCAGTGTCTTTCATTGATCGCGAGAACCCGTCATGGGACTGCACAATTCCTCGCCTTGGGCACGGCGATGACCGCGAGACAGCCGATCGCCTGAGCCTATTTCTCGCGATTGAAATCGAACGATTGTGTCACATGGACGCCACCGTAATTTGCAGGTGAAAAATGCCAGGATCGTGTCACCCACTTTCCATTTTCCTTCACCCAAATGTGCGTCACACGGGTGCGGTAGGGTGTTTGACTCGCGCCGGACTTGCTTAAACCTTCCAGATAATAGCGAGTGAGGATTACATCCTTGCTGAGTGGGATCCCTTCGGGGTAGTAAACTTTCCATAGCCCTGAATAGCTCGCAAAATTTTCTTTCATTTGTTCAGCCGTCGTGATCTTCAGCGGCTTGTGAAAACTTCCATCAGAATTTGTTGCATAGATTCCTTTGGAACTATGCAACGCAACTGCTGCGGCCGCGTCCAACCGGCTAAAGGCCGACCAATACTCCTGAACCTGCTTCACACAGGTCTTCGCATCAACGTCGTTGACATCATCGTGGGCAAACACTTCCTTCACGTGAGGCAGGCTCATCAATCCAGCCAGACAGATGATGCTTAAAAACTTATGCATGGGATTGCTCTTTCTTGAAGTCAAAAACAGGGTGAACGGGATCAAGCCTACGAAACCCGTTTAAACTTTCCAGAAAATGGGCGATGCGTGTTGGAAA
>JAAXJB010000103.1 GCA_012270065.1 Rubripirellula sp. | reverse complement strand
TATTGGGTGCACTGCGCATTGGGTGCACCGGCTTATTGGGTGCACTGCGCATTGGGTGCACCGGGTATTGGGCGCACCGCTGGGCCACTTTCATGGCCTGGAACCCAACGAAACGACTACACCGGATGGGGTCCGATTTTGCCGGGTGTAGAAAACCGGGTAGAAAACCGGGTAGAAAAGAAGTAGGGCTGGCAGGACTTGAACCCGCGACCTAGGGATTATGAGTCCCCAGCTCTAACCAACTGAGCTACAGCCCCGAGCCCGTAATTTACGGTGTTTTCGGTTTGGGAGCGAGGCGGTGATCCCTCAAAAACCCGCTGCGGGGATAGATAGGGGATATTTCTGCACACATGAACGCCGTGCAAGCACTCAAAATCCCCCAGAACAACCCCCAGCAACCTTCACTGAAGCCGCCAGACATTGGCAAGATTAAGCGGTAAGCTGCCCCAACTTGTCAAGTGCCTCGCGTTCCATGGATTGGAAGAGATGCCCGTACGTTTCGAGAGTCAGCTTCACGTCCTTGTGCCGCATGATGCTTTGAATCGTTTTCGCATGAACGCCCGACAAGGCCAACCACGCCCCGCAGGTGTGCCGCAGTGCATGAAAATCTATTCTCTGGTCTCGTTCGTCACAGACCTTCAAAAAGCTTGGATACTTCAAGAGCAGTTCCTGCTTCGATTTATTATTCTCAAAATCCATGAACCAAATTCTTGAAATCGCTTCAACGTCTTCGCGGATCGATCATTGAAGCACTAGAGAAAGGTATCGACCGTCGGAAACCTAGGCTAGCGAAGAAGCAACAGTGCTATCTTAATCATCTCCGCTACCAACAAGGCATGAGGCCGTAGACGGTTTGTGCTGGCCTGCTGCCTGCTGTGGCTGAATGCCAAACACGGCGGTGGGATCGGCAAGCGTCGCTAAACACTCACCGGCTGACAACGCACCGGTCGCAACAAAATCACCGCGATCCAGCGAATAAACTGGATGCTGGACCGTCACCCCCAGTGCGGCCGATTGATCGCTCAGACGTACGCTGAGTACATCATCGCTGACATGCCTGAAACGCCCCGTCACCACACAGCCCGACCCGCTGGCAATCTCGGGTGAGTTGCCAATCGAGATCACCTCACCGTACCCCTCAACCCCCATCTCGGGCATCGACAGGTAGATCCTACCGCCCACGTTTGCCTGATGAGCAGACAACCAACTCACAGGACGTAGCAGGTCAACCTCACTCCTGGAGCCCTGGTCATTGGTGACCACAAGATTGATCTGTCGCCACGTATCGGCGTCAACGTCTGCATCGAGCTGATCCCACCACGGAGCCGACGCCGGATCGTCCACCGCCGTTAGGCGTGCCGGTGTTCAAGCCGTGGAGGCCTGCTCAACCGGCCAAGCTGCAACCATTCAAACCGGCACAGCCTGCGAAGATCGTGATGCAGAAGCCGAAGGCAGGCTGGCATTTTCATGAATTCGGCCCATAATCCATTTGCACTTCGACATGTAGCTTACTCAGGGAATCAGCCAATTCACGCCCATGATCTTCCGATTCAACGACGATGACCTGAGATTGCCCATCCAGCAGAGCCTCGCACGCTCGCTTGGCCTCCATTAGGTTCAACGATGAGTTGGCGACAATCAGCTTGCACGCCTCGACAACATTGAACCCATCTTGCCATCCTTCCAGCTTGATTTGCATTCCCCTACTCCAGATCAATGACAATCGGGCGTGGCACTTTGCCAATCATTCTTCCTGACGACCGCTTACCACCCTCGATTATGACTTGCTTTACACCTGACAACGGCCCAGAGTTCGTGTCCAAAGTAATTTGCCGTTGGCTGAAACAAGCTGATGTCAAAACATTGTTCATCGCCAAGGGCAGCCCTTGGGAGAACGGCTATGTCGAATCGTTCAATGGCACGCTTCGCGACGAGCTGCTAAACCGTGAAATCTTCCTGAGCTTCGAGGAAGCTTGCTGGGTGATTGATCGCTGGCGACTCGACTACAACCATCACCGCATCCACAGTTCATTGGATTATCAAACCCCTGCCGCATACGCGGCCGGCTGTGTTCTTCCGGCTTCGGCTACGCCTCAGCCTCCAGAACACAGCCGCTTTACCAACCCTGATTCTCTCACTCAACTTGGTGCAAAGACTGGGGGGTAGTCAGATCAGCCCGGTTACTTTGGTAGCTGGGTAATTGTCGAAGGGATGGATATTGACTAACCATTGATCCGTCAACCTATGTAAGACGCCGCACCACCATCGCGTTACCAGTTGAGCATTCCTGCCAGTTGACTTGTCATCGTTGCACATCACAGGCTACGCGGAATCCCACGTTAGCATCCACCTCTGTTGGATTTCCCCCATTTCGTGCGAAAGAGTGGCACTCGGTCACGTGGTACAGGAAAGCGCCGCCCCGCATCACCCGCCAATCCCCCTTTTTTGGCCCCTGGGGGTCGATTTCACTATCCTCCACGAGCGACTTCGAACAACGATCAGCACACCACTCCGACACATTGCCGTGCATATCGTACAAGCCCCAAGCATTAGCTTTTTTGAGTCCGACGGGATGAGTCGTACCGTTAGAATTGTTCCCGTGCCAGAGGTAATCATCAACGTCAATCGCATCTCCAGCCTTCCCAAATCCGAACGTCGTCGTCGTCCCAGCTCGACACGCATACTCCCACTCAGCTTCCGTTGGCAAGCGATAAATACGTTTGGCACGACGTTCATCCTGTTTCGCGGATAACTTCCGGCAAAACCGCACCGCGTCGTTCCAAGAGATTCTCTCGACTGGGTTTTGAGTACCTATGAACAGACTGGGGTTCATACCCATCACGTGTTGAAACTCCGACTGAGTGACCTGATATACGCCGATCGCGAACGCCTTTGTGAGCGTCACTTTATGGGGCAGAAGAGACCCGACTCCGTGTTCCCGTTGCAGTTCTTCTCCTCCATGTGGGTCGATGCGTCCGATGCGAAACACGCCTGGCGGAAGCAGCTTCAGTTTCATACCGATGGAGTTCACTATCGCGGGAAGCTTGACAAGCGTAGGCGCGGGAAGCTGGGCACGCACTGGCACGGGAAGCCTCGCTAACGTTTGCATGGATAACTTGGACAAAATCTGTACCGGCAGCCGTGATAAACTCTGTGGTGGTAGTCGGGACAATACCTGTGGTGGCAGCTTCGCAAGAACCTGCACGGGAAGCCTGCCTAAGGTTTGCACCGGGAGCTCAGCTAGAATCGTCACCGGTAGCCCGGCTAGAACCTGATCGGGAAGATCAGCCAAAGCGTCCTCGGAGCAATTTGTAAGTTTTTGCTGCAAATCCTGCTTGAGTTTTCCAATCGATTCATGTTTTGGGTTCAGTTTCAAGTAGTCCACGGATCGTGACAAGAGTTCGACGACTGATTTCTGCTTCATGGCCCCCGAAGATTTTGCTTCCTTCAAAAGAGACGACAATCTTGCCTCAGCCGACACAATCTCCTTGAGATTATCGTGTAATTCCTGCTGCGAGCTCGTGAGTTCCGTCTGCACTTTCTTTACCAATTCCAATGCTGCTCTGGCGTTTCCGTCTGCCAACAACACCGCAGCCTCAAAGCATGCATCATCTCGCTTCTTTTCCAACTTTTTCTTGCGTGTCATCAGTTGCTGCTGAAGCGTATTCAGATCCACATGATCCGCTTTAAGCTTCAAGGCACGATCAACCTTCGGCAACAACTGGTCCAAATCCCGTTTTTGGATACTTGCTCTGATTTCACTGACAAGAGACACCAGTTCTGTGCGATCAGATTCCAACGCTTGCAAGTAACTCCTCATTTCAGAAGTCAGTATCGCATCGGGGATCGACTCAATCGCGTGGATCGCCGAATCGTAGTCAAACACCTCTCGATGTTTTCTGGCTTCATCGAAATGCTGACGGGCCGAATCTTGTTGCTGTTTCCATTCCGTGTCAACTGATTTTGCAAACTCTTCCGCCCAAACCTTGTGTTGCGACAGACGATCATCCTGGATCGAAAAAATCTCCTTCGCAATTTCCAAGCAGGTTCTGTATTCGAACTGGCTTCGCAACTCTTCGGCTCGCTCTCTCTGTCTCTGAAGGTCACTCAGTCGAGCGTCAATTAACTCCTGCTGTTTTCCACCACACTCTCCACAAACATTATCCCAAACCGCCATCTCGCTTTCACACTTCAGGCACTTGATTCTTAACGGTCCAGCACACTCACGACAGAACTTTCGATTTGCTTCATTCTGCGTATGGCACTCTGGGCACTCTCCGTCACCGAGGGAAGCCTGCTGAACGACCGTTGGCACTGCCTCCTGCAACGACAACCTCAGTGCATCTCGCAACTCGACCGCCGTCTGGTACCGGTCCTCTTTCTTGCTTTTGAGAGCCTTGGCAATGCACTTGCGAAGTTCCGCTGGCACCTCATCAAGATCGATCACCCGTGGCGATTCACCGGTTGTCATCTGATAGAGCGTTGCCGCAAGACTCCACAGGTCGCTGCGGTTGTCAGCCAGCGCCGCATCTTTACGCTGCTCTGGGGGCATGAAGTCCAAAGTTCCCAGCACAGCACCAGCCATCGTCATACCGGTGTCAGCTGCTTCATCTTTGGCCAGACCGAAGTCGGTAAGTTTTGGAACGCCATCCTGGGTCAACAGCACGTTCGCCGGTTTGATATCCCTATGAACAATGTTGGCAGCATGAGCCTTGGATAGGCCGTCACATAGCTGGCAGGCCACATCAATGGCTTCCTCGAGCGGAATCGCCCCTTCACGGCATTTGTTCAGCAGGCTGCTGCCCTCGACATACTCCATGATCAAGAACGGGCCATCTTTGGCACGGCCATAATCATAAATCTGCACGATGTTGGGATGGTTCAGTGCAGCAATCGACTTAGCTTCCGTCAAGAAACGGTTGACGGCGGTTTTACTTCGAGCTGCGCTACCGAGAATACGCTTGATAGCGACCTTTCTTTCGAGCCGCGTGTCTGTGGCCAGCAACACCTCTCCCATGCCACCTTTGCCGAGGGTTCCTTCGGTGGTGTAGCGGGCCGCCAGATCGACGATTTCCATGTCATCGTCAAAAGCGTCGTCGACGTAGCCAGCATCACCACCAAACGTAGCTTCATCACCTAGACTCTGTGGCTCACGATTAGAATCTGGCTCTCCACCATCAAAAGTGTTCTCGTCACCTAGGCTTTGGTAGTCGTCGCGGGGCATGGGGACTTAGGTTGGATCAAGGGAGATGATGCGCAAAGGTCACGGGGCTCATCATATCAGCCCAAACGCCACGCTGTCATCTAGATCGGGGAGGTGTTACGTGAAAAGAGATTGCACAGCCCAATGCGATCCTGCTGGGGGCTAAAAAAAGACCACACAATGCCTCAGCGTCCCAACACCGCAGCAGCTGAGAGGAAACCATCGATCTGCCGCACCTTACCGAAGCTTTACTTTCAGCTGGCTTTTGAGCACTGGGCCGTTAACGGTTTATCTCATCCATTTCTGTTCGGCCAGGCGTTTTTGACGGGCTCTTCTTCCCAT
>JAAXJB010000055.1 GCA_012270065.1 Rubripirellula sp. | reverse complement strand
GTTGGTCGTCGTAGGGCGTCAGCAAAACAGCCGGCGTGAACGTTTCCGCCTTTGGCCGTCTACGCTTAACGTGGTTTCATGGGTATCTGTGCAGAAGTGTTGACCGTAGACGGTGTAGACGTGTTGGCTTTTGCCAATGCCCGTGCAACGTCCAGCACTGTTTCGCGTTGCTGGTCGTCCAGATACGGCCATAGGGCCGTCAGGTCAGATAGGCTGCTGAACGCTTCTATGGCCGCGTGTGTGTCACCACCGGTGCCACCACCACCGGGCAAAATATCGCTATCCCCCGTGTATATCGGCGGTTCTTCGAGTCCTTGCGGGGTAGCCTGGGCAGCAATGCCCGAGCCTGTAGGAGCATGTAGCCGTGTTTTTACGGGCTTTTTTTGTGCGCCCGTTCTGCTGTGGCCCCCTGTATTCGCGTGTGTGTTACCACCCGTGTTACCACCAGAATCGTTTGGCCGGCATCTGCGGTCGTCCGTGTGGGGGATAGTTTGCCTATTTTTACAGACGGTTTCCCGGGTCGCGCCTTCGTTCCAGTCGTCTTTGGTGACTTGCAGGTAATGCCGTTCTGCCACCGCTGAACTGTGCCCCAACCATTTGTTGATTACATGGTTCGGATATTGTCGCTGGAGTTCCGTTCGTCTGGTGCTTCGGCAGTTGATAAATAGTTGCCGTGAAGTGACCCCAAGATTCGCGGTGTCGTGTGTATACCTGATTTGAAATAGGGGAGCGGAACCTGGGGTTCGACTGTTGCATGAGACATGCTGATGACTCCTAGTTTCTCGTCCATTTCCGCGACAATTTCGATCACCATTGACAATGGTCATGTTTCGATCTTGGTAGTCGATTTTCCGGCGAGGGCTTCGCCGCTTAGAATGTGCATCATGTTCAAGATTTGCCGAAGTCATCATCGACGTGAAAACCATCTGACGGATGTTCCGCAGTGGCAGAATATTCAACCTGAAACAGTTCGCTCACCCCAGGATAACAATAAGCCATGGTCATGTTGAAACGCCGCGAGCAATCCCCGCGATCAAAGGACCACGTTTGCGTGGCATCGCATGTTTTTTCATACCAACACGATCCAGTATGCGGTCCCCACGAGTTCATGCATACACGATCACTGTTGCTGCTGGGCTGTTTACTGTTGGCCCTGTTCTTGTCGACAGCACGGTTATCTGCTGAGGAAAAGAAAGACGAGCTGTTCCTGTTGCCATACTTTTTGGGTAACGGCGAAACGGGGGTCTACTTTGCCTACAGTTACGACGGTCTGAAGTTCGACTGGTTGAATGACGGCAAAGTCATCATGCCAGCACCGCCGTGGGGCGATGAAAGTCTGACTCGCGATCCGTCGATTGTTTTTCGCGATGGTAAGTTTCACATGGTGTGGACCACGAGTTGGAACTCTCGCAGCATTGGCTATTCCAATTCGTCCGATCTGAAAACATGGTCAAAACCGCGGAAAATTGATGTCTGGGGTGAGCGCACTGATGCGCGTAATACGTGGGCCCCCGAGTTGATGTGGGATCCTGAGAAAGAGGAGTATTTGATTCTGTGGAGTTCAACACTCAAGGCTGAGTTCGACGATGGGGATGGAAGCGAAGATATGCACGGCTACGACCATCGTAGTTATGCAAGTCGCACCACGGACTTCGAGTCCTTTACCGCACCCGAATTGTTCTTCAGTCCTGATCCCGAATTCAGTGTCATTGATCCGTTTATCGCCCACGATGACCGCAGTACCGAGGACTCAGCAGACGATCGTTGGGTGATGGTCATCAAGCATGAGCTGAAGCCGGAACGTGGTGGTAAGAATTTGCGGCTTACATTCAGCAACAGGATGCAAGGACCCTATGATGCAAAGCTCGGCCCGCCAATCGTCGGTTCGGGAACTTCCATTGTGAACCAGATGGGTGAGGGCCCTTCGCTGTTCAAACGTGACAGCATGTGGTTCCTGTATTGGGATTCACCGGGAAGTGATTTCTCTTATTGTCTGGCGACGAGTCCTGACCTGCAGACCTGGACCAACCGTTCGGCGGAAATGTCCTTGCCAGCAGCGCAGATGCGACATGGGACGGTCCTCGTCGTTCCTTCAAGTGCTGTGTCATCAGCGATCCGATAAGGGTGACAATCAAGCCGTGCCGATTCGCGGTGAACGATGCGAGATTCGCATCCTGCAGCGATACTCAAACAGCGATACTCAAACAGCGGCACTCTTCAGCTGTAGCAGCAGGAACTGCAGGATCGTGCTATCACGGTGGATTGGATTTTTACGCTGGAGTCCCATGGAATGCATTCAATGACTCCAAAAAAAACTCCTCCGCATCACAAGGACAGGGAGGAATCTTTCTCGGGCGTTTTCATCACAAGAGTGTAATACGCTGTCAAGTCTGGTAACCTGTGCCCCAGCGAGGATCAGTCATTCCAGGTTCGAATCTCATGAGTTCCCGGCTCTTTTGTGTTACGTTGGTTCTGATGACGATTCCTGGATGATTTCATTTCTGTCCTGCACCGCTGGATTTGCTTTGGCTCTCTCTGATTACTCATCTGAAACCTTCTGCACGACTGATATTGGCATGAGCATGAGACTGATCAAGGTTCTGGCTGCGTTCTTTTTGTTGCTGGGTGGCTGCTCGGAAGATCCAGCTTCGCAGAGAATCGATTCTTGGAGGAAGTCTCTCAAACTTGACTTTCCCGATTTTGACGAAACGAGAACAGCAGCGGAGGGTGGGAATGCGGATGCTCAGATCATATTGGGGCAAATGTATGCTGAAGGCATTGGTGTGCCACAAGATGCCGTGCAGGCTGTGAAGTGGTATCGCGTGGCAGCGGAACGGGGGTATCCCGAGTCGCAGTACAGGCTAGGTGGAATGTACGACCGCGGCGAAGGTGTGGTGCAGGATCAGGTCGAAGCCGCAATGTGGTATCAAAGGGCAGCCAGGCAAGGACATGTGGACGCAGTTTGGCGCATCGGTGTAATGAACGAGAATGGAATCGGCGTGATGCAGGACCTGGTAGAAGCGTACGCCTGGTTCGACTTTGGGTGTCAAATCGGTCACAAAGGCTTCCTTCCCAGGTTGCGTGCCACCGAGGCTGCGCTTGGGAAAAAGCCCAATGGCAAGCTGGGCGAGGCAAAAAAGCGGGCTGCTGACTACCTCAATCGATACGGCCCAAGAATGTGGTAAAGAACAAGCCTGCCGCGATGGAAAAAGCACTCATGCAGATGGCATGATGGAACGAAAAGCAGAACAATACTTGCCAAAATGACATGCCGGGAATGACTTGTGAATTGGCTGGCACCGGATGAAGTTTGCGCACAAAATCAACGTGGTAGAATCGCACCAGTCAGGTCAGATTGTTCTCTCGAAACATCTTCGGTCGCCACGCCTTTTGATTTCCTCAATTTTGATGATTGTGAATTTTCAACAGACACTGGAGTAATCATGAGTAAATGTCTCACACTGGGGATTTGTCTGGTAATGGCTTTGTTGCCCTTGAGCGGTTGCGGCAAGTCTGAAATCACGTTGAGGAAGGAAGCAGCTGAAGCAGGGGATGCGGATTCCCAGTTCAGTTTGGGGGTGTCCTATGCCAACGGCGAGGGCGTGAGGCAGGACGATGCTGAAGCAGCTAGGTGGTATCGCTTGGCGGCAGAGCAGGGGCACGCAGATTCAATGGTCATGTTGGGCATGGCTTACGAAACTGGAACCGGAATTGCACAGGACAACGTGGAAGCTTACGCGTGGTTTGATGTGGCCGCGATTAGCATCCAGAATGCTGAGTTGCGACGAGATCGTGTCAGTACATTACTCAGTGGCAGTCAGTTGGAAATGGGGCAGCAGCGCGCGAGTGATTTGCTTGCCAAGTACGGCAATCAGAAGTAGCAGGTGCAGCAGATAATCTGAACATCTGCCAACGAATCACGTCCATTCATGCTTCACCAGAAAAGCGTTATCGTTTCGGGAGTCAATCTGGTTTGCGTCAGATCTTGTATCAAAGTCGAAAGACCGTAGCAGCGTTGATTGTGTGTCTGCTTCTCACCTGCGGACTTGGATGGGTGATCTCCATCTGGATTTCACCGGAGGACAAGTCTGCCTCGCCTGTGAACGAAGCAAAGAAAACACAGTACGACGTGATCTGGCATCCAACGGCTGAGTATTTCATGCCAGCAGACATTCGAGACGATCTCGAAAAGAGGATCGAAAATTCAGATCAGTGATTCCCTTTGATCAACTGGTTCGGTTGCCAGCATGCAGTTGCTCGCACCAGGGATCCATGTGCCGCTCGCATCGGCATTCGAAAACCAACCAGAATTCGCTGTTTCTGGATAAATGTTTCAGTGTTCGTGCTCGTCAGTTGAAGTCCCGGGGATTTTGAAGCTTGGCCCCAAATACACTGCGTTGGTAAAGAATGGCTCAGTTGATCGTATGTAGCCCCTGAAAACCGGATTGTCACAGAGCACGATCACATGCCCCTTGCCCACTGGAACCGTAAAGACGGCCGCAGTTCCCTTCAGATGCTTTCTGTTTTTCTCACTGACATAACCCGCAATGACGTCCCCATAGATTGCGGCTGTTTGATAGCTGTTTTCGGGCGGTGTGTACGTGTATGTCCCGCGTCGAAAGACCGGAACAGTGTCGTTTGGAAATCCGTAGCTCAAAGGATGCGTAGAATCAATTTCAGTCCGAAACATCGCTCCGGCGATCGATTCGAGTGCCGCATCGTTGCGAGCATCGCCAAATCGCTTTTTCGGTGATTCATTTGTCGCCAGTGACGTGGCGCTACCATTGGTATCGTCTTGGTGTTTTGGCTGATTCATCTTGATAACCCCGTTGTTTTTAAGCCAGTCAACCGAGTTGCATACAGCAATCACCACTCCACCGCCTTCGAGGTATTGTCGCAGTTTTGTTGCGTGAGCAGCATGCCACAGCCCATATTTTCCATCGGGCAGGATCACAACCGTGTAATCCTGCAGGTTCGCTGCCGTGAAGTTGACTGTGTCGATGAGTGTCGTCGGTTGCCTGATGCGAACGTCGAGATGATGCCACAGTGAACCGGCTGTGTAGGCGTTTGTGCCGGCACCAACGATGAGTGCAGGGTTTGCGGCTACCATGTCGAGCGTGGTGTCACTGCCGAGGTCGGGGCCTTTTGGCGTGAGGCTACTGGTTACGGGAAGTATTTCAATCGCTGCATCAGAGCTGAAGTCCCGTAAAGCTTTTACGAGTTGTTTCCAATTTGCAAGATTGGGCTGCCTTAGCATCAGCAAGGTGCCTTGAGGGTACCGGACAAGCCCATTCCGTGTAGCAAACTCCATCGGTTGGGTTGTGACACGCAGATTCGCCTTTTGACGTTGCAGCAAGGCGATCAGTGTTGGGAGCTGAAGCGAATCCGGTTTGACTGCGAACCCGGCATATTGCCTGTTGAAGTCCGGTGCAATGGCAGCCTTTCCCGTTTCATCTGTGCGGGCTGAAGAAATCAGTGCCTCGGTGCGACGGGCGTCAAGTTCTTTGACCTGGAGATCCAGGGCTGTAGGAAGATGCCATGCTGAGACATCATAAAAAATGTTCTCTTTGAAGTCCTGTCTTGTGGACATCATCGAGCGGATGAGTGTTGATTG
>JAAXJB010000121.1:8723-26897 GCA_012270065.1 Rubripirellula sp. | reverse complement strand
CGGGGACAGAGGCGTATGTTTCGCGATTTGAGCCGACACCACGCCCTGCTCATCGTCTTTTTCCGAAGCAGCCGGGATTTTGCTGGTTTGCTGAGGCCGCTCGGCGGCAACATCACGGTCCGGTTTTTTGGAGGCCATGAAAAATAGCTGTCGTGGGATTCGAGTTGGCTGGGGTCGTGGATAGGAGGGTTGGGGGCTTTTGGTGGACACCGACGCCAGCCGCAGGCAGACGCGATCCCAAGGGGTTCGGTCCTCGCGTTTTCAGTTGCATGCCGATTCGAACAAAAAAAACAAAAAGTACCAAAGAATTATTCGATACTATGGCCAAGAGCCGTTGACGGACAGGGATTCGACCCGTAAATTCTCGCTTCGCTCATGGGAAACGCCCTGAGCATCCTGCACGCACGGGGAATGTCGCTGAGGACAACTCGGGACTCTCCGGTACGCAGGTTCCACTGTATCACAACTCTCTAATTGGTCACCCATCTGTGTCTGCCGGAGCAAGCGAAGTAATTCGAATTCGTATGGAAGCGTACGACCACTCTGTTTTGGATCAGAGTGCCCAAGAGATCGTTGATACAGTCAAACGCACTCACAGCGAGGTGCACGGACCGATTCCGTTGCCGACGCGTGTTGAGCGTTACACGGTTCTTTCCGGGCCGTTTGTGAACAAGAAGTCGCGTCAGCAGTACGAAATTCGTACTCATAAGCGGTTGATCGATATTGTCCAGGCTACGGCCAAGACGATTGAAGCATTGAATAAATTAAGTCTTCCGGCCGGTGTAGACATCAAGATTAAGGCGTCTGCAAGGTAGTTTCGGTCTGAGGGCACCCGGGTTTCGCGGTTCGCTGCGGGAATGGCCCGGGGGATAGCACACAAAGTACCAGAGACAGTTTCCGGATGAACGGAAGTCCAGTCGATAACCTTGGTGCAGTGCAAGTCTGATTTGGGTCGAGCGGAATCGCTCTCGGTGCATTGAAGATTGCCTGAAATCAGTGGTTCGGCTTGGCGAAACTTGGAATCCAACACGAATGACGGGCGTCCCGGGTAGCGGGGCGAGATGAAAGTTATGTCACCATCAATCCTCGGCCGGAAAGTCGGGATGACACAGGTTTACTTGGAGGACGGTCGGGCGGTGCCTGTCACTGTGATCCAAGCCGGTCCATGTCATGTCCTGCAGGTTCGCACTGACGATCGCGATGGATATCAGGCTGTGCAGTTGGGTTTCGAAGATAAGCCGCGGCGTTTGGCGAGTCGCAGCGAGCGAGGGCATGTGGCGAAGCTTGACAGCAAGCGTTCGAAGAAAAATGCCGCATCTGGTGTCGAGTTGGTTGCCAAGGCTGGTTGTGAGCCTCAACGTTTCATTCGCGAGTTCCGCGGTGAGACGGATTTGGAGGTCGGGGCCCAGGTCACTGTCGAGCAGTTCGCCGAGATCAAGCGTGTGGATGTGACCGGCACGAGCAAAGGTCGCGGATTCTCTGGTGTCATGAAGCGACACAACTTCTCGGGTCAGCGTGCTACTCACGGTGTGAAAAAAGTGCATCGTCACGCCGGTGGTACTGGCTGCAGTGCATCGCCGAGTCGGCTGTTCAAGGGGATTCGCATGGCGGGTCAGTACGGCAATGCCAAGACGACAACTCGAAACCTCGAGTTGGTTCGGGTGGATGCTGAGAATAATTTGTTGCTCGTTCGCGGTGCTGTGCCGGGTCCGAATGGCGGCTTTGTGACCATTCGCGAAACGAACAAGGTGGGTTGAGGAATATGGCCACGCTGACAATTTTTGATGAGGCCGGCGGTGAAGTCGGTACCTACGAGATCGACACCAATGAGATAGCCGCGACTGTCAATAAGCAGTTGTTGCACGATGTGGTTGTCATGTACCAGGCAAATCTTCGTCAGGGCTCGCATAACACGCGGACTCGCGGTGAGGTTGCCGGGTCGACCAAGAAAATGTATCGCCAGAAGGGTACCGGTAACGCACGTGCTGGATCGCGTCGCACGAATGTTCGTCGCGGTGGTGGTGTGGCTCGTACGGTCAAGCCTCGTGATTACAGTTATCGTCTTAATAAGAAGGCTGTTCGGCTTGCGACTCGCATGGCGATCCGGTCAAAGATTGACGATGGCGAATTGGTTGTTGTCGACTCTCTGGGTTTTGACTCGCCGAAGACAAGTCGGATGGCGTCGGTTCTGAAGTCGCTTGGGCTTGATGGAACGACGACTCTGGTTGCGACCGCAGATCATGACGTGGCCGTTTATAAGAGCGGGCGGAATATCACGGGTGTTTCTGTGCAGCCTGTTCGGGAGTTGAATGCCCTGTCGGTATTGAAGCCGAATCGGATGCTGGTGACGCGTGAAGCGTTGGACAAGATCAAGAATGGCACCTTCGCCGGTGCTGGTGGCGATGCTGCCGCCGATACTGAGTGATGTAGACACAACAGACAGAAGTGACTTCAGATGACACAGATACAACCACCTGCCGGGCCGAAAGGCGGCGTTCAGCTTGAGGCGCATCAGATTCTGTTGCGGCCTCTCGTGACTGAGAAGGGTGTGCACCGGGCAACGCGCAACAACCAGTACGCTTTCGAGATTCATCGCGAAGCAACGAAGTTTGATGTGAAGCGTGCGGTCGAAGAATTGTTTGAGGTGAAGGTCAAGAAAGTCCGGACCCAGAATCGCAAAGGCAAGCTTCGTCGATACAAGTTTCGTTATGGTCGGACGTCCGACTGGAAGAAGGCGATTGTTGAGTTGCAGGAAGATCATCGGATCGATTTCTTCTAGGGTCACGCTTCACTCGCGGGTCTCAACGGCGGCATCACGGGCATAAGACAGTACACACGGAATACAATTAACGGTTAACGGAAAACATGGGCATTCGAGTCTACAAGCCGACAAGCGCAGGTCGACGCAACGCGTCGGTCAGTGATTTTGCTGAGCTGACGCCAGGCTACAAGCCTGAGCGCGCTTTGTTGCGTCCCAAGCGAAAGACGGGTGGGCGTAATAACCAGGGCAAAATCACTGCTCGGCATCGGGGTGGCGGTCACAAGCAGAAGTACCGGGTCATTGATTTTCGTCGGGCGAAAGACGGTGTGGCGGCAACGGTCGATTCGGTGCAGTATGATCCAAATCGCACAGCCAGAATCGCATTGTTGAAGTATGCCGACGGCGAGAAGAGCTATGTTGTTGCTCCTGCCGGTTTGAAAGCCGGTGATGCTATCCAGAATGGACCAGACGCATCGCCAGTGGTTGGCAATTGCATGCCACTCAAGAATATTCCACTTGGTACAACCGTCTGCTGCATTGAATTGCGGGCAGGGCGAGGTGCTGTGCTTTGTCGTTCGGCAGGGACCTCGGCAACCTTGATGGCACGTGAGGCAGATTGGGCTCAGATTTCACTTCCCAGCGGCGAAGTGCGTCGTATCTCCAGTCTTTGTCGAGCCACGATCGGTCAGGTTGGTAACAGCGATCACATGAACGTTCGTCTGGGAAAGGCCGGGCGTGCTCGCTGGTTGGGGCGGCGTCCACATGTTCGTGGAACTGCGATGAACCCGATTGACCATCCGCATGGTGGTGGTGAAGGACGAACCAAGGGCGGCCGGCATCCGGTGAGTCCGACAGGCAAGAGTGCCAAAGGTGGTGCTACTCGTCAAAAGCGTAAACCAAGCAACAGCTCGATTGTCCGTCGCCGCAAGAGCAAGCGGTACGGTCAGTTGAAGCTCCATTAATTTTCGATGATTACCTGGTGGTCAGACTGCCGTAGGAACCCGTAACTGGCAATTGAATATCCATGAGCCGAAGTAGCAAGAAAGGCCCATTCGTCGATCCGAAGCTGTTTTTCAAAGTGCAGAAACAGGCGGAGTCGGGTGGTAACGAACCAATCAAGACGTGGGCCCGTGCCTGCACGATTGTTCCCGAGTTCGTGAATGTCACGTTCATGGTTCACGATGGTCGCAAGCACGTGAAAGTGGCGGTGACCGAAGACATGGTGGGCCATAAGTTGGGCGAGTTTGCTCCCACGCGGACATTCAAGGGTCATAGCGGAAAGGGCAAGAAGTAGTTTCTTGAAATCACAATGACAAGTTTTCACTCAAGACACAAAAACGCGCGTATCAGCGCACAGAAGGTTCGGCCTCTGGCAGACCTTGTGCGTGGGATGTTCGCCGACGAGGCGCTTGCGACTCTCCAGTTCCAGCCACAGCGTGGTGCAAGGATGCTTGAGAAGGTTATCAAGAGCGCTGTTGGTAATGCACAGCAGCCCGAGCAGAACAGCGGTCGAAGCCACCGAATCGAAGAATTGGTGCTGACTGAGGTTTGTGTGGATGGCGGTCCGATGTTCAAGCGGATCCGGCCTCGCGCCAGAGGCAGTGCTTTCACGATCAAGAAACGTAGTAGTCACATCCGTGTCGCATTGACACCGATTGACGAACTTTAATTCCGGTAACGATTTCCCTTACTCATAATTGACTGAGTCCCCGAATGGGTCAAAAAGTTAACCCTATCGCATTTCGAACCGGCGTCACCCGCGGATGGTCGAGCCGATGGTACGCATCGAAGCAGGATTTTGCAGATTTGCTGGTGGAAGACCGCAAGCTGCGGAATTTCATCATGAACCATCCCAAGAAGAGCCAGTACCGCAGTGCTGGTATCGACCGTATCGAGATCGAGCGTACACGCGACGAGGTTCGTGTGATGATGTACGTCGCTCGGCCGGGTTTGATCATCGGAAAAAAAGGTCAGGAGATTGAGATTCTCCAGGCCGAACTGCAAAACCTGATTGGACGGCGAATCAACCTGAAGGTTGAGGAAGTCGGGCGTCCGGAATTGCAGGCACAGCTGGTAGCTGAAGATATCGCACAACAACTTGCCAAGCGGTCGAGTTTCCGAAGAACGATGAAACGTTCTTTGGAGCAGACAATGGATGCTGGTGCCAAGGGCATCAAGATCCAGATGGCTGGACGTTTAGGTGGTGCCGAAATGGCCCGCCGTGAAAAGCAGATTGCAGGCTCAATTCCGTTGAGCACGCTGCAAGCAAAGATTGATTACGGATTCACCGAAGCGATGACGCCACAGGGGCACATCGGGATTCAGGTGTGGATAAACCAAGGTACTTACGGAGACGACACCGATGGCGCTGATGCCCAAGCGGGTCAAGCATCGAAAAAGCCAAAGAGGTCGCATAAAAGGTAGCGCGACGCGCGGCAACACGGTCGTCTTTGGTGATTATGGGATTCAGTCCCTTGAACCCGGTTGGGTTAAAGCCACGACGATCGAAGCCGGCCGTATCGCTGCTCAGCAATACGTCCGCGGCGAAGGAAAGCTTTACATTCGAATCTTCCCGGATAAATCGGTATCCAGCACGCCGCTGGAAACCAGGATGGGTAAAGGTAAGGGTGAGCCAGACTTCTGGGCCGCGGTCGTGAAGCCGGGCACTATCCTTTACGAACTCGGAGGAGTCACGGAACAGCAGGCAAAAGTGTGTTTTGCACGTTTGGCCAGCAAGCTTCCCGTGAAAGTCCGTTTTGTGGAACGCCGGTCCGCCTAGTGCGACTGACGTGCCAAGGTCGTGTTGCGTGCATCACGACTGCCGCAATCCGGCGGCGGAATGAATTTTCGGTTTGCACTAAAGACATACAGACATGAGCAGTAACACTGAACTTCGCGAAATGAGTGACGAGCAACTCGATGCGACCGCAAAAGAGGCGGCGCAGACCCTGTTCCGTCTCCGGTTTCAGTCGCAATCCGAGCGATTGAACACTCCAAGCGAAATAAGAAAAAACCGCCGACTGATCGCCAGAATCAAAACGATTCAGACTGAGCGTCAGAAGGCTGCAAGTTAGACATTACCAACATCACCTAAAGTAGAACTCGGACCTGACTCCATGCCGAAACGCGTTGTTTCCGGAATCGTGACCAGCGACAAGATGAGCAAGACTCGTCGTGTCGAGATCAATCGTCTGGTCAAGCATCCGAAGTATAAAAAATACGTTCGCCGACGCACCATTTGTTATGCCCATGATGAGGCGAATGAATCAGGTACCGGTGATCGTGTGGAAATCATTGAATCTGAACCACTGAGCAAGCTCAAGCGTTGGCGGCTGGTTCGTGTGCTGGAGAAAAGCACCGAAGTCGACGTGGCAGCTCTGCGTGCTGCCCGCAAAGGTGCCACCCAGGCTGAATCCGAGGCGATTGAGGCCGCTCACGCCGGTGACGAACAGGATGCTGCAGCATCAGCGGAAGAAACAGCAGGTGAGTGAGTCCAGCAGGAATCATTCACAACGGAAGTTAAACAGAGCCTTTCAGGCAATAAGATAAGAAAATGATCCAACAAGAATCCCGACTCGATGTCGCCGACAACACCGGTGCCCGACAAGTCATGTGTATCAAGGTGCTCGGCGGAAGCCGGCGTCGTTTTGCCGGCTTGGGTGACGTGATTGTTTGTAGTGTCAAAAGTGTGATCCCTGGCAGTGACATCAAGAAAAAGTCGATTGTCCGCGCTGTGATCGTACGGACAAAACAGCCGACTCGCCGCAGTGATGGCAGCTACATCAAGTTCGACAGCAACGCTGTTGTGCTGATTGATAAAGATAAGACGCCGCGTGGAACCCGCATCTTCGGTGCGGTCGCCCGCGAATTGCGAGACCGCAGCTTCATGAAGATTGTAAGTCTGGCCAACGAAGTTGTTTGATCGTCAGCGAGTGAAGATTCACGTTAGAAACCATCCAGTTTGAAACGAATAGATAGTCATGTATTTCCGTATTGATGACGACGTTGTGGTGATCTCCGGAGCCGGCAAGGATCGTCGCGGCAAGATTCTCAAAATCGACCGAAAGAACAACAAGGTCGTCGTTGAAGGTGTTGCCAAGGTCTGGAAGCACGTTCGTCGCAGTCAGAAGAACCCGCAGGGCGGCCGACTTGAGAAAGAAATGCCGATCAGCGCCAGCAACGTGATGCTGGTTGATCCGACAACCGGCAAGCCGACCAAAATCGGAGTTCGGTTTTTGGATGATGGCAGCAAGGAACGCTACGCCAAGGCAAGTGGAGCGAGTCTGGGAGTGATCTCGCCTGCACGTGAAAGACACGCCCGAAAGTAACAAGCAACGATGGTCCCGAACGCGGGTAACCAGGCACAAATCAGTTTAACCGATCAAAACAATACTGCTGTTAGCAACCGCGAACGCGGAACAATGAAATGGCCGAATCAAAACCAAGATTGCAAGTCAAGTACGAGAACGACGTCCGCAAGGCGTTGGTTGAGTTGCACGGATATGCGAATCCGCATCAAATTCCATGTGTCGAAAAAATCACCCTGAACATGGGTGTGGGGCAAGCCATTGGAGACAAGAAGGTCCTCGACCTGGCAGTTGAATGCATGACGGAGATTTCCGGGCAGAAGCCCGTGATCACCACTGCACGCAAGTCGATTGCCAACTTCAGACTCCGGGAAGGCATGCCCATCGGCTGCATGGTCACTTTGAGGCGTCAACGGATGTACGAGTTCCTCGATCGACTTGTGTCGGTCGTGTTGCCTCGTGTTCGTGACTTCCGGGGTATTAGCCGGAAAGCATTTGATGGACGCGGTAATTACACGCTTGGCTTGACCGAGCAGTTGGTGTTTCCGGAACTCAATCCGGACAAGTTCACCCGCCCTCAGGGCATGAACATCACCATCGTGACATCCGCAAACACGAACGATGAAGCTCGTGACCTGCTGGAAAAGCTTGGAATGCCTTTCAAGCAGGACAAAAGTAAGAAGGGAGCGGCGTAAGTTGGCTTACGACGCGACAGAATAATCCACTTCATAGCCAAGAAATTGAAAGTCACCCCGTGGCAAGCAAAGCGAAGATAGCCAAGGCCAATCGAAAGCCAAAATTCAGTAGCCGGAAGGAAAACCGCTGTAAATTCTGCGGACGTCCACGTGCGGTTTACCGTAAATTCGGCATCTGCCGGATTTGTTTTCGCGAAAACGCGAACATGGGGTTGATCCCCGGCGTTCGCAAGGCCAGCTGGTGAGAATCGAATAAAGTCGAAGGGGAGAAGACAACATCATGATGACCGACCCAATTGCCGACATGCTCACTCGCATCCGTAACGCGGTTCGCGTTGAGAAGCCATTTGTCGATATTCCGTCCAGTCGTTTCAAGCGTGGCATCGCCGACGTTCTGAAACGCGAAGGTTTCATCTGGGACTGGAAGGAAGTGGATGAGGAAAATCCTACGTCCACGCTGAGATTAGAACTTAAGTACGGGCCCAATGGCGAACGCGTGATTCAGACAATCAAGCGGATCAGTAAGCCCGGACGTCGCATGTACACTCGCGGAAAAGAACTCAAGCCAGTGCTTGGTGGGCTGGGAATCAGCATCATCAGCAGCAGTCGGGGCGTGATCAGCGATCGCGAAGCCCGGCGGGAAAACATTGGCGGCGAGGTACTTTGCGAAGTCGCCTGATGACAGTCATGGTGATCCCGCTGCGGAGCAGGGTTGCCGACCACTGTCAGCAGAATTTGCAAAGCAAGTTAGTTAGACCGAATTAAAAGCAACTGTTATGAGTCGCATTGGACAAAAACCAGTACCCATCGTGAGTGGCGTCAACGTCAGCGTTGCCGATCGCGTCATCAGCATCGAAGGGCCCAAGGGCAAGCTCAGCTATGAGCATCGGCCTGAAATTGTCGTGGAAGTTGATAGCGATGCCAATCAGGTCGTCGTAAAACGGGCCGGGGATGATCGGACCTCAAGAGAGTGTCATGGACTGACCCGGGCTCTCATCGCCAATATGGTAGAAGGCGTCACCAAAGGCTACGAGAAGAGGCTTGAGGTGAAAGGTGTCGGGTATCTGGCGGCGATTAGCGGTGATGTATTGCAATTGCGAGTCGGCTATGCCAACGAGTTGCATCAAAAAATTCCAAAAACATTGAACGTCACTTGTCCCGATGCGACCCACATCGTGGTCCAAGGGTGTGACAAACAGCAGGTTGGGCAGTTCGCGGCTGAAGTGCGAGCTCTCAGGAAACCGGAACCGTACAATGGCAAGGGCATTCACTATCAGGGCGAGCAAGTCAAGCTCAAGCCTGGTAAGTCCGCAACCAAGTAGAACACTACCTAAAAAGAATGTCGGCTTGAACTCATTGTTTCAGCTGGCTCGAGTGGTAATCAGATGGATAAGAACAAGAAGCTGCAAAAGAAACGACTGCGACGCCGCCAGCATGTGCGTAACAAGCTGCGTGGAACGGCGGAGCAACCCCGGATGTGTATCAATCGCACACTGAAACACTTCAGTTGCCAGGTGGTCGATGATCTCTCCGGGAAAACGCTTGTGAGTGCGAGTACCCGTGACAAGGCATTGAGGCCTGACGTCGGTGTTGGTGGCAACTGCAATGCGGCTGCCGTGATTGGCAAGGCGATTGCGGAGAAAGCGACTGCTGCCGGAATCAAACGAGTACGGCTCGACCGTGGCCACAACAAGTACCACGGGCGTGTTCAGGCATTTGCAGAGGCGGCCCGTGAGGGCGGACTTGAATTCTAAGTTGACGAAACAAACAGATAGCACCTCCCGAAGAGGATCGAACCATTAGTAACGCACCACGAAAGCAACGGAACCAGGAAAAAGAGGGTGTCGGAGACGGCATGCTCGACCGTGTCGTCAAGATCAAACGCTGCGCTGCAGTGGTCAAAGGTGGGCGTCGCTTCAGTTTTGCTGCCATGGTTGTTGTCGGCGACGGCAACGGCAAGGTGGGCTGGGGCTACGGAAAAGCCAATGAGGTGCCACCGAGTGTCCAGAAAGCGACGAAGCAGGCGAGTCGAAGTCTGATCGATGTGCCGCTGGTGGAGGGAAGTATTCCTCATCAGGTCTGGGGGCAGTACGGCGCTGCCAAAGTGATTCTGATACCAGCCGGTGCTGGTACTGGTATCATTGCCGGTCAGGCGGTGCGAGCTGTCTGCGAGGCGACCGGAATCCACGACATCCTCACGAAGTCTTACGGAACCAACAATCCCGTCACGCTCGTCAAGGCAACGGTCGACGCGCTATCCAAGTTGCGGACCGCGGAACAGGTTGCCGCCTTGCGTGGACTGGAAGTGGAAGAACTCACGGCGTGATCGGCTTGGGTGGGGGCTAACCCACGAAAGCCTCAGGCCAGATCAGATGCATAAACCGAAAACGAAAAAGTCACAGAGATAAGGTTAGAACGGGTTTCACCATGAACCTCAACGATGTCCATCGCGGGATCCAGAAGTACCGCAAGCGGAAGCGAATCGGCCGCGGTCCAGGAAGCGGCCACGGCAAGACTTCCGGACGCGGTCACAAGGGTCACAAGAGCCGCAGCGGTTACAGCCGAAAGCCCAACTTCCAGGGTGGTGCGATGCCGATGTTCCGGCGAGTCCCCAAGCGAGGTTTCAACAATCGTTGGGCCGTGACCGTTTTCGCGGTCAACGTCGGCCGGATCAACGAAGCCTTTGATGAGGGGGCCGAGGTGACACTGGAAAGTCTCGCAGCCAAGGATTTGGCCAAGGGA
Source organism: Rubripirellula sp. (assembly GCA_012270065.1). Taxonomy (GTDB): domain Bacteria; phylum Planctomycetota; class Planctomycetia; order Pirellulales; family Pirellulaceae; genus Rubripirellula. The sequence continues at coordinate 16,392 of JAAXJB010000121.1, read as the reverse complement.
ACGTTCGATGAAGTGAAGATTCTCGGCGATGGTGAGATCACAAAGAAATTGACCGTGTGTGCTCACCGTTTCAGCAAGTCAGCAGAAGAGAAAATCACGGCTGCTGGCGGAACGGTCACCAAATTGGTCAGCAAGCGAACCCCCGATGAGCGTGTTGCCGCTCTGAAGGAAGCGAAGAGCAAGTCGTAGAACAATGTTCAGTGCATGCAGCCCGGTTTTCGTGGTAACGAGGGATAACCTCGCTAGCGGAATCGGGCTTGTTTTGCATGGTAGGATGGTTTCTTGAGGAGTTTGGGAGGGATGTTTCCTCTCGCTCTCCGGAAGAGAAGCCGGTAGACTGCAAACTGGTGAACCGTAGTCTGACGGGGAAATGTCCGGGACTTTCTCCGTCCGTCACGAGTAACCTTGAAATTCAATCAGACGAAACAGACCGCCGCGTGCCGAAATGAGATCGCGACGGCACGAATCCAAGACGGACCTGACGCATGTTTGAAAAGCTGCGCATCATCATTTCGATCCCTGAGCTTCGCAAGAAGATACTGCTGACCATCGGTCTGTTGGCTGTGTATCGGATCGGTTTTCATATCCCATTGCCGATGATCGCGACCGATTTGGCAGAAGAGGGTGGAACTGCCTCCGAATTCTTCGAGAAGATCACGGTTTTTGCAGCCAGCGATCTCCGACAGGCCACCATCTTCGGTCTCGGGATCATGCCGTATATCTCGGCGTCGATCATTTTCCAGTTGCTCGGTAGCGTTTACAAACCGCTTGAGGAACTGAAGAAAGAAGGTGAGGCGGGACGCAAGAAACTCAACGAATACACCCGCTACTTGACCGTGGCAATCTGTATCGTGCAGAGCTACATGTACCTGAAGTTCATGCTGATGTCAGGCGGAGCCGAAGGCTACGGGAATATCAATCCCGACTTCCTCAACTCCGATGGTACCGGACTTTTCTTCGGCTGGCAGGTAGTCGCTGTTCTGGTGATGACTTGTGGTACCGTCTTCCTGATGTGGCTTGGCGAGCAAATCGATGAGTACGGAATCGGTAATGGAATCAGTCTGCTGATCATGGCCGGAATCCTGGCTCAGATGCCCAAGGCGTTGTACGAGCTGGTCCGAAACATGAAGACCGAACTCACGGGCCTGAGCCGTGGGCAAATCGGAATTGAGACCCTGGTATTGTTGATCGTCCTGTTTGTCGGGGTGGTCTTCGGGGTGGTCTTTATCACGCTGGGACAGCGGAAAATTCCTACGCAGTCAGCAAAATTCACTCGTGGGCGACGGGTTTACGGTGGAACACGTCAGTTCCTGCCATTGCGGATCAATCAGGCGGGCGTCATGCCGATCATCTTCGCCAGCAGTCTCCTGATGATCCCGGGTATGTTGCTCGGCGGTCTGGCGGGTTTGTTCGAAAGCGGTGGCTTCTGGTTCAACTCGTTCAACTACATGGGACTGACTTTGAATGACCAGGCGTCGTTTGTTTTCAACCTTCTGTATGTCGTTCTCATCTTCTTCTTCTGCTATTTCTGGACTGCGATCACTTTCAACCCGAAAGAAATGTCGGACAACCTTCGGGACAGTGGCACGTTCATCCCCGGGTATCGTCCTGGCAAGAGAACAACGGACTATCTTGAAAAGGTCATGGTGCGAATCACTTATGTGGGTGCAGCTTTCCTTTCGATCGTCGCAATCGTGCCAACAATCGTTTACGGCTCTTTGGGAGTTCCCTATTCCATCGCCGGTTTTTATGGTGGAACTGGACTCTTGATCGCGGTCAGCGTTGCATTTGATCTGGTTCAGAAAATTGATAGCCATCTGGTGATGCGGAATTATCGCGGTTTGCTTGAAGGGGCCGGCGGTGGAGTTTCACCGGTCGTTTGATCGGCGTGGTTTTGCCATTTGCATGCCTTTTCAGGGTTGTGGTTGGAGAGAGTGGCGAGTAGCAAGGACGTCTCCGTCGACGTTTTGTGCGGGAGCGTGTCGATTTTGAATCAACCCACCGTCAGTGGGTTGACTGGTCGACGCGTTGGTTGCCTTTCCAAAACAGTTTGGAGATAGCGTGACGTAATCGAGACGATTACGTGCTGCCGTCGGTCCGGTCTTCAGGTGCCGGTTTGCATGGCTTCCCGGTATCTGACCTGTTGGCGTCTTTTTGGTCCCGCGTCTGCTTTCATCACGGTTTTGACAATGTGGATTGTGTTCATCGGACCTCCGGGCGCTGGCAAGGGAACGCAGTGCAGCAAGCTTGTTGAGACTCTCGGGATTCCTCACCTGTCGACGGGGGACATGCTGCGTGAAACGAGGCGTGATTCGGCTCTGGGAAAGGTTGTTGCGAGCTACATCGACGTCGGACGCCTCGCTCCGGACTACCTTGTCATGCCGATTGTGACCAAACGTTTGGCTGAACCTGATTGCAGATCAGGGTGCCTTTTTGATGGATTTCCAAGAACTGTCCAGCAGGCAGGGCAATTGGATGAATTTCTCGCCCGGAACGGCAAGCGGATCGATGTCGTACTGCACCTGCAGGTTGACACCGAGGTTCTCCTGGGCAGACTTCTCAAGCGTGCCGGATTGGAGAATCGTGTTGATGACAATGAACAGACGATTTCCGCACGGTTGGATATCTATCGCACCCAGACAGCACCGGTTCTGGAACACTATCAAGGTCAAGGGAACGTCGTGGAAATCGATGGCCAACAGGCCCCAGAACTTGTTTTTGACGACATCATGACCGGGCTCAACAGCCGAAAGTAGGATGTCGGGTGACCACGATTGTGGTTTGGAACGTACAATGACGGTTCCGGCAGGGGGCAGGCATGGAGTTGATGTCTGTGACGCCGATGGGAGGTCAGGAGACTTCCCGTTTTGATCAGGTTTCACCGTGGTTCAAATGAGAGTTTCAGTGATGTTCAAACCATATTTGTTGCCCTTCGTATTGCTCGGTGCTTTGGCGACCGTGCAGCCTGATTTGGTTCAATCGCAGTTGTTTTCAACAAGAGGTTTGCAAGCTACGCCCGGCCGTTTCGTTACCCTGCCTCGGATTTTGCAACAGCAGCTACGTGAAGCCGAAGATGCGATTGAAGATTCCAGGTTCAACGATGCGGTAGTGCGTCTGGGGGATTTGCTGGCCCGGGAAGCTGATGAAACAGATGATGAATTGCTGACCCAGGATTTTTTTCTGGATGCATCAGAGCAGCGTGCGATTGGCAGTACGCTGACCGAAAGTTTCAAGGTCAGGCTTCGCAAGATGATTGGCGATTTGCCGCCCGCTGCGTTGGAAACGTATGAGCTTCAGTATGGACCGGTCGCGGCAAAAATGTTGAATGAGGCAGCGACGACACAGGATTGGACCAGGGTTCGTGAGGTGCGTCGAAGGTATTTTCATACACAGGCTGGCTATGATGCTTCCTGGCTGCTGGCCCAGAATGAAATGCTTCAGGGGCGTCCCATCGCAGCGTCGATGCTGTTGGACGACATTGTGACAGTCCCGCGTGCTGTGAAGCGTCTGGGCAACAGCGTTCTTGTGATGCACGCAGCTGCCTGCAAGCTGGCGAAACGGAAATTGCCCGCGGCGTTTCCGGAGGGTGGGAACGCGGATGGTAAGAACACTGCTCAGCAATTCAGCATCGGCGGAGTTGAACGTTCTGGCCCCGAATTGGGTGAGTTGTCAAAGTGGCTGGATGAAATTTATGGGCAAGCTGCGGCAGTCAGGAATTCAGGTCAGCTTGATGACTATCTGTTATTCAACGCGGGGAAAAACCGGAACGGCGCCGTTTCGGGGCAGATGCCATTGAGCAATGTGCGTTGGCAGTTGGACACGACTGTGAGCGCCAAGCAGGAACGCGAAATCAGTACATTGTCAAAGAGCATGCTTTCCAATGGGCAGGTGCCCCCTCCAAGTTGGTTGCCTTTGAGGGTTGGGGACACCTTGTTGATGCGAACGACCGAATATCTTGTTGGGGTTGATTATCGCACTGGCAAACGTGTGTGGTTGCACCCCTTCAGCAATTCCGGGGACCAGGAAGAAAAGACTGCTGTGGTCAATTTCGGAAGGGTGGCTAACAGCAAGACGGACTCGGAATTGACGGATTTCCTGCAACAAAGAGTTTGGAATGACCTTCCTTATGGTCAGGTCACCAGCGATGGCGAACGTGTCTACATGCTGAAAGATCTCCCGAAGCTCAGTGCCGTGAGTTCACCGATGTTGGGTTTCAATCGCGGCATGCCAACTGCGCCGGGAGGGAATTCACTGGTCGCGTTGGAACTGGCCTCCGAGGGCATGATCAAGTGGTTTCAGGGAGCCAGTTCGGGGCCTGATGCGCCCCTTGCAAATGCCTTTTTCCTGGGACCGCCCTTACCGATTGAAGGACGGCTTTACACCATGTGTGAATTGGCTGGTGACATCTTTCTGGTTTGCCTGGAGCCCAAGACTGGAAAAGAAATCTGGCGGCAGCAGTTGGTGTCGGTGGAGTCAGGGACGATCAGCCGCGATCGGATTCGACGTGTTGCCGGGGCGATGTTGAGCTATCAGGATGGATGCCTGATCTGTCCGACAGGCGCCGCGGCTATGGTTGTCGTGAATCTGGGAGACCGCACATTGAGATGGGGTGTGGATTATCAACGCAACTCCAGCCAGTTGCAGGCGGTCCAAAGTCGTGGAAAGCTTGGCAACCAGCAGTTGCTGCAGCGTTGGTTTACCGGAGCGGCCATCATTTCCGACTTGTCGGTTTTGTTAACGCCGGTTGAATCCGATCGGTTGCTTGGGTTCAACCTTCTGACGGGTGAGCGGCTGTTTACCCCCAAGGTACGCCTCGATATGAGGTACCTGGCCGGCATCCGGGGACAAAAGTGCTTTGTTGTCGGACCAAAATCCATGAAGGCTTACAACTTGGAAGGTGGGGGGCAGGCGTGGAAATTGGATTCAGGCGTGTTCAAGTCCGGGCAGCAGATTTCCGGGCAGGGTGTGTTCGGAGAAGACTGCTATTTTCTGCCGACAAACACGCGTGAAATCATCCAGGTTTCACTTGAAAATGGTGATGTGCTGGATCGACGCGAAACCAGTTATGAACTGGGGAATCTGGTTGCGGTCGATGGTGAGATCATCACACAGGGACCGACCAAACTCAGCGTTGCGTTTGGTGAGCAGACTCTGGTGCCTCTGGTCGAAAGAATGCTTGACGAAGATCCGGATAACTTTGATGCACTGGTCCGTAAGTCAGAACTCCTGATTCAGTCGGAGGAATATCTGGAAGCACTTGAGTTATTGCAAAGAGCTCGCAAGATGCAGCCCGAAAACGATGAGGTGCGAATGCTCTGTGTCTCGGGCATGCTCGCGCTGGTACGCGAGTCAAAGAGTCTGGATGATCCCGCGGTTGCCGAATTGTTCGAGTTGATTGATCGGCCGATTCAACGGATGGAGTTCAACGCTTTGCGTTTGCGACTTGCTCTCGACAAAGAGGATTATCAGCAAGTGGCAGCATTGTTGCTTGAATTGAGCAAGTTACTCGTCTCGGATTTCAAGCCGGATGATGAAGCTGGTCAGGTATTGGGTGATGTGGCGAGAGTCTGCCTGCTGGATGCATGGATGAATGGTCGCGTGCGAGAATTCATGCTTCGTGCAGATTCTGAGTTGAGTCAGAGCTTTGAAAGCCAGGTAAAGACGCGGGTGGAGGAGATGATCGGAGGAACCAGCGAGCGTCTGGAACGCGTCCTGGCACATTTTGACGGCATGGAAGCGGTGGAACCTGTTCGGTCTGTTCTGGTGCAGCGGTATCTGGATGATGAGAAGTACGGCTTGTCCGAAAAGACTGCTCTTGGGCATTTGCAGCCGAGTACCAGCGGAGTGCAGCAACTCTCCACGCAACGCCTGCTCATGTTGGCAAATGTCTATGCAAAGGGGGGGATGCCGCGAAATGCGTTTGATTTGTTGCAACAACTGAAGTCGCGTCAATCCGCACTGACTCAGGGAGAGAATCAGAGCGTTGAGCAAATTGACAATGGTATTCGACAGAAACTGAATCAGAAAACTTGGCCGAAGAACGCCTCCGTTGATTGGAAAGCGGCCAAACAGGTGAACGGACGATTGCCGACCGCCAATTACATGATGTCGAGAAGGAAATTGCTGGGAAGTCTCAATGTGCAGGCAGGAGAGCAGTTCCGGGGCTGGGATCTGATGACGTACAGTTCTGGCAGTAGCAATCGACTGATGTTGCGTAATCCGGAGGGAGTCATCAGGCAGCTTGCCGGTCTGATTACGGGAATGAGTGAGAAACGGAAACTTGTTCTGGTTTCTGGTGGTGTGATGGTCGTGCAGACCACAGGAGAATTGTTCGCGATTGAGTTGTTTTCTGCTCTGACGGGACGCGTTGATCCGGTTCTATGGAAACGCGATATCAGTGGCCCTTCCGGAAAGGATTCAATTCTCGAAACAACGGCGACCCCCTTTGGTGATCAAATCAGTAACTATCGTTTGAGTTCCGATAACTTGCGAGAACGCCCCGAGTATCGAGTCGGACCGATTCTTGGTGATCGTTTGATCGTCCTCAAGGGAGGTGAGCTGGCTGCCATCGGTCTGCGTTCGGGCGAAAGTCTCTGGGAAAACAGTGGTGCACCGAAAAGCGGAATGGTGTTGTGTGATGGCGAGCGTGTTGCTGTTGTTTCTGACCGCGAGAAAGAAATGGTGCTGTACGATGTTGCAGACGGACGGGAATTGAAGAGAGTTCCGTTTCAGCATGGGGTTCTGTGGCGTGCGGCCGGACAAAATGTGCTCTGCTTTCAAGAGACAGAAGAAGAAAATGTCTATGACCTGAAGGTCGTCAATCCCTTCACGGGGGAGGTCTTGCTGACCCAAAAAGCCAACTCTTCTGAAAACCCAAATGCAGATACTTCTGCAGCCGTTTTTGTCACTCGAATCTTCTCCGGCAATTACCTGGCCATGATGAGCCCCAGCGGAGAGACGATCATTTGGGATTTTCGTGACGCTCGGGAAGTCGTTCGAACGCAGGTCGAACCTCAGCAGAAATTGGAAAAAGTGAGAGCGGTCTTTCTTCGTGACAAAGTCGTGCTGTTGCCAAGTCAAGCCACCGAGGTCCAGGAGGCCGGCAAAACGCGTCTGGTCACCCGTCGTGGAGAATCACATCACACTGCCGACGCCGCATTTGCCTTCTCTCTGGAACAAGGAAACCTGATCTGGTCAAAACAGTTCGATCAACCCTGGGGCTGCACGAACACTCAGGCGATGGAAACGCCAGCTCTTGTCTTTGCGAGACTGAACGTCGCTGATCGTACCCAGGGAAATGCCGTCAGCACGCTGGAAGTGCTTGCGGTGAATGTCACTGATGGGACAGTATTGGATAAGCCGGATCCGAAGCCTCTACCCAGTGGAAACAGTCAATACATGGAGACGTTTCTGACTGTGCTTCCCAATGAGTCGCGTATGGAAGCTGTTTTTGGTGGCAACTTCACCCTCAACCTTTCATTCTCGGATGAGAAGGAAAAACTTGAAAATGATGAGGGCAGTGATGAGGCCAGTAAAGTCGAGGCCACTCAGGAGTAATGCTTGGACATTGCAAATTGCTCAGGGGCAATTGATCAGTGCAAATTGATCAGGGGCAATTGATCAGTGGTGACGACTTCAGTGTCACGGCCAGGGTGTTTGCGAAGTCTGA
>JAAXJB010000121.1:0-8623 GCA_012270065.1 Rubripirellula sp. | reverse complement strand
AATTGATCAGTGGTGACGACTTCAGTGTCACGGCCAGGGTGTTTGCGAAGTCTGATCCGGAATCAAGGACAGCATTCAGGACGATGGCAACAGATCGCATGACGCTGGTTGTGATACGCCTGCCTTGGTGCCCAGAGGTGGCGTGCTGTCATTTTTGCCGTGCTGGTTGACATCTGGATGCCCGTCGAATGCATTGCAAGCAAAAAGGACTGTGCCTGATGAGGCATCATTTTGACCTGTTTTGATTTCTTCGTCGCATTTTGACCAAACGTGTCCTGCCGCCTGCGATGCTTCTATCAGCCCGGCGATGATGCCGCGGTGAGCGAACGACAATCGTCACGGAGGAGCAAACTGATGTCAAAGTTTTATGTGCAATGTGGACCAATTCGAACCATCATCGTTTCAACCAGTCGGGAACAGGCATGTCTTGAAGCGTTGGATGAATCTCTGCAGAATCATCTTTGGATCTATGATGACCCTGGACTCAGTAACGGGGATTGCCGTAATCACCTGATGCTCGAGGCATTGGTCCACCTTGATCCATCCATCCGTGTCAGCGAACAGGGTTTCGATCGAGACGACGGAAGTTTGTTCGGAACTCCGGAAGTGATTGATCGGTGGCATCGATTGATGACGGGCATGAATCGTCTGTTTGTGGCAGCAGGTCTACCACCCAGAACAATGCAACCTGCTCCTGTGATGCCACAGGCGAGTGTGCATTTACCCCGTTGAACTTTGGATGCCCCACTCGTTGCCGTTTTGAGGGTAAACACAACGTAGCGGGGACTTGCGATGGTGCTGCAGGGATCCCCACAGCGCCTCGGGTATGCCTGTCGCACCGTTTCTTTCGGCAGACTTGCCTGATGAATGTGCGTCTGGCGAGTGGGCAGAATAAGGCAGCTGATTTTTACTCAGGTGCGGTGCAACCAGTATCCGGGGCAGTCAATTGCGATTCGCAATGCTGCTTCCAGTCGGGGTTGTTGTACGGAAGTGTTCCATCGCCCTTTGCAACACGGTGTCCTCAAGGTCGGAAGTCAATTCGCCGGCGGCGTTAGGACGTGCAGCGATATAACTGGGCTGTATTTCGATGTTGGGAACAACTCCGTTACGACTGATGGGACGGCCACTTGGGGAATAGAATTTGGCGGTTGTGAGGCAGAGACCGAACTTTGCAGTGTCCATCCGGAAAATTCCCTGCACGCTTCCCTTGCCGTAACTCGTTTCGCCAATGATCGTACCTCGTTTGCTGTCAGCAATGGCACCTGCAAAAATCTCGCTCGCGCTGGCACTGTCATGATCAATCAGAATCACCAGGGGCACGCTCCATGTATTGGTCGCATGGGCCCGATACTCGAAGTTTTCTCGGGTGTTGCGTCCTCGTGTGGTAACAATCTTCCCGGAGCGAAGAAAGCGATCCGCCACTTCCACGGCAGCCGACAGTAAGCCACCCGGGTTACCACGCAGATCGATGATCAGTGACTTCATGCCTTGCTTGTGAAGATCGTGAAGTGCACGTTCGACGTCCCGGGTTGTGGTTTTCTGGAAGTTTGTCAGTCGCATGTATCCGACACGCTGGTCAACATTGACAAATCGCACGTTTTCAACACAAGGAACTTCAACACGCCTTCGCTGTACCGACAGCTCGCGGGATTCGTTGTTCTTGTTGATGACCGTCAATGAAACGTATGTGTTTTCCGGACCGCGAAGCAGATCAGCAACAACGTTGGGTGAAACGTTTTCGGTGTAGGCGTGTTCAACTCTGACGATGCGTTCTCCCGCCAGCATGCCGGATTCCTCGGCAGGGCCCTTGGGGATCACCGAAAGAATTTGAAGACTGTCACCATCGGTTTTCAGTTCAATGCCCAGACCAACAAAATTTCCCTCGATGTTCGAAAACATTTCGTCAAGCTGGTTCGGTGACAGCAACCGGGTGTACGGATCAAGCGTGGAGACCGTTCCACCGAGAAATTCGAGCACAGTAGCGGTGCCGGACAAACCGAGATCACGTTGGGCGATTTCGGCGACAAATGCTACGGTGCCACGGAGGTCGAAACGCGTTGCCGTGCTGCGTTTCTTCGTCTTGCGGTGAACAGATTGCCGAAACGCTTCGATGCGGTCGGGGGCCGTGTTGGGAAGCATTCGATTGACGAATTTCTCTTCCGTAAGAGCAACTTCCAGAGCCGCGGTGCCGTGAATCATGATCCGTTGCCAGTCAACGTTGTCAACGTAATGCGTATTCAGGTTGGCGAGCACTTCCGAATACAGGTCAAGTGCCTGGCTTGTGCTGAGTTCCCGAACCGAAGCAAGAAAGCTTTCGTCCTGATAGCGACGATTCACATCGTAATGGAGACGGCTGATAATCAGCCGTTGGTAAAGTTTCGCATTATTCGGAAAATCACGGGATGCAGATTCATAGTGCTGAACCGCCTCGCTCCAGAGCTGTTCCTTCTCCATCTCAAGGCCTTTGGTCAGGGCCTGAGATTCCTGATCAACCTTGGCGTCATCAATCTTGGCGTCAGTGAGTTCCAGCGGTGCTGCTTGAGACACGACTTGTGCGTGACCTGCATCGGTCAATACGCCCCAGACCATGCCGGTCGTCAGTAGTGCCAGAAAGTAGCGAGTGTTGAATCTGGGAAGTCGACCCATGCGTGCATATCCGATGAGCATCTTGGGGGAGGGGAGGTCCGCAGACGTGTTGATTGGGATGTCCGCTTCACGGCCTTGCAGCGATGCTCACAACACTCGGCCATGGGAATATAGGTCACAAAAAGTGCCTGGTCAAAAACCAATCTGACGGCCCAGCCGGATAGATACCGTGACCTGCATAGCCCGAACATGAAGCATGCAGTGACGACGGTTTTTCCGGTGATGAGTCCCAAAAAAAATGAGCACAATTCATGAAACAGAAGTGTGGGTTTCACACTCTGTTTCACAGGGGCCGATGCGCGTCCCGGCGCTGGAAACGGCATCTGCAATGCCGCGGCGTCGTTGAGAAGGATATGCGTTGTCCACTTCGCAGGCAATGAAATTCAACAGAATACCCTGCCCGGGGACTCGCGGCCCGAAGATGCGTTGACAGCGATCCAGATTCCTTTCTACCGTCCAGCCAGTGCAGGCTCTCAGTGAAAACCGGTAAATGACCTGCCGTGTGAGCGTGGTCACGCAAACTGATAAAACGAAATGAAAACTGACCGGTGGATGAATACGGCTGGATGAACAAGGAACGACAGGTTCAAGATTTGCCGAAGAATGCGTTTGCTCCAATGGGGAGGTTTTATACTGCGCATTGGGCTTTTCTCGCTGCGCGATTGGTAGTGCCGGTGTTGCACGCCTTGGTCATCACAGTGAGGCGTTCCGATGAGGGCATCAAGCGACTCGGTGAAAACCGTAACTGTTACTCTCGCCGGCACGGAAAGTCACCACGGTGTCAGGTAGCCCGGAAAGTGAACGCAGTGAATCAGGCTGTTGGCGTTGCTCTTTTCGCTCTGATTCTGGTTCCTCTGAGTAGCGGTTGCATGACAACTCGCTACCTGTCCATGCGTAATGCTCGTGACAATGCGTTGGCGACCAGTCTCGGTTTGGCCGCCAAGGCAGGGCCAGAGATCAGTCAGCGCACACTTCACACCTTGCGCCGATTCGCCCTCGAGGACCGTTACGAAGCTGATCCCGGGCAATGTTTCGCTCATATTCGCAAGCGGGTAAATGAACACCCCGATTCGGATTTGATCTATGCGCTCAGCGAGCTTTCATACGTGGAAGGAAAAAAGGCTGAACAGGAGGGAAGGTCTGGAGATGCACTGAATCACTTTGGAATTTCACTCACCAACAGTTACGACTATCTTTTCAGCGATGATCTGAAAGATACACGGAACGAGTATGATCCGCAGTTTCGTGCCGTTTGTGATCTCTACAACGAGTCTCTGGAGGACATACTGCGTCTTCTTTGCACAGACAATAAAATTGATCCGGGAAAAACCTACCGCATTGAAACACCAGATCGACAGTTCATCGTTCGGACGGAGATGCGCGGACAGTGGGGACCTGATGAGTTTGACCACTATGAGTTTGTCAGCGATTACGAAATTGAAACCTTGCGCAATCGTCACACGACCTTTGGTTTGGGAGTGCCGTTGATCGCGGTCAGAAAACCGCCTGAGGACACTGATAATCGAGAGAAGTATTATGCCGAAGGTTTGAGTTATGCCGTGACTGCGCTGATGCGTTGTGTTGAACCCGATGATGGTTCGAGAACCGGTGAAGCCAGTCATTGTGTTTTGGAGTTTTTTGACCCGCTGACTGCAAATCAGATTCGCCTCGGTGACAAGTGGGTACCACTGGAAACGGATCTGACAGCTCCCCTGGCGTTCTTTCTTGACAGCCCGGAATTCAGACAGCGAAATAAAGCGACCGAGGGACTGCTGAACCCAAATGTTCTGCAGGAAAAACGTGGGCTTTATATGCTTGAACCATACGATCCAGATCGTATCCCCGTCCTGATGGTTCATGGACTCTGGTCAAGTCCAATGACTTGGATGGACATGTTCAATGATCTGAGAAGTTTTCCGGAAATCCGGGAACGATATCAGTTCTGGTTCTATCTGTATCCTTCCGGGCAACCGTTCTGGAATAGTGCTACCGAACTGCGCCGGGATTTGCAGGATCTGCGCATTGCATTCGATCCCAAGCACAAAGATGAAATGATGGATCAGATGGTTCTGGTCGGGCACAGCATGGGTGGATTGGTCAGCCGCTTGCAGACAATTGAAAGTGGTGATGATTTTTGGCGGAGTGTCAGTTACGAATCGGCTGGCACTGCGGAGGAGGCGCTTCGGAAAATCAGAGGGCCCGAAGCCGAACGCAATAAGCTCGTCAGCACACTTTTCTTCAAGCCCAATCAATCGATCCGACGTGTGGTTACGATTGGAACACCACATCGCGGAAGCGATTTTGCCAACGACTATACCCGTTGGTTGGCACGGAAATTCATCAAGCTGCCGACAATGGCTGTCATGACCGGCAATCGTCTGGTTTCCGAAAACCGGAATCTGTTCCGGGATACCGACTTGCTCACCGTTTCCAACGCAATCGATTCTCTGGCACCAGAATCTCCGATTTTCCCGGTGATGCTCAAGGCCAAGTCCTCGCCAAACGTCAAGTACCACAATATCGTGGGAATCACGGGAAGTTCATTCACCTCCGGAAGTGGTGATGGCGTTGTTGGTTTTCAAAGTGCAACCATGGACGATGTGGAAAGTGAATTGGTCGTGGACGCCCTTCACACCAACATCCACATGATCAGCAAGACAATTTTTGAAGTCCGACGTATTCTGCTCGAACACCTGCATGATGTCGATTCCGGAAATCGACTGGCACACGGCAAGCAGCGTCTCGTTCGTCCCGCGAATGTGCAACTGCCGGAGCAGAAACAGGACGTGAATTCGACCGTGCCCGTTGTTGTCTCTCAAAAAAAACTGCAACGCTGACACATCTACGACGCTGACACAAAGGATGACAGCGGTGCACGTTTGGCAGCTGCACTCTTTGATGCAGATGCCGGCTGCACCATGCGTGCGTTTGAGGTTGCTGAAACACTGCTTGCCAGCTTTTCGCATGAGGCATCCTGCTCATCCCTCATTGCATCAGATATCCGACTGCTACTGCCCGGGTGTTTGTGCTGTGATTCCGGACACGCGAATACTTCTTCACGCTCAACAACCGGATCAGGAAGTTCGGCGTTTTCCAGACGCATCAACTCGCCACGCACCACGCGTATGTTCTTGGGAGCATCGATTCCCAGGCGGACACTGTTACCGCGAACCTTTACCAACGTGATTCTGATGTCATCACCAATCAGAATTTGTTCGTCTGTTTTCCGTGTGAGTACTAACATGGCTGTTCCTTTGCCTGCATAAAGGGGAGGTTGTTGGAGGTCGCTTGACCGTCACTTGTTACGGATCATTCTTAGTGCAGGGTTCGTGCCAATCATCCGGTTTGGTGGTTTGTTTTTTCAGAAAAGACGGAATCGCCATGAATCGAACGTGCCCAAGGCGTAATTTTCCCCGGCATGTTGACCAATTGGGTCATGCCAAGGGGATCGCTGGGGCATCTCTTACAAACGAATTGTACAAATGACTTCTGCTGCATTGATAGCAAAACGAGCGGTCGGTAAGGGGTTCATTCGTCTTGAGTAAATCTCACTGATTCTTTAATCTTCGTTTTCATCGTGGGACAGACCTGTTCAGTTCAGAGCGTCATTGCCAGCTGCGTGGTGCTGTGTTGCGATCCCGTGCAGACCCAATACCGGTTCAAAGGAGTGACCGTGATGCCCTTGCAATTTGCCCGAATTCAGCCGCCACTGAGATCAGTAAGATTCTGGTTGCTTGTTGTTTCGACGTTTCTATTTGTTTCTGCGACATTGGAGCGAGCAGAGGCACAGGAAAACAACAATGTCGTCGCGGTAGCAAACGCGGAACCGATCACGCGAAAGACTCTGGCAGATGAGTCCGTCAAGCGGTTTGGTCAGGATGTTCTGGACAACATGGTCAATCGTCAGTTGATCATGCAGGAATGCGTGAATCGCGGTGTTGAAGTCACGAATCAGGAAGTGAGTGACGAAATTCGCCGTTTGGCAGCGAAGTTCGGACTCTCTCTGGAGAGTTATTTGCAGTTGCTGCAAGAAGAGCGTGATATCACGCCTGGTCAGTACAGTCGTGAAATTGTTTGGCCGATGCTTGCCTTGCGTCGTCTGGTTTCGGACAAAGTGAATGTCAGCGACGACGAATTCAACCGGGCTTACGTGGCGCAATTTGGTGAGGCGGTCAAGTGTCGTTTGATCATGGTTGCTGAACGTGCTCGAGCTCTTGAGTTACATGGCCAGGCCAAAGCCAGCCCCGAACAGTTTGCGAATCTCGCCAAAAAATACAGCGAAGATGAGGCGAGTGCGAGTGTTGGCGGATTGATTCCGCCCATTCGACGCTACAGCGGTGACACGCGACTTGAGGATGCCGCCTTTGCTTTACAAACAGGTGATGTTTCAGAAGTAATGCAATTGGGTGACCAGTGGATATTTTTGCAGGCCGTGCGACGGATCCCAGCTTCGAAACCGAGTCCACAGGCTTTGCCTGCCATTCGCGAACAGATCAATGATCGTATCCGTGATGAAAAGTTACGGGGTGCATCTGCAGAGTTGTTTACCGGACTGCAAAGGGAAGCAAAAGTTGTCAAAGTCCTTGGCAATCCGGAACTCAGACAGCAATACCCAGGTGTTGCGGCCGTGATCAATGGCGAAAAATTGATGATTTCTCTGGTGGCTGCCGAGTGCATCAAGCGTCATGGCCCTGAGGTCCTGGATGGCGAAATCAATCGCACGTTGCTCCGGCAGGCTCTCCGCGCAGCGAAGAAGCAGGTTGAACAAAGCGATCTTCAGGCAGAAGTTGCCAGAGCTGCGATGCGTTATGGGTATGTTACAGCTGATGGTAAAGCCGACGTGAAAAAGTGGATCGATTCTGTCACGGCTTCAGGTGAGACTTCGCAGGAAATTTACATCGCCGATGCCGTTTGGCCGAGTGTCGCGCTCGGCAAGCTGGTTGAAGATGAAGTCGCATTGACGGAATTGGATCTGCAGCAGGGATTCGAGTCCGCCTATGGACCACGAGTAGAAGTGCTGGCCATTGTCCTTTCTGATCAGCGCAGTGCACAGAAACTGTGGGAGATGGCACGTGATAATCCAACGGAAGAGTTCTTTGGGAGACTTGCCGAGCAGTACAGTGTGGAGCCGGTTTCTTCAAGTAATCTTGGCAAGGTGCCGCCAATACGGAAACATGGTGGTCAGCCTGCGATCGAGAAAGAAGCGTTCCGGTTGAAGCCAGGTGAGTTGAGTGGAATCATCGCTACCGGAGGGAAGTATCTGATTTTGCGTTGTCAGGGATTCACAGAGCCGGTCGTCACCGACCCCGCGGTCGTCCGTGATGAGTTGGTGCGGGATTTGACTGAAAAGAAACGTAGCAAAGCGATGGCTGATCGTTTCGAAAAGATTATCGATGAATCGGAAGTCGATAATTTTCTTGAAGTCGCCAAGGCACCGAAGGTAGCCACGAAACCGTGATTCACAGTTTCAGCTTTCCCAAATGCATTGAAGGAAGCCCGACCACCTGGTCGGGCTTTTTTTGTTGAACCGGACGACTCGTCCGAGCATGGAGAAGCCGTCCAGAACATGGCTTTGCTCCCATTTCAATCCTGTTTGTGATTGGGTGGGTTTTCCTTTTTTGAAGAATCCAGCTAGGCTAGTGTCCGGTGCTCTTCCGAAAATCCGTTAGAGCATGGTGATTCCGTCGACGGTTTGGGCGTTACCGTTGGAAGCATCCCCGATACACTGCCCAGCGATAATCAGATCATGAGTGAATCGTTCGACGTCGATCTTCCCAATATCGATGCTCCGGCAATCGATATGCCGACAACCGATCCCGTGCCCAAACCGTTTGAGGTGCAATTTGCGTCTCGTGTGGATCGGCTACCACCCTACATGTTTGGCAGAATTAACAATTCTCTTTATCAGAAGCGGCGGGCCGGTGATGATGTGATTGATTTGGGAATGGGCAATCCATCGGACCCTCCCGATCCTTTG
>JAAXJB010000070.1 GCA_012270065.1 Rubripirellula sp. | reverse complement strand
CGACAACTTCGGGAGGAGGTCAACGCTTTGCTGGAATCAAATCAGCTGAGAGAAGCATTTGAACTCTGCAACGGGCAACAGGGACCAGTGCCAGCCATCCTCGCGACTGGCTTGAGAAAATACCTGGTTTTGCAGACGCTTGACTACGAACCGGCCAAAATAGAAGAGCAGGTTGTCAAATCAATGGACGATTACAGCGTTCACATCGTTGCTGCCTTGGAACGTCATCTTCCCATTCTGGCGACAATATCAAGCGCTGCACCGATGCTGGGTTTTCTTGGAACTGTCCAGGGGATGATTGTCGCGTTTGATGACATCGTTGCCAAAATGGGCGAAACCAACATAGTCAGTGCGGCAGCCGAAGGCATCAAAGTATCGCTCATGACGACCTGTTTCGGATTGATTGTCGGAATCCCCGCATTCGTTGCCTTCAATTACTTCACAGGAATCATCAACCGATTCGTACTCGACGTGGAGGAATCAGCAACGGAGATGATCGAAGCTGTCACTTTGCAAACGGCGATTGGGGCAGTTGAGGAAGAGGTCAAAGCCGAGGATGAGGTCAAAGAGGCACCAGCACAGTGAAAGTCAGAAGAACATGCAAACTGCTGGTGGAACCCCCCAGCAGCGCGACAGGTGATATCGCGTTCAATCTGATCGTGTTCTTTCTGGTGTGCGCATCAATCCAGCCCGACAGTGGTCGCCCTCAGGAAATACCTCGAAGTGAAGAAAACCAGGAACAGAAGGAAGAGGTTGAAAATATTGAAATCGCGCTGACTGGTAACCTGAACGCAATCTCACTCAATGGCGATACGGTCCGGACATCGGAGTTGGGTCCACGACTCATGAAACTTCTATCAACGAAGAAGAGACCCCAGGATAAAATTGTGATCGTCAAGAGCAAGATTGACACTCCCTATCATCATTGGATCGACATCACCACCGAGATCGAAAAATCGGGCGGCCAGGTCACAATCCAACGCGAAGAACAACAGACAATCCAAGTTCAATGAGACCACTGGGGAAATGAAGATAAGCCGCCGACCACTCGCAGCCACCGTGCCAAGCATGGCCATGGGGGACATTGCATTCAATCTGTTGATTTTCTTTGTCATCCTGGCAAAGGCAACGGATGACAGTCACCTTCAATGGGAACCCGCAGACAGCACCGAAGTGATTCGTGCCGGCGCTGCCAAAGCAAGTATCGTGATCGATGCCGAAAGCAAGTACTACCTCAATGGCCAGCAGGTCGGCATTGCCCAGTTGGGTCCGCAGATTGAACAGATTCTGGAAGGCTCAGCCGGCGATGATCGACGCGTCCTGCTGAAAGTCCATCGCTCCGCCACCGCAAATCACTTTGAACCAATCATCGAGGCCGTCAGCGAAGCTGGTGGCACTATCATGCATGTCCTCGAAGAAAGAAGAAATCGACCATGACCACGAAACCAAGTGCCAACGAATTACGCGCTCTGGTCGCCGAGCTGAAACCGCGAAGTCCGCAGGAAGTCATGGGAGCCGCTGCTTCGAGTAATTTGATGGCTAGCATGCTCACAGCAACCCTCACCGCCACTGCATTGGTGGTGGGCGCGACTTTTCTGATGTTCAGTCTCGGTTTCGGGCCCACCGCGTCGCAGGAAACAGCTCAGGCCAACGCCAACCAGTCCGATGCAACCGAAGAGACCGCAAACACCGATGCGGCTCAGAAACCAGCAGCGGAACAAGCAAGTGGATCCAGTCAGGATCCCGAGGAAATGGCCGACGCGTCGGCGTCATCGCCTGATGCAGGTGCTACCAAAAATGCCATTGAAGCAATGGGAATTGGTGAAGCAGCTGAACCCAACAGCGAACCCGAATCTCTGGAAAACCGTCTCGACCAGATACTGGATGGCCTGGAGTGAGCGCAATCAGTCCACAACTGCGATCTTCGCCAGCCGTGAAGTGGACGGTGGGCTATCTGATTGTCTGGACGATCCTGTTGTTTGAAATCCGGACGCTGCAAATGCTGCCCAACTGGGGACACATCGTTTGGGGCAGCCTATCAGTCGCTTTGGTCTGGTACTGGTGGAAAGCAACATCAGAAAATCATCAATATGCCCGCCTTGAGCGGTACTTAATCGCAACCGTGGCTTTCATCCTCTGGTGGCAGTTGACACTGGTCGTGCTCGACACGCTGATCATGGATTCTGCCCGGGCAAATGTGGCCCGCTGGGGAACGGCAAGCCTTTTCATGATCGGCTTGCTGTGGATGGTGTGGGGTGTTGAACGGGCATCGGTGCACTACCAGAAAATCAAGCAGAATTACGAATGGTTGAGAGACACATCAAACGAAAAGAGTGCAAACACCAAACTCGCGAGACTGGTCTGGAATCCGTTGAATCTGGATGCTCATTATTACGCAGTCCAATGGTGGCCACCGCGCCCGGTGTCGCTGCTGCGTTCCATCAGCAATCGCCAAGCAGCAACAGCGCTTCCCCGCGCGCAACGCAGCCCAAAACTTGACCAGTCGCTGCTGGCATTGATCTCATACACACTCTTATTTCTGCTTGTGGCATTACTTTTCTCGCAGATCGGTGGGTGTCGCGAAATTTATGAGATGCCCGCAGGCGGCGGAGAGCAGCAACAGCTGGCGCAAGTCGTCAAAATCAAGAAGGTGATACGAAAAAAATATATCATCAATCCACTCAGTTCGATCATCTTTGCTGTTCCGCCCATCGATGACGTGCAACTGGAACTCACGGAAATCACAAAGCATGCCTACCAGATCGGGCAAGGGGAAGGAAAAGGCGCCGGCTTCAGCGGGGGAACGTACCGGGGCAAAGTTCGCTTCATCCGACTTGAATACAGTGGCGGCGACTGGGATCAGGACTACGGTGTCGGAGGCGACTTGAACATGCTGCTGGAATACGGAATTCGCACGCAGCACAAAGTCGCTGAACGCACCGAGTCAAGAACCATCGGACAGTTGGCAAATTTCCCCCTCGGCAAAAGCCCACCACTGGTCTACATGACAGGGCAAAAGAACATATCGCTATCCAATTCGGAAGTGAAAACTTTACGCGAATACCTGACAGACAAGCATGGGATGCTTTTTGGTGATAACGGCGGAAGCCGTCACTTCCACAATCAGTTTCTCTCCATGATGAATCGGGTATTGCCCAACGTGAAACCGGTCCCGATCCCTCTCGATGATGTCATCCACCGCATTCCCTATCAGATTCCGTATCTGCCATACGTGGCTCCCCACGGTGGCAAAGAAGCATTGGGCTGGTACAAGGACGGACGCTGGCTGGCGTATTACCACCCGGGTGATATCGGCGACGCCTGGTCTGACGGACACGCGGGTGTGAGTGCAGACATCTGGGAATCCTGCTATCGCATTGGCACAAACGTTACTTTTTACGCCCATTCCGAGTATTCAAAATGGTTGGACGCACAAGAGAAAGACTGATTCTGATGGTGGCAATGAGCTTCGTCCTTGCCCCCATGAGTTTCCTCCCCATCTGTTCAGCGCAATCGACACAATTACACGACATGTCGTTGCAACGTTGGGGCAAGTTGCGCGAAGTAGAACGGCATCAGATGCAGGTCGCCGAAAAATATTTCCGGGACCGCAACTGGACAGTGGCGGCAGACGAATACGACAAGTACCTGACACTCTATGAAGCCAGCGATGCTGCCTCACATGCTCTGCTGAAGTGGTCCATTTGCCAAGTTGAACTACGTCGTCAGAACACAGCCATCAATGACGGATTCCGATCCGTGGTGGATTATTGGCCTGACTCGGATGACGCGATCGCTGCGTCGTATTACGTCGGCAAAACACTCAAAGACATCGGACAAACGAAGAAGGCGAAAACCGCTCTTACCGATGTGGCTGAGGAACATCCGAAACACCTCGCTGGTGTTCTCGCAATGGTATCGCTCGCCGAGATTGCGACTGTCGAAAAAGACGACAAACTCAAGGAAGAAATTTTACGCAAACTGACATTCGACGCCATACGCGACAAACGCACACGAAGGCAATGCGAAAACGCATCAGTCCAACTGGCGACCATTCTGTTTTCGAAACCTTCTGTCGAGGATGCAATCAAATCCCTCGCAACAACCTACTCGAACGAGCAACTGGCAAGTGAGGTCGTAAGCAAAGCACGCTCGCCATTGCGAAACCTCATCAGTGACAAGGACTCCGCATCCAAAGCAGAAACACTTGCGAATGCCCTGCTTGGTTTCCTGCGTGAAAGTGCACCGGACAACACGGATAGCGACGAGACGAAAGCCTACGCAAAACAACTGGCTTTTCTTTCAATCGATGTCTTGCAGACGGCAAACCGGACCGCAGAAGTTGAAAACGAGTTTTCTCTCATCACCAAAAGGTTTGGCACCGACGACGAATTGCTCAATCGCATCGCTGATTGGCACAAACAGAACGGCCAATATGCGAAAGCGAGACAAGCCTATGGACGGTTCGAAGACAAGGTTGCCGGGTTGCAAATGATTGCCACCAGCTATCGCGAGGAAAAAGACTTGCCCCAAGCCATCCAGACATACAACAAGTTGATTGCCAGCGACGCGGAAAACCAGGTGAAGTGGAAATCGGAGAGCGCTGGTACCTACCGCGAGTTCAAAAAGCACGCCGACGCGATCGCGCTGTATCAGCAATTGATCCAGGAAGATCCCGACGACGGCGATCGCTGGCTTTGGGAAACTGCCATGACCCACAAAGAGGCTGGGAACTGGAAAGATGCAATCGGTTTTTTTCGGCAATCCGAGCGTTTTCCGGAGAGCTACTGGGAAATGGCCTCATGCCACCGTCAACTGAAACAGTACAACGAAGCGATCACGCTTTACAACCAGATTGCTGGCGGTGATAAAAGTCGAGCTCCGGCAGCCATGCTGCAAATTGGCTACACCGAAGAGGATGCTAAACGAAGTGACAAGGCGATTGCTGCTTTCAAGAAGGTTTGCAGGCTTTTCCCCAAAGACCAGCATGCCAGCCGCGCACACGCTCACTTGCAGAACAAATACAAGCTCACCGTTACCCTGGGCGGCGCAAAACAGGACTGATTCCAGCCAAATCAGGCACAACCGGCAAAAACAATTGATAGATCGGGTTCGAGGGACACTGTTTTGAATCTCAGCTGGCTTCGCGGGGAAACAGATCTGCCGTAAAAGTTGCGCCGATTCACCACATCATAAGATGGACAAAAACTGTTAAAATCCGGCTCCTGCCTTTTCGCTCCACCCAATCTGTAGCAGCCTCTCATGCGACTGTGTCACCTGCCGTGCCTTGCCTTTCTGCTTTCCATGCATCTGGGACTCAACAAGGTCCAATCCGAAGAAATTCAATTTGACCGGGACATCCGACCAATTCTGGCGGACAAATGTTTTTTCTGTCACGGCCCCGACAAAGAGCATCAGGAGGCTGACCTGCGTCTGGATGTCGAATCGGATGCTCGATCAGTCATCACAGCCGGGGACCCCAAAGCAAGTGAGCTGATCACCCGAATTCTCGCATCAGACGAAAGTCAGATGCCGCCCAAAGAAACCAAGAAAGAACTCACCGCCGCAGAAATCCAGCTGCTGCAGGTGTGGGGGGTACAAGGAGGAGCGTGGTCGCAGCAGTGGTGGGTCTCGGCGGCGGAAAGAGCAGCCGGGCCAGCACCACCGCGGCGGG
>JAAXJB010000027.1 GCA_012270065.1 Rubripirellula sp. | reverse complement strand
CACAGCACGGTTTGGTGCAGGCAACTGTGTCAGCACAACACGGTTTGACACATGCGGCAACGAGAGCTGTTGGCGGCATTGGACAAACACCGTTCGGGCAATCTCCCGATTGCGGGCAGCATTTTGCTGCCTGGTCGCCCGCTGCGGCAGCAACAGGTGTATCACTGTCACTCGTCTGAGCCACGGTTGGATTTACCGCGGCGAGTGAAAGCGAAATAAGAGCAAAGGACGTCAGGTACAGAAGTTTTGACATGGAATTCTCCCAAAAGATTTGAAACTTGATTTAGTCGCAACCTAAGGGGAGGAATTACAGTCGCCAGACTCCGAGCTGCGAGAGTTTCCTCTGATGCGGGAGAACGAACGGTGGAGGTGTGTTGACCTTGATCCACGTTCGTGGAGCCGCGGCGAAGCAGTCTGTCAGAATGAAGAGTGATTGACCGGCATCCAGCGGAGAGACGTCTGACTCGGATACCTGGGCAACAAACAATTGTGGCGAGGTGATTTGGTCACAGCGGCAAGGCCACGAGTGACCATTGTTCTGATCCGGCATACTTTCGCTTGAAAGCGAAGCTGGCTTGGCAAAGCAGTGTCCACAACAGCTTTTCTCAAGAAGTTGGGCTTTTTTCTCTGATTGCCCCGTTTCAGAAGCAACTTGTGCAACATTGGTTTCACTCGAGCATGAACACGCCTGCGCAAATACGGGCAGGATGGAACACCATCCAGCAAGTACAAGCGTGATCACAATTCGAGTGTAGCCCAAAAACAAAGTCGATCTGCCGAGTAAAGTTTTGATGTTGCCGTGATGCGTTGGTCGGTCACCTCTGTGGCGAACCGCAGCCTCTTCCGCGAAGCCCGTCACAGTCCGAGTCTACTCAGCATCATACCGCACGCCAGCCACAACTGACAACTTGTCAGCGGTCGTCGTTTAGCGTGACGGTTATACAGATTGAGCCGCGTTTTCATGAGAAAACTTGTCGTTTCCAGAGTTTTGAGCCGTGATGACTCGCTGTGAAAATGATTGACACCTGGGTACTTGGGACCAGTTCGTGAAACTCCCTGCCTTCCCCAGACTCTTTAAAGTGCGATGGGTGGAGCAAGGTGAGATGCGGGTTTTGGCGTGCAGAAACAGGACGGTAGGCTGCGGACGCCCGAAAGGTTTCCCCAAGGTTGTGAAATCTGAAGCCTGATACCTGAAGCCTCGTTCGTTAGCGATGCGGAGCCGTTGATTGACCAACCGTTCACCGACGCAATACCGGCGGGTGTTAGCGCAGGGTGCTGGAAATGCATGGCAGTTGGTAATCGAAAGAAGATTCGACCGGATGGAGATCATGCTTCGTGCCTGGACTTTCACGGCATGACGCAGTGCATCATGAGCAGGTCCGAAAGATCAGACATCGTAGCAGTGCAATGCCTGTCAGCATGCATGACCTGCCACCGATTTCAGGTGCGATTCTGGCTGTTTTTCGTGCCAACCGTGGCTTTGAAATGACGCCAGACCAGGTGTCATGTCAAAGTTGAATTGGGAATGCCTTGGCGGCTGATGGGAATGGAATTCATCGCATGAAGCATTTATGATTGAGAGACGACGAATCAGATCATCGCGGCTGTTGAAATTCCTGGGCGTTCGAATACATGGGCGTTCGAATGCATGTGCCTTCGAATGCTGGTGGGGTCTTTTGTCTCCGATGTCTGCCTGCATGCTTCCTGCCACTGAGTGACCCCGTAATGCAAAAACCAAGACGACGTGATGTTCTGCGTTCAGCTGGTGTTTCGTTGAGTCTGCCTTTGATGGCATCCCTGGCGAAAGGGGCGATGTTGGGGCCGGCAAACGAGTCAGCATCTGACTCACCAAAACGGATGGTCTGCATCGGAAACATGCTGGGATTTTATCCCGCATCGTTTTGGCCGGGGTCGTCCCTTTCACATGATGCGGGTGGGGAAAAAACAACGCCTCAGTCGTCTTTGGTGACGCGAGAAGAATACGAGTTGGGGCCAACCTGCGGTGCTTTGAAACCACATCAGCAGGGTATCACTTTGATCGAAGGCCTCGATCATGGTCTGACGGGAGGGCATTTTGCCATCCATGCTTTTTTGTCTGGTGTGCGACAGGTGGACGCCAAGTCGATGCCGACCGCCAACATGACACTGGATCAGTATGCAGCGGAGTTTGTGCCAGGACAAACCAGATTTCCCACGCTGACGGTTGGCAGCGATTCAGGAATTCACGGTGGTTGCCAGTTGGCGTGGACGAGAAGTGGGACACGAGTGCCACCGATCACAGGACCGCAGCAACTCTTTCAGAAGCTTTTTTTAGGGGCAAGTGAATCCGACAAAATAAAAGAAGCTGAGCGATTTGAGCTTCAAGCCTCGATCCTTGATGGAGTTCTGGGGCAGTCGAAGAGAATGCAGGCGAAGCTGAATGTCGCCGATCGACGCAAGCTGGATGAATACCTGAATTCGGTTCGCGAGGTTGAAAAGCGGATTGATTTACGAAGTCGCTGGGTGGATCGCCCCAAGCCGGAGGCACCCTTGAAGGAGCCAACGAACCGGAACATGGTTGAAGATCTTCCTTTGCTCTATGACTTGATCCTGCTCGCTTTACAAACGGATTCCACGCGGATTGCGACGCTTGAAATAGGCGGCGATTTCAATCCAAAGGATCTCGGCATCAAAGGCGGGTATCACAGTCTGTCTCATCATGGTCATCGGCAGCCTGCGATTGATGCGTTGAAGCGGATCGATCAGTACCAGATCGAGCAGTTCGCGCGATTTCTGGGTAAGTTGGCGGCCACGAAGGACGGGGATCGAAGCCTGCTACAACAGACAGGTGTCCTGTTTGGCAGCGGCATGGGAAATGCCAACTCCCATACCAACACCAACCTGCCCATTGTTCTGGCAGGTGGCAGCTGGAAACATGGAAGGCTGTTGAGTTTCGACTCCAAAGCGTCCGGGCGGCCGCCGCTGACGAATCTGTTTGTTTCGATGCTGCAGGAGTTTGGCGCGGAAGTTGACCAGTTTGCTACCAGCACAGGAACTCTTCGAGGTCTGGTTTGATGTTGTCATCACAATCAAGGTGGATGACGTTTTTCAGTTGCTTTGTCCTCGCTGGTCCATTGACTGTTTTTTCGCCGCTTGAAGCCGTTGAGCATCCGTCTGCAGTTGATGCAGGTCGGACGTTTCTGGAACAGTACTGCGTCGACTGTCATCAGGGTGCTGAGCCTGCGGGGCAGAGGGATCTTGAAGGACTTGATTTATCGAAGAGCAGCTTTGACAACCAGCTTCTGTTGCAGGAGGTCATTGATCAACTGACCCTCAAGAGCATGCCGCCGGAAGACGGTGAGCAACCACTTTCGAACGAGCGTCTTGATGCAATTCGTCATTTAACTGATCTGCTTCAGGGCATGCGCCAGCAAACCCAAAGCACGGGAGGACGTACGCTGCTGCGTCGTTTGAATCAGCGTGAGTATCGCAACACGGTTCGAGACCTGCTGGGGATCGATATGACCATGTTTGATCCCAGTTTCGAATTCCCCCGGGACGCTCCGGAAAGTTTCGATACGATCGGCGATGCACAGGTGATGTCAGCGCACTTGCTGGAAAGTTACTTCAAAGCGGCAGAGAAAAGTGTCGACAGAGCCTTTGAGGTATCCCAATTTCCCGAAGAGCAGAAGTGGCACTTTGCAGGCGACTTTTACCAACAGGCCGAGCTCGCCTCCGGCCATCGCAAGGCATTTGACAATCGATACCTCTGTCTTTACGACCACCCATTCAACGACAAGATCGAAGGTGGCTACGGTCCGCTTTCGAATTTCAAACAGGGTGTGCCAATCACGGGCATTTATGAGGTCCGTGTGCTGGCAAAAAATATGCATCAGGATTCACCCTACAGTTCCAGAGCCATGAAGATTGACCTGGAAGAAC
Organism: Rubripirellula sp.; assembly: GCA_012270065.1. Taxonomy (GTDB): domain Bacteria; phylum Planctomycetota; class Planctomycetia; order Pirellulales; family Pirellulaceae; genus Rubripirellula. The sequence goes on along the minus strand of JAAXJB010000027.1, from coordinate 23,145 downwards.
CATTTCGGCTGGGAATACGTCCGGGTGATACGCGTATCGAAGACATGGTCCACCGTCAGCCCATCCAGCCGCTGCTTGGCGAACAGTTGGTCCAGGGAGGCGATTTTCGTTGGTATGAATTTCAGGTGCATCTGGACCGTGGATTCGCACCAAGGTTCACCTTCGAGAATGGCCACCACGATTTTCGTGGAATGGTGGGGCGGCTTTATCGCTATGACAAAGACAAGCTTCCAGAGAATATTCGGGGTGAGAAAGGGATCTTTTTACAGAGGATTGCGTTGATTCAGCATGCACAGATTCCGCATATTCGAATCTCTGAAGTTCAGATACGTGGTCCGATTCGCTATGACTGGCCGAATCGAAGTCAGTCCGTGCTGCTTGGGGGTGAGTCGCTGTCTGAGGAAGACGTGCCAGACCGGGTCCGGAAGTTTGCCAGTCGCGCGTTTCGACGCAATGTGCAAACCGCCGAGTTGCAAAGCCTGCTCGCATTCTGGCAAACGCGGCGGGATATGGGCCAGTCTGTCGAAAACGCTTTTCAGGACACGCTCAAGGCCATTCTGTGTTCTCCCGATTTTTTGTATTTCCAGCCGTCAGAAAGTGGTTCGCAATCGGATTTCGCTTTGGCTGAAAGATTGGCTTATTTCCTGACATCAACCATGCCGGATGAGCATCTCCTTCGACTGGCAGAGGCTGGAAGTCTTCGGCAGGACGCGGTCTTGCTCGCTGAAACAAGAAGACTTCTCAATGGTGATGCCGCAGGGGTTTTTGCAGCGGACTTCCTGGACAGCTGGTTGGAACTGCGTTCACTGGGGAGTATGCCGCCGGACGAGAGCGATTTCTGGTTTTACTACGCCGCAAATCTCGAATCTGACGGCCCCCGGGAAACCCAGTTGTTCTTCCGGGACACGCTCAAACGCAATCGACCCGTCGCCGAATTGTTGAGTGCACGGCACTCATTTGTGAATCGTGATCTGGCCAAGCTGTATGGAATCAAGGATCAGGTGCCTGCCGCCACGGCCCACGAGTTTCGGCGTGTCAACTTTGATGGTTTGGCAGAGGGGCGTGGTGGTCTGTTGGGCCAGGCGAGTGTTCATACCGTTTCAGCAAACGGAATCGACACCTCGCCGGTCGTGCGTGGTGTTTGGATGTTGAAAAATATTCTCGGAACTCCAACGCCACCACCACCGGATGATGTTCCGGCCATTGATCCTGATGTGCGCGGAGCAAAAACGATTCGTGATCTACTGGACAAACATCGGCAAAGTGATACCTGCAATCAATGCCATCGCAAGATTGATCCCTTGGGTTTTGCTTTGGAAGCTTATGATGCGATCGGCAGGGAGCGTCGTTTTTATGACAGGCAAGGGACGCAGCGTATCGATACTGCCAGTGAGCTTCCTGGGGGGGCAAAGTTTGACGGCTTGAGTGAGTTGAAGACGCTGCTCGCCGAACGTCAGGAGTTCTTTGCGCGGAATCTGGCTGGGAAATTGCTCACCCACGCTTTGGGACGCCGCATCGAGCCCAGCGACCGTGCTGCCATCGATGGAATCCTGGAGCCACTGGCGCCGCAGGGATATCCATTGGCCAGCCTGATCGAAGCAGTCGTGTTAAGCGACCTCTTCCGGAATTGATGAACGTTGCGGTCGCAGGAAACGGGCTGTCATTCAGATAGGCTTGATCTCAGGAGAAGAGTTCATCCATCGACACACCAGTGCTGTCACCGAATTTTTCCATGGGCACATCCATTGCGTTCGCGATTCTGACAAACAGGTTGGCAAGGTTGTTTTTCTCTTCGTTATAAGTGACAAACTGTCCCGCATTGTGCCCCATTTTCTTTCCACCGGCGAGAATCAAGGGGAAGTTCGTGTTGTCATGCACGCGTGAAGTCGCCGCGCCCTGGAACACAAGGCAGCGATCGAGCATTGATCCATCGCCCTCTCTGGTTTCCTTCATGCGATTGATGAAGTAGGCCAGTTGTTTCGCAACGAACTGATCCCATAGGCCCCAGTCCTTGAATCCTTCTGCACTCTTTGCGGCAGAATGACTGAGCTGGTGCAGGTCTTTTTTCATGCCGATTTGCTTCGACAGATTATTGGTCGGTGCCGTTCCACCCTCGGATGCGATTTGATAGGTAGCGACTCGGGTTAGATCTGCTTTGAATGCGAGGAACATCAGGTCGTACATGGCGCGAATGTAGTTTTCGACATCCGTGAACTCAATGTCCAGGTTCATTTCTGGAGGAGCGGATGCGGCACCTTTCTGGACCCACAGCCTGTCATTCTCGATTTTCTTTTCGAGGCCGGAGATCGCCTCGAGATACTCATCGAGCGTCGTCTGGTCTTCCCGGCCCAGTTTTCGCCGGAAGTCTTTTGCATCTGCATGAATATCGCTGAGCAGACTCTGCTTTTCCCGTAATCGCGCTTGAGCAGCAGGGCTGCTTGCCCCATACATCTGCTCGTAGATTTCTTTCAGGTTCGACCAGGCTGGGATGCCTCTGCCTTCCTTGTCGAACGAAAGTGTGTACGTTCGAGCGATGTTCCCCACGCCGCCCACGCTGGAGAGCGGCATGGAAGCGATGCGTGTTTTGCCGGCATGATGATTGCTGATCGCCTGGTCGATGGATATCGAATTGTGTGTGGTTTTACCTTTGATCATTTCCTTGGATGTCAGGAATCCAGTTGGATTGACGTGTGCATCACCACTGTTGCGATTCAACGGATGCGAAAGTCCCGAGATAACCGAGATATCGTCTCGGAAGGGATTCAGCGCTTGTTGACTGGTTCGGAATTCGTAGTCTCGCCCTGATCCACGTGGGAACCAGTACCAGTCTTCAAATTGCGGGTCAGTTTCCTTGGGAAGGCTGACTCCATTGGGAAAGAATATGAATGCCGACCGCTTTGGCAGGGCGTTGAGCGCCTGCTGTTCCTTTCCAACTGCCATCGCATTCATGAAAGGCAACGCAAGAGTGATGCCCGTGCCTCGCAAAAATGCGCGACGGGGCAGATGCCAGGATTTTTTTGCCATGGTATCAATATCCTCGTTGAAACTGTTCTGTGGCCACAATTTCCCGTATCAGTGTCGGGACAGAGTAATCATTTGCCTCGAAGCGGTTGACCAGGGAATCGACCAGATCTTCGTCGGGTAAAGCAATGTCGCGTGACAGGGCGGCTGCCAGAAGACGTTCGGTCAGGCCTTTGGCAAAGTCACGTTTTCGGTGTTGCATGAGGTGTTCTTTGAGTTCATCAATCCCGTCAATTGCAGTTCCACCGGGTAAAGTCGCTGTTCGATCAATCGGCAGGTGGGTTTTCTCGAAGACCGGCTTTTGCTTTTTCTTCTGACCTTCTTGAGATTCGGGTGTTTTTTTCGATACAACGAGTACCTTCTCGCGCCACGTTCCACTGGCGTCGAAGTTTTCGAATGGGATTCCCCATGGATCGATTTTGCGATGACAACTTCGGCACGCCGCATTGTTTCGATGGGCAAACAACTTCTGATTGAGTGTCATTTTGTCGAAGCCGGGAATCGTCTCGTCCAGTGGTGGAACATTAGCTGGTGGATCTGGCGGAGCGTCGTTCAGGATATTGGTAGACAGCCACACTCCGCGAAGAATCGCATGGGAATTCATGCCATCAGAATTGCCCACCAGAAACGTTCCCTGGGTCAGCAGGCCGCCTCGGGGACTGCCCTTGTCCAGAGTGACCTTTCTGAATTCGTTGCCTCTGACACCCTGGAGGCGGTAAAACGAAGCGAGCGTCTGATTCACGAAACCCGGCTCCGGCTCCAGGAAGTCAACTGCCGTTGCGCCATGCCTGAAAACATCGTTGACGGCTTCCAGTGTTTCCTGTCGCATCAGGTCCTTCAGCGGGGCTTTGAAACGTGGGTAGTAGGTCCGGTCAACGGCTACATTGAACATCAGGAAAGTCTGCAGCCACTGGTCGGTGAATTGCTCAACAAATCTTCTTGATTTCTCGTCAGCCAGCATGCGATTGATCTGCCCGTTCAGCACCGACGGCGACAGGAGTTCGCCCGCCGATGCTGCTGCCAGCAGTTCGTCGTCGGGAACAGAGCACCAAAGGAAAAATGCCAGGCGTTCGGCAAGCCGGTAGTTTGCTGCCACTATCTCGGAGGCATCATCCGGCATGCCCAGATAGAAAAACGCCGGCGAGCAGAGAACCTCTTTGTACGTACTGAGCAACGCAATGATCGGTTTTTCGGTTTCTGCGTAATTTGAATAGACGGCGTTGTACCTTTTCAGTTCCCGTTCCGTTGGTAATCGTCGAAACGCTTTTTCAATGAATGCAGCAATGCTCTTTTTGACATGCTCTGCAATGTCGGATTCATCCATGTCGCTTGGCACAAGTGTTGAGACCAGGTCCGTGTTGACGTTGCCCCGATAGTCGAAAGCCTGAAGGTAGATTGGCTGCTTTGATCGGTTTGCAAGTCTGACAAAAAACGGTCGGTCGAGAGCCCGGGACATTTCGGCAGGCAGCTCTTCGGGCCACGAATTGATCGAGTATGTATTCACCGCATCACTCTTCGGAAGCTCAATGATGCCCAGTTCATGAATCTTCTGTCTGGGATCTACTTCTGAGTGCTGAAAGCCGATGGAAAGCTGTACTCTTGCCGGACTTTCTGATTTCGCAGTGAATGATGTTTGAAACAGGTACCTGGAAATGGTTGGGATTGCCAGGTCGATGTACCCGCCGGCATTGACCAACACTGCATCTCCAGCACGTTCGACCTCACCCACAGGTGGCTTGTTGGGTCTTCCTTTGTCCGCGAAGGTCACCGGGGGATCCAGGTCAAGATTCCTGATGTCCGCACTGACGCTCTCAGGCACGTAGGTTGTGATCTGCTTCATGTCACTGATGATCGTCAGAATGACATTCAAGTAGGTTTCAAGATGAGGACTGCTGATCATCAGAAGCCGGGAATTATTCTTGAGTCCTGTTTCTACACTACTGCCCTCTTCCGGCAGCGCGTTGACGTACTCGCTGCTCGATGTGTGCAGCAAGTCTTCCAACGCATATCGAAGTTCATAGCGGGTCAGGCGACGGACCCTACCTCGCTTGAAACTGCTTCCGTGCTTCAACGCCTTCTTGAATTCCGTATCCAGCCAGCGAGTGATCAGGTCACGTTCAGCATCAGTGGGTTGCGGCTGGTTTTCCGGTGGCATTTCACCGGAGTTGAAAGCTTCGCGAATGTCTTCCCATCGATCGAAGTGCTCACCGTCAATGATGTCGGCATCAATCTCATCGAGAACAATGTTTGCCTCGGGCGTTTTTCCTCTGTGACATTTCACGCAGTACTTCCCGATCAGCGGCCTGATTTCCTGGTTGAATGTCTGCAGGTTCGGTTGATCATCTGCGCGAGCTGAAAGCGTCGCGGAGATAGTCAAAGCCGCGACCAGCAAAAACGGAGATTGGAGAAGGAATGGATATCTCCGTTTCATCGGAGGCAGCTCGTGGGATGGGGAGGATTGCAGTTGTCCTGACTCCCATAGTCTAGTCGACACCAGTTCACTCGACACCAGCTGGTTTTTCGGGGCCCCGGTGGCGGAGTCCAGCGACTTGGGGAAACCTCGCCTGGGGGCATTCGAGTCGTTTTACCGGTCATCCAGCGTTTGAGTTTGAACTGTAAAATTCCCTCAATTGCAACTGTTTTGCCGATCCATCAAATTTCGGTTTCGTCATCCTTGAGCTGGCTTGGGGTTCTGGGATGCATTTTCCAGTTGATGTTTGTCAATGACAGGGATTGACTATACTGGACAGGAAATCCTGCCGTGAATGCCCATGAAACACTCTTTGCGATTTATCTTCCTGTTGCTTCTTTCGACTGGCTCGCTGCGGGCGGTTGAGGTTGCTGCATTGCCTGCCGCGTTGAGTGGTTTCCTTGAGAAGCATTGTCATGTATGCCATGCAGATGACGAGGCTGAGTCAGGGCTGGATCTCGCCGGTCTCGGCCTGAACTTGAGTGATGCCGAAGTCATGCGTCAGTGGGTTCTTGTTCATGATCGAATTGCGGCCGGTGAGATGCCACCCGATGGGCAGGAACTTCCTGAATCAGAGAAGAAAAATTTTCTCAACCAGCTTGGTCGATTGCTTCACCAAAGCGACGCGGTCAAACGCGAAGTTGTCTTGCGTCGTTTGAATCGCCTTGAGTACGAAAATACGCTTCGTGACCTTTTCGATCTTCCTCATCTGGCGGTCAAGGATATGCTGCCAGAGGATGCAAAGTCACACGGATTCGATAACATCGGTGAAGCGTTGGCGCTTTCTACCGAGCAAATGATGGTGTACTTGCGAGCGATTGATCACGTTCTTGATCAAGCGTTGGGGCCTTCGCAGAAACCTGAATTACGAGTTCGTCACTCGAGCTTGAAAGATTCATCCCAACGGGTTCTGGGAAAGCTGTTTCGAGAAGAGCCCGATGGCGTCGTCTTATTCAGTTCAGGCTATTCTCCCTCGGCCTTCCGGGATCTCAACATCCGGGAACCGGGTGTTTATCGCTTCAAGCTGCGTGCCCGGACCTTCCAGTCTGAAAAGCCCATGGTGCTGCGGGTTTATGCCGGCGATGTCATTGCCAGTCGTCGTGACCGCTGGTTATCGGGCTATTACGACATTGCTGCAGGAGATGAGTGGACTGAGATCGAGTTTGAAGAACGTCTGGATCGCTATGACAGTATCAAAGTCGTTACTTATCGGAACGGTGGACACGAAAAAAATGCCAGCACGACAGAACGGCCTGGGATTCTGATTGGTGACGTACGGTGTGAGGGACCGATTTTAAGATCGTGGCCAAAACCCAGTCGCCTGAAGTTGTTGGGTGATGTTGATCCCGAAACTGCAACGGAAGCAGATGCCTTGGCGATTCTGGAACGGTTCCACTCGCTTGCCCTGCGTCGTCCGTGCAGCAAAGATGAATTGGAACCTTTTCGTGATTTGACACGTCAGGCTTTCCAGGATGGACGTTCCTGGCTGGAGGCCTTGCGTTATGGAATCAAGGCGATCCTTGTGTCGCCTGAGTTTCTTTTTCTGGAAGAGCCGGGACGTGATCGAGTGAACGATTTTGCACTCGCATCGCGGTTGTCTTACTTTCTGTGGAGGTCGATGCCGGATCAAAGGCTGATCGAACTCGCTTCTCAAGGGATGCTCAGCCGTCAGCAGGTTCTCCACAGCGAGGTAGAACGGTTGCTGGATGATCCTAAATCTCAACGTTTCATCAATGACTTCACTGGGCAATGGCTGGATCTGGATCAGATCGATTTTACCGAACCCGATAAAAATCTCTTTCCCGAGTATGACGATTTACTGCGTTCGGCGATGCTGGCAGAGTCACGAGGGTTCTTCGCCGAGGTGCTACGGCAGAACTTCAGCGTCCGAGAGTTCGTGGATGCAGATTGGACCATTTTGAATAGTCGCTTGGCGGAACACTATGCGATGCCGGGAGTGACAGGACTGCAGTATCGAAAAGTCGAGCTTCCACCCGGCAATCCGCGTGGTGGTGTGATGACCCAGGCAGCCGTGCTGAAAGTGACTGCCAACGGGACCAGCACTTCGCCAGTGATTCGTGGTGTCTGGATGCTGGAAAATATATTTGGCAAACCTGTTCCTCCGCCGCCCGCCGGTGTGCCTGCAGTGGAGCCTGATGTGAGTGGCGCGGTTACCTTGCGTGACCAGTTGGAACTGCATCGTGATGTTGCATCCTGTGCGGGATGCCATGATAAGATTGATCCGCCCGGATTCGCTCTGGAGAGATTTGATCCCATTGGTGGCTGGCGTGACTGGTATCGCAGCACGGGCAATGGCGATCGGATCACTGATCGTTTTGTCGATCCGCCATTCAATCGGATTCGAGTGCGTTACCAGAAAGGCCCTCCGGTCGATGCCAGTGGTGTTCATCCGACAGGCAGGGCTTTTGCCGACTTTGATGAGTTCAAGGCGTTTGTTGCCTCGGATCCTGAGCAGATGGCTCACAATCTTGCCGAAAAGCTGCTGGCATTCGGGCTCGGGCGGGGAACGGGTTTCTCTGACCGTACCGTGCTGAAAACAATTGTCGAAAAGTCATCAGACCAGAACTATGGATTTCGCACGCTGATACACGAAGTCGTGCAAAGTGAGGCGTTTCGATCACCATGAATTCAACCAGAGTCAATTCGATGCAAAATCGTCGCAAGTTTCTGCAAGCCTCAGGGATCTTTTTAACACTGCCGTCACTGGAATCGTTTGGTGGGCCACCCGCTCGGAACATGGACCGCAAACGTACGGTCGCCATCAATATCGGATTGGGATTGCATGGCCCAAATCTGTTCCCTGAGACTGCAGGTCGCAATTACGAACAAACCACTTACCTTCGCGTCCTTGAGGAATTTCGGGATCAATTGACAGTTCTTTCGGGGACTTCTCATCCTGGAGTTGATGGTGGGCATTCTGCCGAAAAGTCTTTTCTGACTGCTGCACCCCATCCGGGAAGCGCAAGTTTCAAAAATACGATTTCGCTTGATCAGGTGCTGGCCGAAAAGATTGGTGCACGGACACGGTTTGGTTATCTTCCCTTGAGTCTTTCGGGGCGTAGTCTGTCGTGGTCGCGAAGTGGTGTTGAATTGCCGAGCGAATCCCGGCCTTCCCAGTTGTTCACCCGACTTTTCCTCGACGGAAATCCAGACGAAAAGAAGCGACAGATACAGAGATTGCGCGACGGGCAGTCAATCATGGATGCGGTGCGGGAGAATGCCAGTGACATGGCAAAGCGTCTCAGTCACCGTGATCGGCAGAAACTCGAGCAGTATTTCTCGGTTGTCCGTGATACAGAGCAACGCCTCAAACTTGCTGAGGAATGGGAGCATCAACCGAAACCGGAGGTCAACCGAAAAGTTCCCAACGATATCGCTGATAGGACCGATATCATTGCCAAGGCAGATCTGATGTACGACATGATGCATCTTGCCCTGCAAACCGACAGCACGCGGTTGATCACTTTCTTCAAGAACGGCATCAATGCGGTGCCCCAGATTCAGGGTGTATCACAGGATTATCACAACCTTTCACACCACGGCAAGGATCCCGGCAAGATCGATGAATTGACCGTGATCGAAAAGGAACAGATCCGGTCATTCCGTGATTTCCTGCGCAAGTTGAGAGACACGGACGAGGAAGGTACAAGCCTGCTCGACCAGACTCAGGTCCTGCTGGGATCCAATCTTGGAAATGCCAGCAGCCATAACAACCGGAACATGCCAATCATACTGGCCGGTGGGGGATATGATCATGGCCAGCATCTGGCCTTCGACCCCGAAAACAATCAACCATTGCCGCATTTGTTTGTGACGATGCTGCAACGCATGGGTCTGGAGGTCGATTCATTTGCTGGGCACAGTGGCACGTTGCCGGGCTTGAATTTTACCGACCGTTCATGAAGCCGTTGATCGTAAGCATGCATGAAGCATGAACAGATGTGTTTCTGTGATTCAGCGTGTTGGTTTCACTGTTGGCCGGCTTGCAACGGGCATTGATTTTTCAGAAACCTTGATTTGCGATTGTTGTGGCCAGTTACTTTCCTTCACTGGCCCAGCGACGGTAGAGTTCAGCGTTTTTCCGGTAGGCTTCACGGGAGGCTGTGCTTTTTGTTGAATTGATCTGATCTTCTGTTTCCAGTCGGTAAACCTCCGGTGTCTCGGGACCAGGGTCGCCGGTTGATTTGATCCATTGGTCCAGATTGCCTCGGTGCTGTAACAGTGCAGCAGCGTGTTCGGGATGATTGGCAAGGTTCTCGATCTGCCACGGATCCTGCCCGTACAGGTAAAGTTCCTCACTGGGACGGGTTGGAGCGAACAGGAGTTTTTCAGAGAGTGCAGTCAGGCTGTCTTGCTGGTGCAGTTCACGCAGACGTTTGACGATGAGCTTGGTGTCCTTGTAATTGCTGGGCATCAGATGCGGACGCTGGGGATAATAGTTCCTGATGTAGAGATAGCGATCTGTCCGGACAGAGCGAATTCGGTCGGCAGCTTCACCACAGCGATCACGGGCCGCGTATACCGAAGATTTGGGTCGGTAGTCGGCAGCGAGAATGTTCTGACCCTGCATCGTTTCCGGGATTTCAATTCCCGCCGCCGCCAGAGACAACGCCGCAATGTCAATGTGCTCGACCAGATCTTTTCGTGTTTCTCCACTGCTGATTCCAGGGCCGCGAATGATCAGGGGAATGTGAGTCCCTTCGTCATACAGGAACTGCTTGCCCCGGGCGTGGCTGATCCCGTGATCGGTAAAGAAGACAATCAGGGTATTGTCAAGAAGCTGTTCATCCTTCAATCGATTGATGACCATGCCAACGTGGTGGTCCGTGATCCGGACGGTGTCGAGGTAGGTCGACCAGTCTTTCTGTAAGACTGGATCACGAGGATAGTAGGGAGGCAGCGAAACCGTCTCTGGATCTGTTGCTGTACCAAAGAGATCTTTTGTCTGTGTGTCCAGCTTTTCGTATTGTGCCAATGACGCGCCACGTAATTTACCGCCATGCAGTTGCACCTGCATGAAGAACGGTTGACCTTTCTTGCGACCCGACCAGTCGTGGCCATCATAGATCGACTTGTCCCAGTCAAAGTTGTAATCGGTTTTTCCGAGTCTGCTTTTGGTGCGGGAAGTAACCTGCATGAACCGGTAGTCACGATCCGGCAGTCCGCTCCCGATGCAGGTGTAGTAGTCCGCATTCTGAAACAGTACGGGCACAGGTTGAACGCCTTCTGGCAAGTTGATCCGATGCTTGCCGCGGCCGCTGCGATGATGATGCGCCCCAATGGTTGTCTGATACATGCCCGTGATCATTGCCGAACGGAACGTCGAGCAGACCGGTGATGTTGCGTATGCCCGTGTGAAACGGATTCCCTCTCGCGCCAATTGATCAACATGTGGTGTTTGGATCTGTTTTTCGCCGTAGCAGGAAAAGTTTGCCGACATGTCATCGACCACGAACCAGACAATGTTGGGGCGTTCTTCTGCTTTCGCAGTCCATGAGTTGATGCACAAGGCAATGAACAATGCGATCACGTGTGATTTCAGAAACGTCATGATGTGTCTGCCTTGGGAGTCTCTTGTTGATCGCTTCTGGTTGTCCCACTGATGGTGTGCACCAGTTGCTGAATTGTTGTGCCAGAGTGCGATCAGGATTTTCATGCGTGGCGGTCAGTCGTTCAACGCATTGTATTTTCTTTGCCGGAAGTTCGCACCCCAGTCAATGATTGCCAGAGGTTCCGAAAGCATCATGCAGGAGCTGGGACCGGTCGCGCAGTCTTGCTGGCGTCGTTCATGTTGGGATTCCCATATCACCGTTCCCATGTCGATGTTCCTATATTGAGGTTCCCGGTAACGATAGGAAACTCAGTGCATTCCGGGAGTGAGTGAACGATGCAGAAAGATTCCGCTCATCTGCAGGTTGAAAACCAGCGTTTGGTCCAAACGGTGACTTAGCACAAATCCGTGAGATGAAGTAACATGGGGCGATGAATTGGGGTTTGGAATCAGGAACCAGCAAATATGTCAGCATCAGGGCGAGACCGACGTCATTTTTTAAAGGCTACAGGAATGGGCTTGGCTCTTCCGATGCTGGAATCAACGGCCGTTGACAAACCCGGAAAGGAACAGGCAAGGTCACCTGTTCAGCGTTTTGTTGCGATTGGAACGTTTCTAGGTTTCCATACGCCGAGCTGGTTTCCCGGGAAAACAGGCAGGCACTATGAAATGTCGCACGTGCTTGAGCCGATTGAACGACACCGGGATCAGTTCACGCTGTTGTCGGGGCTGGATCATCGGGCTCCTAATGGGCACCGGAATTGGCGCAACTTTCTCACGGGTTCCGGGAATCCGCAGATCTCCCTGGATCAATTGATCGCAAATGAGGTGGGGAACCGGACACGTTTTGCATCACTTCAGTTGACATGTGGTGGGGCCAACGGCAGCGGGCAAATCAGCTTCACTCGCGAAGGTGTTCCACTGCCCATGATTGGCAGGCCGAGCGTTGTTTTTGCTTCTCTCTTCAGTTCTGACAGCGATAAGGCTCGGATGCGTTACGTTCTCGAGAGTGGCCAGAGCGTGCTCGATCTTGTATTGGATGAAGCAAAAGCGTTGGAACGCCGCGTCAGTCGTCCAGACCAGCGGAAGCTCGGCGAATTCTTTTCTTCAGTCCGTGATGTCGAAAAGAAAATTCAAAAGCGGCGGGAATGGCTTGATCGCCCCTCCCCCAAGGTTGATTACGTATTGCCAAAATTTGACCCCGTCGCGCCAGATCTTTCGCTCGAATGTGAAACGATGATGTATGACTTGATGGCACTTGCGCTGGAAACGGATTCTACGCGGGTGATCACTCTGCTGGTGCCTGGTGCAGGGCAGGTTTTTACCATCGATGGTGAAAAACTGATTGCGGGATACCACGGTTTGTCCCATCACGGAAACGATCCGACCAAGATTGCTGACTTCAACCGGATCGGTCGGGAGCATGTCACGCGGTTCGGTGTCTTTCTCGATCATTTGCGGGAACGAAAAGATGCGCAGGGGCAGTCACTGCTTGAGTCAGCAATCGTGCTTTACAGCAGCGGCATGGGTGATGCGAACACTCATAACAACAGTAACCTGCCGGTTCTGGTCGCTGGCGGCGGTTTCCAGCATGGTCGGTACCATGCGATCGACCGGGAAAAACGAACTTCCAGTACTCCTCTGTTTGGCGATCTGTTCATCTCCTTCCTGCAGCAGATGGGAATCGAGCGAGAGCAGTTCGCAAATGCCTCCCGTAATATGAACGAGTTTTTGCTGTAAGACGGATAGTTTCATGCAAGTGTCTGGTATTCAAGGCATGGTGACTGGGCTGCTCATTCTGTTCATGTCGGGTGGTTCACCTGCATCAGAATTGCCGCTGTCATTCTTTCGCGACCACTGTGTGGATTGCCACGAGGGCGGTTCACCGGAGGGCGGTGTGAATCTGGAATCACCTCAACTCGAGTGGAAACAGCCTTCCACGTCACGTTTCTGGGAAAAGGTCCTTGCTGCGATTGAAGACGGCCGAATGCCGCCTGAAGATGCAAGTCAACCAGAAATGGCTGAAAGGCAGAAAGCGGTTCGCGAGCTTCACGCAGTGCTTCAGGAAAATGTCCGGCCGGGAGGAACTGTTCTGAGGCGTTTGAATCGGGCCGAGTACGAGAGCACGATTCGCGATGTGCTCAAGGTGCCGTTTGTTGCTCCACCTTCGTTTCCAGCCGATGCCCAGTTGCATGGATTCAATAACATTGGTGAAGGACTGATTCTGTCTCCACCATTGATGGAACAGTACTTTCTTGTTGCCACGGACGTTGCTGATCTGGTCATTCCGCCATTTCGTCCTGCGGTGGACGTGAAGGCCGAAACGGTCTCCTTGAAGCCAGTTGACTTCAGTGTCAATTTCGAAGGCAGCAAGGTCCAGTCGTTCGGTGGTCAAAAGGTGTTGAGGCTTGTCACGAAGAATGAAGTTCTGGTCCGCAGCAGCACGTGGCCGACGCGTTTCGAAGCTCAGCATTCAGGCGAGTACGTGTTATCGATCAAGGCTGGCGTTTTCAAGCCTGTTGATGACCAGCCATTCAAGTTGAGGCTGCTTGCATTCAAGTCGACTTCGGGATCATTCACGAGTGTTTATGGCTTGCGTGAATTGGGTGAAGTGGAGATTCCGGTCACCGATTCTGGCAGCAGTCCGGTCACGGTGCGCAAACTGAGTGTTGAATTGGAAAAAGGAGAGACCATTGCCTTTTACTGGGCCAATGCTGATTTCGGATGGGACCGTGATGGACGGGACGAAGCAGCCCGCCAATTGCGCAAAAGACTGGCTGATCCGCGTAAGTATGCTGCTTGGCTGAAAATGGGATTCGACCGGGGGCGAACCCCGGCCGCTGGTTGGAAGCAGATGAAGGAACTGATCAATGGCAGTGAGCTTGATTTGAAGGATCCGCGTCTGTCTGAATTGCCAAAGCGTTTTTCCGCCAACAATCAGAATCAACTCATGTGGCTGTTTGAAGTGATGCATCACGAAGTCGGGCCAGCGCTCGATCTGCACTCAGTGGTGGTTACGGGGCCTACGCGTTTGATCGAAGACAGGGAAGCCCGGCAGCAGCGTCAGAGAACAGAGAGATTTCTCGGCCAACGTGACGGTCGCAGCGATCGGGATTACGCCACAGATATTCTTTCTCCGTTTCTTGATCAGGCATTTCGACGTCCGCCCACAAAGAGCCAGGTCAAGAAATATGTTGATATCGCCCTGAAGCATCACGCAGAAGGGCATCGGTTCGAAGATGGTATTCATCTGGCAATTCGTGCGGCCTTGTGTTCAACAGGTTTTCTGTACCGCGGCACCACTCAGGGAACGCTTGACGATTACGATCTTGCAAGCCGACTGAGCTATTTTTTGTGGGGGGCTCCACCCGATGCTGCACTAAGAAAGTCCGCTGCAACTGGCAACTTATCTGACCCGGCGGTCCTGGAAGAACAGACCCGACGTCTGTTGAAAGATCGTCGCGCAGAGCGGTTCTTGAAGAGTTTTGTCGATCAATGGCTCGACCTGGAGTTGCTTCCCGAAATCATGCCTGACCCGCGTTTGCTTAAATTCACTGACAAGGACTTGCAGGCGATCACAGCAGAAACGCGTATGTTTGTGGAGGAGATCCTCCGGGAAAATCATCCCCTTGAAACATTCATTGATCCCGGTTTTACCTACTTGAATTCGCGGAATGCAAAACTTTATGGCATCAAGGATGTCACGGGTGATGCAATGCGGCGAATGGCTCTGAAGAAAAACGGCAGGTTCGGTGGCATTCTTGGGCAGGCCAGTGTGATGATGGCCACTGCCAACGGAGTTGATACGCAGCCTGTTCTGCGTGGCGTCTGGTTGCTGGAAAACGTCTTTGGTGAGACGCCACCACCGCCACCTTCGAGTGTACCGGCCATTGAACCTGATACTTCCGGGGCCACATCGATCCGTGATCTGCTTTCGCGTCACCAGGCGGACACTGGTTGCGCCCAGTGCCATCGTCGCATTGATCCTCTCGGTTTTGCGTTGGAAAACTTCGATCCCGTTGGACGCTGGCGGGACCATTATCCTGTCTATCGCAGAAAGGATGACGGCAAGGTCGTGAAAGAGAAAGGGCAGCAGGTTGATCCCCGTGGATTGCTGCCCGACGGCACTGTGATTCACGACATTGCCAGCCTGAAGCGATATCTCGTCGACAATGTCGATCAGTTTGCCGCTTGCCTTGCCGGAAAACTTCTCGTTTATGGAACCGGCAGGGAGCTGAACTATGCTGACCGACAAATCACACGGCAGCTTGCCACGCAGATCACGCAACAAGGCAAAGGTTTTCGTGATTTAATTGTCGCCGTCGTTTTGTCGGAGTCCTTTCGAACGAAATAGGTAACTGTGTTGACAGCCCTTCGGTGTAGCATGGCAGGTGTAGCATGACGGGGCTTGCATGCTCGGGGGAGGTGCATGGCTGTTCGTTGGCAAAAATGCCGCAGGCTGGAAGATCCAGCGCAGGCAAGTCAGATGTTTATGGAAAGTTCCGGAAGTCCTGGGCTTTTTCCACCTTGCAATGTTTGAATTGGGAGGTGCAACATGCAGAACTCGCGGTCACTTTTTCATCAACTTGAGCACCGCATCGCTGAATGCCCGACCTTTGAGATAATAGGTTTTACCCGAGCCGAGATAGTGATAGGGGCGATCATTACCAACTGCCCTCCACTGGGCCTTCTGTTCATCTGTGCCCTTCCAAAAATTTTTGACATAAAGATCATGCGCCCGTGTGTCGTAGTATTCAGCGGTCGGCACAAAAACAACACGTCCTGCGAATTCCGGCAGTTTCGCGGTATTCGCCTGAGCAGTCTGGAAATCACCGCGGCTCGGAATTCCCCCTGTGCTCAGCTCACCAATGATAAACGGCATGTCAGTAACATTGAGGTCTTTGCGAATGTCACGGATAAAAGCGGCCAGCCATTTTGTGTAGTCCGCGTACTGGCTCTCGCGGTACTCGGCGCGAATCTTGTCATTGAAACCTTGATGCCAGATGAATCCGGCTATTTCCGGTTGATGATCTTTCAACTCCGGAAATTTTTCTTCAAAGTTTGCCAGTTCCTCTTTCACGTGGATGACCAGTTGTCGATAGCTCTCACCGAACTGACCCTTCAAGTCCTCGAAGGTCGGTGCTGGCTTGGGTTTTCTCGCTTTCTTGCCCTCCTTTTTCTTGGCCTCATAGTTCTCCATTTGCATGTCAAATTTGAGTTTTGCATCGACGGCCATCTGTTTTAGTTCCTCATCCGTGGGCAGAACACTTGGTGGCCGGAACGGCTTGTGGATGCTTCTGCCACCCCAGGCAACTTTGATGAGGAGAACGGGATCATCAATCGCATCACCGATCGCGTGACCGAAGCCAAACTCCGGGCCGATCGAGTCTTCGCCCTTCGTGCCATACCCGACCGTAAGCGGACCATGTTTGGCACCACCATTCTTGGATGGATACGTGATCCATACGTCGTCACGTTCTTTCCAGTCATCACCGTCTTTCAATGATGCATACGAAGGTTTGATGAGTGGATCGTTCCTGTAGGTATCGAGATGGACCGGGTTGCCCTTTCCTTCCATGTTGGATTGGCCCGAAAGTATGAACACCTTGACTGTCTTCGCTTTCAATGAAGCAGGTGGAACCATCACAAAAATGGGAAGCAACAGTATGGGAAGAAAAAATGCGGGCAGGCGTTGAAGCATGGGAGTTTTTCCAGTCAGGGTGCTTGAGAAGGCTGCTGACCGACGCAGGTCGGACGGGTGGGGAAGAATCAGGCGAATGGGAATTCAGTGGGGAAACAACATTCTAGTCGAACCGAGTCCTCGGGCGTGTTGGTGGAGAAAGTGAGGGCCGCTTTTTCTGCCGGATGGTGAATATCACCTCCTGATGATTTTGCCCCGTGTGCATTTGTCCCGTGTGCATTTGTTAGGGGAAGGCTGCTCTGGTGACAGTGGGGGCACGAGCAGAGGCGAAGACACGAGCAGAGGTGAAGATCTGCCCCTTGCATTCCATCCCACCGCACTTTGGCTTACACTCTACGCCCCACCCCGACACCAGGGATCGCATGGATTGTGAGGCTGCGGGCCGTGTTTTGGAAAATCGAAAATATCAGTATCTGTCCACAATGCGTGGCAACAGAAAAGCTTCTTCAGAATCATTGAGGTGCATCGTTCATGGCTGCTTCATCGTCAATTCTCGCGGAAAAACTGCACGAATACCCACAACAGGATGTGGTTGATGGTGGGGGGGCTGACTCGGCTGCGATTCTCGATGATTGCCTGAACAGGAACGGTGGTGTGCTGCAGCTGTTGCACCGTTACGCCGGGCGAACCTTCTGCACCCCGGGGAAACGTCTCCGGCTGGATGACAAATCCTACTATCCGGATTACATGGGTGGGACAGGACTCGATGAGCTGTGGATGTGTTGTACAGTGCCAATCGTGACGGGTGTCATTGACACACGCACGCAGAAGGCACCTTTCCGCGAGGGTGAATCGCACGTGATGACACCCGACGGTCAGGTCATTTCACTTCAGGACCTGATCACCGCCAACCCTGAAGCAGTCATGGGTGAAAAAGTGACTGCCTTTGCAAAATCGCTGTTCGGTGAGGCGACTTGGCCAATTGTTTCCAAGAAGTTCGATAACCTGAATCCCATTCCGGATCATCTTCACTGGACAAAGTGGGAGGTTTACGACATCAATTCGTTTGACAATCCCGGTGTTAGCGCATCCCATTACCACACGACGGCGATGGGTTTGTATTCCTTCGTGACCAAGGACCAGTTCCTTGCTTGCATGAAGAATTTCGGCAAGGGTGAGTACAACGGTATCCGGCATTTGGCGCCTCACGTCATGATGCAGCTTGATAACGGCTTCGTGATGCCCAATGGTGTGCTTCACTCGCCAACGGACCTTTGCACCCACGAACTGCATGTCACGATGGATGAGCATTTTCTTGCCGAGGATCTGACGCTTGATGGCCGCATCGGGGCTGCAGATGCGTTTTACGCCTGCAGGGAAGAAGACTATCCAAAGGATAAGCATGAAGACTGGGACTACCTCGTAGAACAGTTCGATTTTGCGGCCAACCAGGATCCGGACTTTGTTTTGAAAAATTCACGGCCCGCCATCGTGGCTGAGGAATTCCAGGGTGAAGGGGTGGATGCCAAGTGGATTGTTTATGGAGATTTTCTTGGTGACCAGAAGTGCTCGATTCTGCGTCTCACGGTCCAGCCTGGCAGCAAAATGAGTTTCTGCCCCGAGAGCCCGGCATTGTTCCACACCAACGGTGGCAGCGGACGTGTTGGAAATCTCGAAGTGCGATACCATCAGGACATGATTCTCGGCGAAATCTACCCCGAGATCGGGTTCATCACGCAAGCTGCACTTGCCAGTGGCGGAGTCGAGATCGAAAACACTGGAACAGAACCGCTGGTATTGACCTTCGACTTCCCGCAGCACGCGCATTCCAAAACACCCGGCAGTGCGTGATGCTGGTGTCTGCCCCGTGACTGCGAAGTTGTGACTGCGAAGTCGTAACTGCGAACTCGTGAGCGTTTGGGATCAAGGCAGCGATCTGCTTCGTTGTAAGCGCTTTTTGCGCTTGGCCAGATGTGGCAAAAAGAACAGGTAAACTCCTGTGCCCCACAACACGATCAGCACCACTGCTGTCGGCAGGAAAATTCCCAGCTTGACCCAGTCGGTGAAGAAACTGCCGTCATGCAGACTTTCGATCAAGTCAGATCGTCGATAGGCGACCTGCAGGATGTCGCCGCTTGCTGTGTCCAATTGAACTTCCCAGCGGTTTCGGGCGCGGACTTTGACGATGCCTTTGGCGGGCCGCACATCAAGTCGGTCAATGTCACTCCATGACTGGATTTCGGCCTCCGGCACGGACTTGGCAATCTCGAGTATCTGCTCAAACGGCAACGAAGGATCACGTTCGGACCCCCTCTGGGTAACGGGCTGAATCCATGAAGACTGCTTTTTCAACTGCAGCACGAACCCTGTCAACAAAATGCAGACAGCCGGAAGAGCGATCAGAATCGATCCCCAGCGATGAACGAGGCGATTCCATCGGGAGGCTTTCATCGAGAACACCAGGTTGGAGGCAAGGGCAGTTGCTGGGGGGGAAATTGCTCGGTATGTCCAAGGGAAACGCACTGTTTTTCCTCGGTCATCGGAATTCTCACGGTCATCGGAAATCTCACGGACATCCGAAATCCAACGGGGCGTGAGAGCAAACCGCGATGAAACTTGCTGACGGCAAGTCGTGACATCCGATCTTCAGCTCATTTTTTTGCAGGTTGTCCGTTCTGCACAGGGCGAAGTTTTGACTTTTCCTTAAAATTATGTTTGTCGGCTCATTTCATCGCTGTCAAGCTGGACACCATCCCGCATTCTACTTCCTCGAAATATTGCCATGCTCATGCCAATGCTACGTTTGGTCCACTGTCTGATCATTCCTGTCCTCGTCGCCAGCATCCTGGGTTCTCCTGCCAGTCTGCTCGCTCAGAAAGCAGAGGGGGACGTTTCGGCCACAGAAAAGGACTCGAAATCGGATTCGGATGCACGAGCCAAGCTGATCGCGGGTGCATTGAAGTTTCGCAGTGTTGGACCTGCCTTCATGTCTGGCCGTATCGGTGATGTTGCGATTGACCCCGTTGAGCCGAATACCTGGTACGTGGCGGTAGCTTCCGGAGGCCTCTGGAAAACGACAAACGCAGGGACCACCTTCAAGCCGATTTTTGACAACAAGCCGTCATACAGCATGGGCTGTGTTTCCATCGACCCCACAACCCACACGACTGTCTGGCTTGGGACGGGCGAGAACAATGGTGGGCGGCACATCGGTTTCGGAGATGGGGTTTATGTCAGTCATGACTCCGGGAAATCGTGGAGTCACAAGGGTCTCAAAAAGTCCGAACACATCAGCAAGATTCTGGTCGACCCGCGTGACAGCAAAGTGATCTTTGCAGCATCGCAGGGACCGCTGTGGTCACCCGGGGGGCAGCGTGGTCTGTTCAAGTCGACTGATGGTGGCGAAACGTGGCAGCTCGTGCTTGGGCCGGGATTACTGAGCCGCGCCGACCGGGAATTGAGCAATGAAGAGCGTGCGGCGATCAACGACGAGTCGTATACCGGTGTTACTGATGTCGTGTTTGACCCGGAGAATCCGGATGTCATGTACGCTGCTACCCATCAGCGACATCGCAATGTGTGGGCCATCATCAACTGCGGTCCCGAGACTGGAATCTTCAAGTCAATTGATGGAGGTGAAACGTGGGACCGGCTGAGCAAGGGTTTGCCCGGTGGAGACATGGGCAAGATCTCCTTGCAGGTTTCTCCGCAGAAGAACAACTATGTCTATGCCACAATCGAACTGCCGGGTCGAAAAGGTGGTTTCTGGCGCAGCAGCGACGAGGGTGCCAGTTGGTCCAAAACCAATGACTTTGTCTCCGGTGGAACGGGACCGCACTACTACCAGGAGCTGTGGGCTGATCCCCACCGGTTTGGTGTGCTGTATCAGGCAAACAACTATTTCATGCGGAGTGAAGATAACGGAGACACGTGGGTCAATATCGAAGGCCGCTACAAGCACGTCGACAATCACGCGGTTGCTTTTCACCCCACCGACAAGGATTTTCTTCTGGTGGGCTGCGACGGTGGCGTTTACCGTTCCTATGATTACTGCCGGACATGGCTGTTCTGCCCAAATCTGCCTTTGACGCAGTTTTACAAAGTGGCCGTCGATTACGACTATCCGTTCTATCACATCGCTGGTGGCACACAGGACAACAATTCGCAGTATGGGCCTTCGCGAACACGAAATGTTCAGGGGATCCGTAACAGTGATTGGCAGATCACCATCGGCGGCGATGGGCATGATACAGCGATTGATCCCAAGGACCCGAATGTCATTTATGCTGAGTCGCAACAGGGCTATTTGAGGCGTTTCGATCGGCGTACTGGCGAGAGTGTCCGGATTCAGCCACAACCCGGACCGGAGGAAGAGTCCTATCGTTTCAATTGGGATTCACCCATCCTGATCAGTCCCCATGACAACGAGCGTCTTTACTTTGGATCCCAGTTCCTGCATCGAAGTGATGATCGAGGTGACAGTTGGAAAAAAGTCTCGCCTGATCTGTCGCGGAACCAGAATCGCTATGAGCTGCCTACCATGGGCCGCGTTCACAGCATTGATGGTGCCTATGATCTGTATGCAATGAGTCAGTATGGCAATATCACGTCGGTTGACGAATCGCCGCTGGTCGAAGGTCTGCTGTACGTTGGAACCGATGATGGTCTGATACAAGTCAGTGAAGATGGTGGTGGGACATGGCGAAAAATTGACCGCATCTTTGACGTACCTGAATCGTTTTTTGTGAATGACATCAAGGCTGACCTGCACGACGAGGATACGGTTTATGCGTGCCTGGATGTTCACAAGGTGGGTGACTACCGCCCCATCGTGGTCAAAAGTGATGATCGTGGCCGGAACTGGAAATTGATGACCGGCAATTTGCCTGAAAAACACCTGTGTTGGCGAATCATTCAGGATCACGTTGACCCCAGTCTGTTTTTTCTGGCCACCGAATTTGGAATTTTCACAACACTGGATGCAGGACAGCATTGGCACAAACTGGGGGGAGGTTTGCCGACGATCTCTTTCCGTGATCTTGAAATCCAACGTCGTGAGAGCGATCTGGTTGCAGCTTCATTTGGACGCAGTTTCTATGTTCTGGATGATTACAGCCTGTTGCGAAATGTGACCGCGGAATCGCTGGACAATGATCTGCATCTGTATCCGGCTCGACGTGCGTTCTGGTATGTCCAGGAAAACAAGCTTGGTGGACGAAAAGGATACCAGGGTGACAGTTTGTATAGCGCTGATAATCCCGACTATGGCGTTGTGATCCATTACCACGTCAAAAATGGTTGGAAAAGCAAGGCAGCAAAACGTAAAGAAAAGGAAGCCAAGATCAACAGCGCCGGCGGCGACGTACCAACCGCAACCTTTGCACAATTGCAAGCGGAAGAGGACGAAATTCCACCTCGCCAATACCTCGATATTTCAGATGGTTCTGGCAACGTTGTTGCTCGATTGGATCTTGCCATCAGCAAGGGAATGCACAAGATTGTCTGGAGCATGCGGTATCAGGGATTGTTCTCGCGGGGGTCGAGTCCAATGGTTGCACCCGGAACGTATTCAGCGCAGGCTTTCCGTAGCGAAGGCGATGAGACCGTCGCCATCGGTAACCGGATTGATCTGGAACTTGAGAGTATCATCTCACCAACCCTGCCGATGAAAAATCGCAAGGATGTCATCAAGCAGTTGAAGCAGATGGGGCTTGTGGCCAATGAGGCACAGCTATTGAATCGTCGTCTGGCAGACCGGCTCAGCGATGTGGAGCGATTGATCGATCGAATCAAAGATCATCCGCGCGGGACGGCCAAGTTGTTGAGTCAGGCACAGAAACTGCGGCAACAGCTGGAGTCCTTTGATCGTTTGCTCAATGGCGATGAACTGCCTGATGAACGCTGGGCAATGACAAAGCCGGGGATCAATCAACGCATCAATACGGCGATTTACAGTGCGGCATCGGGAACGCATGGCCCAACTGAAACGGCGTTGGAGCAGTTCAAAATCGGAAAGCAGCAGTTTGAAAAGCTTGCGCCGAAGGTCAGGAAAATTCTCGACCGGGAATTCAAATCTCTGCAGACGGCGATTGATACCGCCCAGATTCCGCGAATTGAAATCGAGCTTGATTCCGGAGAGGGTGAGGATTAGGCGATTGCAAACTGCTTGGATTTTCACGCGTCTGTGAAATCAGGCATCACCATGTCGGGACGACATGGCTGTCGATTCGAGGCTCACCGGAATCGGACTCCATGGTAATGGCCCGGGACGCCCATGGTTGTATCGCCACGGACTGTGGCGTTGCCTTGGTTCAAGCCCTTGGGATTCATTGTGACGAAAATGAACACGCGTCAATGTTGCCGGGTGTTTGGCTGAACGCCGGTTTTGTCTGGTCGTGTGTACATCTGCATCTTTCTTTTTTGCCATTCCGATCGCGGTTG
>JAAXJB010000007.1 GCA_012270065.1 Rubripirellula sp. | reverse complement strand
CCCTGCATCCTCCTAGCACTCACCACCTGCCTCTATGCAGACGATCCAAAGAGCAAAGCCATACGCAAGTATGAGAACGAGGTAGAGGTTCTTCGCAAGCAAGGTCAGGCTGCAATCAAACGCTTGGAAGGAGTGTTTGAAAAAGAGGTCGAGAAGTTACGAGAGAAAACGCTGAAGGATTTACAGAAAGAACTCGACGGGGCTTTGGAGGCGAAAGACCTTGATGAGGCAGTAGCCCTGAGAGAAGCGATTAAGGCTTTTGAGGACGGTGACGCATCAGGCTTGTTGAGTACTGCAAAAACGACAGATGAGAACAAGAAAAAGACCAAAAAACAAATTCCTCGAAAAGCATTAAATTTCAAGGGACACAAATACGCAATCCAAAATGCTCCCATGTTCCCCAATGTGGCTGCCGACTACGCAGAGAGTTTAGGTGGTCACCTTTTGAGGATAGAAAGTGCCGAGGAATGGGACTTTGTCAGGAAATGGTTAAATGGAAAACGGGATCTATATGTTGATGGAAGCGATCAGATTGAGGAAGGTAGCTGGGTGTATTCCGAGGGAACCAAAGTAGACTTTCGAAATGTCAAGGTTGTTTTCGACGGACAGCCTGCACAGAACTTTTGCGGTTTCTTTGAAGATCATATTTGTGATCTGGGCTGGCAGCGTCTCCCCTTCATCATCGAGTGGGATTAATAAACACTCACACAACCAGTACCCCTTGGCAACTGAACCAAGATTGAATGGCACGAATTTAGTGCCGTGTTTCGTATAAAGCACCCTGCGATACTGGGCCGACACGGGATACTATTGAATTGAAGATAAAACCCCAACCCTAATTCTCTCACTCAACTTGGTGCAAAGACTGGGGGTAGTCAGTTTGTATTGTCGTGCACACGAGAGGTCGCAGCACCTTGGAAAACGGGACAGCGATCAAGCATGGTTCCGTCTCCTTCCTCCGTCTCCTGTAGGCGATTGACGAAGTAAGCCAATTGCAGGCAACAAACTGATCCCGCAACCCTCAATCTTTGAAGCCGTCATCCGTACTTGCTGCAGAATGGCTGAGCTGGTGCAGCGTTTGCATCCTTGGCTTGGCTTTACTGAAGATCAACAAATTCTTCAACATGCCGTAGCAACTCGGTCTTCAGTGCTGGGTGACGCATCATCACTTGCAGGTGTTGTTTCAACATTACGACGGAAGCTCGGGGAACTTGAATACGTGGTATCCATTTCGACGTGGCAGAAATAATTCTCCGAAATCGCGAGATTTCCATGTTAAATCGGACGTGGATCGGAAGCAAAACAATGAAAGTTTGCAGTCTGGCTCTCTGGGGCGGGCCTGCATAACTTGACTCACAGTCAGGCTACGGAGATTACCAAATGAAAACACCGGTCAACCGCCGCCATCTTCTTCGTGGAGCCGGAGCGCTGATTGCGCTGCCCGCACTGGAATCAATCGGATTTCGCCGCTTTGCGTCGGCTGCCGCTCCAGGACCGCCTCCCAAAAGGATGATCTTCCTGGGCATTGGCTATGGAGTAACGTCTGAAACGTGGTTTCCCGACATTCATGACAGTGGGGCTGGTTACACGCTTCCAGAGGGTCTGAAACCCCTTGCCCGTCACAAGAACGACTTCACGATCGTCCAGGGTTGCAAACATCACTTCAGCCGCCAGGCACACTGGGGAAGTACGTATTGGCTGACAGGAGCGAATCAATACGGCACTCCCGGCCAATCCTTTTCCAACACCGTCTCAGCCGACCAGGTTGCCGCAGCTCAGTTTGGCGAACATACGCGTTTCACCTCAATCCAACTGGGTACGGACGCCAGCGACAGGAATGGACATGGACCCGGCAATTCCCTGGCCTGGAACCAGCGAGGGAAACCTCTTTCGGCGTGGAACTCCCCGTTGGAAACCTACCTTAAGCTCTTTGGTACGGATGACATGCCTCTCGCACAGCGTCGGGCAATGTTGGCTGAGGAACGCAGCGTCTTGGATTCCGTGATAATCGAGGCGAGGGACATGCGAAGGGGATTGACCAAGAGTGATACCGACAAGCTGGACGAGTATTTTCAAAGCATCCGCGACATCGAAACCCGGTTGAGCAAATCAGAAAAATGGATGGATGTGCCCAAATCCAAGGCTCCTCTTGCAGAACCTGATGAAGCGTTGGTAGGGCGCAGCGAAATCGAGATGATGTACAAACTCACGGTGGCCGCTCTGCAGACGGACAATACGCGAGTCATCACCTACCGCCAACCCGGGTCACGTCTGTTGTCGAGTATCGGAGCGAGCGGCAACCCACACAACGTGAGTCACTATCGAGCCGGTACAGAAACGGAAGTCTCATCCAAGATGAGGGACACGGCGCACAGCGAATTGCTGGCCGGATTGATCGATCAGTTAAAGGCGACCAGCGAAGTTGACGGAAGCAGCCTTTTCGATCATGTCGCTCTGGCCTTCGGTTCCAACATTCGCTCCATTCACTATCTCAATAACCCACCGACCTTGATTTCTGGTGGCGGTGCCAATCTAAACCTAGGACAGAATCTTGTCCTCAATGAAGGCACACCGCTGAACAATGTCTGGTTGACCATGTTGCAGGGCGTTGGGGTCAACGTGGATCGTCACGGCGACAGCACGGGTGTCGTGAAGGAGCTGCAGGCATGATGGTCTCACAAAAAGGCACGAAGACACCAAGAATCACACTCGTCGTCTGCATCCTGACTTTGTGTTTTTGTGTCTTCGTGCGAGCTAGTCCGCCCGAAGCCCGGCTTCCGGAAAAACACCGAGCCTTCTTCAAAGCACACTGCCTCAATTGCCACGACATCGAGACGCAGGAAGGCAAAGTCGATCTCGAAACGCTGCCCTTCCGCATCACCACCATCGAGCAGGCGGAACTCTGGCAGAAGGTGCTGGGCGCTTTGAATTCCGGAGAGATGCCGCCGAAAGACTCCGAACAGCCTGGCAACAAGGAGAAGGCGGACTTCCTGGATGACCTGTCGCTCACGATGGTGATCGCCCGCAAGGTGCTGTCAGATTCGGGAGGCAAGATCACCATGAGGCGGCTTAACAAACGCGACTATCAAAACAGCATCGAGAGCTTGTTGGGCGTACGACTCGGCAAGGAGCTCCTTCCCGATGATGGCAGCTCCGGCGACTTTGATACGGTCGGAGCTTCGCTTTTTCTCTCCAGTGACAAGTTCGAACAGTATCTCAAACTTGGACGCCACGCCATCGATGAGTTCTATGAGCGAAGAGCGGCTCGAGGTGCCAAGCCTTTTGTCTATCGCGTGGAACCTGAAAAAACGCTCAACGTCGCCTTGAGAGAGAGAGTCGAGCGAAATGAGGAATATCTTAAACGCCATGAGGCGCTGGATGCGGAACTGGAGAAAGCTCTCGCTTTACCTGAGAACGAAGGTTTCAAGGCCCAGCTAGGCGTGCGAGGTGGGCGGGAACAGTTTTACCGTCAACTTGACCGTCACGTCAGCAAACTGAAGGGGGCCCCCGACCCGAAGGACCATGGCTTCAGGAGTTTCTTTAGCGCAGCGAAGTTCTTTCCCAAGGCGGCTCCCTACGACAAGCACTACGCCGGTCTTCCTCATGGTGAGACAGGAACATGGCTTCAGCTGACCATGGGTTCTGCCAAGATCGTGATCGCGCCGCCCAACGAGATGCCCGTCGGAACATACACGTTGCGAGTCAAGGCGGGGGTCACCAAAGAGTCGCCAGCGTTTCGTCATTTCCTCGAGCTTGGGCATCCCGCGGAAAAGGGGCTCGGTAGGGGACAGCTGAACGGTTTTCCCCTGAAGGCACTGCACGTTACCGGCAGTCCGGCCAATCCGGAATTGATCGAGACCCAGGTAGCGGTGGGTAAGGATACGCAGCGGCAATTCGCGATCAGAGAACGTCAGCCTGCGTGGGGGCCTTTGAGGAAGCATTACTTTTACCCTGCGATGAATCGAAACGGTTATGGCCATGAGCCTTCGATCTGGGTCGACTGGGTTGAGATCGAAGGCCCGTTGCCGCAAGGGGATCCCAGTCCACTCGATCAGATCTTTGATGCGAATCGCCCGGATCGCGAAAAAACGAAACGGGCCAGGAACATTCTCCAACAGTTTGCGGTCAGAGCGTTTCGCGGCCGTGAACCCAGCCCCGAGTTCATTGATTCCCTGGTGGCCGTTTTCAGAAACAGACTGGTCATTGACAAAAAGTTCGACTTGGCGATTCGAACTCCGCTGAGCATGATCCTGGCATCTCCCCGGTTCCTCTTCTTGAAGGAGCCTGGTCAGGATGGCGTTTCTCGTGAATTGGACGATCTCGAACTGGCCGTGCGACTATCGTATTTCCTCTGGAGTTCCCCACCGGATGCCCAACTCCTTGCGCTCGCAGAGAAGAATCAACTGCGTGATCCCGACGTCTTGCGGAGACAGGTGGATCGTTTGATTCAGGATCCGAAAGCGCACCACTTCGTTTCCGGTCTCGCTCATCAGTGGCTGGACATGAAGCGTCTGGACTTTTTCCAGTTTGATGCCAAAGAACATCGCGAGTTCGACGAAAGCATGCGCGCGGCGGCGCGGGAAGAAGTCTACCAATCGATCCTTCACTTGTTGCGATCAAAGGATCAGGGACAACTACAGAACCTTCTCAAGAGCGACTATGTCGTCATCAATGGATTGCTGGCGGCGCACTATGACATCAATGACGTTGAGGGCGATCACTATCGCAAAGTCAGACTTCCTGAAAATTCGCCGCGCGGCGGGCTTTTCGGGATGGCCGCGATCTGTGCGATGGGCAGCGACGGTATTGAGAGCAGCCCTGTTGAGCGTGGAGCCTGGGTGTTGCGCCATCTTATGTATTCGCCGCCTCCCCCGGCGCCGGCCAATGTGCCGCAACTTTCGCGCCTGGATGGCAAGCCTCTCACCAAGCGAGAAAAACTCGCCGCACACATGGAAGAAGCCCAGTGCGCCAGTTGTCATCGCAAGATCGATCCGATTGGCTTTGGCCTTGAAAACTTCGATGCCGCCGGCAAGTGGCGTGAGAAAGAGGGCGACGGCAGAAGGGCTCACCCCATTGATGCTGCCGGTGCTTTTCACAACGGGCCGGCCTTTGGCGATTTCTTCGAACTACGGGATTTGATCGCCACTTGGCAAGTGGAAGAATTCTCCCGTGGCTTCACCGAAGCGCTGATCGAATACGGTCTCGGTCGTCCCTTTGGTTTCACCGATGAAGACCTGGCCAACGAAATCCTGTTTGCCGCAAAAGGCAAACAATACAGCGTCAGCGAATTCATCCACGCCCTCGTCCAAAGCAAGCCATTTCAGTCGAAGTAATATCCAGCCGAATTCATCACTAGAAACGAACTCCATGATCAACCACCTGACTATCAGCCTTGTTGTTGTCTGCCTGACCTTTGCCTCGAGCGAAATTGCCGCCCAGGAGAAGAAGGGGGAGATTCTCCATGGCGTTGTCGAATCCGTCGACGGAAGCACCGTCACGGTCATCTACCGCAGGCAAAGCCGAACCTTCACGCTAGGCGACAATTTGAAGATCAACTACGTCAGCTTCCTGAAGGCGAAAAAGGAAATCCAACCGGGCTTCTTCGTTCGCGCAGGCGTCGATTCCAAGGGGCAATGCAATCAGCTCTGGGTCACGCTTCCCATTCCCAAGGAAACGCTCAAACCAAGCGCTAAAATGCTCACGATGACATCCGCAGAGTTGCATCAAATGGCCGACAGCAATGGCGACGACGAGCTTTCCTATGTCGAGTACGCCGCCGCCATCTACCGTTCACCCAAACATGGTCCGGTTGGGTTTGGAAAGGCAGATAGAGACAAGTCAGGCACGCTGAATCTGAAGGAATTCGAAGTCAATCTTGCAAAGATCAAATGGTATCGAATCTCCCGGAAGACGCCCGCGGAGTGGCACGCGGAAGTCGATGCGAATTCCGATGGCGTTCTCAGCAAACAGGAATTCGTGACTTTCCTTGGCTCCACAGCCCACCTGGATACGTTTTTCAAGAGGGCAGACAAGGACCGCTCCGGGGACCTCTCGGTTGCGGATTTGGCCAGCTTCATCGACACCATCTTGCGATGATGACAATTCCCGGACACACCGATGAGCTCAAAAAAGTCGAACGAATTTTTGGCTCGGGGGTTTTGGAGTTTTGAGGTGATTCCGATGGCTTGGTCTCGGCCAAGGTGATGGCTGCAGAGTGGCGTTTTTGGCTCAAATTGACGCGTACTGGCACTGATTGGTAGCGGTGAACTTTCCAGCCCCGGCCCGGTTGTTTGAATACTGCGAAAGTAGCTTAAGCTGCGCGGCGATAGGAACGGAGAAGGCCACCAAGCTTCTCATCGCTGATGATTTCTTTCGCCGTGTCAGGAGGGTGCTTCATCGGAAGGATGAGCTTGTTATCGAGCCCCTGGTGGCGGCGCTCGCAATGGCCATGATCGAGATAGATTCTCACTGCGTTTCGCAGAGAGCGTTCTCCGAAGAAGATTAGCCTGTTGAAGCACTCGGATTTCAGGTCACCGAAGAAACGTTCCGAGTGGGCGTTCATATTGCGCGCGTAGCCCCCCCCAGGTTTTTGAGATTGATCCCGAAAATGAGATTTACCAAACGGATGAAGGCAATGATCATTTAAGTGGTGTGTACTCGCCTGCAAACGGGATTTTTGCCATGCACTGATAGGACGGGAATCGGTGCCGTTGCTATGGCCTTTGGCAGGACATACCAGAACTTTGCAAACTTTTGAAATTGCATCAAGATAATTTTTTAGCTGGCATTTTGGAGAAGAATCAAATGATGAATGTACCTGGAGTTAGCTTAGTCATTTCAATTTCCATGTGTCTTTTGCTCGTGGGTTGTGGGGACGCTGTTGAGCGTGACTCGGATCAACAAAATCACAAGAAAGAAACCACGACCAACGAGAAAAAAGGTGGTAGTTCTTTACTTTACACACGTCTTGCTAATGAGCAGCTAAAAGTGCTGATCTCTGGCTGTAAAAAATATCACTACAACACTGGTCGACATGTCAGCAAGCTTGCTGATTTCAAGACGCCTCCAGAGGACATGTCTAAAAAAGAGTGGAAGGGCCCGTATCTTGGCAACATATTGGCAGACCCATGGGGAAATGAAATGATCGTGGAATCCAGCGAGGAAACAGTGGTGGTTCGAAGTTGTGGCCCCAATGGGATAAAAGGTGACTCGGATGACTTGACCATGGAGTGGTCAAATTCTTCAGGCAAGTAACTTCAACATGAGCTATGAAGAAGGACTCGATCAGGGGGGTGATTCACTGGATGCCCAACGATTAGCTGGTTAGTCCTGCATCCAATCTCAGGTCCACGAGGGTTGGAAAACAATCACGATGACCTCCCGCCATAGAATTGCACCATTGTGAGTGAGAGAATCTTGCTCGGACGAACTGCCCGAAAAAGAGTTCCAGAATGACTCAGAAACGTCACACCGTGGACCAGATCACTGCACATCTGCGGGAGGCCGATTTGCAAACCTGCAACGCTTCGACACACTTCACTGACTGCAACTTCGATGTGGACTGGGGTGAGGGGACGGTGAATTTTCCTTCTGAATCCACAAATCAACCTCTACTCAAAAAGGCGAATTATTTCAAATACTTTTCAGTGCCTCGAACACCGATTAACTTGTTGCAACGGCAAGCTAAATCTAAACGTTTCATTTTTTGGTAGAGGATACGCATGGCATTTCTTACGCAGGAACGTTTGGAAAGCATGGGTTTTCGAAAACTCGGCAATAATGTCTGCGTTAGCGATAAGGCCAGCATTTACAATGCTGACCAGATAGAAATCGGAGACAACTCCAGGATTGATGATTTCTGCGTGATTTCTGGCCGGGTTTCCATCGGTCGAAATGTTCACATCGCGGTTTTCTGCAATGTGGCAGGTGGTGAACCTGGAATTACTCTGGACGATTTTTCGGGGCTGGCCTACGGAGCCAATGTCTTTTCTCAAAGCGACGACTACCGAGGCTACACGCTCACTAACCCTACTGTTCCAGACAAATTCAAATCTGAAACCAAGAAAGCTGTTCACATCGGTAGACATGCCATTGTTGGCGCAAGCTCCGTTGTTTTCCCCGGAGTGATTCTCGCCGACGGCACATCGGTTGGAGCGATGTCGATGGTGACAAAGTCCACCAAAGAATGGACGATTTATTTCGGCATACCCGCGAAGCCACTCAGGAGTCGCTCAAAAGAACTACTTAAACTTGAAGAGCAATATCTAGCGTCTGAGGACTCAAGCCAACAATAGATCGATCCACTCAAAAGCATTGGTCAGGAAAACCTTGACTGCGTTTTGTGTATGTCACTGTAGAGACGTCAATTCATTGGCTCAAAATCCCGGAGATACGCTCCCCCCAAACACCCCGCTGCTCTTGGCAGGATTACTTCGCGTTGGGTTCTTCGGAAGACCTGCCCACCTCTTCCCGCACCAAATACTGCGTCTGATCCATTGTTCTTGCGAAAATTCGACCGACATACTCGCCAAGTAACCCAATCGTGAGCAATTGGACGCCGGCACAAACGGACGTGATCGTCGCCAGAAACGTAAACCCTGGCACCACGCTTCCGTAAAATAGCCATACGGCCACCGCATAAACTCCCGCGCAAAACCCAAAAGCCGAAAAAACAACGCCAAGAAATACCGCGAACCGAAGCGGCAGCACTGAAAACCCTGTGAACATCGTGGCGGCGTGATTCACAAGTTTGCTCAAAGTGTATCCTGATACACCATGTTGGCGTTCTTCATGCCTCAACGTCACAGAAGCAAAACGCACTGTTGTCCAGGCCAACAGCACGTCGATGTTCACGGAAGGATTTCGATAGTTCTCAAACCCCTCGCGAAGTTCTGTCCGGAAGGCCCGGAAAGCACACACATTCTTTGCATTGTCCGTGCCCATCAATTTACCCAAAGCCCGTTTTGTGATGACCGATGCGATATCACGCATCACCCCATGCCGCTGCGAGGATGGTGGTCCGTAAACGACGTCATGCCCCTCTTCCAACTTGCTTACCAACTTGGGTACTTCTTCTGGTGGATGTTGCAAATCGTCATCCAAGGTCACCACCACATCTCCCTCCGCCACTCGTACACCACACAGGATCGCATTGTGTTGACCATAATTACGGCTCATGCGGTATCCACGGATTCGCTCATCATCCTTTGACAAACGCCGAATCACCTCCCAACTATCATCGCCACCACAATCTTCGACAAGAATAATCTCGCATGGCTGCTCCAACAAACTGAACGTCTTGATCAGCCTGGAAGTTAATTCAGGCAAAACATCAGCTGAGCGATAAACAGGGACAACAATTGAGATCAGTGAAAACGAGTGCATCATTGCAACCTGCCGGCTTCTTTCCAGACGAACTTTATCCTGAGCCTTGATAGTTCCTCTTGCGTGCGGGCTTCACCTATACCTTGGAGAGTGAAGAAACGCCCCTGCTACCGCTAGTCTTGCGTAAACTCCCGTGAGAAACAATCCCGGACAGCAGGAGACAGACAACAAAAGCAGGCCGCGGTGGCACAACTTGGAGCAAGCAACATTCTTGCGAACAGCGGACAAAAGCAACAGACACCCGACTGATGCTTTCAATGCACCCGTCATGCCTCGAGATCGAACCTTGACACATCAAAAACGAGCAGGAAACGAAATGTTGCGGAAGTAATTCTCAGTTGCACAAATGATCCTCCGCGATGTGAAGACGGAGTCGCGAAATACCACAACCCTTCAAGCTTGATTGCGCACAGTCCAACACATGACATGATGTGAGCGATCTCCCCCCTGCCATAGAACTGCACTCTTGTGTGGCGGCGTTTGTCCATTCCGACGGACTCACCGTTGCTCAATTGCTGGACCTTCACTGGGAAGATCAAGCGCTGCCTGGGTCGTCACTCTGGTAAGGTCGACGATGAAAAAGTTGCGGATGCTTACGTGAACGCCACACCAGCCGAAATACCGCACTTGGCAATCACCGCGAACCTGCAATGGGCCGTAAGCAGCGGTCAGCGGACTTTTTTCAAAACAGGGGATCGAGCGGATCAGGTCAGAAGAAAAGCTATTGGATGTTCAAGAAGAGTCATTGGTAATCAATCGGTATTTTAGCTTCATGCATCCCTGCTGATGTCCTCAGGTTGCCGAGAAACGAATTTCGGGTGGTGGAATTCCGGGTTCACGGCACGAACTTCACGGCAATGTCCGGCAGTGCAACTCTGACCTTGGCCTTGGCGGCATCGGAATAGAGTTGTTTTTTCCGGCGTTCAACGAGCTCCAATTCTCTGAGGTGATCGAATTTCTTCAGGATTCCGATGTGCTCGTCAGTCAATGGCAGGCTGCCAAGGGACAACTGTTCGATCTGCGTTAGCTCAGCGAGTTGCCGAAGTTCCGAGGCGGTGAATGCACTGACCTGAACCTTCAGGCGTCGCAGGGTTGGGACTGACCTGGCGTTCTCAATCACTTGGGCTGCGGGACTGTTCACGCCGGATTCGAAGGCGGCATACTCCAAGGGAATGTCTCCGATATGTTTGAACAGATTGGCCGTGGCGTTTCGACAACTGATCTCGATGCCTTTGAGTCGGGTGAGTTTCTTCAGATGTTCGGCACTCGCGTCGGTGAGCAGTTTGGAGTGCCACAGCTTGATGAATTCGAGATTGGGAAAACTCTCGCAGACGTGGCCGAGGCCTTGGTCGTTGAGCCCGTTGGAGTGGAAGTTGATGTACTTGAGCCTGGTCCAGCCGGCGAATTTCGCGAATGCGTGTCCCCGAACGGGTGAGCCGCGAAAGGTGAATCGCTCCAGATTCTTCAGGCCGGCCAGCCGTTCGAGCCCCGCGTCGGTGGCTTTGCCGAAATAGGCCAGTTCGAGATCCGTGAGTCTGGGACACGCGGTGCCGAGGTGCTGGAGATGGGCCAGCGCATCGTCACCAAGGCGGGCGAATCCGATGATGGATAGCCTGGACAGATTCTTGAGATTGAGTATGGGAGTCACCCAGGAATCCTCGATGTTCCTGGCCTCCAGGTAAAGCGTTTCCAATGTGGTGATCTGACCGAGATGCTTGACGAATGAGGCGTTGTAGGGGTCTTCGGACTTCTTGCGATGGTCGTGCGCCTTCCCGCCCTGAATTCGGGTCGTGACCATGGCCAGAGTATCAAAGACGGGCAGCTCTCCACCGGCCGCCTGCTTCAAGGAAGCGGGTGTGGTGTTGATCTTTTCGTAGGAGCCGGGAGCAGATTCGATGGTGCGGATGACAGCTTTGACATGCGGATGTCGTTTCGCCGCTGCCAGGATGTCATCTGCATGGTCAACAAGCGCCTTTTTTAATGCGGCATCGCCAGAGGATGCGATCAGCGTATCGAGTTCGCTCCGGGATCCGAGCTGGGAAAGATCCGGTACGTCATCACCGGCGATTCCGGTTGTGCCTAACAGTGCCGTGAATAGTAACACTACTCTCACAACAGTTTTTGCGTCGTTCATGTTTCTCATCGTTCGAATTGCGGGAAGACGACCGGAGTTGGTGAATGTGATGCCCCGAACCACTGCCTGCAACGTTCCAAGCTACGGCAACCTAGGGTTTCACTAACTCAGGGTTTCACTCCGCTTCGATCACTCGAGCCCAATGATAACTCACGCCACTCAATGCCCTGACTGGTGAGGCCCTGCCTATTGTCCAGACTGGATCAAGCATACACGAAACCCATTGGAGTCGTAGCTGCTGTGCGATGACGAGGCACTGCAGAATCGGGTGGATGAACGACAAGCTGCAGCGTTAGTGGAATAACTGCCACAACGGGAAATCTGGATGGAGGCCAAGGATGATCCCGCCGTGCTGGTCATAGCATGATTTGGCTTGCCGTCATACAAATCGTGGCACCACTCCCAAACATTGCCGTGCATGTCGTGAAGACCCCACGGATCTGGTTGCTGTTGCCCCACCGGATGGGTTTTCTTTCCTGAGTTCGCGGCAGACTTAGCGGTGGCCAAGCCACCTCGGTGAGCCAATGAGCGTTCCAACCTGCTTGAATTGTGGGCCCGCAAATCAAATCTTGTGCGAACTCGATGATTCCAACAAAACTGCTTTGACGCTGAGGACGACCAGAACACTGCATGCAGGAAGAACAAGCATCTGCGGAGTTCAGCGCAACCGATTACCGCTTCTGAATCGTAAAAGTGTGAGTGAATGCGTTGTTTGTGTCAAAAACAAGCGTGTTCCCTGAAACCGATACACCGGTCTGGGCACTGCTGTGGATGGATTGGTATTCCTTGATGTTGCTCTCCACCAAGGCTATCGGAGACGCGAACGTCAATCGAATCCTACGAACCTCACTGCCGCCTGTTCTGAAATAGTCACTTGCCGGATTCACAATGAGTACGCGTGGGTCCACGAATGAAAGTGCCGTTTCACCACCCCCGAGATCGCGAAGCATCAGGAGTCCCGGCTGGTTGATCGCTGTAATCCCGCCAAAGCCATCCAGATCTTTCACGGCATCAAACGCTGCGATTGCGACTTGATCCCCATGAGCAACTGCCTGCAGTGCGGCGGTGTTGCTTAAAACCTTGAGCGTTTCGCCGGCATCAATGGCCGCCATCCGCTTTTCAAAGTCCACCCGCGTTCTGCTGAATGCAAGTCCATACTGATAGCTTGCTTCTGTCGGTTTTGTCCCGTGATCGAAATAGAGCACACGAATGGCGTCATCCCCACCTCGCTTTCCTGCGTAAGGCACTGGATTGCCGGATTGATAATGCGATAGTTCCTCGGCAGGCAACTCGGGCAATGTGGTGTCCACCGGGGACGCGTCAGCAAAGAAACCGATACGGTGGGTCGTGTCGTAGTACTGGTTGCTGGTCGGCGATGTCTTAATCAACTGATCGCCTGCTGGCGTCTGGGCCAGCGTTGTCACCACCTGCACTCCGTCCTCGTTTGCAATGCCCGCCCCGAGGCAAAGCATCACATCATCGAACACAAACTTTGAGTGAACACCACGCAGATCAGGATACCGATCATCGGCACTGCGGTAAGCCATGATTCCCGCTGCACGTTGCTCAACACTGCCGGTGAATTGGCGTTCTTCATCCGCCAACTCATTCTTGCTTTTCGGCTTCAAAAACCTGGCAGCATCCAACGGAAAAGTTGCGCCAGGCATGTAATTCGGATTCCACCCATCAAACCGGATCTTCCTTCCCTGCGGGAAGGACCCCGCAAAGTCATACTCCACAATCGGTGTTTCCAGTCGATTCGGGCGAGTCAGCCCGGACCATGACCAGTAGTCTCCATTAATCAGATAGGATGCAACGCCAGCCCAGTTATGGCTGGTCAGCGCTTTTGCATCACCGCTGACATCACCGATTGCTGCGTAGAGTGGCAGATGCTCCACTCCCTGCTGCAGGACTTCGTTGCCTGCAAAGAATTTGGTGAACGTCTCCAACCGATTGGAGTAGGCAGCCTGAGCCTGGAGAGCTTGAACGTGGCGTTGGTAAGCAATTTGGAATTCTGCGTCCGATGCGAAGGGGGAATCCTTGATTGCCTGAATCACACGCTCGGTCCGCTGACTCATGTTGCGGCCCCAGTAACCCAGCAAGCTTCGAGAATGGTGCCAGACTGAATGGTCCGGCTTCAATAGATCGGCATTGCCATTGGTGTTGAATTCAAGCTGCTTTCGCAACAGCCGCAAGAAGTACTTCACGTCAATCGCGCGACGCTGGACATCGTCATCCAGCAGGATGGCGGCGAGCCGCATGGGCGTCGCGGCGCCATAAACGTCAGTGGAATTCATGACGTTGCCGCGATCATTCATTGATCGCTCGTCATACATATCTCCCACAACACTCGCGTACCGTGCCCAGCGGCGAAAGCGTTCGAGGCGTCCGTGCTTTTTCAACACGTCCTTGCAGAGAACGCTGTACTGAATCGGCCAGTTGAAGCCGGTGTAGTAGTGAAGGTAATCGATGTCTGATGAACTGCCTTCCTCAAAACCGTTGTAGTGAAGGTAGTCGACCACATCAATCAGCATCTGCTCCATAGCATCCGAAGGCTCGAAATGGCATGCAAGCAACGTCGTCATGAATAGCGTGCCGTATCGCTGAGTGACGTCATGCGAATTCAACTTGTTGTCCAGACCATACGGGCCTCGCCAATCCGACGAAAACTCCACCCGGAGGCGCACGTCGCCAAGCAAATCTTCGGTGTGAAAAGCGTGCGTCCCCATCGGAGCACCCTTCACATAGTCTCCATCGCGTTTTAGTCCATAGAGCTTGTGTAGGTGTGTCGCGGCCGCAGCGTAACCACCGACCGATTTGTACTTGTTGGAGTTCAGTCGAGGCAGAAGCTCGTGCTTGATGTAGCTGTCCAGCAGACCATCAACATCTGCCACTTCTTGCATTGTTGCGGTGATGCCGGCGGTGGGTTTGAATTGCAATGCTTCGTACTGATAGTGCCAGTGGTAATCTCCAACCGGAAGCCAGGAGGTCTGAGCATCACGCGGACCACCGTTTTTACCCGGCGTGATCGAACAGCGGTCGAGATACAGCGTGCCTTTCCCTGAAGCAGGTGCCGCAATCGCAATTTCACCGTCAGCTAGCTGGATATGCTTCGGCAATTGGGCCGACACAAACTGCTCCGTCGAAGCCTGGATCCCCCGCCACGATTTGCTGAACTTGCCCAGGTAGAAATCGAACTTTGAAACCATGCCGTTTTCTTTCAGCCAGATCGTCAGAACGCCATCTGTTGCTGCGGTTTCCTGAAACAGCCAAAGTCGGAAGATGGGCTTGTTCAGCCCTTGTTTGGGTTTTCCTTTGCGATCATATCCCAATCGCGATTCACTTATTGCGTCAGAAACTGACCGCCACGTCCATTCGCTCCAGGCTCTTTTGTCCGAGTCGTACCGCGCATGAGGCACCTGATTTACTTTGATCCAGTCGCCTGCAGCCCATTGCCAACACAAGGACTTTGCGCCTTCACGCCTGTGCAGGGTCGTGGTTGACAGCGTTCCCAATTGAGCTCGCCAACCCGCCGGCACGTTTTCGGCGAATCTGTCAGTTCCGGTATAGGGTGTCCAGGTTTCAGCAAAACACGGCACGAACAGTAGACTAAGACACGTGAGAAGAAATGAAGTGTGTTGAGTGATTCGGATCATGCTTCTTAACGCTACTTTTAATCTTGCTTTTGCAAGTACCCGCCGTCCAGAGGTGCCAGGGTACTCATGTCGATGACGCACTCGATTGCCATGTTTGATTGATCGTGGCACGCCAGTCATGCAGATTTTAGCCAGTGTGCAGAAAATCTGCCCAACGTCATCGCTTTCGATCGGAACAAGCCAATTTCAATGCCTGCTCGACCTGAAGCGGCTCACCGACACCATGAAAGCCACTCAACAGAGTGACCAGTCGATCGAGACGGAACGGCTAATGCTGGCCTGACGCCCCAAGAGCGACAACTTCGTTTTCCCAGTGTCCCACACGTTGTTAACCAGTTCCACCAGAGCCCCCGGATAAGGCGGCAAAATCAAAGAAGCAGGGTTTGCATCATTGGAAAATGCCAGCCCGGATGGACTGGCATTTTTCGTTCTTCCTGCGTTCAGCTTTGCGTGGGCTCCTATCTTTCGTAGGCACCCATGTCAATATTGGGGCCGACGACCCGTGGCGAGCCCGTGATGTCAAGGGGCACGGGGCATAGGGCGGCGTTGCCCGCATCGATGCATGGCGAAAACACTGTCGGGCATCCATTTGGGAGCAGCATCGGAGCCGATGAGATCATGCCAAAGCCCAACCATGGAAGGCTGCCCCATCCATCGACACAGGAGTGGCTGATACTGGTGGGAGGTCGGTTGAGTTGCCCGTGCAGCACGAATGTGGAAGAAGAAGCATTGTTGTAGATAATTGAATTCGCGATCATGCAACGAGTGCTTCCCACCATGCTCGGCCCACGCCAGATTCCACCAACATGAAAAGCCTGGTTCCGGAATACCGTTGTATTAACCAGACGCAGTGAACTCAGGCCGGCGGTACACCTGAAGGCGATTGCACCACCGCATGTGGCATCATTCAAAGTGAGCACATTGTTGATCAACGTTGCATGTGTGTTAATCAGGTTGATCGCTTGAGCTCATCATGCTCGAAACGACCGGCAAGGCAGCGACCGAACCAAATTTGCTAACGTTCCTGATGGACGAAGAATCGCGGGATGCGTTCCGTTCTGCCCCTTGAGAAGATCGCTGAGAAGATCGCTGAGAAGATCGCTGACACCTTGAAAAGGTGAACGCACACGGAGATCAAACGCCACACTTGCAATTGAATTGCATCTGTGTTATTTTCAAAACTGTGCTCGCGGCGAACGGCAGCCAGGCGACTGAAACCGCGTGCACTGAAACCGCGTGCACTGAAACCATGGGTTGCGCGTCGCCCGTCACCCGAACGGGGCCCACCCGGATTTACCTGTTCGGCCACCAATGGAGAGACTTGTGGTCCGCGTTGCATTCTTCACCTTTGTTGTCATCAGCATTGCTTTCGAGCAAACCCAAGCTGAGCAACCTGACGCGTCGCTGGTTGTTGCTGCGGATCAGGGAGTAGCAGACGCGATCTCGCCGATTATCGGTCGCTCGCAAGTCTCGGTATTGATCACGGACGATCACGATAGTCTGGAGTCGATTGAGGCTCGTGCATTGCGTTTTCGACACGCAATCTGGTTTGTGATTGGCCCCGAATCAAACCATGAATTGCTGCCGATTCTATCGGAGCGTTTTCGCAATCACGGCTTGGGCATTATCCGCTTGCCTGCCAAGGGCCGCTTACCCAAACCACAATTGTCACTCCCTCACCATTTAAAAACAGCTCTCATCACCACCCCTATCGAGCGTCCCTAGACACATGCCAGAGCATCTTTCCTACCAACGTCTTCCTGTCACCGTCCTTTCCGGTTTCCTTGGTGCGGGCAAAACAACGTTGCTTAACCACGTCCTATCCAACCGTGATGGAATGCGAGTCGCCGTCATCGTCAATGACATGAGTGAGGTGAACATCGATGCCGCTCTGGTTCGCGATGGCGGAGCGAATTTGTCGCGTACAGATGAGCAGCTTGTGGAAATGAGCAATGGATGCATCTGTTGCACACTTCGTGAAGATTTATTGATTGAAGTATCCAAACTGGCCCAGGAAGGGCGATTTGACTATCTGTTGATTGAGTCGACTGGCATCAGCGAACCAATGCCAGTGGCAGAAACTTTTACATTCACCGACGAAGCGGGTAATAGCCTGTCGAACATCGCGCAGCTCGACACCATGGTCACCGTGGTGGATGCAGGAAACTTTTTCAAGGACTTCGGTTCACTCGATGATCTCGCTGATCGACGGCTCGGTGTCAGTGAAGACGACCACCGCAACATTGTCGACCTGCTTGTGGACCAGATCGAATTTGCCAATGTCATCATCATCAACAAAATGGATCTGGTGTCAGAAAGCGAACTGCAGCAGCTCAATCAGATCATTCACCGTTTGAATCCGACAGCCAAGATACTGGGCTCTCGTGAAAGTCGTGTGCCTATTCGGGAGGTAATGGGAACAGGCCGGTTCCAGCTCAGCGAAGCCGAGTCTGCACCGGGATGGCTGTCGGTTCCGCGCGGTCAAGAGGAAACAGAAACCGAAGAATATGGCATCAGCCATTTTGTTTACCGTCGAAGGCGTCCGTTCCATGCGGCCCGTTTTGCCAACCTGATGAGCAACGGCTTCGGTGAGGGACGGCCGCTCGATGGTGTGCTGCGAAGCAAAGGCCTGGTCTGGCTGGCATCACGCAACAACCTTGCTTATGACTGGTCACAAGCCGGGTGCTCAGTCCGCATGAACCCCGGTGGAACATGGTGGGCCGCGGCCCCGCACGACCTGTGGCCCGATGACGAAGAAGTGGTCGCGTCGATCACAGACAAGATGGAAGGGCAGCACGGAGATCGACGACTGGAACTGGTGTTCATTGGACACTCCATGGATCAGGAAAAGATCGTAAAAGCGTTGGATCAGTGCATTTTAACCGATGGGGAATTCAGCCACGGCCCGGAAATCTGGTCCGGATTCGAGGATCCATTTCCTGCAGTTGAGATGACATTCGAGGAAGATGAATCTGCGGCATTGTGGCAGTGAGCACATCCCCCATGGTTTCCGTAAAGCGATCACATGGATCACCAATGAGGAACGGTTGAGCCTCAATTCAAATCTGTGGGCAGAAAGGAACTGACAGAGGTGTCCTCCACCTTCATCAGCTTCGTTTCATGCCAAGGCACGTCAGCAACCGGGCAGTGCGCGACGCTCCCGTCATCCGTGGGGAATCCGGGATTTTCAGCAATCACCTTCCCGTCCGCAGCGTCGACTGCCGTAACAAAAGAAGCAGGAAGCCAAACCTGACAATCATCTTCTTTGATGCCTTCGAAACACTGCTGGCCGGAAGTTACCCGGGTTACTTCACTATGTCCGTATCAACGGTCTTGCTGCTGCCTCATTCCTGAGTCATCGGTGCAGCGATCACGACCATGGCCAGAAGGGGAGACGCTCCCTCCACCTTGATGCGGATGTCCGCGTCTTGCTCCGCTCCAAAGCTGGCATCGCTGACTCGAAAGCGATGTTCTTTCCAGAAGGGCTTGTCGTCCAGTTCAAAGTCAACCCTGTCACCAAGCTTCATGCCGCCTGCACTTCGGTAGTAAGTCTCAAGCGTGCAGCTGTTTTCGATCCGGAAATAGAGGATGACTTCGACGTCCTTGATTCTCCCGTTCTGAAAACCAGGATCGGTCACCTTCAACCAGTAACTGTCTCCCTCCACCAAGCGTGCGGATGGCAGCCGACGTCCATCCTGTGAGTCCTTCGCCAAGCCGGAATTCGGGATGATCAAAGCGTCATCCATGCGCAGGTTGCTCGTGTTCAACTCCAATCCATATCCCTTCGGGGATGGCTGGTTTGCATCGATCAGAACATAGTGAATCTCGATGGGATTCCCGGCCTGGAATTTCGCGGCCGCAGAGCGCAGAAACCCTTTCGCGAAATGAAAGTCCTCAAAGGACACCTGCCCATCGTTTTCAAAGCCGAGGTGATGTGAAGCCGCACCACCCGATTGCACGGTAATCTTTCCGCCGGGTCCGCAATGAATGCTGTTCGCTCCCCGGTTGCCCGGACCGGTAATGGAAGTGAGTTGGCAGAAAAGATGCCCGCCCTGAGCATCCCAGGTTTCATCCGATGTTCCCATCGCAAGGC
The DNA here is from genome assembly GCA_012270065.1 of Rubripirellula sp. GTDB lineage: Bacteria > Planctomycetota > Planctomycetia > Pirellulales > Pirellulaceae > Rubripirellula. The sequence goes on along the minus strand of JAAXJB010000007.1, from coordinate 7,926 downwards.
TGCAGTAGAATCGGGCCTCTCCTTTGAAGCCGGGAAAAGTCTTGATTCCGTAAGTCCCGTCGCGGCCTCCAATGTGGTTGATGTTGCAGGTGGACGAGATGATGTCGAAGGTCTTCGCGCCACTCTTGAACGCGTAGCCCTGCTGGAGTTGTTCACCACCGACCATCAAAGTCTGTCCGCTGGAGTTACCCACCGTCATCAATGTGTGAGACGAGTGATTGAAGATGCTCATCACGATGAAGTCGTCGCAGTCCTGCAGATGAATCGGCTGATAACCGCCCGCGTTAACTTTCCATTTGAACTCCTCCAGTTCAGAGGTCTTCGGACTGCCCGGCAACCAGGCCGTTCGCCAGAAATCGGGCTTGATGTGACAGTTCTGAATGCGGCCTCCAGAACATCCGTTTGCGCGGAAGGTGCGACGAAGTCCGCCGAAAAAGGTGTAATCCACCAGGGCATCATCGCCAGTGAGCTCAAGTGCCTGATAAGGATTTGAGGCCGAGCAATCGACGACGTAGTTCTGCTTTCCACTGGCACGCACCATCCACGGATACTTTTTGAAGTTCCTGTAATCCTGCTTGGGGTAATGGAAGCTGACCCCGCGCAAGCCGCTGCCGTCCCCCATGGTCAGAAACGGTGTTCCGTTCTCGTCGCCCTCAGTCTCTACTAACTCGCCGGTTTCGATAAACAGGACACTCCCCAACTGGCTTCCGCGTTTGTCGCTGATCATGTGACGTCCGCCGCTGTTGCCTCGCAGTTCGACTCCTTTGCCAAGGTCCAGTTCTTCGGTGATTCGGTATTCTCCATCGGGAACGAAAACGATGCCGCCGCCGTTTGCGGCCGCCGCAGCAATCGCCTTCTTCAAAGCACGAGTGTCATCGGCCTTTCCATCTCCCACGGCACCGTAGTCCTGAACGTTGAAGAGGTCGGCCTTCGCCGGCTTGCGGATTTGATCGTAGGTATTCTGAAAAGCCGGCAGCTTCTCGTCATATTGATTCTCGCGAAATACCGTGCGACGGCCGAGGATCTCGGTCTCACCGGTCACTGTGCAGTTAACGAGTTCAGCGACTCCATTTCGAATCGAGATCGAACGTTCTCCGCCCTCGATGTTTGTGGTGTGCATCTTGTAGTGGGTGCGATCCTTTCCCCAGATGCCATACTCAGCTCCCTGCAAAGTGCTCCCCACGATCCGAAAGCCTTTCGCGTCATCGACGTGCAGGGCAGTGCCGCAATTGGTGACGGAGAAGTAGGACAGCTCCCCGCTGGCATCATCTCCCGAGACGCCGCGTTCGAAGTGGAGCCCTTTCTGATACCCGGAGATCGTAGAGAAACCGGCATAGAAGCCATCCATCTCGTAGATGTGGAGGCCAGTTCCGTGTTTGCGCATATAAGCTGCATGCGCTCCACCCTTGGGTGGACTGCCAGGCAACTTCGACCAGGTCCAGTAATCTGGCGAAAAGTGAATCGAATCATAGCGTGACACGGCATAGCTTCTATCGGCCGAAAGCCCACTGTGCAGCGGGCTTCCATAGATGCCCCGCAGGCAACAAGTGCTCGCCTGCGAGAGATCAATCCCGCGCCCGGGATTGACCAGGGTGATGTTCTCGATCGTTACCACCCCAGCTCGCCCACGGATCACCAATGGGGATTCCGACAGTGAGGCGGTCGACTCCGCGATCGGCTGGTCCGGATGCCAGAAGGTCAGGTCCCTCACGCCGCAACCACTGCCCGTGAGGAGCACACTCTGCTCATTCTCCTGATTGTGAATCATGAGAATCGTCCCTTCCGCCGGGTGATCCGGACCGATTGGACTCCAGCGTCCACGAAGAAAGACGTTCGAGGAAATCGTCAGCATGCCCTCCAGGCGATATCGTCCCTCCGGGATAAAGACAGTGCCGCCCCCTGCTGCGCTGGTGTCGTCGAGAGCTTGTTGAATTGCAGGCGTGCAATCCGAAGTGGATGGATCGGCGGGGAGTTTGTATTGCGAATCCGTCACCGAGCAGAACGCGACGATCACGTCATCGGTGGGAAACTTTGGATCTTCCGCAATCACCCTCCAGCCCTCGGCGCGGGCCGGCGGAATGAACGCCAAAATGCCACATACAGCCGTGAGAATGACGGTGGCACAGTTTTTTTTCTCAGTCATATGCATTCACGAAGTTTGCTTGGCGTTGGCCAGAAAATTCACCGAGTGATGGCCAGATTTCAAAAGTAGCCGCGCTCACCAGAGCGTGGGAATGCGTTTCGCTGTTCGTGCAGTCTGCAGCCCAGCACACCGTGCGCGAGGGTGCCGCCTAAAACAAAGCGATGCGGCATCATCAGTAATGACACGGCCTGCGTGATTGTTTCCGAAGTTGTATGGTTTTCCCGGCGACAACGCTTTTCGGTGGTTCAGCAGGCATAAGCAGGGCCGGTTGCTACCGGACACTTTCACTTGAACTCGCAATGGTGATCGAACCACCTCTGCCCGGTGGAAATCGGCCCTGCCGATTCCAATCATTGACGGGTCAGGACAGTCCCTGCAGAGTTCCTGAGCTACTAGCAAAAGCCGCTACTTCCATCCCCATGTTGTGCAGCATGCTGAGGTAAAGATTGGCCAGAGGAATGTTGTTATGCTGGTTGAACGCGAGGTGCTGGCCGTGGCGGAAGCCACCGCCAGCGAGGATGATCGGCAGGTTTTTGTTGTTGTGGATGTTCGCATCGCCCATGTGGCAGCCATAGAGCACCATGGTGCTATCCAGCAGCGTGCCCTCTGGCTCCTCGACATCCTTGAGGCCTTGCAACAATTCACCCAGCAACTCCATTTGGCCGACTTCGATCTCGGCGAGCTGCTTCAATTTCGTTTCATCTTTTCCGTGGTGAGAAATGTTGTGATAGCCACCGATTGTGCGCCCACCTGCAAGATTGACTCCCGGAGTGCGCACACTGCCCAGGAACAGCGTGATCACTCGGGTGGAATCCGTCTGGAAGGCGAGCCGGGACATGTCATTCATCATGCCCACCATTTCAAAGAATTGCTTCTTGTCTTCAGGATACTCCGGCATGGCCTCCTCCACCTTTGGCCTCGGCCTGGCTTCCCAGGCCTGCGCCTCGGAGAGTCGCTGCTCGAGGCTGCGCACCGCCGTTTGGAACTGGTCGATCCGCTCACGATCTGAACCGCTCACGCGTTTACTCAGATCCGAACTCTGCCCCATGACAACATCGAGAATGCTGCCCTTTCGCTTCAGCCGGACGAGTTGTGCCTCCATCGCCTTGCGATCACCCTGAAGAAACATCTTCTTGTAAAGCTCCGCCGCACTTTGAATGGTGGGGATCTCAACACCTGCCTGCGTATAGGACAGACTCCTCGCATCGTTGATCCCAAGTGACAGCGACCGGAAACGTGTCTCGTGCCCCACATGATTGGCCATCACCTGGTCCAACGAAATACTGTTGCGAAAGCTTGCTCGCCCGGGGTGCGGCGCCGCGGTCAGAAACGTCTTGTCAGCGCGGTGTCCCCCGTCAACACCGGGATGTGAAAGCCCGCTGAACACGGTGAATTGCTCCCGGTGAGCCGCGATTTTTTCGAGGTAAGGAGACAACGCATAACCCCTGCCCGGCTTCTCTGGAAAGAAGAGCCTGGGAATGAAGCCGAGATCCTGGTTGATGGCGATCATACGCTTCGGCGGGGCCTGCGCAGGAGCGGCGCCGAAGGATTCGAGGACGGGCAGGCTCAGGCCAACACCAGCGGCGCGCAGCAAGGTTCGGCGGGATGTTTTCATCGGCTTATTTCCGCAGGAACAATGGACTTTGAATGATTTCATGAATGATCGTACGAACGCCAAATGCCGACGCCCGACTCTTTTCGAGAATCGCCAAAACCTCATCGCGATCCGCGAAACCAACGGGTGCTCCCGTTGCATACACCAAAAGCTGCTCGGTCAAGTTGCGTGCAATGGCATCCTCATCCTGCAGCAGGAGTTTCTTGAATTGGAGTATGTCGCCGAAGTGCTCGCCCTTGGGCGTCACACCGGAGGCATCGACTTCCTGCCCGATGTAATGAACAAACTCGTTTCCACTTCGGCCCACTCCCTCGATACGTTTTGAGCCCTTCGCGAGCGAGCGGTAGTTCTCCCGCCAGCGGCCCATGACGTCGAAGCTCTCCAGCGCGAATCCTGGCGGATCGATCTCGTTATGACAGCTCGCACAGGATGCATCCGCACGATGCTTCTTCAGTAACTCTCGTATCGTCGCCGCGCCACGAATATCCGGTTCCACGGCGGGAACGGAAGGTGGCGGCGGCGAAGGAGGATCGCCCAGAAGTCGCTCCATCACGTACACCCCGCGTAAAACGGGCGAGGTGACTGTGCCGTTCGCCGTCACTTTGAGCACGGCCGCCTGAGTGAGAATTCCCCCGTAAGGGCTGCTCTCCGGAAGAGCCTGACGACGGAACGAAGGGCCAAAGACCCCGGGAACGCCGTAGTGCCGAGCAAGACGTTCATCGACGAAGGTGTAATCGGCATCGATGACGTTCCGAGCCGGCCGATCACCCGCAATGAGATCGGCGAAATAGAGACGCGACTCCTGGACCATCGAGTTCACGAGCCACCAGTCTCCAGCGTACTCCGGATAGAGCTCCCGGTCGGGATCGGTGTCGTTGATCTCGTCGAGTTTGAGCCAGGAATTGAGGAACTCCTTCACAAAACGTTTCGCTTCTGGCTTGTCGAGCAGGCGATCCACTTCTGCTCGAAGCGTCTTGGAATCGCGAAGCTCTCCTTGTCGCGCAAGCGTGCGAAGTTGCTCGTCCGGCATCGATTCACCGAGGAAAAATGAAAGACGCTCGGCCAGGGCATAGTCATCCAGTTCTCCAGGTTGTCCGCAGTGAAAGAGGAACTCAGGCGAAGCCAGCACCGCGGAATAGGTCGCGATCATCGCCTCCGTAAACGCCTCCTCCCTCAGCAGTCGCTTCGCATACTGGTAGAATCGGTCGAACTCCGCTTCCGCGACCGGACGCCGGTACACCCGCTCCATGAACGCCGCTAACAGCTTGCCCGCATCCTTCATCGGTTGTTCGGAGACCGCTTCGACATGGCGGCCCGCCTGCTTCAACGGAGTGTCGCCAAACAGCGTCCGGTAGGACTCGGGCGGCCACTCCTTCACGATCGGGCCTTCAGCCTCGAGCCAGTGAAAAGCGACCCCGGGATATCCGCCATCCGTCGGCTGGATGGTATGCGGCATGGCCGGAACCATCGGGCTGGGCAGCCGCATGCAATCGAGTTTCACCATCGCGCCCTTTTCCAGGAAAGCTTCCAGCTCAGAAACTTCGGGCTTTTCCGGCGGCGCTTCGAACATCCCGATCGGCAACATGCTCTGAGTGTTCGGTTCAGACAGAGTGGACGAATAAACCTTGACCGGCTCGCTGCGTTTTCCGGCAAAGATACGATCATTCACCGGAGTCGGATAACGCCGCGTCGCATCGAGCACGAGATTTGGATAGTGGCGAGGTTTCTTCTCTCCTTCCCAGTCGACGTAGTCCGTATGGCGAAGCACCGATCTCGCCTTGAGGCGAAGCTTGTAGGTGCCCCGCACAGGTGCTTTGAATTTTTCGAAACCGTAATAAAACGGGGTGTAGGCACCACGAAAAATGGCAGTGGACGCGTCCTCAATGTGTGGCACTGTTTGGTCACGCGAAGCGTTTCCATCCTTGTTGTTTCCATCCCTGTTCTCGCTCAATTCATCCAGATGCACGAACTGGACCGCATCGGCGATCACCCAACCGCCGGCGTCCTTGTTACTCAGCGATACCTCAGCCACCGCCGGCTCGTTTTTCGGATCAGCGCCGCTTGCACCAAAGGTGAAACGCCCAAGGGGATACCAGAGGCCTTGCAAGGTCGGCTTCTGGCTTTGATCGATCGTCAGGCGGGTTTCGCCCTTGGCGTGGCGAACCCGATAGGGTGCGGTTCTGGCCAGCCCTTCTCCCCCACCGTAGCTGACTCGCACTTCGTAGGTCCCGGGTTTTGGTAACGTCGTCTTCCACGTGATCGCATAGGCACCCGTGTTCTTGTTGTCATCCGCTAGGTAGTGATCCCCGACGTGGTTGGAGCGACGGGTGGATTTGCGCCAGGGCCCGGTGCGTTCCGCCGCGGAATCGTCGACGATGATCCCCACGGGCTGGGCCTCCCCGGCCTTCCTGCCTGTATCAAAGCCTCTTTTGTTAAAAGAGTATTCCTCATTGATATCAAGCCCCTCAAGGGCGAGGGAAAATCGCGCCCAGCCGCCATTTCCACCACCAGCCCACATCCGACCTTCCTCGCGGGCGTAGTAACGTTTCGTCGTGGAGCGGGGTTTTTCCGCGGGAAACTCAAGCGCGCGACGAAGGGCAAACTCAGCTGCATCGAGGTAGGCATCAACCTGCACATGAGAAACATCAAGAGCGGTCCCCACTTTGGCAAAGCCATGAACTTCGCCATCCAGAGGCAATTGGTCTGCGATTTTGAGATAGGGATCGTGAAGCAGGTCGCGAAGAATATTTTCATACTCGAAGCGGTTGACTCGTCGCGACACGGCTCGGCCATGCCGAGTGTATGCTTTTTCTCTTGTCTCAATGAGTCGCTGACTCAAGTCTTTTGTCATCGCTTTCCGTTCGACATCGCTTATTTCGCCACCATCCTCAGGCGGCATCTCGCCGGACTCAACCCGGTCGTGGATTTTGACCCACACGCTCTCGTTATGAGCATCGTCAGTTTTCCATTTCAGTGATTGAAGATCCAAACCGCCTTCCGCTTCCGAACCTTCGTGGCAATCAATGCAATGTTTTTCGAAGAAGGAACTTAACTGTCCCGGTACATCTGCCAACAGAACAGACGGCAAGAGAATATGCAGGCTCAATAAAGTGATTCCGACATGCCACGGTAAGTGACGGCGTTTCATATTAAGTTCCCTTCGGCGTCGTCGTTCACCGCCGGCCTACATGGGCCAGAATGAATCCTGGACACATAGGCCACACTCTTCCTGATTTTCCGCGAATATCGGCAGCGTTCACAACTGTTGGCTGTTCTCTTTCATTATATTCGCCAATTGCCAACATAAAAGCGAGGGACATGCGTGGGAAACTCTGGATCTTCCGTAATCAGCCTCCAGCCACAGCGTCGACCATCGGAACAAACGCGAACAGGCCACAACCAGCCGTGAGAATGACGGTTGCACCATTGCTTTTCTCAGTCATCTGCGGTCACCAAGATCGCTTATCGTTGGTCAGAGAGTTCGCCGAGTGATTGCCAGATTCCAAACGTTGCCACGCTCGCCAGAGCGTCGGAATGCGTTTCGTTGTTCGTGCTGTCTGCAGCGCGGCCCACGGTCTGGGGACGATGGCTAAGCCAAACATCGCGATACGCGCCTTAGCTGGTAATGACACAGCCCGCGTGATTGTTTCCGAGTAAGTGCGGTATTTTCGGCGATCACGCTTTTCGGTGGTTCCCCGAACACAAGCAGGGCCAAGAGCGCCGCGTCGCAACAGGGTAACCGTATGATCTATCAGTATCGTGTCGACTCACGGCGGGGCTGCAGGTTGTCCAGCCGCGTCTTGCTATCTCCTGGTTGTGTTCAGAGCAGCCGGTGGCTTGAGGACTGCGCAAAAGATTGAATTCTGGTTCCACGCCTCGGCTCGCGCACCACCGAAATACCGTCTTCAGGACGTCTCATCTGCCAGCACGAAGGGCGTAACGTAACCGTGGGGTGAGTCCTCATTTTCCGGATGAAGCAATCCCCACTGCTCCCAGGTGACACCGTCGGCGATGAACGCCTACCAATTCTGAGTCGTTGAAACATGCACGCGAGGTCCTTTAGCAATCGCGTGCTTATTGTTCAACGATCCTTTTCTACCTTCGTCTCTTCACCCTAAGGCCTGCCGTCTTCAGCGGGCTTTTCTCCCTTGATAAGAGCATAGCCCTG
>JAAXJB010000105.1 GCA_012270065.1 Rubripirellula sp. | reverse complement strand
TTTCTCCTCAACATCAAAAAAACAATTTTCAAAGGTAAATGGTAATATTGCGACTAAGCTTTAGGAGTACGCTGGAATGGTCCCAACTGATCAGCACAGATTTTTTTTGGGAGGGGTGGGTCAAGGCAGTCGCGAATCCTGATAAGAGGCCTATTCTTATACACTGTTGCAATTGTGGACAACCAATCTGGTAATGAGGAAGACATCCAGCTTGGTCATAAGCAGATCGGACCGATTTCCGTGGATGGTTCCGAAAAAGAAGAGCGATCGACTCCTCAAAAAGAACAAACGCCTCTAGATCGCCTCCAAGAAGGGTGACTGGAAAGATGAGACAGAGCAAGGCAACGAACTTCACTTGTTGCTCGATGTTGAAGGTCGACTCGGTGTCTTGGCTGTGGAAAAGGCAATGAATGTCGGAGACGGTCTGGAGAGGCAGGACAATGGCCAGACTCCACGAGATGCGAATAGGACAGCACCACCACCCCAAGCTTTTTTAGCCCCGCCTGTTGAGGCGAGCGATGGGGTGACGTGATGTCTGCTGAGCGGATCCAGGCCAGCCTCGCAGGAGCGTGCTTCCTCTCACGCGCCAGGCAGATCCGACACCTAGGAGTATTTCGTCTTATTTAGACAGAAAGCTGAAATGAATTTCCATTCCAGTGTGGATAGGGTCGGCTTAGTCAATCGATTGGAGACCAACGCCATGTCTCGTCTTGTTCAGTCTTTGCAGAAGGGGTTTCTTGGGGGCCTGACTGCCACTGCACTTCTCAATGGCATAGCGATCGCCCATCCCTCACCAGACCCGCACCCGCATGTGCTGCAAACAAGGACAGCAGCCTTCCTCCGCGACTGCGGCTTCCAGACACCAGCCTCCGTTCAGTCGGTCAGCAGGGAATGTCCAAATATTGAACGGGGTTTGGTCGGAACAGGTTCTTCGGTGGAAATCCTCAGTACTGTCAATCGTGATCGGTCCGGACTGAGGGGTATGTGGTACGAGGTGCGAATCGTGCAAAACAAAGCCAGTGGGGGAGCCTCAATCAATGCCCAAAGCGGCATTATTGGATGGCTTCGCGGCTGGTGATTCTGAGGTCTATGACCAGCCGGAGCCGATGGCATTGCCACTGATTGGAACTACCAGGGCAAGCTACAGCCACAAAGCAAGGGGATCATCACTGCAGAAGTCGATGCCTGGTTGATATGACCGGGCTCGTCGCACTGTCGCTTTAGCGGGATACTTAATGGGAGGAAGCCAAATTCTGCCTCGCGACTTTCAGCGCATCCTCGCAAGCCGATCGATCTTCACTGTCGATCTCACCCTGACTGCCGTTCAATCTTGCCTCCAGGAAAGCAATCTCATCGATCCAGTAGTTCTTGTCCTTGCTCTGCTGATCAGGCATGCGTACGAAAATAATCCAGTCCACCTCCTTGATAGGGGAAGACCTTGGTTTGCGCTGAAATCTACGCTCTCATGGATGCATAGCCCCTGCATTGGTCAACCTTCTAGAGGTCGGCATCTTGCCTGTCAAGACCAACGGTCAGGATTGGAGTGGCCTGCTTTGAATCCGTGAGGTTGCTTATTGCCTTTATTTTGACCTCTGTTTCAGTAAGTTGACATAGACAAACAGTAACTTGTTAAAGAATTCAACTTCAGATAATAAAATTAAAAATCGAAGTTACTTTAAGTCGGTTGAGACAATGAAGGTATTCGTTATCGCATCAAGACTGCGCCAGCCAAACAACCACTTCTGGACCTGGCCTTGGAAGTGAGCTGATTTTAAGCTTGCAGTAATTCTAAATGAACTGGCTCGCACGCAGGAACAAGATTTTGTTGCATCTTAATACTCGCATATTAATTACTCGTTTGAAGCTCATACCTAAACAAAACAGAGAGACAGCCCCCAAGAAGAGAGCTATCAAGACAACAGCAACTTCTCATTCGCTGCCCACAACCTTAGAAAAAGTTTGCCAAAACAGTGCATATCATTCGATCATCTTTCGCATCACTTCCATCTTCATTTCTGTCAAATTGATTTCCGAATCAGACGTTGCATCCCAGAGTGGAACATTGAGAAAGTCGGCCAAGTTCTGAGCATCTCGTCGTATCCAGCTCAAAAAACCATGGTCGACAATGTTAAGACGAGCGCCTCTATGGTTGACAAGATTCAACTCATAGCTCATTGAGAATGGTTTTCGAGATGTGCTGTCGACAATGCGCTCTGGCAAAAGCTGTATGGCATGAATCCCCTGGATTGGCCCTTCAAGCCCCTTGATGGGTCGTGCTCTCCAATCGAGTCCCTGCTCCCAAAACTGACCTGAGGGAAGATCAAACACCACGGATCGCAGTGTGAGTGAAAAAATAGGGAGTGCGATTAGCACAAAGGTCAGCCATACCAAGCCAGGCTTGTCAGCATTGGAGAGCATTGGAAAGGGATCATTCCATACCACTTGCAAGGTCAAGAGCATCAAGCCAATCACCTCGCAGGAGATAATCCACGATTTCCGCTGAGGGACATTTGACCTGAATTCAGCACGGCTTTTGGCCTCATTAATGAATAAATGATGAGTAGGCCAGGAGTGGCCACCACGGGCAAGCGGTGTCCATGACGTGTGCTTGAGAACTGGATCTTGCATGACGCTTACTGAGAATATCCTCGGTTGTTTGTGATCACTCTGATCTCCACAGCTCGTCAGTCAACAGTTTGACAGGTCTGATGCAGATGGATTCAGCATCGCCCCCATCCAGGCCAATAACGAGGATTGAAAGCCTGGTGAATTGATCGTAACAAGCTCATTTTCAACGGTTACTTGGCTCCATAGCCCCTCTGCCAACGTTGACGCCAAAACGATCCGATAACACATCGTTAACCAATGAAAGCCGATGAAAGCGGAATAGAATTACCGCTTTTGAACACATCTCTGAGAGGGAATTGCAGCAATACTTCTATGAGCCGCTCAATACAACTCAGCCCTAGAGACCTCATCTAACCAACATCCAATCAAAATATAAATTACATTTCCATTGATGCAATGCATTCACATTTGAGCCAGCACGCATAATACGATTTCATCCAAATCCCTTGTACCATTCTCTTTGCTGAGACAATTGCAACTCACTTGGCCCAGTAAAAAAATATTGGAAGTTTCTTTGAATCTGACCTGTGTTTGCCGATCATCAAATGGTGATGTCTCTTTCGCTGGGTTAGCCAGGGATTCTTGCAGCCAACCTTCAAGAGATCTACCCCAAATGCATCCCGTCAACATCCACCACCATCACTGCTGAGAATCGATGCCAACACTGTCCCCTGAACAGTTACTGCGAGAACTTGCAAGCTCGGATGACCTTCTGATCGTGCAGGACCTCGATGGGGTCTGCATGCAGCTGGTGAAAGATCCCCTCACACGGCGCATGGATGCCGCCTACGTGGATGCCGTTGCTGCGATGGATGGTGCGTTCGCTGTGTTGACCAATGGTGAGCACGAGGGGCGTCGTGGCGTGAACCGTCTCGTGGAGCAGGCCCTGGGGGACCCCGATCTCCCCAAGCAGGAGGGCCGCTATTTGCCAGGTCTGGCGGCTGGTGGAGTGCAGTTGCAGGATCGCTTTGGCGACCTCCGCCATCCCGGCGTTTCCTCGGCGGAAATGGCCTTCCTGGCGAACGCTCCTGTTCGGATGGAAGCCCTGCTGATGGAACGGCTGCCGGCCCTGCTTCCTGGCGTTCGAGATGAGGAGCTCGCTGAAGTCGCCAAAGCAGCGGTGTTGGACACCCAGGTGTCACCAACCATCAATCTCAATGGGATCTTTGCTCTTGTTCCCGACGATGTGAGCTGTCAGCAAGCCCTGCAGACGATGCTGTCGGAACTGATGCATCAGTTACTTGCTGAAGCTACCGATCAGGGATTGGGAAAGTCCTTCTTTCTGCATGTCGCTCCCAATCTCGGCCGTGATGCGAAAGGCCAGGAACGGATCAAACCGGCTGAATCGGGGGATGTCGGCACCACCGACATTCAGTTCATGCTCACCGGCTCGATCAAGGAGGCTGGCCTTCTGGTGCTGCTCAATCAGCACATCCAGCGCCGGTGGGGTGAAGCGCCCCTCGGCGATGCCTTCAACGTGAGAACGGCTCCTCACACCCCCAATGCGCTGTTGGCCTTGGTGAAGGAGCGCATCCCAGCCAACCGGATGCCGTTGTTGGTCGGGGTTGGTGACACCGTCACCTCGACAGCCTCAGCTGATGGCACGGGGTGGCTGCGCGGCGGCAGTGATCGCGGGTTCCTCAATCTGCTTCAGGACCTCGGCACTTGGTGCGGTCAACCCAATCGTGTGGTTCTCGTCGACAGCAGCCATGGAGAAGTGGATCGGCCCAGTCACGCCGATGGGAGCCTGCAAGGCATCACTGACCCGGACGATCCCCTGCAAATAGACGTGCTCATGCCGGACGGTCCTCAGCAGTACATCGCCTGGTTCCGCCAGCTTTCCGAGCATCGTTCCCGTCCACTGTGAGCTAAATCACAGCTCCGCATGTCCGGTGTCATCAGGGATGAGCGTTGAATTGAGGAGGGTTGCATCAGCACCAACCCAAAGCTCATGTTCGCCAAAACCTTCGCTGTACTCGCCGTCCTGAGCGGCACCGCCCTTCCGGTCGTTGCCTTGTCGATTCATGCAGTGATGGAGTCTCAGATTCCCCACTGCAACATTGATCTGCCGGCCTCGGAACCGATTTGCACGGATGCGGTCACTGGCCTCAAGTTCGAGCATCAGTTCCGCCGCAGCGGCATGCTCTCCTCCGTGATTTGAAGTTCATGCCATTCCTGCGTGGGTACCACCTTGAGAAGAAAAGGCATTTGCGTGATTGAAGGTTTTCCGCCACTCACCCACACCGCCTGCTCTTCGCTCCAGAGGCGCTGACCGGGAACGATCAGGCGGGATTTCGATGCATGATCCGGCAGATATGCCGCGAGAAAACGTTTCTGATCAACGAAGCGTCTCAGATCGCTGAACAGCACCCCGTCATCGGTCTCCACGACTTCAAGCCGTCCATCGCCCCTCAGGCCATAGATGATCCGCACGTCAGCAAGGTTCATCACGCCGTAAACCCCGGTGTAGCTCTCGGGTGCTGAGGTGAGGGTGTTGGTGAAGGCATGCAGGCCGCCGATGAACACCCGCAGGCGTTCCTGGAGATCAGGGGTCAGTGCCCCATAGCCGAATTCCAAATCCCCTTCGATAGTGATACCGATCCAGGCGCGACCGACGGCGGCGGCGCGGTTGCCAGAGGGCCAGAGACCATTCGCCATAAGCAGATCTCCATGCAACCTCATCCCCAGATCACCATTGCCGTAGGCCCTGGCGAAGGTTGGCCCTGAGGTGAACAGCAGCGCTTCCGCGTCTTCATTGGCTTGGAGTTCTCTGTTCCAGCCCCCGAAGAACTCAACCGTGGTCCAGCGAGGGTCCACCACGGCACGGGCATAACCCACTCTCACCGTGCTGCCATCCGCGCGAACCACGGTTTCTTCCTGATCCATATCCAGCTGCACGAGCTCATCCCGTGATGGAGGTGGCGCCTTGGGAATCGCGACCTCCGGCGGCGCTTTTGCGTGTTTCGGCACGGTGCTGATGGAGTGGAGCCACCAGGCACAGCCCGCACCCAGAACAGCTGAAGCCAAACCGATGCTCAGCCGCCGAAACGATCGCAACGGAATCCTGATCAATGCCTTCACAGAGAACAGTCGAGCTACTGAAGCAAAATCACTCCAACGGCCTTGTTCAGCTTGATGGCTTCTGGCTCTG
>JAAXJB010000085.1 GCA_012270065.1 Rubripirellula sp. | reverse complement strand
TGATACGTTTTGCATTGGAGTGAATTTGCGCCGAAAGCTGTCGCCGACGTCGCTGACATGATACAGCAATTTGAAAGTCATGGATTACTTCTTGCGATGGAAAGGATCGCGGCGGAACCTCAAAATCGGTGGGCGATCACAGGCCCTGCATACAGGTGGAACGTTGTCGCTTTGATTGCAGGACAGCTGTCTGGAGAAATTTTCATTAAATTGGTGAATCGGTCCGGAAATGATGCCGGGATGCGGGTTGCGTCGAGCATCGTGAATCATTGCATTCGCCAGCAATAGATACCGTATCGCTGCGCAGGCATTGGGAGGCCGATCAAGCCTTCAATACGCCAACCAGAAGGAAACCAATGGCGACATTGATGGGAGCACAGACAAAGATCATGAGCAGGCCTCCCAGACAAGCAACGGTTGGGTAAAACCGACCTTGCATTAACCTGTGCTGTTCGCTGTCTTCCAGAAGGAAAAGCATTTTTTTCGGTGCTATCAGGAAAGTCATGCCAAGCAACACGATGATGCCGCTTGTCACAAGGAAAAACCAAATCATGCAGGTGTCTCCGGAAGATTGAGGCTGGCTTGTCTGGTTGAGCGTATGAGGCGACGTCGGAGAAAGAGCAAAATCATCAATCCTGTTCCAGTGAATACGGTGGCTGGCCCCCAATAAAATGTCCAGAACAAACGCATCAAGGCATTGGTCCATGTGCTTGTGGTCGAATCGGGGCCTAGTCCATCTCGCAGCAGCCAAGCGAACGGCCCCGCAACCAGCAACAGGAACAGTAACAGGCTGCCAGCGATGATCGAGAGGAAGGTGATTGTCGGAAGAACGACAGATGGGCGTCCTGCCTTTGAAACGTCTGCGGGGGCTGCGTATGCGTTGGCTGCCAATTTATTCATGAGTTCGAAAGATGCGTGAGTCGTCAGCAAGCAGGAGATTCTTCCAAACGGTTATCGATCGGTTCTTCTGTGGTCAACCAAATCGGGATATTTTCAATTGCATGAGCATGAAAGTAGCTCCTCCTCCAAGGAACACTCCCAACAATCCACCCAGGAGGTTACCAACGATACACAGCATGAATGTGAGCAATCCCCAAAGTGCGGGAGATTCTTCCTGGCCATTGGCCAGAAAAGCCACGGCGCCGACGATTCCAAAGAGGATGAGAATTCCCATGTCGTTTATCCAATTTCAAGGTTCACGTGCGCGACGGAAGTGTCGTCCGCAGAGTCAGCAGGTTGTCTGTGCTGCATGTCTGTTTTTACACGGCGTGTTGAGTGGGCCTGCTGGGCGCGAGAAAACCAGAATTCATCCGGAATGGTGATCAAAATGAAAAATTGCGAACCGTCGTGTTCATCCCGCGAATCAGCGATTTGTTGCCAGCTGACATTATGAACCAAGTTGGGTCGTTCAACAGTGCCGTTGGCGTTAAGAAATTTAGTTTTTGATGGGACGCTGGTTCGATCTTGATATGGTCGCCTGAATTCAGTTGCGGCACGTGAAGTTTTTATCGGGAACGCGACTACTACACAGATTCTGAAAAGCACACCCTTGGCTGCTCTGAAGTGCGCATGTCCGGTTCGCGTTGGCTTTCACAGGCGATGGAGAAGTCGTCCATGAAAAGCTTTGGTACAGCAAGGAGCAGAACGCGTATAATGCGTGAAGAATCCGAATTACCCTTCCTGCTCAAAACAACCCGAAAGCGTTCTTTGATGTTGCGATTGTTATTGTTCAGCGTGCTGTTTTTTTGTGTCGCTTCCGCTCAGGGCGCGAAGCCAAACGTCGTGGTCATTCTTACCGATGATCAGGGATGGGGTGACTTGAGTGTCCACGGCAACACCAATTTGAGTACCCCCAATATCGACGGTCTTGCCGCGCAGGGCATGGCATTCGAGCGTTTCTACGTATGCCCGATCTGTTCGCCAACGCGGGCCGAGTTCATGACGGGTCGATACAACCCCCGCACCGGAGTCAAATCGGCCAGTCGTGGTGAGGAGCGTATGGATCTGGATGAGACCACGATTTTCGAAGACTTCAAAGCCGCTGGTTACCGGACGGCAGCTTTTGGTAAATGGCACAATGGCATGCAGCCCCCTTATCATCCAAATGCCCGGGGCGTGGATGAATATTACGGATTCTGTTCAGGGCACTGGGGGAACTACTATTCACCGATGCTCGAACATAATGGGCAGATTGTTCAGGGTGATGGATTTCTGATCGATGATTTCACCAATCGTGCGATGGACTACATCGAAGAAAGCAAAGGAAAACCGTTCTTTGTTTATCTGCCTTATTGCACGCCTCATTCGCCGATGCAGGTTCCAGATCGGTGGTGGAAAAAGTTCGAAGACAACAACCTTGGGTTTCGTGCCCGTGATGACCAGTCAGAGAATCTGCCGCATACGCGGGCGGCTTTGGCGATGTGTGAAAACATTGATTGGAACGTCGGTCGATTGCTGAAGAAGCTCAGTGAGCTTGAAATCGCAGACAACACGATTGTGATTTACTTCTCGGACAATGGACCCAACGGGTATCGCTGGAACGCCGATATGAAAGGCCGCAAAGGAAGCGTTGATGAGGGCGGTGTTCGTTCACCGTTTTTCATTCGTTGGCCTGGTAAAATCAAGTCTGGCAGCAAGGTGGAGACGATTGCAGGAAGCATTGATTTGAGGCCCACTCTCCTCGATCTTGCTGGCATCACCGAAACGGGCAAGTTATCGATGGACGGCGTGAGTCTGAAACCTGTTCTTTTTCAAAATGCTGAAAACTGGCACGACCGGTTCTATGTCAATCATTTCAAGGGAAAGACCAGCGTGCGGAGCCAGCGGTTCAGGCTGGGTTTCCAAGGAGCGCTGTTTGACATGCAGAATGATCCCGGCCAGCGATTGGATGTCCGGGAAGAATTTCCCAAGGTGTACCGTCAACTGACCAAGGCCCGAAAGGTATTCGAGCAGGATGTCGTTGGTGAGTTGCCCGCGGGCGGGGACAAGCGGCCATTTACGATCGGGCATCCGGATCTCGATTTTACCCAGTTGCCCGCTCGTGACGCCATCGCCACTGGGGCAATCAAGCGGTCAGGAAAAGCTCCCAACTGTTCCTTTTACACAAATTGGGTCAACAAAGATGACACCATCTCGTGGAACGCAGATGTGCTGATCGAGGGCGACTATCGTGCAACGGTTTACTATACATGTCCACAGGAGGATCTGGGTACAGTTCTCAAGTTGAGCTGTGGTGATGCCTTCATTACCAAAAAGGTGACCATCGCTAACGATCCTCCTCTGGTCGGTGAAGAATCAGACCGTGCACCGCGCAGAAGTGAATCCTTCGTGAAAGACTTTGTTCCGATGGATC
The DNA here is from genome assembly GCA_012270065.1 of Rubripirellula sp. Taxonomy (GTDB): domain Bacteria; phylum Planctomycetota; class Planctomycetia; order Pirellulales; family Pirellulaceae; genus Rubripirellula. Next base: position 2,454 of record JAAXJB010000085.1, on the reverse strand, counting down.
TTGGTGTGATTCATTTGGATAAGGGGAAACGGGAGCTGGTGCTTTCAGCTTTGGAGATTCCCGGCAACCAGTCGATCGAGATGCGGCTTATCATGCTCAATCGGGTTCCCGGAAACAAAGAGTGACCCCGTTAGTTCCAGCGACAGTGTTTTGAATGGAGATCGGTGTACTTACAAACTGTTTATCCTCGGAGTGTTCTGCTTAAGCTCTCCGGTATGAGGATTTTTTCGTAGCTCAATGATCCGATTTTCATTGGCAGGAAACTTTTCTGGAAGATGCTTCAGACTGATGCAACAAACGATTGCTTTGGAATGTGAGGCGATGTCGGATCATCGCCGATGAGTAATGTAATTGCTGACGTAGATCTGAACCGTCATCGGTAATACAGAGTTGCGAGTTTGTGACAGGGAAAAGGGCTTTTTCAGGCGTTTCAAGTAGGTTACTGTGTCTCATAAGTTGATTTGATGATCAAGCAAATCTGAGAAACTGCCACCGGGACAGATGGGTAATTGTTGTGACGCTGTGTCAAAAGTGCCTCGCCGAAGACGTGATTATTCGGCGATCAGGCTACAGGCCCGTGTGCCCTGGCTGTGGTGCGAGTGGATACCTTTCCTATCTTTATGAATGTGGATTTTGCGGTACCGAGAAGACTATGAACGGGTGGTGTGAAAACCCCTCGTGCAATTCGCTCAAGAAACGGCTGATTGAGAATGCGTATTTCTTTCTTTTTCCAGTCCGGCCGTATTATAAAGGGCTCTTTCGGTACAAATTCATTTTGTATCCTTACACGCTTTTTTTTGGGCTTGTCATTGTACCAACGATGGTCGTCGGATCTGTTCTTGGGATCATCTGGGTGCTCGCCCTGGTTTATTTCTACTCAAGCCTCACCAAAAGAGCTGTTGCCAAAGAGGAGGCGCGAGACAAGGAACAACGGGAAAAGTTCGGCTGGGATTGAATGAGGTGTTGGTGGGCGGCAATCGCATGTGTGGCCGGGCTGAAAATGCCTGCAGGGTTCGTGCTGTTGGTTGAATTAGTTGTTGTTGTCGTGCTGTCGGAGAGAGGGCGGTCGGAGGGAGTGCGGTTCGAGAGCGTGTAGTTGGAGAGAGTGCAGTTGGCGCGTTCAAGAAGCCACTTGTTTCTTTGCCGGTCAGGTCATCGGCTCGCCCGCTGGGCATCGTGTCCGCAAGAGCGGAGCTGGTTGTTGACCAGATGTGTTGCAATGTAGTGTTGTCGTTTGGCAGTTTTGTTGAATTTACGGTGGGAGTCTGACCTTGTTGTATCAAATGCGATTGTTGATTTTATTTGGTTGTCTGTTTGGATTTGTGACCCTGACTCTGCACGCAGACGATGTGGTTCAACAGGAACTGAACAAACGGGGTTTTCGTGTTTTTGATCATGAAGGAACTGAGCGTGAATATCTCCTTCACCTGCCGGAAGATTTGCCAAAGAAAGCACCCTTGGTAGTGTTTCTTCATGGATATCGGGGTGACGCGCGCGATTATGCAAAGATGGGGATGAGTCGGGTTGCTGATGCGAACAAGTTCGCTGTGGTTTATCCGCAGGGTTTACCTGACCGAAAGAAGATTCCACATTGGAATGCCCGAATGAAATTGAGCACGGTGGACGACATCGGTTTTCTGAAGTCCATGGTTGCGTATTTGCAAAAGGAACACGGCCTGGATCCCAAGCGGACGTTTGTCAGCGGTGTGTCCAATGGCGGTTTCATGAGTTACACGATGGTGAGTGAGCACCCTGAGACGTTTCGTGCGGCTGCGTCGATCATTGGAACGATGAGTGGAGAAACGTGGCGAAAACGAGAGCAGATGAAGCCTGTTCCGGTTCTCCAGATCTCAGGACTTTCGGACAGAATCGTTCCAGTTGATGGAAGCATGTCAGCGGCTGGAGGTTGGGGCGGCGCCCCGGATCAGAGAACCATCATTGGTTTCCTGAAAAAGCTGAATCAGACGGGGACCGAAGAGATCATTGAAGTGTCATCCCGAACCACCGGCTATCGTTATGGGGGTGGCGTCAGCGGAAATGAAGTGTGGCTGTATGAAGTGAAAGACTGGGGACATCGGGTTCCCCGTGCGAAGGAGCTGGGGGTGCATTCAGTCGACCTGGTGTGGGACTTCTTCAGTCGTTACTAGAAGCATTCGCGCAGCGGTGGAATTACCTTTTTATCCGCGCAATTTTAAGCACCTTGGGGTGAGCCATCCTCAGGTGTCCATACCACTCATCGCGGAATATACCTTGTTGGTTTGGCACAAATTCCTTTTTGTCACGGTTTCACTGCTGCGGTCACTGAGCCGTATTTTTGGGGTAGTCACGACCCATCAGGCTATTGAGAACGCTTGCTTGCCATTGGCGTAATTGTTCTGACAACTGCTGAACGATTTGCGGATTGTCCTGTGCCAAGTTGTTTTTCTCAGCGGGATCCAGTTTCAGATCGAAAAG
>JAAXJB010000056.1 GCA_012270065.1 Rubripirellula sp. | reverse complement strand
GCGTCCGTTGGCGAAGTTCCGCTGTTTCAGGTTTGTGCGAGCTGCTAACGACAACTCATCGAGCGTCCATTTTGTTTCTGACCGGCCGGCGAAGATCTCGCCGAGGTTTTCGAGTGCGGACTTCTCAGCCGGTTTCTTTGCCAGCACTTCTTTCAGCGATTTCTTTTCCGCTTGGCTGAGAGACGCCACGGCATCATTGCGGATGAATTCGATGAATTTTGCGAAGCTGGCTCCGCCGCGGTAATTTGCGGCTTTGAGGAACAACTCGCCGTCGCGGTTGAACGCGGCGTCGAAAATGTTGCGAAACCCGTTGGCGTAAGCTTCGAAGTTTTTTCCGTCAGGATCGACCCGATAAATGATTCCGCCCGGCGCGAGCACACCGCGATTGTGGCCTCGACCGTCCGGGAAACTCGGCAGCAGATGATCTTCGCCCCAAATCTTTGGGACTTGCGATGATTCCGCGAGTTCCGCCGGCTTCGTGCTGTTGCCAGTGATCAGAAACAACGATTTGCCATCGGGACTAGGCACAACGGCGTGAACTCCGTGATCGCCTCTTGCGTCCATCGCGCGCAACATCTCAACCTTGTCAAGATCGTCATTGCCATCACTGTCGGTTAGGCGCGGGTCAGGCTTCGCTGTTTGCCGCTATTGACTACTTGGGCATGGGTTGGCGCAACGGCATCGTTGTTGATGGTGAGAAAGTTCTTCGGAAGATCATCGAGGTCCGACTTTGGATTCCGTGGCAGCGCCAATGATTCAGCGTCGTAGAGATCAAACCACTTCGGCGGAACAAAGAGCGGCACGTGTGGACGAAAGAAGCCAACCGTCATAAAGAACGGTTTGTCAAAACGCTCCTTGAGTGCTGTGGCCGCGTTCTTTGCCAGCTGGTAATCAGCCATTTCGGCGTCTATTGCCGGATGCGCTCCCCAGTCCCACGCGCCGCTCCAGTTGGAGGGACGGTTCATCGGTTTTTTGGGTCGGGGACTTCTCTTGCGGCCGAGGGATCGGTCAATGTCACCGGCTAACCTTCCACCAAAACCATGGTGCAGCACTTTGCCGCCTGACAGTGTGTAATAGCCATTGTCTTTGAAGTATCGCTGAATCGTCGGGACGTTGGTAAGAGCAGGCAACTGCTCATATCTGGGACCGAGTTCATAGCTGCCGTGAGTCGTTGCCGCCATTCCTGACATCACGCTGGCTCGTGAGGCCGAGCACACTGGAACGGCGCAATGGGCATTGGCGAAGATCCGACCCCGCTTTGCCAGTGAATCCATGTGCGGAGTGATCGCTTGAGGATGGCCGCCGAGGAACCCGACCCAGTCGTTGAGATCGTCGATGCAGATCATCAGGACGTTGGGTTTGCCGGACTGCTCAGCAGCGTTGCCAGTTGCAGCAAACTGAAACGACAACGCGGTAATTACACATGCTGTAGTGAATTTATTCATTTGATTTCGACTTCAGTTTGGCGGGCAGCATTTGCAGAGCATCAAGGATCACAAACCCGACGGTGTTGGAGTTGGTGATCTGAATGATCGTCTCTGTGTCCGCCACAAGATCCACCGTATCGATCGGGCGAAAGTGTTTGCCTTGGGGAAGCGGAACGGTTTGGTCGACCACGAAGTCTTTGCGTTGAGATCCCGACGAGACAGTCACGGGGACGTTCTTCGCACGAGTCTCATGAGAGGAATAGGCCATGAGCAATTGGTAGCGTCCGGTCTCTGGTGCTATGAAGGTGAACGTTGCGGTTGAACTGCCGTCGCTTTTTGACTCGTCGCTTTTTCCACTGTAGACGTATCCGCGACCGATGTGTGGTTTGAAATTGTCTGAGCGCGACCAGTCGCCCATCAGCTTCGCTTGCGTGTCGTCGAGGACGATGCCTGGAAGCGTCTTTGGATCGACCACCTCAGTAGTAGAGGTCTCTTTCACGCTTCGGATGACTCGCGCCGACGGAGCTTCAGGCAGATCGGGCAAGTCCCCTGGCTCACGATATTGATAAACGAGCTGCGCCGCTTCACCCCGCGTAAGGTCGGCGTCGGGTTGGGACGACGCGGGAACTTGTTTCTTAAGCAGGCCGGAAAGGATTCTTACCGCCTCGGCGCCGCTTACCTTTTTATCCGGATGAGCCAGCGCGGTCCTAAAGTCCTTGTTCGGTTCAAAGTCAAAGAACGGCCATTTGGATTGCGTCGAGTAATCGTAGAGCGTTTCGAGGTATTTGAAGGCGGGATGGCCTCGGGGGACGTCTGTGAAATGGGAAGCAGTAATGCTGAGTGGAAGCTGAAGTCCGTTCACCGCCATTTGAGAAAACTCGCCCATGGTGATCGGTTCATTGGGGCGGAAACGATAGGCATTCATTTCCAGAGTACTCAGCCCCTTGGACTTCCCAGCCGTGTTGTAATCATCGATATCCGGTCCGGCCACCGCGCCGAGCAGACTCAGCTTCTGCGCCGCAGTGAAAGCGGGTGAATCTCCAGGGAGGTCTGTGTAGAAAAACAGGGTGCATCGTTGCTTTAAGAGTTCATCCTGGATTTGCTTAACGGGGACGTCTTTGAGTTCCTGCTTGTTGTCGATCGCCAGAGCGGCGGCAACACCCGCAGCCTGCCCCAGTGCGGACCAAACGGGCTCCATTCGCACGCTGCACATGGCGACGTGCGTACAGGAAATCCCCACGGGGAAAAGGATGCCGTTGTGCTGTTTGGGAACCAGCACGCCGTAGGGTATCTGGTACGGTCCTGTTGCATCATGCAGGTGAAGCGTGCCTTCCGCGGCGCCTTTTCCGTAAGGCGGTTCGTTTCGGCCGTCCGGGCCTTGAACACGGTGTGCATCGATACCATAGACACCAATGGCAACCGAATCTGGAAGCAACGGCCCGCGAAATCCGTCTCCGCGAAGATCCTTGTGCAGATCGCTTTCCGTTAAGGTGCAGAGTCCTTCGATGCGGCGACCCTGGCGAACATAGAGCCGGTACGGGAAGTTACCGTTGTCTTGAAACTCATCGTCGGGGAGACCGATGTTGGGTGAGCCGCCTTTGGTCTGAATGTAGTAGAGGTAGCCAAGGTCGTGGTTGTGATAGATTTTTTCGATCCGGGCGCGTTCCTCCCAGTCGGCCAGAACCCAACGTGTCCCGTGTCCTACGAGATCGCCTCCCCAGGTGATGCCAAGTAAATCAAATTTTCCATTCGGGATGATCGGCTTTCTGTTTGGGCTCCAGTTGTACTTGCCAGAGTCGTAACCGGGCGGCGGCTCCTTCAGCCGATAGGGATGGTCGGGCCGGCCATAGTCCTTTGCAGTGATTCTGTAGGTGAATGCCTGTGACCTGTGGTCAGCTACACCCGTGCTCTCAGGAAGGATCGTGGCGGGCAGTGTTCCCTTCACCCTACGGAAATAGTTTGTGTAGATGCGTCCTGCGTGAGGCTCTTCCTTGGAGCGGGCTTCGCGTCCGATGCGGTAGGGAATGTCCCCATATTCCGCCAAGTCTGCTTCATAGGTCGCGTCGATAATCACTTTACCGGTGTAACTGTTTTTTTCTCCAAGTGCTCCTTGGTTGTCTCGCTCGCGTGTGACCACACCCGTGACACGATCGTCCTTCATCTCCACATCCACCGCTACTTCGTTGAATCGCGTTGTGATCTTCGCGTGTTCGGCAACCATTTTCGCATACACCCTGGCGGCCGTATGCGGCTCCCATGCCCGACCCTCAGCGATATTCCAAACTTTACGCGAGTCTTGTTTCATGTGCGCCTGCACTAAAGGATCATCCGCCATCTCGTTGCGGTGATAGGCTTTTACGCGTTGGCGGAATTCCTCCATCACCCCGCTGTTTGATTCCACGTACTTGTCATCCAGTCTCAGCACGCCCGAGGAAAGCACGCCTCCGAGGACGGGTGCCTGCTCGATGATGATCACTGTTTTGTCGGCACGCGCGGCGGCGATGGCCGCTGCGACTCCGGCAGGCGTACCGCCGATGACAACGACGTCGTATTTGTGGGGTTCGTTAGCTGGCGCTGCACTTGCCATTGTCGCCAACAAGAGAAGTGCGAGCAGGGAGATGTTCTTCCGAATGTTTTTCATTGAGAGTCTCTGGTGATTTCATTCAGGCAAAGGAATTGGGGCAGAGGAATATTGTGACTTAGAGATCCGTTGCGACAAGCTGATCCGCGACGGCGTTATCGCGAACCAGTCGGAACTCGCAGCATTCGGCCGAATCACAACGGCGCGCATGACGCAGATTATGCAGATTATGTCGCTTCTGAGTCTCGCTCCCGACATCCAGGAACAGATTCTCTTCCTGCCGCGCGCCGAGCACGGCCGCGCCGTGGTGAAGGAAACGGACGTTCGCCCCATAGCCTCCACACTTGATTGGCGCAAACAACGGCGGATGTGGGCGGCGGTTCAGCGAGAGCTCGAGGACGCCAACGCGAGTTCGCGGTAGGTTGCCTCGCCACTCGAACCCGACCAGGTTGCTAACAAGCAAGGGGTTTCTAAACCGAGAGCGCGAGAGTTCGCGGGCGATTTTTCGGACAGACGGAGGCAACCCTCGCATGTGGCGGTCCATACCAGAAAACCGAGAGCGCCATTCCGAAGCGAGGGTGATCGCAAAGTATTGCGAACACTGCGGATAAGTGGCGAGATCTACGACGCCACGAAATCGAGCTCAGAGCTAACCCGGGTGTCACTTCCATTTCGCAAACGTAAAACAGTACAGTGAAAGCAACGGTCTTCGTGAAGACTCTCAGCTCTCAAGACAACCAAGATCGAGTGTCACAAGGAACTTGGTGGCCTGCTGAAGTCATATCGAGCAGCCGCATAGCTGCGGTCTTCGGATCACCAAATGGTCAAAGTTCAATCGTTCGCTGCTGCGCAGTCAGTGACCAAGCCGTGCAAAACCGACGGGCAGGCAACGATAATTGCTCTCCCTCACCCCACAAGTTCGCAACATCGCGACTGCCAAACCAAGCTCACGCACCGAAAATCACTCATTTTTTAGTGCTCGAGGTTTATGTACCGCGCGCGCCATCACGACATACCAGAAATACCTTAAACAAAGGGGGAGCGACGCTGACGCGGAAACGGAACTCCTTGAGTTCCTATGCTGGAGCGATTCTAGCGATGGTGATTTCGGCAGCGATGTTCGCATTGTGTTAGCAGCGGGCGACTTTTCCAAAGAAGTAACGTCGGCTGTGCTTTGGTTGAAGTCCAAGGATGTGGATATTTCTTGCGTACGGATCAAGCCGTACAAAGATGACCGGAGGATCCTACTAGATGTTCAGACCATTATCCCACTACCCGAAGCATTGGACTATCAGGTTGGGATAGAAAGGAAGAAAAAAGCTCAGGAAGTTAAACGAGGGAAACGCGATACCCGGAAGTTTGACATCACGATCGGAAGCGAAGTGCATTCCCGGTTGTCGAGGCAACGTGCGATGCTATTGATCATTTCAACCCTTTGTGCCCGCGGGAAATCTCCCGAAGAAATCAATAAGCAGATCACTTGGCGAAAGGAACTGTTCTGCAAAGTCCACGGGGATGTTTCGTCTGCTCAGTTTGTTGAACTTGCGAAGCAAAGTGGCAAGTCATTTGGCGAGATCCACTACTTCTGCGATCACAACGAACTCATTCGTCATGGTGGCGATACTTACGCGCTTACCAGAAAATGGGGGCCAAAAACAACGCACGCAATGGAGAAGCTGATCAACAGATTCGCCAGTGATGGTTCCATCGGGTACCAGCTATGTGGTGCTGAGGCAAGACAATGAAATCTTCGCAACCTAATTAGTGTCAAAGTTCGGACGGTTGTCTGATATCTACAACAGTCACCTCGGCCGAGACTAAGCCATCGGAATCATCTCAAAGCTCTAGAATCTACAAGCCAAGAATTCGTTCGACTTTTTTGACCTCACGCCATATCAGTTTCCTTTCAAGAACTGCGCAC
>JAAXJB010000022.1:2107-5939 GCA_012270065.1 Rubripirellula sp. | reverse complement strand
GCTGGATGCCAAGCACGGCGGTGGGACCGGCAAGCGTCGCTAAACGCTCACCGGCTGACAACTCACCGGCCGCAACAAAATCACCGCGATCCAGCGAATAGACTGGATGCTGGGCCGTCACGCCCAGTGCGGCCGATTGATCACTCAGACGCACGCTGAGCACATCATCGCTGACATGCCTGAAACGCCCCGTCACCACACAGCCCGGCCCGCTGGCAATCTCGGGTGAGTTGCCAATCGAGATCACCTCACCGTACCCCTCAACCCCCATCTCGGGCATCGACAGGTAGATCCTACCGCCCACGTTTGCCTGATGAGCAGACAACCAACTCACAGGACGTAGCAGGTCAACCTCACTCCTGGAGCCCTGGTCATTGGTGACCACAAGATTGATCTGTCGCCACGTATCGGCGTCAACGTCTGCATCGAGCTGATCCCACCACGGAGCCGACGCCGGATCGTCCACCGCCGCGGCAAGCTGCGCCGCGGTAAGCCCGGTCTCTACACGGTCACCCAACTCGACCTGCTGGATCGGCTTCAACCGTGAAGGCGATACAAAGCCGGCAGCTGGCGACTCAAAGGATGAACCCTCCAAAGACGCCGCAGAGAGAGAACCTGCGGCCGGGCCATCGTTGGGGGGTGAGGTTCCACGCAGCCCGACCAGACTGAGGAAGAACAGCAGCGTGACAGCAAGAGCCACACTGAAATTCTTCACCAGCGACGAAGGTTTCGTTGGAGCATCCACAGCGGCTGTGTGAGCAACGGTTGATCTGGGGCAACCGACCTCAGTAGACGTATCAGGATGGGAGCGTTCCGAGTGCACGTTTGTCAAGGTTTCTTCGGGCGGAGGGCTGGTTGGTAAGTTTGGAATCGGACTGACTGGAAACTCGGCTGTCAATTCGGATAGCGCGGTTCCCAGAACATCATCTGACGGAGGCCGGTCTGTGGTTGACTGATCGTCACGCAGACCATGCTGCTGATTGTCACTCTCATCGTCGTCGTTTCGGCCTTCAGGATGATAATCCAGATGGGGAGTTAGTGATTGCTGACGTTTTCTGTCTCTCATACTTTGTACAGCAAACGCACCAACGAAGAGAACGCCACCAATCACCAGACTCTGGTCGCGTATCTTTTTCGGAATCAAAATGCATTTTTGCGGTTGTCACATGATAGCTTTCGCGTTGTTTCTTCATTTTCTCGCTTCACGCTTCGGAAGTGAAACCGTTGATCCCCGCCCGACATGGGTGATTGTTAGGATAGGCACTGACGATTTTTCATCTGCGTGGTTTTAATGTCCTCTTGTTTCTGAATTCGAATGCTTGCCTGGTTCCGATCACTGCCAAAATCCAAGCGAGAGCACATTGTGGCTGCTTCGTTGGCGGTTTGGTGGATTCCAACAGCGGTAACCCTGTTCTGGATTACGTCGAGTGCCAGATATCAGATGCTACGTGATACCAAGCAGGGAATCCGCCACGGAGGAACGGACGCAAATGGTCACTATGTCGAGACATACATGCAGCCTGAAGAGCTGGCACTCATCTTGTTGGTAATTCTCGGTCCACGTGCCCATCTGTTTTTATATTCCTTTGTGTTTGGAGAGTCGGATGATGAGCCGCCGAAAAAATTGTCTCGCAATGATCGAAAGCGATTGAGGCGAGAAGCGCGAAAGCAGAGAGCGACGGTCAAGATCAAGCCGCCCCGTCGCCGGCGGAGAAAACACAGGAAGGAATCACCACAATAGGATCCAGCACGGTTGCATTTTCCACGTGGGGATGGGCCATTTATGCAGAGGCGATGTAAGCAGGGCCACGTAAGCAGGGGCACGTAAGCAGGGGCACGTAGGGATACGCGAACCCAGAATCCGTTAAGCTGGGGACCTCCATGCCAATCCATGTCATGGCGGGGTAGATTACCCGAGGAGAAAGTGGCCAGGGATCGCCCGGAATCAGTGGATTGGGATCGCCCGGGGTCAGTGGCCCGGGATCAGTGACCCGGGATCAGGCGTTAAGGATCGTTTGTGCGATGAGCCGTCAACGTGACGCTGGTTTGCACAGGCGAAGAGTCACGTGTTTTGGATGAATTACAGAGTGAGAGGCATTGCGTCCTCCGAGGTTGACAACATGCGTTCAATGATGCTTTTGCCTCTGCAGTGCCTCGCGATCGTACGGGGCATGGTGATCGTGCACAGCCTGACGCTCCTGTGTGTCGTCAGTTGTGCTTTGGTTGCACCATGCACCGCGGCCGACTACTTCATCGATTCGGTGAACGGGTCTGATGACAATGACGGGCTCTCGAAAAACAAGCCCTGGAAGTCACATGGGAAGGTGGAGTCCGTAGAACTGGCAGCAGGCGATGTTGTGCACTTCAAGAAGGGGTCGGCTTTCTCTGGCAATATTCTGATCAGTGAATCCGGTACGGCGGACAAACCAATCCGGTTGACTGCCTATGGGACGGGCGAACTGCCGAAGTTTACCAATCCCACGACGAGCGATTCATTTGGAAACGCGATTGTTCTCGGTGGTGACCATATCATCGTCGAAAATCTTCATTTTCATGACACGCCGGGCGAGTATGTGTCGGGCATGATCATCATGACGAAACTTGCCGCCCTGCGTATCGAGCGTGGTGCGGATCACTGCATCATCCGCAACAACGAGTTCATTCATACCGGGCAGGGAATCATGTCAGCCGGTGAGCATACGTTGATCACGGAGAATTATCTCGACGGTCCGAGTTACGCACTGTGGCGAACGTCCAGAAGTAGTTGGGGGCCCATGGGGATACACCTGAACATTGGCAATCAGGAAGTGTCTTACAACACCATCAAGAACTTTGGCACCAAGGACAGTCCATGGGGATCGGACGGGGGCGCGATCGAGATTGATTGCGGCCGGTACCATAAAAAGAATATCTACATCCACCACAACTACTCCGAAGGCAATGCCGGTTTCATTGAATCGAGCTGGGATTACGATTGGCCGCGATATCGCCAGGAGATTTACGATTGGCGAGTCTCCTTCAACGTCTGCTATGACGGACAGTCATGGCTGTTCATGCTGGCACCGTGCACGGGGATCTATTTCGACAACAACACGATAGTCCGATACAACGGTTTTGGCAGAGCGCAGAATGCGGTGGCCCGCGTTGATGTTCGAGGCGGTGAGCCGGTTGGTTTGCCTTCGGGAATCCATTTCAGGAACAATCTGTTCATCTACACTTCGTCTCCTTACACCGGTAATCGATCGGGGGGAGCTCTCAAGACAGCCAATTGGTATTCGAAGTACAAATCTCCCGAGACACAGTACAAGGGTGACAGTGGACAGGCTGGCAGCGGTGATCCGGGACTCGTTGATGTGCAGAATCAGGATTATCACCTCAAGGCAGACAGCCCCTTGCGGGGCAAAGGCATCAACCTCAGTGAGTTGTATGAATCAGACTTCGATGGTCATCCGTTGCCCAAGACCGGCAACTGGGATATCGGGGCGATCCAGTACAACGCTGGCCCTGCAATCAAGAAGCTTCCAACCAGAAGAGTGCCAACGAGAGCGTTGCAGCCGAAAAAGCAAAAGCATGACCCATGAGCATGACGGACATATTCAATGCCTGAGCGAGAGATTTGCAGCTGCGTGAAAAGCGTTTCTTTTGAGCTAAATAGATACTGCTGAGAGGAAGCGTTGCTGCTGATGAAAAGCGTTGCTGTTGAGACATTGGCGGGGAGTGTCATCCACCCCTACCAAGTGAATCGCCCGGTTTGAACGGGAGAGCGTTGTGGCTGATTTGGAATTTGGACTTTTGTGCTCATCTGCATCAAGCGATCAGCATGGTTGGGACT
>JAAXJB010000022.1:0-2097 GCA_012270065.1 Rubripirellula sp. | reverse complement strand
AGAGTCGCAGCTGATGAGAAAAGCGTTGCTGTTGAGCTACATAGATGCTGCTGAAGAAAGGCGTTGCTATTGACACATCGGCGGTGATCGTCTTCCACCCCTGCCAAGTGAATCGCCCGGTTTGAACGGGAGAGCGTTGTGGCTGATTTGGATTTTGGAAGTTGGACTTTTGTACTCATCTGCATCAAGCGATCAGCATGGTTGGGACTCGTTCTTCCGAGGGTTGGTGAGTCTGTGAATTCGTGTTCTTGGTGGTTCGTTAAGCCGGTGATTCGTGCGTCTGGTGATTGGTGCTTCTGAATATAGGAACGTAGCTGGTGTCGTCCAGGAAGGCTATGATCTTGCGGACGTTCAACACACTCGCCAATGCCTGTTCATGGCATTGTCGGATTCAGTCATGAGAGTTGATGGATGGCAGCTTTTAATTTGACAAACAATCGCTGGTGCGGTTGGCAGATGTTACCAGGGTATTTCGGTGAGCGGTGCGTTCCGTATTGTTGTCCGATTTATGTGACTCGGGTCACGCCTCGAAAGACGGGCAAGGGGTTACTGGATCTTGCGTTCTGGAACACTGGCTACGCGCAGGGTGCTCAGGATTTCGAGGTGACGCTGCGGATGCTGTACCGTGCATCAGATTACCTGGTCGCAAGATTGGATTACGGCGAGGATGACGCTTCCGAGCGTTGCGCGGTCATCAGTCATATCGAATTCGGTTGGATCGAAAAGTTCTGTCCACACCTGTGGCATAACCACCCGCCACACAATCTGGGCAGTGTGACAGAGTATCTCAACGAAGTATTCGGTATCAAATGAATCGAAGGCACTGAGTCCCGCAGACGATACAGACCTGCCAGCACCGAAAAACCCAAAGCCGTGCGGCCCGCCGATGTAGTGTTGATGCAGCTTCCCGCTCATCAGGGTTTTGTCCGGTTGTGGTATGAGCAGCACATACTTGCCCTCATTGCGTGAGGGCAAGTGCTCGGTTGTTGTGACCCATGCCTTGTTTTTGTGTTTTGTTGCAACACCGCGACACGTCATGCGTGTAGGATTCTTCACTACTGAATCGCAACGGGTAGTGGTAAGACGGTCGGCATGGGAAAACTGACTAACAGAACTCGACCTTCTGTCAGTAAGGCATGCGGGGCAGATTGGACGCTTCGCGCCAAGCCTGAAATTCATCCCAGGACGGAACTGGGTTGGGGCACCGTTTTCCAAGGCTAACCCTGGGTGTTTCGGGTGCGACCTGTTTCAAGTATTCAACTGCGTCTTCATACGCATCAAAATCATCGGTTCGAGTGGGCGGGTAACCTGGGCAGTTCCGTCGTGTGATGACTGACCATTTACCGGGACTGGTGTGTGGGTCCGGGAAAAGTCCCGCACTGATGGGTGTGAGGCGGGCAACTTCAAGCACGTACATGCGATCATCAAGGAACTGGTTTTGCCGTTTCATCATGAAATCGCAATACGCGTCCTCGACCTGCTCACGATGGCTTGGACCAATGGATGCGGTCGCTCCTCTCTCGAGCAAGAGCGCAGCAACGTTTGTGTGATCATTGAATTCCGCTGCTTGCAGGGCGGTGTCTCCATTTTCATCGCACGCATCAATGTCGGCCCCGAGGTCGAGAAGTGCTGCGATCCATTCAGTATCATCGCAGTCCTCAGCGGCTGTGATCAGCGGCGTTTCACCGTATTCATTCAGTTGATTGATGTCATGGCCTTGGGCAATCAGCCTCTTGCAGGCTGCAAGATCTTTGAAGAATGCCGCGTTCGATAGGGCGTATTTGTCGTTTTGATTTTCTTTCTGGTCATCGGACATAACGAATCTCTTTGCAGGGGTAGAGTAGTGACTGAGTCGCAGCAGAAGCTTGAGCTGTGTGTGAACGAATGCTTTCGTCGTTCGCTCATTTCTGTCTGCGACGACACCACCATTGTTGCGCGTGCCCCCGCGTACACACGTGCGTGTGCACGTGCCCGTCACACGCGTGTGTTACGCGCGCGTTTACAGAATTACAGAAAAATTTCTGATACCCAGTGCCGCTGTTTCCGTGGAGCTTGGGATGTGGCGGCAACATGATCGCTAATCCCGAGCGGGTAGCA
>JAAXJB010000030.1:4313-98093 GCA_012270065.1 Rubripirellula sp. | reverse complement strand
CTGTCCGCCGGTCGGTCTGCCTGGCCGTCTGCCTGGCTGCCTGCCGGCCTGTCTGCCTGTCAGAAGATGACCTGAACACAACACACTGTAGCGGAAGCAGACCTGCGATTTTCGCCGTTCACTTCCACCATTGGCAGGTGGAGACATTCAAAGCCCAAATTCGCTCAACTTGATCGTCTGAAACACCAGATCTGCCCTCGACGACTCATAGAGAATGCCAAGTGTCTGGTCATCCACCATCACCAATGAACTGTAGGCCCCACCGTTCTCATCGAGAAGGATTTTCCTGCTCCACGTTTCTCCGTCATCACGACTCATTTGCACGGTCATTTTTTTCCGTTTCGTTTTACTGCGTGGGTTGGAAAAGAACAGCACGGAGCTCCCATCTTTTAAATCATGGGAGATCAAACTGGCCATGCAGACCGGTTCGGGCAGGCGACTGTGGTCTGACGAGTGCACTTGCCAAGATTTCCCTCGATCCCCGGTGACGCTGACCGCACGTCCATTGGAATCGCTCTTGTCAGTCCGGTTGCGATTATCCCGCATATTCAGCATCAAGCTTCCGTCAGACAGTTCAGCCACCGCGCACTCGGTCGTGTCGGAGCGTGCCCAACTGGACAGTGTCCACGACTTGCCATGATCCTTGCTCCACATCAGGTTGGAAAACGGCAGACCATTCTCATCTCGGCCCTGCGTGGGCATCACGAGCGTGCCATCACTTGTGGTGATCCCATTTCCAGGTGCGGGAGCGAACAGATACCAGGCAGGATTCTTCAATTTTGAAGTCCAATTCTCGGGCTCACTCCAGGTTTCCCCATCATCACTGGAACGGACGATCATGAATTGCGACGTCTGGCTCAATTTCAATCCGGGTTCTGAACCGCGATCCCTCCATTGATGGGTGCCGGGCTTGCCATGCGTCCAGACGGCGCTCACAAAGATCTCGCCGGTGTTTCTGTCCACAAGGATGTTTGGATCGGAGCAGCCATTCTGATCTTCAGGCAAACCACCGTACGTTCCCATGTCCATGATTGGCCTTGGTTTTTCCCACGTTTTCCCTCCATCGGTGGAACGTGACAGACCAATGTCCATGTGCCCCTGCAAATCACGCCGGCTTCGATAACGCATGTCATACACCGCAAGCAGAGTTCCATCGTTGGTAACGGTGATCGCGGGGATCCGGAATGTATGACAGGCATCGTCACCCTGGCGATGCATGACTACGAAGGGCCGTGCTGCATTCACACTCACGGAACAAAAGCCTAACCAGAAAACCAACAGCGAAAGGATCAACTTCATCATTCAGTCCTGGGTAACAAATTTCGAATCCGGGTCATCGACGCAAAGACCATGTAAATTCTGGCAAAGCGTTCATCAGTCGGGTCTCCACCAACTCATTCGTCGGGCATTGTAATTGCAACCTGCGTCGAAAACAGCTGCCCGGCAGCGACTGCATGACAGACATACTGGCGCAGATCAAGGCGGGATCACTGCCCGGGATTTCAAAACAGGTTAGAATGGGGGACGGAAGTCATTGAAACATCCAGCTGGCACACCCATTTGTCGCCGTTCCAACAGCTGGCAGTCACCCGACGACGCCAACCGATGATTTAGGAACAACCGGTTTGCCGGCAAAAAGCCATCCGACATCACGAAACTGACAAAACCCCAATTTTGAATTGCACTGAATGCACATGCCACATCCATCTGCCGGAATCAGATTTGCCCCAAGTTTGTTAACGATCGTTTTCTTTGGTGCCTGCATCATGGGCACTGCGTCCAACGCGGAAGCACAACAATCGAAATCCGCGGCCGCTACGTCAAAGCAAAGTCCCAACATACTGATCCTGATGACCGACGACATGAGTCGACGTTGCGTCACGGCGACTGGCGGCAGCCAAGCCATCACACCGAACATCGATGCTCTGGCCAGACGCGGAACAGTAATGCTGAATACCGTTCATCAGGGAGGTTTCAGCGGAGCGATCTGTACCTGCAGTCGTGCGATGATTCTGACAGGCCGCCCTCTTTGGTCAGTGACCCCTAACCAACTCAATTATGCCGGACCAGCAAACTTGAATACCGCTGACAAGTTGTTCCCGGAACAATTTCGTGAAGAGGGCTGGCAAACTTTCGGCACAGGCAAATGGCACAATGGCAACGCCGCCCTGCTCCGCTCCTTTGATCATGCCGAAGCAATCACCGGTGGGATGCTGCCATTCAACGACCGGGACCGTGGCGGAGCCAAAGACAATGCCATTGAAATTGGCATGATGAATCCCAGTTGCCTGAGGATTTCCGGACCGGGCAAAGTAGCGAAACACGAAACAACCGGTTGGAGCACCGATGTTTTCTACGATGCAGCAGAGAACTTTCTCGACACAACGTGGGACCAGAAAAGACCCTTTCTGATGTATGTTTCCACAAATGCGCCACATGATCCCCGACATGTTCCAGAGGAAATTCTTTCGCGCTTCCAAGACGTCTACGAACCACCAAATTACCAGGCAATGCATCCTTTCGATAATGGTCACATGCTGGTGAGGGATGAGATGGTCTATCAACCACCACACAGTCCTGAAACAGTCAGGCGTGAACGGGCAATTTATCTTGCGATGTGCGCACAAATCGATGATCGAATTGGACAACTGGTTCGCAAGCTTGATCAGATGGGGCAGCTTCAAAATACAATCATCCTGTTCACCGCAGACCACGGATTGGCGGTTGGAGAACACGGACTGATGGGAAAACAAAACCTGTACGATGGGTCATGGCGTGTCCCGATGATCATTGCAGGCCCAAGCGTTCCGTCCGGAGAAACCAGAGAGGGCTTTGCCTACCTGCATGGAATTTACCCCACACTGGCCAAGCTGGCCGGCATCGAAGCTCCTGCCCATACTCGAACCTTCGATTTTCATGATGTGCTCCTTGGCAAAAGCGAAGGTCAACCGCATCTTTTTGGCGCCTACATGCCTGACGTCAAAGTTCCCAATGGAGTTCGCGCGGTGCGACGAGGAGACCACAAACTTCTCTACTACACCCACAGCGGTCGAAGGCAACTGTTTGATCTCAAGACGGATTCATGGGAGACAAATGATCTGATCGGTGACCCGACTCATCAGAATACAGCGGATCAATTGATGGCGGCGTTGGAGCAGTGGATGGAGCGAAGTGGTGATCCACTAGGTCGAAAGTGACGCTGACGCACCGATGTGCAGAAATGTGAAGCAGATCCGGACTCTGACTTCTGCTTTGGTCCATGCAAACTCCTGTATTTCTTAAGCATGCCGGAAACATCGGATCAGACCGGAGCAACACCTGATCATGAACCTGCAATTCCCATTGGCTTTCATCAACGGGGGCCAATTTGTCCATTTCATGCATAACTGTTGATGCCAGGATTTGCATGCTCTTTAAGGGCTCACGCAGTTGCAATTCCAGTGCGTGATCGGGACAGCAGCGTTGCATCCGATTTTTTTTGCGAAGTTTTTCTGCATGGCTTGTGCCTGAGAGTACAGAATGATGGTGTTCGACACACTAGAATGCTGTGCGTTGACTTCCTCGATTCTCCCCGCCCCGTCTGTTGGAAATGATGACACACTTTTCCTTCCCTCCCCGGTCACACGTACCAACCAGAAACTGGCTTGCGTTGCTGGTTTTTGTGACTGCGTTCCACTGGATCGCATCTTCCGTTTCCAATGCGGAGGAGCCCCAACCTGCGATCGATTTCAGTCGCGACATACTCCCCTTGCTTTCAGAGAACTGTTTTCAATGCCACGGTCCGGACGAAGCGACTCGTGAAGCTGGGCTGCGTCTTGACCAACGAGCCGGCAGCCTCTCGGAAGCGGACTCAGGCACTCCGGCAATCGTGCCTGAATCGGCAGAAAAAAGTGAATTGGTCAATCGTATCATCAGTGATGACCCGGACCTGCTGATGCCCCCACCAGATTCGGGAAAAAAACTGTCTGGGGACGACATTCAAAAACTTCGGCAGTGGATCAACGAAGGTGCCCAGTGGTCGGTGCATTGGTCGTTCGAGAAACCAGGGGCCGTCGAAATCCCTGCTCCGACAGAAAACTGGCAGCACAACAATCCGATTGATCTCTTCATTCAGCAGCGACTTCAGAATTCCGGTCTCTCACCATCCGAGCCAGCGAGCAAAGAAACCTTGATCCGTCGGGCAACGCTCGACCTGACGGGCCTGCCCCCCACCATCGCTGAAGTGGATGATTTCCTGGCGGATAAATCACCGAATGCGTTTGAACGTGTGATAGATCGCATCATGGAAACACCGGCTTACGCTGAACACATGACGAGGATATGGCTGGACGCGGCCCGCTACGCGGACACCCATGGACTCCATCTGGACAACGAGCGTTCAATCTGGCCGTATCGTGACTGGGTGATCAAGGCGTTCCAGAAAAACATGTCCTTTGATCAATTCACTATCGAACAGATCGCCGGCGACCTGCTCCCGGAGCCAACTCTCCAGCAGCGCATCGCTACCGGTTTCAATCGCTGCAATGTCACAACAAGCGAAGGTGGTTCTATCGATGACGAATATTATGTCCGCTACGCGGTTGATCGAGTTGAGACCACGTCGACTGTCTGGCTGGGATTGACGGCTGGCTGCGCCGCCTGCCATGACCACAAGTTCGATCCCTTGACGCAAAAAGAGTTCTATCAACTGTTCTCTTATTTCTTCAGTTTGACCGAGCGTGCAATGGACGGAAACAATCTGCTGCCTCCGCCTGTCGTCAAAGTCCCAAGCGATGAACAGACCAACCTGAAGAAACAGTACGAAGGGGAAATCAAAGACTTGACCGGTAAGGTCGAAAAACAACTGGCCAGTATCGAATACAGTGATCCATTGCCAGAGGCAGCGCTGGGCGAATTGAAACTGGGTGACGCCATCTGGTTTGATGATGAACTGCCGCCAGGAGCAAAACCCCAAGGCGATGGTCCCTATCAATGGAAGTTTGTTACGGCCCCCGACCATCCGGTACACAGTGGCAAAAATTCAAGCATCCGAACTGGCACAGGCCTGACCCAACATTTCTTTGACAGCGCTTCTCCAAAACTCAGGGTTGGCAATCCGGGACGTCTGTTTGCTTATGTCTACCTCGATCCGGACAATCCACCGGAAACGATCCAATTGCAGTTCAATGACGGTTCATGGAATCATCGGGCCTACTGGGGCGCCGACAAGGCACACGGTGCTGGTCAGAAAGGCCCTGCAAACTTTCACGCAGGTGAGCTTCCGGAAACAGGCAAGTGGATACGCCTGGAAGTCGATGCCACATCCGTCGGATTGAAACCGGAATCTGAGATCAACGGTTGGGCCTTCACCCAATTTGGTGGAACAGTTCACTGGGACGCCGCCGGTGTTGTTTCGCTGGCGCCTCTGCCCACCGAAGAACTGGCGTCACTTAATCTCTGGCAACAGTATCGCAAGAAAGTCACTTCGCCACCCATACCGGCAGAAGTGCAGAAGATCATTGATTTGGAGCCGGCAAAACAGAACAAGGAACAACAACAGAAAGTCGAGGACTATTACCTCCAGAATGTCCACCCTGAACACGCAAAGCTGTTTAAACAGATGCGTGAGGACATTGAAAAAAATCGCAAGGCGTTGGCCGATGTTGAGAAATCGATTCCTGCCACCCTGGTCATGGAAGATCGCAAGGAGCCACGCCAGGCTCATGTGCTCGAACGCGGCCAATACACTGAAAAACGCGATGCTGTTTCATCCGCTGTCCCCCAATGGATTGCTCCACTTCCCGAGAACGCACCCAACAACCGACTCGGACTCGCATCATGGCTCGTGAGTCCCGAAAATCCGCTCACGGCACGTGTCACCGTCAACCGCTTCTGGCTGCAGCATTTTGGGACGGGTCTGGTAAAGACCGCAGAAGACTTCGGGATACAGGGGGAGCAACCCTCCCACCCTGAACTCCTCGACTGGCTGGCCGTGACCTTTGTCGAAAGTGGCTGGAATGTGAAACAATTCCATAAACTGATCATGTTGTCAGCGACTTATCAGCAATCTTCTGCGGTAACTCCAACTCAACTTGAAAGGGACCCCGAGAACAGACTTTTATCACGTGGCCCACGTTTCAGACTCGATGCGGAAGTCATCCGGGACAATGCCTTGGCAGCAAGTGGTCTGCTGGTTCGTAAAGTCGGTGGAAAAAGCGTCCGGCCCTATCAGCCATCGGGACTCTGGAAAGCGGTTGGCTTCGGCGGCAGTAACACATCAGTTTTTGCCCAGGACAAAGGAGAAAAACTATACCGACGGAGCATGTACACATTCTGGAAACGGACTTCACCACCACCATCCATGTCAACTTTCGATGCACCTGATCGTGAAACCTGCCAGGTGAGAAGAGCACGTACGAACACACCATTGCAATCATTGGTGCTGATGAATGATGTCCAATTCGTCGAGGCAGCCAGAAAACTCGCTGAACGCGTGATGCGTGAAGGTGGTGATCAACCAACGCCCCGTCTGGAGTTTGCCTTCCGCACGATCACAGCCAGATTCCCCGAGGAGTACGAACAGAATTCACTGATCCAGCTGCACAAGGGATACCTGGATGAATTCCAGAAGACACCCGAAAACGCAGAGAAGCTGTTATCAGCGGGTGAATCCTCCCGCGACACGAATCTTCCCCCTGCAGACCTTGCTGCATGGACAATGGTCTGCCATCTGCTTTTGAACCTGAGCGAAACTGTCACCCAGAATTGAAAACGTCATGAATCCGATCCGCGAATCCAAATTGATTGAAACAAGACGTCATTTCTTCGGACGCAGTGCCGCGGGCATCGGTACGGCTGCACTGTCATCTTTGTTGAATGAAAACGTCAGAGCAACCACAGCCGCCGATGGAACCGATCCACAACTCGGTGGCATTCCGGGAGTCCCGCACTTTGCTGCCAAGGCCAAGCGTGTGATCTACCTGTTCATGTCGGGTGCGCCCAGCCAACTGGACATGTGGGATTACAAGCCAAAAATGAATGACTGGTACGACAAAGATCTGCCAGACTCTGTTCGAAACGGTCAGCGCATCACGACCATGACTTCTGGCCAGAAGCGTTTCCCCATCGCACCTTCCACCTTCAAATTCTCACAACACGGAAAGGAAGGCGTCTGGATCAGTGAACTGCTTCCTCACACGGCAAAGGTGGTCGATGATCTGGCTGTTATCAAAACAGTCAACACCGAAGCAATCAACCACGATCCGGCGATCACCTATATCCAGACCGGAAGTCAACTGCCCGGACGACCCAGTACCGGCGCATGGCTCTCCTATGGCCTCGGCAGCATGAATGAAAATCTGCCCTGCTTTGTTGTGCTGCACTCCACTGTCAATGGTGGTTTCGGTGGTCAGGCACTGTACGCCCGCTTGTGGGGTGCCGGTTTCCTCTCGACACGTCATCAGGGTGTCAGCCTGCGTTCGACCGGGGATCCGGTACTTTACCTGTCCAACCCTGAAGGCATGAGCGAAGGCATGCGACGACGAATGCTTGATGAACTGGCCAAGCTCAATCGCCATCGCTACCAGGAAGTCGGTGATCCAGAAATTCAATCACGAATCGCCCAATACGAGATGGCATACAGAATGCAGACTTCGGTCCCGGAGTTGGCAGACATTTCTGACGAACCTCAACATGTACTCGACATGTATGGTCCCGAAGTCAAAACCCCCGGGACTTTTGCAGCCAATTGTCTGCTGGCTCGACGAATGGCTGAAAGGGGTGTTCGATTCACACAGGTCTTCATTCGACAATGGGATCAGCACGGAAACCTGCCAAAAGACATTCGGCGACAGTGCGGCATCATTGACCAGCCATGCGCGGGTCTTCTGAATGATTTGAAACAGCGAGGCATGCTGGATGACACGCTCGTGATCTGGGGTGGTGAGTTTGGCCGAACGATCTATTGCCAGGGTGGCCTGACCAAGACCAATTACGGCAGGGACCACCACCCCCGTTGCTACACCAAATGGATGGCCGGCGGTGGCGTCAAACCGGGGATTGTTTACGGTGAAACCGATGACTTCAGCTACAACGTGATCGATAAGCCGGTTCACATCCACGACTTGAATGCGACCGTGCTGCATTGCCTGGGCATCGACCATGAAAAACTGACCTTCAGGCATCAGGGGCGGGATTTCCGCCTGACGGACGTACACGGCAAAGTCATCCAAGACCTGCTGACATGACAAATCCGCCCAAACTCCAAATTTGAGCAGCAGTTCGCAAGATGCGCAGCGAACGAACTGCGGAATGCATCGCAACTGGAATCCGCACGGGAACTGTTCATGACAGGAGCCACTGGAATACGCAACACGCTCGGAAAACCACGAAAAGGCAAAGGCTTATCGCGCTGAGCACTTGAAGCCGTCGGGCTCTCTGTAGCTCAAGCAGTATTTCATGCCGCGTGATGCTACCCTGATCGCAGGGAAACCCGTGCAACAACCTGTGCGTTTCCGTTGCCCGGTACACATCCGCATCATTCCGCCATCGCCATCTTCGCCGACAACAGCAACATGTGATTGCTCTATCCTTTTGCCTTTATCCTGCTTTTGATTGCAACTGCCAGTGCCGAGACGGGAGTCGAAAAAACACAGCACAGTCCATTGGACTGGGGAAAGTCAACAGCACAGTCCATTGGACTGGGGAAAGTCAACAGCACAGTCCATTGGACTGGGGAAAGTCAGTGGTTTACCGGGGGTGTTGAATCTGCCAGCCAAAGTAGAACTTCTCACGTGCATCAAAACGCATACTCCCGCCAGTGACAAATATGCCGGGGGACCTCGGCGTGAGACGCCGTATCAGGCACAATATCGGGGAGAAATAATCGCGTACCGCATGCTTGCCCAAACGGATCGGCTTATTCCGATGGACGAAATCGTCTACTACGATCGCTATCGAAAACAGGAACTCCTCGAAAAAGTATATGGGGACAAATTCCTGCGTTGGACTTATGGCACACTCGGTGGTCGGATTGCCCTGACAACCATGGTGAAACGTGCATGGTTTTCCCATTGGTACGGATGGCGAATGGACCGTCCTGCATCAGCCAAAAAAATCGCACCATTCATTGATGAGTATGAACTTGATCCAACGGAGTTCAGGTCAGGGGTCGACGAGTTTGCGAATTTCAACGAGTTTTTCTATCGACAACTGAAACCGGCAGCCCGCCCAATCGATCCGGACCCCGATAGCGTGGTTTTCCCGGCCGACGGGCGTCATCTTTGCATTCCTGATATTTCCCGGGCTGAAGGACTGTTTGTCAAAGGCGAGATGTTCTGTCTGCAAGACCTTCTGGGTGACACAGATCTTGCTGGTAAATATGCGACGGGCAGTCTTGTGCTTTCACGGCTTTGTCCGGTCGACTATCACCGATTTCACTTTCCAGTGTCAGGTATCCCAGGCCAATCAAAACTGCTGAATGGTCCTCTGTTTTCAGTCAACCCACTTGCACTTGTTCAGAACATCCAGATTCTGGCCAGCAACAAACGCTGTCTGACTAGAATCCAGACTGATACGCTTGGAGAAGTCCTGCTGCTTGAAATTGGAGCAACTTGCGTTGGTGGCATACGCCAGACCTACTCCGAGCAAACCAGAGTCACCAAGGGCGACGAGAAAGGATACTTCCGATTTGGTGGATCATCCACGATGACGATTTTCGAGCCAGGACGCATCCAATTTGATGACGACCTCCTGCACCATTCACAGCGTCACCGTGAGCTGTATGCAAGAGTTGGGGACCGCATGGGCCGTTGCGCATGATTAGATCGCCAGCTGTGCAGCAATCACACCAACACCATGTGAATCGCTGCAACGCGATCTGACCGTTGCCCACTGTTGATGCAACTCGTGCTACGGTGTCAACGCATCAATTGCAGAGAGTTCCAGTTTGCGGAATTCAACTTCAGCGCCTTCAGCTTGCAAAGCAATCTGCCCCTTGCTTGCAGTGCAATCAGTTCCATGATTCACAAGATCGCCGTTGACCCAGACTTTGACCTGATCATCCAGACACTCGATGACCATCCGATTCCATTCACCTACTGCATTCTCGGAATCATCGGTGAGATTCAGAATACGGCGTGCTTTTCCCTCGGTGATTCCCCATTTCTCTTTTGGCCCTCGCCTTGCAATCATGTCGGGCACCTTGATGTCCTCGACGATGCACCAGAAGTCGCCCGCATGTTTGTGGTTCATTTGAACCTCAATTGACTTGGGAAACATCTTGTACAGTGCACGTGGATCAGAGGCGTGAACCAGCACGCCGCAGTTACCGGGTTTCCCGGCAAAGCGGTACTCAACCTCCAAGCGGAAGTTTTCATACTGGCGATCTGTGATCAAATGCCCTTGGGGATTCCCAAGGCTGACAAGTTTTCCGTCTCGGACGATGAAGGTTGGTTTTGCATCCGGGTTCTTGTCCAGATGCGGCACGTCAACATGCCAGCCAGCCAGGTCCTTGCCATTGAACAATGTGGTCCCAACATCGGAATCCTCTCCGTTCTCACGCAACGCTTCGGAAATGGCTTCTGCTGCCAATCCGGCAACAAAGCGGTTTCCGTCAATGTTCAGATGGACACCGTCGCGTGTCAGGATACCACTACTCCTGTTTTCAGAATTCTCGCTCTGAAGATGCTTCAAAAACGACTTTCGCAGATCACAAAGTGTCGCCCCAGTTTCCGACGCAACTTTGCGACTGATCTGGGCATATTCGTCCAACATTTCGTCCAGAGGATTCGTGCCGTCGTGTTTCTCACCTATGGTGCTCGGCGTACAAAGGACCACTTTCGCTTTGCTCTCCGATATTTTGTTGACCAACCGCCTCAAGCCATTCTCGTACTGGAATTTGGGCGTTCCTTTTCCCCGCGTGCTGTGCCAAACATCATTGATTCCGATGTAAATGAAAACGACAGTCGGCGACTTACTGAGCACATCAAGTTCAACACGTTTTTCAAGATCAGGAACCTTGTTACCGCCAATGCCAGCATAAACAACATCAACATTGAGATCCGGCTTCCGCTTGGCAAGTGCTTCACCGATGAGTTTGCAGTAACCTCCGGGTTTCGCTCCGGCCTGGGTGATTGAATCACCAAAGAATGCAATCACTTCCCCTTTCGAAACAGGAGACTGGTTACCTGTCAAACTGTCCATGCCTTTTGATTCTGCCAAGGCAAGATTGGATGGAGCAAGAAAATGCGGAACCATGAACAGACACAACAGAGACAAATCAACGAAACGCACAAACATCATGCACTACATGGGTTGGTGTAAGCGATTAGAAAAGCGGATTACGCTCCATCATTATGACGACTAATCGTGTGCTTGTGTTACTGCGTTCGGTTGCCTCGTCGACCCCACGAATTGCAGCAATTCGCAATGGACCGGTAGCGATTGTCGATCATCGGGGAAATCCCCGGGAAGAAGGGACACTGCAACCAACCACGCGTTGATCCGGTGAATGCACTTTCATGATCCGGTTTCCACATGTGCACCGTAATGTGCCGGAAAAGGACTTCCGTGTTAGCTCGTACTCCTCAAGACCACGGGATACCAGCCAAAAAGCGGCAAGCAAGAATTATCAGCAGGCTTGCACTTTTTCATCGCACTCTAAAAAACCTCGTTTCGAGAATCTGCACAGAGCCCGAACGCACAGTTCCAGTGGAATCCGTTAAACTGTGCCGTTGACCGACAAAACTCCGAACGACACCGGCGAGGCAGAAATCGGCCTTGCCTCTCCCGATCAAATTGCCAACCCATGATGGTTCGCGGCAGGCGACAAGTTCCATTTCTACATGACGTTTTTCGCTGTCATGTCAAGTTATCGCATTGGACATTTCACTACCGATGAGCCTTCAAGCAGAAACGCTATTCAAAGAACATTTCCGCGAAACACGCCGCCAGTTGCGTGCATTGTGGTTCAAAGTCTGGGGCGGCGGCTCAGTTGTGGTCCTGATCGGATTCTGCGCTGCGTGGTTTTTCATTCAACCAGCACCACCACGCGACATCCATATGGCGGCTGGTTCACCTGACGGCGCTTATTTTCAATTTGCGAGAGCCTATGCGGAAGAACTCGCCAAGCATGGAATCACGCTTCATCTCCATGAGACACAAGGGTCCCCAGAAAATTTCGAAGCTCTGCAGACAGATCCACTGATTGACCTTGCGATCGTTCAAGGCGGCACCACGACGGGCGACCATTCTACTGACTTGGGAATTGAATCCCTGGCAAGTCTTTATCTGGAGCCAGTATGGGTTTTCTACCGCGGCCCGGAAACCGTGACTGAACTTCGTGCACTGCAAGGGAAGAGGATTGCCGTTGGTCGCCCCAAAAGCGGCACAGCCATGCTGGCCATGATGTTACTGGAAGAAAACGGCATTTCACCGGAATCCGACAATCTACTGCCAATTGGCGGGCGTGAATCCATTGATCAACTCCTTGAAGAGACGATCGATGCCGCTTTTTTTGTGACATCACCAAACGCGTCAGCGATTCGGAGTCTGGCACAGAATTCGGATGTCCGATTGATGGATTTCGATCGACACACGGCATACACAAGACGGCACCCATTCCTGTCTTCTGTGTCACTTGCTGAGGGGGTCATCGATCTGGAAAAAAATTATCCATCGTCAAAAGTCGACTTGATCGCCCCAGCCACCAACCTGATAGCAACCAGCCAACTGCACGATTCCCTGATTCCCATGCTGTTACGCGCCGCAGACATCGTTCATGCGAAGTACCCCAGTATTGTTCAGGATGACCAACTTCCATCCACTCAATTCATCGAATTTCCACTCAATGAATCTGCGAGGCTGTACTTTGAGAATGGCCCTCCATTTCTTCAAAAGTACCTGCCATTCTGGGTCGCTTCATTTTGTGACCGTGGAGCAATTCTTCTTCTTCCGGCTTTGACCCTGTTGCTGCCTCTGTTCCGAATCGCGCCCCCACTGTACCGCTGGCGGATTCGATCCCGCATTTATCGCTGGTACAACATATTGAGGGGCATGGAAGCCGACCTGCAAGGAGAAGTCGACACGAAGAAACTCGGCTCAAACTGGCAGACTCTTCAGATCATGGAAGCGGAACTTGATGACCTGCACAACGTGCCTCTGGCGTACATGCAGGAATTCTACAGTCTCCGGCTACACATCGAGTTTGTTGAACGTCGGGTACTCCGCAAGCTGAAATCAAGCGGGGTGGCCCTGGAGCACTTTGAACCAGACGCTGAAAATCATGCCCCCACAAATCCGGGCGACTCTGCAAACGCCAATGCTCCGGTTCCCAATGCTGCGGCTGCCAATGCGGAACAACCACCAAGTCCGATCGCGTCAAAGATTGCAACTGACAGCAGCGGGATGGCTGATACCGGCTCTGACGACGGGAGCACAACGCAACAATTATCCTGAGAACGTGGACAGACGATCGACGAGGCAATGACTATCGATTTCCATCCATCAGTTGCTGAAGTTCCAATACCTGAACCTGCCTGGCACATCGTCGTTTCAAAACAGCGTTGCGATAGGTTTTCCCTGATCGGTTACCGGCACTGGTCGGTCGCCATCGTAAAGATTTGCTGATGGGTCGATCTGCAGTGCAGCCAGTGCCGTTGCAAAGTAATCCGGAACACTCACCGGTTGATCAAGGATCTTCTCCCCGACTTCATCCGACTGGCCCCAGGCACCGACGTGGTTCAAGCCACCACCAGCTATCACACTGGTAAAACACTTTGAGTGGTGACCTCGCCCCCCACCTGAGTCAAATCCGCCGGGACGCCCGAATTCAGAATTGACAAGGATGATGGTTTTTTCAAGCAACTGGTGCTTGTCCAGATCTGTGATCAGCGTTGCCAACGCAGAATCCAGATCCCGAATCAACAGATGCTGATTCAACTGTCCTTCGTTGTGAGTATCCCACCCGGTGCCATTTTTGAAGTTGTCACTGTACGAAACTTCGACAAAACGAACACCGGCTTGGAATAGCCGTCTGGTCAACAGACAGCGTTGACCGAACTCACTTGCATACGCATTGCGCAATGCATCAGGTTCCCGGCTAAGATCAAAGACTTTCATGAATTCGGGCCCGGCCAACCGAAGACTTTCTGCAACAGCGGCGTCATACTCTTCAAACTTCGCATCGTTTGCAAATCGGCTTGCTCCTTCGCTGCGAACGGCATCAAGCAGGCCTTCCCGCCTCGCAATGCGAACTTGCCTTGCGGCCCCTGTTTCAGTGATCGCTTTCGAGCGAGCCAAACCAGCTGGCCCGGAAGCGATGTTCGTAGAATAGACATAACCCGCCTTTGGGCCCAGAAATCCTGCTCCTCTCGCAATATTTGGATATCCGAGCAGCACATAGGCTGGAACTCCTTCGGCAACCGCACCTCGTTGATGTGCCACAATCGATCCCAGTGATGGATAGGTCACGGTGCCGGCGGTCGGACGTCCCGTATGCATTCGATTCGCTGCTGCCGCATGCTCGTCGACAACGTCATGATTGATGGTTCTCAGGGCAGTGATGTTTTCCATCAGAGCCGCAGTTTTGGACAAGTGTTCGCAAACTTGCACACCAGGAACAGAAGTTTCAATCGCCGAATAATAGGACCCTGGCTTTTTCTGTTTCGCATCTCCGCGTTTTTTCGGGTCGAAAGTATCGATTTGGGACATCCCACCACCGAGCCACAGCATGACACAGTGTTCCGCTTTTCCACGCAATACTTTCTCCGACGCCTTGGCAGCATTGGCTGTCACCATTGCACCGGACGCAGCGATCGTTCCTTGAATGAATTGACGTCGTTTCATCTTCTCGGCTCTCGTCTTCGTTGGTTTCGCCCAACATGATACACCGGTTGGTGCACCTGTTTTAATAAGTACTACGGAACAAGGATCATCTCGGGGGCATTCATGAGTGCCCAGACCGCATCTTCTGCACGCTCACGCCAATCGGACCGCAAGTAGCGTGTGGGTGGATCACCTTTGCGTGCAAGCTCCTCCTGTTTCTGTTTGATCAGATTTGCTGCGCTGTCGAGATGATTGGACCATGAAACGTGGGGCATGCGTTCAATTTGAACGACCGGCCCCCACGCTTCCCTTGGTACAACACGATCGTTGAACCCGGGTTTCAACAAATTCGCGAATCGCTGTTTTTCATCCTCAGAGGGGTAACGTGTCAGGAAACGCAGAAACAGCGTTTCAACCAGATCATCCACCGTATCCACCTCGACACAAACGCGAGTCAAACCCGAATCATCGGTCAACTGGGTCAACCATGAGCCCATCACACCATTTGCGAGAACACCGGGCTGCAGTGGATTGGGTTCTTCCATCCGGTTCGAAGTCGGTTCCTGCCGTGAATTCCTCCAGCCGAACGCCCTCAGTGCATCTACCACGGCCTGTATTTTTGGCATGGCAAGGCTTGGCCGGTCACGTTCATTGGCCATGGTCGTGAACTCCCAGGCGTGCTTGGGCTGACCGAAATTCATGAAGTAGTTCGGCGCCAAACGTCCTTCAATGTCCATGGTCAAATGCCCCAAATCCATTTCTCGTCCAGCCGCATGCCATGCATTGTCAACAATCTGTTCAGCCATGAGACGTCGACGATAGGGTCCTTCAAAAAACCTCTCCGACTCAACGAGATTGGATGGCATATCCTGAGCCTCACATTGATAGATTCGCGAATTCATGATTTGGCTGGTAAGCCGACGCAAATCGTATCCACCACGAATGAACTCATCTGCCAGAAATTCCAGCAAGTCGGGATCCGATGGCGGGTGTCCTTCCCAGTCATCGACTGGTTCTACCAGTCCAGCCCCCATCAACCGTTTCCAGACACGGTTCACGATCACTTCCGCGAATCTCCGTGATCTGGTCACCTTTGCTGCCAGCAGCAGGCGGGAATCTTTTTTCTCTTCATCGGAAAGCTGACCCACGCCATCCTGACCAACCGATGCGAACGGCCAATTCGGATTGACCTTGGCACCGATTTTCAAGGTCACGTCGATCAGTGGCTCACGACCACCATCATTCAGATGATCGAAGAATGCTGCAGGAACACTACTGGTTGCTGGAACCTTGATCGCTTTGCGGTCCAACATTGCAGCCAACTGGAACAAGGTTTCCTGAGTGGTTTCGTGATAAGGTGCATCGTGACAACGGGCACACTTCATGTCGACACCCAGAAACGCAGTCCCGATGATATGTGCTTTGGCTGCCATCGGCACATCATTCTGGGTTGCGATGCCAAAGCCTCCCGCACCACCGCCCCAGATGCTTCCCCGCATCGTGATCAGCTCCGTTGCAAAACGGTCCATTGGCTTGTTGTCACGAAAGGACTCCAGAATCCAATATCGGAATGGCCCGGTGTTGTTCAACATCGGCTTGAGCAGGTTCGGGTTTTCGGCCAAAACATCCTGCCAATAGCCAACCCAATTGTCGGCCCAACGCTCATCTTCCAATAAACGATCAATCATTTCAGCTCGTTTGCTGCTACTCTGATTGGCAAGAAATTCATGAATCACGGAAACCGGCGGCGATACTCCTACCAAATCAAACCAGACCCTTCTTAGAAACGTCAGATCATCAATCAAGGGTCTTTCATCGCCAATGTCGACTGGTGCAGGCTCAAGCTCCGCCCCACGGTCAATCCACTCACGCAAAACACCGACCTGCTGTTCGCTCAAACCTTCGCCCTGAGGTGGCATTCGATCACCCGACTCGGATGTCACCAGCTCGATCAAATGGCTTTCCTCAGGTTTTCCCGGAATGACTGCCGCTTCTCCTGATTCTCCACCGGCAAACAGATTCTTCTGTGAAAGCAGGTTCAAGTCACCTTTTTCTTTGTCGCCATGACATCGATAGCAATGTTCGACAAAAACGGGTCTTACCTGTTGATTGAAGAATGATTGGGAATTCCCGGCACTGTTGCGTGCCTTGGCTCGGCGTTGGCCGACAAGCCTGTCAATGCTGTCATGCTCCTGTCTTTCTGGTAGTTGTTCAACTGCGTGTCGGTGACGCTGATTCCAGTAGTCCTGCTGCCGATCAGCACTTCGCCGTCGCTCGACATCCATTGCATCAAGCTCGTCGCCCAGTCGGTCAACAAAGTCCAACCAGCCATCATCGGTCAAAGGGCTCCCCGTCTGTTTTTCTGGCGTGAGCAAACGGAACATGTTGGTACCATTTGAAATCGCCACACAAGGCTCACCAAAATCAAGTCTTAAACGTGGTCCACCCACCATCACATCCATCACAACCACATGCCGTCCGCCTGCAGATGAGAATGGCACCACTTTCTCAACGTCATCCATGGCGGGAGGCCTCATACCAGAACGCAAGACTTCGGGGATGGGCTTCACTTTGTTGTGGGCACCACCCCCCCGTTTCTGTCTGGGCAAAAACACGAGTTGCTCACCATCGATGAATAGACGCGTAGCAGCTCGGCTCCTGATGAGAAATTCAAAATCACCTCGTTCCAACTCAATTTCGGTTACAGCACGCACCATGACGGCGGTGCCCCAATCTTCGCGCACGCCCCAGTCATCATATCGGCGAGGCAGACGGAGAAATCCGAGTTCAGCCTGCTGCCAACTTGCAAGTGGTTCGCCCGGATCATTGGGAAACGACTGATCGCTGCTCAGTGGCCCATGAATATTCACCTGAAGAACTCCCGGCATCGGCTCGGGAAGTACCAATGGAGGCGGAACATACTTGAACCGACTCTTGAAAACTTCATCAGGAATCATCTGCCGGTATAAAGCGACTTCATCCAACACCCCATGAAACGAGTTGGATACATTTCCTCCCATGGTTGAGCCAAGCCAAATTTCATCATCGTCGACCACGGGAGGTTTGGTCGTTGCCCCGCCCATATCCCACTTTCCCGTGACGTTTTTTCCATCAATGTAGGCACGTAGGGATTCCGGTTTCCCAAAGGTGTAGCAAAGGGCAACATGATGCCATCCAGACCCCACAACAAATCCCTCATTGCTGGTCCAGCGATGCCAATCACCAGCTCCATCCCGGCCTGTTCGACTACGAAAAAGAAAATTGACACCGGCGTTACCGCCGACTGATGTCAGTCGAAAGGCCCAATTCTGATTGTCACTGGGGAATCCCGCATTCGCTGTGCGACCTTTTGACAGAATCGTCGCAAACCCTTTCAGTTCAGTGGGATTGACCATGGCCTCTACTGAAAATTGATCTCCCTGATCGAAGTCAAATCGTGACCCGGTGCCTTCGTCCGGGACAACAATGCGTTCTCCATTTTTCAGAGAAAGTCCCTGGTTGCTTTTCGAGAATCCGGAATGCTGTGGCGTCTGTGGTCCATTTTCCAGACGTCCGCCGTGGCTCAATTCATCTGAATCACTGAACGACCAACGGGCAACTGGATTGGATGCTGCAATCTGACGTTGGAATTCAGATACATCCTCAGCAGACACGGGCTGGAAAACACCGGTAAGAAAACCTGCCAAAGTCAGAATCGCGACTGGCAGAAAACGTCGGAGACAATTTCTCATGTTAAGAAAACGCCTGATTCATGAAGCATGGGAGGTGGCAGGAGGGCATGGCCGCAGAGCGGCAGAGAGCGATTATAACAGAACGGCCGCGTTAGCCAAAAATCGGAGATTCCATTCTGTACAATTTGGGGAAACCGGAATTCACGGTCTTCCAAACGGCTCCTGCCCCGAGACAACTGATGCTCATGAGTCTTAACCCGCCGATCAGGTTATCGGCCGTCGCGACCTGCTTCTTCCTGTTGGGCAGTTTCTTCCTGCCTTGCCTGACTTCCACATTCAATGGAGGCACGCAGAAAGCACATGCAGAAAACCCTCACGCTTTTCTGGCAGAGTATTCGGAACCCTATTACCCGGGAACATCGTTCCCGAAACTGATCACGCCGCAATGGATTGGAGAGCCGGGAGTCGATGCGGTCATCACTCTGGGAATTGATGACATGCGTGATCCGGCAATTTATGAGGCCTATCTGCGTCCCATCCTGGACTATCTCAAAACCGTGGAGGGGCGATCACCAGTCAGCATCATGACCTGCTCAGTCAATCCGCAAGACCCGCAGCTTCAGAAATGGCTCGCGGAAGGGCTGTCGATCGAAGTACACACGGTGGACCATCCGTGTCCCTGTTTGCAGGGGGACCAGTTCAATACCGCCAAATCCACCTATGACCGGTGTGTCGATCTGCTGGCATCCATTCAGGGCAATCGGCCTGTTGCTTTTCGTACGCCCTGCTGTGATTCCCGGAATACACCCAGCCCACGTCTGTGGAGTGAGATTTTCAACAGCACTACGCCAGCCGGAAACTTCCTGCAAGCCGACAGTAGTGTTTTCAATGTATTCACGAACAAGGACCCTGATCTTCCGGAACATCTTGTCGTCGATAGTGATGGCAGCCCCAGGATGAACAAGTACCTTCCGTTTCCCTCGTTCGTCAACACGATTGAGAACTATCCCTACCCGTATGTCATCGGAAGACGGTGCTGGCAATTCCCCTGCATGGTTCCCAGCGACTGGGAAGCCCAGCATCTCCATCAGCCAAACAACCCGACCACGGTAGCTGACCTGAAGGCAGCACTCGATGCTACTGTCCTGAAGAAAGGCATGTTCAATCTGGTGTTCCATCCACACGGATGGATCAGAAACGACCAAATCATCGATGTGATCAAACATGCCCAACAGAAATACGGGAAGCGAGTCAAATTCCTGACGTTTGGTGAATGCGTGGATCGCATCAATCAACACCTGCTGCTGAATCAGTCCATTCGTGCCCCTGAAAACGGAGAAGACAATGGAGTACGCATCACTGACATCAATGCTGATGGATTTCTTGATGTTCTGATCGGAAACGAAAACAGCAGGATCATGCGAGTCTGGCAACCGGAACAGCAGAAGTGGCAGGATTCCGATCATGACATTCTGCTCACATCATCGATGGGGCAGAGGCGAATTGATCATGGAGTTCAAATTGGAAAACTGACTCCGGACTCAACCTTTTCACTCCTCGTCAACAACACGCGGTCGAAAGCGATCTACGAATTCAAGGATGGCACACTGCACCGCAATTCTTTGCCCCCAACGCTGTCAGACAGACCAACATCCATCCAGGGCATCGATCAGGGCGTGCGTCTGCGTGACATTGACGGCGACGGGACAACGGAGATCATCATTGCCAACCCGGAAAGCCAGCTGGTGATGCAGATCAACGAGGAAGGGCAATGGTCGGAGTCCGGTTCATTTCCGGCCCCGATTGTTGATGGATCGGGCAAAGACAGCGGGCTGCGTTTTGTCGACCTGGATGAGGATGGGCACGATGATGTCATTTACAGCAATGGCAAAGAGTCGGGCATCCGGCTGTTCGATACTCGAACGGGACTGTTCTCTCGCAAAGTCGCAATCACAGACGAAATTCCGCTGATCGTGCGCAATGGAACCAACAATGGTGTCTGGTTTTCCCGTGAGCACATGTGGGTGCAGAACGAAAACACCAATCGACTGCCCGATGGAGTGGATCGCCGTTCGTTTACCCAACTTCTGGGCAACACCGAACCCGGCCCGCGATCACCCGAACGCTCCCATCAATCCATCCGATTGCCGACAGGATTCACCGCTGAACTGGTTGCTGCAGAACCACTGGTCATGGATCCGATTGCGATCGACTGGGGTGCCGATGGCAAACTGTGGGTGGTCGAGATGGCAGACTATCCGCTGGGGATGGACGACCAAGGTGAACCCGGTGGACGAGTGCGATACCTCGAAGACACGGACCATGATGGCAAGTACGACTCGTCCACCCTGTTTCTTGACGGCATTGCCTATCCCACTGGTGTCATGGCCTGGCGTGATGGTGTGATCGTGAGTGCAGCACCAAATATCTTTTTTGCAGCGGACCGTGACCGGGATGGAAAGGCAGAGATCGTAGAAAACCTTTACGAAGGCTTCGCCGAGGGCAACCAGCAGCACCGCGTCAATGGATTCGAGCGAGGTCTGGACAACTGGATCTACCTTGCCAATGGCGATAGCGGAGGGGATGTTGTATCGACCCGAACCGGAGAGCGTTTTCATCTGGGAGGTCAGGATTTGAGAATCCGTCCCGACTCGGGAAAAATCGACTTGCAAACGGGTCGCACGCAATTTGGGCGACATCGTGATGATCATGGAAACTGGTTTGGCTGCAGCAACCCTCTGCCAGTTCGTCATTTTGTTCTGGCTGATCATTACATGCGACGCAATCCATTCGTGACATCACCAACGCCACGACGCGATATCGCTCGAGTTGACAACACACAGCTGTTTCCAATTTCGCGTGTGCTGAGCCATTGGTCGGGTTACCGGCCGCCGACTGCAGGAAGCGGCCACAAATTTACCTCCGCATGCAGCACCATGGTCTATCGGGACAACCTTCTGGGAGAGCAATACGCCGGCGACACATTCACCTGCGCTCCAGTGCACAATCTTGTCCACCGTCGAAAACTGATCACGGATGGAGTTTCATTCCGCAGCGAACGCCCAGCAGAAAGCCCGGATCGGGAATTTCTCGCCTCCACCGACAGCTGGTTTCGCCCAACCACCGTCACCACCGGGCCGGATGGTGCACTATGGGTCGTCGACATGTACCGCCTGGTCATCGAGCACCCGGAATGGATTGATGATGAGCGTGAAAAAGAGCTTTTTCTGCGCGCCGGTCATGATCGAGGACGCATCTATCGCATCTTCCCGGATGATGCTCCTCCACGTCCCATGATTGCACTGGACCAACTTGAATCCGCACAAGTCGCAGAACTGCTTCAGGCAAGCAACGGCCGGTTGCGAGACATGGCGCAACAGGAACTGGTCAAGAGAGATGACCGGGGTGTCACCGCCAAACTCGAACAAATGACGGTAAATTCGCCCTCTGAAATGGGCAGGTTGCACGCTCTATGCACGTTGGCAGGAACAAAATTCCCGAATCACAAACTGTTGCTCGCCGCTCTTGAGGACAAATCAGGCACCGTTCGTCGACATGCCATTCGTCTTTGCGAAACACACCTGTCCACCAAAAAACCATTCTCGCAAAAAATCCTTGCCCAATTGGAACGGATGACAGACGACCCTGATCCCATGGTCAGGATGCAGCTCGCCTACTCACTTGGAGAAACTGTGGGTGAAGAGGGTGTCACCGGACTCGCAAGGCTGGCGCAGCAGTCAGCACAAGCACCTTACCTCAGAGCCGCCATCATTAGCTCCCTGAATCGGGACAACCTGATTCGTTTTCACAACACCCTTGTCAACCATCCGGAGATCGCGGATCTGTATCAGCCAACCATGCTCGAAATGGCTTCAAGAATGAACAATGTGCCATTTCTGACTGCTGTGGTAAACGATCTGCTTGAACAGATCGAATCTGTGACTCCGTCGCCCGACAACATGCATGCATTGGCTGAAATCCTGACGGTCATTGAACGGCAAGGCAATCAGTTACCAAAACCGACTCAAGACAGAATTGGCAGTTCACTGAAACATGCACTGAACCTGGCCATGGATCGAAAAAATGATCCGAAGATTCGATTGATGGCCATACAACTGGCTTCGCGCAATGATCAACACTCGGAACGTCTGTTGGATCTGTTGTCTGTCACCGAACCCGCTGACATACAGATTGCTGCAACGCAGGCGATCACGACCAAGGCTCCGGACAAGATACTGGATCGTTTTTCATCGTTGAGTCCCAGCGTCAGGGATGCGGCGATCGAAAGTCTGTTGCTGCGCGAGTCAACGACCAATGATCTGATCGTGGCTGTGACGGATCAAACCATTCCCAGCAGTGCCCTGTCCCCGATCCACCGTCAGAGGCTGACCAACCATGTTGACAAAGACGTGCAGGCCAAAGCAAGAAAACTATTCGAATCGGCGACGCCGAATCATGTCCGTGATGAACTCATCAACAAATATCTGGAATCAATGACAGTTGCTGGTGACGCTGCAACAGGCAAGCAGGTTTTCGTGAAGCATTGCGCTGCATGCCACCACCTCAATGGCGTCGGCCATAAAGTAGGACCTGATTTGGCGACCCTCAAGAATCGTTCCGTCAATGCGCTGGTTACGGCAATCATCGACCCGGGCGCCGCAGTGGAAAACAAATACGTCAGTTACAGCGTGTTAACGCATGATGGTGTTGTGCATGCTGGTATCGTTGCTGGTGAAACAAGCACGGCAATCGAAATCAAGTCAGCGGATGGAAAGTCAACAACGATCGTCAGGAATGACATTGAAAGAATTCATTCCTCGGGCAAGTCGCTGATGCCCGAAGGCATGGAAAAGGAAATCAATCCCGAACAGATGAGTGACCTGATTGCCTTTTTGAATTCCGGTTCCAAACACCCATCATCACAGCCTGGAAATTACCCGGTGACCATTCATGCAAAGGCCAATGGAACACTTTCCCTGCCCGCCTCCAAGAGTGAATTGCACGGGACACAATTCCGGTTTGAGCAAAAATATGGAAACATCGGTTTTTGGAACCAAGCGGATGAGTATGTCACTTGGACAATCGAAGTACCGGTCAGCGGAGAATACAAAGTGACGCTGGATTATGCCTGTCCAGCAGACGTCGCAGGAAACACCTGCAAGCTCGACTGTTCCCAACAGGTGGTAAGGGCGAAAGTCCCGGGCACTGGAAGCTGGGATGACTATCAACAGCTCGACATCGGTACGCTGAAACTCAAAAAGGGCACGACATCGATTCGCTTCGGACCCGAAGGCGAGATCACAGGCTGGCTGATGGACCTCCGGGGCCTGACCCTGCGAAAGACGGGGGCCTGACCCTGCGAAAGACGGCTGACGAGAAGAAAAACCCTTGATATCTGCCCGTCTGCGCTGCCGGCGCAATGAAACCTTGACGATTTCCGGGTCGGTTGCCATCAAAAACGGCATAACCGGCACCTGAGCCAGCCTGTCTCCCAGCTGTGTCGTAGACTTGTCCAGTTCGGGGACATGCACCAGCCAACCCCCTGAAAGATCCCACCTCTCACCTTCCCCTGTAAACCTGCCTCCGAGCCATCGTGCTGGAAAGGATGTTTGAACAAGACAATGAGCAAGCAAGGTTCAGGTCGCAATCAGCATCAAAACCCGGATGGTCGCACACGCACTGGTCGGCTTGCTGCATTCCGCAAGCATCTCAGCATCTATGCTGCCTCTTTGATTTTGATCGCGGTAACCGTGGAGTTGTCGGGGATCAGGGTTCTGTTCGGTCAGTACCTGAACATTGCAACACTCGATGCTGCTGCCATCAACACCCGGGTTACGTCACTGAAGTACAGAACGAAGCTGGAGCGCGAGTCCCGAGCTCTGCCCGTGGGCGGAAACTTTCGAACGCACGCAAATACTTTTCACTCGCTTCGCACCGCAATATCCGTTCCGTCTTCGACCACTCGTCTTGTCATCGCGGAGGTCCAAGCATCGAATGCCGGTGAAATCGTAGATTGGGACGATGGATGTCCGGACTGGATCGAACTCTGGAATCAAGGGAATCAACCATTCAATGCGACAGGTTGGTATCTGACCGACAAGGCTGAAGAGCCTGCAAAATGGCAACTACCGGAATTGATACTTTCACCGAACGAGCGGATACTCATATTTGCCTCAGGACTTGATTTTTCCGATCACGAAGAAGTACACACCAACTTCCGTCTGGCAAAATCCGGTGAACACCTGCATTTGGTGAGACCCGACGGGAGAACCATTGATCAGACGATCGCAGTGGGAATGCCTGATGCCACTCACGGTGTTTCATTCGGACCATCGGCGCACCATCCACAACCTCTGTTGCACCCGACTCCACTGGAACCAAATGCACCGAAAGCGATTGGTTTCACAGAAGCAGTCAAATGTTCGCACAGATCGTGCCTCTACGATTCCACTTTCACCATCACACTTGAATGCGACACCCCGGGCACAGTCATTCGCTTCACAACTGATGGCAGCGTCCCTGAAGAGGGCACTGGTGAACTGTATCGAGGGCCGCTGACGATCGATCACACAACAACGATACGGGCCCGTGCTTTTGGCAAAAACCGGTTTGCATCCACCGTTCTGACCCGCAGTTTCATTCACAAGGATGAGCTGATCAGTCAATCAGCCAATCCCGCCGGCTTCCCTCAGAAGTGGAACAAAACGGAAGCGGATTATGAAATGGACCCGGAAGTGACCGTAAAGCACCAAGCGGAGATCCTTGCTGCTCTTGGCAGCCTGCCAATGGTTTCGGTAGTCGCTCCGACGGCCTCTGTTTTCGGGAAAGATGGGATCTACTCGAATTCATGGGAACGAGGCATGGAATGGGAAGTTCCCGCAGTAATCGAATTACTGCCCGACCAGAACGAACCGGGATTTCAGGCACCTTGCGGCTTGCGGATTGCTGGATTCGAAAGCAGGCGTCCGGACTGGAAGAAACATTCACTGCGACTCAGCTTCCGCGCCCGCTATGGCCTTTCTGTTCTGGACGAGCCAATTTTTGAATCCCTGCAAACCGATGCTCCTGATCAGGAAGTTGGTCCGTTGCGCCCGCCCGCCGCAAAGCTGGAACAGAACGAAGGCAAGTTGATTGATGCTTCCCACGGCCTGCAAACACGGAAAGCAAAGCGGTTTGAAAAAGTCGTCCATGGTGAATACGGACAAAAGCAAACCAAATATCTCTGGACCATCGATGACAGAGGTGTGAACCTGGCACTCGACGCCACCCCTTTTCCCACTCCACGCGGACGTATTGTACACACCAATCTTAGCCAGAAGGCATCGGTGGGTGGTGAAGCATGGTTTGAATCTGATGAAGCGGTAATCATCAATGCAAACTCAGGTCGTTTTGGAACTGCAAGTGGAATGTCCCGAGCACAATGGGTTGCTGCGATTCGATATTGGGAAAGACTTGGCTACAGTGTCAAGGCAATTCCCAGTCTTGATGCATGTTCCAGCCTGATGCTGCGAAGCACCGATGATTCATGGGCATCGCACCGTGAGCCTGTCCGTTCGCGTGCACAGTACATGCGTGATCAATGGTCCCGCATGACCTCACAGGAAATGGGACATCTCGCGGTACGTGGGCGGTTTGTCCACGTCTGCCTGAATGGTCTCTACTGGGGACTGTACAATCTGGTGGAACGCCCAGATGAAGAATATCTGGCTCACCAACTGGGCGGAAAAGAAGATCAGTACGTCACGCTACGAAGCAGAAACAGAAGGATTGATACTGACGAAGCTGGTGAACTTGTCTGGGACAACATCACAGAACTGGCAAACGGAGATCTCAATGACCCGGTTGAGTTTGAAGAACTGGCCTCCGCATTGGATATCGTCAACCTGATCGATTACTGCTTGATCCACATGTACACGGGCAATGAAGACTGGGCTCTGGTCAACGGCAACAACATGCGAGCTTTTTGCAGAGACATGCAGGGCAAGAAACTCAAGTTCATCCTCTGGGACGCCGACTCCTCGTTCGCATCCGGATGGAAAAATGAAGAAATTGACTATGCTCTTCCTCTGGAAAAGGAAGGGGAAGAGGGTTCTTTCGTGCACCTCTTCAACCGCTTGATGACAAGCGAAAAATTTCACACCATGTTCGCTCAACGCGTGCATTTGTGGTGCGGAGACGATGGGGTGCTCGGGGCTGCCGCCTGTCAGAAAAGGTATGCGGATCTGTTAAGAACAGTAGAGCCCTCGCTAATAGCCGAATCTGCACGTTGGGGAGACATTCATTCAGAAAAACCATACACGCCAGACGGATCGTGGCTCGAACAGAAACAACGAATGCTGCAAGAATGGTTTCCCCGTCGAAGCGCACTGATGCTGGAAGAACTCAGACAACATGGACTGACCCAGGACAGTCTGCCCGAAAAAACCACTGCCCCTGATTCCCCTCCCAGTGGGCTAACCTCCGTTGCACTCTGATCCCATGAGCGGTGCTTCTCTGTCTTTTTCGCATTCCACCGGGCAATTGGAATTGGAATGAACTGCCAAGGCATCACATTGCCGAAGGCTTCAAACGCGTTTTCAGAGTGGCCCATGCTGCATTCACATGAAAGCGAACAGCAGTGAATGGACGACTTCGCTCAAGTCATCGGTTTCGGGAAGATCAGTAATCTGACCACTGTCGAGTCCAGTACAGCA
Organism: Rubripirellula sp.; assembly: GCA_012270065.1. GTDB lineage: Bacteria > Planctomycetota > Planctomycetia > Pirellulales > Pirellulaceae > Rubripirellula. The sequence continues at coordinate 70,927 of JAAXJB010000030.1, read as the reverse complement.
TGGTTGTGAACCGTGATGATCGGTTAAAATCAGAATCACTGGACAGATAGTCCCATCCGATACCTTTGCCGATCCGCATCGACATGCAACTGAAAATCCAATGCGCAACTGCCGCTTTGCTGATAATGCCACTCCCGGGGCTTCTGGCGCAGACACCACAAACGGGCTCATTGACCGCCAAACCGCCCGCAACTGCCGCTGATCGAACTGCCATGCACGACCACCAGCAGGACAGCTTTTACGATCCCGACACGGTACAAACCATCCATCTACGGATAACCGATTCCGATCAGCAGAAAATGAAATCGGCGTTGCCGAAGTGTGTCTATGTACCAGCTGTAATGACATGGAAGGATCAAACATTCAAGGATGTTGGCGTGCGTTTCAAAGGAAACAGTTCAAGTCAGCCAGAACAGAAACATAAACGCAGCTATCTGATCAAATTCAGCAAGTACCGTGAGCAACAACGTTTCCTGGGATTGGAACGCATTTCGCTTGACAATGGCGTTCAATTTGGAAGTCTTTTCAGCGAGCCAATCATCACGGACATCCTGCGCACACTGGGGCATAAAACACACCGCTGCAATTACGCCAGACTGTACATCAATGACATTTTTGCTGGCGTGTATGTCAATGCAGAACGCATCGACGAAACCTTCATTCGGCGAAACTTTCCTGGTAAACCTGGCGGCCTATGGAAGAATGATACCGGTGGTCCAGGCGGAGACCTGCGCTTCGTGGGTGATCGTCCTGAAGTTTACAACAAGGCATTTGAAGCAAAAAACAAACAGGCAGAAGACGATAATGAAATCAGTGAGCTTGTAGGTTTTATCAAAAACATCAATGGTGTTGCGGATGATGAATTCGAACAGGTGCTGTCCCAGATTCTGGACATCGACAACTTTCTGGAAACAACGTCGGTAATGCTGCTCTCAGGAGCTTTCGACCAATTGACCGGCTGGGGACCACACAATTACTACTTGTACCGGCAGCGTGAATCTTCGAGGTGGCACTATCTGCCATGGGACCTGGACGTCGGATTTTGCGAGGTGGCATTCGGCAAGGTTTATGTGCTTGAAGACTGGAATGCTGCGTGGCCGATCCCTCAAGGCATCCAGATCCCTTTACTGGAACGAATGATCCAAAATCCAAACCTGCTATCGCGTTACCGTAAAACGGCTTCCAGGATTCTGGAAACCCATTTCCAGCCACAGGAACTTTGCAAGAAACTCGATTCCAAATTTGAATTGATACAGGAAGACTTGAAAAACGACCCGTTTCCCAACCGGCGTGCCACTGTCCCCGAAGATCAAAGTTATGAAGGCATCATCGCTTCCATGAAGCAGTTCATTCACAAACGTTACCAGAGTGCCCGGGAGCAATTGCTGGCTCCGGGACAACGCCCCATGCCAAACCGGCAAGACGCTGCCAAAGGTCCCCCACGCGAACTCATGCAACGTTTCAGAAATTCCATCGCAAAGGCGGAAAACATTCAACGGAAACTTCAGCAGATCCAGCGCACCATGCAAAAAGTCAATCGGGCACTGCAACAACAGGATTTCGAGCAGGCTGAGGAATTGCTGGAGGAAATGGAACGCTTGACACAACCGATGCCCTGAATTCACGCGAATCCGCCGAGGGGCTGCATCATACGTGCCGAGGGGCTGCATCATACGTGCAGGATCATGCGATTGCCATCATCTGCGTAAGATCATGCTGGGGTGATCGCCGGACGTCGCATCCAATCCTACGCCTCCAAGCGTTCCGTGGTGAACGAATCAGGCAAGGACATCAACTCCCTTCGATAGCTTGCTGGTACGGCGTCACTGGATACATCTCCGACCAAAGACACATGCAACTTTCCGGAAATTGCGTGTTCGGCTGATTGTCGTGATCAGGTTCATCCATTCAAATGAGGCGCATGGGTTGTGATCACCAGCCGGAAGGTCCCCCACACAGGCAACACCACCAACGGCAAAATGCTTAGCACGCGACTCTATAAAAATAGTCATGCGTATGATTTTTTTCTCAGGTCCATGGGCTTCGAAAGCGGAATTGACCGTTTTTTGCAGGACCTCGAGATCGAAGTACCGGCAGGGATCAGAATTCTTGACGCCGGCTGCGGCACCGGTTTACTCGGATTGCACTTCCTGAACCGCGTTCCTCACTCAACACTCCTGTCGACAGATCTGCAACCGAATTTTCTGGGGGCAACGCTCATCAAGGCCTCCAAGCGTGACCTGACAGCAGACAGAATCGAAGTTGGCACCGCAGACATTTCAACCCCGCATGAAATCCGCTTGATGACGAAATCGTCGAAGACGCATTATCTGAACGCGGGCGACGGAGCCAGAACAGGCAATGAGCAATCTTCGATCGTTGATAAGGAAATTGAATTTGAACCTGCAACCCGGCTGAACGAGGGAAGCTTTGGCCTGATATGCGTGGGGGCAGTTGTGGGATATGCGGAGGACACCCAAGTCAGTTTGCAACACCTGGCACGTCTACTTGCTCCGGGTGGAATCCTGTTGAACCTTGAGATGAGTCAAAGTCTTACAGGACGCTATGTTTCCCACCGGTATCATTATCACAATCTGTCGCACACGGAGATTTGCGGCATTCTGGAAAAGTCAGGATGTGAGGTAACGACGAGCCATCTGCGACTGCGTCACTTACCAGCGAAACTCACACGCATGGCCATCATTGCACGGCGGGACGGAACAGGTGTCCCGAACAGGCAAACTGATGCAATCCAGCAAACTGCCGTATCGAACTGACCATCGTATTGTTCTGTTCTTCCTGTTCGCAGGCTCAGACAATCAGCCAATCAGCGCTCCAGACGACGTTGTTGTTCGGTCACCCGCTTGCGAACTTCGGCGAGCACCCGGGTGATGTTTGCACCCGGCTTGATTGGGTTGTACGGAAGCGGTTCACGAAGGTAATCTTCAAGAAAAAACTTGGCGGCCTGTCGTACGATGGGTTTGTTATCGATCGTAAGCGATGCCATCAACTGGTCGAGGACTCGCTGGGTATACTTACTCCGGCGGGCAATCCCGCCAAACCATTCCTGAAAAGACCTGGACTGTTTTTCAGGAACATCCTGCAGTTTGCACAACCGAACGACCATCATCATGGCGTAACGTGGATTTTCCAGACACTGCTCGGCGAGCCATTTCACCAAGGCGGCCCGGACTGACTCCTGTTCGGAGTTCATCATGCTCCGCAACGCCGGATCACCGGGAATCTGATTCTCCGCTGCATTGACACGTAAAATCGCCTGCGCACCAATCGACTGCTCCAATGGTGTTCCATGACGACTTACGTCAATGACTTGAGCCAGAAAATCCGGTGCATTGTTCAGTTTATTGCGAAGCGTGGCGGGAGCATCGACTTGAACTTTCTGGTTGTACCAGGCGTCATACTTTTCCGGCCGAAGACTCGCAGTCTTTCCTGTCCCATCAACTTTTCTCCAGACACGTCGATTGATTTGATTTCCATCGCAGGTGGCACTGCCACGAAAAGCGCCCATCACAATTTCTCTCCCCACACGCTCCAGTACGAGTGTCGTTCCGGCTTCATCGACTACCAGCGGAAATTCCATTTCATCGACGCGTAACACCAGAGTTCGGCCCGGATCCAGATTTTCAATCGCCAATTTTCCGGAAGACAGATCACAGACAACCACGCCCTCGGACATCTCAACTGGATGTGAAATTCTGAAGGTGGTATTGGCGCCAGCAGTCCAACTGGCACCCTTTCCATCTTCACCCTTGAGCTGTGTGGCGCGCAAGGTTGCGACCTGCAACCAATCAACGTTTTCACCTTCGGTATACCCCCGGGGCACGCCGATTCCCCGCCATCTTTCACCAGCAGCATCCCGGGTCGCGGCGATTCCCATCACATCGGACCAATCCAACCATTTAGCCATGTTGAATCGCGACTGCGGCGATGGCTGCAGAATCCCCGGCTCACGTGGTACTCTCGGCTCTTCAGGACGGTCCACAGGCATCCGGCCCGGAACATCAACGATTACATTTTCAGGCGGCGTGTCTTCTGGAACTTCCATCTCCGGCGAGGGTATCTGTGGTTCATTCTGCTCCTCAATGGGTTCTACATCCTGATCGTTCTGTGCGACATTCTGCTCCGGTGACTGTTCCGATTCGTGCCGCTGCTCAACCACCGAATCCGGATTGATACCGCCTGGCACTTGCTGACCTGGTCTCATCCACTGCCAGAGACCAAACAGGACAGCCGCAAAAACAGCGGCAGATACCAAGGCGAGTGTTGCCACGTAATATCCGGTGTTTGAGCGTTTTCGGGCTCTGGACTTCACAACCGATGACGGCTCGATCGCCGGCGGAGCCTGCGTTTGAACTGCTTTTGCCGCCGCCTGGTTTTCGCTGCGGGACATCTGTGAATCGAAGTCCGCCTGAACACTGGCACTCGATTCATCGGCAGTTGAATCAACTGCCGATGAATCAACTGGCGGCAGTGGCTCCGATGCATTGACATCGTGCTCAAGACGCCATGCGGTTACCACTTCTCTCAGCAGACTTTCTGAATTCCAGCACTTTCGCTCAAACCTGGTCTTTTCTGCATCATCAAGTCGATCATCGACAAAAGCTGCAACGATTTCGGGATCAACTTCATCCAAATGCAACAACGCATTGTCGAGCGAAAACGGTTGGCTCATGACCTGAACCAATTTGGCATGCTGTCGCACCAATTGTTCATCCCCGCGCATACTGACTCGCAACTGCTGGCTTTCTGCAGTTGTCGCTACACCTGTCAGCAGACGCAACAAGCGAGTCAAATTGGAAGATTCTGCAATGGACATTGGCAATTCAAACAACGGGAACAAATTCAGGACGGCAGGCACTATCGTCTGCATCCAGAATGAAAGTGACTGGGCACAACCCACATGGATCAGGTGATGACGTCGTCACATGGCATCGATCTCCTCTGCTTTCAAACGCAATCGCCTCCTCGCGCGATCCAACTTGGGACCAATCGCATTCACGCTCAATTGCAGTTCTTCTGCAATCTGTTGATAGGATTTATCTTTCTCGTAAAACAGCTTTAATATCTTTTGATCGTCCGACGACAACTTCTTGCGGGCAACGCGCAAAGTATCAAGCCGCTCGTCACTCGAATCCTGAATCTGCTGCTGCTCATCCCTCGGGTCCGCATGCTCCTGCAGATCCCCTGTGCCCTGCTGCTTGCGTATGGAATGCAGGTAACGCAAAGTCGTGCGGCGAACAATCACACTCAACCATGTTGAAAGGCGACTGCGTCCGGAGTACCCCCTGAGTGACTTCATGTCATTATTGAGTAACCCGGCAATGACTTCGGAACTTATCTCAGCAGCGACCTCCGTCGACAGAAAGGTCAACCCGACCTCCCGCCAAGTCGCCTGTATCCTGGCAAATATCAGTGAGTCAAACTGACTTACGAATTCCACCCACGCAGAATTTTCTCCAGCAACCATACGCTGCGCAAGAGCCATATCACGCTCAACACTGGCATCACTGCATGAACGAACCTCCGCTTCCCGATTTTCATCAGGAAGCGGAGGCAACGTTCGTTGATTACCGTTTCTGTCGAGCGTCATTTTCTGTCGAAAGTCATGAATCACTGCGATCGAGCGAAATCCCACCCCCCCTGCACATCATCACGCCATTGACAACGGTGTTGTCGAAACGAATTGCTCGTCCCATTCAATTGCCAAGAGCGTCGGCCAGTGCAGTTTCCTGCCGTTCCAGCAGGTTTACAAGACTGCCGAAAGCGGTTTCTCTGGCATTATCAACACGACGAGCCAATTGATACTCCTGCATCCGCACAAGCGAACGGATGCAATCATTCGTGATATCATCAATGTAATTGCCGGCCAGCCGTAAATCTTCCCGCGTTTGCTGAACGCAGTCACGAGCAGCGGCAACCGCCGCTTCAACACGTCCCGCATTCAAAAGACGGTCAATCAGGACAACCGTTTCAGCCGTTCGTTCTGCAACGAGGGACTCTGAACGTTGCACGGTATTCTGGATGCCACTGACACAGCGGGCTGCTGCCGATTCAGCATCAGCCTTGGCGGTCCCAGACATGAAGGTGGCGATGGCAAGTGTACAAATGCATGTGAAAATTCCTTGACGACTCATGGCAAATTTCTCTCTATTCAATGCAGGAAAAGGTTCGTTGCTCAGCGACCAGATGCTGAACAACAGAAAAGGGTTTCAACCGGTTGCATTGGATTAGTGGCGAGCGGATGCGATTTCGTGCAGGGGGAAACATTTTTTTTTCAAAATGTTTGGTGACCGCTTAAAAAGCTTGCGGGCACGAACGAAATCCAGCCAGGAACCAGCAACTTTGCCATCAGATATTGCAATGAATTGCTGGATCATTCGCCGCTCAATCGGCCAAGACACTGCTGAGAGTGAGCGCAGGCAATCGCGGATGTTGGAAAAGCAATCGGATTGCTTCCGTAACATCAGGGTCGACGGTTTCGTCAGATTCGACGGTTTCGCCACGTTCAAGGAACAATCAAACCTGCGGCGTGCTTGCTAATGAAGGGATCGCTCAATCCCGCGGCAAGTCGTCGACATCAATCTGGGGTCGCTGTTGTGATGTAGAACCACGCTGAAACCACTCACCAGGAGTTCCTGTTTCATCAAAGAAACCGCAGTTACGCATGAAAAATGAATTTCCACTGACACCGCCATCAAAATCCAGACGATGCCTGCCTCCCCCTGTTGCATCAACCGAAAACCGGGCCTTGGTGCACTCATACCAACGACCTGACTCATCGCGAACCCAAACGTTTCCATACATCGCTCCCCGTCCGAGATAGCCGTGATTTGGGGAAAAGCTTTCCAGAAAGGAATGAAAACCAGTCAGGTGCGTGTTGGTTTTTGGCCGACGAAAGCTGGCGATCAAGCGCCAATCGCCAGTTTTCTTCTCTCTGAACCACGAGGTGTAGATTGTATTTCCGCTTCCGTCGGGTTTTACCTCTGTCAGAAAGCAGTAAGTCACTCCCGCTTTCCATGGAAAAACGAGGTAACTCTGGCCACCGGAACCTTCGTTGCCAAACTTGCCGACATGCACACCCTCACCATGTCCCATATCGCGAATGCGCTGATCAACGGGAATCGCCGCCGGATTGTCTGTTTTGAACGGACTCCAGACTGAGAACAGAATCCGGCGTTCACGTTCGCTGTTGACCTGAATTCCAAAATACCCCTGACCAAACCCGTTGGCCATGTAATAGGACCCGATCGGATCTTGCCCTTTCGGAACCGTGATTTCACTGTAGGCGTATTTCAAATTGACATTGCCTGGCACCTGATAGCGGAGGTGAACCGAAGGTCCCCGCCTGCCCCAATAAAACATCCCCCCCTGAGACGTCTTCACGTAATCGACAACCAAGGACTCTGTATCGGAGGAAACAAGCAACTGGGAAATGACACCAAAATTCTTTCCCGAACGATTGGAACCCTGCAGATCGACTTGAACATAACCGGGGTGATCAATGTCAATCTCACCAAACACATATTCTTTTTCATCAGCACCGCTGATCTTCTTTTCAAATCGCTTGCCGTTGATGGTGGCGTTCAACGAACTGGTTCCTGCCGTTGCCTTCGCTTTGATTGCCACTTCAATGGTGGCGGGGCGGTCAACCCGAAAGAAAACCGAATGCACCTCAGCCGCATCACTCCACGACAGAAGTCCTGAGCGTTGCAATGCATTTCCACCAGCACCCGGCACCGTGCAATATGCATTTCCCCCCACTGGGATGGACCAGTCTGCCGCCCCAAGATCCAACAAAGGCACCACGAGCAGAATCAAAAATCCAAAGCGGGCAACAAAACGCGGAGAGAGATACATGGTCAACAGAACTGAGGCACGGGAGAGAGAACGTTCGGGAGCATCGATGTGATCATGGAAACACAAGCAAGATGAACTTGCAGAAACCAGATAACAGGGATCCGCAAGTGTAACCACAACATCACACCGATGCGACAGCCGATCATCTGTGAATGATTCACAGATCATGTTTCCGGAATTCCATTTCCGAGACCGTGATCAACGCCAGGTTCACGAGTGGCCCGGCTGATCAAAGGTTATCGAGAAAATCGTTGATGTGATCTTCTTTATCCTGCAACCCTGATGTCACTCCAGTGGACTGGTAGTCATAGGTTGCCCCTTTGTACTGCTGCATCACTTTGGCAAACACGGTTGCAAAATCTTCCTTGGGTTCTGTTTCTCCATAGGCTCTGGCAAACCCGGATGTCCCGTCGTGAGTCCAGCCCGAGAAGAGGCCATAGCTCCAACCACTCAGTTGCTTCCAGTCACTCCAGTTGCCATGCTCCTTGTCCCAGTAATGTCCAATTTCATGGAACACGAGACAGTGAATATCATGAATATCACCGCTCTGGGCAGTCACACCATCACCATCGGAATCCATGGCGTTTTCAGTCACGTAGACATCATCTCCATCATTCCAGCCAAGGATTGAACCATTTGACGATGTACCGACACGATAGAAACTGATCTGGTCGCCGTCTGATGTTTTCAACAAATCGGTATCACTCGCGCGATGGTGAAGAGCAGCCAAAGCCTCATCAATGACTTCTATTTCATTCTCGGTCCAGTTTCCTCCCTGCCACGAGATTCGATTCAAGCCGAGCCAGCTTGTTTCACCGCTTGAATTGCGAAAGCGAACTCTTGCATCCTCGTCCTTCACAGCGTTGACCGTATCTCCATCTTGAGTGAGAAATCGATCTGCGCCACTTCCACCGTACAACATGTCATCATCACGTCCGCCAAACAGGCCATCATCTCCAGCATTACCTCGCAACTCATCCTGGCCAGCGTCGCCATAGAGGTTGTCAGCGCCATCGCCTCCTTCGATCACGTCGTCCCCGCTATTGCCGTGAATCGTGTCACCATCATCGCCACCACAGATGACATCATTGCCACTACCACCCTCGATATAATCTGAGCCCTCACCCCCGTCGATCTCATCTCCAGCTGCTCCTCCAGAAATGATGTCACCGCCCTTTCCACCCAGAATCTGATCGCTGTCATTGCCACCTTCAATGGTGTCAACATCATCACCACCTGAGAGATAATCTTCCCCATCATCTCCTTCAAGAGTATCAGCCCCTGACTGGCCATAAAGGCGATCTGCACCATTGCCACCCATTAGCACATCTGCCAGGTCACCACCAAAAATTCGATCATCGCCACCTTGCCCCATGAGTGTGTCACGACCATCGTCGCCCATCAGTAAATCTGCGTCATCACCACCTGAAAGCGTGTCATTTCCCTCTCCCCCATACATGCAGTCCGCTCCATTCCCGCCATTCAACTCATCATCGCCTTGATCTCCGTGCAAAATATCGGTGCCACCTCCTCCATTCAAAATATCATTGCCCGAACCCCCATTGGCTTGGGAATCAATCCGTGTGTCATTTGTAAAAACATCATCACCGGAGTGACCATTGAAAACAATTTCCGAAATACTCTGGTTTCTTCCCAGAACAATCGTCTTCGAGTTTCCATTGAGCGTCGCTGTGACCAAGTGCGATCGCGGGGTCGAACTGGTCACAGAAGCAGTGTCGTCTCCGCTTGTTCCGTCCAACGTCAAAGTACCCGAACTCGCATCCCAGACGATGGTTGCATGGATTGATGACGGCAAGCTGTGATCTAACTGGAAAGAAGCAGTTGCATCAAACATTGCAGCAAAGACGCGCCGTGTTTCCAGACTCTCAAACCGGATCTTCCGTCGCCGCTCACGTGCCATGCTTTTTCGCTTCATATTCCTGTGTTTTCTGAGTGAGGATTGAATGGAAGACAGAGACAAGGACATTTTCGGCTCCTGATGTTGAAGAAAAGAGGGTGGCATTCGCCTGTGTATGCGTCTTACACGCCTCGAAACTCGATCTTTCAGGAATTTTTATTTTTTCTGGAAGCCATTTCCGCGATACAGCAGAATTCACGAAGAAATGGGGGTTCATCTCAAACACGTTATCCCTCCATACCTTTCTCCGGATTTCATTTTCTTCACTCTGTGACAGGAAATGCATTTGCCTCCGAATGACAATCTTTCCGACAACAAACTGTGCGGAGAGCAGTAACGTTCTGTCGCGGCTTTCGGATAAACTGGTTGCAGAGCGTCCTCGGAATCCACTCCTTCACGAATCTTTCCAGTAACATGCAAAACCGCTCTGCTGCCTTACGACTGATTCCATCTGATTCCATCCACCGGAACTGAACATTTTCACGCAGGCCTTGTCCACGGCCGGAATTGACCCAATCCGCTCTCCAAGCACTGCAAACTTCATGGAACAATCACCACAGACACGCCCCAGCCTGCTGCTTCGGATCCGGGACTTTCGTGACGAAGATGCGTGGAACCAGTTCATTGAACTTTACGCCCCACTGATCTACGGGTACCTGAGGAAACGCAACATCCAGGATGCTGATGCAGGAGACTTGACACAGGATGTTCTCAGCAGCGTGACGTCAACTGCCAATGACTTCACTTACGACCCACAGCGGGGTTCATTCCGAGGCTGGCTGTTGACGGTGACCCGTAACAAAATGCTGAACTTTGTCTCGCGGAAAAAAGCACAGGCAGGGAGTGGAGACAGTGGTGTCCAAAGAGCCATTGAGGAAATGACAGCCGAAGAGGATGACCGTAGCCAGTGGGACCTTGAGTACGAGCGTCGCCTCTTTGAATGGGCAGCCGAAAAGGCCCGTTCCGAATTCCAGGATTCCACCTGGCAAGCCTTCTGGCTGACCGCCGTTGACAACCAGAGCGCGTCTGCCGTGGCAGAAAAACTGGACCTTTCGGTGGGGGCTGTATACGTTGCCAAGAGTCGCGTTACCGCCCGTCTACGTCAATTCATCGACAACATTGTCGACGAGGGAATTCCCGGTTAGCCCGATTCGATCGCATTCGTATCAAGCCCGGAGGAACAGGGGCATGGAAAAAAATGACTGCCTTACCGACTCCGAGCTTGCACAATTGCTGGCAGATCAACTGCCTGCACACGGCAACAGACTGATGGAACACCTCAACGACTGTGAAGTGTGCCAACGCAAACTGGCAATCGTCGCCGGAGACGCGTCGTGGATCACAGATTTGAAGTTGAAGCACGATGCTGCTGAAATGGCGGACTGCGAAACTGAACTGGTCAATGTGATCGAGCGAATGTCCACAAAAACCGCGACGATCCGCGTTGGCGAAAACGACAGCAAGAGCCTGTCGTTTCAAGGACGGCCGTTTACTGAACAGATCGTCGCTGGCAGAAGATTTGGTTCTTACGAAATTCAATCTCGTCTCGGAACAGGCGGCATGAGTGTTGTCTTCGCCGCATACGACCATGTGCTGGATAGACAGGTGGCCATCAAGTTTCTTTCACCAGAACTGGAACATGATCAATCGGCACGCAGAAGATTCCTGCGGGAAGCAAAGGCCGCCGCTGCCGTAGAAAACGACTTCATCGTGCCAATCCACGCTGCTGATGATGTGGGTGGTTTTCCGTTTCTGGTCATGAGCCTCATTGATGGCCAATCAGTGCAGCAACGGATCGACGAACCAACGCCACTGGCAATCAATGAGATCGTGCGAATCGGAACTCAAATTGCCAAAGGCCTGGAGGCCTTTCATTCAAGAGGCCTCGTTCATCGGGATCTCAAACCTTCAAACATTCTGTTGCAGAAACCAGACAACCGGGTTCGAATCACCGACTTTGGTTTGGCAAAATGTGCTGACGACAGCCAATTGACCAAGTCCGGAACCATCATCGGGACCCCTCATTACATGTCGCCAGAGCAGGCTTGGGGAAAAGGTGTCGACTTCCGCAGTGACATTTATGGTTTGGGGGCCACCCTCTACGCATGCATCACAGCACGCGCTCCCTATGAAGGTCAAAACTCGCTCCACATCCTGAACCAACTGCGAGAAGGAGCCCCGCCCCGCATCCTTGACCTGAACCCTGAGACGCCACCCTGGCTGGTTGAGATCATCGAAAAACTGATGCACCGTCAGCCCAGTGAACGATTCCAGAACGCCGCGGATATCATCAAGGCACTTTCGCGGTCTGGCCCCACCGACGCAAAAAAAACTGCGAATGCATCCGCTACCCAGTACGCAACTTTGGCGATTACGATCGCAACGGTGGTCGTGCTGGGGATACTTCTAACCTTTGGATTCATTTCTTTTTCTCAGTCCAACGAAAGTGCGGCCAAGCCGGATGAAACAACGATGGTTCCATCTGCGACGGATCCGGCGGGGTTCCGGATTACTGTCAAAACCGCTGGCGGCGTCACAATGGAATTTCCAACACTGAAGGAGGCAGTCAACAAGTCCAGCGATGGAGACATCATTGAACTTGAGGGGAACGGAACCCATGAAGTTGAATCAACGATCCGAACCGCTGGAAAAGCATTGAGCATTTGCTCTGTCCCCGGCAGTTCCCCCGTCTTGATGATCGACAACAGTGACCTGCAGACGGGCATCGAGTCAGACGCAAGCCTCGTGCTCGAAGGTCTGACTTTTCGACTGATGAACGGTGAAACCTCAGACTCGGTCCGCAATGCAAAATTCCGGGCGGTGCATTGTACAAATGGCGATTTACAAATCTCCAACTGTCGATTTGATGCAATCAATAGCAAACCCCAGACCCTGAGTTGCATCACGGTGATCGATGCCAGACTCTGCAGTGTAAGGAATTCAGAATTCTACAGTGGACCGATGAATGTTGGTATCGAATTGGGCATGATGCCCGGAACCAAAGTAGAACTGGAGAACAACCTATTTGTTGCAGGATCAGCTTTGGACGTGACCTTTCCTGTTCGCACCATTCCCGGATTATCAACGGCGTTACAAATCAAGAACAACAACTTTGCAGCCATTTCAGGACTTCTGATTGCCATGCCGCCAGGGCCGCAGAACCAACAACAGGCCCGTACGCTAGTCGACGCATCTGCCAATCTCTGGGATGTGGAATTTCTCGTCTCACTGGGGTTGAGGCCTGTTCAGGAAAACCAAAGCAAACCGATCCTGAATCCACGAGTGATTGAGCAGATGATGTTATGGCAAAGCAGGCATAATCAGTTCCGAGTTCGCCAGGCCTACGTCGGTTTGAGTATTCCCAGACAGAAGATCAGGGTCATGCGTCCACTTTCGACTTTTGCTGAATGGAATGGAGTCTGGCGGCAGGCTGATACAAGCTCAATTCATCTCGAGACTCCTCCACGGAGCACTGGCATGCCCAGTCGTGTCCCGAGCACACTCGGACCACAGGATTTTTTGCAGCTTTTTCCCAAGCATTATGCAAACAGCAATCACGACATTGGCGCACGACTGGAACAGGTCGGACCTGGCACAGCGTACGCAAACAGGATGCGCAGCCCGAATACAGCTCAGTGACACACTCGCCTGAGAAAACGGGCGAGATCACGTTTTGCTGTACAAGCTCGTGCTAAAAGCATGTTTTCAGAATGCTAATCAAATCATCAACGGTAGCGGTCAGCGGAGACAGATCAATCAGGTTCTGCGACGAAACCGCCGTGGCCGCCAATGCCGCGACGTCTTCTGGATTTACCCCCGCAGCAGTCAACCCGGTGGGCAAACCAATGTGATCTGGGACTTCACGGACCCATTGAATGGCGGACAAAGCCATCTCCGATTCCTGGGTTTTGCCTGTTCCATCAAGCTCCAGAAAACCAGCAATCTGTGCAAGCCTCGACTGACGCGTTTCAGCCCAGAACTGCATTACGGCAGGCAACACAATTCCGCTACCGACCCCGTCACGCGTCTGACATGTGCAACTCAAGGCGTTTTGAATTGCCTGCGTCAAGGAGGCGCCACATGAAGAAAAGGCAATGCCCGCGAGGGTTGCGGCAAAAGCCATTCCCGATTGTGCGGCAAAGTCCTCGGGATCATCTACGACACGTTGAAGGTTGCGACCAATCAAGCGAATTGCTTTTTCGGCATACATGTCACCCACAGGATGATTGCCTTCGAAAGGCAACCCATGCTCAAGATCCTCTGGAAACGAGTAGAAATTACGAACCAGGTAGGCTTCGATCGCGTGCGTCAGTGCCACCATTCCACTTTCCGCTGCGACCTGTGGCGGACAACTGAGCATCATCTGCGGGTCAACAATTGCGATGTCTGGACGAAGGTTCTGACTGAGCATGACTGATTTGACGCCAGTCAAATGATTCTTGATCATCGCAGCATGTGAAACTTCACTTCCGGTCCCTGCGGTGGTCGGAACACAAACCAGCCGAATGTTGCGGCGTGGGACATGATCACAAGCGAACAGATCTTCAACATCACCGTCATAAGCCAAGGCGACAGCCGCCGCTTTGGCCAAATCCATAATGCTGCCACCTCCCACTGCAACGAACAGGTCAGGCTTGTAGTCCTGAGCAGCACAGAGCAGGCGTTTGACTGTCAATATCGATGGTTCCGCTTCTCCCTCACCAAATACCTGACTCGTTGCACTCGATGCTTGAATTGCAATTTCCGCCTGAGATGCAAGACCGGCATCCACCAACCGCTGATCGCTGATGATCAGAACGCGGCGGGCTTGCTCACGCTGCACCACACCGGTCAGCGTCCCGATCGCTCCCGGCCCAAAAGTCAGCTGATTACCTGAAAAATGGTTCCAGGTTGTTCGTTTCAAGCTGTCTGCAATTCTGTTCACTTCATTCTCCTGCCGTTGCCCGGCTCAACCCGACTATCGGCAGACTGGACCAGCTGTGCCGGTACGTACCGTGCCTGCCAAATCGCAACCCTGACCGATCGTCACAGTTACGATTTCGTGTCCGTGACCAGCAGATCGACTCCCCAGCAGATCGATTCCTTGAATACACGACATCAAGATGCAAAACCACTGTTCTTGCCTGATCATGCTCATATTACATTGGCCGGTCAGGCTGAAACCTGAACATGCAAAAGCAATCATTGATACGATTTGCGTTAACACGCTGAAAACCAAACCATCAACAAGGGATGAAGGCCCGGAACCGGAAATCAAATTTTCCCATCCAGTCCCATCTGATAATACTTGTGAGTGATGGAGTCCTGATTCTCCAGCAACCAATCGATTGACGGCTCGCATGCCATGGCTTTATGGATCGCCTGGGCCATTGCCTTGCGATGTATATCGAACAAAGCCTTGTGATCCAGGTTGTCATCGTCGATCACGCCCGGATTCAGCCAGACACTGCAAATGATCCCCAGATCATTTGCTTTTTCCTTGGGAAGGTCTCCTGCTCGCACAGCATCGAGAACTCCGTTGGCAATGGCCGCCTGAACAGTCCCCATGAGAATATTGGTATAGCGTGAGTTCTTGACCGTCACCTTACTGACGCACAGGGTCACAGGCCTGACCTGAATATCGGTGTTCAGAATGGCAAACACCTTGGAATGGCCCATGGACTGATCACCAGTCAGCGTGGCCAGCGCGGTCCCCACCGGCCCATCCAATTCACCGATCACAACCTCGGGCTCTGCAGCGGTGAAGGGTGGACCACCTGCAACAAGTGCTTCACCAGTTCGAAGGACAATTCGATCAGACATGAAAGGACTCCTGATTCAATGAACAGCAAGGAAAAAACGCGAAGGGCTCTAAAGACCGAAAAACCCGACATTCAAGCGGGATAACCTACAAAGCGTCAATCGGCAAGACAACTGCCAGACACATCCGCACGAAGAACTCGCAGGAACGTCGCACCTTTGATACTTGAGCCTCATGGACATGGACGAAAGTTCAACCATTTCCTGGCCACTCAGCTCCCAAAGAGCTGGACAATCTTACACGCGTGATCATTCCCCGCATGGCGGTCCATGACGGAATGAACGGTGAATCCTGCTGGGCAACCGAAAAGCACAACCAACGTGGACGAATTCACCAATGGGGAAAGCAGCTACAACCAAACAGGCGTTCTCACAAAAAAAGAGCTGTTTCCTTGAAATCACCACTCTTTTGGCCAGAAGTCGCCCCTCCCTGCTAGAATTCGAGCCTCCGTAACAGGAGCGGGATTGCAACAGCGGGCTCATGCCTGGATGCAAAATTGATCCCAGACTCGCATTGGCTGTTCACAGCAGACCAATCCAACGAAATTCAGAGGGATGGGCTTTAAGAATCAAATGATGGATGAATCACAGTCGGAAAAACCACTTGAGGGTGAAGTGGTAGAGAGCGCAAGTCAGCAGGAACAATCTGATCCGCGCGTATCGTCCGCGGAGCGGACCGAGGTCACTGCCGCGAATGCTGCACGGATCATTTCAAGCCTTCCTGCGAAGGTGGGTGATATCAAGTCGGAAGTCGGAAAATGCGTGGTAGGGCAGGAAGAGAATACCGAAGCAATTCTGTACGCTCTTTTCTCGTACGGTCACTGCTTGCTGGAGGGAGTTCCCGGACTTGGAAAAACACTGCTCGTGGGTGCCATCTCGCGCGTTTTGCATCTTGAATTCAAACGCATCCAGTTCACCCCCGATTTGATGCCACCCGATATCACTGGTACTGACATTCTTCAGGAGGAAGAATCGGGTCATCGCGAATTTCAATTTGTGCGGGGTCCGATTTACACGCAGATTCTGCTGGCAGATGAGATCAATCGCACCCCTCCAAAAACTCAAGCGGCATTACTGGAAGCCATGCAGGAAAGAACCGTCACGGTTTCAGGACGCACCGACCAGCTTCCCGAACCGTTTCTCGTGTTAGCAACCCAGAATCCAATTGAACAGGAAGGAACCTATCCGCTGCCGGAGGCACAATTGGACAGATTCCTGTTTCAGCTGCAGTTGGGCTACCCTACCCATGAACAGGAAAAGCAGATTGTCGCCGGACACTCGTTCACACCACTTGATGGCTTGACACCGCAACTGACCTGGCAGGAAGTCATGGCATATCGCGATGCGATTGCGCATATCCCGTCGGCCTCGAACGTGATTGACTATGCAACGCGGCTTGTTCGGGCAACGCGACCTGGCACCAGTGATATCGCTCCCGGGATTGCAAAATGGATACGCTGGGGCGCAAGCCCCCGTGCAAGCCAGAATCTGATTCTTGCCGGTCGTGCACGTGCAGCCTGCCTGGGCCGTTTCAACGTTGCCTGCGAAGACATCGCAGCGGTGGCCCCGATGGTCCTTCGACATCGCATCATTCGAAGCTTTCAGGCCGATGCGGAGCAGAAGACGACCGATGACATCATTGAGAAGCTGATCGCTGAAACACCACACGATGCTCCCCAATCAAAGAGATAACAGGGATGGCGTCGCTGCAGAATGATCGACTGATTGAACGGTTTGACCCACAAGTCATGTCGTTGCTTCATACATTGGATTTGAAAGCCCGTTATCTGGTGGAAGGATTTCTGGATGGAATGCACCGCAGCCCATTTCATGGAATCAGCGTCGAGTTCAGCGAGTACCGTGATTACCAGCCTGGCGATGACTTGCGTCATCTGGATTGGCAGCTTTACGCTCGAAGCAATCGACTTTGCATCAAGAAATACACACAGGAAACGAATGTTCGCGTCTATGTGGTGATCGACAGCAGTGGTTCCATGAGATACCGCGGCAGTCAAGCGTGGGGTTCCAAGCTTGAGGTATCAAAGACGCTTGCAGTTGCCTTGACTTCGATGATGTTACGACAGAATGACGCCGTGGGCCTGCTGACTCAGCAGGAAACGTCCGACACAGCAACGTTCATTCGTCCATCCCAGAAACAAAGTCAATTCAACACCATTGTCCAGCAATTGCAGAGTCTATCAGCGGCCGGCAGCCCGCGTCTGACAGAATTGCTGCAACACATGATTCGCTTGATCCATCGACGCAGCATTGTTCTGTTCTTTTCTGATTTGCAGGAAGAGTCCGAGGGTATCGCTCAAGCGTTTCAACAACTCAAGTTCCTTGGCCACGAGTGCATGATCTTCCAGGTCCTTGATCGCGATGAGCTGGAATTCCCTTTTGCCGAAACTGCCGTGTTCCGGGACATGGAAAATGGCAATCGCCGTTTGGTGGATCCTTCCAGTGCGCGAGCCAGATACCTTGAGCGTTTCGGGACGTTCATGGCCGAGCAGCGCGATTTGTTCCATTCACTTGAAATGGCGCATTGTGTCTTACGGACCGACTCAGACCCGTGGGAAGCCCTGACCGTTTTCCTCAAAGAACGCCGGCGGTTGATGTAGCATGAGTCTGCTGTTTCCCATCATGGCGTTCGGAAGTCTGCTTGTCGGAGTCCCGATCTATCTTCATCTGAGAAGACGGGATGAAAAGAACCTCGTTGAATTCCCCACGTTGAGATTTCTTGACGACCAGCCAGTCGCCCGGGCCCGGCCAATGTGGCCTCAGAACTGGCCACTGTTACTGCTCCGCATCCTCTGCATGCTGCTGTTGGTCACTGCTTTCAGTTGGCCTTACTTTGATGATCAGCAAACATTGATCATCAAGGAGAGCCGTGTTTACATTCTCGACAATACCCTCAGCGTTCAGGCACGAAACCAATTCGAGGCCATGCAGGCCCAGTTGGTGGATGAAATTGACTCCGCAGATCAAGGTGTACAGATCGGTGTGATCGAACTTGGATCGACTGCCCGTGTGATCGCGAGACTCGGTGACGACAAAGCAGCAAAAGTCCAGGCCGTTAAAAAACTGTCTGCAGGTGCCGAACGAGGTGATTTCGTGGATGCTTTTCGAACCGCAGCTGAAATGCTCTCCAATTCACTGGGTGCTTCACGCCAAATACATTTACTGAGTGACAATCAGGCCAACCAATGGCTGCTGGATGCCAACTCGCCACCGTTCCTCAAAGATATCGAGGTAAAAGTCCTTCCTTCTCCGCCGACCGGAATCGTGAATTTTGCCTTGTCGTCTCCCATCGCCGCAAGGATCACCAAAAACGGCGAGTCATGGGTTGAAGTTGGCGTGACGGTTTCCCTGCAGGGTAACGGCAGTGCAAGTGAAATCGTCTTTCTGGACCGGGGACGGGAAATGGACCGTCTACCGATTGAACCGGCATCTTCGCAGGCAACGACTGATGAAAAAGGGAAGGGCGCCACCGATACCACAATCACTTATGGCACGGTCTTTGCCCAGTGGAAAGCTGATCCTTCCCAGTGGACCGTTGGTGAAATCACGATTGATGCTGACGACGATGATCTGGCAGGAGATAACCGCGTATTTTTCTCACTACCGCCAATTCGAAAAGGAAAAATCGAAGTCGTTGCCGATTCGGTATTCCTCCGGCGTGCGATGAGTCCGGAAGTGATGTCTGAGCGTTGGGAAACAAGCATTGTGGATGACAGTGCTTCGGTGAACCGTGACTCACCATCGGACCCTGACGTACTTTGCATCGAGAGTGAACGTCTGAAATCACCTGCAATCCGATCTGCTGTCAGACGTGATCTCAGTGCCGGTCGTGGCGTGATCCTGTTTGTCGATCAGATCACCCCGGTCATTTCGGGTTTTCTGCGGGAAATGGGAATCGAGGCGGAAGAATCCCAGACTCAGCAAGTGAATCCTGCTCCATTTCGTTATGTGTACGCGGCGCACCCGATCTTTGCTCCTTTTCAGAATCTGGAATATGGGAATCTCTCGGAGGTCGAATTTCAAAACTACCGGCGTCTGAAAGTCAACGACGCAACACCGCTGGCGTTCTCTGCAGCGGGTGATCCACTCGTATTCGAATCCAATGCGGGTCCCGGCAGATTGATCATTTTCGGGTTTTCCTTTGATCGTGCTGACACCAATTGGCCGATCCATCCGACCTTCATTCCGTTTCTTGATCAAACACTGCGATACGTTCGCGGAGAAACCAAAACGGAGACATTTTTCCAACCTGGCGAATCTGTTGTCTGGAAGTTACCTGCGGGCAGCCAGGCAGAGACTGTTGTCGTTTCTCCGCTGGACCCGGTTTCTCTGGGTGTTGCCGAGGGAATCAACCCCATGGTCGTTGACGTCGAAGATCGCAAAGCCATATTCCCTGTCAATTCACAATCCGGCCACTACTCCCTCCGATATGACATGGCCAATGCGATGGGAGCGGTTCTGGATGTCAACCCTTCACCTCTGGAATCAGAACTTGTTTTCGATGCCGAAAGCAACGCACTGGAAAGTTGGCTACGGCAACCCAGTCCATCCGAAGATGCGAGCCAAAAAACAGATGATGACTCCGGCAAAGGCACCGCAGACATCAGCCTCAGCAAAATGGAAGCCTTACAGCAACTGAACTGGTGGTACATTTTGACCGCTGCCACAATTTTCCTGATGGCCGAAACGGTGTGGGGTATCCAACACCAAAAATGAACCTGGAATAAAACCTTTGATCGATGATGAGAAGTGCAATCGTAATGGCAGGAACCAGAGCTTGTGTCAGTGAACATGAGCATCTGGTTCTGGAAAATCGACAACATCCTTTTTCATACTTCCTTTAACAGCCTGAAGAACAAACCCGGTTGCGACTTTGTCCCTACTTCGCAACCTGCAAACATCCACTGTTTTTTCATTTCCGTCACCCGACCAGGCACTACAATCAGGGGTAGTGCCCATATCACCACTAGCCGAAAGTCACTCCCGTGATACATCATCTGCTGGAAAGACGTATCTCCGAAAAGGCGCACTCAAGCAAATGGGAAGCTGTCATTCGATGGACTGCCATTCTGCTTTCGACCTTTTTTGGCATCATGATCGTGCTGGGCCTGATGGTTCATTTCGGTCTCATACAGAGCACGACTCTGTTTTTAACCACAACTTTTGCAAGCCTGGCTGGACTGGGTTTTGCATGGTTGTGTTCCATGGTCATGGTGATTGAACGTCGGATGGATCGTCAATCGCTGGCCGCATCGGTTGAGCGGGACAACGACTTTCTTCTTGACCGACTGAATACTGTGGTTGAACTCGACCAGCGGCGGGAAGATGATCCGTCTGCTGCCATGTACCGGGACGCCATCGAAAATCAGGCAGCGGCATGGGTGGACAA
This sequence comes from Rubripirellula sp., assembly GCA_012270065.1. Lineage (GTDB taxonomy): Bacteria > Planctomycetota > Planctomycetia > Pirellulales > Pirellulaceae > Rubripirellula. Next base: position 49,925 of record JAAXJB010000030.1, on the reverse strand, counting down.
ACTGGCGCCGGCCAGCCCCATGAAAAATCGTTCAGTGGTAATTCATTTTGTTGTCATGCTGCTTCTGGCAACATTGACACTCAGCTTCTATTCCAGAACCTCGCCCCTGCAAACACTGTCGGCCATGGAGGCAACTGAGGATGAAGATGAGAATCCTGTTTCACCGCTCACCCTTCCTGAGACATCCCCTCCGGCGAATGATCAAACCCTCGAAGACCAGCGTGGAGACTGGGGCGAAATTCGAATCAGTGAACCGGGACGCGACCTTCGCATCACGGTCCATGAAGATGTACCAATGTTGATCGAAGCAGCGTCGGACCGCCCCCTGGACAGCATTGCATGGCAAACCAGAGTCAATGATGCAGAAGCAGTCACACGCTCCCTGCCGGAACTCAAAGATCCGCGGTACGCGGTCTTTCAACCGACACTGAGCCCCGAAGAACTGGGACTCGCGGTCTGGGATGTTGCCCGTTATCACGCAATCGCAAACGGCATCGACGAAACGAGGTACACATCGTCCAGCTATTTTGTCGAAATTGTTCCAGGCTCCGATACTCTGGCGAATTTGCCGGAGACGGGGTACAGGCATCTTGAGCAGCTGACCGATCTCATTCACCAACAACAGCAAGTCATCCGCAATACCGAGAAGTTGACGGATCCGCAAAACACGAGCCAGCAGAAAATCATGGACTCCATGGCTGAGCGTCAGCAGGCACTGGCATCAGAGGGCCGAGCACTGCAAAAAAAACTCTCCCAACTGCTGGATCCGAAAGTACTCCAGGATTTCAATTCATCAATCGAAGCAGCAGATGTTGATTTTGCCACTGCTGAAACTGCACTGCGTGAAAGAACCCAGGCCACTGCGGAACAGAAAGAAGATTCCGCCCTGATGCATCTCGCCGCAGCACGGCGGGAACTGTCAGAACTCGTCAACCAGCACCCAGCAGCCTTCGAGTCCTCTGCGTTGGATGAGTTAAAGGACGGGCCAGCAATTACCGCCACGGAAGCAGATCCCGAAATTGCCAAACTGCTTGAAAAGATCCTTCAGGAAAAAAATCAGGCAGATCAGGTATCGCAAGCAATCGCTGACCTGCTCGATCAGCAGACAGAACTGCAAAACAGTGTTCAGCAACGCGATCAACCAACACAGGACTCGATTGAACCAAATCCCGCAGCACCCGGGGCTGTTGAATTGGGAAACAGGCAGCGACAGATTTCCGATCAATTCACTGCCATTCGCGACCAGTTCCCAAATGCATTCCGGGATTTGCAAGGACTTTCCAACCAGACCTCCGAAAGTCTTTCAGACGCCACTGAAAAACTGTTACGCGAATCAGATACCGATGGTGCTGCGGTCAAACATGCGCGAAACAAACTGCAGGAATTGAGCAGCGAATTCGAAAAGCGAGCGGCTGACCATGAACTGTTTCAATCCCAGAACCTGCAAGAGCGCATCGCAAAAAATCGAGAAGCCTACCGAGAAATCACGCAAACGCCGGAAACGATCGATGCCTCGAAGATTGCAGATACCACAGCAGAAACCGAAGAACTGCTGAAAGAAATCCCAGACACTTTCGCAAACACAGAAAACCGAACGAATAACAATTCCCCACAGGAAAAGCCGCAGCAAAATCCTGACGACGGCGACGAGAGTCAAAATGAGCAGGCAGATCAATCGTCCAAAACCAATTCAATGGCAGAAACCAAACAGGACATTACAAGCCAGGCGAACGCTCTCAAGAACACCGCTGACAACGACGAGCGATCTGCGATCGCAAATGATCTGGTTCAATCACTTGGTAATCTCGCCGATGTGATGAAACAGGAAACCTTGAAGAGCCAGCAGAGCCTGAATCAAAAGCAGATGGCAACCGAATTACAGCAATTACAGAATCAATCCGAGGCGTTGCAGAATGCAAGAGATTTTGTTCAGCAGGCAATGAAAAGAGAAGAGACCATCCAGAAGCAGGCGGCGGAAAACGCCACTTCGAAAACCCGGTATCAATCGCTGGCAAGCGACCAGATTGAGCTGGAAGAAGACATGACAAAGGCAAGACAAAAGAACCCGGATGGCTTTCAATCCGTGACCAGTCAGTGCGACAAGGTACAGCAGCAGATGCAGCAAGCGATGCGGTCACTCAATGCAGGCCAGAATGACGCGCCAATGGTCAGCAAACAGGCCGCAGAATCGTTGCAACAACTCGATGAATCATTGGCACGGCAGCAACAGGCAAGTGAGGCAGCAAAGCAACAACAAATCGCGAGTCAGATGCAAGAACTGATCGCCCGACTCGATAAGATGGAGAAGAAGCCCGACGACTTTTCGCGTGACGAAAAGAAACAGACCGCAGGCCAATGCCAATCCGTTGGCTCCATGGCATGCCAGAATCCGGGAAGCAGTGGATCGGGCGGACAAGCGTCTGCCTCGCCGACTCCCTCGGATACCGCACCCGATTCGGCCAACGGATCGCCAACAGCTGGTCCGTCCCCAGGCTCCAAACCCTCGCCCGACGGCCCACGCACCGCATCCAACAACACGCCCTCATCTGATGGTGGCCCGTCTGATGGTGGCCAGGTTTCTCCAGCAGAATCTCCATCCAAGAACGAGTCTGCCGCAACAACAAATCCCCCCTCTGACACAACAAGCCCACCGGGAACGGATGTCCCCAGTGGATTACCGGGGACGGATGTCCCCAATGGATTACCGGGGACGGATGGATCCCGTGGTGAAGCGGGGCCACAACAAGCCTTGAAGCAGGCAACAGAACGCCTGGCAAACTCCGAGGGCACTCAGGAAACCAGCGATGCCGCAGGAGGACTGAAAGAACAGATGCAAAGTCTGGCAGAGGCCATGGGACTGCAGCCCGGCCCTGGAATGAAACCTGGCATGGGAATGAAACCTGGAATGGGCATGAAACCGGGTGGGCAAAAAGGTCAGGCAGCTGCAAGGCAGCGGCAGGGCGATTCGCTTCGTCCGGGAGGACAGGAATCACTCAATCGCGGGCTCGCCCAACTTGAGTCGGCAGCTCGTCAGGGTCAACAGGGAACACTGAAACCCGGTGCAGCACGTTCTTTGCGCAACAGCGGCCTCGCAGATATCGTGCGGGGCATTCAGAACCAGCACGGTTACAACGAGAGTTCACAGGTCCTGATCCAGCAGGTCAAAAAGGAAATCGACGGCCCGAAAGTCAACATCGACCTCAAAACCGTGAACCGCTTGCGGGATCAGATTCAGCAGGCACAGCGTGATCTCGTGATAAAACCCGAAACACCAGAGGAGACCATCCCCGTGTTACGGAATGATTCCAGGAAATACCCATCTGCTTATCGCGAATCGATCCAGAAGTACTTTCAAACACTTTCCGAAGACAAGCCACAATAAGGCATGAGTGAGCTTTCATTACAACTTCCGGTAGCATTTCTGTACTGCGGTGTGGCCACCATTTGTGTCCTGCTGTGGTGTGGACTCATTCTGCATCGCCGCAGAATTGCAAAGCATCGCATGGCGATCATTCTTTCATTACGGCTGTTTTTTTTCGTCGCGTTGGCACTGCTGATTTCTCGACCGGTATGGACTTCCCCCGAACCAGAAGAAACGCCCCGTGAACACATCGCTTTGCTGCTGGACCGTAGTGAAAGCATGTCGGTGATCGAAGGCGATACCAGCCGCTATCAACAGGCAGTGGACTTTGCCAGAGAAACGCTGCTTCCACTGATCGACCAGTCAGCACTTCGTGTAAAGCCGTACCTCTTTTCCGATTCGACTCAAGCAGTTGACGGTGCGACGCTGGTTACTGCAAAGCCCACAGGGCAATCCACCAATCTCGGGCAGGCAATGGTCCAGAGCATCGTCACCTCGGATCCACCACCGCTCGCAGTGGTGGCCCTGACAGATGGCGTGTTCACTGAAACCCAGGATCACAATCGTGCGATTTCAGTTGCAGTCAACCGCCAGGTACCACTGCTCGGCATTGGCTTCGGAAGTGAGTCTGGCGGAAAAGTGATCGGCATTCAGGACATTGAATCTCCCTCCATGGTTGAACCCGACCAGAAATTCAGAATCACCGCCAATCTGCGAGCGACCGGTGAAAACTTGCCAGGTTTTGAACTCCTTCTATTGCGTGACGGACAACTGTCGGAACGGCGAAGAATTGAATCTTTTGAAGGCCCGAGGACATGGAACGAAACTTTTGAGGTACTGGCTGAACCTGACGGAGTTCATGGTTACGAAGTCAAACTGATGCCGCCAACAGATGCATCAGTCACAGTTTCCAGTTCTCAGATGACAACCACAGTGAGAAGTGTTTCTTCAAGGCAGATTCGTGTTCTTTACGTTCAGGGCGGTCTGACCTGGGACTACAAATTTGTGCACATCGCATTGAACAAAGACCCTACCATTCGCATGACTGGCCTCAGTCGGACTGCGAATTCATCCCGGTTTTTCGAGAGTGTGCAGAGTGATGTTGATCTGATCAATGGCTTTCCAACGACGCTCGACAAACTCAGTGAATTCCGTGTCGTCGTTTTGTCAAACCTGCGTCCCGGTGACTTGACCAGCAACCAGCAGGAAATGCTCGCGAGGTACTGCGGTGAACTTGGGGGTGGCGTTCTGATGATCGGAGGCCAGCAGACTTTCAATGCATCGTGGCGTGACAGCCGACTGGAAGAACTGTTGCCAGTGAAATTCGCTGTCCTGAACAACAATATCGGAGGCCGCGATTTTTCCGTCGAAGTGACACAGGATGCGATCAAGCACCCTGTATTCCAGATCAGCGATGATGTGTCTCCATTCGAAGCATGGCAGAATCTTCCCCGGTTCAATAACCGGGCAATTGTTGAGGATGTCAAACCCGGAGCTGAAATCTGGCTCGAAAGCAAGGGAACTTCGGGGCAACCGGTTCTGATGGCGTCACAAAGATATGGCAATGGAGTGGCCAGCGTCATCTGCATGCAGAATTTCTGGCGATGGCGACTGGCAAGAACCAGTGAACCCGAACATTTTGATCGCTTCTGGCGGCAGCTGTTCAGGTACCTTGCGGACGCCGGAAGAAATGCAGTCACCTTGAATCTCGTTGATACTGCCCCGGTTCCCGGAGATGAAATTCAATTGATCATCGAACAGCCTGCAGTGACAGCCAGCACCGTTGTTCCAGAAATGGAAAAAACGGGCATCCGGGAAGCTCGATTGAAGATACTGGATCCTGACCAGACTGAAATTCTGGATATCACGGTGAAGCTTGAATCAGGGCGTCCCACTTCGAAAAGCTTCATCGCCAATCAGCCAGGGATGTACAGTGCAATTCTTGAAGCGGACGATGGAACACTGCTGGCCAGTCGCGATATCCAGGTTGAGGAGATCGCTGCTGAACTCGTATCGACATCACGCAACATGGAATTGCTGCGTCAGTTTGCTGCTGTCAGTGGTGGTCTGGCGATGGAAGCTGAAAACGAAGCTGAAGTGAGCGATGCGTTGAAGAAATTTTTGCAACCGCAGGAACAAAATTCGCAACAACGTGTTTCCGTTCTGCCGGCTGGAATGAATGGCTGGATCCTCACCCTGTTACTTGCCTGCCTTTCATTCGACTGGCTGTGCCGAAAACGCTGGAACATGATATAGGACCTGACATGCCCCAAAAATCGAGCAAGACAGTGAATGCACTCAGACGATTGCCTCACCACTTCCTGATCTTGGCCATGACCACTCTGGCTGTGATGCCATCGACCGCGCAATCGCCCAATGGCAACGATGTGCAACTTGACCCCAATACTTCCTTCTTCATGGGACGCATCCGTTACAGCAGAAACAATGGAAACGACTGCGCAGGTGTCGGTGAAAACATGACACGGATCATGTCCGAAGTATCAACCATCCGGATTGGACGAGAGACCAGAGTATCCTTCACGGACCCGAAGATGTTCGAAACCCCATTCCTGTTCATGAACGGGCATCATGATTTTGTGTTGGGCGATGATGAAATTGAGAGCCTGCGGACCTATCTGAAGCACGGCGGCTTTCTGTTTGTATCAGGCTGCTGCACGAATCCGGCCTTCCCCGTCGCCTGGCGGCGTGAGATGTCCCGCCTCTTCGACAATACGAGCACGCGAGTTCTGCCCTACGAACATCCGATCTACCGGTCTTTCTACAAGATCAAACGTGTCCCCAGCCTGCACCGCAATGTTGATGTCCATCTTGAGGGGCTGTTTTATGAAGGACGTCTTGTCAGTGTGATGTGCGAAGATGGACTTTGCTGTGCATTCAGCATGGGAAATCGCTGCAACAAGGGCCGTGGTGTCTCACCAGAAGATGGTCGCCAACTGGCCTTGAATCTCGCTGTCTACGCCATGACTCACTGACTGCAGGGATCAAAAGCAACGATTCATTGCACCATTGAAACGGCACATTCTGAAACGTATCCATTTCAAGTTGCCGGAACCCACTCAGGCGTTGCCTCGATCAGCCCGTGAACGGCCGGTCGCACGAAATTGCCAACAACGCCGGCTGTGAGCATTTCGGATCAAGCGGCTTCGATCGAAGGAGTGTCCTCGTTCTTGCCCGCCAGAATATTGATGGCCACCACCAGCAGGAAAATCACTGCCCCCGTTACATCAAGTGCGATACCAACGTCTGTATCACCGATCTGTGAAATTGGTGCCAGCAGCAGACCGGCGGAAACAAACATGGCCCCACGTTCAAACCACCCCAAAGACCGCCGAAAATGGCCAGCAAGCCCAGTAGCCAGTGCAAGGATACCAATCGTCGCTGCCAGAAGGGCATGATGAACGGCGGCAGATGTCAACTCACCTCCAGCAGGCGCAAGCAGGCACAGAGAAGGTCTGTAAACAAACATGAACGGTAGCGTAAAGCCGACAAGAGAAAAACGAAAAGCCGCAAACGAGGTTTTCATCATCGGAGCCTGGGCAATCGACGCGCTGGCATACCCTGCCAAAGCGACCGGTGGCGTCACCATCGACATCATCCCGAAATAGAAAATGAAAAGGTGTGCCACCAGCGGCAACACACCCAGCTCACCGAGTAGCGATCCCATCAAGGTTGCCATTAACAGGTAGCAGACAACCGAAGGCACTCCCATGCCCAGAATAAGGGAACAAACCATGATTCCCAGCAGCGCGAGAAAAAGGTTGGTTGCGACAACACCCTTGATGGCAGCGCTGAAATCAGTGGCAATCCCAGTCTGCTGCACAATGCCGATGATGATCCCGACACAGGCGCTGGCAGCAACCAGTGCGACACCATTCTTTGCTGATTTCGTCATCGACGAGATGATTTCGGGACGCCAAGCTGGCATTAGCATGCCAACCAGCAGAATACCGAACATTCCCAAGAGCATCGAATCGAGAAACGAGCTGACCATCAGCAGGACGGAAATGGCGTCGGTTCGCGGATCGATCCAACCCGCGGGAATGAATGCATCGAAGATAGAGGGCAATGCATCCCGAAACGGCATGCATGCCTGAGAAACAAGAAAGATTCCACAAAATACCGCCAGAGCTATCCTGCGTTCGATTTTTGAAATCTTCAGTTCACTGCGGAAAATTGCAAAGACGAGAATGACCGACAACGCTCCTGTCACACTTCGGAAAGGTGAAAAACCGCAGATCAGCAGCCCCACCAGAGTCCCCAAAGCGGCAAAAAACACAGTCGCCTCAAAACCTTTGAGTTTTTTTCTGCTGAGTTCCTCCGCACTCAACTTCTCGGTTCCAAGGCGTCGCGAATACAGGAAGACAAGAACGAGAATTGAAAAATAATAAAGAACAGCGGGCAGGATTGCGGCCTTCATGATCGCCAGAAAGGTCACTTGTGGCTGCACCAGTTCCAACATCATGTAAGCACCAGCGCCCATGACCGGGGGCACGAGAGCCCCACCAGCCGCGGCAGCTGCCGTGATTCCTCCGGCGATGTGATTGGGAAACTTTGCACTCCTCATCATGGGGATGGTGAACGTCCCCGTTGTCACGGCATTGGCCACGGCGCTGCCTGAGAGCGATCCCATCAAGCCACTTGCCATGACCGAAACCATGGCTGGACCACCCCGTATCCGCCCAAATGTCTTTGTCGCGAAGTCAATGATGAACTGCGTTGCTCCAGACATTTCAAGGAATGAACCGAAGACCACAAACAGAAAAACGTACTTGAACATCACCGATGCTGCAGGGCCGAATACCCCCAGGGATTGCAGGAATGTCGTACTCACGATGTCCTTGGCACTCTGCCCGGCATGTGGCAGCATCCAATCCGGCAACACGGGCAAGTCATAACGGAAGCTGGCATAGCAGTAATATGAATGAGCTACAAACGCCAAGGCCAGAAGCGGAACAATGATTCCAATGCTCCGACGTGTTGCCTCCAGAACCAGCAGGACACCAATCAGACCAACCGCGAAATCCATCGCAGTCTCGCCACCAGCACGATCCCCGAGCGAGATTCCGCCAGCCCAAATGCTGCTGAACATTGGTTGTGTCTGAAAAATCACATACAGACAACAGGCTGCCGACAGGATCGCCAGTCCGACGTCAACAAAACGCAACGCCTTGACGTTGGCCCACCTCTTGTGAACGGGAAACGTGAGGTAGCACAACGCAAGCCCGATTCCTACGAATACAGCCAGAGCCGACTGTGGCTGTAGCCGGTTGTAATTGACCTCAAACAGCGTGAACAGGCAAAGCAACACACCGAGAACAGTCACCGTGGGCTTCAACATTCCCTCGAGCATTGGAGCAGGGGGCGTAGCGTCGCTGCCTCCGGAATCAGAAGCTTCCCCCGGGGGAGAGAAGGCTGTTGTCACCGACGCGTCTGTGTGCGGTTTTCCCTCGTCAACCTTACCAACGTCTTCACTCACAGGTGTTTCCTTGTTGCAACAGAAGTATTCGTGCAAAGCAGCGGCATACGATTAAAAAACAGGCAGTCATGAATGCACGCTGCCTGTTCAGGGACTCTGTCGTTTGCACTGACTTCAGCGCAAATGCCGGCAAGCGGATTTCGCGCCAGCTGAAAATCCAGGCTCAGGACCCGGCTTGAGCGTCTGCTTCTTTGTCAGCATCTGCGTCTTTGTCAGCGTCTGCTTCTTTGTCAGCATCTGCCTGATCAGCGGGCCCATCCGACTCAGGCTTCTCTTCTGTCCCAGCTGCTTCCGTACCAGTTTCGGTGGATGGCCACAGTCCCGCCTCCTGGTAGAACCGAACTGCGCCGGGATGATATTCAATGCCAGTATCACGTGTGATGTTCTTCTCGTTCAACGCTTTTCCAGCCGGATGTTTTTCTGCGATTTCAGCCCGGTTATTCCAGATTGTTTTCGTGACTGCGTAGATCAGGTCCTCGGGTTGGGAAGCAGACGTGATCACATGCATTGAACCGACATTGAGTCCCTGAAAATCAGCATCTAGCCCCTTGTACACTCCCGCTGGAATGGTCGCCGGTTGAAAGAACGCATACTTTTGGATCAGCGTTTGGCGAGCGTCTTCATCAAAGGGAATGAATTGAACATCAAAAGTGCTGGTGGCCTGAGTGATGGAACCGGTTGGTACTGCCCCACCCAGGAACGCAGCATCTGCTGATCCGTCTCCCAACTGGTCAACCGACCCACTCTGAGTTGCATTGATCGACTCAATCTCGTCCCACGCAATTCCATGTTCAGCAAGAATCGGTTCGATGAACATCTGAAATCCTGCTCCAGCCGGCCCCGTGATGACACGTTTGCCCTTCAGGTCGGCAATACTCTCGATACCGCTGTCTGCACGAGCGATGAAAAGAGCCACGTTGGGAGCCATGGTCGCGATAGCGCGAATGTCATACTTTTTATCCCAGGTGCCTTCACCACGGGCAGCGAAGAACGAAATCGCAGCATTGGAAAGTGCCAATTCAAGGTCGTTCTGCTGCAAACGCCTGATATTCTCCTGAGATCCTTTGGTGCCTTTGGCTTGGACTTTCCAGTCAATCGCTTGCTTGTGTTCATTCAATACTTCCGCGATCGCACCACCCACGACTGGAAAAGCACCACCAACGGGGGCAGTCCCCATGCTGAGGAACTGCTTCGAAGAATCCTGCTTGCTGCAACCCACCACAACAGCGGCAACAATCAAGAAGCAGGGAAGAAATCGGTAAATTCGAGCCATCGGTCTGGAACCCTGAAAATGGTAAGCGTTCAGCGAAAGATTTTGGGCATTCAAGTCAGCCACAAGTCCCATGTCAGTCCCAAGTCCTCGGGTGAATCATGAACGGACTCGCCCCGGTTGGAAATCAGGCAACTGGCTTGGTCGGTCGCACTTCGCAAAAAACGACGCCACGACATATCAACGCAGCCCAACTCAGAGCCACATATGTTAACAGGACAACTATCCGGAGAATAGAAGCCAATTACCGACACCTCCCTCGGATATCTGAACTGACAATAATATGGAATCACCGGCGGCAAAGTGGGAAACGAGACGTTAGAATGGTCGGGTTGGATTGCTCCCTCCCCTTTCACCACTCACCTCACGGACCCTCCTGATCATGCGCAGCCCAGCCAAATCCCGACGGAATTTTCTGAAAACATCCGCTGCTCTGACCGGTGGCTACTGGCTGAGCACGTCATCAACAGCCACCTCCGCGTCACCCAACGAAAAGCTCAATGTTGCCTGCATCGGAGTAGGAGGCCGGGGATCAGCAAATGTGGGTGGTGTATCCGGTGAGAATATCGTTGCCATGTGCGATGTGGACGAGAAGAAGGCAGGCAAGCGATTTCAGCAGTTTGACAAGGCAAATAAATTCCAGGATTTCCGCGTGATGCTGGACAAACTGGACAAGCAGATTGACGCTGTGGTCATCAGCACACCGGACCACATGCACTTTCACCCGGCACGTCAGGCCATGCTGATGGGCAAACATGTTTACTGCGAGAAGCCGCTCGCCCACTCAGCCTGGGAATGTCGACAACTGACCAGACTCGCAGAAAAGCAGAATGTCGCAACGCAGCTCGGAAATCAACGACACGCAAACGCTGGCATGGCTCGCACTGTCGAGGCCGTCAGATCGGGAATGATCGGTAACGTTACCGAGGTCTACTGTGCGATTGGTGGTAGCCGTGGAATGCCAGCCATGCCGAAAGAATTTCCTCCGGTCCCAAGCAACCTGAATTGGCAGCTTTGGCAAGGGCCAGTAAAAGAGCGACCTTACTCGCCTGAGTACTGCCCCTACAAATGGCGTTTCTGGTGGGATTATGGAACGGGTGAAACTGGAAATTGGGGATGCCACATCCTCGACATCCCATTCTGGGCTTTGCAGTTGAAATATCCGAAACGAGTCGATCTGGATGTGGTCCCTGCGAAGTCCGAGATCGATCCTCTCCGAACTCCAAAATCGATGAAGACACGAATGGAGTTTGCAGCAGAAGACGGCCATGGCCCACTGACACTTCACTGGTGGCATGGCTCACTGAATGAAGCGTTTGAAAAGCACAATACCAAGCCCAACGGAAACACTCTTTTCGTGGGTGACAAGGGAACGATTTCAGCCGGATTCAACGGCTATCAGGTCACGATGAAAGATGGCAGCACACCAACACCCCCGGAACAGACGATCCCGAAATCACCGGGCTTCCATCAGGAATGGATTCAGGCTTGCAAGGGTGGTCCCCGATCAACCTGTGACTTCGTCGAGTATACAGGACCATTGGCAGAATCAGTCCTGCTGGCAAACGCAGCCTTCCGCTCCGGTGGTGGATTCGATTGGAATGCCAAGACATTCGAAGCATCGGGCAATGACAAAGTTGAACAGTACATCATGTCCGACTTCCGCCCAGGCTGGCAAGTTGACGAGATCTAGACGCCCGTGGAAATCACTTGGCGCCTGCAGTGTTCAATGACACCTGCAGCGTTCGATGGCGTCCATCCGATGATTTGAAATTCGGGCAATTCCCGTCAATGCGATCTTGACTCAGGCCTTGCTTCAACAGGGCAGGGACCTGGTTGTGAACGCGATCAGTTTTCATCACGCCTGAGATCCAGCAAAGCTCTTCACTCCGCGACAGAACCATGCGACAGAACGGTGAAGCCTTTGACTCAGGCGATGCCAACTTCGTTGCCACGCACACGGTTTTGCGTGAACCCGACTTCGCACGCGCACCTGTCGCGGGACTATCGCACTGATTACTCTGCGTGTTCAACGCGTGTTCAACAGATTACTCTGCGTTGTGTTCGACAGACGCATCAGATGGCTTGTCATCACTTTTGCGTTTGTAAAGCACCAGCCGGACATCTGTCTGTTCTGGTTCCTGCAAGCGAGGCGCGAGATTTCCGACCTCTGCAGTTGTTGGGATCCGGACCACCTCGACGAAATCTGCCATCGACAATCCAACTGCTTCCAGGACCTGTTCGGAATTCGAGTTTTCCCAGTTCTCTTTTTTGAGAATCCAGAGTTTGTCGAGCCCGTCATTCCTGCGCCGCACCAAACCTTGCCGGAGTGACTTTTGTGCCCAAGGCGTTCCTTGTGCTGACCACGCCCCCGGAAAGTTTTTCCCCCCAATCATGTAAATCAATCCGATGCCCTGACCGGAAAGATCAAGCACAGGTGTGCCCGGTTCGAAACCTGCAGCACTTGCTGACTGCCTCAAAACATCAATCAGATCTGCTGTCTCCTCCACCATCAGAAGCTCTGTCTCACCACTCCCCACGATGACTGGTTTCATGACATTTTCGTTGAAGGCCCTCTGCCGGTAGGGCTGCGTATAAGCATTCTGAAGATCAAGAATACAAAACAGTGGCAAGAACGAGGCGATCACCAGGACATAGCTCATTTGGTGTTGCTTGAGAGGCACGGCACTGATTGCCACCACCAAACTGATGACCCAATAAAAAGCAACCGTTGCACCCTTGTCCCAGTAATTGATGTTGGTCCCGAAGGCAAAGGCATACGGAAGCCAAAACAGAAAGCATGCCGTTGCAAATCGGCGGCGATCAACCTGACGAAAAAAAACTGCGAGCACGACCACACTGAGTGTTGAGAGAAACAGGTAACGTTCCTTTCTTCCATACTCATCACTTCGATGCTCAAGAAAGCCGATAGAAATCCCTTGGAAGTCCGACCACATGGCGACAATTGCCAGTCCCCCCAGAGCAATCATTGACCAGACAGCAGTTTTCGCCGCCCAGCCATTGAAGGCCACCATTTTTTTCCGTTGCCTGAATCTTAGAAGAACAAACAGAATCAGGCAGGATGCACCAAAGACGATCCGCCAACGCTTATCGAGATGAGGTGAATTCCACTGGAGCAACTTGGAAAATGAGTGCGTTGGATCCATGTCAACGGCAATTGTCTCGCGTAATTCATTCACATAGGCCACCGGTCCACCGGCAAACAGATACATCGTGACCAACAAACAGAACAACGCCGTGAAAATGGCAACCACCAGCGACTTCCAATTCCAACGCTCGATCACCCAAACCAGCACGAACACCATCAGCCCCAAGGCGGCTGCGGAAGTTGGCTTTGCCATGAAACTCAAATAACCGCCAAACCCAATCAGGATTGCAGCCCTCAAGCGGCCATGATCAGTCTTCGGCTCGCTGAATACGGCAACGCAGACAAGCAGGTATGCAATGCCGTTGAGAGAGTTGTAGCTGGGCGTGATCAGCCAGTAGGACATCACTGTCAGACTTGGCAAGGCAAACGTGGCAGAAACAGCCAAACGCATGAAACCGGTACAGCCAAGATTCCCCAGCCACTTGCCCAGAAGTTGATACGCGACAACCAGTGCAAGACCGTAGGTTGCAACGAGATTCAATTGTCGAAATGAAACCAGATTGGCACCCAAGGCGGCATGTGGAATGGAAAGAACTCTTCCAAACTCTGAAACCGAAATCGGGTATTCACCAGGTGATTCGATACAAAGCAGATAAAACGACTCATCGCTGAGGTCAAGTCCATGGTCTGCTTTTGCAAGAACCCATCCCAGAATCAAACATGTCTCCAGAAGCAACACGACCGTCATCGCGATTGTTACCAACCGCGGCTTGGTAATATCAGTTGCAGTATGACTGTTGCCCTCGTTTTCTAACGGCATCATGGCAACCACTCAATTTACAGTCAACGAAATGATCAGCATGGCACAGTAAGAGTCGACTCGTATTTTGAAGAAACCACCCGATGGAAACCCGGGCGGCCTCAGCGTCAGCCGCCTCCGATAACCGGCGACACTACCTGAAACGCAAATGTGTGGCAAGGCAAATAAGCCGTTGACCATCGCTGACACAGCTGTCCGCGCATGAAATCTGAAAGCCATTCACAACGCATGCTTTGCAGTCAGTGGCATTCAATCAAGGAACTTCCCAGCTCCACAGAAAAAAGGACTGTTCAGAACCATTCAGCAAGGGAACTGCCAGAGTGCGCGGCAGTTGTGGTCATTTCCTTTCGTTGGCATCGTTCCAAATTCATCCATCATGAACAAAGCACTTGCCGTACAAATTGAATCTGAGCTTGCTTCCGATTCACAAACGAATCACCTGGGGTTCAAGTGCCGAGCCTCGTATTTGCGTGAGCAGCTGTTAAACTGGGCAAACATCATTCGCCCCTACATCTTCTGGAGTCCAACAGGTGATTTGGTCCTGCAATCGCACTCTTGCCGTCCTGCTCTCAATCTTTCTTTACTTGGCGTTCAACGCGACGATAACACCATGGGCGTTTGCACAGGAAAAGCAAAGCGACCCCGTGCCGACAGAATCCGGCACCCGTTCTGACGACAATCAGGAAAAATCAGGAAACGGCAAGCCAGAGGAAGACGCGCAGCCAGAGGAAGACGCGCAGGAGGAACAGAAAGAGTCAGAGCATCCGGACTCGAGTCATGAGGAAGAAAAAAGGCGACCATCACCTCCAAAGCCCGCACCACTGGACGGTGTCAATTACATCTTTGACAGCCAGATCATGCTGTACGCTGAATCGCAGATGAACAAAATGATCAAAGCCAAACAGGCGCTGACTTGCACTGAACTTGAAAATCAGGCAGACGACCGCAAGTGCATTGTCAATCTGGTTCAACCTCGTACAAAACAGCGTCCGCAAGCGACCCAGTACCGCGAGCTCAGTAAATCGGTGGTGGCCATTCTCATTTCGCGAAAACACCTCGACCACTGGCATGTGGTTCCAGCAGCAACAGGATTTTTCATTTCTGATGAAGGAGTGATCGCAACCAATCGTCACGTATTCAACCCGAGTGACGAATACATGTTTGCCATGACATCGGATTATGCATTGCATCCGATTCAGGAAGTTCTGGGCGCAAACCGGGCAAATGACCTGGCTTACTGCCGTATCGATTCATCTGACTACAAGGGCCTTGCTCTCAGCCGCAATACTCCCGTGGGCAGCGACATCAGCGTGATTTCCCATCCCAGCGGTCGCTTCTATACGTACAGCCAAGGCGTTATTACGCGGCGTTACATTCGTCCTCCTAAACGTACTTCTAAAAAGGAAAACCAGACTGAAAAGGGACAGAGTCCACCCGTCAGGGTTCCAACCCGCTGGATCACAATCAGTGCGGAATACGGCAAGGGATCCAGCGGTGGACCAGTCATCGATCGCCGTGGCAACGTTGTTGGAATGGCAACCTCAACGAGCAGCCTTCGTGTTGGCACGAAAACAGACACAGTTTCCCAGATGGTATTCCGGGATTGTGTGCCGGCGGGGGTACTTCTGGACTGGATCAACCAGGAACAGTGAGAGCCAGCCCGCACGGGCTGCTGTTTTCTCCATGGCCTTCCGGCACGGACTCTCGTCTCGCGCCCGAACAGTTTTGCTCAACCGTCAATGCCGACGGTTAGTAGAACGCGTTTGTCGACCACCCAAAATCAACAACGCCTCAAGGTCGTTTTTGCGACGCTGCAAATCATTGAAGGAACGTGTAATTTCCGGCCTCAGGGGATCTGCCACCGCATCACCGCCAATCAGGAAACTGGACAGGAAAGCAGACTCCCCCAAGCCATTGCGAACGACATCCCGCCCCCGTGAGACTTCGGGAAATCCAATGTGAAGGAAGCCGACACCTGTTTCGTCACGATGACACCCCGAACAGGTATTCAACGCGAAACGATGGCGAACCTCGGGATCAATCGCAACCGGTGTCTGCCACGGCACATTCACAACAACGTTGGTTTCTGGAATTGCATTGACAACCGGATTGGACTCATACAAGTTCATGAGCGACAGGAGAAACTCCTGATTCATGACACCGAAGCCTGCCGTTGCTTCTGCTGCAGCCAGATTGTTGCTGTAGGTTTCTGAATCGAGACTGGGGCTGAGATCAAAAAATGGTCCCGCTGGTGCAGATCCGGCCGACAGCGCCTTTGGCAAGCGAAAACTGCCATCAAGAATGCTGGCAGCATTGCTGACGAGCAATTCTGTCAAGTGATCCGAGTTGTTCATGGTCACAAAGTCAGGTGTCTCGGCAACAGGTGCTGGAGCCAGCAGCCCGGAATCGCGATCAATCACCCATTCGCGCAGCTCCCAGGGTGTCGCCAGCGCGACGTCGTTCGTTCTTATCTGATTCAACGCGCTTTCATTTGGTCGCCCGGCACCGCGTCCACGTTCGGTAAAACGGCGTGTCAACATGGCAAGATGTTGATTGAAATCCCGACTGCCTGGCTTCATGCTTCCAAGAGTGTGCCAATCCTCAGCCCACCGCCGTAAATCCCGCAAGGAACTGGCTGGTAGATCATATTCAAGAATGATCGTCATCCCACCGACGGCAGGGCCACCGGTGGGTGCCAACGGCTGTCCATTCGCGTCAAGTACACCAAAGACGAAGCGTCCCTCACCAGCGCTCACAACTTCACTACCGTTTACCTGACGAAGATCGAGTCGATTGACGATCGCTAGCAACTTCACCGGTGCCAGTCGCAGATCAAGCCTGCCTCCCCCTTTCGCCAGCCAAGGCTCGAGAATGTGCTCCCAGACGGCAGGACGCGATGGCGTCACATGACCATTGACCAGACGATCCTCTCCATGTGTGAACAGACTCATTGCGAATTCCTCGGGGTCACGGTCACCGGCCATCTGCTCAATGAGATACTGGAAAGACCAGACCCCCGGACGTCTTTTGCCAGTCGCGGTTCGAACCGGGTCCTCCACCACCCCCAGATGCGTGATCATCAACTCACGATCGATGACAACGTTTGGTATTCGGACCTGGTCTGGCCCCTGATCCTGTTTTCGCAGGCTTGTATCTCCGCGGTGTCGAGGATGACGAGACTGTCCGTAGGTGAAAGAACTGACAGCCAACAAAAGAGCCAGAGAGCGCGCACCGGTAGCCAGAATAGAATGCATAGGTCAACTCCTGCAGTAGAAAAGGCCTGAAATGAGGCAGCAAAACACAAGGGCACTCAGCTTGAACAAGCTCTGATTAGCAATGCCCTCTTTCACTGATAACGAGAACTGACACCAGTTCTCCACAGGCTCACCGGATTTTTTCATGCTTTTTGTGGCCGGAAAGAATCATCCCTCTGTTCCATCCTGCATCTGCATCAGAAACAGGCTGCAACCAAATGCAGTGCCGAGTGTTCAATGCACCGGGCTCAAGACTCCGGATTCAAGACGTCCGGTTCCCTGCATGAGGGAACCCGGATCTTCATGATCGAATCCACAGGAAAGGACGATGGTCCTGCGATTCACACCCCAGCGGACTCAAACAGAAAAATCGCAACCCAAGAGTTGCGATTTAAAAAAGAACGCAATCACGTTACAGCTGGAAACTCTTACGACAAAGAACAAACAGGTACTTGCGTACTTACAATCATCGAAAGCTGTTTCGTGTGCGAACCACCATGATGCAATCAGGAACCGGCCTGAATGACCGGCTGTGTGTTACGGTCACTGCAGAGAACGACCAGCAGATTGGACACCAGTGCTGCCCGCTGCTTCTCATCCAAGTCAACAACCCGATCCCGCTGCAACTGCCCGAGGGCTGCCTCAACCATTCCTACAGCTCCATCAACGATTCTTGTCCGTGCGGCAATGATCGCACCTGCCTGCTGCCGCTGAAGCATCGCTGCAGCAATCTCGGGTGCATAAGCCAAGTGACTGATGCGAGCCTCGAGAACGTGTACTCCTGCATCCGAAAGGCGTTCCTGGATATCGCTCCGGAGCTGATCACAGATCTTTTCCGTGCT
This sequence comes from Rubripirellula sp., assembly GCA_012270065.1. GTDB lineage: Bacteria > Planctomycetota > Planctomycetia > Pirellulales > Pirellulaceae > Rubripirellula. The sequence continues at coordinate 31,772 of JAAXJB010000030.1, read as the reverse complement.
TCCCCTCAACGAAATCCCATCGTCTTCACTGTCATAGGGGTAGCGTGTTGCAAGATTTCGAAGAGCCGCTTCACTTTGAACCGCAACAAAATCTTCGTAGTCATCAACCTCGAATAGTGCTTCGGCTGTATCGACTACTTTCCAGACCACCACAGCAGAAATTTCAATGGGATTACCATCACTGTCATTTACCTTCGATGGCCGTCCCGTGGTTCTGCCTTTCTTCGTGACTACCTGTCCGGTTGTCGCATCTTTCTGTTCTGGAGTCGTTTGCGAACCAGTTTCAAAGTTACGTACTCTCAAACTGACTTTCTTTTTGGTGTAAAAGGGATTCACCCAAAAAAAACCAGAATCGACAACGGTACCGCGGTACTCACCGAACAACAGTAGAACCCTCGAGTCATTGGGGGCAATCGCCATCAATCCCAAGAGACCAATGATGGCCACCGGAATCGACAGACTTCCGGAAACAACCAGGAATGCCCCCATCGCGTCACCGGCAACAGACCCACCAATGATCGCCGCTATCGCACCAAGGATCATCAGTAAAAAAAAGGGCAACGGCCCCCAACCCGACATCGGCGTGATTTTCTTTTCTGTGACAAGTTCTCGATTTTCCATTTCAGTGCTCCCTTTGGAACCATGTGGGTGACCCGACTAACAACCTCTTTTATCTTCTTCAACGCAAAATCCAGTCGCAATCAGTGTACCGATCGTCCGGCATCAGAACCCGTTCCAACGGATTTCACCGGATTTCAGCAGCCCGAAAGCAACCTTTGGCAAAGAGAATGAAGCACTTCTTCACGGTCCATTCAACGCTGGACCGAACTTGATCACCCCGATGAAGGATCACCAAAAAGGGCATCAATGGGTGGCGTCAGACGGCTTCATTTCATGCGTTGCCATCTATCCAGTTCCATCTTGCCGACACCGGGGGCGCGCCGATGGAGTCAACGAGGCCGAAAAAACTGAAACGTGGGTTATGCCGATAAAAACCGGTGCCAAAGCCCACCAGGTGGCCAGAGCACCAGTTTTGCCTGATTCATACAGCAACTTGCTGGCGGAGGGCCGAAACCAACATTCGAGTCAACGCTGGAAACCCGCCCCGCAGCGAACCGATCGCTCATCCCCACCCACTCGTGAGACTGATGAAAGCCAGTCTCTGCTGAAATGCGTGATCGGTGAGTCCCTGCATCACCTGGGTTTGATATGGACTGAGATTTTTTTCTGCAGGCTGTTCCAACTCTCGCGTACTGCGAATTTCTTCTCTTTTTCCGATGGTGAATTATTGTCGTGCATCGGTTCAGTTTCTGCTTCAATCGAAGCCTTGAACGGGAACCACTCATCAGGCAAACGTCGCATCGCGCCGTGCATCATCTTGTTGTAAACCGATGCCTGATGACTTTTTTTCCTCAACTGCCTTTTGACATGGGACAGCTCCTGCTTCAACGCCCGCACCTGCTCCAGCAATTCATCCGTAGTTGGTTCATCCATCATATTCCTCCCGATGTACAATCCAATTGACTCATGTTTACCTAACGGTTGGCTTGCGAATCTGTACCCACTTCGCCACGTTGAATAATGTCAACAGGAAGGCCCTATCCGGGGTACGCCGAACTGCAGTCGACACACATGCCGGAGAGAGTTTTCTGAAGATGTTGCGAAGAAGCATCATCAGAAAACATTTTTAATCAACGGAGAATTCAGACCCTGCCTTTGGGTGCCTGCAAGCCACCCTGCAAAACAGATATCTGTTCTTTGAACGGGAAACACGAAGAGCCGGGGCAGGTTGTACGCGGGACGTTTCCCTGTGGTCATTGGCTTCAACGCAGTGCGTGCAAAAGCAATGACCAAATCGGCATTGGACCAGACGATTCCAGAAATCGTCATGACAGAATGGTCAGTCCCCGACCACGCCGCATGGCATGTCGAGCAGACTCATGTTCAATCAGGCCTCTGCCCGTTTTCCAGTTGCTGCTCAAAACGGTCCATGACCGCAGGCAGCTCAGCAACAGACTGGATCACTTCGTGAGCACCGGCTGCACGTAGTTTTTCTCCGGCGGCCTCGATGATCGCTGCTCGCTCATCGGGCGCAAGTTGGTCAATTTCCTCGACGGACAAACCCACGCAATTACCGGTACGGGTTACCCCGACAGTCCAACATCCTGCATTGCGTCCAGCCTCAATACCAACCGGTGTGTCATCAACTTTTACCATGCTCGTCATGGGAAAAACATCGAGTCGCATTGCTGCTTCATACAGGAGAAATGGAGCTGGTCGCCCCCGCGACGTGTCCTCTGCACACAACACACAATCAGGCTCATAGCCCTGTGGCGCCGCTGCTGCGGTGACCACTTCCATCAGCTGTCGTGTGTACCCGGTGGAAGAGCCGATTTTGATTCCGCGTGAGCGTAATTCATCGACCGTTTCTGCAACACCTTCGATCAAACCACAATGCTGATCGAGTGTTTTCAGTTGCAGTGGAAGGAAATCAGCATACATGGCTTCGATGTCAGCCTGACTGCACGGCTGGCCATGCTGTGCCAGCCAACTCTCGGCAACTGCTGGCATTGCGGCGACCGCAGCGATGTGATCAAGCTTTGCCATTCCCATCGGTTCTCGTGCCTGTGCGACCGTAATCTCGACGCCTCGACTCCGAAAGACCTCCTGAAATACGATCGCCGGTGCGCGACTTCCATGATCAACGGTTGTTCCTGCCCAATCGAGAACAACCCCTTGCAAGTGCCGATATTCATTACTCATTGTTTTTCCATTTCCCAACGTTGCCATGTTCGCTCAGCGAGACCAAAGGACATTGTCATCCCGGCACCACCTGTTCCAACAAACAGATGCACTCCCGGTTCAATCTGTTTTTCATAAACTGGCAGCGACGCATGTTTTGCGTAAATTCCATGCCAACGCTGCTGAATTGACCAGTCTTCCAGTTGAATCACCTTTTTCAATTCAGCCAGAATCAGATCATCGATCTCGGTTTTGTCAAATGGTGAGATTCTTTCTCCGTACTCATGTGAATCTCCCAGCACAACCTCTCCGCCTGGAAATACAGACGCCATCACATGAATTCCATAATGATCCAACAGAGGTGATTCCCGTGCGATGCGGTCACGCAGTTTCTGGTGAGTCCGACAGGATTCGAATGAAGTGTAATGCCTCAATGTCAGACCGCTTGCAATGTGTGGCGTCCTCTCATTGATTCCCGTCTGGGGTCCCGTTCTCAACATCTGCAGTTTGCAAAGTTTTAAGCCGGAGGACGCAAATTCATCCGGATAAAGTGTCTGCAAGTCACTTCCACTGCATACAATCACGCGATTTGCCGTGAAACGCTGCCCATCGGATGTTTCAATCCGACCGCCAGTCACGTCGGCAACCGCGGTATTGAAGCAGAATTTGACCTGATGTTCGTCTGCCAGCCAGTTAGCGATTGAATGCGATGCGGACCGCGGATCAACTCTTAACTCAGTCGGGCTGTACATTCCGCCGAGAAGCCCCTCGGGGTTCGCCAAAGGCGACAGTTCCCCGATTTCATCAGGATCAACGATCTTTCCCTGATGGGTATTGAGTGCACAGAACTCACGCAACACATCCAATTCATCCTGCTGATGTGCCAAATGCAGTGAACCACAGTTTTCAACCGATGTGACCCCCAGCTTTCCCAACTGCAGCCACAGATCACGGGATTCCAGCGCTGTCTGGTAAAGTTCACCAGCAGGCTGCCCCACAGGCCAAATCATGCCAAAATTCCGGACAGAAGCCCCCTCGGCAATTTGAGTGCGTTCAAACAACACTACTCGATGTCCGCGGCTCACTGCCCGCCAGGCATGTGCGAGTCCTACGATCCCTCCGCCCACGATCGCAACATCAAAGTCTGTCGAGCCACCACTTCTGATCATTGTTTTTGCATCTCCAGAACTTCTCGCAGGTAGCGACTGAAATGTTGGACCGACGGAGTAATCATTCCTTCAACCTTCGCGCAATCATCCCAGCGTCGCACCCTCACCGCATTCTGCCAATGAGGTAAATTTTCGAACTCTTTCATTTCGGATGCGGTAAATGGACCACCCTGCAAACGCAAACTCAACTGGGAAGCGTCACTCAGACTCTCAAGATAGTCACTTTCCGCGGCACAGAGATACCTCTTGGCAGCAACATGCAGTCGAACAGGAGCTGCAACCGCAGAACCAAATATCTTCTGCACATAGGTCTCACCCAAGGACTCATGTCGATCATCAACTCCCAGCATCGCTGAGTCTTCTGGCAAATCATGAAGCAGATGCCCTATATCATGCAATAATGCAGCCGCGATCAAAACCGGGGACGCGTCTTCATTCTCGGCAAGGGTTGCGGTCTGTAACGCATGCTCGCGTTGAGAAATCACCTCACCGGCATACAGTGAGTTCCCTTGCTGTTCGAACAGATCCTCGATTTCTTCAATGACCTGCACGCTTCACCTCCGGACGCACTGCAACACGAATTGGACGCTCTGCTTCTGCAAACTGGATTGCATGGTCAATCCTGTCCAGTGCAAACTCAGCAGAAACAACGTCGGCAAACGGATAGGAGTGGTGCTGGTCATTGAGGAATCGCACCGCATCAAGAAGGTCAGCAGGAGCATAATTGTGAATGCCATGAATCTGCCAGCAATTCCTGATGACCTTCTCTGGATTCAATTTCATGTCCCTGCATTTCATCACTGATCCGACAAGCACAATTCTGGCACCGATGCCCGCCTTTTCCAGGCCAGCTTCAATTGCGTCCACTGATCCTGAGAAATCCATGACAACGTCGAATCCGTTCTCCTCAACACACTGATCGGCTCCAAATTGCCGTGCCAGCTCCATTCGTTCAGGTGCAGGATCTGAAACCACAGTTGCCAAGGCGCCCCGGTACCGGGCGACGGCAACCGCGGTCAAGCCAAGCAAGCCCGCTCCCAACAGCAGGACCCGTTTCCCCTCCACCGGACCGATCGCATTGAATGCGGCCATCACGGTTGCGGTTGCACAATTGGCAGGGCAGGCAACATGATCCGGAAGTTCGTCAGGCACTTTGACGATCGCCGAATCCGCACGCAGCAATATGGCCTCCGCTAAGCCTCCACTGAGTGCGAATCGGCCTTCAGCCAAAGCATGGCCATACTTTTGCAAGTGATGACATTTCTGAGGCAAACCGCTGCGGCATCGCTCACAACTTTGACATGAAACACAGACAGACCAGGTAATGCGATCGCCCGGCTTCAAGGGATCTCCGCGAACATCCAAAGCTGGCTCGCTGGAAACCTCCTCGACGACACCAAGAATCTCATGACCGAGAATCGACGGACTCGGCTCCGATCTTCTGCCCGAGATTGTGTGCAAGTCGCTGCCACACAAAGTGCAACAGGTGATTCTGACCAGTGCTTCGCCACGTTGAAGCTGTGGCCTGGGAAACAGGCAAAACTCCAAAGCACGCTCCGATTCATGAAAAACGGCTGCACGGATACTTTTACTTTTGATTGTACTTTTGCTTTCGTCTGGCGTAACAACTTCAGCCTCGTTCGCCGACGGGATGCATGACTCGTCCAATTTTGTCTCTCAGGCAACTTCAATTCGAGATCAGTTCCAGTGAACCAACAGTCTACAAAAAGTGATGCCTGTTGAGCATGATTGACAGATCAAAAAGTACAAGCGAGCAGAAACTCGTCATCTGCGACTTGTCTTCTTCCTGACCACAACGCGGTCGAGATTCCTGCGCTACCGAGATCCCTCTGCTTTGGCCGAGTCGCTGGCATCCGTGAGTGCACGATGGAAATACAGCAATGCAAACAACAATGCGACAATTGAAAGGGCTGCCGTCAGAAACAGGAGTTGCAGAAAATATGGCAACAACTCACGGGACTGATCCACCGTTCTGCGGGCAACCAGCACAACACCATATCCGAGGTAACCCAGCGAATCCGCTACATACAACAGGAAGCCCATATTGGCAGGTCGCCCCGAGGCAGCAACCAGTCGCTCAAATACCGTGGTATGAAATGCAACGTACGGCAGGTAAAGTCCAATCCCGCAAATGACCATGAAGCTCAATGGGCCTAACCAGCCCAGACTCTGTAACCCCGCCGACAGCCCGATCAATACAAACGCCCCGCACATGACCCCAAGAGTGACGCGTATGGCGGTCAGGTTGTGGGAAATCCAGATAGCACCTGCGTTCAATGCAGTAACGCAAATCGCCACAATGAACTCAGACGTCGCATAACCCCATGGTTCTTCAGTCACACCCATGTCGCGCCACAGTTCGACTCCAAAATCATCCCGAACGGTCCGCAGCAGCGTGATGGTAATGTAGACAAAGAGGATCAAGCACAAGCCCGGCCAGAAAGTCAGAAAGAACTGCCATCTTGCAGAACGGTTCATCGCCTTCCGCTCTGAACGCGCACGCAAGTCACTGGCGTCAGGGCCGGGTGTTTTCTGCAAAAACCAGACAGAAAGCAACAACGGCAAAAAAAACATCAACCCAGTGACCATCGGCATCTGGAATTCGTCAATCCCGACATCCTGAATCAACCACTGCCCGATCGACTTCACCGCACCCGAAGACATGATGAAGCTTGCACACAACACCGCAGACATCGCTTCGGTCTGCCGACGCCCTTCAAGAAAGGACATCACGAGGCCAAACACCATTCCCAGTGGCAGCCCATTAAGAAACAGCATGAGCGGCTTCCAGTTTGTCGGCACAAACGCAAAGGCCACCAAAGCCAATTCGGCAACTATAATCAACCCGATGATGGTGCCAGCACGATTGCGTGTCTTCATTTCGGACACGACCTTGATACCAATCACCTTGGAAAACATGTAGCCCATCAGTTGAGAAAGGACCAGCAACGTCTTCAATCCCAATATGACCAGAGGGCCACCAGCGATTGTCAGAACCGACACTTCCACGTCGGGACAATCCTCGTAAGTCGCAGCGGTAAAAGGCTTGCGAAAAGCATACATGCAAAAGTATGTCGAAAACGCAGCAACAGCAGCAACAACCAGATGAAATTTCGAGTTCTGCTTTGGCGTATCCTGACTGGACCTGTTCATCAAAGCTTCACTCTCCGGAACGATCAAACGAAAACCAACTGGCTAGCCCGCTAGACTAACCGGTCACCAGATGACATTGATACCAGTTCGCCGACTAAACTGATACCGTTGCACCGCAGAGTTAACCAAATCCACATGATCCCGGGTTCGAAACAGCGATACCAGGCACATCGCCTGCAGCCCGAAAAAGTGCATCCCCAAAAATGGAAAATAGCCAAAACTTCAGACTGCAAGACAAGTTGGCATCCTCTTCAATTGCAAATCAAAATCGGACCTTGAAAGGTCAGCGAAAGCGTTTCCATGCATGCTACCCCAACGCAGCCGGGGGGATGCCGGATGTCATCTGAACTGGTCAATCTGCAACCGCCGGCGTTGGATGCTTTGCCGCGTGCCGCATTGTCGCGTGCCACAGTTTCAGGTGAATCAGGCCTGGCCTGCTTCAAATTCACTTCAGATGTTATTATCTCCGAACACTGCCCACCTCGTGGGCAATTGCAACCAGAAAAACTTGCAGGCATTGCAACATGGGTGACACGTCGGTCTTGATCATGATCGTCTCAGCTGCGGCGATCATTTTCTTCGTGAAATTTGGTCTACTCCGTGGCATCGACAGCATCGCGAATTCGATGTCGTGGAGTGCAAAAGCACGTGGGCAGGTGACTGGTTATGCCACGTCGGTACCAGAATTGGTATGCCTCGTGTCAGCAGGTTTGGCGGGAGTATGGGAGGCCGGGCTTTGGAACATTGCCAGCTCGAACATCATCAATTCCGGCCTGATGCTATGCGCCATTCTGTTCTACAGACAATTTCGGGATCTACTGAACGTTCGCTTCATCGACGAGATCGGTTTTGCGGCTCTGGCAGTCCTACTGCCCATTCTGCTGATGCATTTCGGCATGGATCACGAATGGTACCTGATCCCACTGTTGTTGGGTTTCTTTGTGATCTACCGTCTGGTTGACCACAAAGTCAATCAGGGACCGGCAGACTCTGAAAGTGAAAAGGCGGCAGCCGAACCGGCCGCAGGAAGCCTGCCATATGGAATCATTCTCGGAATTTCAGCATTGATCGCAATCATCATTGCAGGAATGTTTCTTGGTGAAGCGACAGCCGACGTGGTCGAAAAAATGGGCGTGAGCCCTGAAGCGGCCGGATGGATCCTCGGTGTCGTGACAAGCATTCCTGAAATGGTCAGTTTTTTTGCCATTTATGCTGCATCCAGGCGTGCAGGTAAGTCAGGTGGCCTGAGCGATACCCAGGAAGCACTCGACAATCTGACCGGATCCAACATGGCGAACGTCAGCATCGTCTATCCACTTGGCCTCGCAGCCTACCTGCTTGGCAAATTGATACAGGGCGGCTGACACCGACACATGCCAGGCAGCTTGCGTTGATTTCATCATCAACCTGCAGATCCGATCAAAGTCTGCTCCTCACGGAACATAACCAGACCAGCGTGTCGCGAAGCAGCGGCCGGTGATCAGACCTCGCAGCCCCAGCAGAGCAACAAATCGCATATAATGCAACGTTTTCTTTCTGGGTCGGGGATTTCATGTCTGTATTGTCAGCACAACAGATCAAGGCGTACAGCGAAGATGGTTTTTTCTTTGCAAGAGAGATGTTCTCTGCCGAGGAAATCCACCTTCTTCGTGAAACGGCGACCAATGATCACGCAATGGATCAGGCGGCCTCTCTGAGAGACGATGGAACGGGCGCGAGCGTACGGCTTTCCCTGTGGAATCACCCGGGCGATGGCATTTATGGCATGTTTGCACGCAGCCACCGCATCGTTGATGCCGTCGAACAGTTGCTTGAAGATGAAGTCTATCACTACCATTCCAAGATGATTCTCAAAGATGCCAAGGTGGGTGGTGCCTGGGCGTGGCACCAGGACTATGGCTACTGGTACCAGAACGGACTGCTGTTTCCCGACTTGTGCAGCGTGATGATTGCTGTGGACAAAGCCACTGAACAGAATGGGTGCCTGCAGGTCCTGCAAGGTTCACACCGAATGGGAAGAGTGAATCATATTCTGTCGGGAGATCAGGCAGGCGCAGACGTGGAACGGGTTGAACACGCCAAAAAAAGATTTCCACTGATCCATTGCAGCATGGACGCCGGCGACGCTCTGTTTTTCCATCCTAATCTTCTCCATGCTTCTGCTGCAAACCTCTCAGATCATCCACGTTGGGCATTGATCTGCTGCTATAACGCGCGCAGCAATGACCCTTACAAGGAATCACACCATCCTTCGTACACCAAACTCGACAAGGTGGAGGATGACATGATCGTTCGCGTTGGGCAGGACGATGCCCGGCGTTCGCGAGTTGACTTTGCCAACCTTGACTCAGATGATCGCAGCGCCACCAGTCTGGCAGACGAACAGCCTTCGTAATCACACGAGCATTCGCCTGCCGGAAAACCACAAGTCTGTTGCCAGCTTCATCACCAACTCTCTGTCCCCCTCCAACAACATCATATTTTCATCGCTGAAAACGGAGTCCTCTCATGAAACTGGGAATCATCAACAGCGCCTTTCAACAGGCTGGTGTCGATACACAAACCGGCCTGGAACACATTGCCAGAATCGGTTTCGACTGCGTGGACATCTTTACTGAGGCGATGACGATCACGCCGGACGAGATCGATTTGATCCGCCGCACCTGCGATCAGAACAACCTGCCCATCGTGTCAACCGTGGTCGTTTCGGCTGGCCTGATCGACTTCAACGATCCCGTACGTGATTTCCATCTTCACCGAACACGCAAGTTTCTGGATCTTGCAGAGACATTTCAGTCAGACAACCTGCTGCTGGTCATCGGAGAATACATCTGGCAACGCGAAGTGATACCACCGGAAGCACAATGGGAATGGGGAGTGGAATGTGTGCGAGAACTGGGGCTCTATGCCGGTGAAAAGGAGATTGACATCGCACTGGAACTGGAACCATTTCGCCTGAGCCTGCTCAACAGTGTTCCCGAAATGGTCCGTTTCATTGATGATGTCGGGCTACCGAACGTCAAAGCCAACATCGACGTGAGTCATCTTGTACTTTCGGATACCTCACCGGGAGATCTGGAGGCATTCCGAGGCAAGGCGACCCATGTCCACATCAGCGATTGCGATGGAAAGGTGCATGGAGACCTGCCACCTGGCCGTGGTGTCGTGAAATTTGCACCTTACCTGCAGGCAATCAAAGAACTTGATTTTGATGGAGCGATCTCACTGGAACTTGAATACTCACCGGATCCCAGCAAGATCGTGGAATGGGTCGAAGAAGCCTATCAGGCAACAGCGAAGCTGATGGAGCAGGTTGAACTGCGTCATTCCTGACGATAATCCACGGAGCCCGCTGCGTCCCCGCCTGAACACAGATAACAACGCAATCAACGCTGCCGCATCAACGGATGAAATCATGAACAAACAGGACGAGGATGAATACGGCCTGAGCCCAACCAAACAGGTCAACGTGATACCGGCTCCAGAGGTTGCCTACCAGCCTCCAAAGCCAGAGTCAAATGAACATGCGATAGGACTGATTGGTGCGGGAGGCATCAGCGAATTCCATTTACGCAGCTATCGAAAATGTGGGTTTCCAGTGAAGGCGATTGCCAGCCGCTCAATGGCGGATGCCCAAAAGCGAAGGGACGAATTTTTCCCGGACGCCGATGTCTACGATGACTACCGCGCATTGCTGGAACGTCAAGACATCACAGTGATTGATGCAACGCCACACCCTGCCGATCGACTTCCCATTATCCGTGATGCAATTGCTGCAGGAAAACACGTGCTCAGTCAGAAGCCGTTTGTTCTTGATTTGGCGGAAGGGAAGCAGCTTGTTGAACTTGCGAAAAAACAGGACGTTTGCCTCGCAGTCAACCAGAACGGTCGTTGGGCTCCCCATTTCAGCTATTTCCGCAATGCCATCGATGCCGGCCTCATTGGTGATGTCACGACGATTGACTTTTCATTGCAATGGGACCAGACATGGATCGCTGGCACACCAGCCTTTGAGAACATCCATCATTTGATACTGTTTGACTTTGGTATCCACTGGTTTGACATCGCCAACTGCATGATGGGCAATCAGAGAGCAGAGTCGGTTTTTGCAGAAACCAGACGCTTTGACAGGCAGGTATTCCAACCGCCTGCCATTGCCTCGGCAATCATTCGGTATCCGCAAGCGCAGATCCGAATGTCCTTTCACGGTCATACGCAACTGGGTGAGGAAGATGTGACGACAGTGGTCGGTACCGAAGGCACGCTGCGTTCACGCGGCCCAGGCCTCAATGACCAATCGGAAATGCAGATCTTCCTGAAAGCGGGACAATGCTCGGTGCCGCTGACGGGGTGCTGGTTTGAATCCGGTTTTGATGGTGCGATGGGCGAGTTACTCTGTGCAATTGAAGAAAAACGCGAGCCAAGTCACAGCGCGGCGAACAATCTGCAGAGCCTTGAACTCTGCTTTGCGGCAATCCAGAGTGCAGATACCGGCCAGCCAGTCGAAGTCGGAACGGTCCAAACCGTATCCCATTGAAGTCCCATGGAGGCCAACGGGCATACCAACCAAAAACCGGCATACGTCCGATGCTGCAACTCGATGCTGCAACTTTTACAATGTGCCAAGTTGCATGATGCGTTACTAATCGCCAACCAGAGTGGTTTGTAATTCAGTCTCCGATGATACACTTCAGTCATATCAAAAAGACTTTTCAGAGAACTGGGAAAAACGAGAATGAAACCCGTCATACTGCTACAACACTCAATTTTCACGGCACTCTGTGTGATTGGCACAGCCAGCGTCGCGCAGCGCCCCTCACAACGTTCTGGCTGGCAACAGCTGTACCAGGCCCATGTGCACGACGGCATGCCGCTTCGAGTCATGGCTCCGATACAAATCAAAACAGACAGGAATTATCCACTGATCGTTTCACTGCATGGCGCGGGCGGAAAAGGAAACGACAACAGAAAGCAACTCAAGGACTGGAACAAACAATTAGCCGAACCAGAACGGAGGAAGGCATTTCCGTGCTATGTGGTGGCTCCCCAGGCCAAAGGCCTATGGAACAACGAAGATTTCAAGAAAATCAAATCTTACGTAAAAACGCTGCCGGCGGTCGACCATGACCGCATCTACATCATGGGCCATTCCATGGGCGGACATGGAACCTACATTTTTATTCAATTGGATCCCGAGTATTTTGCCGCTGCTGCACCTTCGGCGGGTAGCGGTCTTCGCAGAACAGAAGATTTCATTGATCCCTCGAAAATCAAGGACGTGCCGATCTGGGCGTTTCACGGAGACAAAGACGGAGCCTGCCCGATTGAAAAAGACATCAAAGTATTTGAGGAGATCAAAAAACTCGGAGGAGTCATGAAATTGACCACCTGGGTCGGAGACAACCACGGAGTTTCCGGCAAAATGATTCCCGGTGCCGCTAATGGAACAACACAAATCAGTAGCGATCGGTGCAGCAAGGAACCCGATTTCATGAAGTGGCTTTTCTCTCAATCCAGATGACTGTTTCTTTGCGACCCACGATCACCATTTGAAACGCCCTGTCATTAAACTCTCTGCCATTTTGCAGAGCACGTGATGGCATTGAATTGAAAACCATCAGGGAACCCGAATTGCTACCTACAAACACCAGTACAAGTTTGGTCCGAACAGTCTTTTTATCTGCCGTTGTGATGCTCAATGCACTCGCAGTCTCGAAAACGCCAGCGCAGAGGAATGACTCCACGAAACCCACGTTTTCTGGCGTAAGCGAGAGCATGCGTGAAATCCTGGATGAACAGGACGAAATTCGTCGGGAACTGAATGCACTCAAACTGCAGTCTGAGCTTTTCAAACGACGTCTGAACAAACTTGATCGACTTTCCATCTTGCAGATGCAACTTGATGAGCTTGTGATTTCAGCAGAAACAGCGAACGAAAAAAACCGGAACCGCGACGGAGAATCCAGAATTGACTTTCTTGAAAGACAAATCGCGCGTTTGCGAGTTGCCATGGAGACCGAGACGGAACTCACCCACCGAATCATTGAAACATCAGAATTAAAACAGCGTCTTCATGAATTGCCTGCAAGCGGGATCATGACGAGGTTGTCACGCACACTGACAGACTCGATTGAAAACATCAGTCGACTGCGACAACTCCACATTGATCTGGATACCGGGGAGGACCTGAAGCAGAAAAGACGGGCACAAATCGAAGATGAAATTGATGATCTTCAGGAACAAGTCGATTTTGACAGTGAATGCACCGAACTCGCCTTTCGTCTGGTCGAGTCAAATAAAGAAAATCGTGCACAGGAACTTAATGAACAGGAACTCAATGAACTGCGAACCGAACTCCGTGACCTTCTTCAAGAGAGGGAACATCGGGCTGATAGATCGATCGGGCATTCACAACACCGGGGCAGACCAGATCAATCCCGCAATTCAGAAGATCCACGGATTGGTACTTCAGGCCAACCGGGATTTGCACCACGCGAAGGCGTCGTTGAGTCTGGACAATACTTCATACGGCAATCATGGTCCCAGGAACGCGATTACCCGCGTCCCTTTTTTGTGAATGTTCCCAACGGGAAAACAGACAGCAAATATCCTGTGTTGATCTTCCTTCATGGTAATGGCGGTAACGCAAGAGACGCCATGCGCAACATGCTTCGCAACCGGAAGGCAATCGCTTCCAGATATGTGATGGTGTTCGCGCAGGGCTATCAGGAAAGCTGGAACATTGTCTCCGAGCGTTCCAAGGCAGATGACACTGCATTTGTCGAGTCAATCGTTCTGAAACTGGCTGAATGCGTTAATATCAAGAAGGATGACTTCAGCGTCATGGGAGCCTCCAATGGTGCTGCGTTGGTCAACCAATTGATGATCGAGAGCAGACTGCCTCACTTCCGAAACTTCATCAGCGGAGTCAGTCCCCTGAATGTCTGGCAACATGACGGAACGCATTTCAAAGCCCGAGGTGATGGCAATGATTATCGCCAACCGGCAAAGCCAGCCACGGGCAGACGCCTGATGAACATTTCGGGAACCAATGATCGACTGGTGCCTTATCAGGGTGGTGTTTCCCCACATATTCCTGCCAAAGGTGGCAAACTGGCTTTTCTGTCAGCGGAAGAATCAACCTATCTATGGGCAAAACAGATGGGTGAAACCGCTAAACAGCTGACCATTCCGAGCAGGACGCAGGGACAAATTGAATTTTTCAGTTATCTTGAAGGCGATGTCGTGCACTGCAAAGTCACAGGGGCAGGTCATGGGGCCACTCATGAAATCAGCGAAGATGAACTGCTTGGGTTTCTTCAAAACGGTGCGAAAAAACAGAAAACAGCGTCTCAGCCATGACTGGCTCGTCAACCGGCAACAGCAAGGTGTAAGTCAAATGAATTCTCGTCTTTGTGTCGCAACATTGATCACCATCGGGTTCTCGTTGGGTGCTTGCGTTTTTGGACAAAACGCTCAGAACAACAAACGGCTGCAACAACTGCTCAAACAGTTCCCGGCGGCGGACACCAACGAGGATGGAAAACTCACCTGGAAGGAAGCGTTGGCCTATCGGAACAAGATGGGCAAAGCACCAGACAATGCAAAAAGCAGTGCTGGCAACCGTAATCGCGGAGGCGTACCACAGACTTTCAAAGTTGATGCTGGCTGGGAGCTTGAGCGTTTTCCAGACGAAGCCATTTGCTACATGTCTGCCAGTGAAATCAAGGCAGCATTTGCGAAGGCTGTCTCCGGAAAAGGACCGGCCGTGGTGTCCTATCCACCGCCTGCTGATGGTGCCATGAGAATTGTAGGGGTGGGGCACAGTTTCATGGCGCCCGGTTACAAGACAATGCCACGGATTGTCAAAGGGGCAGGCATGGACCAGCCTCTGTACACCCATATCGGTGGAGGCATCACCGGCAGTGCGCGCTACAAATGGGAGCAGGAAAACGGGATTTTCGATTTCAAGGGAAAACCCTATCCCAAACTGCTCTCCTCGATTGCAAACGCCAAATGGGAAGCAATGATGTTTGGCCCTTATTTCCAGGACCAGGCAAAATATTTCTCGTGCTGGATTGACTTCTGCCTGAAATACAATCCTGAAATGAAGTTTTACATTTCGGATGCATGGCCACAGTTATCACAACTCAAAGAAAAACCGACGTCCGAAGCGTTCTTCACGGAAGCTGTCATGGATCAATTGTCCGGCGAAAGAAAAACAATGCACGCCGTCGTGATGGACCCACTCCGAAACTCATATCCAGAGAAGGTTTTTGTTCTGCCGACCTCGGATGCAATGGTGCTAGCTGCGAAACATTTCCTCCGCGGTGAGCTACCGGGTGTCGAAGGCATTCACCGGGTGATTGGTCGGAAGGAACGTTCCCTCTGGAGAGATCAACTGGGACACCTTGGGCCGGGGTTTGATCGTCTGGAAGGTTACGTGTTTTATGCAACGCTTTACGGTAAATCACCTGAGCTGATCGAAGACAAAATTGATTTTGGTGGAAACCCTGAATTTCCAAGTGCAGATCTGGACCGGGTGTTTCGAAAAATCGCATGGCAAGCGGTAGCCAATAATCCCTACTCGGGAGTCACGGACAAGAATCAAAACGGCGTCAATGACTCCCTGGAAACAGAGTCTGCATCGAAAAAGCAGTGAACCGAAAGAAGGCCGGCCTGACGATCACCGGCTACGCTGCAACGAAGCAACGCTGCAACGAAGCGTTGCACACTGCTCTTGCATGTCACTCCAACGGTGTCACCTCTGCTATGTCACCCCTGCCATGTCACCGTTCAACGCCGTGATTATTTATCCCTGACCGAGGGCTTGCGTTTTTGGCTCGGCCTCACCGTTTGCCTGCCTTCAACCTTTTTGCTGTTCGCAACTTCAATGCGTGCCTCGGGAACGTTAACACGAGGCAAGTGTTTTGCATGCTGCCTGATCAAGTCGGCCATGCCTCGCCGACCAGCCAGATTATTCCATTCGTTCGGATCAACTCGGTGGTCGTAAAGCTCTTCGGATCCATCGGCATAGCGGATGTACCGGTGGTGCTTACTTCGCACCGCATGGTTACTCTGCTGATAGGTGGTCACTGCAACGTGGTCCCACGCGGCTTCCGGGTTTTCCAGCAATGGATTCAGACTCACTCCCTCAAGGTCATCCCGCATCGGCAAACCACAGAGTTCCAGTAGAGTCGGGTAGATTCCAAGCAACTCAACCGGACTGTTACAGACCCGACCGTGCAATCCATCTGGAACCGAAATGATGAGTGGCACTCGAGTCGAGCGTTCCCAGAGAGACTGTTTGGCCCAGCGATTTTTTTCACCCAGATGAAAACCGTGATCGGAAAACAGGACAACAATGGTGTTTTCTGCGTGAGGGCTCTCATCGAGAGCATCCAACAAACGCCCGACTTGTGCATCGGTAAAACTGACGGCGGCAAGATACGCCTGAACTGCCGGTTTCCACTGATTCTCGCGAACAAACCAATCATGAGGCGGTGGCACCTCATGTTCAGTCAGTTTGATTGCCGCCGCAGGCAGATCATCACAATCGTCGGACTTGACCTCCGGTGTATGAATGTCACTCAAAGGGTGCGAGTCAAAAAAACACTTCGGGGCATAGAATGGGACATGGGGTCGATAGAATCCCGCGGCCATGAAAAAAGGTTGGCCATGTTTCTTTTTGATCTGCTCAACGGCCCAAGTTGCAGTCACTGCATCACCAAACTTGTGTTCCTCGTACAACTGCGGGCCAAAGTCCCACAACTTACTGGGGGAGGCAATGTCCGGAACCAGCTGCTGATCGATTGACAGGCGTTGACCAGGGCGAGGTCCTACTACTTGAAATGATGCCTTATCAACGCGACTGGCATGATAGATCTTTCCAGCGGTCAGCGTTTTGTAACCATGCTCACCAAAGTACTGTGACATGGTGGTGCGGTTTTTATTGCGTTTGGTCAAACGAAACCACGGACGGTTGACATAGATCCCAGTGGTACTGGGACGCAAGCCCAACATCAAACTGGTACGAGACGGGTTACAAATCGGAGCTTGGCAATGCGCGTTCGAAAACAAGACACCGCGGTCAGCAAGCCGGTCAATATTGGGCGTGCTCGTTTGCTCATTCTCTCCCAGACACCCGACCCAATCGTTCAGATCATCGATGGAAATCATCAGTACATTAGGAGGTTCACTGCCACTTACGACTGGAAAACCAAGAAGAAAAAATACCAAGCACCACGGCTTACGGAGGATCAGGAACAGAATCGCTTTCATCAAGAACTCACCAAAACCAGGTTGCGAGTGAAGGGCCGCCAAACTCAGACTGAAAAACTCAAGCAGATACTGTTGGCCACTGCTTGAAAGCTTAACACGAATTCCAAGCCGAATGACTTGCCGGTCAATAGCATTGCCAGACAACCAGCCACCATTCTAGACTTTGAACCTGTGTTTTTTTTACCGAATGATGCTTCCCAAAACATTTCCCAGAAACGAATCCCCCGCTTGTCATCCGAGTTCCGCAACTACCGATTAACCCTCATTGCGACCACCATCCTGCTACTTTCTGCCATCGCGAGCAATTCCTACTGGCAGCCACTGGCTGCACCGTGGCGTGAATGGGTTGGATTCGCACCATCCGACCTGCCCGCTCTGCAGTGGCAGCGGTTACTCACAAGCCTCGCACTGACTGGTGGTGGCTGGAAATTCCTTACTTCTCTGGCAATGCTGATTGTGTGCCTCGGGTTTTGTGAGCATATCTACGGAACGCCTGCTGCATGCAGGCTGTTTTTTCTTTGCCATCTCACAATTCTGACGATCATCTCCATCAGTGTCATACTGCTTGCAGAAATTCATCCCTCGTCGTCCGTCGATGCTCTGATGAACGGTCGGGACGTGGGCCCGTCGGCTGGCTACTACGGATGCCTCGGTGCAATTCTGATCCAAGCAAGTCGGTCGATCAAACAAGCCAGTTTCACCATTCTGATCGTGATCCTGCTGGTCCGCCTTTCTGTGTCACTGGGACACCTGCCATCAAACCCGGCGACCGTTTCAGCAGATTTTGCACATCTTGTTGCACTGTTGTTTGGCGCAACTCTGGCTTGGCTTGGTCATCTGAAGCCCCGATCAACCTCGACGCAACCAACTGATCACATCCCGAACAATGGATGATGTGATCATGCAAAACACGCGATCACAAAAGAGTGGAAACTTCCAGATCAACGTTTGACAAGTCGCATGATCCCACCAGCAATCAAAGTGGAAACGTTTGCCAGAACATTGGGCGTCGCCAAACCGCCGGGAGATGCGAGATATTTGGGGAACCAGACGGGGTGAAATTTCTCTTTGTAAGCACGCAGCCCCTGAAAATTGTAGAAATGTTCTCCATGCCGATAAACAAGACTCGACACACGGTTCCATGCGGGCCCAAGACGATGAGCATCAACACCAGATAGAGGAGCCATCCCGAGGCTGAACCAGTCGTATCCCTGTTCATGGCCCCACAACATCAATTCGACGAAAAGAAACTCCATCACGCTTCGCGGCGCATCGGGCGGGTACCTCATCAGATCAATGGAAAGTTCGCTTCCTGTACCACCCTTCCAAAGATTCGCAAAAGCAATCGGTGTTTCATTGTCAAAGATGATCGCGATGTCGTAATGCAGGAGATAGGTTTCGTCGAAGAAGCCGAGTGAAAAACCTTTTTCGGCGGCTGCTTTTTCGCCCAGCCAGGCATCCGAAATTTTCCTCAAGTCTGGCAGCCACTTGGGAACATCTGTCTGTGGGATGATTTCAAAACGCAATCCCGAAGCCAGCGTCTTCTTGTGGTTTCGACGCACCGTACGTGAACATGTCTTGAGTGAAAATTCACCCAACGGCACCTTGGCTTCTTCACCCAACTTCAGCAGCGAGAGTCCCATCTCGATATAGCGTGATAAACCGGCCTCATCCACCTGATAGAAAACTGGCCGCTTCCCCTGAGCATCACACGCCTCACGGAATTTCCAGGCGGCATCATCGGCCGCCTCTTTGGGGCCAACCGGATCACCCATGGAAATCCAACTCCCGCCCTCGCAACCGTACATCACAAAAGCACGATCATCGTCACTGAATACAAACCGCTTGTCGCCAAGAAGAGCAAGATTGGCCGAAGTATCACCATCGCTTGCAACAATGGTCTCGACCTCTGCCATTTCCTGCTCACTCGGCAAGTCTGGCAAGGCTGGAACGGTTCTGAAAAGTTGCATCAAACCGACAATCACAAAAACTGCAGCAGCCCCAACGGTCGCCCTCAAAGCGCGTGGCGCCTCGCCAGCTTTTCCATACGCAAAACTCCACCAGAGCTGATCGTTATATTCCACGTGCCGATAGGAAAACAGAATCAGCCAGACGATCAGACCGCATGTCATCGCAATCGCAACCATCCAACGGACGTTCCAGGAGGCTGCAAAAATCCGGCCGTGACGGAAAAAATACTGCCGACATGGCAACAGGGCGATCAACATGATTGCCACAAGTGTCGCCTGCTCCCAGGCAAAGCCCTTCAAAAGTGAAACCATCACACCGGCAGCCAGCAATGCAATGGTAAGCCACCAAGCCGCATCAATTCGACGCTGCAACGCACGGGACAACACAATCAACAAAGCGCCAATGACACTGCCAAGAAAATGGGATACTTCAACCAGCGGCAACGGTAGCCAATTCCGGATCAGCTGAAGCTTTCCGGAAGATGGCGGTAACGTCCCGGAAACGAGCATGATCAGCCCAATCATGAAGACCGCGCCCGTGATGATCGGTGGGCTGATGATACTGGCCCATCGCAAACCGCCGGATAACACATCGGTGATCTTCTCGCGATTCCCACGGATGGACACAAACGAGATGGCTCCAACGCCAAGGATCAGGGGAAGCAGATAGTAGATGATCCGGAACGCAATCAAGGCTCCGACGAGATCATCAGCGCCGCCTGGCAACATGGTGATCAGCACCAGTTCGAGCACACCGAGACCTCCTGGAACATGACTGACCAAAGCTACAAAAACCGCAAGTACGAATATCGCGACGAATGGCAGGAATCCAATCGCGACATCATTGGGCAACAACACATACAAAGCTGCTGCTGCAAGCATGAAGTCAGCCATGGCAACGGTCATTTGCGCGAGGGCAATTTTCAACGGTGGGGGCTGTAAATTCACATTGCCAATCTGCACCGGTGATTTGCGAAGTCCACAGATCAACAGAAATACAGCCGCCAGGAACAGAAGTGCAATTCCCAAGGGTCGACTGGTGCCAAAGGGCAGGTGGAACTTATCCGGGATCTCAAACGGGGCACACACAAACAGTAGTCCGGCAAGTGCAAACAGCCCCAGCCAGAAAGCAATGCCGATGACGAGCACAAGCCGCACAATCTGACTCGAGGGCATTCCCCAGGATGAATACAAGCGGGCACGTACCGGTGCTCCTCCCAAAAACACACCCAGCGAGTTACTGAAGGCGTATGACAACAATGACGCAGTGGCAACCTGACGGGGAGTCACTTTATGCTTGACGAGTTTGACGCCAAACCAGTCGTAACCAATCAACACCATGAAATTTGCTGCGGTGAACCCGATGGCCGCGACAATTTCGGCACCAGACAGAGCGTGGAAACTGGCAACCACGTCTGCATACTTCATCGTCTTGAATTCGTGATGAAGCACCCACAGAGCCGCGAAGAAAACCACCAGCATCAAGCCGGGTCGCAACAATGGTGCATAAGCAGCCCAAGCTTCTTCGCAGCGTTTCAGCAAAGGAATTGTGTCTGGATCAGACGACGTGCCTGTTGAATTGGCGGGCTCGCCGGTCAAAGTCTGGTCCTGTTCATTCATTTTCGATGCTCAATTCTCCAACGTGGTAGCCTCAGGATGACCACGTGCAATGTTCAAAACCGTACCCAGCATCCAACAAACGAAACGAAAAACCGTAAACCGCAAATTCGGTTCAAATGCTGGTTTTGGACCGACGCGTTGCCAACGACTGTCGCCCAGCCGCCGAAGGATGAAATCGGAATCGCTTCTCACTCCTCCGCAACTTCGTCATTCGTACCACCACGAGCGTCGTTTTCCGAATCCGGATTCACGGTCGACAATTCATCACTCGCTTCATTGTCGCGGATCAGGATCACTTTTTCATCACTCGTGATGATTCGCGCACTGCGGCTGAAAGTGAGATAATTCCATGTCCACTGCACAAGGATCAGCAAACGGCTCTGGAACTGGACAATCTGCAACAGATGAACAACCAACCACATCAACCATGCGATGAAACCAACACTTTCACGTTTTCCCACCTTAACGACTGCTTGCGCCCGTCCAATGGTGGCCATTGTGCCGCGGTCGTGATAGGTGAATGGCTCTTGATGCACGGATCCAGAAATGTTGGCGAGAATCCGTTTGGCAACGTATTGTGCCTGCTGAATCGCGACCGGTGCCAAACCTGGCATCTTTTCACCAGCGCCGTCCGTGCAGTTGGCCAGATCACCAATGACAAAAATGTCATCCTGACCCTCTACATTCATGCCGCTTGTCACTTCCACACGCCCGGCGCGGTCGGTCTCTCTGCCACAAGCCTCAGCTAATTTCTTTCCCAACGGACTGCCATGTACCCCTGCAGCCCACAGAACGGTCTGCGTCCTGATGACCTTTTCACCGTCTTCGGATGACAAACAGACTTGTTCATCCGTGATATTGGTCACGCGTGTCTGCGTGTAAATTTCAATTCCGAGATTTCGAATTCGATCAGCAGCCCGCCTGCTCAATTCAGCAGGATAATGGGCCAAAACATGTTCCGCAGCTTCCACAATGATGATGCGTGCATCCTCAGGGTGAATGTGCCGGAAGTCATTTCGAATCGTGTGCCTGGCAATTTCCGACAACGCGCCGGCAAGTTCCACCCCAGTAGGACCTCCACCAACAACCACGAAGGTCATCATCTCCTCACGAATCATTGGATCCCGTTCGCGTTCCGCTGCCTCAAATGCAAGAAAAACTTTGCGTCGGATCGAGGTCGCGTCCTGGAGTGTTTTCAGGCCCGGTGCGAACGCAGCCCAATCCTCATGACCGAAATAACTGTGGGTCGCACCAGCGGCAACCACCAGATGGTCATAGGACAACGTGCCATCCGCCAGAATCAAACGCTTCTGATCCAAGTCAAAGTCAAGTACCTCTGCCATCAAAACTTCACAATTGGCCTGACGCCGAAAGATCGATCGAAGCGGCGTGGCAATATTCGCCGGCGATAAGCCACCTGTCGCGACCTGATACAGCAAAGGCTGAAAAAGATGGTAATTGTGGCGATCAACCACAGTGACCTGAACGTTTGACTTCCGAAAGCTTCTCGCTGTCTCCAACCCGCCGAAACCGCCACCAACGATCACAACTTGAGGCACGGAGCCCGGGGTAGTGCTTGTCACAATAGAACCCTGCTGGCAAGAAACAAAAACAACGACAACACTCTGGAAATCATCCCCGCTGCCCGAGCCACTGGCAATGGAGATTTGCATCGAATTCCCAAAGCTCCTCAAGAAGAAGCAAAAGAACCCCACCCATCACAATCAAGCCCGCTCGCCAGCCCCCCCGATTTGGCGACATCCTATCAGTCGGGCAAGCATACCAGCCGAGCACAAAGCAACAGCAGTCCTCATGGCGACGACCGGCTGCTTACCGCTTGCCCATTCAGGCATCAGCACTACCAAAGGCGTCACGCATTCACGTGCGAGTTCACATTTGAATCGGAACTCAAACCTCAAACAGAAACAGAGAGGGATCAAAACGCACCTGTTGACCATAGATTCCGTTTTCAGCGCGTTTGCCTGCCGAAATCACCATGCAGATTTCTGCTGTCCGTGGCAACTTCAGAAGTTTACGCACTCGCACAGGATCCATCCCCTCCATCGGGCAACTGTCATAACCGAATGCCCTCAAAGACAACATCAGATTCTGGCAGCCAAGAGCGGTCGACTTATGGGCCCAGACCCGCATGTCCGCCTTTCCCGCCGGTCCTCTCGGCATTGGCTTACGAAGAGCAAGCATCCAGAAGATCAATTTCTTGAAGGGTCCGAAAACCGAAAATGGTCCCTGGCCATAGGCCAACGGCACAAGCTTTTTATAGTAAGCCAATGCTGACTCGGGCACTTCTTGTCCTGAATCCTGCATCGCTTTGATCATCAGTTTTCGATTTCGGTCCCAGGTGTCCAGACGAGCCACACAGACAACAAGTTCCTGCGCTGTCGTAGCCGCCGGCTGCCGCAAACACAATCGGGCCAACTCTGCCTTCTTGTCAACATCACGAATCCAGTGAAACTCCCAAGGCTGAAGATTCGATGAGTTGGGAGCCAGCAACGTCAATTCGAGACACCGACGCATCACGGTCTCTGGAATGGCATCCTGGGTGTAGACCCGGGTGCTTCTTCTCGATCTGACTACTGTTTCAAAGGCCTGCGGGTCAGTTTGCGCCGCAGGATCACCAGGCTCGAACGAGGGTACTTTCTCAAAAATCTCAGTTGGCTTGGTCATGAAAGGCAAAAGGTCAGAGGCTCAATTGGAAGCGGGGATACCAGCAACAAGTCCAAATTCGGATTTCCTGCTAACCGCTGTCGGACAATCCATCGGCGATCACCAAGTCAGGGTTCCACCTGACAAGCAGCTTCATTGCTTGGACACGCTAGTTTACAAGGATATCAAATGTACAAATTCCGGTGATATTCCTTACAATGAGCTTCGCAGATCCCAAAGACGCAAACGCCGGACTCACAGATACTTGGAAATGCTGGGGATCCTCTTAAACGGGGATCCTTGTAAACGGGGATCCTCTTACGCGGGGATCCTTGTAAACGCTGGGCAGTGACTGTCTCTGGAATTCCCCCAAGGCCGACGGTTCGCCCACTCACACTCACGGAGACAAACCAGCGTGATCACAACCGTCGAAATCAGCATGTATCCCTTCGCCAACCACTTTCGTGACCTGATCAAAGATTTCATTGCAAAGCTCAACGAGTATGATGAGATTCAAGTGACCACTGGTCCCACCTCCACGATTTTGCTTGGTGAGTATGACCGGGTGATGTCCTGTTTGACGGAAATGATGCGTTGGTCTCACCAGAAGCACGGCACTTCAGTGTTCGTGACTAAAATACTGCCGGGCTATTCACCGACATGACCTCATCATCTTCGCAAGTTCATCACCGCAATGCCGTGCCAGAATTGCGACCAATCCTTCAGGAGCCGACGATTTCACACCGGCTCTGCCTTGCGAAGGCCGACTGCTCAAATCCAATCCACTCCATCTTCTTTGACTGTTTTTATCTCAAACAATGATGCTTCATTCATTCAAACGTCAACGCTACTGTCTGCTTCCCGATTTCAGTCAGTTTCCGGCCAAAGTCATCGCACTTGCCGTTTCGTGCCTTGCTCTTGCAGCAGGTGATTTTACGACCGCATTGGTTGCGCAGGAAATCGTCGGTCAACAGAATCATGAAGGCAGGACACCAAGCTACAACCGTGACGTGCGTCCGATCCTTTCTGAAAATTGCTTTTCCTGTCACGGGCTGGATAGTGAAGCACGTGAAGCCAATCTACGGTTGGACGAACGTTCTTCTGCAATACAGTCGGGAGCGATGGTTCCGGGCAAGCCGAATGAAAGTGAATTGGTGGCCAGGATCACTTCTGAGGACGCCGATGCTGTCATGCCACCACCTGAAACAGGCCACCAACTCTCAGCCAGTCAAATCTCAACCTTGAAATCCTGGATTGCATCGGGAGCTGCGTACGAAAAGCATTGGTCATTCCTTGCACCCGAGAAAAGCCCGCTGCCTTCCCACTCAAAAGTCGAGGGTGTGGCCAACCCGATTGACTCCTTCATTCTGGCCAGAGTTGAGCAGGCAGATTTAACACCAGCCCCCTTGGCCGACCGCGCAACGATCTTGCGTCGTCTGGCGTTGGACCTCACCGGCTTGCCACCAACGCCTGAACTGGCAAAGAGTTTCCTGGATGAGGAAAAACCGATCTCCTACGAAACACTCGTGAACCGTCTGCTTGACAGTGATCGTTACGGTGAGCATTGGGCACGAATGTGGCTGGACCTGGCCCGTTACGCGGATACCAAAGGGTATGAAAAAGATCGACACCGTAACATCTGGCGGTATCGTGACTGGGTTATCGATGCTTTCAATCGTGACCTCCCCTTTGATCAATTCACGATCGAACAGCTAGGTGGTGACCTGCTGCCAAATCGCACCGACGATCAGATTCTGGCAACAGCATTCCATCGGAATACGATGACCAACGACGAGGGAGGAACGGACAACGAAGAGTTTCGCATCGCAGCAGTCAAGGATCGTGTTGACACGACTTTGCAAGTCTGGATGGGATTGACGATGGGCTGCGCGAAGTGTCATTCCCACAAGTACGACCCGATCACCATTCAGGACTACTATTCGTTCTTCGCCTATTTCAACCAGACTCGGGATGCAGACAATGAGGCACCGTTTCATCCCACGCCGACAGCGACCCAGGCAGCAAAGCTGAAAGAACTGACGTCCCAACTTGATCAAGCGACCCGTCTGGCCAACCAGCGTCCAGACGGTTTCTCTGAAGAATTTGAACAATGGAAAAACACGCTGAAGCAGCGTCCATTATGGCAACCGCTCAATCTGAAGGATTTCAAGTCCGAAAATGGCGTTGTTCTGAATCAGGACAAAGAGCACAGACTCATTGCCAGCGGAGACCGCCCCGAAAAAGACACCTGGCAAATCACTTTTGATCTGCCTGTTGTGTCCAAAGATGACAGATACACCTCGTTCCGGATTGACCACTTTCCCAAATCGGTCGCTGGCGGTGATTGGGAAGATAAAAACGTGGCAATCCGTGAATTGACATTGGAACTTGAAACTCCCGATGGTGAATCCAAAAAACTGACGTTGAAAAATCCCCGCGCGAGTTTTTCACAGCACAGATGGAATGTTGCCTTCGCACTGGATGGGAAAACGGATGCAGGATGGGCGTTGTCTCCCCACTTCGGAAAACGCCAAACGGCTGTCTTCGACTTCGAGGCACCAATTTCTGGCGGCACGCTGAAAGTCACACTGGAACAGAAATATGGCGAAGGTCTTCTGCTTGCCAGATCACGTTTTTCAATTAGCCGGAATCCCGTCTCATGGTTGCGTGCTGAAGTTGAACCGGACCAGGAAGACACCTTCGTGAAAGCTGTTTTCCCGGAAACAATCAAACGCCTGAAAGCAAAGCAGACAGCGCAAGACCAATTGCAGAATTTCAAAAAGCAGATCCCCAGCACACCAGTCATGTTTGACCTGGATTCCAAACAGCACCGGACGACGCGCATTCACAATCGCGGAAATTTTCTGGATCAGGGTGCAGAGGTCAAAGCTTCGGTTCTGACAGGCTTCGCTGAATTCCCGTCCAGTGCTCCTTCAAATCGACTGGGCGTGGCCCATTGGTTGATGCAGCCAGACAATCCACTGACTGCCCGTGTTGCTGTCAATCGCATCTGGGCACGGCTTTTTGGGACAGGCCTCGTCGAAACGGAAGAAGATTTCGGTACTCAGGGAATGCCTCCCTCCCATCCGGCGTTGCTGGACTGGTTGGCTGTGGATTTCCGTGAACAGGGCTGGTCCTTCAAGCAACTGCTAAGGACGATCGTGATGTCACGCACCTATCGTCAAAGTTCGGTTGTCACCGAGGAATCATTACGGCTGGATCCAAGGAACCGTCTGCTTTCACGCGGACCACGCTTCCGACTGAGCGCCGAAATGGTGCGAGACCAGGCGCTGGCAGTTTCCGGACTGCTGGTTCATAAAATTGGTGGTCCATCTGTCATGCCACCCCAACCACCGGGGATCTGGAAATCTACCTACAGTGGTGAAAAGTGGAAAAACGCCGCAGGTGATGATCGATACCGCCGAGGTCTCTACACCTATTTGAAAAGAACGAGTCCGTACCCTTCCATGACCACATTTGATGCTGGCAGTGGCGAGGTATGCCAGATACGTCGCATTCGAACCAACACTCCACTGCAGGCCTTGATCACCTTGAACGATGTTGTCTATCTGGAGGCGGCTGGAAGGCTGGCGCAAAGAATGGAGGCAGCTGGTAGTGATTTGAATTCAAGAATCGCGGCTGGTTTTCGAATGGTGCTGGTCAGAGATGCGGATGAATCTGAAGTTGCACGCCTGAACAGACTTTACCACTCTCTGGAAGAAGAGCTCTCTGAGGGAACTGAACTTCTCGAATCAGCACAGATCACAAATGTTGACCCAAGACTTGTGGCGATCGCCAATGTTCTTCTGAACCTCGACGAAACCCTGATGAAACCCTGA
>JAAXJB010000030.1:0-4213 GCA_012270065.1 Rubripirellula sp. | reverse complement strand
GAAACCCTGATGAAACCCTGAGTGGCAAAAACGCCAGCACAGACAATGCCCCCAATGTCTTGTTGATCGATACTGTCCAGCACATCACAAGGCTAATCGAAACGGACAACCAACCATGAACCTTTCTTTACCACTGCAACAACTGCGGGCAATCACGCGCAGACACTTCTTTGGACAAACCGGACTCGGGCTTGGCTCGTTAGCGCTGAATGCTCTCCTTGCCAAAGATGGGCATGCCAACAATGAGTCGTATCGTCTGCCATCCAAGGTCAAGTCCGTGATCTACCTCCACATGGCCGGATCACCTTCACAACTCGATCTTTTCGAGAACAAACCTGCGCTTGCGAAATTGCACGACACTGAGTGCCCACAGGAGTATCTGGAGGGGAAACGGTTCGCGTTCATCAAGGGTACTCCCAAGATGCTGGGGCCCCAATTCAGTTACAGCCAGCATGGCGAAAGCGGGCAATGGGTCAGCGAACTGCTACCCAACCTTTGCCGCCAAATCGATGACCTTTGCATCATCCGTTCCATCAGCACCGAGCAGTTCAATCATTCACCGGCACAACTGCTGATGCAGACCGGCAATCCGCTGCTGGGCAATCCTGCCATGGGTTCCTGGGTGACCTATGGTTTGGGCAGCGAAAATGAGAATTTGCCGGGATTCGTTGTGCTTTCCTCAGGCGGCAAAACCCCCAGCGCTGGAAAATCTTTATGGGGCAGCGGCTTCTTACCAACTGTCTATCAGGGCGTCCAATGTCGGACTGACGGCGGTGATCCGATTCTCTACCTTTCAGACCCAAAAGGGATCAGCCGCTCTGCCAGACGAAAAACGCTGGATGCTCTGAATGATCTGAACCGTTACCAGCATCAACACATTGGTGACCCCGAAACGATGACTCGCATTGCGCAATACGAACTGGCTTATCGAATGCAAACATCGGTTCCTGAGGTGATGGACATCAGCCGGGAGTCGCAGTCAACCATGGAACTTTATGGCGCCAAACCGGGCTTCATTTCCAAAGCGGAGTCTGCCGCCGATCCTCGGACCCTGTACAAGGGAGATGACCCCACCTTTGCGAACAATTGCCTGCTCGCCCGACGCCTCGTGGAAAATGGCGTACGTTTCGTACAACTTTATGACTGGGGCTGGGACCACCATGGATCAAGTCCTGGTGAATCGATTGACGAAACCCTGCCCATCAAGTGTCGGCAGATCGATCAGGCAATCGCGGCTCTACTGGCTGACCTGAAGCAGCGTGGCATGCTGGACGAAACACTGGTTGTCTGGGGTGGAGAATTCGGTCGCACGCCGATGATGCAGAACAACGTCAACAAAAAACTTGTCAAAGGTTTCATCGGCCGAGATCACCATCCGCATGCATTCACCATGTGGATGGCCGGCGGCGGAATCAAACCAGGCATGCACGGACAAACCGACGACATCGGCTATTACCCCGTCGAAGATCCTGTCAGTGTCCGTGATTTACAGGCTACCATTCTTCACCAGATCGGACTCGATCCCTATCAATTCAGCTTCCCCTATCAGGGTCTGAACCAGCGGCTTATCGGCCCGACACAAAAAGGTCGCGTCATCAAAGACATTCTCTCCTGAAACCAGAACAGCAAATTGTGACAAGCTGCTGTCAGCAGTGAATCTGCGCCGCAAGATTAGCAAACAAGACAATTGCTGACAGAAGACACAGCCGCCCGATGCCAAAGCCAAACCTCCTCGGACGGTATCACGTCTGTTCGGCGCGCCAGTTTATCGGGCTTGCTGGAGAACTTATCGGGCTTGCTGGAGAACTTATCGGGCTTGCTGGAGAAACTGATCTGTGAAGTCCAGAAACCAATTCCAGTCGACTTCTCCCAAACCATGTCCACCACTGCGTATGTGATAGCCAGTGTTTCCCCGTACCCTTGGTGAATTCATTGCCGGCATATCCGGCTCGGTAATGGATGCTTTTCCGAGCAAATCAAACACCGGGGCAGCAGCCACCAGAGAGGCGTATTCGCCTTTCGGGTCCGCCCAAAGATCCTCATCAGCACTGGCCACGTAAACTGCGCGAGGGGCAATCAAAGCCATCACCTCGTGCTGATCAACGGGCAGGTCGGCTTCTTGGTCGGCATACTTCGCAAACGGCACACAAAACCAGTGGGGAAAACTGCTGGTGATTCGGCCCACGGTTTCCCCGAAAGCACGACGCGACAGGGCAGCACCCCCACAACCTGAATTATTGCTGTAGGCAACCGCAAAACGTGAATCTTCACACGCGGCCCAAAGCGATGTTTTTCCACCTCGCGAATGTCCCACCACTGCCACCTTACCAGCGTCAATCACTGGTATGGTTTCGATATGATCGAGCACACGACTGGCAGCCCATCCCCAGGCAGAAAGACTGCGCCATGCTTGCGGATCAGGCTCCTCACCATTGGCAAAAAATGCCCGAATGCCATCCTGATATCCAGTACGTTTATCAGGATCAACATCCGAAGTATGGAACGAAGCCGTTGCATACCCTCTTTCGACCAGCGTTCGTGCAGGCCAGAAGGGATCGTTCTCGACCGCCGCTTTGTCCAAGGGAATGAAGTACCGGTTATTGATATGAATGACTGCCGGAACAGGTTTCTGAATTCCGTTGGGAATGAACAACACAAACGGAAACTTGTACTCCCGGTCTCCGATCGTGACGACAGCTGACATACTGCGGCCTGTCGCCAAGCCATTCCAGACATCAGCCTTCTCTGCAACCTGAACAAAATCCAGTTCATATTCTTTGCGAGGACGATTCCCGTAAACCTGATTTCGAAACAGATTCAACAACTCTGCCCGTCTGAAACCATTCCAAGCTTCTGCTGTATCAATGACCTGGCCATCACGCCCAATGAGTGGATCCGGCAGCTTGTATGCCGGAACCTTGGACTCAACAAAGTTGAATTCCTTTCTCGAATTGGAGAATTTGTTGACCCAGTCCATGTTGGCTTTCCACGGTAATTCCCCAGCAACAGGTCGAGCCCCATGATCAACATTCGGGTCAGAAATAACCTGCTGCGCAGAGCAAAACATGATTTCGTGGCAGGATAAAAGGCCACAAAAAAACATCAGCTGAAAGATGCGGCTACCATTGATGGGCAATTCAGAGACGGATTTCATTGCAAAAACCTTGTGGATATCGTTGGGAAATTACGTTTATATCCCTGTAAGCCGCGACTGACAGCCTGGGGCTGTCAAAAACAACCAAAACCAGATGACACCAAAACTCGTGCGGCTTTGCGGTGTTCATTGGAATGTTCCGAATCAGACCATTCTGCTCCATAGCATCATCTTCCCTCCAAATAACCAAGGAAAAATCATGAAGTGTCTCACAGGTTTTGCTGTCGCTCTCATGCTGGGTACCGGCTTTCAGGCCAACGCGCAAGACCAACGGGAGGACAAACCACGCGTCTCGCAGCAGGAAGAGAAAGGCGATGGCCCCGGTCGTCGTGGGCCGGGACGCGGTGGTCCTGACGTTGGTGGCCCGAATGGTGGTGGACCGAATGGTGGTGGACCGAATGGTGGTGGACCGGGCCAGGCCGGACGACGCCCAGGTGGGCCTGACCAACGTGGTCCCGGACAGGGAGGACCAGGATTTGGTGGTCGAGGCCAAGGTGGTCCCGGACAGGGAGGACCAGGATTTGGTGGTCGAGGCCAAGGTGGTCCCGGACAGGGAGGACCAGGATTTGGTGGTCGAGGCCAAGGTGGTCGTGGTCAGGAAAACCGTGGAGGACGCGGTGGCATGATGAGTTTCCTTCCTGTACTCATCGCACTGGACGCCAACAAAGATGGTGAGATTTCAGCCAGTGAAATCAACAACGCTGCAGCCGCTTTGAAAACACTCGACAAGAATGGCGATGGAAAGCTCACGGCGGATGAAATCCAGCCTCAGTTCGGTGGGCGTGGTGGAAGCAGTCGTGAAAGAGGTCCTGGTGGTGATTCGGCCAGTGGTGGTCCTCAGAGAGGTTTCCCACAAGGCGGTCCAGATGGGGGTGGAGCCATGAACCCCGCTACCCGCTTGATGGGCATGGATAAAAACAAGGATGGCAAGATCAGCAAAGATGAGTTGCCCGAACGGATGCAACCCATCATGTCACGTCTGGATCGTGATGAAGATGGCTTCCTGACCAAAGAAGAATTGCAATCACTCGGCAACTCGGGGCGACGTGGTGCTGGCGG
>JAAXJB010000044.1 GCA_012270065.1 Rubripirellula sp. | reverse complement strand
CAAAGTGGAGGTGGACGGACTTGAACCGACGACCCTCTGCTTGCAAAGCAGATGCTCTCCCAACTGAGCTACACCCCCTTGAGGATTCGAGAGTTTGAAGCATGGCCCGCGATTTGACAAGCCGTCAAACCGATGCCATTCAAACTTCTCTTAATGGGCGTGCCAGAATTCGAATCTGGGACCTCGTCGTTATCAGCGACGCGCTCTAACCAACTGAGCTACACGCCCTTTCTGGACTTTTTGGCACACGCGGCAACACGGCCGCGTCCCTGACCATCGGTCCCTAGGAGGGGCAAAGTTTACGGAAACTCGATGGGCTGTCAAAGGGAAGAAACCCCCGGTTGAGTTCATAATCGCTGATTTCTTTGACGCAGCGGGTGACTTTGTGGTTCGCTAGCGCGTTTTCGATCGTCCGGATTGCACCGACTGGGAAAAGAAAGGCGGATTCCGTCTCGGCGCAGTTAGCTGACAGAATCGCAGATGACGTCAATCCAGCGAATCCTGATGGGACCTGTCGTTTGCTGCCATGTCGCCTGCAGCCACACACTGGGAAAGCAATTCGTCGCGTGAATCCCCCGGAAAATCGCCGTTTTCATCCGAGCCCTCGTTCGTCACACTAAGGACAGACGCGGGCACGCTGCCAGTCAGGAGAGTGCATCGTGCATCGGCTCCATCTTGCATTGTTTCCGCAGATGTCGCCCAGTTTTTCACTGATTTACAATCAATCACGGAATCAATCGAAATGATGGATCGCTTGCAGCACGTCTGGTTCATGTTCGCTCTTGGCAGTCTCGCGAATATGGTCGCTCCTGTTGAAGCTGCGACACCTACCCCTGAGAAGGCCCTGGCCCTCAAACCCGTTCAGGAAGGTGTTGAATACGATCGAGTGGATCCTGCGATGCGGGCTGACTGCAAAGTCATTGATCTTGAACGCGGTGACTGGTCGGGCTGGGAAGTGATTGCCAAGGACGGGACTTTGCTGCGACGTTTCGCCGACACAAACGGCGATCAGCAAATCGACTTGTGGTGTTATTACAAATTCGGTGTCGAGGTTTATCGCGACATTGACGAGAATTTCAACGGTAAAACCGATCAGTACCGATGGCTGGCGACTGGCGGCACACGCTGGGGCCTCGACCAAGATGAAGATGGCTCCATTGACGCGTGGAAGCAGATTTCTGCTGAAGAAGTCACCTCCGAGCTCGTGGCGGCCCTTCGTGAACGTGACGCGGCCCGGTTTGCTCCATTGGTGATCAGTGATCAGGAGTTGCGTGCCTTGGGGCTTGGCAATGAAAGGCAGAAGCAGATTGCGACTCTTGCTGCTTCTGCCACGCGAGGCTTCGCTGAGTTGGCAAAGGTGCAGGGCGTCGTTTCCTCAGATGCCAAGTGGGTGCAATTCGCTGCCGGAACCCCGGGCGTGGTTCCAGTTGGAACAGAGGGCTCAACCCGTGATCTCATCGTCTATGAAAATGCCGTTGCCATGTTCGATCAGGACAGTGGCGGTGGCCAGTTTCTCGTCGGAACCCTTGTGCAGGTGAGTTCCGCGAACTGGAGACTGGTGAGTTTGCCGGTTCTCGATGAGGCGGCGCCCGATGCCGCTGGTCGAGGTGCAAATTTCTTTGCACCAGATACTGCCAGCACACGCGTGGTGATGAGTGATTCCGCTGCGGCCGAGCAGATGCAGGAGTTGGTTACAAGTCTGGAGAAAATAGATACACAGTTGGGGGTTGCCAAGGACGCGGCCGTCGTAGCCAGCTTGCACGAAAAGCGTGCCGGTATCGTCGAAAAGCTGATCTCGGCTTCCACCAGCAGAGAAGATCGGGAAATCTGGTTCCGGCAGCTGGTCGATATGCTCAGTGTGAGCACGCAAACGGGGGCGTATCCGGCAGGACTCGAGCGGTTAAAGGCTGTTTCCAAAAAGTATGCTGGGAACGAAGAGGGACTGGGTGCCTATGCCGACTATCAGGCAATCACTGCCGAATACATGGCCAAGCAGACGCCCGATGCTGATTTTGCCAAGGTCCAGGAATGGTACATCGACGCCTTGGCCAGCTTTGTCGAAAGATATCCACGCGCCGCAGAGGCGGCTCAAGCCTGGCTGAACCTGGCTCTCAGTAAAGAGTTCGAAGACAAAGATCAGGAGGCGTTGGTCTATTACCGTAAAGTCGCAAACTTGTTTCCAGGAGCAGACGCTGGTGAGGTTGCTGCAGGGGCGGTTCGCCGTCTTGAGTCTGTTGGCCGGCAGGTTGACTTGGAGGGGACGACGCTCAAAGGCAAGGCTTTCCGGTTGTCGAACTATCGTGGGAAACCTGTCATCGTCCACTACTGGGCAACCTGGTGCGAGCCATGCAAGCAGGACATGAAGCAGCTGCGACGCCTGCTTGCCAGTTATCAACGAATGGGCCTGCAGGTTGTTGGGATCAACGTGGACCGAGATAGAGCGGACGTTGAACGCTATTTGCGGCAAACTCAAGTGCCATGGCCGCAGCTCTTCGAGGATGGTGGGCTGGAAGGAAGCCGTCTGGCACGGGAATTCGGCGTTCAGACACTGCCAACCATGATGCTGATTGGTCCCAGTGGTAAGGTGATTCGCCACAACGTCAGGGCAGCTGAATTGCAAAGTGAATTGGAGAAAATCAGGCAAGGCGGTAAATAGCAAGTATCGCTTGGTAACGGTTTCGATTGCTGTCTCATTCAGCCAGCATCACGCTGGAACGCGCCCGCCCTGCATGGTTGAGGTTTGCTGCGGCTAGCGTCTTTGTGCCAGTAATTGGTCCACGACCTGTTTGATTCCACTGTCGTCCCGTCCCGGGACTCGGAACCCTCGATGAAGCGATCCGATCAGGCTGTGTTGCCGTTTTGCGTGCACCAAGTGTCCATGTCTGACTCCGACAAACGGTGGCTTTCGGTTTGCGGGTTCCCGAAGCTGTGTTTTGGCGGCTGCTGACTGACAAAGAGCTGCTGACTGACAAAGATGAGTACCCGCTCCGCCTGAATTCCATGACGTCTTGAGGGCTTGCGGGCAGAGCTGCGTTTGATCGGAGCTGGCAATTCCGGGGTTCATGATCTGTCAGTTGCGGCTGCCTGAAATCCACATTGGCAGCCGGTTTTGCCAAAATCTCAAAAAGACGGCTGCGCAGGCGTTTGCCGCGTTTAAACTGTCCAGCCTTGTCTTGTCGGAATACTGGTCAAGAGTACCGCAAAGTGAGAAACCGAGCTCGACGGCACACAGGTTCCTTTGCACGACATGGGGCTAGCCGAGGCGTTTTGGAACCCCTGGTCAGTGTTTGAGCTGTGTTCCGTGTCACGTGCACAAGGAACTGCCAGTCGTGACGCCTCTCAGCGAATTGTTCTGGCTCGCGCTTGTGCGTGGGCGATCGTAGCCGGACTGTTCATGAAAGCGTTACTGCAAGGCTGCCTGACTACCATCTGTCCTCTTCTTCAACTTCCCTGGCTTCGTATTCGGTTGGTCGCGAGAATGAATCAGGAGTCCCTTTTTAGTCTTATCGGATCATGTCAAAGCGAAATGACCTGAAGAAGCGACTCAAAGCGGCTGATCGTCGACGCAACCGACGCAAGGCGTCCCAGAGCGTTCCGCAAGACGCAGCGAATCAGGGAGAGCCCAGTTTGCCACAAGTGAATCCTGCGGATTTGATCGCCGAAATCCTTGTGAAATATGGACGAGAGGACAAGTCGCCTTCCGATGTTGCGGCCACGGCGGCGCTACGAGCATGCTTGAACGGCGAGGTGCCAAGCAAGGAACCAGCCCGCACGCTCGCAACCACGATCGAATCCGTCGCTCGACTACCCGGCGTGACTGCTCGCGCCTATCGAGTTGCGTTGCGTGATTTGTTAGATGCTGCCAAGCAGCATCAAGGTCGTCGGCAGGAAAACCCTGATGCGTTTCTGGCCTATCTGTCCATCCTGGCCGAGGCAGTCTAGCTCTCTGGCAGGCAGGCGAGGCCGCCTTCAGCTTTCGGTTGGCTGTTTGCGAAGTTGCAGCCATTCGCTGTGGAACGTGCCCTCTTTGTCCACACGGCGATAAGTGTGGGCGCCAAAATAGTCCCGTTGGGCTTGAAGCAGATTGGCGGGCAGGCGTGAGAGTCTGTATCCATCGTAATAGCACAGTGCGGTGCTAAAGGCAGGGACGGGAATTCCCAGCACTGATGCAGCGGCGACAACGGCTCTCCATGACTCTTGTGCGTTTTCAACGGCTTCCTGGAAGAATGGTGCGAGAAGCAGGTTTTCAAGATTCGGGTCAGTGTCAAACGCTTCTTTAATGCGATCCAGGAATTGCGCGCGAATGATGCAGCCGCCTCGCCAAAGCAATGCTGCGTTACCGTAATCCAAATCCCAGTCGTGTTCCGCCGAAGCCGCTTGCAGTTGAACAAAGCCTTGGGCGTAGCTCACGATCTTGGATGCGTAAAGCGCCCGTCTTACCGCTTCAATGAACGCATCCCTATCCCCAACTAGGCTTTTTGCGACTGCCGACATTTCCGGATTGGAGTTCGCGTCGGGACCGCTCAGCTTTTCGCTGGCACGTACTCGAGCCTCTTTCTGGGCCGAAAGCCCGCGGGCAAATACAGCGGTTGTGACCAGAGTGCTTGGCACACCGAGATCCAATGCCAGTTGGCTCATCCATTTGCCAGTGCCTTTGGCGCCGGCCACATCGAGGATTTTGTCGACGAGGAAACCATCTCCGCCTTGATCATCCTTGACACTGAAAATGTCGCGAGAGATTTCAATCAGGTAGCTTTGCAAGTCACCTTGATTCCACTTCTCAAATACATCGTAGAGTTCGTCATTGTCCAAGCCACCTAATTCATGAAGCAATTGATATGCCTCGCAAATCAGTTGCATGTCGCCGTACTCAATGCCATTGTGGACCATTTTGACGTAATGGCCTGCACCACGAGGACCAACCCACTCGCAGCAGGGGATTTCATCGTTGGGGCCGACCTTGGCGGCAATCGCCTGAAACATCTCCTTGACTTCAGGCCATGCTTCTTTCGTTCCCCCGGGCATCAGACTGGGCCCTTTGAGTGCTCCTTCTTCACCCCCGGATACCCCGCAGCCGATGAACTGAAGACCTGCATCTTCCACAAGCTTGGTCCGACGCTCGGTATCTGCGTAATGGGTGTTGCCACCATCGATGATGATGTCACCCGGTTCACAAAGTGGTATTAGCGATTCAATGATGGCATCAACCGCCGGCCCAGCCTTCACCAGCAGCATCAGCTTCCTGGGGCGTTTTACCGACTTGACGAAATCCTCGATCGAGTGCGTGCCAACGAAATTTTTTCCTGCCGCCCTGCCGTTGATGAGGTCGTCAACTTTCTCAGTGGTTCGGTTGTAAACTGCGACCTTGTAGCCGCGGCTCTCAACGTTGAGCGCGAGATTCTCGCCCATCACGGCCAAACCAATCAAACCAAAATCACAATCGCCACTCATCGTTGTTCCAAGCGTTTCTAGGTATTTGAGGAAAAGGAACGCCGATTCTAGGCTCTGCTGGAAAAACGAAAAGGCCCAAGCCGCCGGAAGTGCGCCAGGCCAGTCGCTGCTTCTGCGATTGGAATTGCCGCTCCTGACGCGGTGGATTCCCCGACCATCTTCGCTTT
This sequence comes from Rubripirellula sp., assembly GCA_012270065.1. Taxonomy (GTDB): domain Bacteria; phylum Planctomycetota; class Planctomycetia; order Pirellulales; family Pirellulaceae; genus Rubripirellula. The sequence continues at coordinate 612 of JAAXJB010000044.1, read as the reverse complement.
GAGCTTCTGCTGGCTGCGTTCGCTGCGGAGTGTGGCCAAAGCACCACCTCGTCATGTTTTTACGCCTGTGCCGGTTGGCTCGGTTGGGGGAAAGGGGCGGGTTCGAGGTGTCCAGATGGGCCCGGAGGAGGATTAATCGGTGGGGAGTTGCTTGCCCCGCTTGGTCTGTAGGTTACCTTTCCACGTTGACTTTCCGTTCAACCTTATCGTCTGAGTTGACTTTTATGATGTCACCCAGTGATTTGGCGAAAGTCGGCACACTGATTGCTACACGTAGTTAATCAGTCGGACTCGTATTGATTTGCCGTGACTATTTTACGGAACCCCTCTGCGGGGTGGTTTTGTTTGTTTCGTCAATCAATCTGCGTCCAATACAAGCGGCATGACCGGAAGAAATTGGCTATTTTGCCCATCTGGTCGTATCGCGGACCATGAGTTTGTTGATAGACCGAGTAGCTCTGACTATTGTCAGAGTAGTCCCGCGCAGAAGATGCGCGGCCGCTCATCTTCACCGTTCAAGCCAGGCACGGCCCACTGATGACCAATTTCAAACGTTGTTTTGCGTTCTTGACGCTCCTTGCAGGTTCCATGATCACTCTCCCCAGCTTGTAC
>JAAXJB010000092.1:22321-104975 GCA_012270065.1 Rubripirellula sp. | reverse complement strand
CGACCTGAGGTGTGATGACGACGGATTCGGCAGGTTGATCGCCGGTTTCATTCGATGTTTGACCACCCACCTTCCCCCCAACCCAAGATCCATATCGAATTTGGCCCACTTTGTAGGGGAAGTCACTGGCTGGCTCAAAACACCGTTGAATGATCGCTTTCGAGCCGCTGCCCTGCAGAATCAGCACGGCAATTGCGCTTCTGCCGGACCCGGTCAATTTCGAGAAGAAGGCGTTTGACTCCCCAGAATCAGGGCCGGGATTCTCGCCGGTGGTTCGGATGCTTTTGCCGAGTTCGTGATTTTTGTGTAAAGACATACGCTGTTTGTTGAATAAACTGTCGCGATCGCTTTTGTTGTCATTCCGGAATTTTTTTTGTCGAAAGCAACATGCCGACGAAACATTCAGATCTGAACTCGATGACTGATGAGGAGTTGCTTGATGCGCGGATCTGTGATTTGAAGCTCACAATCCGTGGAACTCCGCTCGAGGACAGAATCCAACAGCTTAATCAGGAATTGGCACATCGCGGACTCAAGTTTTCTCCCCATTGCTGGCTGAGTGACGAGTGGTTCTCTCCTGATGGCATCCCGGGAATCGCGATACCGTTCTATCTGGCACATCCGAGATTGATTCGTTTGGAGCGGAAACAGTTGCTTGAGGTTGAGGGAGGTACCAAAGCCTGGTGCATGAAAATTCTCCGGCATGAAGCTGGACATGCCATTGACACAGCCTACCGTCTCCGACGCCGGACACGCTACCGGAAAGTGTTTGGAAAACCTTCCCAGCCTTACCCAGACTACTATCATCCCAAGCCTTCCAGCCGCGACTTCGTACAGCACCTTGAGATGTGGTACGCTCAGGCACATCCCTTGGAAGATTTCGCGGAAACATTTGCGGTTTGGCTTCGCCCAGGGTCGAGATGGCGGACTCGTTATCGAAACTGGCCAGCGATTCATAAGCTGAACATGGTTGATGATTTCATGAAATCGATCGATGGAAAAAGTGCCCATGTTAAATCACGGGCCCGAGCGGAACCGATTTCCAAGATTCGAAAAACCCTTCGAACACATTATCAGCGCAAACGCGAACGATACGGACTCGATTTTCCCAGTATCTATGACAATGATTTACGCAAACTCTTCTCAAACGATCCCGCTCACCGGCGAAATCCAACTGCCGCTGCTTTTCTGGTTCGAGTGCGTGGAGAATTGCGGCGCGCGGTCGCACGATGGACGGGTGAGTACACCTACACGATTGATCAGGTGGTGCAGGAGATGATTCAACGTTGCCGTGAACTCAAATTGCGTCTGGGAACATCGCCAGAGGACGCGAAACGTGACGCAATGATTCTGGTTGCAGTACGAACAACGAGTTTCATACATGAGGGAAGGCACCGCTTTGCCATTTGAGTTTTCCGTATTCTGTTCCGGTCTGAAGTTCGATACTTACCCATCAGCATTGCTGTCAGGAAGTGGCCGGTTGGTTTCGCGGCATCCTGCTGTTTTCCCTCATCACGAATTCTGGATTAGCCGATGAGCAAACTCCGCGTTCTTGTACTTGTCCGGGATGGTCATGTGCCGCCTCTGACTCTGGACGGTGTTTCCGAATCGGAGATGGACCCGTGGAAAGCAGAATTCGATGTTTGTGAGACACTGCGTCGATTGGGACACGAAGTGCTACCCTTGGGTGTTTACGATGATCTGGCACCGATTCGTGAAGCTTTGCGGGATTTCCAGCCCAATATCACGTTCATGATGCTCGAGGAATTTCATGGTGTGGTGACCTATGATTTTGCGGTCATCAGCTATCTGGAACTCATGCAACAACCCTACACAGGCTGCAATCCAAGAGGGTTACTGCTGACCAAAGACAAAGCTCTGTCCAAAAAGGTTTTGACCTACCACCGGATTCCAACGCCAAGGTTCACTGTGTTCCCCGTCGGAAGGACTGTGCATCGGCCGAAAAAACTCTCATTCCCACTGTTTGTGAAATCTACCGTCGAAGATGCTTCCTACGGCATCGCACAGGCTTCAATTGTTCACACGGATGAAGCCTTGGCGGAAAGGGTCAAGTTCATCCATGAAAAAACAAACGATGATGCCATTGCGGAGCAGTACATTGAGGGGCGGGAGTTATATGTCGGTGTATTGGGTAACACTCGACTGAGAACTTTTCCCGCCTGGGAAATGAACTTCGGCAGCATGCCTGAGGAACTCGCACGAATTGCTACGAGTCGCGTCAAATGGGATCGCAAGTATCAGGAAAAACACAAGATCACGACCCATGCGGCAAAGGATCTCGATGAGGCAACACAGGAACGAATCTCAAAGCTGTGCAAGAGAGTCTATCGGGCTTTGAGCATGAGCGGATACGGCCGGATGGATTTGCGGATGACAGCTCAGGGAGAGATCTATGTCATTGAGGCCAATGCGAACCCTAACATCGAGTTTGGTGAAGATCTTGCCGAATCAGCAGAGTCAGTGGGGATCACCTATGAGGCACTGCTGCAACGGATTCTGAATCTGGGTCTCAATTATAAAGCCGCCTGGATGACCGTTTGAGAATGATGATTTGAGAACCATGACAGATTGTCAATTACCAACACCGTTGTATCACGGCATCGTGCCTCCTCTGGTAACTCCTCTCGCAGCCCGAGACCAGCTGGATCATGAAGGGACACATCGCCTGCTGGAACACGTGATCAGCGGAGGCGTGAATGGTGTTTTTATTCTGGGGACTACCGGGGAAGCTCCCAGTCTCAGCTATGCCTTGCGGCGCGATTACATCCGGCTTGTAAATGAGTTTGTTTCAGGGAGAGTTCCTGTATTTGTCGGTATCACGGATACTTCGCTGGTCGAATCTCTGAGGCTGGCTGATGTTGCAAGAGAGTCCGGCGCTGACGCGGTTGTTCTTTCAACACCCTATTACTTTCCTGCTGGCCAAACGGAGCTGATCAAGTACATCGCAGATATCGTTGAAGAAGTTCCTTTGCCTCTGATGTTGTACAACATGCCGAGTCTGACAAAGGTGTGGTTTGAAATCGACACGCTTCGAATCCTCGCCCAGCATCCACAGATTATCGGCGTCAAAGACAGCAGCGGTGATCTCAAGTACTTTCAGCAGTTGCTGAAACTCAAGGAAGTTCGTCGGGACTGGTCAATGTTCATTGGTCCGGAACACCTGATGGCGAAGGCCGTGGAAATGGGTGGAGATGGTGGCGTCAATGGCGGCGCCAATATTTACCCGCAGCTGTTTGTAGATCTCTACCAGGCAGTCATTGATGAAGACCACCATAAGGTCGAAGTCCTGGATCAGCGCGTTGATCGTTTGCAGCAGATTTACACGGTTGGCAAATATGCGAGTCGTTTTATCAAGGCTACCAAGTGTGCGCTTTCGATTCATGGGATCTGCAGTGACCACATGGCAGAACCCTTCAATCACTTCCTGCCTCCGGAAAGGGCCGAAGTGCAGGAAATTCTGGCGAGGATGTAGTCAATCTGCTCAGGCAGCACTGTATCCGTTTAAAGGAAGCGCAGGGTCGATCCGCATCAGTAGTTTGACGAGCTCGACTTCATTCTGGACGTCAAGTTTCTCGAAGAGCCGAAGACGGTGTTTCGATGCCGTCTGCACCGAAATTCCAAGCTCCCCTGCAATCGATTTGAGCGTCATGCCGGTGACAAGCAGTTTCATCACCTCATCTTCGCGTTTCGACAGATTTTCGAACTGCTTCATGGCTCTTTCACGGAGCTGCCGCTCAGTGATTTTTTTGCTGTTTTCTTCAATCGCTGATTGAATCACAACGAGCAGGTCGTGCGGGTTGAAGCTCTTTTCAACAAAATCGAATACACCATCCCGAAGTGCATTTCGACACGTTCGGGCATCAGCGTGTCCAGTGACAACGATGATTGGTATCTCTGTGCGGGAATCTTTCAATTCCGCATGCAATTGCAGGCCCGTCATCTCGGGCATCATCAAATCGGCGACGATGCAACCGGATTCGATTGATCTCGCCTGCATCAGAAAGTCCTGGGGCGAAATAAAACTTTCCACGTTCAAACCAACGGACTCACATAAACGCCTGATGATCAGTACATCGTTCGGATCATCATCGATCATGTAGACGGTTGGCGATATCGATTCATTACCGCGCATGGTTTTATAGCAGTCAGACGAAAGAAATAAGATCGTAGGTAACAACAGATAGCAAATGTTGTAGTGAAAGCCGGAATGCACGTCTGACAAGAAGCCGGCTTCTTGGATTCAAGAGCTGACTCGAATAATTGGATTTGACGCGCCTTCCAACTTGCGATCGTTAAATCGGTAACCACTGGCGGACGGAAACCCCACACGGATTGCGCGTGGCGATTCTGGTCCTGTTCAACAAACATCGGTCCCTGAAACCGGTTTCTCTAGTATTGAACCGGAATGCGCGCCTGCTGATTTCCGCAACCTGTTAATCTGAGTCGATTGTTGCGATTAACCGATTTTGATCAGGACGCTCTGCGTTCATCGGGTGGTCGTGTTGAGATACAGATTGACATCATGGGTTGCCCGTCCGCCCGCCAGAATGTCGATTCTCCCATCGTCATTGAAGTCGGCGCACCACAGATCCTCACAAGCAATGGGACTGTCCAGTTGACTCCGTTTCCATTGCTCTCCACTGGAATCAGTTGCCTGATACAAATAGATACCGGGAGCCGTTCCGTCTTTCTTGGGTTCCCGGTGTGCTGCGATGACCTCATCGCTTCCATCCCCATCGAGGTCAGCGCACCAGATGGCGTGTCCTTGAGCAAGTGAATCATCCAGGACCAGCCGCTTCATCTGTGAATTGAGTTTGTTCCCCAGATATACCACGACCTGATTTCCGTGCATGGGTTCAATGGCGGCCAGCATGATCTGTCCATGGAAAGTGCCATGTTTGACTTCTCCCGAACCACGCTGGGTAGGCTGGCCAGCTGTGGCTCCTTCTGTGATGCGCGTTACCGAAAATCCGCCATCGGCTGACCGCTGCAGCAGATTCAGACCTTCCTGACTGGCAACGATGGTATCATCCGGTTTGGTTCCACCAGACAAATTCAGGTGCCATTGATTATGGGCACGATTAAAAGACCGGTTCATGACGGTTGGTGTCCAATTTGAATCGGCGGGTTTTTCGGGAATGGGATACGCCAAGAGCCGAATACCGTTGTTGCCATCACCATTGAGTGGTGTGACCACCAATTGTTTTCGCCCTGTACCCAACACATCCGCAAATCTCATGCGATGTGTCCATGCTTCCGCACCAATTGGATGTACCTTCCATGGAGACTGCAGTGATTTGCTTCTTTGTATCCAGAAGATTTCGCCCCCGTTTTTCGGCCAACCAGCACCCATTGCAAAGTCGACTTTCCCATCACCATCGATATCGCCCGCAGTGATGCACACGTGATCTTTTGTCACAGCATCACTGATCATCACATGTTTTTTCCAATCTGGATTGCGATACCACATGGCTTCACGCTCGCTGATCGCTACGATGTCCAGACGATTGTCGCCGTCAACATCGGCAGCAGTGACGGCATAACAGACTTTGCCAATATTGGGGTCAATCACGGACTTCTGGAATTGCAGTTTTTTTGCAGAAGCGGTCTGAGTCAGAACCAGAAGTGACAAAGAAACCAGACAGCACGTCATGCAATAGCGGGTGCGATACATCGGTGGGACCCCGATCAGGTACAGGTAAGAAAGCAGATGGCAGCACCCGGCAGTTTAGCGTCTTTGTGTTCCGAGCTGTGTATGTTGTTGGACGATAGTTGTACGTACAAAAAAAGGGCGTCTCAATCATGAGACGCCCTGATGCTCCTCGACTTCAATGGCAGCCGCGTGCTGCTGCCAAAACGCACTATTCGCTATCGGTTTCCTTTCCGAGCATCATCATCACTGGACCTGCTGCTGCGGCTGCATTGTATGTGTAGCCGGCTTCCAGAGCGCGGTCGATCCGCTCTTTTGTCTCGATCAGGTGAGCTCTGGTATAAGCATCCATCTTCTTGCCACATTTTTCCAGAGAACTCTGGATGTTGCGTGACAGGTCCCGCAGTTCCATTCTTGCGAGGTTGCTAATCGGCTTGTGTGCAGCCGTATCATCTGATGATTCAAGAATCAGATCGACCAAACGCTGCATGTGCTCACGCTGCAGATTCCTTCGCAAGGATGAAATCATCGGTTCCCGGTCATTACGGTCGTCGGGGCAATCGCCAGCGAGTTCACTCCAAACGGCTCCGTTGATGGAAGACAGCAATTCAGGAAGTGTCAAAGTGTCGACATCAGCAGGCAGACGTAATTCATTGTCATAGACGCGTCGCAACGTTGTCGGATTCATCAGAAGCGTCAGTGCCGAGGCCTGTACTCCGAGAATCCGGTCGTGGATCGGCCAAGTGGCTTCGTTGGACATGGCACCACGCGAACCGCCATCAAGCCACTTGTCGACGCTCATCCGTTCAAGCAGTTTGGGTGTCAAGCCGAATGCATCATCGTTGAATGATGCATCGATGACGAATTGCAACGCGGCTCGTTGTTGGGCGGCGGGAACCACTTCCACTGGCGGACGGTCACCTGGGTCACCCTTCTTGTCACGGTTGATGAAGGCTCCACCAATCCAGTTTGCCATCATGTTGACAGCACGTGTCTGCAGGCTGAGAGTGAGTTCATACCCACGTCGTGCCTTGGCCCAGCTGTCACCATCTTTGACAAACTTGTCGAGAATCCTCTCGCGATAAAGTTTAATCAGCTTGCGCTGTTCGTTGGCGTAGTCCAACGGGTCTTTCGAGAAGTCGTATCTTCGAGCCAGCGGGTCGGGTCCATTGGTGTCTTCGTCCGTTGCGTATTGCAATTCCGGTTCGCTGCAGCGTTTGAGGATTTCGGCCAACTTCTTGTCATCAGCCGTGTAGCCGTATTCAATCGCCCAGTAGTCGTAGGGACCAATGTCAATCATTCCGTAATCACCCTGAACTTCGCCAGACTCAAGGCGGTAGTTGATCGGAGTGTAATCCATTACCGAGGCGGTAAAGGTCTTGTTGCCTTTGACCTCTTTGCTGTTGATCTCATCAAGAGTCAGTAAGCCCGAGGCTTTGAAGTTGTGACGAAGTCCGAGTGTATGGCCGACCTCATGGGCAACCAGATCCGCAAGGAGCGGTCCCACGAACCACTCGGGCATGCCATCAAGCATGGGTCCCGTTGGTGCTGCAGGTTTTTGAGCGGCGACTTCTTTCTTTTCGCCTTCTTCCTCCGCATCTTTCTCTTTTTCTTCGCCTTCGGCTTCATCAGCCTTTTCTTCTTTTGGCTTGTCGGCGTCATCTTTCTTTTCGCCGTCTTTTTCCTTTTCTTCCTTGTCCTTCTTCTTCCGCTTTTTCTCTTTTTCTGCTTCTTCGGTTGCCATCAGTGACAGTGCCCAATCCATCCGAGCCAAGGCGAGGTCAAGGTTTCGACCACTGGCAGCCATGCACAAGCCGTTCTTCTGGCTGACATGCCCGTAAAGCCCGTCAAATTCGTCATCACCGAGTAGTGACGGATCTGCCTGAGCAAATCGATAACCGGCGAAGGGTTGCTGTGACTCCCGTTGCAACTCGCTTCGGAGGTAATTGGCTTTTTCGGCCGGAGCCAAACGTACGCGGGGATCCCAACGTGGATTCCTGCCCAGCCATGCCAGCGTCTCAGCCGACATTCCTTCCATTGCCAACTTGGGCATCAGGTCTTCGTAGTTGTAGTTGAAATGCCGGATCCAACCGTCAGTGAGGATAATATCCGCGTCAAGGATTTCACCCGTGGAAGGATGTACCCGACTTGGTCCGATTGCTGTTCCAACATCGTTGTTCAGCCAGCGAATGAAATTGTAACGGACGTCCTCTGGGTCCTTTTCCATGTGAACCCCACTCTGGGCGTCCTGGTACTCAATCACGATCGCATCGATCAGGCCGACTTTCTCGAACGCCTTGTTCCAATAGTCGACGCCGGCCTTGATCCATCGGCGATATCGCACGGGAGCAGTGTGTTCCACGTAGAAGCGAATTGGTTCCTTGGGAGGGCTGAGTTGGAGGCTTGGATCCCGCTTTTCCAGTTTCCAGCGGTTGATGTAACGCACACGGGTATCGTCATCCTCGTATTTGCTCAGATCAGAGAACGAGGTCGTGAAATAACCGATGCGCTCATCAGCTTTGCGAGGCTTGTAACCGGCGGTAGCGCTGGGTACCTCGCTGAATGAATAGTGAATGGTTTGCAAGCGACCCGTGCCACCCACGATTTCGAAGGCTACTTCCACGTTACCGGGAAATACCTTGGCGGATGCCAGTCTCGTGATTCGGGAATTGCTGATCCTCACAGATGATCCGAAAAACCGACTCGCATTGCCTACCAGAAGCGAGTCCAAATCGATCACTGGACCGCCTGTAGGACCCAGAGCGAGAATAGGGACGTCGAGGAGGACCCGATCGGTGAACAGACGCTTCACGGAAGCCCTGCTTTCTGCATCACCAGTCGCCCGGATATCGAGATTGGGAGCGATCAGGGCCAAGCGGTCGCCGTAGCGACGCCATTGAACGACCCAGTCGCCTGACTGGAGGCCAGCGTACTTGTCACCGCTGCTGACGGTGAGAGCGATGAAATAGTTCTTGCCCATGAAGTTCTTGGGCAATTCACCCAGAAGCTGAGCATCTTTGTCTTTCTTCCAAAGCGAAAACAGACCTCTGGGGTTCTTCTGGTCGTTGACGGCGAGTTTGGTGTAACCCTCAGAGACCTTGTCAAAGGGGGCCAGAACAGCCTCTGCTTTCGCTAGCGGCGCGAAAACAAGAGCTATAGCAATGAGGTTGTAGTGGTATTTCATTCCGGACACTTGAATGGATGTAAGGACTGGTTTCCTTGGAAGGTTAGGTCGCAGCAAAGGGCAGCGAAGCCGAGCAGTGCGTTTTTTGTGCTGAATTCGATGAGGCAAGGGCTGCTTATCACATTCAACGCGCGGGAGGGGTGCTTAGTTCGGCACAACTTACCGTTTTATCCGATAAACTGCGGGTAATCCAAACAATCTTTCCAACATTCTTCCCATTGTTTGGACTGTCAGCACTGAAATCGAGCTCTATTCGGCTCTCCGCAGTGATTTTCTGGCGGACATTGACGGTCTGCCTACTGACGTTGACAATCCATGGTGCACGCACAGGTGTATTTGACTGTGACGATGCCGGGTCGACCCGGTTCACCCCCTCATCATCGAGAATAGGCCGAATGAATCCATTGCAGCAGCAAGATCCAGCCGTCTGGGACGCGATTGAATCCGAGGCCATCCGCCAGCAGGATGGTCTGGAAATGATTGCCAGCGAGAACTACACCAGCCTGGCGATCATGCAGGCCGCTGGCAGCGTATTGACCAATAAATATGCAGAGGGATATCCCGGGCGCCGCTACTACGGTGGCTGCGAACACGTCGATGTTGTCGAAAATATCGCTCTCGAGCGGGCTCGTCAGCTATTCGGTGCCGAAGCCGCCAATGTGCAGCCACACAGTGGTTCTCAGGCCAATACCGCCGTCTATCTGAGCTGTCTGGAACACGGTGACCATGTCTTGGGGCTCGATCTGGCTCAGGGCGGCCACCTGACCCACGGAATGAAGCTGAATATCAGCGGGCGTCTCTACAATTTCCACAGTTATGGTGTTGATCCCGAAAATCACCGTCTCGATTTCGACCAGATTGCATCGTTGGCAAGGGAACACAAACCCAAACTGATTGTCGCCGGAGCAAGTGCTTATCCACGCGAGATTCCTCACGACAAGTTCGCAGAAATCGCCAATGAGGTTGGTGCTCGGCTGCTCGTCGATATGGCTCACTATTCAGGATTGGTTGCTGCGGGCGTTCATAACAGTCCAGTTCCCTTTGCTGATTATGTGACAACGACAACACACAAGACGTTGCGGGGTCCCCGGAGCGGCTTGATTCTCTGCAAAGAAGATCATCTCAAGCTGGTCAACCGGAATGTGTTCCCTGGGACTCAAGGTGGCCCACTGATGCATGTTGTCGCCGCGAAAGCAGTCTGTTTTGGCGAAGCCATGACCGAAGACTTCAAGGTTTACGGCCAACGGGTCGTCGATAATGCCCAGAGCCTCGCCGAGACGCTGATGGCAAAGGGTCTACCGCTGGTTAGCGGTGGCACGGAGAATCATCTGATGCTTGTTGATGTCACGGCCGCAGGCCTTGGTGGAAAAAAAGCAGAGGCCGTATTGGACAGTTGTGGGATCACGGTGAACATGAACATGATTCCTTTCGATACTCGAAAGCCGATGGATCCTTCGGGCATTCGAATCGGAACTCCCGCGCTCACCACTCGTGGGATGGGTACAGAGGAAATGAAGCGGGTTGGTGCCTGGATTCATCAGGCGCTGAGCAACTCGGATGACTCTGCACTGCACCAGAAGATACGCGGCGAAGTGCGCGACATGTGTGAGAACTTCCCAGTGCCTGCGGGCCGAGTTGCAACCGCCCCGGCATGTTGATCTGCCAGAAGTTCAGATGGTCTGATATCCGGTCCCACAATCCTTAACCCGTTGTACCCCTCAATCCGTTCCATGCACCGAATCCTGATCGCCGATGATAATGACGCCAATCGCGAATTGCTTGAGGCGTATCTCGTCAATGTCGACTGTGAAATCGAAACATCGATCGATGGTCAAGACACCTTGGACAAGGTCGCATCATTCAATCCCGACCTGGTTTTGTTGGATGTGATGATGCCGCGTTTGAGTGGTTTTGAGGTTTGCGAAACACTCAAAGGCAACCCCGAAACCAGCCGCGTGATGATTCTCATGGTGACTGCTTTGAATGAGTTGGGTGACATCGAGCGGGCGGTTACAGCGGGCACGGATGACTTTTTGAGTAAACCTGTCAATCAGGTAGAGTTGCTCAAACGCGTCGAGAACATGCTCAAGCTCAAAGGAACCGCTGACGAGCTGGAACGCCTTCGGCAGTACATCCAGGACATGGAAGAAAACAAGTGACGGTGCTGCTCGGCAAGCAGTCCAAGGGTTTGACGCAGGCCGGGCTCGTGATGATCAGGCTTTCGCTCTTGTTTCGCCCGGTCATCCAAGCGATCCTGCTTCTCAGAGTCCCTTCTCAGGGTTCCGTTGATCCATCAGCTCCGGATTTTGGTCGCAAAGGATCGCTCTTGTTGAGATCCAGAATGGTTTTGACAACGTCAATCATCTGATCCAGACGAAATGGCTTGAACAGAACACATTTCGGGTGCAGACCATTTTGCCGCGCTTTCACAATCGAGTGTCCGGGGTCATAGCCGAAGCCGGTCATCAAAACCATCGGGACCCGATGCATGATGTCGCCCAGACGCAGCATCAATTGATAGCCACTGAAGTCGGGCAGGCGGATATCGCTGATAATGACATCGTAGCCACTTGCACCACCGCTGCTGCGGACCATCATGACAGCTTCGGCACCCTTTTGAGCTGTCTCGACAACGCAACCGTATCTTTCCAGCAGCTGATGCGCATCTTCACGAACCTGCTCATCGGCATCCACAACGAGAATGCGTTTATCACGAAGCGCCGCATGCTGGGGTGATTGTGCGCCCGCAGGCACTGCTTCCAGGGGTGTCATCCTCTGGCCAATCTGCTGAATTGTCTGCTTGATGTCCCGGGCGTTATGCAAAATTCTCCTCAGTCGATCAACCACCTCGGGGCTGTGACCGATGTAACCTTCCATGACATTGACCGCATCATTGAGAATTTCGTCGACGGGCATTGCCACGGCGCTGTGGATGGCATCGCAGGACTGTTGGGCGGTATTGGCTTTCTGTGCGACGAGAAGTTCCAGAGTATTGAGTGCGAAGGCGACATCACGGGCAAAAATTTCCAGAAACTGAAGGTCGCTGTCGCCGAATGCTGCTGGTTCAGGGCTTTCGACATTGATGGTGCCCAGTACCTGATCATGCAGAATCAGCGGCGCTGTCAGCGAACTGCGTGATGTACTTGTTCCCGGTATGAACAACGGATCATTTTCGACATCGTGGCATACATAGCTCATTCCACTGGCTGCAACGTAGCCGGTGATGCCATTGCCTTGGGGGTGTGCGAACAGTTGACGATCCGAGGCATCCTGATCGATCTCGACACTCAGAAGTGGCACCAGATTTCCTGTTGCATGTTCGAGAAGTCGTATTTCAATCACTTCGAAATTCAGTAGATCACTGAGATAATGCCTGATGTTTTCTTTGAGGAGGTCGATTCTGTCGTCGACTTCCATCATGAAAATTTCTGTCGGCCGCAGATCTGCCAGCTCCCGACCTGCCTGGTGAATGGCTGCCAGTTTCTGCTGTTGAAGAATCTCATCCGTCACGTCACTGACGGTCACAATCAACTGACGCGAGTGATTGCTCTGGACGACTGGAGCGGCATGGATCTGATAGTACCGATTGCCCTCGCTATGAAGCGTGCTTGTGCTCTCTTCGCTGGTCGCCAATGCAGTGTGAAACGGGCAGAAGTCAGGTCCCATGATTTCAGGATTCGAGAGTAACTCGTAAAAGTTCCGCCCCGCTACCGGAACCTTCCCAGTACCCGCCCATTCAATCAATCGATCGTTTGCCCACAGAACCCGCATGTCCGAGTCCATCAAAGCCACACCTTCAGGCATATCTCTGAGCATCAGACCGCTTTGAGAAAGTCCACGCAGCTCGCTGATCTGTGGGAGCTGATCACGCGCGATCCACACACCGTCAATCGCTGGCTCGTTCAATGCATCGACAACAGCAATCGAAGTATCGACGAGGATCACATTTTCGCGGTCGAACCCTACCGGAAGAGTGTCTGGATTTCCGACACAGATCAGCTTTCCGGATTCGCTTCTGGACTGTGTTGCCGCCTGAGGCGATCGATTCATCGATCTTCTCCTGTCACAACCCGTCGAGGCTTGCCACGACGTGATTCTAGGACTGGTCCCAGCCACGAGGATTCATGACAGGACTGCTGGTGAGGGATTTTGGGTACATTCATGGATGTGAACTGGATCAACCGTGAAACGCAGTTCAGTCTCCATGCTCTCCCTGCACTCAAAATCATAAGTAACGACCTCAGCTTTGTCACAGGTGCCGTCTTTCCAAGCTCCAGAGAAAAGGGAAGACAATGCAACGCGATTGTGCTCGTACCCACTTTCCTAATGGTGCGATATCGGCTGTTTGAGTTTGATTCTTGCACTTACGGTAGTGAAAAGGAAAGCCTTCACTTTTTGCTACGACCCCAGTTCAAACCAGTGCACAACATCACTGGAATTGCCAATGTTCCGGCCGTTGATCCGCCCCTGAAACTCACAAACTGGGCCTCAGCGGCACGGTGTTGAATGAGATGATGACCGGATCTGCAGGGCATGCAACGATAATCACCAGAAGGTCATCACTCCGCAGCCGTTTTCGTTGGGATCGGCAACCAGTCTTCGCGAGCAGATCAATGATCCGATGGGAACCTTCTTCGCAAAGGGCGATGATGACGGTGGTTTTACAGCCGTTTCCGTTGCAACGCTCCATTTTCAGACCGGCAACCAACCCCCTCCGAAGTGCTAATCCACTCCAGATTTTCTACTGTCCTAAATCGCCCCGATTCGCTGACCTTCCATGTCGGCGCAGATTGACAGGCGACTCTCAACGCCTAGACTCAGTCCCTTCGGCACAAGACTGCCCATTTTGCGCAGTCGCTAAAAATTGCCATTCAAATCGTCGTTTGCCTGAGTTCTACAGGCAATCCATGGGGGGGATATTCACTAATGAGAGCAAAACTAAAGCACGGGGTGCTTGGCGTTTTGGGGCTGCTGTTGTGCAGTCCTGTCGTCAACGGCGCTTGCAATGACTGTCAGGGTCAGTCTGCTTGCGCTACACCTTGCGGCGGAGCCAAACCGGGTTGTGAAACTCGCACTGTGACGAGGGCTCAGTATGTCACTGAGACGCGCATGGTTCCGCATACGACCTATCGGCAGGAAAAACGTACACGGATGAACAAGGTCACACGAAAGGTGCCCAGGGTCGAAACACGCGAACAGAAATACACGGTTCATGTTCCGCACGAAAAAACTCGAACAGAGACTTACAGAGTCAAGGTATGCGTACCTTATGAAGAAGAGGTGACGTATACAGTGCAAGTACCTGTTACCACCGAGGTAGAAGAGACGGATCTCGTTTGCGTGCCTTACACCGAAGAAGTGGAGCAGACTTACAGCGTTTGTGTGCCCAAGACCGAGGAGGTGATTGAAACCTATCACGTTTCAGTTCCATACACGGAGACTGAAACCTACAAGGTCAAAGTGCCATACACCGAGCAGGTTGAGGAGACTTACCGTGTGAGGGTTCCTGTCAAAAAGACCCGGGAAGTCAAATATCAGGTTTGTGTGCCATACACCGAGCAGGTTGAGCAGACGTATACGGTTTGCGTTCCCGAAACGAAGATGACGACGCAGACTTACCGTGTCCAAGTTCCCTACACTGAGATGGTGAAGCAGACTTATTCTGTTCGTATTCCTGTGCAGGAAACTGTTGCCAGAACTTACAAGGTCAGTGTTCCTTATACCGAGGAAGTCGAGCAGACCTGTACCGTCATGGTTCCCTACAGCGAAGAAGTTGAACAGACTTACGATGTCCGGGTGCCGTACACCGAGGAAGTTGAGCAGACTTACACGGTTCAAGTGCCGGTGCAGGAAACGGTCAACGCAGAACGAACTGTGACCAGGTGTGTGCCTGTCACCACGATGCGAATGGTTACCCGTGATCACGGTCGCTATGAGTGCCGAGCCGTTCAAGTAGCCTGTGGCGGCAAAAAGACAGTTTACAAGCGGGTATATGTGCCCAATCTGGTGACCGAACAGGTGGCATGCACGACTTACCAGCGTCAAACGACCAAGGTGCCTTACACCTACACAGTGACGCGTTGCAAGTCAGAGACCCGTACACGAAAAGTACCTGTTACCCGGTGCAGAACGGAAACACGGACTCGAAAGGTGAGCGTCACCAGTTACCGGCCAGAGCAGCGAACCCGAATGGTGAAAGTGCAGAGGTGCCGCATGGAGGAGCGTACCAGAGATTGTGTTGTCACCAGATATCGCACGGAAGAACGGACTCGAGAGGTGCCTGTCTGCAGAACTCGTATTGAAGAGCGAACCTGTCGGGTGCCCGTGACAACCTACCGCCGGGAAACCCGCACCAGAACGGTTCCTGTTTGTAAGACCCGCATGGAAACCCGGTCCCGTGAGATGACCTACTGTGAGATGACAGTCGAGGAGCGGAAGCGACTCGTAGATGTCTGCAGAACTCGTGAAGAAGAGCGTACGCGCGAAGTGGTCAAGTGTCGCGTTGAGGAGAGGACACGTAAGGTGCCTGTGACCCGGATGGTCAGAGAAACGCGAACTCGAAAGGTTCCAGTTACCAAAACACGGATGGAAGAAAGGACTCGCACGGTTTCTAAAACTTCCTGCAAGACCGAGGAGCGGACTTGCATGGTGAAAAGGATGCGCGTCGAAAGTCAGGAAAAAACACGCGAGGTACGGTACACCGTGTCTGTACCTGAGGAGAGGACACGGAATTGTGAGGTAACGGTCTACGATACCGTTATCGAAGAGGTGCCAGAGGAATACACCGTGTGTGTTCCGGTGACCACGATGAAGCCGGTTCAGGTCCGCGTGTGCAAGCCGGTCACAGTCGAAATCCCCTGTGGTTGTTGCAAGTAACCTGACTCGATCTTTTCCGGTTGATGAACAAACAGGCCCCGCGTGCCGTCCGACATGGGCGGCGGGCGGGGCTTTCTTTTATTGCTGACATGACTGGTCTGTTGTCGTCAATTACTTCATCATGGGTAGCTGTTTGTCATCGTTCCACGTTCTGCGACCGGAGGCCCATTGTGCAGTACGTCGATGTTAAAGTTCATGCAAACGTGGCGACAATCCTGATGGATCGGCCAAAAACACGTAATGCTCTGAACCCACAGTTGATCGAAGATTTGACAACTGCATTTTCTGATGTTTATCAGGAGAAGCGGGTGGCAGCGGTCGTCCTGACTGGCAGCGGAGAACATTTCTGTTCTGGCATTGACCTGAAGGTGCTGTCGGAGATTGCTCAAATGCCCGAAGACCTCGCCCTACCTGAATGGTTGGCAGCATGGCGTGCTCTGACGGAGTTGTATGAATCGATGCTTCGCTTTCCCAAGCCGATTGTTGCCGCTGTGGATGGTGGAGCCCTGGGTGCAGGACTCGGGTTGGCCTTGGCAGCTGATTTGATTGTTGCATCGAAAGAGGCGAATTTTGGGGCCCTTGCTGTCCGTCGTGGTCTGGTTGGTGGTGCGACAACAGCATTACTGGCGTTCCGCTGTGGTGCAGCAACTGCGGCACGCATGGCGTTGACGGGACAGACCATCAGCGCTGATCAGGCTCATGGCTGGGGGCTGTGTGGTGAACCGGTTGATGCCAAGCAAATCTGGGTCTCGGCCAGCGAGTTGGCTGCCCAGTGTGGAGAAGCTCCCAGAGAAGCGATTCAGGCAAACAAGCGTCTGCTAAATGAGTGTGTTGGGGAAATGATGCTCAGCCAATTGGCGGCGGGTGCGGCTGGAAGTGCCACAGCTTGTACGACGGAATCTGCTCGTGAGGGAATCTCGGCGTTCCTCGAAGCACGAGATCCCGTCTGGCCAACGTGAGATTCGTTCCACCCGAGGACGTCTGACGGCGGAATTGAGTTGGAAAATGGTGGTGACACAGAAAGGAAGGCCAAGTTTGCCGCAGTGGCTATTTCGCCCGGTTCTGGATGAAAGTAGTGATGTTGCATCTGCGGTGTCTCAGAGGCGATTTCTTCGTAGAATTCCTCAAAACGACCCATTTGTCAGAAAAAACAACGCCTCAACCCGGGAAAAGACCCGAAGGAAGGCCTGTGCGCCAATCGCAGGGAGCGTTACACTACGCGGCCCGAAAAGTCAAAATACCAAACATTTAGAGAGAATCGTGCCATGTACGCCATCATCGTCGACGGCGGTCGCCAATATCGTGTCGAGCCCGGAATGGAGGTCGACGTTGATTACCGAGATGTTCCTCAGGGAGAGAGCCTGACTTTTGAAAAAGTCCTGGCTGTCAGTGGCGACGATGGTTTGCAGCTCGGTTCCCCAACGGTTGATGGTGCTTCAGTGACAGCATCGATCATTGGGCCCAAAATGGACAAGAAAATTTATGTTCAGAAGTTTCGACGCCGCAAGAACAGCAGGCGTCGCACAGGTCATCGCCAGATGCATACTCGCGTCCGCATCGAGAAGATCGCCGGCGTCTGAGCCCGGTCTTTGAGATGCATGCAGGCTCACAACGAGCCTGCTTCGCATGGTGCTCGTCTGGTCCTGACCAGTTTGTATGTGATCCATCAGCAGATCATGTGCAGGTGATGGAGGATAAGCCAGCGATGCAGACATTTCGAAAAATTTCTGAATTCGATGTTGGTGATGTTCTGGGCGTGGGAACGGTCGGAACCATCTATCGGGCGACCGAAAAAGCGACTGGCCAGCAGGTCGCAATCAAAAAACTGCATCCTGGAGTTTCTCAGGATCCTTTGATTCGAGCCCGGTTTCGACGTGAAATGTCGATACTCGAACGCCTTAGCCACCCTCATATCGTGAGCTATTTTGGGGGCGGCGAAGACGATGGCACACTGTTCTACGTGATGGAACTCATTGACGGCGGGACAGTCAAAAGTCTCTTGCAAATCAAGGGTGTGTTCGATTGGCAGATCGTCGCGGAATTGACCCGACAGATCAGTTCGGCACTTCAGTATGCACATAACCATGGTGTCATCCATCGTGATCTCAAACTCAGCAATTTGTTTCTTACCCGAACAGGTGAGGTCAAGCTTGGTGATTTTGGAATCGCACGTGATCTTGACCTCAGTGATCTCACAGCAGCGGGGATGACGGTTGGAACTCACGCTTACATGGCGCCGGAGCAGATAACCGCAGATCAAGCTGTTTCAGGGAAAGCCGATCTTTATTCTCTGGGCTGCTGTTTGTTTGAGATGTTGGTGGGCCGCACACCTTTCCAAGGTGACAATTTCGCTCAGCTTTTCGAGCAGCATTTACGCAGTCCTGCCCCTCATGTGCGAGATTTTGTGCGTTCTTGCCCGCCCGAAATGGATGCGATCATCGATCGATTGCTTGAAAAAAATCCCGAGGACCGTCCGTTCAACGCCAGACAGGTTCAGGCTTTGATGTTGCAACTGGTCGCCGACGCCGATCTGGAACGAAATATCTCGGGTAAGCAGACGAAGACAGATGTGGCCGCAGATGATGTCGTGGCGCGTGGAAAAGAACTATTGCAGCAGGAAATCCGTCAAGCGAGCATCTCTGGGGCATCTGAGGTGGGTTGGGGAAGATTAGCCGCATTGGTTGCGTTGGTGCTGGCCGTGATAGCCTTTGCATCTTTCTTCGGACGCTAGTGTTTCTGCAGGTGTTCGGCTTTCAAAACGCCTGAATTCTCCATCTTGAGGTTGAATCCGCCGATGGGGGCTATGTTCGGTTCTTGTCACGTTGTTATCCTGCTGTCAGGTTGATGGCCTCGGAAGCGCCATCTTGATGTTGTGACCGTGATCGGGTCGCAATCCTCTCCCCAGATCGGGCATCGTGGACGCGGTGACCGAGCGTTCCTTAGGAAACCAAGATGTTCAAATCATTCCTGATCGCAGGAGCAATGACAATTTGCCAAGCTGCAATTGTTCAATCCATCATGGCACAAGACACACCACCCGCCGCCGCTGAGGCTAAATCAGATGGTGAGCTCATAGGTTATTTCCTCGGCTTTTCTGTTGGACAGAACATGGGCCAGAGCGGCTTCAAAGCAACTGATATCACGATGGAGGCCTTTTTGAAGGGTTTTCAGGAAGGCGTTGCATTGAAGGAGCCAGCTATGACAAATGAGCAGTTCGCCGCTGCTCAAGGAAAGATTCAGGCGATGCTTACAAAACGCCAAGCCGAAATGTCCGCTGCCCAAAAAGCAAAAGGCACCAAGTTTCTCGCCGACAATGCGAAGAAAGAGGGCGTCAAAACTCTCGAGGGTGGGGTTCAATACAAGGTATTGAAAGCCGGCAACGGTGCCACTCCAAAGCCAACCGATACAGTGAGCGTCCATTACACGGGCAAACTGATCGACGGGACCGTCTTTGACAGTTCGGTGCAGCGGGGTCAACCGGCCAGTTTCCAGGTCAACCAGGTGATTCAAGGCTGGCAAATGGCGCTGCAGAAGATGAAAGTTGGTGACAAATGGATGCTCTACATTCCATCAGACCTCGCCTATGGTGAGCGTGGAAGCGCTGGAGCGATCGGACCAAACGAGGTTCTCGTTTTTGAAGTCGAGTTGCTGGGCGTTCAGTAACTTTCACGGGCAACACGCTTGCAATCAAATAAAAAACGCGGCATCACTTGAACGTGATGCCGCGTTTTTTTGTTGGTTGACCGCGTCATGAATTGCAACAGGCGGGCGATGGGAAGATTGAATCCCGGCTTGATGCAGGTTCACCTGCATGGGTGGGATTACTCGTCTTTCGTCTCGCTGCTGTCCTCGCCACCTGTATCGTTATTGTTGGGGTTTTGAGGAGGCTCAAGCGACTTGCCGTCCGCAGCTGGATCTCCTGTCTTGCTCACTTCTGGTTCGGGCGTGCCGTCGTCGCTTCCCTCGGCAGTCTCATCGGTGCCAGCAGCTTCGGCCCGTTCTGCTTCTTCCTGGCGTTTCTTTTCCTCTTGTTCAAGTTCACGTTTTCGCTTCTCAGCGGCAGCTTTCGTCTCTTGACGCACTGATTCGTAAGTTTGCGAATCGATTTGTCCGAATTCGCCCATCATTGTCACGAAAGTGGCGAGCGGGAAGTCTTCTGGAATTTCCTGCGAATCGATTGCGACCATGTACCTCCGCACTGACTCAAACAGATCCTCGGCGGTATCGTCGATGGTGAGCAGCGGGTAGTCATCAAAGATCTCTGCCCAGACTGCGAATGCCTGTTCGTACAGTTCAATCGCCTTGTCCAGTTCGGCATTGTCGTTGGCTTGCTCTGCCTCATAGATCAATCGCCTTGCTTTTACCGTTCGTTCTTCCTGTTCTGCTTGAGCGAGTGTTTTCCAGTAAGGGTAATTGATCTGGGTCCGGTATCCGGTTGTCTTGAGAATTCTCTCATTCAAATCCTTGACTTGAGCAGCAAGATTGACCGAGTCCAGTCTGACAGACTTGTCGGATGTTTTTGCGAGAGCAGTCAAGTCAGGAACCAGTCCCTTGAGGATGGAAGGCATCAGTTGTTTCTGCTGGAAAGTCAGTTCTGATTCTGGCTTCTGCCAGAACTCGAGAATCTCTGCTGGCATGGAATCAATGAGTGCTTGCCTGGCGGTTGCAAAAGCATCTTCATTAAGTAGCCGGAACTCTTCGATTTTCTCTTCCCGCTGGGCTTCGAGTTCTTCCAGTTCATTCAGCTTGATTGTGAAAGGCGAGGTTGTTGGAATACTGCGCGTGCCAAATGCAAGCCAATCATCACTCGCCAATTGCCATGCGTTCTGCGCCCGTGCATCCAAAATTCCCTCTGATTCGATGGACTCGGCATGCTTGATCCGCCATTTGGGCCCTGTTTCATAAAAGTTCAGGGGCGTCTGCCGCCGGATTTTGACACCACTGTCTACCAGTTCGTATCCGTGGTTCAGCCATAAACGTCCCACGAGCCAGTTGTCAGGCTTACCCAGCGGGCCGCGTGCCTCGAAGCTATCAACAGCGATGTTTTCAGCTTGAAGTGCCTCATGCAGCAACACGTCGTCTGAGAACAGGCGGCGGAACTGTACCTTTTCATCAGACATGCCAAGCTTCTGTCCGTAGAACCAACCGGTGTACCAAACCAGCCTCGGGGCATTCGTGTTCTGACGGACACCGCGTGTCAGGAACTCGGTTCCTTCCCGGACCATTTCGTACCGTTGCCGGTAATCATCAAACTCAGTCGACACGTTGTAAGCGAGATTGTGCGCTTGATGCTCCCAGACTTTGTCAAAGTGGGGTTGCAGCAGAGCGATATTATTCAGCGTGGCCTTCAAGCGGTCCCACTCGTGCATCACCTTGTAGGTGTGCGCCTTATTCCAGAGTAGCGTTGCTGCTACACCACGCATTCCCAGAGAAGCAAGTTTCATGGTTTCGCTGGCTGGACTGATTTCACCGAGATCGCTTTCGGCAATGTTGTACTCGTGTCTCATCACGGATAACTGTCCACCGGGATCACCCTTGCCCCCGGACGGTTGTCCCAGCATGAACAGCGGGATCAACATGGCCAGCAGGATTGCCAAGTAGGTAAGTTTTCGCCAAAGGCTTGTCGTACGATTCATGCCGCGATCTCACGCGATTTCAGGAAGAAGTAACTGATAATGAAGGCCAGCAGGCAGTAGCCAAGCGTAGCCGCAGCGTGCCGCATCAGGAGAGCTCCGAAAATATCGAACCCGCTGGCAGCATATTCGGCCGTCCCAACCATCTTCGGAAGATTGGGCAAAGCTGTTGCGATTGCGTCAAGGGAGTACACGATCCCTGCGTCGGTTGTCTTGATCAATTTGGCAGCTGTAGTATCGACATCCAGCTGCGTTGTCATCGCATCCTGTCTCAGCAGACGGACCATGGATTCGATTGGTCCACCGCCGCGTTCGATTCCACTGTCGATGAAGTGTCTCGTGTCGTAGACCTGTTCTGCTGAGAATCCGAGCAGGACGCAAGCGAACGTCGCCACCATTGCAACCGGTCCACTGAGGAACGTGCTGAACATCACACCGAACGCAATGACCATTGCCATCTGCAGCCAGATGGAAACATACGCCTTGGTGAGGTTCCACCAGAATGGATTTTCACCCGCTCTCAGGTAGATGCCACTTTGCGTGACACCCAAATACTGACTTCGATCAAGACATTTGATGATCAGGATCAACTGCCCGTTCTCGTCCACCAGGTCTTCAAAAACACTCAACTCGCGCGTTTGGTTGTTATCGGTGCCTTCGGTGAAAAGTGGCAGGGGGAGTTCGTCTACTTCGTATTCATTGATGACAAACGAAATCGGATTACTTTCGATATCCTTGCTGGGATGTTTCATCGTGACCGAACCACGGATTCCGGATTCGATGTCTCCCTTGTAGGAGCGGTAGGCCCGCAGGGACAAATCCAGGTCGAGACCGTTGGGGAATCGTTCAGGCGTGACATTCTGGAAGGTGAATTCGGCTTTTCCCAAAGTCCCGCCTTCAACGTATCCATGTTGGATTTTCCGGCTTCCTCTCGAGAGCCCGATGACCCGCGAGATTCCGGAGCTGCCGTAACCACCGGCATCCAGGCGTTCCGCACCAATATCAACACCCGCGTCTTTGAGGTTTCCGCCTCGATCGAAAAACTGGATCTCGCCGTAAGACGGAATTCTTGCCCGAAGTGGCTCTGGCGGTCCGATTTCGAAATTGCCGTTGGCATCACGCGTGACAATGTGACGGTGACCACGGTCCAGGTCGGTCAGGCCCTGCGCCACCCCATCGGGATCGCTCTCGTTGGGATAGATCGTGAAGCTGTGTTTGTGGTCCTGCACATAGTCGGTCTCACCAACCAGGCTGCC
This sequence comes from Rubripirellula sp., assembly GCA_012270065.1. Taxonomy (GTDB): domain Bacteria; phylum Planctomycetota; class Planctomycetia; order Pirellulales; family Pirellulaceae; genus Rubripirellula. The sequence continues at coordinate 82,355 of JAAXJB010000092.1, read as the reverse complement.
ATCGGCTTCCTTGACCACATCGACGACTTCCGCGTGTCGATGGCTGAGCCCACGACTGACAAACAGGTAGCTTGCGAGGCCCATCGGCACAAGCATGACCGTTCCTACGGCCATGAAACCGAGCATGCGTCCGAGAACGATTTCCGTTGCCCGGACAGGTTTTGTGACAATGGTGTAAATCGTTTTGCTCTTGATGTCGTTTGGCAGCGAAAAAGCACTGATGAACAACGCAAGCGCCAGAATCAGGTAGTTCGTCGCAGTCAGCACGAAGCTGATGTAGAGTCTCGCCGGGTCACTGCTCTCGGGATTCAGATACCAACCGGCCAGAAGAAGCAGAGCGACAAACAAACCGACTACAAACAGAACCTTGCGTCGGATCGCTTCTTTGAATGCCAATCGAGCGAGAGCAAACACGCGGTGAGCGGAAGTGCCAGGCAAATCAAAGCGTACAAGATCGCGGATAGCCCGGGCGACCGCGTAAAATCCCTCGCCTGGTCCGTAGCGATTCGCCGAGATGATGTAACCCACCATCAAGCCAATCACGATCGCAAGGACAAAGAGAACGATCCCCTGTAAAAGTGCGCTCTCCAGAAAAGACTCGGGCCGCATCAGCCATTCGTAGAATGACCAAAAATCTTCAGGTTGCAGAATCATTGACCAGCCTCTCCCTGATTGTCTTCAGCTTTCTGGTCGGTATCTGTCGTTTCCTGTGGTGTGTTGCTTCCACTGACGCGTCTTGCACCTGGTCGTGCTTCGCTTTCACGGACAATGTTTAGGAACAGATCTTCCATGGTTGCAGTCGGATTATCGATGGTGCACGTTCCACCCTCGCGTTCGATGATGGCTCGAATCTCTGCTTCGACTTCCGGCTTGAGACGTTTGGTGTGGATTTCCGTAACATCCTGAACCTTCAAAAGGTCAGCCACGCGCCCCAGTTCTTTGAGTTCACCCTGATCGAGGATGGCGACCCGGTCGCAAACATCCTGAACGTCTGCCAGCTGATGGCTGCAAAGCAGAACCGTTTTTCCCTGTTTCTTCAGGGACAGAATCAGGTCCTTCATCTCCCGTGAGCCGATCGGGTCGAGCCCTGTGGTTGGCTCGTCGAGCAGGACCAGATCGGGATCGTTGATGAGGGCTTGTGCCAAGCCAACGCGTCGGGTCATTCCCTTGCTGTACTCGCGTAGCTGACGGTGTTTGGCTCCCTGCAGTCCGACCAGTTTGATCAGTTCGTCTACCCGCTGTTTCCGTGCCGAACCCGACATGTCGAACAGTCGACCGTAGAAATCAAGGGTCTCTTCTGCCGTCAGGAATTTGTAGAGGTAAGATTCCTCCGGTAAGTAGCCGATTCGTTCATTCTTACTGGTCTCGCTGGCATCTTTGTCGAACACCAGAACACGTCCGCTGCTGGGGAAAAGCAGGCCAAGAATCAACTTGATGGTGGTCGATTTGCCGCTGCCGTTGGGTCCAAGCAAGCCGAATACTTCTCCCTGTCGAACTTCGATATCAAGCGACTTCAGGGCGTTGACTTTCTTTCGACCCCAGAAATCCCTGTAAATCTTGCTCAGGTTGCGGGTCTCGATGACGACACCCGAGTCGGAATCGCCGTTTTTGGCTTCAGGGGCGTCGGCGGGCTCCGTTTCGGCGACCACGGTTGAATCATTTTCCACGGTAAAAGACTTCCGTAAGGAGAGGGCAAAATTTGGCAAACATGGCAGAGAGTCGGCAATTTCTGGGGAAACCGAGCCGCTCAGGCACCGGGATGCGATAAGGCTTTTGGTGGCTGATCCCACAAATTGCCCTGTGGCAATGCTGATAGACCCTACACCAGAGATTCGTACGCTACGCCGCAACTCCGGAAAGTGTTCGCATTTTTGTGCAGGAGACGCGGTAGACGACCCCGCACAACGGATCTGATCCGTAATCTTACGTTTTTCCCGTCATTCCACCGCTGGTCTCCTACGCATCAGGAGTGGAAATGGTTGCTCTGGACGATAAAAACGATGATTATTCGGGCGAAACGGTCATCCGTAACAGTCCTTTCACATCTGGCTTCCAGATTCCCGGCCTGATGGTAAAACCAGCCTATTTGATGATTGGGGCTTGCAAATCAGGACTGAATCATCAATCAATTTGCTACGCCGGTGAACTCAGCATTCATCCTTTCATTCCCATCAGTCTTTTTCCGGATTGCCCGCTCTGTTGAACGATTCGACTCTCCCCATGCACACACCATCGGGCGATGCCTACCAACGTGCTCTCAGCTTTTTGCATGGGCAAATCAACTATGAAAAAATGAGCGGTTCGAATGCGAATCGTTACAGGTTTCGCCTTCAGAGAATGAATGAGCTACTCAGTGATTTGGGATTGGCTCATTTTCTTCATTCGTGCAACCCGTCTCCACCTGTTCCACTGATCCATATCGCCGGAACAAAGGGCAAGGGTTCTGTCGCAGCCATGGTGTCAGAAATCCTGACAGCGAGTGGGTTCCGTACAGGACTCTACACTTCACCTCACTTGCATCGTCTGGAAGAACGGTTCAAGGTGGATGGTCAGCCATGTTCATCAGAAGACCTGACGACCCTGGTCGCGGAACTCAGACGGGTGGTAGAAAACCAGCCATCAAGCACAGACTCGCACTCCCAAAGTGACAACCCATCGTTTTTCGAACTCACGACTGCGTTGGCACTGCTTCATTTTCAAAGATCGAATTGTCAGGCCATTGTTCTGGAAGTTGGTTTGGGCGGCCGATTGGATAGTACCAATGTCTGTTCGCCGAGTATCTCGGTCGTCACTTCGATCGGTCTTGATCATCAGCATGTGCTGGGAAACAACCTCGTTGAGATTGCGGCGGAAAAGGCGGGGATCATCAAGAATGGTGTTCCGGTGGTGAGTGGAGTCATCGATCGGGGAGCTCAGGCGGTGGTGGAATCAACCGCACGAGCAAACCATTGTGAGTTTTGGCAATTGGGGCGGGACTTCCGATTTGAGAGTGCTCAGGATGCTCATTGGGGTTCTCGTCTTTCCTATACCGGACCTGGTAAACCAGGCCTGCAGATTGACACGGTTTTGCCACTCGAGGGTGAACACCAGTGCCGGAATGCTGCAATCGCCCTTGCTGCTATACAGGCTCTTGAGAAGCAGGGTATTCCACTGTCCCCAGAAGCCATGGTTGATGGTCTGACAGGTTTGACCTGTCCCGGCAGAGTGGAGCGGTTTTTACTCGCTGATAATGTCTTGGCTGTTGTGGATGTGGCCCACAATGAAGATTCTGTCGCCGCATTGTGTGACTGTTTGCGGAGCCGTTTTTCTGATCGCCATATCACTGTGGTTTTCGGAACGAGCGTTGATAAATCGGCACAAGTCATGCTCAGGCAACTGACTGCGATTGGAGATGAAATCCTGCTCACACGGTTTCATGGAAATCCCCGATTTGTCGAGCCAGATGATTTATTGCCGATGCTGCCCAAGGATTGGTCGGGAAATGTGGAAGTGATCGCGGAACCAGTTGCCGCATGCGAAACTGCTTTGGAAAAGATCCCGGCGGATGGAGTGCTTGTGGTTTGCGGATCGTTTTTTCTCGCTGCCGAAACCCGACCTTGGATTGTTTCAAAGTCGAAGTAGAGAAGTTTCGTGCGGATCAGCGGGCTGGACATCACGTGTTATCGACGCGGCCAGCCTGATCGTGCATTCGGTCAGAAATTTCCGACTACCCAATGTTCGTGATCTGTTTGACGATTGCATGCCTTGACTGCGAGGAAGAAGGCTACAGTTTGGCGATCGTAATTTCTACTTCATTGAGCGAAAGACCCAATTTGATCGCTATCTCCCGTGCGTTGAGACCCCTCTGCATCAGTTCCTTGATTCTTGAATGCGAGGATGCGTCTGACGTGTCGGTTTCAACAGTATTCGCCTGCAGCGTACTCAATGCTTCGATTTTGTGATCGACCTGCTTCAGAAGTGTTTGAACAATCACGATTCTCGTGTCGAGTTCTGCTTTCAATTCCCGTTGCAAATCAAACATGGCTGCCTGCCATCGTTGTGTTTCGACAGGTGCACCACTGAGTGGAACGGACGGTTCTTTATTTTCCCTGAGTTCCTTGATCAACCGATTGGCACGTTTGGTGTCCGCATTGATACGTTTCCCCGCCCGGATCTTGCGGCGAGCCAGAACCCACGCCAACATCACAAATCCACCAACCATCAGGAATTGGGCGGCTTGCATGTTTGAACCCAAAAAGGCATCAGCGACCATAGGCGCGGGCATGGAATCGTTCGTTCTGTGGAGAAATGGAGTTCTTGGAGCTGCCTGTTTGAAGACGGACCGACTCACTATTGATCGAACAAATGGGTATGATTTCGAGAACGGCCCTGTTTTTATTACAGCTGTGTTGGCTCTGACGGTAAGCACGCTTATCACGAGTGTGCAGCTTCTATCTGGAATCTGACGTTGAACCTCGGTTGTCTGATCGCGCGCTCCCTGAATACTTCATCAGGTTGCGAGCGGTTTGAATCCATTCTGAATCCTTGATACGTGATGAAAGATATTCCCGCCATTCAACTCTGGCACGCCGGTTCATCATCCGATGAGCCGGGTTTACTCGAACGCTGCTGTGAAAGTTTGCTCAGCGATGAGGAGCTTCTGCGCGCAAATCAATTTCGTGTGCCGACCAGCCGGAATCAGCATGTCGTTGGTCGTGGCATGGCGCGGCGACTGCTTGGGCGTGGGCAGGTAGAGCCGGAAGAAATCTGTTTTGCGATCGAAAAAAACGGGAAACCCTATGTCACCCAACCATCATGGGCACGTTGTCCGTTCAATATTGCGCATACCGATGGCTTGGTAATGTGCGGTATCGGGACCGAATGTCAGGGACTCCTCGGGGTTGATGTGGAAAAAACCAGTCGCAGAACCGACCCCGCTCTGGCCGATCGGTACTTCTCCCAGCCGGAAATCGAGATTCTGCGTCGATGTGGTTCCGAAAACGTTCGCAGAAACACATTCCTGAAAATCTGGACACTCAAAGAGGCATTCATCAAAGCAATTGGAACGGGCTTGCGAACACCGCTTGCAGAATTCGCTTTTGAGAGAATCGATTCCAGGAACCCAGTCATCCGTATGCTCAATCCGGATCTTGAATCAATCGCACATTGGAGTTTCTTCTTGATGGAACCACGCCCCGGGTACATCGGGGCTGTTGCATTTGGAGCCGATTCCGCCGCGCAGCAGCCTGACTTGAAGCTTCAACGTTTCGAAGATGTGCTTTGACCGACCGGTCAGGTGGGTGGCATGGCCCAACGGTTGACGCGATGTTGCGATGTTCTGTTTTGTCTGCGTCAAATGCTCAGCTTGATGCGAATGTCTTTGTCTTTCTGAGTGATCAGGCTGTGTCGTTGCTAGCGCTGTGTCGTTGCTAGCATTGAAAAGTGGTCAAACTCCACCGCCATGCATCGCCCCAAGAATGGTGGAGGACTGATTTTGTCTGAATTTCGAGATGGTTGAAAATGCTGGTTGGAAGCATGGGTGCATGGGAAAATACCAGCGAAATGAGGGGTCTTGCGCGGATGATGCTTGCGAATCGGGTATGTCTTTGGTCGTCGATTTCGGTGGTCGGCAAAGTTTTCCTACTCTGATCGAGTGGAATAACCAAATGCCGGTGGCCAGTTGTGCCGATAACTCCGCATGTCGCGGTTGTTCTGTAGACGCTGGTTGATTGGGCATCGTCCTTTTCACGAGCATTCAGTGGCCAACTGCTTCAAAGCAAAACAATCAGGGGGGGAATGTCTTTGTTCGCCAAAGCAGCAGCGCTGTTGTTGTTTGCCGCGTGCAAAGTCGTGAAGTTGAGTAAGCGTGATCTGTTTACCGGCTTCGATTGCGTGTCCGAAGCGATTCTGGGTTTTGGACATGTTGCCCCGCAAATGAATGATCGGCCTATAGCCATGCGGCGGATGCCGCGGAGACGTTTGCGATGCACCGAATGACTCAATACCGAATACTTTCACGTTCTTGGAGCCTCAGGGCGATTGCTGTTTGTGCAGCACTTATCGCACTGCCGGCCACCGCACAGATGCCAATCGCCAATGCGGATTACGATGCCAGCGGGTATGTCACTCCAGCAGGAATGACTCACCCGTCGATGTATCAAGGAGGCGTTGTGCCGGCTGGGATGGCATTTTCGGCGGGGATGATGAACAACGGTGCTGCCGCTTTTCCCGGAGGCATCATGCCTGTCGGTTTCATGTCTGGTGGTCAGTGTGATGAGAATTGCGGCTCTTGTGACCCTCGTGCGACCGCTTTTGGCAACGGTCTTTTACGAGGAGGGTTAATGGGGTGTCGCGAAAGTGGTTCAGGTCTCTTGAGCGGGGGTAGTTGCTTTGACGCCTTTTGTAATTACTGGTCGATCGATCCTCGCTATTTGGGCAGTAACTTGCGAGGCTTGGGCAACGGTTTACGACCTTACGGAGAGATTTGTGGCCTGCGTTGGTATGATCTTTCGGTCGAGGCTGTTTTTCTGGGTCACACGCAGGGGCTGAATAACATGCCAGTGACCGGCGTGGGGTCAGTGAATCCCCCGACTGATGTTGCTTTATCGCTCAATGATGCGAAAGACGGTGACGAATTGGCGGCCGGCGTAAGGCTCTCAGGTGCATTGATCTGCGGCGTTGGGGGAAACATTGAAGCCAACTACATGGGTGGCAATGAGTGGGATGCACGAGCCGTTGCTAACTCTGCGACCAACAACCTCTACTCTTTCATTACCGACTTTGGCACAGCCGTTGTACTTGATGATGTTGACGAATCGTCGTCTCAAAGCATCGGTGTTGAAAGTGAATTCCACACGATCGAATTGAATTACCGTCGCCGCACGATGGGCCCTTACTGCCGCTTCCAGGGATCATGGCTGTTCGGTTTGCGGTACCTGCAATTCCGGAATGAAATGCAGTACTCCGCTTATCGCAGCCCCACACGGTTCTTCGATTCAAGTGATCGAGTCAGGAACCACATGTTTGGAGCTCAGGTGGGTGGTGATGTTTGGTGGAATATCCACTCCGGGGTACGACTCGGGATGGGGCTGAAAACCGCCTGGGTGCAAAACGAAGCCAAGCGTTCATTCACCGTCAATTCGAACTCGATTGCAAACGCAGTGATCAATGACACTCATCGAGGCAATGACCTGATGTGCGAGTTTGAGCTCAAATTCATCTGGCAACTCAATCACTCTTGGAAATTCCGCTCGGCATATTACGCGATCGCCGCAGAAGACATTGCCTTCGCGTCAATCGACAAGAATTCCGTTCTCAGCCTTGCTCCCGGAGGAAGCCCCGTCGACCCGGCCTATGTATTCGACGACCTGGTCGTTCAAGGTTTCTCGTTTGGAGCCGAATACAACTGGTAGATCAGATCGTGCCACGAGGCACGTGATCGACCCAATCCTTCATCCCGCTTCGCTACGGCGAGGCGGGTTTTTTTGTGCCATTACGCCTACAATATCTACTCAATGGGTCTCATTGTGAACAAATGAACACTTGCTCTGGCGAGTGTGCTGAGAATCCGGTTGGTCCGATTAATAGGATTCTGGGAGACACGATGGAACTTTGGCACCCGCAATGCATCCGATAACATGCGTTTCGTTGACACCTTAACGGGTGTAATTAGAATCGCAGACTCGGTTTGCCCGGATTACCCAGAATACCCAAAGCCCCTAATAGGTGAATGGGGAGCTACCGGGTGTTTGGCAAACGATAGCGAAACTTTTGACCGATGCTAGACAATGCGCGAGTTGGCAAATGCCTCGAGAATGGGAAAATTCCATTCCGAACACCATCGCCAACCGATCTGTGACCCTGTTCATCCTTATAAACCGTTCCGAATCATGACGGCGAAACGTCGTGAGTCGTGAATTTGGTAGAGACACTCGATGATCAAACGAAATCAAGCCAAACGTAGAAGACCCGACAAGAACACCAAGCGTTCGAACCGACTGCAGAAGAAGCAGCGTCGTTTGAATATGGAGGGATTGGAGGAGCGACGATTACTCGCTGTGCTGACGGATTTGCCCACTGCGCCTGCCCCGGAGCTGACCGAGTACACGACGAATCGTAATGTGGGTGCAGTTCAATCGTTCACCTTCAATGAGTCGGAGTCCTTTGTGGAGTCTGGCGCGAACGATTCGATCAATAACGCAGACGTGGTGCCGATCGGAACCGGCTTCGGCCAACAGGATACGGTCGATATCTTTGGTACTTTGCCGCTTGAGTCCGCCTTGCCCGGGTCAGGAACTGGCTTCACGGCCGACTTGGATACCTTTGGCATGACGCTGCGGGGTGGCGATATCCTCGATATTGCTGTGTTGGGTGCTGCAAATCAATTCATCATTCGTGACATTTCTGGTCAGACCGTTTATGGCAGCACGACCAGTCTATTTTCTGACCAATACCCCCATGCACCTCGTCAGACCGTCGGAAATTCGACCGGGACGTATGTTGTTCCCAGAGATGGCACGTACTACCTGACAGTTGCTCCCGATGTCTTGGGTCCGCTCAACAATTACACGATCGGCCTGAGAGCTTATCGCCCGGTGACCGAAGAATTGGAGGTTGGTGACGCCCAGATCATTTACTTGGACTTTGATGGGGACGTAATCGATGGAAACCTGGTTGGTTTACCAGGGTTTGTAAGAATCCCGAGTCTGATTGAATCTCTTCCCTTGCTCGGGATTGAGGCGGACAACATCAATGCCGCCAACAACATCATGGAAAAGGTGATCACCGGAACCGTCCGCATTTTTGAGGATCTGGTTCAAACAGGTGAGAACGGTGATTACAGCGACTCTTCGGTTCCAGGCGAATACGCTGTTCGAATACTCAACAGCCGCGACCATGGCGGCCAGATTTCCCTCAACGACCCGCGTTTGACCCGGATGATGATCGGGGGAAGCGGAGTTGATATTAATCGTGATGGTGCCTATGGATACGCGCAAAGCGTTGACTTGGGGAACTTCGATTTGTCAGGTTATGGGTTCTTCGCTCTCGATTTGTTTGGTGCGGATGCTCAGGATGCAATCGATGGAGGCATCAGTCCCAATAACAGTCAGGTTGACTTCATCGGTGACTTTTTGGCAGCAGTGGTTGCCCACGAAGCCGGCCACACGCTGGGCATGGCTCATACCAACGGTGACAACTTCACTGGTACGCTTTCGGACGAGGGTGCTGCCAACTCGATTCCCTATTTTCAGGGGCTTGGGCCGGACGGCATTTACGGAACATCGGATGACGTTGCCCCAGTATTTGCCGACGACTTCTACAGTGCCAACGAGGGTTTCCTGGGAACAAATGAGATCACGAATACGCTGGCCCACCTGTTGTCTGCCGGAACACAGGGTGGCGGTAATGTCAGCGGTCGTGTGTTCTTCGATGAGAACCTCAACGGCAGCGGCATCGGAGACGGCGGCCTGGCCGGAGTGACGGTGTTTGCTGACGTCAACGGCGATGGTGAACATACGGCGGGCGAGCCTATCGACATCACTGATCTGGACGGTAATTTTGCATTGAGTGTGAGTGCTGGTGTCGTCCAACTCTATGCATCCGCACCTGCTCCTTATCTGGCATCTACCCCGACCGTTGTCTCTGTCAATGTTCCCAACGGCGGAGCGGTTAGTGGGGTCGAATTCGGCTTCGGTATTGTGAGTGGTGTGAAAACGGGTGTTGCATTTGATGATGCCGATGGGGATGGCGTCATGGACAACAATGAGGCTCCACTGGAAGGCATTTACGTTTATCTGGACACTGATGGGGACAACCGCCCTGACCTCGGCGAAGCCAACACGGTCACTGATGCGGACGGTAGTTACTTCTTCAACTTCCAAGGGGCCGGAAACTACACCATTCGCGCCGTGCCGGCTCCCGGCTATCAGGTTTCCAGTCCGGCAAGCGGTGAGCACAACATCTTCTTCGATGGAGTTGCTACCTCAAACGAATACAACTTCGGCTTCCGCTCCACTCTGGATTTTGGAGATGCTCCGGCTTCTTATGGAACAACGCTTCCGGATGGAGCCCGGCACGGAATCGTCGAAGGGTTGTCGATTGGCACCGCACCTGACCGCGATGTTGACGGGATTCCGTCCATTGATGCCACGGGTGATGACGTGAACATGGCGATCAATGATGAAGATGGTGTACTTCAAGCCACACCTCTGTCGCCAGGTGATACGGCCAGCTTTGAAGTGACACTCACCAACACCACTGGATCCACAGCTTACCTTCAGGGTTTCATGGATTTCAATCAGGATGGTGATTTCGATGATGCAGGGGAAAAGTTCCTGAGCAATCAGACCGTGAACAGTGGAGTCACCAACGTTGTTTACAGCGTTTCGGTTCCAGTGCCGTCGGATGCTCCGACGGGTGACACCTTCATGCGTTTCCGGTTGAGCAAGACCGGCAATCTCGATTCAGGCGGGTTTGCTGGCACGGGTGAAGTTCAGGATCACCAGGTCACGGTTCTGAGTGGTTCCGACATCGCTAACGATGACTACTTTGAAGTCGCAAGAAACTCCGTCAGTGTGCCATTGGATGTACTTGCAAACGACTTCCAGTTGGCGGGTAATTCCCTCATCATTGACAGCCTCAATACCATCGGCACTCTTGGTATTGTGCCGCCGCCAACCAACAACCAGATCACTTACACGCCGCCCAACGGCTTCATTGGTTTTGACTCTTTCAGTTACACGGTACGTGACCAGTTTGGCAACACGGCAACGGCCAGCGTTGTGGTGAATGTCAAATTCCAATCGAACGTGCCGATCGCATTGGATGATATTTTCTCGGTACCAACCAACTCGACCAATCGTCCGTTGGCTGTTCTTGATAACGACATCTCAAGTATCAACGGTGGGCTGGCCATTACCAGCGTGAGTGCCGGTACAGAGGGTGGCATCATCTCAGTGGTCGCTGGTGGTCAATCCATCCGATACACTCCACAAGAGAATTTCTCTGGCACAGAACAGTTCCTCTATACCATTCAGGATGGTGCTGGTCTGGTAAGTCAGGCAACAGTCACCGTGAACATGTTGCCTGAGTCATTGGACGACGACCTGCTGGAATTCGACATCGAGATCATGGATGCCACCAACGGTGGTGCGATAGAACATGTCACGGTTGGTCAGGAATTCACGGTTCGTGTAACGGTTGACGATTTGCGTCCCGGTCTGACGAACGGTGTCACTTCGGCGTTCTTCGATTTGCTCTACACCTCAGCTTTGGTATCAACCGTCGATACGAACCCGAATGACGGATTCGACTTCGATGTGGAATTCGGTCCTCTCTTCAGTGGTGGCGGCGCTTTCAGGCTGGGAAGTGCTCAGACACCGGGTGTTCTGGATGAGGTTGGCAGCACTCAGGATCTCGGAAATCTTCAGCAACACGCCGGCCCTGCTGTTCTGTTTGAGGCAACGATGCGGGCCAACGCTGCCGGCATCGCGGTGTTTGCAGGTGATCCAGCGAACACGCTTGAAGCTGAGTGCGTCCTGTTCGATGAAAATACAGCTCTCGATTTGGCCCAGTTGCGATTCAATTCCACGCAACTGACGATTTTGCCAGACTCCGAGTTCATTACTGCGGCGGTGGATGATTCGTTCCCCGATGGTCTTGATTCCAACGGAGACGTGATCGTCAACTCGTCTCCTCAACGGAGCGTCTTGGATGTTCTGGACAACGACAATCTTGGCATGAACGGAACCATCACCGAGTTCGACGTGCTGACCGGTGCTTCCAAAGGGATTGTCCTGGTGGAAGATAACGGTACGCCAAATGACCTTGAGGATGATTACCTGAGTTATCGGCCTAACGCGGGAGCTTCGGGCCTTGAGGAATTCAGTTACTTTGTCGTGACGACCGAAGGTGTGATGACTTCGGCGACAGTAACTCTTGCACTTGGAAACCAGAACAGTGAGGCTGATGTCGCTTTTGACTTCGCTCTGGTGGACAGATCAGGCAGTCTTCTGGATCCTGCCGCGGTCACCGTGGGTGATGAAATCGGATTGCAGATCACCGTCGATGATACGCGCGCTCTCGGTCTTGCGACTCTGGTTTATGCAGGATACCTCGACGTTCTCTACTCTGCTGATAATCTGACTCCCGTCGCGCCGACATCTGGCGAATACAATTTCGATGTCGAGTTCGATCCGGCTTTCCGTGCAAACGCGGGATCGGGCACCGCGGCAATTCCGGGGATCATTGACGAGCTGGGAAGTTTGCGACAGAACACGAGTTTCACCTTCCCCTACACCAATGACGATCCAAAAGAGCTTGCGACCGTCTTCTTCGATGTGACAGGTCCAGGCACAATGCAGTTCAAAGGGTCTCCAGCGGACCTGATGCCACAGCATGACACACTTCTGTTCCTGGATAACAATCCTGTTCCAATCGAGAACATCAAGCACGACGTTCTCACAATCACGATTGGTGCGGCCGGTTCTCAACAGCAGAATCAGGGTGATAATCTTGACGTCAACAATGATGGTTTTGTCTCTCCGATCGATGCACTCTTGATTGTGAATCAGATGGCTGTCGTAGGTGAGGGTGAATCAGGGAGCGGTAATGACTCTTCCTCGAAGATTTATCCTGACGTCAATGGTGACTACAAGGTGACGGCCGTTGACGCGATGCTGGTACTGAATGGCCTGAGTGGGATGGCAAACAGTGGTGAAGGCGAGCAGGTTGTAGCCCAAAACGTTGAACGGGATGCAACGAACTCGCAGTCAACAGATGCTGTATTCATGGATCTCGGATCTGATCTTCTCAATGAAGTGGACAAAATCGCGATCACCGACTGCCCACTGGCACCGGAGGAGATCGCCTCGGTCGAATCGGTCGAATCGGTCGTGGGCCAGGACGTTCGCGATGAGGAAGAGGACAACGGTTTGCTTGACATTCTGGCTGGTGACGTGGATCAAGTCTGGAGCTGATCACCGTTCGTTTGAATTCAATTGATTGACATCGGGCTGGTCTCATTGGGCCGGCCCGATTTCTTGCGCGTGTTGAAAACTGGCTCCTCCCACCTCCGGGCGTGTTAATCTGGTGAATCTCTGGCTGTCGTGTTTGTCATTCCTTTCTGTGAGTCAGGAAGATTTTGGTGCAATGAATCACCGAGAGTCGTAGAATTGCAGTTGGTAGCTCATCGTGGACGATTGCGGTAAAAAGCAGAAGGATGCATTTCCTCACCTCGTTGCATCGTTTTCGCCACTTTAGAAAAGTTTGATGTTGCTCACAGTTCCGCAACTCTTTCCCCTGAGAATCCTTTGTCTTTTCAGCCATTCGCAGTCCGATGTCTGACCTGTGCCAGTCAACTCAGGGTATCCGACCCGGCGATTGTTGGCACGATCACGGCATGCCCCAAGTGTGGTTCGATGGTGGAGATCAATCGACCTGACGGGAAAGTCGAAATCGGGCACTCGGGTGTCGACAGTCAAGCCATTACCGAAGAGGCAATTGCTGCCGATTCCGGTATCGCCGAAGAGAGTTCCTTGCCTCCTGGTGTAGAAGGGTTCTTGGGGACGGATTCTGTTCCACCAGAAAGTACGGACGGGCTTGCGGGTGCAATGCATCCGGATTGGCAAAGTGCAAAGACCCAAAAATCTCGCCAGATCGCACTGGTGGTTGCGTTGGCTGCAACCGGGTTGATTACGGCAGTTCTGTTCTTCGGCTGGTTTGTGTCGTCGTGGGGACAACGCGAAGTGAAGCCGACAGACGGAGTCGCGTTCAAAGGCGGAGATTCGTCAACACAGAATTCAGATGGGGGCAATCAGCAGACAAACCCGGCGAACTCTGAAGTGTCAGACATGGAAGTGACCCAGAATCAGACCGCGCCACAGGAGTCCGATGTTTTGGAATCCAGCGTGCCAGATAATGCAGGATCGGCTGAACCCGATTCTGACCTGGAAAACCCTCCTGGAACCGATCCACGTATGGAAGCCGAGCCAGGGGGCACTTCGGCAGCAAGCTCATCTGACGTGGCAGTGAGTGATACCGGAACAGCGTCAGAAATCCCGAGTGACCTGTTGCAGCCACCGGTGTTGGGTTCAGTGGACGGTCAGGATTCTACAGTGTCCACCGACAACGAAAATGCAGCTGCCGTGCAAGCCGATGAGGGCGATCTGTTGGCCCCAGAGCCGAATGAAGCCGTCGACGATGCTGGGGGAATGCAGGATCTACCTCCGGAGCTTGCGCAGTACACACAGTTTCTGCTTGACGATGGAGCGCAATCGAAACCGACCTTGCAGGCACCACCGACCATGGAGCAGGTCAAGCTGGACGAAGCTGCTGTGGAAGAAGATGAAGACCTGCTGATCCAAGTCGTGCCAAAGGAACTTGATCTACGAGCGGATCTTGCAATCAAACTTGCTCTTGCATCAGATGGATACCCCGCCAGTGATCTGATGTTGTTGATAAGTCAGGTAACGGGTGTCCCGATTCAAATGGATTGGCCGTCTTACGATTTGGCTGGTGCAGATATGCAGCAGACAATTCCTACCACGAAGCAATGGCGTTCTGCCAGAGAATTACTGGATGAAGCAGCTGGGCTTTTGAACTCTGAAATTCAGGAACAGCCGACTCTGTTGTTGTTGACGCTGAGGGATGATGTTTTTGAAGAAGCGGCCAGCATGTTGACATCGGTTGACGATTTTGGTGCCGGCGGCGATACGGCTCGGGATTTTCTGACGCGATTCCTTGCCGGTGATCAGGGTGACGCCAATCCAAGGCAACTCAGACAGTTGGCTTGCTTTGCTACTGAGGCGTTGAGAAGAATGCGAGGTGTCGATCCAAAAATGGAGGAAGCGAGGTTTCGACGTTGGGCTTGTCAGGTCAGTGATCCGGATGCCGATTGGGATGTTTTGTCCGGAGGCAAATTCGGGCCAGCCTGGGATACACCTGTCAGTGTCGCGGGACTGTTGCGGAGAACAGCAAGGCTTAATCAGGCGACATGTGTTTTCAACTGGCATGATGCTGTTCGCCGTGGAGCACCGCCGGAGTTTCTGCTTCTGCCTCATAAACAGGAAGATGCCGGAAAAACCCTTCAACATACTTTAGCCCCATCGGGTTTGCAGGTCAGACAGGTTGATTCGGAACATTGGTGGGTTGGTACAGAAGCAACCTATGACCGCTTGCCGATTTTTGTCTGGACACCACCATTGAATCAGACGCGCGAAGATTTCGTTGAGCGAATGAACCAGGTGATGGCAGGTGTCTCAACGTTCAAATATCGAATGGCAATTGACGAGGTCAGCAACCGCGCGTTGTTGTTGTTGCCACGATTCATCGTTCGCCAGTTGCCCACCGTCATGCCGGAATTCGCTGCAAAGTGATTTTGCCAGAGTGAACTGAAACCTTCGAGCTTTGTGCAGAGGATCGGGTTCAGTTCAGTCAACAGCCACGCCATTCCTCTGTTTGATCAAGAGTATTCATGAATAGAACAATTTCCCGTCTGCTGATCTTCAGTGTCATTTTCCTGGCTTGTGCAGAATTGCGGGCACAGTCCACGATCAATCTGGCCGATCCCCCGCCGACACTCAACACGGAACCAATGCCGGTGAAGGTTGTCGATGCGTATCCGCGATTGCGTCTTGCACGTCCGATCGTACTGACGGGTGCAGGAGATGGCAGCGGTCGTCTCTTTATCGCGGGACAAAGAGGTAAAATATTCTTTGTCGATGCGAACGATTCGCAGGTTGAACAACCAACCTTGTTCGCTGATCTGACGGGTCGTGTGTCTTATAAAGATCGCGAGAACGAGGAAGGACTGTTGGGTCTGGCCTTTCACCCTGCATTCAAAACCAATGGATATTTTTTCGTTTACTACACAACGAGAGAACGCCCGCATGTGTCAGTCATCAGTCGCTTCTCATCAAAGGATGGTAATGAAGCTGATCTGGGCAGCGAACTGAAGCTGCTTGAAATTCAACAACCCTTCTGGAATCACAACGGCGGTACAATCCAATTTGGACCCGATGGCTATTTGTATGTTGCGTTGGGCGATGGCGGAAAAGCAAACGACCCACTTGGCAGTGGTCAGGATGTCAGTACCCTGCTTGGCTCAATTTTGAGGCTGGATGTCAATCAAGCTTCGGCGAATCAACCCTACACCATTCCAGCCAGTAATCCTTTTGCGGAAAAATCGGGGGCACGTTCAGAGATTTACGCCTTCGGGATCCGTAATATCTGGCGCATGGCATTCGACACCAAAACAGGTGATCTATGGGCTGCGGACGTTGGTCAGAATGATTGGGAGGAAATCAACCTGATTTCTGCTGGGGGCAATTATGGCTGGAATCTGCGTGAGGCAGCGCACAAATTAACGCTTGCGGGCGGGCCGAGTGATGAGTTGACTGATCCTCTTGTTGAGTATCCCCACACGGAAGCCTGGGGAAAGTCCATCACGGGTGGAGCCGTCTATCGAGGAAGCCGGACCCCTGCCCTGGATGGTTACTATCTGTACGGAGATTACATCAGCGGGCGACTCTGGGCACTGAAGTATGATCGTGAGACGGCAACCGTGACAGAAAACCGGCCTGTTATCTGGGACAATCTTCCCGTCTTTACTTTCGGCCAAACTGATGACGGAGAGGTCTTGATGAGTACGATG
Source organism: Rubripirellula sp. (assembly GCA_012270065.1). Classification (GTDB taxonomy): domain Bacteria; phylum Planctomycetota; class Planctomycetia; order Pirellulales; family Pirellulaceae; genus Rubripirellula. The sequence goes on along the minus strand of JAAXJB010000092.1, from coordinate 65,725 downwards.
TCAGGCGGCGGAAGAATCTACCGTTTCAGCCAATCAGCGAACTGAAGCGTGGTCAGATGAGAAGTACAGTGCAATTCCCGTGAAATCACCCTGTTGATGCCATGAACAGAGTTGACGCCATGAATGGAGGTGCTGGGTCAGGCACCTTGATTCGGATGGTAGCCTTCAGCTTTTTGACGGTGGATCAGCGTTGATCGGCAGACGGATGATGAACGCAGTTCCACGCCCCACCGTGCTTTCAACACGAATGCGTCCCTGGTGGTTGTCGATGATTTCCTTGCAGGCTGCCAAACCCAGGCCCGTGCCTCCCTTTCCAGATTCGTCGGGACCATCTTTGGTTGTGTAAAAAGCATCAAAGATATGTGGCAAGGTTTCACGTGGGATGCCGGAACCTGAATCACGAACCGTCAATTCGGCGTATTTGCCATCGCCACTTGGATTCAGCCGGATCAGAATTGTCCCACCCTCCGGCATTGACTGCCGCCCATTGATCAGCAGGTTCAATAAGACGCGTTGAATCTGATTTCCGCTGGCGAGCACCTTCGGGCATTGAGGATCCAGCTGCGTTTCAACTGAGATCCTGTATTTCCGCATTTCACGTTCAAGCAAAACCATGGAATCCTCAATGATTCCGGCGAGATCAGTCGGCTCCATGCTTTCACTGCGGTTTTTGGCCTGCGCCAGGATGGTTGCAGTGATTTTTGCTGCCCGTTCAGAGGCTTCCAGAATCTTCGTCAGTGCCTTGTCGCGAGTGGCATCTTCACGATTTCTGATGCCCAACCGGGCGTAATTGATGATGGTCATCAGCACGTTGTTGAATTCGTGCGTCGCAGTACTCGTCAACTCTCCGAGTGCAGCCAGAGCTTGGGTTTTCTTCAGCTCATTTTTGAGAAACTGGATCTGTTCTTCCTGTTCAACCAGATCTTCGGCCGCAGCTGCGGACGGGACGGGACTGGCTGCCGAGGGACTTGTGTTGCTGGAATGCTGCGACTGCATGTGACTCGGCCGGACCGGAATGAAGGAAAGATAACAACAGCACGCAATGGCCCTGTTCCTCACCTGATCTATCGTCGAAGCCGGAGCATTTGCTACAGAACGACCGGTCAGCGCCGTACAGATTGCCAACCAGCCGTGTGGTCCAGAAGGGTGGGTAATCTGTTTCGCTTACAGCGGCTGCGCTGCCTGTTCACCAAATCAGGGGAAGTCCGATGATTGCAAAGAGGAAATTTACCTGTCGAGAATCGGAAAACACCGATTTCACCACAGATCATGTAGTTGCAAGGTTGAGACAGAGGCTTCAGGACGCCCGGGCAAGAGGCTTCAAGGTCAGAATGGAAGTCCTTGAGGACGAGCAGGCATCCTGGTGTGTGATTGCCGGAGTTCTCACGTTGTTTGTCGATCTGTCGCAGACAGCTGCAGAGCAATTACGGCAAGTGGAAGAAACGCTGAACGGATATCAAAGCGGGTTGTCACAGAATACAGACCAGAAAGTCAGCCTTGGCCTGCCGCAGGATGATCTCGGGAAACGGGCGGCGTGAAACAGCCGCCCTACTGCACTTGGCCGAATATAATGGCCACAATGAAAGTTGAGTTCCGTTCATCCCAGAGTCTGGTGAGGCGATTCTAGCGTGTTTTCCAGTCGAATGTCCTTTTCTGCTGCTGCCTCATTCTGCCATCGATTCGGTACCGGACTGCATGCTGGTGCAGACATGGTGAAGTTGTTGGAGAGTGAATGCAGAATAGGGTCCAGCCAACAAAAAGATGCCATCAAACAACTCGTTGCCGGCGTCAAGCAGGGAGAACAGTTGCATGTCCTGATGGGGCAGAACAAGTTTTTTCCCAGATTGATGACAACCATGGTGAGAGTTGGAGAATCAGCCGGCAAGTTGGAATACCTGTTTTCCATCCTCACTGAGCATTACACCCGGCAACAACAGTTGCGACGTAAATTTCTGGGAGCCATTGCCTATCCGGCATTCATGCTTACGTTTTCGATAGGTGTCGTTTCCTTGCTGATTTATCTGATGGGGATTTTAACACCCGCAGGTGGTGGACAGATGACTGATCTGCTTGGTTGGGGGCTGCGTGGTGGAAGTGGAGTTTTGATTTTCTGGACCTATTTGCTCTTTTTCTTCGCTATCGCAGCTGGAGCGGTTTTCTGCTTTTTCAGAAACGTCGCTGGTGTACAGAACATCGTGCCTCTGATTTATCTGATACCCCGGCTCGGGGATGCCATTCAGACGATCACCATTGCAAGATTCTGTCGGGTTTTGTCGGTGGGACTGGGCGCTGGTCTGGAGCCAATTCCCTCAATTGCATTAGCGCTGGATGCCACTGATAGTGACTACTATCGGGCTGTGCAGGACGAGACAGAAAGTGCCATTCTTAATGGTGCGACGCTTGCGTCTGCCTTGGAGAAGACCAATATTTTTCCCGACGATTTCATCGGCAAAATCGAGATTGCAGAACATTCCGGAACCGATTCTGAGTCAATCGCATTTCTGGCCGAAGATTATGACGAGCGTGCACAGACCGCAATGAAGATCATTTCACGCATCATATCAGGCGTGGTTGCCATCTCGGTTGTCTTGTTCGTGCTGTACGTGATATTCCGTATCATGTCGGTTGTATTCGGTTTTTATCAGGAAGCATTCGAACCCATTTGAACTTCCTGTTTCTCCGTTTGAGTGTGTTCATCATGGACTGAATGCCTCACGCACCGTCAATCGCCGCCTTCCTTGTGTTGCGTTGAATGAGCGGCTGGTTATGTTGCAATTCAACGACTGGGCTTGCAGCATCCACCGGGCCGGGATGCCTGCATGACCTGTCTCGGGCCCTTCTTGCTGGCGAAAGTGTGGACACCAGCGAGCGGTTCGGGTTTCAGCGACCTCAGGAGACGAATGATCAAAGCCAGGTTGTGGTCAGTTGGTTTGATCAAAATGATTGGGATTGTTTTGCAAATTCTGTGTTCCCACCATTTGCGATTGCAGCATGTCACCGGATTCCATCGAGGATGTGATTCGTTGGAATTCCTGCTGGCTGGCAGCCAGTTGTGCTCGCACCACCATTGAATCCAGATCGAGGATGCCCATCAGACAACCACTTTGATCTGCAACGGGAATCTGTCGTATCTGCCGGCTTCCTCGCTGGATTGCATTTTCAAGTGGTTCGTCGATGAAGGCCGGACCAAGATAATTTTTGGGATCAGTCAGCTCACTGGCTGGGGTATGTGCATCTTTTCCTTTGGCGATTGCCTCGTGCACATCCCGAAGGTGGAGCATGCCTGTAATCATGCCGTGCTCGGTGACGACAGGCAGAACTGGCACCGGATTGGATTGCCAACTTCGCATGATCTGTGACAGGGGCGTTTCCATCAGAATGCAAGCCTTGGATGGTATCATTGCCTGTTTGACATTCAGCCCCCGAACGGATTCCATCGTATCGACCTGTTTGGCTTCGGCCAGACCTGCGTATCCGATGAAGATCGCGATCAGTACCGGGATGTAGAGTCCGGAATTAAGAGCGAAAAATGCCATGCCGGCAGCACAAAGAAGACCCACGCGTGAGGCAATCCAAGTTGCTTTGCCGTAATTCAGGAACATCGCAAGCAGGCTCCGGAAGACACGTCCGCCATCCATGGGAAATGCAGGTAGCATGTTGAACAGAACCAGCATCAGATTGACGCCAACCAGCATCATGGCATATCCCGTCAAAGAAGGGTTTAACAGAACGGATTCCATCGTTTCAACCATTTGCTGATCCATTCCGTTCCCAACAATTGCCGACGTGATAGCTCCCTTGAATGCGTACAGCACGGCTTCGTTGGAGAATGCGAAAAAACCTGCCAGCAGTAGAGCTACAATCACCACATTCACAGCAGGTCCAGCCACGGCTACCACAAGTTCCTGCCACGGAATGCGTGGCATCGCTTTGAGTCGGGCAACCCCACCAATGGGCAGCAAGGTGATATCGACGGCACCGATACCGAATCGTCTGGCGGCGAGAACGTGCCCGTATTCGTGCAGAGTCACGCATAGATAGACGCCCAGCAGTTGCGCAACGGCATACAGAACGTCAGCTGGACCATCGCCGGAAGCACTCAGTGCGATCCAGGCGATCATCAAGCCGAAGGACCAGTGGATATAGAGTCCGATCCCAAAGAACGTGCCAAGTTTTAGTCTTCGATTCAACACACTTCCCGATAATACGCGTCTCCGTCACAATACGGTTGCCGAACGGTTGACCGCAAAGGGACGCCAATCACTACTATCGTAGCGAAAACGGCAAATGAAACGAGATGCGGCCTTTTCTTCTCTCCAATTGACCTCACCGAGAGTGTTCCTGAAATGCTACGACACAAACTGATTCATCCTCAAATCAACGCCATTCTGGCAGCCTCAGGCCATCACAGTACTGTGCTGATTGCTGATGGAAACTATCCCGCAGCCAGCAAGCGGGGTCCGCGTGCCGAGCTGATCAGCTTGAATCTCATGCCGGGGATTCCTACCTGCAATCAAGTTCTGGAAGCAGTCCTGTCTGCCGTTCCAGTGGAAACAATTCAAACCATGCAGACCGAAACGACTGGGCCCTATGCTTTAGATGGTGATCCACCAGTCTGGGATGATTACCGGAAAACCATCAAAGATGCTGGAATTGATTTGGAACTGGAATCGATTGACAAGTGGAAGTTTTATGATGCCGTCAGCACTCCGGATCACGTTTTGACCATCCAGACTGCCGATCAGCAGCGCTATGCCAATATTCTGCTCCAGATCGGTGTCCGCATGGATTGAGGTTGAATTTCTGATATGCCTTGTGTTGGGATTTTCAGTCACGCACGTTGGGCACCGGGAATTCCTGCTTCGATTACAAAGGAACCGGGAGTCGTGAGGGTAGAGCCTGGTTCCACAACCTGGGGTGTTGCCCGGAAGTGGGTTGTCCACTTTGCCGGTGTGACTTCGCATGATACGTAGCCGCGGTTTGTGTTATGCCATTTGACAAAATCATTTTGGGCTGCTGCACGTTCGTATTCACGAATAGGTTTACCGCCATTGCCACCGGATGTCATTGAGGTCCCAACCAATTCGGTACCGACGATCGGAGAATCAGATTTTTCGAAATCCAGTTGCAGGTCATTGACCCAATTCACATGGATATCGCCTGTCAGAACAACCGGATTGGCGATTTTCCGTTCGTGAAAGAACTTCAATATGCGACGGCGACTGAGTTCATATCCTGGCCATTGGTCCATGCTGTATCGCCGGTCATTTCCCTCGCCACGATTCAGTGGAGCCATCATGACCTGCTGGGCGAGTACGTTCCATGTTGCCGGTGATGACGACAGATTTGACATCAGCCAGTTTTCCTGAGCTTCGCCCAGCATGGTCGCATTGCTGTCGAACACTTTGCCCGTCATCGGTTTCTGGTTGTCCCCATTGGGTTGATCCGTTCGATACTGTCGTGTGTCCAGTACGTGGAAGTTTGCCAAACGCCCATATTGGCAACCTCGATACAGGGTCATGTTTGGACCTTGAGGAAATGAGCGGCGTCGCAGTGGCATGAACTCGTAATAAGCCTGATAGGCATTTTTGCGACGCATCAGAAATGATTCTGGCGAAATACCCTGCTCTTCCGATACCAGGTTGGCGTAATTGTTGTCGAACTCATGGTCGTCCCATGTCACGATCCATGGAAACAGCCGATGGGTTTCCTGCAGCATGCTGTCCAGTCGGTATTGCGAGTACCGGACACGGTACTCCTGCAGTGTTTCGATTTCTTTTCCGAGGTGCTTTCGTGGCCGATTGTTTTGCCCGCCGTATTCGTAAATGTAGTCACCCAGATGCACGACCAGATCGAGATCTTCCTTTTGCATGTGGGGATAACCATTGAAGTATCCGCTTTCGTAATGCTGACAACTCGTGAATGCAAATCGGATCAGAGGTGGCAGATCTGTGAGTCGGGGTGCCGTCCGGGTTCGACCCGTTGGGCTGGTCTGTTTACCCACATGAAACCGGTAGAAGTACCAATGAGATGGTTTCAGGCCTTTCACTTCAACGTGTACGGAGTGACCGAGTTGGGGCATTGCGTTAGTGTTCCCACGTCTCACGATGTGTTGAAAGGATTCGTCGGTTGCAATCTCCCAAGTGGTTGCGATTGGTATTTCGGGCAGGCTATCCCCGCTCAACGGTGATGGGGAGAGCCGAGTCCAGATGACAACACCGTCGGGTTCCGGGTCTCCCGATGCAACGCCCAATGTGAACGGGTAGTCCTGGAATTCGTGTTGCTTTCCACTGATTTCATCAGCGGAGGCAGCAATGGTGGGGATTGCTGATACTGCAGCCATGTACTGAAGGAAGCTACGGCGATCAACACCGTAATACTTTTGTGTGATTGATTTTGCTTGTTGTGCCATGGATATCATTTTCAGTCAGTGAATTCTGTTTGATGCCAATACCGTTTCTGTTTCATCGTCTGCTGTCTTCGGGGCGAAGTCGATCCTGTCCCTCCACCGCCTCCATCAGACTTTTGAGTTCTGCCACCTTTTCAGGGTTCCGTAGTGCCAGATTTGTGGTTTCCTCAAGATCGTTTTCCAGGTCAAAAAGTTCCGCGACCTTCTTGCGACCGTCTTCGACGGCATAGCCATGAAAAAACGCGTCAGGTTTCAGGTACTTCCATTTGCCCACACGGATTCCCGCATTGTGAAAATAAAACTGCCTGCGTCCTGTATTGTGTTTGCCAAGGAGCAGCTGCGTCTGGTTGATACCATCGATTTGACGATCCTCTGGCAGACTGTAACCGGCGAGCGCGGCGAAGGTTGGCAGGAAGTCAATTGTGGCAAAGATGGCATCGGAGGTCCTTCCTGCGGGAACTTTGCCGGGCCATCGCACGATGCATGGCAACCGGTAACCACCCTCGTAGGGAGAACCTTTTCCATTGCGGAGTGGACCTGCATCGCCCCAGAAAACAGAATCGGCGGGATGCCCTTTTTTCTTCTTGATGTACTTGTCCTGGTTCCAGGGGCCATTGTCACTGGTGTAGATAACGAGTGTGCTATCCCGGAGTCCAAGCTCATCAACCACATCCAGCAGGCGACCTGTTTCATAATCAAATTCTTCCACGACATCACCATACAGATCACCTTCTGATTTACCGCGAAAGCGATCCGACGCATCGATGATGGTGTGCATCATGGTGTGTGCCAAATACAGCACGAATGGCTGACTGGGGTCCCGTCGATTTTTGAGATATTCGATAGCCTTGTTTGTATACAAAGTGGTCAGGCTCCCCATATCACGTGTTGTACCAGCCAGCTGGTTGTTTTCGTGAAATGTTACTTTTCCTCCATCGTTGGCTCCGAGAGTACCAAAGTAGTAATCAAAACCTTGAGCATTGGGCATCCTTTCAATGATCGGTTTTCGATTCGAAACGTCCCACTTGCCAATGCATGCAGTCTGGTAACCGCTTGTCTTCAGTTTTTCAGCGAAAGTGATTTCAGTGGCCGGCATGCCCCAGCCTTTGCTGCGAATTGGATGTCGGCCAGTGAGCAACGCCGAACGGGAGGGTCCGCATACAGTCTGGGAATAAAAAGAGGTGAATCGTGTTCCTTCGGCAGCAAGCTGATCCAGTCTCGGGGTCTTGTTCAGTGTGCTGCCGTAACAACCCAGGTCTCCATATCCCTGATCATCGGTGAAAATGATGAGTATGTTGGGGCAGTCAACTGCTTTGGCTGCCGGCAGTGAAAGAAGCATTTCAACAGAAAGCAATGATAGGATCAGTCGACTGGTGATATGGAAAACCCTGACGTTCCGTTGCTTCTTGAGTTGATTTGTTTGTGCATTCATTTGATTGGAAGAGTGGAGAGAGTTGTCACGGTTTCGTCTGTTCACGGCGTTCGTGATTGTGGACGCGTGGGACGAAGCTGTTTCGTGTTTTGAGGTGTTGTTGTTTGTGAGACGGCCACGAGGGATTCTTGCTGGCTTCCCAAATACGTACCCGTTTGATTTCATGCCACGTCGTGCCCATCGTCAGTGATACCAGATTCTTGGGCATTTTGATCTGGTCTGCTTTGGCGTAAGCAATGTGATCGCCCATGCGGAAAAGTGCCTCGTCATCAACGACTTCCAGGACTGCGGTGTACCACTGCTCTGGCTGTATCTGGAGTGGCTGTTGATCCAGTAACAGATCCTCGATGACAGTTTTGTTTTTCTGTTTTCGGATATGTTGCAGGAGAAAGCCGCGTTCGATGAAGTTGTTGTTCGGATTTGCCCAGGCCGAAATGATGTGACCGGTGATATCGGGGCGGTTGTCCACGGCGATACGGAAGCACTGATGATGCCACGGTTTGGTCATGACACCATATCGGAAGGTGACCTCAATGATCAGGTGATTCGTTGCGATACCCTGATACGAGGCAACAGGAGTATGACCCGAACCCGGTTCCCAGGTTGAACGCCATATGTTCGGTTGTTCCGTTCTTGCCCACTTGCCTGCAGAGGTTCGTAACCTGATTGCTTGGTTCAATCTGGCAGCCGTTTTGCCATCCCGCTGCAATGATCCATTGTCATCAAGAATGAGGTTGCCACGCCTGGCAAGCAGGAGATCAATCGCACTGGTGTTGGCATTGGCCTGTTCCGGTGAATCGGCTGCGCGACACTGAATCAATTCGGTTTCAAGTGCGGAACAGATGCAAAGAATGCCCAGAAACAGAGGTTTCCATGAGCATGGGCAGCTGATTTCCATCTGTCGGCTCGAATACGTTCGGAGGGCTTTTCGGGTGAAATGTTATTTGGTCGTATTCACGTCTGTTGAGGGAAGTGAAACGCCTTTGGGTAGAAAGGAGACTTCCCGATCATTGGATACCGGTTTGCCGGGTGTACAGCGTCCTTGAACGACTTGCGTATTCAACAGGGAAAGAAGCGAGGCGACCTGCTCTTTTTCTTCATTCACCAGATTTGTCTGTTCACCTCGATCCTTGCTCAGGTTGAACAATTGCATCGCGGGCAATCCCTGTTTCCTGGCATCTGCTTCGCGGGGTGCACTCCAGCCACCACTTCCGGCTGACAGACACAATTTCCAATTCCCTTGACGGATCGAAAAAGATCCACCGATGGAGTGGCTGATAAGTGTGTCTCTGCCGGTAGGTTTGCCTTGAAAAGCTGGCATCAGACTGAAAGAGTCTTCACCACCATGCTGATCAAGAGGCTGATTGGTCAGTTCTCGCATGGTCGCAAAAAGATCTGTCAGGCAGGCGAGCGCACTGGTGGTTTGACCGGCTCGGATACCATCGGGCCAGCGGACAATCAACGGAACCCGGTGCCCGCCTTCGTAGATGTCTGCCTTGTGTCCTCGATAGCCTGCACTCGGGTCGTGACCGTGAGTCGCAAGAACTTTGAAATTTCCCTGAGGCGAGCAACCATTGTCACTGGTGAAGAAGACCAAAGTATTCTTGTCGATACCTGATTGTTTCAGTGTCTCCAGTAATTCACCCATATGGTGGTCAACTTGCATCACAAAATCAGCATAGGGATTCATGCCGCTTGCGTCTTTGAAAGGTTCGACGGGGACGATAGGAGTGTGGGGTGCTGGCAGCGGCAGATAGAGAAAGAAAGGGTTTTTCTCTTTGCTGCGGCTTTTGATGTGATCGATACTTTTCTGAAATAGATGGGGTAAAACCTCGTCGATGTTGAAATCCGGACTGATCGGTCCTTTGCGATACCAGCCATAAGCGTCCTCTTTGCTGGTGACGCCTTCTTCGCGTTCAGGGACCGCCGTAATTCTTCCGGTGTCGACCCATACGTAAGGGGGCATGTCGAGTGATCCGCAGTGCCCGTAGTAACCATCAAATCCATTGATGTCAGGACCATTGGTGACCGGTTTGGTGAAATCAATTCTGTTGTTTTTCCCATTCGCTTGTGGGACTTTGGCCCAGTCCCAGCCGAGATGCCATTTGCCAATCATCTGCGTGTGGTAACCGGCGGCACGCAGCAAATGGGCAACCGTGGCACGATCAGCCGGGATCAGATGCTCACTGGTACCACTGAGTACTCCTCGTGCGAGGCGAGATCGCCAGTTGTAACGACCCGTAAGCACTCCATAGCGTGTTGGGGTACAAACAGCGCTTGGCGAATGGGCATCCAGAAAAGTGATTCCCTCGTTCGCCATTTTCAGCAAGTTCGGGGTTTTGATTTTGCATTCGGGATTGGTCGGTTCCAGGTCTCCAATGCCCAAATCATCCGCCATGACAAAGATGACGTTGGGTGATTGTTTTGTCTCTGCAGCCTGCAGTGAAAGATCGAGACTTCCGAGACAGAAGATGCAAATCAGAATTCTTGTGGTCATGATCGGGTTTTTGAGTGGTGGGGATACGTTTGGCGGTTCCCAGTATAGTCGTGTTGCTCTTCTTTGGGAGCGAATCGAAACTGGGGAATGAAAGGGTGAGTCATGCAGTGTCGATGAAGTAGTTCCGGCAAGATTCTTGCCGTCCACTTGCTCGGAGCTCATTGAATGAAATCCAAACAGGAACGCATGAAAATGCTGTTGGCCGATTTTGCTTTACAAAAAGCGTTGAGCTGGGTCAGTCCCGGCCATCAGCTTTACCTGCGATGTCATCGAGTTCATCGAGCTTGAGACGAACGCTCAGAATGTACGGTGCTTCGTCCTTGATCCAGTGACCATAAGTCGTGACAACAAATGTATCATCCGGCAGGACTTCGACACCGGGATAAGTTGTGTCGTATCCTTTGGTGTTGTCCTTGAAACGGACTGCATACTGGCCACTGCGACCTTGCACTATGTCATCCCAGGTTCCTACCCATGCGACCCAATCTCCCTCGAATGGCCGCTCCTTGCGTTTGGAGGTTGGCGAATTGCAGCGAAAGCTGATCAGCAATCTTCCATCTGCTGCGTATTTCCCTGTGTGACGGTCTCCAGTGAGTGACAGTGGTAACTCTCGAGGTGCAGTCCATGTCTTGCCTTCATCCTCTGAAAAGATGACGTGTGAGTTCTTTCGTCTTGAGTTTTCCCGAAGAAGAACAGCCAGCTTGTTCCCATCGGGAGATCGAATGCAGCCAGGCTCACAAAGATGAATCTCGGACGATTCATAGACGACGGTTGGCTTCGCCCAGGTCAGCCCACCATCGGTAGATTTGGTTTTGAACAACTGGAACCTGTTTGACCGTTTTCCGTCTTTGGAAAAAAATCTGCCATCATCATGAAACATCGCCAGATAATGACCCTGCCCGGTTTTTAGTGGCTCGACGAAGCCCATCACAACAATGCCACCCCAATCACCCGCTGGCTGCAGCTCACTCCAGTTGAAGCCGTCATCCTCGGTGACCGCCAGCCGGGCAGGATACAAACCTGACCACAGGATGATGCGTTTCTTGCCAGAGGCATCAACCACCCGGTGAAGTGTTGGCACTTCTTTTGACGTCGACCAGCTGGCTGGTGTTGGCAAACGCTCACTCCACGTTAAGCCGCCATCCTGACTTCGCTTGTACACGATTGCTCCACGACCATGACCTTTCGGGTACACACACAGCATCGTTTTGCCGTCTTCCAGAAGGCATGTCGTAGGGTGACCAAGATATTGGCCCGGCTCCCGATCGACCACAACTTGTCGTTGCGTGTCATGATTCAGATCAATTCTTGTGGGAGACGTGGATGTATCTTCGGCAGCCAGTTTGTTGGAGCCAACGCTCACAATTTGGCTACAGGCGAACGTCAATGTGAGCAAAATCGTGTTACGGTTTTTCATCATGCTGCTTTTGTTTTCGATTCAGAACTTTGGAGTTCGGTGTTGCCTTGTGTACAAGGTGATGGTGTTTCCGGATGGATTTTCAGGAAGTGCCGGGTACGGTTCAACAAGGGTCACCTCACTGCTCCACCATCGCACTGAAATCATGGCTTGACTCATGGGTTACAACCTTGGGCAAAGAGAATGGCTTGTCAGTCAGCGTCATGCCCTGAAGCTGCAATCCGATCCCCAGAATTTTAGTCTCTTCGAGGACGCCTTGCTTAAGTGGTTCCGTCGCCACGAGTGGTCAACCCTGAGCCAACTGCAAACCTGCATGCAATCGAATGTCATGATGCCCTGCATCGATCAACACGATGCACGAATGGGGAGTCGTGGACCTTGTGCAATCCCGTAATCGTGAGTAATTTGCGCAAAAACAGGAATTGTGCGAGCTAGACTTTACAGCTGATGTCGCGTCATTCAAAGCAGCCCATGAAGCACCTCGGGAGCATTGCGATTTGTTCACCAGCAGATGGATGAAAACCATTTTCCGCCTGACTGCAGCTTTCGTTTTCCTTCAGATGATTGCCATGCGCACAGTCGGTGCGGAGGAAACAGACGCCGTTGAAGTCAAATCGGTTCGTAAACCCGTTGCCTTGCCGGGTTTGATTGTAAATTTCGAGAAACGGTGTGTTGATCTTGAAGCCAGGGTTTGTCTCGATGCGGGCTACCTCGAATTGATTGCCTGTACACAGGGCACCAAGGAACACGAGTCAATCGTCTCGGTTTCCAGTAAGGCATTGCATATCCACACCGCGCTTCTTTTATTGGGTGCTGACAGTGGCCATCCCGAAATGCGCAAGCTGGTCGATGAAAAGACGCAGCGTTGGGTCAACCTTGCTCCTCGCGGCGATCCCGTTGAGGTGATGCTTGTCCTGGGTAGTAACGAAGGAAAAATGGTTGAGAAGCCGATCAGTGATTTCGTACAGCACTCGAAAAGCCGACTGGACGAAGTGGATGGTCAGATTCTGTCGGCACCTGATGGAAAAGGAAAAAACAGGCAAGTGGATGCAAATCCTGCTGAATTGTCGAAGACTTTTCTTTTTGCTGGTTCACGCTTGCGCGATGCGGGTGCAGGTCCGAAGCAGTATCTGGCAGATTTGAGTGGCAACGTCATTTCGATTGCAACTTTTGGTGATGAAGTACTGTGTTTGCCCACGCATCAGACACAACAAAACAGTGCGCTGATGTGGCAGGTAAAACCAGGTGTTGTACCTGAGGTTGGTACCGCCGTTACGCTCCGTCTTCGTGTCAAGGAATCAACACCTCGTCTGGAAGTGAACAGGAAATGAGATTTTCTTATCTGATTGCATTGGTTTTGCTGGGTGGTTCAGCGCTAGCGCAGGATGGTTCTTATTATCAGGGACCGGCGCTGTTCTCAACGAGGCCAAGTGAAACGAAGTCACTTCAGACGATCAAACGTTTTGGTCCGGTGGGTCTGGGAATCGATTTGCTGCAGCCTGCTTTCGTCATGCGGATTTCCAATGTTGAGGAAGGTTCACCCGCAGCTGCCGCAGGCAGGCTCAAGAAGGGTCAGATTATCGAGTCAATCAATGGCCAAAGTCTCAAGGATATCGATCCACGCATCCAATTGGGCCAGATTCTTGCGCAGGCAGAAGCGGGTGATGGGCGAGTGGTATTTGCCATCAAGGGTGAGGCCGAGCCTGTGGTCGTGACGATTCCTGTGTTAGGAGAGTACAGCAGTACGTGGCCCCTGGACTGTCCCAAAAGCGACAAGATTGTTCGCCAGGTTGCTGACTATCTTTCTCAACCTGACGCTACCGAGGGTCTCGGTGGCATCGGAATGCTGTTCCTGCTTTCAACAGGTGAAGACAAGGATTTGGCAGTGGTCCGCGAGTGGGCAAGGAAAGCTCCGGCGCACACCTATCCGTGGTATATCGGTTATGGTGGCATCCCTTTGGCAGAGTGTTATCTTCGGACAGGTGATCCAGAGATTCTCGCCAATATCCAGGAGTGGGTGGATAATGCTTCGAAGTCGCAGCACAACGATGCGTGGGCCGGTCGTGGATCAGCTCTGACCGGATATGGCAATGGGCACTTGAATGCGGCGGGTACCCATGTGCTGACGTTTCTTCTTCTGGCAAGAGAATGTGGTGCGGAAGTTCCCTATCACACTCTGGAGCGGGCGTTACGACACTTTTATCGTTACGCTGGTCGAGGCAACAATCCTTACGGTGATGATCGGCCATTCACGGGTTTTGTGGACAATGGAAAAAATGGCAAGCTTGCATTTGCAATGGCAGCCGCTGCTGCACTCACTCCTGAGGGTGAAGCATCGGTCTATGCCAGAGCACGTGATGCCTGTGCAATGCAGAGCTTCTATACCACGACCTTCATGTTGCATGGTCATACCGGTGGCGGCATCGGTGAAATCTGGCGAAGCGCAGCAATGGGCTTGTTGCATGAACGAAAACCAAAGCAGTATCGGGACTTCATGGACAGCCGGAAATGGCACTATGACTTGTCGCGACGATTTGATGGTTCTTTCGGGATTCTAGGTGGAGCAGGATACGACAAGGAATTGTGGGGTGTTGCCTATCCTCTCGCTTACACGATTCCACGAAAGACGCTCCGTATCACAGGAGCGCCGCCCACACGGTTTTCCAAGCGTTATGAGCTTCCTGGGCAACCTTGGGGAAATGATGCTGATGAGGCGTTTCTTTCACTCGATGCTGTTCCTGCAGAAGATGGAGTCCAACAGGATCTTTCCGGGGAGACTCTGGCCAGAGATTCCAGTGGACCTTTCATCCGAAGATTTCATGGCCAGCAGCAGCCAAGCGACGACGAGATCCGTCGGTACATGCACCATCAGGACTTCAATATAAGACACATTGCTGCTTTCAAGGCCTTGGGCATCAACAGTGGGTACATCGGTTGGCGGGCACCTGGTGGAAAGGTCCGCATGAAACTGGTCATGGAGTTCCTGCAGGATGAAGACCCCCGTATTCGGCGTGCGATGTTTGGCGCTTTATTGAATCGAACAGAAGTTCTCAATCCGGAAATACAGGAACTTGCTGTCCGGGCCGTCCGCAATCCAGAAGAGTCATGGTGGGTGAAAGACGCAGCGATCCAGATTTTGGGACACCGTTCCACCGATGAGCTCGTTTCGCTTGTTGACCTGCTGCTTCCATACTTGAAACATGAAGAGGCGTGGCTTCGCAATGCAGCACTTACGGCTTTGACTCCTGTGGCAGCCGATGACCGCTGTTACCAGAAAGTTCTGCCCGCGATGGGTGAATTGGTCCGAAACAACCAGCGGGTATCAGTGACTCTTGGATTCGCGCCAGCGATTCGTGCAAAGATCAGGAATGCATCTCCTGCGGTGCAGGCATTGGCAAGGGAAACTCTGCAGGACACGTTCGTCGATTACGCAGGTGCGAGAACGGCACCGGGAGGATTGAATACCACTTCGACTTACGATTATCACCTCGAGGCGATTGCCGCATCGTTGGCTGATGTGCCTGGCGGTCTTGATGTGGTTTATGAAATTGCCCGCAAGAAGTATCCGGGTGAAATCCTGCCTTACAAAAATCTGTTTCTCAACGCAGACCCGGACCGTTTCGGGCCGGAATTGAAGCGGGCAATAGTCCCCATCATCATGGATGAGCTGATCCCGGAGTTTGTCGGCAGAAACCGGAGGCGACTCAGACCCCTGGCCGCCAGTGAAGTGCAGTCGCCGCGACCAGGCGGACGGGGTGAACCGGTTGATGAACTGGCAAGTCTGTACAAGCGTGCTGGCGATGACCAATACGACTGGAAAATGTTCGTTGATCTGCGTGACGCTGAGTGGTCCTATCACAGTTTCGATCCGATTGCTGCCGAACAGGTTCCGTTTGATCAGTTGATTTCGCGCTACCGTGAGGTCACGTTGCCTGATGGAATGGAGCAGTGGTTCCAGCCCGGTTTTGATGCCACGAATGCCGGTTGGAAAAAAGGTCAAAGCCCCTTTGGAAATTACAACGGTGAAATCCCCGATCGTCCAATCACCAAGTGTTCAGCGGGTTGCGTTGGACCTGGTTGTTATGGTGCTACCCCAGTCAATACGTTGTGGGACAAAGAGGTCTTGCTGATGAGGGGAACATTCAAAATACCACCGTTGAAAGATGGTCACCGATACCGCTTGCGGGTCAATTCCGGTGATCATGTGGGCTCGGGTGGAGGGCATTTGATTTATATCAACGGCAAAAAACTGATTGAGACCCGGCAAGGTGGCGGACGTGGTTCCGGTGGCCTGCCCAAGGGAGCTTACATCACTCAGGATTTTCGACAGGAGTTTGAAAGCGGTCAGGTCACAATCGCTGTCAAGGCATTCATCAGATACAACGACAAGTACAGCACCAAACCCAAAAGTCGCCTTCCACAGGGAAAAATCAGTGTTCATCTCGCTGAACAAAAACTGCCACCCATGAATGATGAACTCGTCTTTCAATCGGCGTCGACAGTGCCGATGCTCTCATCCCACTGGCAAAGCAGGCTTGATCCCGAAGATGCCTCACTTGATCCCAGCGAGTACCTGTTCCGCTGGGACGGGCAGTTTGTCGCGCATCCCGATATCAATGGTTCCTGGAAAGTCATTGCCCGGGTGGATGGAATCGCCGACTTTGATCCTGCCGGTCGGAATGGCAAACCGGGGAATGTACCGTTTACAGACATCATCTTCAAACCCGATGGTAGGACCAATGATCCGCTTCTGGCATGGTCAGGCGATACTTTGATGGATCTTGACCGCTATCAGGCATTGAAAATGCAGGTGAATCGGATTGGTAATGAAAACTACCTGTTCATCGAAGTTGGTGGATTCAGTACCCGTCAGAAGCCGGATTGGAAGTCTGCCTGGTTTGTACTGAAGCAGGAATAAGCGCTTCATGTTTTGGTGTCGTTTTCCGCGACAGTGCTGTCTGGCTTCGTTCTTGGGTAAAGATGGATGCCATGATGATGATCGCGAATTGCGATTCCATCATCGGAATGGGATCCAGAACGATCGCAGCCAGAGTCGAGTCGATGACGTTCGATCCGTGTAATGCTGATACAGCGAAGCACGGATTGAAATTGTCTGTCCCTGACTCGGATTCGCATCACGGAAGCTCCGGAAATCTTGCTGGCGTTGCAAGCAGTTGATACCAAATCTGCTGTCACTTTCGTTTTTTCGTGACTTGCAATGCCTTGGTCGGATCGTGATCCGGATTGGGAGTTGTCATTTGGGCGTCCACGCTCTTACGCCATGAATGCAATTTCCCAAGAAGTTTTCGGGTGACGTTGGGGTGTTTTGAAACCAGATTATCGGTTTCACCCGGGTCATGATGCAGATCATAAAGTTCGATTCCTCCGTTCTCATAAAACTCGATGAGTCGCCATTTGCCCGAACGAATGGCACCGTAGGGACTGTCACCTCCCGCATGATAATGCGGGTAATGCCAAAACAGGTCGCGCTGCAGTGATTTTGACGGATTCCTGAACAGGTCCACCAGACTTTTGCCGTCGACTGGCTGGGAGCCGACTTTGTTTTCTGTGCAATTGGCGGCATCAAGAAGTGTTGGAAAATAGTCGATCGTACTTACGGGTTCGCTGCTTTCGGTACCTGGCTTTGTGACACCCGGCCACCGCACGATTGCGGGTACTCTGACTCCTCCCTCGTAGGCTGAGCCCTTGCCTCGTCTCAGCGGGAAATTGTCCGTGAAGCCATCGTGTTTGCCGTACCGTTGCGTCAGGCCTCCATTGTCAGAAGTAAAGATCACCAGCGTTTTGTCGGCGATACCATGGTGTTCCAGTCTTTTCAGGAGTCGCCCGGCGCTGCTGTCCATGCTGTTGACCATTGCTGCGTATTCCGGGTTTTTGTGCTTTGAGTTGTCGCGCACCTTTTTCCGGTATTCCGCAACAAGATCATCGCGGCCATCAATTGGTGTGTGAGGAACGTGATAGGCGAAGTAAAGAAAAAAAGGATCTTCATGGGCCTGGTCAATGAACTGCAATGCCCGATCGGTGAGATAGTCTGTCAGATAATCACTTCCGGATTCTCCATTGCGGTTGCTCCCCTTTGGCAGACGATACCCTCGTGTGCCTTTGGGTTTGTCGATTGCCAGATCAAATCCGTGAGCCCTTGGGCCATCCCGTGCAATGTTGTTTGATGGGTGCAGCAAATGCCATTTACCCACCTGCGCTGTCCGATAGCCCTGCTCTCGGAGTGCTTCAGCGATGGTGAAAAGGGAGTGATCCAATCCCGGATTCCAGTCTGGAATCTGTAATTTGGCAAACGGCCGGTTTTGACCTGAAATAAAATCTGTCAAACGAAGCCTCGCAGGGTACATCCCTGTCATGATCGATGCACGCGTCGGCGAACAGACAGTGCAGGCTGAGTAGGCACTGGTCAATTTCAACCCGCTTTTGGCAAGCTGATCCAAGTGGGGTGTTTCATACAGGTCGCTTCCAAAGCAAGTCAAACCTGTCCAACCCAGATCATCTGCCAGTAGAAAGATGATGTTGGGACGCTCGGTCTTCTTTTCTTCTGCCGATGCACGGCAGGCGTGCAATGGGATGGATACCAGCATGAATGCCAAAGTGGTTGATTTGATGATCGCCGCTACACGATGATGATGGTGTTTGCACTGCATCGAATGCTCCTCCTGGTCGCCGTGTGTGTGATTGCCACACCTGTTCCGCGATCTTTTCCAGACTTCGTCCGGGATCTTTTCCACACCTGTTCCGGGATTTTTTCCACACTTGGTCCGGGATTTTAAATCTACCGCGTTTTCCATTGAAGCGGGATGATCGAGTGTTGTCCAAAGTTGTTCAACGATGGCGGTACCTTGATTTGATTAAGATCGACATCCAGCCCGGCTTTTTATCTTGCCGCGAGTGGCAGTTACCAATCCGAATCATTTTCTATCCACGGAATGGTCCGCAAGTTCCTTGAACAGACTTGTGTACTCCCTCGCCATACGTTGTGCGGAGTAGTTTTCGTAGACAAACTGTTTTGCAGCCGCCGCCAACCCGTTTGCTTTGTCAGAGTCAAACAGGATCGATTCCCAGTGCTGCAATAGCTGCTGCCTGTCTCCCAGTGGCGCTAAAAGACCAGTCTCTTCATGGGTAACCAGTTGATCGATTCCGGGTATGTCATAGGCAGCGACAGGTATTTCTGCTGCAGTTGCTTCCATGAGACACCGTGGGATGCCTTCAAGAGTGGAGGTCATTGCGAACAGATCAAACGACTTCAGGAGTTCCAGGCGGTCATTTCGAAAACCGAGAAACTCGATGCTGTCCTTGCTGGCAAGTGTAAGGGCATGTGCCTCCAGATCAGAACGCTGGTCTCCATCTCCCAATATTATGAGTTCGGTTTCTGGATGTCGGGCATGCAATTCATCGAACACATGCAACAGGTCACGAACGTTTTTGCGACTGATCAGTTGCCCTACAAATCCAATGCGTTTGGGAGCAGTGGGATCACGTTGCGGTTTTTCCTGAGCCTCCACTTCCGATAAATCGACTCCATTCTGGATGTACAGCATTTTGTGCGCCGGCACACCGAGTAGTTCGCAGTCTTTCATGAGCTGCCTCGAAAGTGGCACTACTTTTGTAGCCCGGCGAAGGGCTTTCCCACCGAGCCAACTGAAAAAGCGGAGTTTCAGATCCATGTGGGTCGAGAACCCATGTGGGGTGATGACACAGGGAATACCGGCTTTTCTCGCGGCTAACAGACCCAGAATGTCAGATTTATAACCATGTGTGTGTATGAGATCGAAACCCTCATCTCGCAACAGATTTGCCAATTTTGAAATCGCTGACAGATCAAACTTCCCTCGCATCGGGATCTCATGCGTTTCCAGATCAAGCAGTTTGTATTGGCGGGTCAGTTCAAGATCCTGATTGGTTGGCTCAGAAGAAACCGCCAGATCACAGCGTACCTGTGCCCGATCAAGATGTTTCGCCAAGGCGAGGATCCATCTCTCCGCACCGTAAAATCCGGTCGGGCAGATGAACTGCATTACTTTGATATTTGGTTTCATGACTGAGGAATTTCAATCTTCATCGATTCGGCAAAACGCACGGGAGCACGTGATAGGAAGATCTAGTGTATTTACAGCCGCGCATACTCAATGGTGAAAAGATATTCGTGAGAAGTTTTTGTGGCATTTTAATCGTGGGGATGCCCACGCTCTGGCTGATGCTTGTTGATCCCGGGGATGGAGATCGCTTTTCCAAACAAATCAAGCGCAAATTCAATTGCATGTCCGGGTTTTACCCGGTGAACATCGGGTTTGGTTGGTGAGATGGATCTTCATGCAGGCAGCGATGCTTGCCACATGGAATGATCCGTTTTGGTGGATGCATGTGATGAGGTCCGCGCCAGCGGGGGCATGGAAGACTCGCGCCGTTGAAAAGTTGCCTGTCAAGTTGCCAGACGTTTTGCAGTTTCTTCATTAGCTGAAACCGAAGTGGTCAAGTGTTTGCAATGCTGGTCCATCGAGAACGGACGGATGAGAAGATGCATGTGGACACAACACCGACCAGTAGCTGCAGTTCAGCATATCAATCAAACGTATCCGGACAGATCCATCCGGTCGATCTATATGAGGCTGCCAGAAACCCGACGAAATAATTCTGGCAGCCGCTTGAAAGCTGGTGCATTGGCTGTTTCGGGCAATGCGGCTATTTGCTCTGGTCCATGATCCATACATTTTTGAATCGAACATCCTGACCATGTTCTTGAAGCTTGAGACCCTCAGCTGAGGGACTGACACTGACACCGCCGTTTGCATGCTTGATTGGGACATTGTCGTGTACTTTGATCCCATTCCACCAAACCGTTGCACGAGCAGGTTCGACGGCTTTATCACCATCCCATTTCGCGGCTTTGAAGATGAAATGGAAAGATTGCCACTGGCCGTTGGGTCGCCAGGCATTCACATCGGGAACACGTTCCATGCAAAATGCCCCAATGCCATGGGGACCGATCTTCCAATTGTATGGATCATCAACGTCCTTGCCCTTGGGAGATTCAATCTGAAGTTCGTATCGGTTCTGCAGATAAACGCCACTGTTGCTGTAACCTTCAACTTTGTCATCGTTACGGTTACCCATCAACATGAAGTCAACGTGTCCCTCGAAATCGGTGTATTTTTTCTTGGTGACCAGGTCATGAGTGCCCCAGCGCTTGCCACCGTTGGTCATCAGTGTATTGCCATCACCTGAAGGATTATCAACGATGGACCACGTGATCTTCATGTCCGGCTTGGGCCACATTTCCCAGTTCTTCTTGATTGACTTCATGGTTCCATCAAAAGGTACATCTGCGTTGGCAGGTGCCGGGGCACCAACGTCTTTGGATTTTGCATAACCCGGTTTGTTTTCGGGAGCATTTTCGTCTGCAGCGAATGCTGTGCTGAAACTGATGGCCAAGACAATGATCAGGCCAGTGATTTGTCGACTCGATGGGATTTTCATGGTGGTTGTTTCTCGCGTCTTGTTGTGTCGATTGAAAATCTTCAGGTGCTTGTTCTGACACGCTGCCAGATCCGGAATTGGCGCGGTCATACATTGGGGCCCATGAGTATAGACGAGGCAGTGGGCTGCTCCCATGGCTGGATCATCATTGAAAGCAGAGATCTGATTTGAGATGGAAACCTGCAGTGATTTGGCATCGCTGACAGCAGGAGCATGTCACCGAAATTGACAGGGCAAGGTCCTGTGAAAAACATGCTGGCAACCGTGGCTAGCATTTCAAGCTTGGACCCAAGACTCATTCTGAGACTGGATTGACTGTTGCAAACTCTTGTGGGTGTTTGCCCCGACAGAGGCAATGAAACAGTTCTGCTCGCGAAAAAACGGCTAAATCACGGTGAAAAACCATCTTTCACGCACGGTATGGAATCGATTTTTTCCAGTTTGGCATGTGCTATGCGTTGAAACCCAGCAATGCGGCATACCGCAGGTCACCTCTTCTCAGCCTCTTCTCGCTTCCAAAAGGTCTCATGATGCGCAAGGCAAACCAACGTTCCCTTCAATTGCAATCTCTTGAATCACGTAACCCGCTTGCGGGCAACATCATTGGCAATCTGGTAGGCACAACGTTGGCCTTGGGTGGTGATGCGGCAGACAATCAGCTTGTCGTTTCGGAAATCGCACCCAACCAGATTCAGGTCACAGGTTTGTCTGGCACGACCATCAATGGCGCAGCTTCGCAGGTGTTCGCATCGAACCTGATTGAAACCGTCATTGTTCGAACTGGTGATGGGCATGATCACGTCAAGGTCGAGAACCTGAGTCTGACGGATACCCCCAATGGTTTCCTTGGCATTTTCACATCCAACGGAAGTGATGAGGTGAAGTTGCTCAATGTCAACACAACCAATCAGATCCGGGTCGATGCGGGGTTGGATGATGATCGGGTCAGTGCACGACAAACCGGCACTGATGGCCTTTTCCTGGTCAACACGGACAGCGGCGATGATCGTGTGCACCTTTCCTGGGTAAAAGCACGGGACTTGAAGGTTGAAACACATGACGGTGTTGATCGGGTGGGCATGTATCGGGCAAAAGCCTTGAATGATATTGCAGTCGACACTGGTCAGGATATGGACTTCATTCGTCTCTCAGCTTTGAAAACCGGTCGTGACATCGACGTCCGCAGCGAGAGTGGCAATGACGTGATTTCGACTTATGGACTGGAAGCGAACCGGGATGTAATCGTAGGAGCGTCATCAGGTGATGACTCTGCCTGGATGTACCGCACGAAGGCAGGGCGTCATGTCAAGGTTTCGATGGATTCCGGAAATGACCGATTGAGCATGCGTGATACGGCAGCGGTTGATGATTTCTTCGTGGAGCTTGGCAGTGGCGATGACAAAGCACGAGTGAAAAACGCATTCGCCGGTAATTTTTATGCCTTGGCCGCTGATGGTAACGACAATATGAACTTGGATAACATCAATGCGGTAAATGACCTGCACGTGAAAATGGGATTCGGTAACGATGTGTTACGGATTTCCAATTCATCTGCACTGAATCCGTTTTTTGATGGCGGTCCGGGGTTTGACACTTTGTATGATCTGCCCAACGCATTCGATGAGGTGCTGGCTTCGGTGAACTTTGAACTCGTAATTTAACTGGTACTCGGATTCAAAGGCCTCAGCGGTAAATTGACTCAAATGTCCACAGCCAGGTGATTCATTGCTGATCGCTGTGCTGTCATGGAGTCTCAACGGGTTTGTTTACGCGTTTCATTGCGGGTGTTGGAGCGAAAGCGTTCTGACCTCGCTTTGACTTCGGGCACCGGGTTTTCAGGCAGCCAGCTGGCTAGTTCATCACGGATTGTTTTGTATTTGGGATCAGCGGCCAGGTTGTGGAATTCATCGGGGTCATTGCGGTGATCATACAACTCCTCCGATCCGTCTTTGTAAACGATCAAACGCCAGTCCCGATTGCGGATGGCATGGTTGCCATGATACGACGAGGTGATCGCAGGCTGTTTTCTCGGAGTTGCCGGATTGATTAGTTGTGGGACGAGCGAAGTACCGTCTAAATGCCGGTTTGTCGGAAGCCCACAGAGTTCCACCAGAGTGGGATAGATGTCGAGCAGACTCGCCGGCTGTTGGCAAGTCATTCCGGGTTTGATACCGGGGCCAGCCATCAGCAGGGGAACGCGTGTGGATTCTTCCCATAAGGTCCGTTTCGCCCAATGCTGTTTTTCACCGAGGTGAAAGCCATGATCGCTCCAAAGCACGATCAGGGTATTGTCCGCATGCGGGCCGTTCTGTAACGCATTCAAGAGGATACCAACGCAGTGGTCAACGAAACTGGTGGATGCCAGATAGGCCAACGTCAAACTGCGTTGTGCATTCTGCGAAACGACTTCGGCATGAGTGGGTGCTGCCGCATAGGTGTTGATGTTAAGAAAATTCTCGGGGAGATCATCGAGGTCGGATTTGGGATTATTGGGAAGAATCAATGATTGCTGATCGTAGATTTCGAACCAGCTTGCCGGAACGTGCAACGGAACGTGTGGGCGAAAAAATCCTATCGACATGAAAAAAGGCTGGTCAAATTCTTTCTTCAAAAGCTCGCCTGCCTTGTTGGCAAGTTGAAAGTCACCCATCTGCGCGTTGTCTTCAGGGTATTTACCCCAATCCCATGCGCGACTCCAGTTCGGAGCACGATTCATGGTTTCCGGTGGCTTGGGATTTCTTGGTCTCCCCAGTGAATGGTCAATGTCAGTGGCCAGTCGTCCCGGGAAACCATGATGCAGTACTTTCCCACCAGAAAATGTGCGGTAACCATGGTTCTTGAAATACCGTTGGATCGTTGGAACGTGTTCCAAAGCCGGTAGTTGCCCGTAGCCGGGCCCCAGCTCATAACTGCCGTGTTTTGTTGCTGTGACTCCCGACATGACGCTCACTCGTGAGGGTGAGCAGACTGGAACATCGCAGTGGGCATTTGTGAAATTGCAACCGTGCTTTGCCAGTTCATTCATCTGTGGGGTGGATGCACGCAAGTTGCCGTCGAGAAATCCAACCCAATCGTTCAAATCATCGATGGCGATGAACAGTACGTTGCGCTGGTTTTCTGATTCTGCACTGCTGGCTTCCGGTGCCAATGATCCAGTCAACAGCGTTGCGATGATGGCGATTCCTATCCATCTGTTTCCTGCCAGTGGTGGAGAACAGGATTTGGCATCGTTGTGGGCATTTGAATGTTGATCAGGCTTACTGTTGCACAAAGTGATTACCTTCATCATCGGACTTTTTGGGTTTGACGTCGCGCTGTTGAGTCACCGGCCGATGAATCGAAAAGATGGCATCAACTGGTCGAATTGGTACCGTCTGCAAATGAATTGGGTACTGATCCACATCCAGTCGATTGGGAAACCAATTCTACACCTTCAGTCACGGAGACTTGTATTGGTTGACCATTTCCAGGCAGGGTCGAATGACGTAGAGGTATTTTACCTTGCTCAGGCTTTCAGCCTGTGACTCATTGATGGATTCGACCCCCTTGAGTTCAAGCCAGAATACCTTGCTCAATTCTTCCGCCTGTGCATCCGTGATGGACTTCAACCTGTTCAAGTTGAGAGTCTTGACATTGCTGAGTGACTTTACCTGCTTGTCGGTAATGGATGTGAGTCCGCTTAAATTGAGAACTTTGACCTGACTCAGACTTTCCGCCTGCTGATCGTTGATTGTTGTCAATCCGTCGAGATAAAGGCCATCGACTTTCCCCAGACTTTCTGCCTGTGCATCCGTGAGCGAGGTCAGTCCATTCAGGCGTATTGATTTTATTTTGCTGAGTATTTCAGCCTGCCGGTCTGTGATGGTTTTCAGATCGCCTACTACATACAACTCCTGACTGAAACGTCTGCTGAGAAATTCAGCATCTTCATCGCTGAATTCACCACTGGCTTTGAGCTTTGCCTGGATTTTTTCCAGCTTTACCTGATCCATCTTCCTTTGCTGTTCAAGCTCAAGCTTCTTTCGTGACTCCTCGCCGATACTTCCGCACCCTGCCAGAAGAACAATCATCATTGCCAGACATTTTTTCATGGTGTTTCGGTTCTGTTTTCGTGCTGTTTCCGGATTGTTCAGATTACCATTTCGACTCACACAAATCAAAACCAGTGGAATCGGCAAGCGTCTCATTTCAATTCAATGGAATGTGTCGCGTTCAGTTTCAACCCTTCGCTGTGTTGCTTGTAATTTCCAGGCCAGAGAATTTCAACCGCAACCGTTTCAGCGTCCACGTCCCCAAAGCCGAAATGAAGGGTCAAGTCGTTTTGATTGCCTTCACCTGTTCCGCTTTCGATATGCCGGGTAAAGACATCGTCACCCAATTTGATGTGGACTGTGGTTCCAATGCCGGATTTGTTGACTCTTGCTCCATCCCCTGACAATTTCAGTTTCAACCATTTGCCAGTGAGTTGGTTATCGTTGCGGAACAGTTTTCCCGCGGTACACAGATCGAGATCCCCATCGTTATCGATGTCTGCCCATGCAGCCTGATAAGTCGGGGGCAAGGCGTTCACATTCTGCAGAGAGGTCACATCTTCAAACTTCCAGTTGCCTTTTCCTTGATACAGGACAGAGTGGTTTTTGATGTTTCCGCTGCCCACGGCATAAACAGTCGTCAAAAAGAGATCTTGATGACCATCGTTGTTGAAATCACCACAGGTCGGAGACGCATAGGATTCCTGCCATGCCAAGCCGGCTGAGGCGGATTTGTCAACAAACACGTGATCATTCTTCGGACCACCATTCTGCAGGAATTGTGGATGGTCCTGACCGGCTCTTGGATGACTGAAATTGCCAACGAACAGATCAATCAAACCATCATTATCCAGATCACTGAAACAGGAGCCGATTGTATGGCCGCAGACTGGATATCTGATTCCGCCTGTATAGTTGATCATCCCGTCCGGGATTCCGTGGGCCGCCGATTTTTCGGCGACATTCTCGAACCCGTTCTTGCCATTGTTTCGCCACAGAAAGTTTGGTTGCAGACGATAATTGGAAACGTAGACATCAACATATCCATCCTGATCGAAGTCGGCTGCAGCAACACCCCGTGCAGAGAAGTTTTCGGGCGAGCGCCACACTTCGGTGAAGCCCTCACTTCCGTTATTCAGGTAGACGACATCCGGGTGTACCGTCTTTTGCCAAATTTCATATCCTCCCACGTACAAATCAATCATGCTGTCATTGTTGATATCGATCCATACCGCACCTCGTGAATTGACGGTTGGCAGTTCAGGAAAAGGTATCTTCTCAAACGTTTCGTCCCCCTTGTTCCTGTACAGAGCGCCTGTACCCGTGAAAGTGAACAGGTCAAGCTTGCCATCGTTGTCATAGTCACCCCAGATGCCCTCGCCAGAGCCGATGCCTGAGTTATCAACGTTCACGAATTTCAGTCCGTTTTCGTTTCGCCACAGGCTGCCTGTGTACAAGTCGACGAACCCATCGTTATTGAAATCACCGAAGGCTGCTTTTCCGCCTCCGCCGAACCCGTACTGATCCGATACATCGGAGAACTGGCCTGGTGAGGCTGTGGTCATCAAATGGGAAATCAGCAAACAGAAAATCGTTCTTGCGGGAAACATTCGAATTCCGTGTTACGGGTATGGCTTGATGGTCATGCGGATGGCAGAATTCCAGAGAGAAGTATCAGCATCAGGGACTTCCATTTCCGATCCAGGCTCGTTCTGGCTTTGGGGGTATGTGGTTCCCATCTGGCAAACTGATGGAAAAGCATATCCGCGTTCCAGCAGCATTGCATCCAGATTCAGGCACGTGTGTCGCATTTTGAACGATGCATTCAAACTCCAGTCATCCGCAATCACAGGCAGTAGACTCGAAAAGTCCGGGGCAATGATCGAGGGGCCATTCCGCGATGGATGTTTTCTTTTCAGCCAACCCTGGCGAAGGTAGCTGTACGAGCTGTTCTGTTTGAGCCGGTTTTGACAGAGTGGAGGCAAGCCGGGCTTTCAGTGGTTTCTGCACGAGTGGTCCGATTGCCTGTCTTTTTAGGGTTTTCAAACGCGTGATATTAACTTGCTGATTGATTATCATGGAGGGATTCAAGGCCAGCATCAGAACGCTGTGCAGTTTGCAAGTTGCAGTTTCCGGCGCGGGCCAGAGTAGCCTGTGCTTGAATTCGCCTGCAGCGGATGAATTTCTTTCCAAATGAATAACGCCACGAGTGATGTTGATTGATCTGATTCATACTTGTGCCCATCACATTCTCGTTCGCGTCCGGAACAGGTGTTATCACCCGATCGAATCGATTGCTGCAGTCAGTCTCTGTTCTGTTCTGTTGACGCTTCATGCTGACGTTGTTCCGGCTTTTTCTGCGGAGCCGTTTGAGGGGTTTTTGCAGAAGCATTGTGTTTCCTGTCATGGACCCGAGCGGGAAGAAGGGGATATCCGTTTTGACCTTCTTTCCCGTGATTTCAATGCAGGTGTGGATTCACACCATTGGTCCGAAGCGCTTGACAAGGTGAATAGCGGCGAGATGCCTCCGCGAGATCAGCCTGAGCCGACTCAAAATGAACTTGCGGAATTTGTCCTGAACCTCAATTCACTCATCAAGAAGGGTCGTGCTGCCCGGATGGCGGCCCGGCCTGCCGTCGCACATTATCGGCTGAGTCGAAAAGAGTATCAGAATACGGTTTATGATCTGCTGGGTGTGCGCTACGATCCGGCCAAGCCAGGGGAGTTGAACGAAGATACGTTGTGGCATGGTTATGAACGCATTGGGTCGCAGCTTTCGCTTTCACCTTCGCATGTTGATCGTTACTACCGCGCGGCAGACATAGTTCTCGACCGCGCTTTTCCCGCAACCTCCAGTGAGACTCGCAAAGTCCGGAAGACCGCAGCCGAGTTGCGTTATGGCGGTGGCAAAGAGCAGCAGGAGGCACTGGACCGGTTCGGTATCAAACGTCCCCTGCGTTATCTCCTGTTTCCCGGTCGAGTCCAGAACGCGTTGTCGTCCAACTGGTTTGGAAAGACGGGTCCCGAGCATAGTGGTCTTTATAGAGTTCGCCTGCAGGCCAGTGGCATCCGTCCACCCGGCGGGCAGCCAGCCCATCTTAGTATCGGCAAGAGGACCAGTGAGGAGACCGTTGATGGACTCATTGAATTTGACATCACGGCGGCGGAAGACAGTCCGCAGGTTTACGAGTTTGAAGTGTTTCTTGAAATGCCCGCCACGCTGCATTTCGCCGTGGTGGCCACTGATGTCGTGGACAGGAGAGGTGGTGCTGCGTTCCGCAACGCTCTTGCCAGCCGGGGTGGATACATCTTCACGCACAGCAGTGAGACCTTGTTGCTCAATCCCAATGCTCCACAAATGTTCGACGGTGACGGGAATGGCATCTTTTCGACGGTGATCATTGATTGGGTCGAGTGGGAAGGGCCGCTGGTCACAGCAGAAGAAATATCCCAGCGTGATGGTGTGTTGCCACCCGAGGATGCAACTCCCAAACAAGTTGCGGAGCATCTTGGGCGGTTTGCTGAACGCGCCTGGCGTCGACCGGTAAGACAGGAAGAATTGGATGGTTATCTGGAAACTTATCGTGCTGAGCGCGAGGCAGGTGAGAAGGCGGGTGACGCCTATCGCATTGCTTTGCAGAGCGTCTTGACCTCCCGAAACTTCATCTACCTGGTGCAAGGAGACCCCGAAGCCCGTGAACGGCTGACGCCTTGGGAGCTTGCTTCGCGGCTGTCCTATTTTCTGTGGAGTTCCATGCCGGACGATGCTCTCTTCAAACGGGCCTCGAGTGGTGATCTGGCTGGTGAGTCGTTGGAGCAGGAAGTGGAGCGGATGCTGAACGACGACCGGATCAACCGTTTTATTGACGACTTCGCGCGTCAGTGGTTACAGCTTCATCGTGTTGGCATGTTCCCTCCAGACAAGAAACTTTATCCTGTCTACGACGACTGGCTCGAGGCAAGCATGCGTCAGGAGCCGGTGGAGTACTTCCGTGAAATGCTCAAAGGAAATTTGCCTATCGACAGCTTCCTGGATTCCGACTGGACGATGGCCAATGCTCGGTTGTGTGATTTTTATGGGTTGTCCGAGCCGACGGCAGGTGGTTTTCAACGCGTCACGTTCAAGCCGGAGGACCACCGCGGTGGTCTGCTCACCATGGGAGCGGTGCTTGGCTTGACGTCTGATGGAACTCGTCATCGACCAGTCCATCGTGGCGTCTGGCTCAGCGAAACAATTTTCAACAGGACACCCCCAGCACCGCCGGCGAACGTCGATCCGATTGAGCCCATTCCTCCTGAGGGAACCAAAATAACGATCCGCCAGAGAATCGAGGCACATGCCAAAAACGCGAGTTGCGCGGCGTGTCATCGCAACATTGATCCGCTGGGCCTGGCATTCGACCAGTACGATGCCATTGGTCAGTGGCGCACTCATGAACAAGTCACGACGGGTAAAGGTGAGGATCCATTGGTGGATGCTTCCGGAGTCATGTCGGATGGCCGCCCGTTCACGGGTGCTGTCGAATTCAAACGACTGATGATCGAGGATCGTGACAAGGTGGCGCGAGCATTCATCGAACACCTCTGCACTTATGCCCTGCGGCGTGTGCTCACCGTGGATGACCGCGATGATCTCAAAGCAATTCAAGAGCAGGCAAAGAAGAACCAATACGGAGTCAGATCGATTGTTCGCGCAGTGGCTCTGTCTGACCTGATCCAAAAACGTTGAGTGGTGGCAAGTTTTTTGCCATTCCAGAAAACATAAAACGAAGGAAAAACAGAATGACCAACATTCGGACTCAATCGTGGCTGATCGACCGACGTCATGCCCTTCGCGCGATGGGAACTTGCATCTCGCTTCCATTCCTTGAATGCATGGTCCCCCTCAACGCGGCGGAACAGCATGCGGAAGCTCCGCGGCGGAGCGCATTTGTCTATTTGGCCAATGGAGTGCATTCACTGAATTATCAGGTCACAACACCGGGCAAAGACTATGAATTCTCACGGTCGTTGAAGCCACTGGAAAAGTATCGTCAGTCAATTACTCCAGTGAGTGGTCTGCATCATCCAGGAAGCCTCGGACACCATCACAACTGCATCGACATCTGGTTGACTGGTGGCAAGATTGGAGCGTCGGAACGGAATTCCATCTCCGTGGATCAGAAGATGGCCGAAGTGACGGCGCAACACACGCGTTACCCGTCCATGGAGATTGCCCTGACGCAGGGATCTCTTGCCTGGACAGCGGACGGCGTGCAACTTCCCGCCATGCGCCGTTGCAGAGAGATTTTTGCATCTCTGTTTGAGGAACCCAAAGGTGGTATCGCTGCCCAGCGGAGAGCTCTGCGGCGTAAAGCAAGTGTGCTTGATGACAATCTTGCTGAAGTTCGTCGGCTTGAGCAGAAGATCGGAGCGGCTGACAAAGGACGCCTCGACCAGTACCTGACCTCGGTACGTGAAGCAGAGATCCGTACGCGGCGGGCGGACAAGTGGCTCGATACGCCCTTGCCAGAGATTGCCGACGCCGATCGTAAACGCACCAATCGTGACATTCCAAAAACGCAGGCGGGCGACTATTTCCGTACCGTTTATGATCTCATGGTGCTCGCGTTTCAGACGGACGTTACCCGTGTGGCCACGTTCAGCCTTGGCGGTGAGGGCGATGCCTTTGCCATCCCGGAAATTGGCATCACCGAATCACGCCACCAGCTCAGTCATCACGGTGGTGATGAAGGCTATATGGAGAAGCTTACGAATTACGACACGTTTGCGATCGAGCAATTCGGCTACTTCCTTTCACGGCTTGAAGAGACCAGAGATCTCAACGGAAAACCGCTGCTGGGATCGACAATGGCGCTCTTTGGCAGCGGTATGTCCTACGGTCATAGCCACGGGAACGCCAACCTTCCGCTCGTGCTTGCTGGTGGTTCGGATCTCGGTCTCAAACACGGTAGCCATCTCGACTTCAATCAGGGGCATTTCGGCGGTTATCAACTTGATAAGCCCAGTGAGCATTACGGGCTTTGCAGTCGACCCGCCAACGCGGACGCACACATGAGCAACTTGTTGCTGCTGATGGCTCAAAAGATGGGAGTAGAAATTGATGCGTTTGGTGATAGCAACAAAGTGATCGACGTATGACGTTTCTCAAAGCTGGATGTTGGATCACGGCGTTATACTCCGGTGTCTTGCTGCTCACGGGTATCGCCAATGCTGATGACGAACCGTTCCGTCCCGAGCCGGGTAAGTTCCCTCCTTTGAAAAGTGCACATGCGTACCGGGGAGAGCTGATCTTTGTGGATCATGCCAACCGTCGCGGCAGCATCCGTGTGGCGGGGACGGGAAAGTTTTACCGAAACGATCCTCAGCCATTTGCCATGCTTCCGTACGGTGTGATCCGGTATCACGGCGCTCCTGCGGAGCTGCGAGATATTCCGCTCGGTACCGTGATGCATGTCCGGGCCTTTCTGCCTCCTGACCCAAAGCTTTCCACTGTGCCCGTGTTGCCGGTCAACAACAAGGATAAAGATGTGGGGCATTATCGTGGTACCGGAACGGCGCCTGCTGAGAACCACGTGCTGCTATTGGAAGACGAGCCGAGTCACTGCCTTCGCGAGAATAAGGTCTGGAAGCTTCAGGAAGTGGAAGTTGACGGCAACGTTGGCAAGATCATTGCCAGTCGCGAGTCGAGAGACGGTGGTGAGGCGAAGGAGCCGGCAGAAGAGTTGACCTTTGATGCTGCGACTCGTATTTGGCGGGGCCGAGAGCGCATCCATGTGGCGGACCTGATTGCTGAAGAAGTCTGGCCCAAGGCTGGAAAGAAACAACTTGCCGGCCAGCCTGTCCTGCTTGGGATCACTTGGAAGCCTGCAGCAGGGGACGGGCTTAGCGGTTCTTTCACGCAATTCCATATTTCGGATATCTGGCTGAACGACGAAGCGATCCAGCAAGCGGCGGCGTTCCAGAGGGAGACGCACAAGTCTTTTATCCGCAGCCGCTGGATGCCCGCATGGATTGATGCAGTTGAGTATGGCAAGTTTGGCCGGGCCACCGTTACTGCAACACTTTTTGGTGGGATGGATCCTTCTCTTTACAGCGACTTCCGTAAGGGCCTCGGTGCACAAATGAATGGGGCCGAGAACACGTTGAAGCATGCAGCTGGTCACTATGGTCCCGGGCACCTTGCATCAAACGGAACAATCCTTGATGTGACGCGATTATCAGGAGACGTATCAGTCGGCAGCAGCGGCATCCAAATCCGGTTTGAAACCGACCTGATCATCGAAGGGATACGTACTGGCAGAGTCGTCCGTGTAAGACCAGAAAGCTGGCCCAAGATGCAGATTCCCCGGGAGGAGTACCTGTTCAATAATAGTCCTGAGGATCGTTTTCCGACGCCTGATATTTTCCCAAAATATTGACACCGCGAGATCGAGTGATGAAACGATTTGAATCCATGTTTTGGGGCACCGCGTTATGCCTTGGCATGTCGTTGACCGCAGGTTCTGTCAACGCTCAGGATGAACCCTTTCGGCCAGTGGCGGGTGAATTTCCCTCATTGGAAGAAGCGCTCTCCTATCGAGGTGAGTTGGTGTTTGTTGATCATGCCAACCGTCGCGGTAGTCTCCGCATTCAGGGGCAGGGAACCTATTTCCGAAATGCGCCGCATCCTTTTGCGATGCTTCCTTACGGTGTCATCCGTTATCACGGCGCACCGGCAGATCTTCGAGACATTCCACTCAACTCCGTCCTCCATATCCGGGCTTTTCTTCCACCTGATCCGCAGAACTCTGCAGTACCGGTGTTTGCGGTTGACAGCCGGAAGAAAAATTCTGGTTACAGCGGCGCCGGGATTTACCCGGCTGAAAACCATGTATTGCTTCTCGAAGACGAACCCAGCTACTGCCTGCGTGAGAACAGAATCTGGAAACTGAAGGAATTGGAGATCAAAGACAACGCGGGAATGATCCTCGCGAGTCGCGAACCCAAGGGCGGTAGCGAGGGCAAGGCCAGTGTGGAATCGATGACCTTTGATGCTGCTACGCGCATCTGGCGAGGCCGTGAGTGCCTCGCAGTTGAGGATCTGGTTGGTGCGGGCATCTGGCCAGGCAGCGGAAAGACATCGCTTGAAGACAAGGAAGTTCTACTGGGCATTGCATGGAAGCCCACACCGAGTGGCGTATTCACGCGATTCCACGTCTCGGACATCTGGCTGGATGAGACTTCAATGCAGCGGGCGGCCCGCAGTCAGACCGAAACTCACAAGGCCTTCATCCGTAGCAGATGGATGCCTGCCTGGGTCGATGCCGTTGAATACGGCAAGTTTGGTCGCGCTATCGTGACGGCCACGTTGTTCGGTGGGATGGACGAATCACTCTACGCCGACTTCAGGAAAGATACCTCGGCCATGATGAATGGAGTTGAAAGTAACCTGAAGCATACAGGCGGTAACTATGGGCCTTCTCACATGGCCTCCAGAGGCCGCATTCTCGCGGTAACGAAGGTCGACGGAGATATTCCGATGGGGAGCAGCGGAATCCAGATCCGTTTTGAAACTGACCTGATTGTTGAGGGGATTCGTCCGACCAGAGTGGTTCGTGTTTGTCCCAGCAGTTGGCCACAGGTGAACCTGCCCCGTGAAGAATTTATCGGTGATGGAAGCGACCCAAAGCATCGTTTTCCGACACCGGAAATGTTTCCCAAGTATTAAGTTGCTGCTTCAGGCACTGTGCTGCCAGTGTCTTGATGTAAAAATCGGGATCATGCTGTGGGAGTCTCGACCATCCAAACCACGTTTCATTGCCACATGAGATACGCGAAACCAATTCTGATTCTGGTATGCCTGTTTGTAACTGATGCCCGATTGGCGGAAGCAAAACCGAACATACTGTTGATTGTGTCCGAGGATAACGGCCCGGAATTGGGCTGTTATGGCGATCGGTTTGCCAGAACGCCGCATCTCGACCAGTTGGCAGCCACTGGCATTCTGTTTCGCAGAGCGTTTGTACCTCAGGCTGGTTGCAGTCAGTCCCGAGCCAGCTTTTTGACTGGGTTGTATCCGCATCAAAATGGTCAGATTGGGCTCGCGACCTGGGGCTTTCGGCTGTATCGCGACGATACTCCCAACTTGCCTCGCAGTTTGAAAGAGGTTGACTATCGAACGGGGATCATCGGCAAGTTGCACATCAACCCTGCTTCAGCATTTCCATTTGACATGCACGAGATCGACAGTGCCAACTTTCAACGGACTGAGCTGAGTGAATACGCATCGCAGGCAGAGAAGTTTATTAACGCCAGCGAAAAACCGTTTTTTCTCAGCGTGAACTATCCGGATGCGCACCGACCGTGGATCGCGCAGGTGGAAGGGTTGCCGGATAAGCCGCAGACCAGAGAAGATGTGAAGGTAATGGAATACATGGGCATCGACTCACCAGCTTTTCGCGAGAGGGTTGCAGATCATTACAATTGCATGAGTCGTCTTGATTCACTTGTTGGTGATCTACTTGCAGTACTTGATCAATCAGGGAAATCTGACAGTACGATCGTCATCTACATCGGGGACCACGGGGCTGACATGCTGCGTGGGAAGCGAACATGCTACGAGGGTGGATTACGCATTCCGATGTTGATCCGTTGGCCCGGGCACATTACCCCTCAGATCTGTGATGAGCTCGTTTCGACGCTGGATCTGATGCCGACATTGCTTGATGCAGCAGGAGCGGTTGATGTTGTGGGGTTGCCAGGAGCGAAACTCCAGCCTCTGTTTCAACCGGGCGTTGACTCATGGCGCACCCATTATTGCGCCGAATATCATATGCACGCAGCCGCACCGAACTATTTTCCGCAGCGATGTATTCGCGGTGATCGCTACAAACTCATCGAAAGTCTGCTGCCCAATACAATTCACCCTGATTACGACATCACCCTTGAGAAATTGCAGGCAAACAAGGGTGGGGAGAATCATGCCGCGAATCTGGACCTCGATGCGGTGATTGCAGCCGCCCGTTCAGAAGTTCGATCGGCCTATGCTTTGATGCGAAAACCGCCACGTTACCAGCTCTATGACTTGGAGGAAGATCCTCACGAATTCCGCAATCTTGCTGGAGACCCACGTTACGCAGATGTATTGTCAGATTTGCAGAAACGCCTTGATCAGTGGCGACGCGAAACCAACGACCCCCTCCTTGATCCACAAAAACTCCGCAAGTTGACGAAAGAAGTCCGCTCGGTAAAGAAGAAGTCCATTGGCAAGAAACATGCATGGAAATATCCCGACTATTTTCTGGAGGCAGTCAGTGAGTGACGAAAAACGACTGCACAAAGACACTACAGATTCCAATTCATGACGATTTGCAAAAAAATCAGCACGCCGCTGATTGATTTACCCATCGATAACGACACTTTTGCACACCTGCGCCTGCCATGACAGTTTTCGCAAATCCATTCCATCTTGGCCACTCCGTTTTCATTGCCTTGCTGCTTGTGGCGGTCTCTGCGAATGGGCAGGAACCGGAGTATCCAAAACCCGAGCATGAAGAACCCGAGTATTCGGGTGATGTGACAGACGTTCGTACAATCCGGCGTGTCGAACAGCATCCGCAGGCTTGGCGCGTTTGGCAGCCATTCATCATTCAGGGAGACAAAAAAAATCATCTGCTCGTTGCTTTCGGTGCCATGCGAAATGGAAAGAAAGATATGGGAGATATTTTCGCAACACTTTCAACAGATGACGGGGATACGTGGGATGAACCAGTCGCTGTATTCGATCACACACGACGTCAGGGAGCGATCCAGTTCGCGTACGCCAACCCGGTTTTGTATCGTGTCCCTGGGCAAGCTGTGATTTGGTGTTTTGCAATGCGGTGTTCGATTGCCCAACGCAACAGCGAAGAGTCCGGGCTGGCGGCAGCCTTCACGGCTGACAACGGGCGATCATGGACAGCGGTTGAGTTGGCCATGCATTACACTGGGCCGCTGATTCTGAACGCTGCACCAGTAAAGACCATGATCGGCGGACAGACTCATTTTCTTCTGCCGGCGCACCGAAACACACTGGCTGCTGATCCACGTGGCTCACGCGATCACTTTCTTCTGACCAGCACAAGCCTGCTGGAATGGAAATTGCAATCCTTCATACCGCAGCCTGCTGACGCGCGCGTGTTTCTTCACGAGGGCAATTTGGCTCCTGGTGATGAAGACGGTGAATTGAAGATTGTGATGCGGACTGCCAACTACGACAGGACGGATCTCACCACCAACCCTCCACGAGCATATTCCAGTGTCAGCAGCGATGGCGGGAAAACATGGTCCATCGCTCGCGCTGAACCTGACTTGCATAATGCCAAATCCAAGGGATTCTTTGGTCGTTCGACAAACGGAACACACATTTACGTCTACAACGATGGGCCGGCACAGCGAGACAAAACGCCAGATTTTCCAAACGGGGGACGAACGTCATTGCGCTATAAAATCAAACCCTCTGGCGGAGACTGGAGTGGACAAAAAACGTTCTACCACGCAGGAATCAAGAACTCATATCCAACCCTGTGTGAGGTCGCGCCGGGCGATTTCCGGTGCGTGTGGGATAGTGGAACGGCTGACAAGACGAGAACACACATTCATTTTGGCAAGCTCAAGATTGCCCCATGACAGCTTTTCTTGTCCAGTTTACTCGTTCAATGGAAGGCAAAAGATGAATCTGTGGGGGTGTCATTCCAGGTCCAGAGTGCAGGGTTTTGTTTGAGACCGTGGAATGGTCGAAGCGTAAATGGATCGATTGTGGATCATTCAGCGTGTTGATCCGGCTCGGCGCGGTTCTTAATTTGGCGGAAATGACACGGAAGTTCTTTTGGAGCACGTGGTCCCTG
The DNA here is from genome assembly GCA_012270065.1 of Rubripirellula sp. GTDB lineage: Bacteria > Planctomycetota > Planctomycetia > Pirellulales > Pirellulaceae > Rubripirellula. The sequence goes on along the minus strand of JAAXJB010000092.1, from coordinate 28,574 downwards.
ACTGCTTAATCCCACCGCGTTTTTCCGGTTTCTGCAGGATTATGTGAATGTTTTTCAAAAAGCATGTCCACACTTTCTCGTCTCGCGCATGATGTAAGTCATGGACCGTACTGAAATCCTCAAAGTTCTGATGCCCGAGCGGACGAAGCAGATTGCTTTGGCGTGGTCGATTCTGCGTCAATCCGACTTGTCAGAGGATGCCTATCAGGACATGTTGACCCTGGTTTTTCAGAACCATGACAGTTTTGAGGGGCCTCAGCATCTGCGAGATTGGTCGTGGAAGGTGCTACGTAACCGATGCTACGAGTTGATTCGTCAACGCAAGTATCAAGTGGCACTGCTTGACGAATCGATCCTGAATCTTGTCGACGCGGAGCTGGAACATCGTGACACCACTGACATGTCTTTGCGAGCGGATGCACTGCACGAGTGTCTGGATCGATTGAGCGAGAATGCGCGTCAGACGATAAGGATGCGTTATTTTGAAGGGTTGCGCGGCAATCGGGTAGCTGAGAAACTTGGGCGGAAACCCGAGGCTGTGTACAAGGCTTTGCAGCGCATTTATGTCACGCTGGCGCAGTGCATACAAAAGAAGATGGCAGCACTCGATCCAGGAGATTCTTTCTCATGAATGATGAAGATTTCCTTCGTTTGATCACGTTGTATCTGGAAGATGCGATTACTGGCGTTGATCTGGAAGTGCTGAATCGTGAGCTCGCAAACTCACCTGATCGTGTAAGGCAATTCAATGATCTGCGTCTGCTGACCGGGTTGATCAATGAACATGGCCGTACAAACGAATCAGGAAATATGTCTGGAACTGGAAGTAGCCTTCCAACGGATGCTCCGGACCTTGAGTCTGCTGAGGTTGTCTCCAAGTCGAGTGCAACGTCACAGTTCAAATGGGTACGGTTCAAGGCGTCGCGGCGCGCCACGGTGGTCACCATGGCAGTGCTGGCTACCGCTGCATCGCTGTTGCTGTTCCTGAATTGGTCTGGTTCGGACTCCATCCGTGAGGCGAACGCGTCGGCGATTGCCACACTTGAGTACACATCCAATGCGAGGTGGGAAAGCAATGCACGAAAACTGGGAGACCAGATCGGTCTAGGCAAGCTGCATCTGGAGACTGGTTTGGCCCGATTGGATTTCCGCAATGGTGCCACGGTTACTCTTCAGGGTCCTGCCAAATTCGAGATTTTGTCGACAGATAAAACAATTCTCAACAGTGGCATACTCACTGCATTCATACCAGAGTCAGCCGTGGGTTTTGAAGTGATCACGCCAACGATGGATGTCGTTGATCTGGGAACAGCCTTTGGTGTTTCGGTGGGAGGAAATGGTGAAACGGATGTCTGTGTTTTTGAGGGAGAAGTAGAGGTCAGTCTTGCTGACGGTCAAGATGCTCCACAGCTCGTCAGCGAAGGCAACGCCGTCCGGTCCAGACCGGAAGCTGACACGATCGATACCGTGGACTACTCGACAGAGCGTTACGAAGATGCATGGCCGGTCACGTCCGGTGTTTTGCAGGCAACGGGGTTGATGAAGTTCGTTTCACCCGGGCCCGCCTTTGTTCCGGGGAGATACGAAGACAGTGACCACATTCTCGTATTTCCGGAACGCGCGCAAGTTCGGCTGACATCGGATCTCGAAGTCAATGTGACAAAACCCGGGCAGTACATTCGTGTTCGCCGCCAGAATCAACAGGTGATTGCTGCGGGCCAGTTGGTTCGTAGTTATCTGTTGCAACTCAATCCGATTGGTGAGTTCACCCGGGAAGAAGCAGACGGAGCGAGGGTCATCGGACAAATCACATTTGATCGACCCATTCTCGGACTGATTGGTGGAACTTCCCAGCTCATCAGAACAGACGAAACCCTCGGGCATCAGCTAGGTGATTATGGAGACACGCGACGGGGCATTGAGCCAACCCGCCCGGATGATCGGCCTGACTCAGGTCGAGACAATGTGACCCTCAGTCAGGACCGCCGGACATTGTCACTTGATCTTTCAGCGAGTTCTGCAGTCGATCAAATCCGCGTCATCGTTGCAGAGCATCCGTAAAAACAGAACACGTCCCTGATTCAAACAATGAGAAATTCCTGAAACGAGAAATCCATCTCCCCTTTTGCAACCATGTCAATGATTCCAAGACCAATCAGAAATTGCGGCCTGCTGCTCGGGCTCATGCTCGCAACAACGAATGCGAGTGCTGACGATCGCGACAGTGCTTCTTCTCGAATTGACGCGATCATTCGATTTGATTTACAGAAGCACGACTTGCAACCCAATCAGCTCATTGGTGATATTCAATTCGTTCGCCGTGTCTATCTGGATGTGATTGGCCGGATTCCGACGGATCAGGAGCTTGCAAGCTTCTTCGCTGACAAGGGTCGAGATCGTCGAGCCAGATTGATTGATGAGCTTTTGGATTCGCCGGGACACGAGTCGCATATGTTCAACTGGCTGGCAGACATGCTTCGTGTCAAGGATGACTACTACCGCATTGGCAAGACGTGGACCTTTCACACCTGGTTGAAGACACAGCTTCGGGAGAATCGACCATGGGATGAACTGGTTCACGACATGCTCACGGCTGATGGTCGGCTCGGAGAGAACGGAGCGACCGCGTACCTTCTGCGTGATGCGAGCATGCCACTGGACAGTCTTTCCAATACGCTGACGACTTTTCTTGGAGCCAATGTTGCCTGTGCCCAGTGCCATGATCATCCCTTCGCCGAATGGACTCAAAAAGACTTCTATGAAATGGCGTCCTTCTTTGGTTCAACTGCTTTTGAGCGTGTTGACACAAGAAAGCCAGCGATAACGCTCCGTGACAAGAATTTTTCGAAAGCGAATCTTGTCACTCTGCTTCAGCCGAATATGGAACGCGTTGTTTTTGATAGCACCCGTTCGACCACATTCCCGGAAGATTATGCGTATGACGATGCCAAGCCGGGCGAGAAAGTGGTTCCAAAGTTCATTACGTGGGAGGGGGCGAGACGGGCAAACGTCACTACAAACGACCCTCGCCAAATGCGGAATCTGTTTGCTCGATGGTTGACATCACCCAGAAATCCACGCTTTGCCGAGGCAATTGCCAATCGTCTATGGAAGAAGTTTTTTGGTGTTGCGGTGAAGGAACCGGTAACCGACCTTGACGTTCTGGAAGACGCCACGAACCCTCAGCTTCTGAACTATCTTGCCCAACTCATGCGGAACGTAGATTTTGATCTCCGGAATTTCCAGCGCGTGATCCTGAATACAAAAACATATCAGCAGCAGGTCAGCGTGACTCCGCCGGAGGGTGAGGAATTTCGATTCCCTGGTCCTTTGTTACGTCGCATGACTGCTGAACAGACCTGGGACTCCCTGGTCGTACTTGTACGGGGCAATGAGATCGACCAGCTGAAGACGGATAAGGCTCACTTGATGGAACGGTTGGTGTTTCCGTTCGAATTCAACCATGACAGGAAAGACATCGCAGCAGATCGTGAGAGGATCATCGAATTTGCAATGACGTTGACTCCAGATGGAAAAGCTTCCAATGGGGAAGGAGGACGGGGCCTGTTTCTGCAGTCCAAGAATCGGCGGGGCGGCGAACGACGCGGCAAGGGCGAATGGCTGCGGGCCTCAGAGCTCCCACAACCGATGCCGCCAACTCACTTCCTGAGAATTGCCGGTCAATCTGCTCGCGAAGTTGCTGACGATGGATCGACCGAAGGCGGTATCACAGAGTCCTTGGCGATGATGAACGGAGATGTAACAGAAAACCTCATGACCAGTTCAATGGTCATCAAGGCAGTACAACGACAAAACACCAGGGCTGAACAGGTTGCCTTGCTTTACCGGTCGTGCCTGTCGCGGCTGCCGACCGATCGGGATGCAAAACGGTGTATCGCTGCTCTCGATCAGGGACTTGATCTCGGTGATATCCTCTGGGTGCTCCTGAATTCCCGCGAGTTCATTTTTATCCAATAGAAATCCCTTACCTGCCATTCACTACCTGACCATTTCACGGTTTGAAGCGACATGAAGCAACTTCTCAACTCTTTAGACACACCGACGCGCCGACAATTCGTAGAACGTTGTGCCGCGACTTCGTTCGGCCTGAGTATCGTTCCAGCGACGAGGCTTGTTGCAGCTGAATCGGCAGAACAGCAGCTTGCCACTTTTGGTAAAGCGAAAAGCGTTATCTGGTTGATGCTCGGCGGTGGCTTGAGTCATATCGACTCGTTGGACCCCAAACGCGGAAAGTCCAAAGGCCCAGCCAAAGCGATCAACACGGCAGCCGATTTTCAAGTCACTGATTTCTTTCCGAAATTCGCATCCATTGCAGATCGTGTCTGTGTGATTCGTTCGATGGAAGCAAAGATTGGCGTGCATAAGCCTGCCAAATACTTCATGCGCACCGCTTATGAACCTCGTGGCACGATTATCCACCCGAATCTGGGAGCCTGGGGTTCTCACTACCTTGGACGCAGCAGCAAGACATTGCCATCCAGTGTATGCGTCAATCGACGTTCCGATCAGGGCAATGGTTTCTTCCCGTCGAGTTACGCGCCTCTTGCGATTGGAGATCCCAATCGGGGAATCAATGACGTCAAATCAATTGGAAACAAGTCAATTGCGACGAAGCGACTGACCCTGTTGAACGGGGTTGATGCCGAATTCCGAAGGAAATTCAATGACAAGGGTGTCAATGCCTACAACGGTTTTTATGACGATGCACTCGCCCTGATGAAGAGCAAAGAGCTGAAAGCTTTTGACTTGTCTGGTGAATCAGAAGCACAACGTGAAGCTTATGGTAACAACCCGTTTGGTCAGGGCTGTTTGCTGGCCCGCCGGCTTGTTGGTTCCGGTGTTCGGTTCGTTGAGGTCATGCACGATGGCTGGGATCACCACAAAGCGCTTGCGGACGAAATGGGTGACGTAGCGCCCGTGTTTGATCAGGCTTTTGCAACACTGATCACCGACCTTGAACAGCGTGGGATGCTGGATTCAACGCTGGTTGTCGTGGCAACGGAATTCGGGCGTAAACCGGACTTCGATGGTGATGGGCGCAGTCATCACCCGGTCTGCTTTTCGACGGTTCTTGCGGGTGGCGGAGCAAAGGCTGGGTTTGTCTACGGCAAGAGCGACGATGATGGATACTATGTGGATGAAAATGCCGTTTCCGTCGGAGCTTTTCACGCCAGCATTGCACATGCGGCTGGCATGGAAATCGAAAAACCAGCCATCTCGCCTTCTGGTCGTCCCATGACCGTCGGTGACGGCGAAAAGCCTGTACTGGAGTTATTCTCGTGAATTTAAAACAGACAATCTGCACGCTCACATTCATCACCAGTGTCTTGTCGTTGCTCCTGCCAGTGGTTCAGGCGCAGAGTAACAGCAAGGGAAAAACCAGTCGTATTGTCGTTGGTACGCTGAAGAGCGTTGATGCCTCGGGCAAAAAGTTTGACGTTCTGCAGAACGGCGAGCAACTGCGACAGTTACACGTGAACGCCAAGTCGGTGGTCCAGTTCGTGGGCTTGACCGCTGAGGGCGAACGCAAGCCCAGAGTGGGCATGGAAGTCAAGGCGACCTGCGAGAAAGACGATAGCATCAAATCGATCACTTTCACGCCTTCGGTTGGTGAGCCGGAAATGCTTGGCGAACAGCGACTCAAGATGACAGAACAGCAGTTGTTCAACGAGGTCGACAAAGACTCAAGCAACTCCATCAGTTACGTAGAGTTCAGCAGGTACATTTACCATTCGCCAAAGCATGGTCCGGACTCCTTTCGCAAAGTCGACAAGGACAGCAACGGGGTGCTCGATGTGGCTGAATTTGCCGTCGCTCTGAGCAAGGTGTCCTGGTGGAAGCTGTCTCGCCAAAGCCCTGATGAATGGTTCCTCAAAGCAGATGAGAACAAGAACGGCCTGCTTGATATGAAAGAGTTTGCCTCGATCTGCTCGAGCGGCAATCACATGGAAAACCATTTCGGAAGGGTGGACCGGGACAACTCTGGCAGTCTTACTCCGCGTGAAACGACGGCGTACATTCGCAGTGTCACGCACGGAAAAGAGAAAGACAGAAAAAAACGAAAATGAGCCGGATGGGCAATGGCCTGAGCAAACGGGGCGAACGTATCCGATTTCATGCAGGCAGTCGAATCCCAGAATCAACTTGAATCATGAACATGAGACTTCGATACGTGCAGAAACCAACAATCCACGGTGAAACCCTGAATCTCTGTGAAACCCTGAATCTCTGT
>JAAXJB010000092.1:0-22221 GCA_012270065.1 Rubripirellula sp. | reverse complement strand
GTGAAACCCTGAATCTCTGTGAAACCCTGAATCTCTGTAAAATGCTGAACCTGTCCAAAACGCTGAGCCTCTGTCAATTGCTGATCCTCGGTGTGATCGGAATGCCGCCTGTTGCCTCTGCAGAGGAGAAACCAAACATCGTCATCATTCTGACAGATGATCAGGGTTATGCCGATGTCAGCTACAATCCACACTCTCCACCAGAAGTCAGCACACCGAACATCGATGCGCTTGCGCATTCGTCCATTATCTGCACTCAAGGCTACACCAGTGGACATGTCTGTTCGCCAACCCGCGCCGGACTCATGACAGGTCGTTACCAGCAACGATTTGGAATCTACACAGCAGGGGAAGGAGGCTCAGGCGTTCCGCTTGATGAAGTGTTCATTCCCCAGCGGCTCAAGCCAGCAGGCTATGTTTCTGGCGCGCTCGGTAAGTGGCATCTGGGGCTTACCGAAGAATATCACGCCATGAACCGGGGGTTTGATGAGTTCTATGGGTTCATGGGACGTGGCGCACATCCTTACTTCGATCATTCAAACATGGATCACCCGATCTATCGTGGGCTCAAGCCCATTGAAGAAGAAGGTTATCTGACAAGTCGCATCACGGAAGAGGCAGTGGATTTTATCAACCGCCACAAGGACGAGCCGTTTTTTCTCTATGTTGCATACAACGCCGTTCATGCGCCGCCGGAGGCACCCAGAGAAGACATCAAACAGGTTACCGGAGACGAGACGCGCGATGTCCTGATGGCCATGATCAAGCATTTGGACATGGGCGTGGGGGAAATCGTCAAGTCGTTGAAGAAGCAAGAAATCTTCGACAATACTCTGCTGATCTTTCTTACAGACAACGGTGGTTCCAGTGCGATGAGTGCAGATAATTCACCGCTGCGTGGATTCAAGCAGATGGACTATGAAGGGGGGGTCCATGTACCGTTCATTGTGTCCTGGCCGGCACAACTGGAAGGTGGGAAAAAATGCCGTGTACCCATGTGGTCGATTGATCTATTCGCCACGACTTTGGACGCAGCTGGTGTTCCCATGCCAGATGACAGACCTCTGGACGGCAAGAGTATCATCCCCGCTCTTCAGGGCAAGACAGACAAGCTACACGATGAACTTTATTGGAGCTCCGGCGGAGTCAAAGGTAAATGGGCGATTCGTTCCGGAGACTGGAAACTGGTTGCAGAGAAAGATCGCGTTGAACTTTTCGATCTTGGCAAGGATCTCGGTGAAACAACCGATGTTGCTGCCAAGCACCCGCAACTGGTTTCCGAACTCACAGATAAATACAATGTCTGGCTCGATGAAATGGCGGAGCCGATGAGTAAGCAGGGAAAACGCTGGAAGCCACAGGCCGAGGGACAAGGCGGAAAAAAGTCGAGAGAAGAAAAGAAGGCTGCACGTAGAAAAGAACGTGAAACGGATCAGCGAAACGATCCTTTGTCCCGACCAAAATGACCTGCTCTGTTCAGTGAGTGATCCTTATTCATCAGTGATGATCTCAACATGAAATGTTACGTTCTTTACTTGGTTTTGTTCTGTTGGGCCGTCTTGTCCAACGTTGTTCGCGCGGAGCGTCCCAATATCATCATGTTTCTGATCGACGATCAGAACCCATCGAGCATCGCTGCGTTTGGGGGCGATACCTACACACCCAATCTTGATCGCATGGCAGCGGAAGGAATGAAGTTCACGCGGGCCTACGTCAGCAGTTCGGTCTGTACTCCTTCCCGATACAGTTTTCTGACAGGCCGGTTTGCCGGAAACTCGCATAGTCGACTTTATCGCGAAGCCATGGGTGGCCAGGAGAATCAGGGCCTGCCCCATTTCAATGTTGCACTGGAACACGACAACATGAACGTCGGGAATGTTCTGCGTGAAGCTGGGTATACCACCGGATTCGTAGGTAAATTCCATCTCACTTCACGCTTGGACTTCCCGGAATTTTACGAGGGCCAGGACGGGTGGATCGACATTGCCAAAGATGCGAAGCCCGGGCCTCGCACAGCGGCTCAGTTCAAGCACAATGAACGCTGGATTTGCCGTTACCTGAAAACTCTCGGCTTTTCGTGGGCGAAGAATGTCTATCCGGAAAATCTGCATCAGCCCTATTCCATACACAACCCTGAGTGGACGACAGTCGCTGCTCTGGAATTCATCGAAGCAAACAGGGAGGGACCCTTTTATCTTCATCTTTGCAGCACTCTGCTGCATGGCCCGGACAGAGCCTGGCGGAAGTCAATGGACCAGCCACAGATAACCGGTGTAGGAGAAGTTGACAATCTTCCCGAGGTGATGACACCTCGCGGAGAGCTTCTCAGGACGATCGCCGAAAAGGGTTTTGATCCTGACAGCCATGTGGCTGGTGAAGCGTGGATTGACGATTCTGTCGGCGCGATTCTTCGAAAGCTCAAGGAGCTGGGCATTGATGACAACACGCTGGTGATTTTCGCACCGGATCACGGTCGCGAAGGCAAGGGTTCGGTTTTTTCGCACGGCAGTTGTCAGGTGCCGATGATCATGCGTTGGCCAAACGGAATCCCCGCGGGACAAGTCTGTGGAGAACTCGTTCAGAATATCGACCTTGTACCTACATTCTTTGATCTGGGTAAAGCTGAGAAACCGGAGTCCTACCGGGTTGATGGTCAGAGCCTCACTCCTCTGTTCAAAAATGGCAGAGCCGCCGACTGGCGGGATCATCTTTATCTTGAAATGGGATCCGCGCGGGCAACCGTCACAAAGGAATGGTCTTACATCGCTGTTCGTTACACCAAAGATCAGATTGCTTCGATCAAAGAGGCTTCGCCGAAAAACCTACCCAGAGCAATGTCTTACATTGGTCGTCTGGGCATTGGTGTGAGAGGCGCAGATCGACCCGGTTTTTTTGACGAGGATCAGCTCTACCATCTGACGAATGATCCAAAAGAAAAGAATAACCTCGCTTACAAAAACAATCATGCTGCTCGCATCAAAGAGATGCAAGGTCTGATGCAACAGGACCTGAGAGCCATTGGGCGACCTTTTGGAGAGTTCATTCCCGGAGGAAATGCGGCTAAGCCGGGCCAGATCAATGAACAGATCAGGATCGTAAAGCAACTTGAGATCAAGGGTAAAACGGTGACAGTACCGCAAGTCTTGAACAGGAATTCGGAAGTCGATGAGGAGCCAGTTGCGGATGACAAAGCGAAACGGAAACTGCAACGCGAAACACGGAGAAAAGCTCGACAAGGTGCAAGGACTGGCGATCAAACGAACGTTGATCAATGATGTCATGAAAAACTCTTTCACCCTGTTTTGTCTGATCCTGTTCGCAGTAATCTCTTCCCCTGCCGGGTATGCGAATGACCGTCCGAACTTTGTCATTGTGCTGGCTGATGATGTGGGCTGGGATGCCTTCGGCTGCACAGGTTCTCCCCATGCACGCACGCCACACATTGATCAGTTGGCCAGAGAGTCCGTTTTCATGGACCGCCTCTACACCAGTGTCTCTCAATGTGCCCCACTCCGGGCAGAGTTCTATACGGGACTCCTCCCCATGCACAACGGAGTACTCGCGAATGCTCAGAAGGAAGAACGTACCGGTGTGCTGAATATTGCGGACCATCTCAGACCCTTGGGCTACCGGGTCGGCCTGACTGGCAAGACGCATTTCAAACTTGGGGAAAAAGAATTTGACCGCATTGAAGGCTTTCCCGGAAATGCCAACGGAGATCTGCCTGAGTACGATTTGAGTGGTGTGCGGCGCTACATGACAAATGCCCAGTCTGCAGATTCTCCGTTCTGCATATTCATCTGCTCCGTTCATGCGCACCACCCATGGACCGTTGGCGACGAATCTCATTTCCCGCATGCAGAAGTAAAAATACCCCCGCACTATGCCGACACTCCGGCGACCCGAAAGGCCATCGCTATTCACGCGGCAGAAGTGGAAGAGTTCGATCGTCAGGTTGGTGATACCCGGTCCCTGATCAAAGAACTTGCATTGGAAAAAAACACGATATTGATTGTCCTCAGTGAGCAGGGAATTGCGATGCCACGGGGAAAATGGTCACCCTATGAACATGGATCACGCGCGGTATGCATCGCACATTGGCCAGAACGATTTGCTCCCCGGAAGACGTCTGCTATCGCGATGTATTGTGATTTTGTACCCACCTTCATTGACTTGGCAGGTGGACAGCCCCGGGTGCCTCTGGATGGGAAATCTCTCAAGCATCTTTGGCTGGGACAGAGTGTCAAACATCGTCAATCCGCTTTGATCTCCAACGTCCACCCGTTTTGGCAGAAGGCCATTGTGACTGAGCAATTCAAACTGGTGTGGACAGGTTTTCCCGAGAGAGATCACATTTTCAGTAACTTCAGTTCCAAGAAATTCTTTAGCGTGGCTTGGGCTGAATGGAACCAGATGTCCAGCGAAGATGAGTACATCACCGCTCGAATCAGGCACGTGCTGCATCCGAAGAAACATGAACTGTACGACATTCAAAAAGATCCTTACGAAGTTCATGATTTGTCAGAAAACCCCGACTATGCGCACACGAAAGAACAGCTTCTGGCCCAACTCAGGCAGTTGATGACTGTTGCGGGTGAATCTCTTGAACCATCCCAGCCCGTCAAGAAAAACAGAGAGTCCACCAGGAAAGGCAGGGAACGCAGGAATCGCCGTAATGATCCGAAAGCACAACGGAGCAATGAGGATCAGGAGAGGTGAACGGAACAGGGTGTTCAGTTCATGAATTACAGGGGCTGTTTCCAAGCATCTTGAACCGTCCGTGATTTTCTTCTGTGGCGTGCTGTCCTCCCCAGTCATTATTTCTGGTCGATGAATCAGGGTTGTTTCCTGAATTCCAGGATCTGTTTGTTAATCTGTCAATCCAGGATTTCTCTCGATCATCGGTAGGCCCTGTCTATACTGGTGACTGCTGGCGAATTCTTTCGGTTCCTTACCCCTTGAGTAGATGTGGATGCAGGCTGTTATGCCATTACGAACTCTCGAACTTGTTGTGTTGTTTCTGGTTGTTTTTTCCGTTTCAAACCATGTTGATGCCGATGTGAAATTGGCTGGACAGCCGAATCTGTCTCCTGACGGTAAGACACTCCTGTTCGTCCGGGGTGGGGATATCTGGCGGGTTTCTGCCAGTGGTGGTCAAGCCGACCGGCTCACCTCGCACCCGGCAACTGAGAGTCAGCCGATGGTTTCTCCCAATGGCAAGCACATTGCGTTTGTCAGCAACCGCACGGGGAGTCAGCAGGTTTATGTGATGCCCGCTGCCGGCGGTGAAGCACAGCAGCTGACATTCCATTCAGAGGGCTATTCGCTGCAGGACTGGTATCCTGATGGCAAGAGCCTGCTGGTACTTGCTTCCCGTGATCATCATTGGAGGTCTTCTTCTCGCTTCTTTCGTATCAGTTCCAGGAAACGGAGTGCTGAGCAACTTCTGTTCAATGGTTATGGTGCTGAAGGAAAAATCAGTCCCGATGGAAAAACTCTTTTGTTCGTTCGAGAAGGAGAACGCTGGTGGCGTAAGGGGTATGTCGGTTCGCGTTCAGCACAGATTTGGACGTTTGGGTTGGAATCAGGGAAGTTCAAAAAGGTTGTGGATACAGTGGCGGGCGACCGCTCACCCGTTTGGAACAGTGACAGCAGCTCTTTTTACTATTGCAGTTCAAATGGTGCCAGGAATGGAGCTCGCAATTTGTGGCAACATGACTTAGCCACGGATAAGAGCTCGCAGGTGACCAGCTTTGAGGATGACCTGGTTGCCACGCCGACGATTTCAGCAGATGGTGATTTGATCGTATTTTCAAAGCTGTTTGATCTTTACCAGTGGCACCCCGGGGCGGAAAAGGATGCTGTGAAGCTCAAAATTGAGATCACAAACACCGACGCGCCCGAAGATGCCTACCGTCGTATTTTGACATCGGCATCGGATGCAACATTCACCGATGATGGCCTGGAAGTTGCATTCATCGCTGGTGGTGATTTATGGGTGATGGAGACTGAGTTGAAAGAACCGGTGCGCGTCACCACAACAGCAGAATTTGAATCGGACCCGATTTTTACCGACAAGGGCAACGCGATTCTTTTTGTCGGTTGGAAAGATGGCCAGCCGGATATCTGGAAGGTCGAACGTGAAGACACTTCGCTCTACTGGTGGCAGTCGGAAAAATTCAAACTGACGCAGATCACGGATGATGAAGAACAGGAATCGGATCTACAGTTGAGCCCTAACGGAAACGATCTGCTGTTTGCTCATGGTCGCGGAGATTTACGTGTCATTCATCTGGACACGGGCAAGGCGGAAACGCTTGTCGATTCATTTTCCGCACCAGCATTTGATATTTCACCTGACGGTAAATGGATTGTGTATGCACTCACAGATGACAATTTCAACAGTGATATCTGGATCGCGCCCGTGGATCAGAAAACGGAACCCATCAACATTTCGCGGCATCCAGATGACGAATATGGCCCAAAGTGGTCACCGGACGGTAGCAAAATTGCTTTTTATGGACGCCGTTCGGATGATGAAATCGACATCTACTATGTCTACCTGACTCGAGAAGACAACGATGTTGATTCACGGGAAAGACGCCTGAAGAAGACGCTGGAAGCACTGAAAAAATCCCGCAGTAAATCTTCAGCACCCTCAAAGCCAACGGAACCGGCGAAGAAGTCATCGGATGAATCGGCGCAGGATACGAAGTCCGATAAGAATGCAGTTAAAAAGAAAGATTCAAAGAAAGACGAGGAGAAAGAGTCCAAGGCGAATGATGAGACAAAGCCGGAACTGGCAAAAGAACAAAAATTAAAACTGCCGGAAGTCAAAATTGATTTCGATCAAATCCATCGACGCTTGGAGCGTCTGAGTAATTCCAACAGTGCTGAGCGGGTTCTTGGTTGGTCACCCGATGGATCAAAACTTGTGTTCACTGGAAAGGTCAAGAATGAGACGGGAACCTGGTACGTCACTTTTCCTGATGAGCTCACGCCCAAGAAAATCACTAGCAGTACCGGAAGTATCAAGGGTTGGCTCAAGTCGCCCGACCGATTGCTCTGGCTCGTCAATGGTGTGCCTGCAGCTCAGCCACTTTCGGGCAGCAGCAAGAGTTATTCGTTTTCGGCATATCAGGAACTGAGTCGATCAGAGCGTTTTCGTGCCGGTTTTGATGCAGCATGGCGAGTGATGCGTGACGCATGGTATGACGAGAATTATGGAAATCATGACTGGGATCAGATTCGAAAGAAATATGGAGATGCGGTGCTTCATGCTCGCGATACAGGTGAATTCGGCCTTGTCGTGACACTGATGCTCGGGGAACTGAACGGTTCGCATCTGGGCTTCTATCCCGCAAGTGATCTCGGATCGCGGTCCAGCAGTACGGGGCAATGGAGCGTCAGTACCGCTCATTTGGGTGTGCGATTCGATGGCAAGCACAAAGGTCCGGGATTGAAAATCAGGGATGTCATTGAAGGTGGGCCTGCTGCAGATACGGGTAGCCTGCTTTCGGAGGGTGAGATCATTCTCGCCATTGATGGCACGAAGGTTGATAAAGGAACTGATTTAACCAGTGTGTTGAATGGACGATCCAGTCGTGACATTGAATTGACTGTGAAATCGGTAGGAAAAAAAGGTAGCGAGCGGAGTGTTGTGATCAGACCAACCAGTTACAGCCGGATCCGTAGTCTGCTGTACAACAAGTGGCAGGATGACAACCGCGAACTGGTTGCACGGAAAGACAAGAAAATTGGTTATCTGCATATTCAGGGGATGAATTGGTCCAGCTTCCTGGAGTTTGAGAGAGAACTCTTCGATGTGGGTTACGGAAAAGATGGCTTGATCATCGATGTGCGTGACAACGGTGGTGGTTCGACGACGGACCATCTTCTCACAGCACTGACTCAACCCGAACACGCGATCACTGTTCCTCGTGGAGGTGGTCCGGGGTATCCGCAAAGTCGCCGAGTTTATGCAACCTGGAGTAAGCCGATTGTCGTCCTGTGTAACCAGAACAGTTACAGCAACGCTGAAATTTTCAGTCACGCCATCAAGAACCTGGGACGTGGTCGACTTGTGGGTGTACCAACGGCAGGTGGGGTGATCAGCACCGGATCGGCCACTGTGATGGATGTGGGGCGTATTCGTGTGCCCTTTCGTGGATGGTACGTGAAGAGTACCGGTGAGGACATGGAACTCAACGGAGCCAGACCGAACTTTGTGGTGTGGCCGAAACCAACGGAGATTCCAAATGGGAAAGACCGCCAGTTGATGAAAGCCGTGAGCGTGTTGCAGGAAGACATTGCAGCATGGAAAAAACAGGAGCAACCAGAGCTGATCAAGGCTACAGAACGGTGATTCATGGGACGGCCGTCAAGTAATCAGCAGAATTACCTGCCGCCGTGTGAGATCTCAACGCAGAGCAAACATCTCAACGCAGAGCAAACATCTCAACGCAGAGCAAACAAGGAACGGTACTCGACGATGAAACATTCACATCGCTTCAGTGCAATGATCAAGTTGGTACCAATAGTATTGCTCTTTGCTTCATTGTCGGGTGGCCTTTCCAGGGCCAACGGAGAACTTCGACCAAACTTTGTCATCATCATGGTTGATGACATGGGATACGAAGGAGTCAGTTGCTTTGGAAATCCATACTTCAGGACGCCCGAAATTGACAGGCTCGCTGAGGAAGGCATGCGATTGACCGACTTCCATTCATCCGGAACCGTATGCTCACCCACTCGTGCCGGATTGCTCACAGGGCGATATCAGCAGCGTGCCGGAATCGAAGCAGTCATTCACCCCAACGCCGATCATCCCGAACATCGAAAGGGGCTGCAAAAATCAGAAACGACATTTGCCGAGGTGTTGCAGGAAGCGGGTTATGCCACAGGGATCATTGGGAAATGGCATCAAGGGTACCCGCAGAATTCTCCGGACTACCATCCTCAGAATCATGGTTTTGATGAATTCATCGGCTACCACAGTGGTAACATTGATTTCGTCAGTCACGTCGGCGATCACTATCGCCATGACTGGTGGCATGGACGTCAGGAAACCCAAGAAGATGGCTACACCACTCATTTGGTGAATCGCTATGCCCAGGATTTCATTCGCCGCCACGCAAAGAGTGATGCCCCCTTTTGCCTCTACGTGGCCCATGAGGCGATTCACAATCCCGTTCAGGTTCCGGGGGACCCGGTGCGTCGCACGGTTGATCAATGGGATCGCTGGAAATGGCAGGAGCACTCGGCTGATCAGCGGATTGCCAAATTCAAAGGGATGACGATGCCTCTGGACGAAGGTGTCGGCCAGATACGAAAGACGCTGGTTGAACTGGGGATCGACGAGAATACGCTCGTCCTGGTTTTCTCAGACAACGGGCCGGCTGGTGACTGGCCGGATTCGGATGATTATCGCGGCCGAAAAGGCTCGATTTATGAAGGTGGCCACAAAGTTCCCGCGATCGTCTGGTGGCCAGGAAAAATCAAAGCTGGGGCATCATCCGACGAGCCGTTGATCAGCATTGATGTCATGCCAACCCTATTCGACTTGGCAGGCGTGCCATGCGATGTGGATCTCGACGGGGTCAGTTTTTCTGATGTGATTTTGGGTGGGAAATCCTTGCCGAAGCGTCCTCTTTACTGGGCTTCTTTGTCAAATGGAGGCCACCGCAGCGAAGCAGTCCGAAAGGACGAATGGAAACTGGTTGTGCTGCATCCCAAAGCCGCTCCCGGGACGTTTGAGAATCCACGCGTGGAACTCTACAACCTTGCAGTGGATCCAGGAGAAACAACCAACGTGGCCGAACAGAATCCCGTGCGAGTTGCGGCCATGCTGAAACAGCTCAGATCGTGGTTCGCCGAGACACAAGCGACGGCGACAAAGCAGCCAGGCGGATGGCTCTCAAAACAATGAGAACCAAAGAAAGTGGCTGCGCCCACTCACGCCCCCAGATCAGATTGTGGGTGTTGCTGTTTCTTTGGCTGAAAAGTTGGCCGTTGCCAGATGAGCAAAAAAACAGCCCGCATCATGAGTGATGCGGGCTGTTGCGTGATGTTTGCTTTCCAGCCTTGTGTATCCTGCAGTGAAGCTTAGTTGTACGTTTCGGAACCTGGTGTGTACCGCCCGTTGCGAACGTTGTTGCTCTCGTTGGATTCAGATATCACGTTGGTGGAGTCAACTTCATAGATGATCTCGTAGGAATCCCATGGGCTATTCTGAGCCTGGTCCGTCTGGAAATTGCCGTTGTACATCACAACTTCTTTTTCTTCGCCTGGATCAAGAGAAGGGATCACTTTGTGCCAGGAGTTGATTGTGTCCTCGGGCAAGTGAGGTAGCGTCAGAGTCAGAATGGCTTCGCTGATGCTCTTATCGTAACGAGTGGTTCCCTGGTTGCGGACCGTAACGTACGACGTTGTGATTCCATCTGTTGGGTCCTGGTTATCGCGATTCACCACAAGAGTCTCGACGATTTCGAGATCAATATTGCCCAAAAAGCCTTGGGGAACTTCCTCGATCTTTACCTCTTCCTCGTTTCCAAATGTACCGTCGCCGATCTCTCGAAGATCAAAGTGGTCTGGATCAAACTGGAACGTTTTATTGCTATCTTTGCTTTGTAGGCAGGTATCGGGATCAATACGCAGCAGGTTGGTCGATATATCACCAAGGTCAAAACGCCATTGGTTCCCATTGACACTCGTGCGATCGTTAACGCCGACGTTGGTGAACAGGGCAATTTCTACCCACTGTTGAAAGCTGCCACGGGCCTCGATTGAAATGTCTCGTTGTAGGTTAGGATTGAGGAAGGGCAGCGTTTTTGTCACCCTGAAAAATCCATTTGCATCGGTAAGGTGCACGCTGGCGGGGCTTGCCCAATATGCACCCCACGGGTGTTGTACATATGTTGGTGTGCCGCCAAGGCCCCATCCGGAAAAGCTTGTCAGTCGGCTCCGCACACGGATTTCCTGAAACGGGAATGGGGTATTGTTAACGTCCACAATGTGGCCACTCACCTGCCAGTAGGCCGCTTGGGCGTTTGCTTGTTTCGAGAGCAACGTTGAGAGCGTGAGGCAGGGAATCAGGTAGGCAGCAAGTGTCAGGCATGCCTTGCGATAATGTTTCGGGTTGGATTGATCGCTGAAAGTTTGGGATTTGAACATGATGAGTTTCCTGATCGAGGGAGAAGCGACGTGGTACATCTCATACAACGAGAGTCAGCCTGGCTCCCTCACAAAAAAGATTGGAATTTTTCAATGGGAGCGATTCAGTCGCTTTTTGCCGCAATTTTCTCGGTTTTGAGCCATGTTTGACGCATCACGGGCTGTGGCAACAGGCTAAGTTTTCGTATTGGTTTGCCCGGGTGAGAGTCGCTGAGAGGGTCCCGCGTCGGAATGTGGTCTGATCCGCTAAACTTCTACAGTCTTGTGATCCAAGTCCCTTTAACGAGCCTCGTTGCGAAGTACAAAACCCATGCCTGACGACCAATCACTGCAATCGCTTCTAGAGCAAGCGGTTGCTGGTGACAGTGATGCACTCACGGCTGTCCTGTTCATGAACCGCGATCGCCTGGAGCGTCTGATGTCCTTTCAGATACCAGTATCGCTACGACGTCGATTGGATTCCGAAGACCTTGTCCAGGAAGCATGTTGTCGCGTAACGAGGCACATTGGGGGATTCAATCCAGAGGATCATCAATACTTCTTTGCCTGGCTCGCCACCATCGCGCAGAACGTGCTGAAAGATGCGATGCGGCGTCATCTGGGGCCAGCCGGAAGTGGAGGCAAGATTGCATTCGCCAATGGGGGCGATTCTTCAGCGATGTTGCTTTCTGAGATGGTGGGTGATGAGCAAGGCAGTCCAAGTTCCCAGGTAGCAGCAGGAGAGAGGATTGACCATGTCCGGGCCGCCATCGAGACGTTGCCCGAAAAATATCGTGAGGTTCTGTCACTGATCTATGTTAAGAACATGAGCGCGGTTGCTGTGTCCGAGCAATTGAACCTCACTGAGAGTGCCGTGTACATGCGCGTGGCGCGTGGAAAGGAAATGCTGCGGTCAATGCTTGGCTCTCAATCTAACTTCTTCTCATGAACTGAAGTTGCTATCACTGGATAGACTATCGAGGGAAACAGACGATGGAAAATGATGGTGCAACCAAACGCGAGAAAGCAAGGAAGATTCTTCTTGAGCAATTCCTGGCAGGCAAGCACAAAGAATCTGGTTTTCGCGATGTTGTGATAGCAGAAAACCGCGAATTGATGCCTGAGCTCGAAGAAGAGTTTCTGAAGCTGGAGAAAATCAATGCAGCAGTCCAGGGTGCGGATCGCAGTGGCGTAGCAACCGATGCTCGGCAAAACAGCACGTTGCCCAAGCGTGGTGAAGTCGAAGTGACCGATGCGAGTCAGCCAGGTTTTTCTTCAGTGAAGCCTCAGGTGGTTGTTCCAAATTACCAACTGCTGCGGTGTGTGGGACGAGGGGGGTTTGGTGAAGTCTGGTTGGCAAGGAACGTTGTCACTGAGGACTATCATGCAGTGAAAATTCTTGCCGAGCAATGCTCGCTTGAGGTTGAAGGTGTGCGACGTTACACCGAGCAGGTGAAGTCATTGGCCGGTCTGGTACCGATCAAGGAAGTTGGTAAAACCGACATCGGTTTCTATTACGTCATGCCGTTAGCGGATGATGTCAAAGGCGGCGCGGCAATCCGTACTCTCGATCGGTATGAGCCCAGGACCTTGGCATGGTGCTGTAAAAATAAGCCACCGCTGATGACCGAAGAAATTGCGCATCTGGGGATACATCTGCTTGGTATCCTTGAGGATTTACATGAGACGGGACTTACTCATTGTGATGTAAAACCTGCAAATATCATCTCAGTGGATGGTGAATGGATGCTGAGTGATATCGGGTTGATGACCCGTACCGACTACTTTCCTACCGGAAGAGGAACGCTCGAGTTTCTTCCGCCGGAGCGTCGATGCGATCACTCCGCAGATCTTTACGCACTCGCAAAGACGCTGTTTCTGCTCGCAACTGGCGCAAGTGTTTACCGGTTTGATGAATTCATTGATGGTTCCTTGAAGCTGCAGGTTGAGTCGCCAGAGTCCAACCAGCTAAGGCAGGTTCTTGGCAAGGCGTGTCATCCGGATGCTGATGCGAGATACATCGCAGCGCGGGACATGTGTAATGATCTCAAAGCCGTTTTGGATGCTTGCGCACAAAGACGAACAAGTCAAACTCCCGAACCGCAGTCGGCTCCGCAGCATCAGGTGGGCTTGAAGCGGGAGCCTTTGTGGCTTGCTGCGGTTGCGGTTCTGTTGCTTGTCGTGGTGGGGTTGTCGTACAAAAGTTTTTATGGACCAAAGCGTATTGCAGCGGATGCAGATGTGCCCGTTTTTCTAGCTGCGACCCACGACCCACCGCTGATTCTGCGTGCTTGGCAAGACATTGTTACTGCGCAGGATATGGATGGAGAGATGGTGTTTTCTGTATCTGTCCAGCCGGAGGGAATCAGCGAGGTGATGTGCATGGATCGTGCAAAAGATGGTCCCGAATTGGCTGTGGGCGGCAACAAGGGAGTCGCTATTTTGGATGCGCACAGCGCTGAGAAAATTGGGCAAATCCAGACGGAGTCTTCAGTCACGGCTGTCTGTTGGATGCCTGCAGCCAAGCAGCTTTTTCTCGCCCAAAACTCGGGAATCGAGCTCTGGGAAAATGATTCTGATTTCCAATCACAGGAAAGGCAACGAATCGCTCGTACCAGCTTGTCTGCGACAGCGACGTGCCTGGCGTGGTCAAGTGATGTTGAACTGTTGGCGGTGGGTACGAAGCAAGGGCGCGTTTTGCTGATGCGAAAGAGCGAAGATGACAGTTCGGTATTCGAGTCGTTTGAAATGGGAGCAGATTTGGGTGAGGTGAAGGCGGTTTCCTGGTTGCCAGGAAGTCCTTTGGTTGCCATCGGTCTGGAAAAGGAGATTCGCTTGTGGTGGATCAATACTACCAGGGACGAGGGGGCAACCATCGAGCATGAGTTGGTCGTTAATACTGCCTCAGGCAGGAATTTGGTTTGGGTGCGAAAAGATCTGCTTAATGTGAGCGGTGATGCGGTCGAAAAGTGGCAGTTTACCACCGCTGGTAATTGGTTGGATTCGCCAGACATGAGCAGTAAAAAACGCTTGCAATTTGATCCAGACCACTTTGATCTTCGAGACCACAACGAACATACAGTTGGAAACGAGGAACAGGTAAAGAACGAGGAAGTTCCCGAAGACGTTGTAGGCAATATTGATCTCGAAATTGTCGGGACTCTTGTGGTGAATCGCGATAACCAGGACCCAACAGATGGAATCACAACGTCGTACGTTACGGTCCGCAACCAGGGAACCACTCGTTACGATAAGAGCATCAGCGAAGCCATTCTGACTCTGACGCTACCTCACTTGCCCGAGGACACAATCAACTCCTGGCACAAAGTGATCCCTTCTCTTGATCCAGGCGAAGAAAAAGAAGTTGTGATGTACAACGGCAATTTCCAGACGGACCAGGCTCAGAATAGCCCATGGGATTCCTACGAGATCATCTATGAAGTTGACTCCACCAACGTGATATCTGAATCCAACGAGAGCAACAACGTTCGCAACGGGCGGTACACACCAGGTTCCGAAACGTACAACTAAGCTTCACTGCAGGATACACAAGGCTGGAAAGCAAACATCACGCAACAGCCCGCATCACTCATGATGCGGGCTGTTTTCTTGCTCATCTGGCAACGGCCAACTTTTCAGCCAAAGAAACAGCAACACCCACCATCTGACCGAGCAAGAGACGCGCGAACACTCCAAGATTGATAGCCCCCGGTTTTGCACCAGATTGAGTGAGAGAATTGGGGTTGTTCTAGCGGGTGTGTCGTGGAGTCGCAGGCGTAGCTGAAACTCAACCTCACCTTCCATCTGATGAACTGGCAAACCCCGCGCATGGCAGGCACAGGGTTTGCACGATACGCCAGCGTTACCAAACGCTGGTGGCTGGTGGCTGGGGGGGTGTTTGTCACTTCTCGAGTGATTCTGATGCCAGTCGTTCGATCAGGATCTGTAAGTCGCTGAGAAAGTCCGTGTGATCAAGCATACCCCACTGAGCATAAATCTGTTCTTCATTGGAGTTGATTGAACTCTGGGTATTTTCTGGTTGCAAGTCGTCTGAGTGATGGTCCGTTGCATCGGCGTCCGTATGTGCGGACGTGGTTTGAAAGCCCGTGTGGTGTGACTCCGCTTGCGAGTGCAACTTGCTGTCTTTGTTTGGCTCGGTGAATTCTGTTGGAGTGTACTCCGTGGGTGATGACTTCAGATTGTGGCTGGAGTCATCCAGATCCTTGAAGGAGACATCAATCGGACCAACATTCGATTCAGCCCTTGTTTCGGTGAGTGGCAAGTGTTGATAGGCTCCGATATCAGCTACAGGCAAGCGAAGGTTGTGGAGGATGTCGCGTTGAGGAGCGAGTTGTGTGCCACCGCTGCTGGCTGTATGACCAATGAACGGGTTGCCTGGGACATTTGAGTTGATGCACAGTCCATCGTCTGCTGTCGCCCAGTGGCCATCAGGACCCACAGCCGAATCTGGCGCGTTCAACAATAACGCTGTGTCCTCAGACAGATTGTTGGAAAGAAACTGATTGTTTGCCGATGAGGTCCAGCCTGCGGGCAAGTTGTTGTTGATTGCAAGGGTGAACAGGTTCCCGGTATCAGAGATACCTAATCCGTTTCCGCTATGGTTAAAGCTCGCGATCGAGTTACCGACTACCAAAACCGACTGATCAGAGAAGATACTATCGCCTGTGCTTGCATCATTTCCTTGAAGCGTGCTGTTCCAAACGACAGTGGCGGAACTTCCCTGATCGTATATGGCTCCCCCTTTCGAGTCGCCGTCGGCACGGTTTTTGTAGAACACTGAATTGATGGTTACCTGAGGACGCGCACTTGAATTCAGATTGGCCATTGCCCCACCTGCTTCGTTAGCGATGTTGCGGTCAAATATGACTTCATGCAGGTACGGGCTTGATTCAATGTTATGAATCGCACCGCCGTGGTTTCCCTGGTTGAAGCGGAACACACAATCAGCGATCTCAATGGTTGAATCACGAGCCCACAAGCCACCGCCACCAGAATATTCGTCATGCCCGCCTTGAATGATGAAACCATGAACCATGGAATTGGTGACACGCGATGCACGCACCACGTGATAGTTATTGTCGCTTGTGTTCAGGAATTCGATATCAGCGACAGGCTCTTCCATTCCATTCGTTGTGGTCGGATAGATGTCATCACCGTTGATATCACCACTTAAAATACTCTTGTTGTGGGTATTCCAGTGACGCGAATACCATTGAGAGGAGGGTGTACCCTGGAAGGCGCCTTCATATCCACCGAAAAGGTCGACATCGGTTTTTAGCCAAAAAGAATCGCTCTGAGTTGCCCCTGGACTGTAGGTTCCAGCTGCGACAAAAATCCAGTCACCGGGTTGGGCTGCGGCAAGGCCATCCTGCAAGTTGCCAAACGCAGTCATCCATGACATGCCGTTTTGAGTTCCTGCGTTACTGTCATCGACATGGATGATGTTGCCCGTCGGATTGAAGGGACGATAGTTCGGTTGCAGCGTGCCTCCGGTAAATGCATGTTGCTTGTTGGTTGGGCTTTGCTTATCGGTGGGAAACGCGTGTTCGGCAACGGGGGCTTCGTGTTGAAGTGGTTCCGTAGGCACGCCAATATCGGCAGCAAGCAATTTGCGTTGGGACAGTGTTTCAAATCGGAGGTTTCGACGAGATTTAACTTTTGATCGTGAATTGTGCCGGGCTTTGCTCGCTTTTTGAGCATTTGTGACAAAACTGAACATGAGCGGCTCCGGAGTTGGAGGTTTCGAATAAGACGCAACCTGTTCAACGGAACTTGCCAGAGGGCCCTCACGCAATTTTTTGAAAATTATCAATGAAAAGAATTATGTTTGCCTGTGCCGATAGATGAGTTCATTTGCAAGTTGCTGGAACTCACCGAACAGACACATTACTGCTGGCGGCAGAAGTATGGTGGCATGAAACCAGAGATGGCCAAGCAGCTGAAAGCTTTGGAGCAATCGAACACAATGCTGGGGAAGATGGTCGCCCAGCAAGATTCTCTCACTCTGAACGAAACTCACGCGTTCCACTGGATCACTTCGTTTTGAAACGCACGTTGCGGAATTGGACGCCTGAGTTGCCCCAGGAGTAGAGTCCGATGGCACCCGCAGCGAAGGTGGGATCCTCTACTTCGAATTCCTTTTCACCATTTACGAATCCTGTGATCTGGGATCCGGAAAAGACGAACTTCACCGCAAACCATTTTCCTCTCGGGTATCCCTCAGCCTCTTCGGCCAGGACTTCGTAGCGCGCACCCTGTTTGATCGCGAGAGCATGGAAGGGCCGTTGGGCATGTGTTGACCAGAGGTAGTAGTTTTCCGGATCCTGATAGCGAAACACGACGCCCACTCCATCGTCGTCACTGGATTTGATTTCAAGCGACAGTTCGCCATCGGCAAAGGCCTCCGCATTTTGCAACAGGAACAGGCTCCCTGGGCGTTCAACATTCGCGGCGTTCTCCATCACGCGTGCTCCGCCCACCATGACGTTGGACGTCTGCTTGATGGTTCCGTTTTCGATCGACCATTCACTTGGCGGCTTTGCACCGGCCGCGTCTTCAACCCGCCAATCCGAATTGCCAAGCGGCAGCAAATCAGGATCGATGACGAAAGACGCTTCCGCGACCGAACTGGGACGCCCGTCTGGACTAAACACGCGTGTTCTGAGTAGTCCGGTCTCTGAGATTTCGATGGGTTTGGTGTAGATGCGCGAACGCGATGTCGGAGAAGAGCCATCCAAAGTGTAATGAATGGTTCGCTCGGCCGGTTGTGCTGTCTTGATTGTGACCTTCATCGCTTTTTGTGAGGACGCGCCGGCGGGATCGATGGTTGGCGGACGAATCCCATCGGGCTGGAGTGCAATCCAGGATTGATTGAGGTAGCTGCAGCTGCATCCAGCCGAGGCATCGGGGGCAAAAACTAAACCTCCCGCCGGAATGACATTGATCCAACAACCCGGCCGGATGCCCCCGAAGTCTTCGGTTTTTTTGTTTTGTTTGAGGTCAAAGTAGCCCAATGTCGCTGAGCGGAAGACCACCATGTCACGCGAGCTGGCCAGCACACCGCAGCCATAGGATCGTTCGAAATTGAACGGTCGGTCTTCCCCGGTGATCAAGTCCCACGCTCCACCCTGAGTGTAGATTGTGCGGTCATTGATCATCGGGCGTGATTCATATTGCGAATTCTTTTCCCACAACAACTGGCCGTCCGAGAGACTAAAGGCCGAAATGCGTCCTCCGATTTCACTGGCCAGCCGAAACCGTGTCGGTTGGTAACTCATCATCAACGTACGATGCTTTGCGGAAATGGCCGAGACGGTTCCGTAAATGTCTTCGTCATTCTCCCACAGGATTTTGCCGATGGCGGAATCGAGCGCGACCAGCTTGCCCGTTTCGTGTTTTTCCTGGTCTCGCGGCCCTGTGCGACGGAGATCAACGGTTGCGACCGGACGGTCGATCAGGATCACGATGCCTGCCGCGATTGCGATACCGTTGTGACGCAGTGAATGCTTTGCGTCGTATCGCCATTTTAACTCTCCAGTCATCGCGTCCAGAGCGAAGAAGGTCTTGGACTCCGTCAACTGATCCTTCATGTTTCCGCCGGGTTGGTATCGATAGGTGACGACGTGATCCGGATCAGACAACGACCCAAAAAGGAGTCCGTCTTCGTAGGCGATGTATCCCCAGATTCCGTCGTCTCCCTGGATCGTTTTCGGAGCCGTGAATTCGGCAATCAATTTTCCTGTTCGAGCGTCGATTCGTAGGCAGCGGTCGGCGCGGCGGACATACACGCTGTCATCGGAAACGCAGTAATTGCTGCCTGTTCCGCTGGTACCCATCAAGTGGTCTCCGTGGAAAGACTTCAGAATATCGGGCAAGGCATATTCCCAAAGCTTGTGTCCGTTGTAGGCGTCCACAGCGATGATTCCGTTAAGACCCTCGGAATACAGGATGCCGTTCTTGAACAAGGGAGCCGGACCACGCCCATGTCGCTGCGTCATCGCCTGCTCAAGATCCGCGAACCAGAGCATGCCAAGCGGGCCGCTGATCAATTCGTCGGCAGAGTTAGCAGTGTTC
Organism: Rubripirellula sp.; assembly: GCA_012270065.1. Taxonomy (GTDB): domain Bacteria; phylum Planctomycetota; class Planctomycetia; order Pirellulales; family Pirellulaceae; genus Rubripirellula. Next base: position 2,976 of record JAAXJB010000092.1, on the reverse strand, counting down.
CCCGGATTGCCATACTGGTGGGTCCATTCACCAGCACCTTCCAGTGGGCCGCGGGTGAAGACCTTCATGTTGCCGGGTTTTCCGGTGGCCAGCACACCTCCGTATGGCCGCAGGCTACGATCAGCTTCCAGCCTGGCCGCATCGCTTAGCGGACGACTCATCGATCGCGCGGAAACGATCAGGTTGGCAAAATAGATGGGCAGTTTTGTATCCTCAAGGTCAGCCTGCAATACCATGATGCGCGAACCATACAGCCCGGCTCGCATAAGATTCTCGCGTGCCCTGGTCACATTGGCAGGGTCCGGATCGACCGCGTAAATGAACAGGTCCGTTCGTTTTGCCAGCTCGAATGCGAGCGCTCCGTCACCGCAACCCAGATCCAAACAGTAACCTTCGTTGATGTTGGACCGGCTCAGGATTTCTTTGGCAGCCTCCGCAAAAGGCTCGTTGGATGGAAAAGGATCTGAGATCGGCTCGGCGGTGTGAATCCGCGGACCGTTCTGCTGCTTTGCAAAGCAATACAGCGTGCCGGAATCGGTACTGACAAACAGTCGTCCGTCGGCGATTGCGAGACCGTGTGCCGTGCCTGAAATGGCAGCGCTCCAGATCTCCTCGGATTGCCCCAGCATCGAGAGGGCGACCTTGCCGCTTGAGCCGACAACGATCTTATCCAAGGCAACGACAGCACTGGTTCCCGTTGGCTGTTCCGTGCTGAACGATTGCTTCACACCTCGGACCGTGAATGGGTTTCCTCGGCGATCGAACTTTTCAAGATTCTCCCACTTGAACTCAAGGCGTTTATCTTTGACGCTGCAGACCAGTCCGCCCGGCGTGGCGACGGCTGGTCCGATTCCCAGTTTCTGTCCGGTCGCGCCAGCCTCCTGATCAAAGACGTAGCCGTTGTTGATGAAGGAACTGTCACTCAACACGATATCTGCACCGCCCAGTCGCGTGTTGGCCTGAAGGTGGAGATACTGAAATTCGCCGGTCGCCCGATCGAAAGCAGCAGGCACGCCTCGTCCGGTGGCCATGAAGATCTGTTTGTCACTTGCGGCAAGGTAACCCTGTGCGGCAACGCCGCTATTGGCATAGGCTCCGCCGTGAGGTTGCCCCATATAGATCGAGCCCGCAGTGTCATTGACCCAAAGGGTTTCACCGGTGTCGGGATCAAGAGCGTAAAGGCTGATTCCGTCCGACGGCCAGATACCGGCAGCAAAATAAACGATGTTGTCATACACAACCGGTCCGCCCCGCGCTGGCCAGCGTGAAATCATTCGGCCGTTTCCCAATGCCATCGCATCAGCCGGGCCTCCCCGTTTCTTCCAAAGTAAACTTCCGTCGGTTTCATTCAGGCAATACAGAAACCCGTCGTCACTGGCAGCGTAGATTTTTCCCCGATGCCACACCGGCGCAAATCGCACCGGCGCGCGTGTCGGAAAACTCCATTGTCGAACCCCGTTGGCTGCGTTCAACGCTTCAATCGTTCCGGTGACACTGTCGCCGAAAAAAAGCCGACCGTTGGCAACGATCGGATGTGCCGCTCGGTCGAAGGTCATGCGCTGCGAACGCGGCCAAGCTGTGCGAGGTGAATGCGGCGTCTGATACGACCAGCAGAGCGTCAAGGAGTCAGGAAGAGGCTCTGGTGTGAAACCGCTGCGGGCTGCATCGTGACGGTAGGCCGGCCAGTCTCCCGCCGAAACGAAGTGGGATGTCAGCAGTGTGAAAAGGCAAATCCGAAAGACAGGTTTCATGTTCATGGCCGAGGTTGTTAGGACTGTCGTTCAATGAAGGGATAAACAAGGCAGGATATTCCATCGAGAGCACCGCACAAGTGTACCTGAGCGTACCCAAACCTGCGCTGTATTCCGGGGATACGAGGAATGCAGAGATGTGTAGGGCATCGGTTCAAGTGCGTCATTCTCCACTCAAGAAACAAAAGCTGCAGATCAATTGTGATCCGTGGATTTTTTTGCGGGCTTATTGGCATTCGTTACGTAACTTGGTCGCTCACGCTCACTGCCGACTAACCTGATGACTTCGTTTGAGTCGTTCCAACCCTGCCTGAATCACGCAGGTGAACCACCGAAGGTAAGAACAACAACAATCCAGTAAGCAGGTGGAACTAAAGAAAAAATCTGATAGAGATTTAACAAAATGGAATGAATCCCCTGTCTAGACCGTTCAACAAAAAGCTTGGCGATCAACACAGCGTATGCGGGCAAGAGTATCAACAAGACTGCCCCTGAAGAGATGAATAAGGTAAATCCATCGAAACCGCCGTTGCCCAGCAATATCGCTAAACCTATCACTGCTGGAATGTAACCGTAGCCCAACAGAGGAAGTAGCCAATGCTTCCTATGAACTTTGCGCGGAGAAAACTGCCCGGATGAACTTTCAAGTTCTGGATCCTTGTTCGGACTGATTCCCTCTCCCTCCAGTTCAGGTGGGGAATAAGGATCCAGATTCTGTTGTTCTTGATGCTTCATCATTCCCACGCTAACTGTTGTTATTTTTACGAATACGTTTTCTTATCTACCAGTTCATAGCTGGTTCATGACTGATCGTTTTGTCTGCGTTTTAAGTTTGGCAATGGACGAGCTTTTTGATGATTGATTACTGGTTCACAAACCAAAGATATCAGAATCAAGGAATTCGGACGTATCAGTTATTTTAGCCGTTCAGTTGTACCTTAAAACACTTGGTGTAGCGTTGCTTGTCCAACGTTTTGGTATTGGGTTATTATGGAGAACAGTGAGATTGGAGTGAGAATACTCTGAACTTCTCCGAATCAGGAGGGACGTAATTTTTTTCAATTACCGTCGAACGAAAAATGCAAAATTTTCTATTAGCACTGTTGGTAGTCATGCTCGTGGGGCGAAGCACTCAAGCAGTGCAACCCAAGGAGGATGAAGAAGCTACAGCAGATAGGCGAACACTCATTGCTGAGCCATTGATTGAGCGAGGGCCTCAGGCGAG
>JAAXJB010000054.1:104548-105137 GCA_012270065.1 Rubripirellula sp. | reverse complement strand
TGTAAACAGTGATGTAAACAGTGATGTAAACAGTGATGTAAACCGTGCTGAAAACTGTAAACGTAGTGCACTTGCATGTTTGGTCGGCGAAGATTCCGGTGTTTGACGGATTTGACTTGTTCGATGGTTTTCATGAGAGCAACACCGGTCGAGTGCGTTGGTGTGGGGTTTCACCTGCAAGTTGCACTTGTGAGAGATCGCACGCCTGACATTCGGTACCTTAACCCACATCGACTGAGTTGTCCTGCCTTAAAACCTTTCGCCCGTTAGTTTTCATCATGCATCATTATTTTTTGCTGATCGTTTTTGTCGTGGTGCAAGGTTGGCTTGCCATGATTTGCCAGGCTGATGATGGTGCACAGGCAGCTTTTTTTGAGAGTAAGATCCGTCCCGTACTTGTATCGGAGTGTTACCAGTGTCACTCTGCCTCGTCAGATACGATTGAGGGGGGGTTACTGATTGATCCACGCGAGGGGCTGCGGCGCGGGGGGGGCGCGGGAAGTGCGGGGGTTCCCGGGGCGCCGGGGGGGCCTACCGGCCCCGCCGGACCCCCCCGACTGGACGCGCTTCGAGCCCGTCGCTCCCGAGT
>JAAXJB010000054.1:103263-104538 GCA_012270065.1 Rubripirellula sp. | reverse complement strand
CGATTGAGGGGGGGTTACTGATTGATACCCGCGAGGGGGTTCGGCGCGTGGGGGACACGGGAAGTGCGGTGGTTCCCGGTGAGCCGGCGAAGAGTCTGGTCCTTGATGCGATGCGTCATTCGGGGCTTGAGATGCCGCCAGAAAAAAAATTGGATGCTTCCGTAATCAATGACTTCAGGAAATGGATTGCATCGGGCGCCTACGATCCACGCGATGGAAAGAGCGAGTTGGTGCGCGAGAAGGTTGATCTCAGGCAAGCGCGTGAATTCTGGTCTTTCAGGTCACCCGGGCAGATTGATGTTCCCGACGTTGAGAATGATCAGTGGTGCAAAACGGACATTGATCGGTTCATTCTGTCGCGTATGGAATCCAAAGCGATCAAACCTGTTGTTGATGCTGAAAGTCAAACGCTTGTTCGCAGGATATTTTTTGATCTTGTTGGTCTGCCGCCCACTGTCGAACAGGTTCAGGCGTTTTGTCATGCAAGCTTGCAGGATCCCGGGCGTGCAATTGATGATTTGGTAACCAGATTGCTGGAATCGCCGCAGTTTGGAGAACGCTGGGGCAGGCACTGGCTGGATGTGGTGCGATATGCGGAATCGACGGGTATGGAACGGAACGGCGTATTCACGTCAGCATGGAGATACCGTGATTATGTGATCGATGCGTTCAATAACGACCTGCCCTATGATCGGTTCATACGCGAACAGATTGCGGGCGATCTTATGGAACCCGGATCTGAATCTGAAAAATTCCGCATGTTGACCGCTACAGGAATGCTGGCGATAGGGCCCAAGTCACTGAACGAAACAAGTAAAGAAAAATTCGTGATGGATGTGGTGGATGAACAGATCGACGTTGTCAGTCGGGCATTTTTGGGTGTCACCGCCAGTTGTGCACGTTGTCATGATCATAAATTTGATCCCATTCCGCAGTCGGAGTATTACGCCTTGGCTGGGATCTTTTCCAGCACCAGAACGCTCTATGGGACAGCCAATGGAAATGGCAATCGTAATCCTGGGCAGTTGATTTCAATCAGGGATGGGGAATTGAAAATTGTCGGTTCGAAAGGTGGCGGAAGCAGCAAAAAAGAACTTGCGAACGTCAAGAATCAATTGAAGGCCCAGTCGCGCAAGTTGGCATCCAGTAAAAAACAGCTGGCCGCTGCCAAATCAGACAAAGCGGAGAATCTTGCGAGAAAAATAATCCGTGAAGAGGAACGTCCTATCAATATATTGCGGATTAGGTTGAAAAAGATTCAGCAGGCACATTATA
>JAAXJB010000054.1:60464-103253 GCA_012270065.1 Rubripirellula sp. | reverse complement strand
ACTGAGAATGCTGACAAGGCAGTTCATCTTTTGATGGGAGTTTGCGATTCAACTGAGCCGCGGAACACGCGGCTACGAATCAGAGGCGAACATGATCAATATGGCGCTGAGATTCCCCGCGGTTTTTTAACGATCGGAGCATCCGATAAACACGACAGTATCCCGCAGCATCACAGTGGACGGCTGGAACTTGCCGATTGGATCACCAGGCCTGATCACCCGCTCACTGCGAGGGTGGCTGTCAACCGCATCTGGCAGCATCTATTGGGGCGTGGGATTGTCGCCACAGTTGATAATTTTGGTGCGAACGGCACACGACCAAGTCATCCCCTGCTTTTGGATCATTTGGCGAACGAGTTTGTGGCGTCTGGATGGTCGGTAAAAGAGATGATCCGAAAGATCATGGTCAGCCGTGTTTATCGTCTGGCAGCGATTGTTGATGAATCGCCGCAACTCAAGGAATGTCTGGCTCGTGATCCGAAGAATCAACTTCTGTGGAGAATGAATCAGAGACGTCTTGAGGGGGAAGCGATTCGTGATGCCATGTTGGCGGTGAGTGGACGATTGGATCTTCAACGCCCGCGTGCGTCTGCTGTTGCGGAGCTCGGTGAAGGTATCGTCGGACGGACATTGAAAGTTGATGCCTTGCAACGCGAGAATGACCGGCGGAGTGTCTATCTGCCCATTTTGCGCGGCGCTGTTCCCGAGGCGCTCTCTTTGTTTGATTTTCCTGAGCCGAGTATCGTGGGTGGAAACCGAAATGTTACCACGGTACCAACTCAGGCACTGTACATGATGAACAGTGCTTCCGTGTTGGGACTGTCGCAGCAGTTTTCGGAGAGGCTTCTTTCAAGCAAGGTCACAGGGGATAAGGCACGTGTGGTGCTGGGATATCAGTTGGCTTTGTCGCGTGAACCCAGTGGTGCTGAAGTTGACCGCGTTCTTGCCTTCATCCGAGACGCGACTGCAAGTGGAGTGAATGTGGATAAATTGAAGCATGAGGAAAGCGAGTCAAGAGCTTGGCGCGGTTTCTGCCAGTCCCTTCTGGGATGTTCAGAGTTTCGTTATCTCAATTGATTCTGATCTTGGTGGATGCCTTTCACGGGTTGTTAATAATCATAGGTTGCACAGATGTATTCAAGACGCAGAGCTCTCTTATCTACCGGGTGTGGATTCGGTTATTTGGCATTTACGGCGATGGCAACGGAGGCTGCGGTTGGTGCGGAAGGAAAACCGTTGTTGAGTCGTGAGCCGCACTTCACACCAAAGGCCAAACGGGTGATTTTTCTGTGCATGCGAGGGGGCCCGTCACACGTTGATACCTTTGATTACAAGCCAGAGCTGGAGAAGTTTGATGGGAAGTCGCCTGGTTCAGCAGCAGCCGGACTGAACGTTCAGAAAGGGCGGAAGCTGAAAAAATCAAATTGGAAATTTCCACGTCGTGGTGAAAGCGGGATACCGATTTCGACGCTTTATCCGCACCTTGCCAGGCACGCCGACGATCTGTGTCTGCTCAACGGTTCGTACACCGATATTCCCAACCATCCTCAAGCGCTCGTGCAATTGCACACAGGTAGTTTTCAGTTTGTGCGTCCGTCCGTTGGCGCGTGGGTGCTCTATGGTCTGGGAACTGAAAATCAGGATTTGCCCGGGTTCATCACCATCAAACCGCCAGAACGTTTGGGCGGTGCCCAGAATTACGGCAGCGCATTTTTGCCGGCTGTTTATCAGGGCACAGCGATTAAGGACGTCAAATCGGCTGCTCCGATCGGAAATATGAAACATCCGGGTTTGTCGGCGTCAATGCAGCGAAAACAACTCGATCTCTTGCAAGCGATGAATCGTGATGCGGCACAAAGCAATCCACACAATTCCGAGTTGGAGGGCGTGATCGAATCCTATGAACTGGGGTATCGTATGCAATCTGCTGTTCCACAGGTTTTGGATCTGTCGGGTGAATCAGCTGAAACACTGTCCAGTTACGGGATCGGGAAATCAAAAACGGATGAATTCGGGCGGCAGTGTTTGATGGCCCGCCGGTTGGCAGAGTCGGGTGTAAGGTTCATCGAATTGACCCATGAAGGTTGGGATCAACACAATAATCTCAACGCAAGACTCACCTCAAATTGTCAGGCAACCGATCTGCCGATTGCCGGCCTGATCGCGGATTTGAAACAGCGTGACATGTTGAAAGATACGCTTGTTATCTGGAGTGGCGAATTTGGACGGACACCTGCGGTTCGACGCAATGATGGACGTGACCACAACGCCACCGGATATACCGTTTGGATGTGTGGTGCTGGCGTCAAGGGTGGATTGCGTTACGGTGCGACGGATGACTTCGGGATTGCTGCGGTAAAAAACAGGATGCATGTTCATGATCTGCACGCCACGACTTTGCATTTACTTGGTTTGGATCATGAACGGCTTACGTACCGATATGCTGGACGCGATTTCCGTTTGACTGATGTTCACGGTCGAGTCGCTTCCGACATCATCAGTTGATTCATGATGTTAGCAGGCATCATGACTGATTCGCAACGTTTGGTTGCAGCTCTGGTTTTTTGAAGCTGTTACCGCCTTCAACTTGCTTGTTGTTATTGCGGGCGTCGAGTGTGGCACTTGCGAAAACAGTGAATGACCATACAGCCGGTTTTAAAATTACATGAACCAGGGATCAGCTATGCGGTATTTCGTTGGATTGTTGGCTTGTCTATTTGTTGGTGTGAATTATGGGTATTGCGTGTCCGCATCCAACAGACCCAATTTTGTCGTCATTTTCATTGATGACATGGGTTACGGGGACATCGGTCCCTTTGGTTCCCGTTTGAATGACACACCCAATCTGTATCAGTTGAGTTCAGAGGGGATGCGGTTGACGAGTTTTTATGCTGCCCCCGTGTGTTCAGCTTCACGGGCGCAACTACTTACTGGCAGTTATGCTCCACGTGTTTCTGTTCCGGGGGTGTTTTTTCCAGCCGGACCGCTGGGATTGAATCCCGCTGAGGTGACTGTGGCTGATTACCTGAAGGAGCTTGGTTACGAAACCACGTGCATCGGGAAGTGGCATCTAGGGGATCAGCCGGAGTTTCTTCCCACTCGCCAGGGGTTCGATCACTATTTCGGAATTCCCTATTCGAATGACATGCAGCGTGTCTCGGCTGAAACGGGGCTTCGCGTTGTTCCCTTGCTGCGTGACGAAAAAGTGATTGCGCTGCTTGAAGATGAAGATCAACGGAAGGTCACCCGCGATTACACAATGGAAGCTGTGAAATTCATCTCTCAAACACGCGACAAACCTTTCTTTCTGTATTTGCCTCACACCGCAATGCACGTACCCCTGTTTCCGCACCAGAGCTTTCAAGGAACATCACGCAACGGTGTTTACGGGGATTGGGTCAAGGAGGTGGATTGGAGCGTTGGTGAAATCATGAAAGCGCTCAAAAAGAATGATCTGGAAAATGACACCGTTTTGATTTTTACCAGTGATAACGGACCTTGGGCGTCCAAAGGTTCCAAGGGCGGCGTCTCAGGACCTTTGCGTGGAAGCAAAGGTGGGACTCTTGAGGGTGGAGTGCGTGAGCCGACGATCGTACGTTGGCCGGGAAAAATCGAGCCCGGCAGTCAATGTGACGCCATTGCCGGTACAACAGATGTATTGCCAACCCTGGTTTCGATGGCCGGAGGTATGCTAAACCCTGATATCAAAATTGACGGGAAGGACATTACCGATCTGCTGTTGGGTAAAACGAAGGTTTCACCCCATCAGGCCTGGTATTACTTCAAAGGCAACCAGTTGCAGGCTGTTCGATCGGGACAGTGGAAATTGGCAATCACGCCCCAGACACTTGGAATGGGGATTCGTGAAAAGCCTGAAGACCTGATGAAGGCCGGTCCGCGGCTCTACAATCTCGACGATGAGATCGGAGAGGTCACGGATGTTGCATCACTGCATCCCAGCGTGGTGATACGCCTGCAAAAAATGGCAGAGGCCATGCGTTTGGAATTGGGATCTCCCGGTCCAGCTTCCGGGGTAAGACCGCCGGGAAGAGTCGAGAATCCGGTGACGCTATATCCCACGCGGGAGCGTAAGAAAAGAAAGAAATAGTCGGCCCGGCGCTATTTCGGGATTTTGCCGCTGTTCACCAACAAGCACGATGCTCTGTCGCATTGGACGCTCTTGCCAACTGCTCTTGATGGCCAGCTGCTTTTGATGGTGAACGAGGCGATTGGTGAACGAGGCGATTGGTGAACGAGGCGATTGGTGAACGAGGATCCGCAAAAGACACGGTTCAAAACACGTTCCTCTCAGCAGATTTCCGCTCAGCAGCGATTGTTAAAAGATCAAGGTTGCGCCAATGCTTGCCCCATGGAATAGAGCGTTGCCTTCGTTATCGCTGCCGGTACCTGAAAAAAAGTTGGTTGCCTGGAGTTGATCGGTAGCGATCGCCACGCGTTCCATCAGAAAAACATCGTATCCACAGCTAAGTGTCAAACAACGGGTCAACGGAAATTCCAGACCGATTTTGAATTCACCGACAAACGCCGCTGTGTCCGCTGAGGCATCAGCCCTTTGTCCCACAGCACCAGTGAGTGTTGATGTCTGGTCGGCGTCGTTTCCATAAAGACCAAATTTCGCTGACCATGTTAGCCACTGACAATCAAATAGCGGCATGTCGGGTATGCTGGTTATACCAACCTGAACACCGTATAAGTCGTTTTGAGTGGTGGTCCGATAGGTAACCGGTGCTGTGGGTGACTGCAGATTGGCGGTCAGATCTTCATCGAGTCCGATGTACCGTACACCGAGGATGTATTGAAACGGGCAGTAGGTTACAAACTGCCAATTGGCTTCGACCCCATAAAGTTCTGACTGATAAGTGGCGTCAATCGATGTGATGTCACTTACGAATACCGGCAGGGCAGCATGAAGTTCCGTGGAGCCACCTGTTGTCGTTGTTGCGATGGCGGTGAGTGTCTCAAGTCCCATGCATCGAAGATCGATAGAATTCGAGTTCCATTTTATTCTCCTCATCAAAAGGTCCATGCCCGGCTCCCAGCCAAATTTGAAGCTATCGCGGTTGATTTGTCGGATGGGATTGGTCGAATCGCTGATCAGGACGTGGGCACTTTGCGTGGTGCGGGAATATGCTAGACCGCGGCCAACGGCAAGCCACTGCGGTTGATAGGCTTCACAGTGTCCAACACGGGATCGAAACTGGTTTTCAAATCGTGATGAGCGGCAATCAGGGCAGCCGCAATTGGACATCACGCCGGGTAAAGTGTCGCTTCCTACGCGCGTGTCCATCTGGTCACCGGCCGTGCATCCCATGTCGCATAGGTCGCATTCATCAGCCTGGAGCGATGACGTGAAAATGATTGTGTTGCAGGTCAATGTGAGGCAAAAGACGAGCAGATACTCTGTCAGTCGACTTCGATGCGGAAAACCACATGCGGGATATCTTCCGGGTTCGGGAGCGATCGATGGCACAGGGGGTTTTCCACAATGGGCATGCTTGGACCGGGTATGCTCGGACTGGGGCATGCGTAAGGGAGCAGGAATAAAGCCTCATGTCCGTTATCGGCAGTTAAAGTCGAGATGATTGATAAAATTGGAATTATCGTTGCAACTTTCTCATCTGCACTAGTTTATCATCGGGTTGGGCGGGACAACCGATGCTTGTGGATAGGAATGATTCGTTCCAATGCTGCTTTGCTGGTGTGTTTTGTAATGTGGAGGCCGCCTGCGACGGGGATACTGCATCACTGGTGTCACTTGGGAACACACAAACTGGTTCTGCATCCAAGTGATTGTCCGGAGTTTTGAACGCTGGCATGCGAGGCTGCCGGGTGAGGCTCAAGGTGAAACGCTGATTTTGTCCAGTGTGAAACGGGATTTGATGAACACAGGCCGTAAAACATATCGTTCGAAGCAGAGAGGCTCCGGCTATGCGAGACGCTGGAAACGGTCGTTGACCCGTCGTGTTGCGGTCGAGCAGCTGGAGGAGAAGTGTCTGCTTGCAGTGTTTCCGGTTGATAGTATCGCGGATCAGGTGGATCAGAATCCCGGTGATGGGGTATGCGAAGTTTCGCCAGGTGGCGCGTGCACACTGCGGGCAGCAGTCATGGAGGCGAACGCCTGGGGCACATCCGCGCAGCCGGACCAGATCCTGTTACCAGCTGGCAACTATGTTTTCACCCTGCCAGGCAATGGAAACCTTGCGGGGGATCTGGATATCACACAGTCGGTGATTCTGACTGGGGCAGGAGCAGCCAGCACTGTGATCGATGGAAATGGATTCGATCGTGTCTTTGATATCCAGAATGGAAATGTCGAGATCCGGGGCGTGACAATTCAAGGTGGATCGGTAGACGACAGTGAGGACTTGTTGGCTGGTACGGGGGGTGGCATACGCAATGAAGGAACATTGCTGCTCGCTGACAGTGTGGTAACGGGAAACCAGGCAACCCGTGGTGCCGGCTTGGGTAATTACAACGGCACTCTGTCGGTTCAGCGGTGCGTCATCACAGGTAATGGCAATGCGTCGACTCAGTCGGGAGGCGGCATCGAGAATTTCTCCTACTATGATCCTGCTTCACTGTCGCTTACCGATAGCACGGTTTCGGGCAACCGGGCTGCTCACGGTGGTGGAGTCAACAATCATGCATACGACGGTGTTGCTGCGGCGGTGTTAACAAGCAGCACGATTTCAGGGAACCATGCTGATAATGGAGGCGGTATTGCAAATCGTGGTGTCTATTACGCCGAGCAAGGTACTGATGCCGTCTTGACCATCGTTGGCAGTACGATTTCCGGCAATCTGGCGGATGTGAGTGGGGCTGGTGTTCATAGTCAGGCCAGCGCTGACAGTGCCGCGACGTTGAGTATCGCGAACAGCACGATAGCGCAGAATACTGCTACTGGTGGGACCGGTGGTGGCATTCATGTCGTCAATAGTACCGGCGCAAATACAACGCTCAAAAGCTCTCTTGTTGCAGATAACACGGCCGTTGGAGGTGGACCGGATTTGTTCATTGTTTCAGTGACGGCATCCTACTCACTGATCGAAACTGCCGGGGGGCACGGACTGATCGATGGAGTCGACAACAATTTGATCGGTGATGATCCTTTGCTTGCCGATCTGGCGGACAACGGAGGTCTGACATGGACTCATGCGATTGGGCCGGGAAGTCCCGCCATTGATCAGGGGATCAATTCCGATGGTTTATCTGGGGATCAGCGGGGGAGTGGGTTCGTAAGGACCATTGACGATGCAGCTGTTGTCAACGCCAGTGATGGAACTGATATCGGGTCAATTGAAGTTGGACAGACGGGAGCTCTTTATGATTTCGGTGATGCTCCCGAAGGAATGGTGGTTGGTGACGTTTTGCGTTCGTATCCAACACAATTGAGCAGTGATGGCGCTCGACATCTGTTGGTCCCAGGGGGCCCGAAGCTGGGCATCACCAACTGTGATTCAGAACCCGATGCATTTCCAGCCATGACTGCTTCGGGGGATGACCTCGTTGGCTTCGATGATGAAGACGCGCTCGTGAATGGCGCGGCTACGCTCATTCCGGGGACGTTGATGGACGATGTGAACATCACCCATGATGGTGGAGATTCTGGCGCGTTTCTGAATGCCTGGATCGATCTCAATCTGGATGGTGACTGGGATGACATGGGTGAACACCTCGTTGATGATCTGTTGGTTCCGGCTGGTTTTTCAACGACCTCTTTGGAGTCACTGCTGGTTCCTGCGGCGATACCGGTGGGAACGACGTTCATGCGTTTGCGGATCAGTACTGAGGCAGGACTGGAAGTTACCGGTGCGGCCAGTGATGGCGAGGTAGAAGACTTTGCGTTAGCAGTCGGAACAGCCCCGACACAGATCGCCGATTTATCCCTCACAAATGTGGTGAATGAGTCAGAACCTGATCTCAATGAAACCGTACGTTTTACAATCACGATGTCGAATGCCGGGCCTGTGATGGCGACGGGAATTGAAGTTTCGGCGCTGCTGCCTTTTGAGTTGCTGTTTGTGGGGGCCTCTGTCAGTACCGGAATCTATGATGATTTTGATGGTGTCTGGCTCGTGGATCAGTTGTTGCCTGGCCAGTCGGCTTCTTTGCAAATTGATGCGTTGGTTGAGACGACTGATAACGTTCTGTTGACAGCGGAAATCGTTGCAGCGGATCAATTGGATTCCGATTCGACGCCGGGTAACGGAATCAGTAGTGAAGACGATCAAGCTTCCGCCGCGCTGGGCACATGCCTCGTTGCGACCGCATTACATCCAGGGTTGAATCGCTTGCAGTATTTCTGCTCCACGCCAAACGCATTCACCGGATTTGTGCGGGGGACTTCCAGAGGTACCACTACATTTTCTGACTATCAGGTAACGGTGGATATCGCTGATGCAGAACGGATGGCGATTGGAATAGCGGATGGCAACGGCATCGCCGAAGTTTTTTTTCAGGTTGATGAAGCTGATCTTGCCCAGCCGCTGCTGGTTCAAGCCTTTGAAATGTTTCCATCCGCGAAAAAAGGCAACACATTGTCTCTCGGGCAGAGCGAACAGTTCCTGAAAGCGGCAGAGACAGGGAAAGGAGCTGCACATTTGCAACCGGAAGTCATTCGCCCTACCGTGCTGCAAGCTCTGACAAGTTGGAACTCTGCGGGAGCGGATCCCCTGTTGTTGAGGCAACTTGCTGACGTGTCAGTAACGATTGCCGATTTGCCTGGGAATGTGCTGGCCCGAACCGTAGGACGGGCGATTGTGCTCGACCAGGATGCTGCCGGAAATGGTTGGTTTGTGGATCCCACCCCATGGGACAACTCTGAATTTGGCGGTCAGGGTCAGTCCGGATATGCAGTGGTTGGACCGGCTGCCGATGGAATTGATTTACTGACCACGTTGACGCACGAGTTTGGGCATTTGCTGGATCTGGATGATACACGCGACATTCAGGACGTGATGAACCACCTGTTAGGAACTGGAAGACGTGTGTTGCCAGAAATCCAGCCTTTGACTGCAATGAGCTTCGATGCAAGCGGAGATGGTCGAGTCTCAGCCGTCGATGCATTGTGGGTCATCAATTATCTTGCGCAGCAGGATTCAAACTTTGCAGATCAACGTTTCTGGCAGGGTCAGCAGGACATGGATTGGGCTTCTTTGGACATCAACCACGATGGTGTGGTGAGTGCGGTTGATGCGTTGCACGTGATTGATGAACTTGCACGTCAGCAGTTTGCAACGGGAGAAGCTGAAGATTCATCGCTCCACGGAATGGGAGACGCTGATGCCACTGGCGTTCTTGTGGATCTTGCTCATGCAGACCTGTTTTTCGAAGAACCGTTACGGGGGAACAGATGGATGTCGGTGGCCTGCGATGAGCCGATGGAAAGGCAATCTACAAATCGAACAAAGCTCACTGGTGCATCCATTGTGCGGCCGCTGCATCACGTGACAGCCGGCGAAGCCGGGGATTTGTTGGGTCAAACCCACGAGGGGGCATTGCCAGTCAATTGTTCTGTGTTCGACGACATCCATGCGAATTTGATGGTTTCTGAAGACGCACTGAGTTTACGCGGCAGCTTGACTTTGAGATGAGTGTAAGCTGCCGGCCGGTGTCTATCTGTGTGACAGTCGAAATGATTTTCGCGGCGTGTGACGCTGGATACGAGAGGATCGGTGTTTCGAACAAAAAACACCCAGCAACGGTCTGACGTTGCCGGGTGTAATGTTGATCAAAATGTCTCGTTTGAAGGCAGCTCCGTGCTATTCTTTTTCTGCGCGAGCCTTGGAGGCGGCAGCAAAGTCGCCTGCGATTGCGATGACGAGTTTCTCCGGATCGATGTACTTGTTGATGGCCTTGTTGACACTGTCAACGGTGGCAGCCTCGATCTGAGCATCGTGCTCGGCATAATGAGCCATGGTGCGATCATTGAACAAGGTCGAAAGCAGCTCGCTGGTCAACGCGGCGTCGCTGCTGCGACGGACGCGAGCTGCTTGCAGATAAGCTACTTTTGCCTGATCGAGTTCTTCCTGCGTGATGCCATCCTTCCGCAGTTTGTCTAATTCCTCGATGATCACCGCCATCAGCTTATCGCGGTTCTGCGGATTCGTGATTGCATACAGTGTGAAGTCGACACGATTGTCCCGGGCTCGTGCGGAAATCCCGCTCCTGACGCCGTAAGACAGTCCTTCCTGCTGACGAACGCGGTTTCCAAGCCGGCTGCTCAGTGATCCACCTCCCAAAATGTAGTTACCCAAAACCAGCGATGCATATTCGGGATCGGAGTCCTTGAGGTCGTACTGCTGACTACTGAAGAAGAAAGCGTTCGCCTTGTCAGGCGTTTCAATGATGTCCAGAGATTTATCGACTTCTGGATGAGCTTTGCGATCAACGCGCACAAACGGTTGATCGGTTCTCCAGTCGGCCAGTTGGGTGTTGATGAGAGCTTTGAGTTCATCTGGATCGAAATCACCGACAGCAGAAATCTCACCCGCCTGATTGCTGAGGAAGCCGGCATGAAGCGCGCGGATTTCGTCGATGGTCACATTCTTGTACATGTCAATTTCTTCTTCCACTGACATGACGTAACGGACATCATCCTTTGCATAGGGAGACAGGCTGCGTCGAACACTGCGTGGTGCCAGTGCCTGAGGTTCGGTCGTGCCCTGTTGCAGGTTCGTGATGATCTGACGTCGCAGAACTTCAAGTTCAGCTCCATCGAGTCTGGGGCGACGAAGCACGTCTCCGAGCAGGGTAATGGCTTCAGGAAGAAATTCCCGTTTGGTTTTCAGACTCGCTTGAAGTACACCGATCGTTGTGCTCATCGACATCTCGACGCGCAGACGATTCAATTCGTCCTGAAGCTCTGTGTAATTGTATTGATCGGTGCCGCGGGCCATCAGAATACCCAGTAATTCCACTGCACCAATTTTGTCCTTGAGCGTGTCACCTGTGCCAAAACGCAGGGTGAGCTGGAGTGAAACCGTTTCTCCGCGTGTTTTCTTGGGCAGAAATGCGTACTCCAACACGCCGGTCTGCTTGCCACGTAACGTCCTTTTTTCACTCGCTGTGGTTTCCGGGTCAAGCTGTTCGCCAGCCGCGACCGCTTCACGCCCTTTGTACCCGTCGAGCATCGCAGCAACATCCGGGGCCTCAGGAATGGAGACTCGATCAGATTCTTCGCTTGGAATGAAAAGACCCGTGGTGCGGTTATTGCGAACAAAATATTTTTCCGCAACTGCCTGAACTTGCTCAGGGGTCAGTGATTCAATCGTGTCACGATACAGAAAGTAGAGCCTCCAATCGCCTTGGGCAGCCCAATCACTGAGTGAAATCGCGATGCGGTCAGAATCGGATGATTCCAGTTCCCGTGCCTTGAGTATCTGCTGCACGGCGCGTTTGACTTCGGTTTCAGTTACCGGATCCTCGCGGAACGATCGTTCAACCACGTCAGTCATTTTCAAGCGTGCTTTTTCCAGAGAGCCATCGCCCGGTACTTCTGCAAGCGTCATGAAAAGTCCTGGTTCGGCAAAGGCGTACGCGAGCGCATAGACGCTGGTCGCCAATTCTTCTTCGACAAGTCCCTTGTAGAGCCTGCCAGTGGGTTGATCACTCAGAATGGCAACCAGAGCTTTTGCTGCGGCATAATCAGGGTGGCTGCCCGCAGGAATGTGATACGCATTGCCGACCAACTGGGTCTCACCCACACGCCGTACCACAACTGTCCGTTCACCATCCTGTGCTGGTTCGGTGGTGTAGGTGTCGTCCAATGGAATGTCGGGGTTTGAAAGGGCTCCAAAGTATTTCTGCAGATATCCCAGAGCTTCCTTCTCCTCAAATTTTCCTGCGACGATCACCATCACGTTGTCTGGGCGATAAAACTTGCGATAGAACTGTCGCAGTTTTACGACGGGAACACGCTCAATGTCGCTGCGGTTTCCAATCGTGGTTTGGCCATAGTTGTGCCACTCATAGGCGGCAGCCTGAACACGTTGCATCAGAACGCGGAAGGGTGAATTCTCACCGCTTTCAAATTCGTTTCGAACCACGGTCATTTCCGAGGCGAGATCTTCGCCGAGTATCTTGCTGTTGACCAGACGGTCGGCTTCCAGCTGAATTGCAAATTCCAGGTTGTCACCCGTGGCGGGAAGGGTTTCATAGTAATTCGTACGATCCATCCACGTCGTTCCATTCATCGAACGGCCGGCACCACGATCTTTCAATGCTTTGGGGATGTCGGGATTCGATGGTGTGCCCTTGAAAAGCATGTGTTCCAAAAGGTGTGCCATCCCCGCTTCGCCATAGCCCTCGTGCCGGGAGCCGACAAAAACAGTCATGTTGACAGTGACAACTTCTTTACTTGCATCCGGGAAAAGCAGAATCCGCACGCCATTTTCGAGTTGATACTCCGAGATGCCCTCGACTTCAGTGACTTTCATGATGCTTCCATCAGCGGGTTGGGCCTTCGTTGACTGATTGTCCCGGGCCTGGGGGGTGGGATCGTCGGCACGCAATGTGGAACTGGGTAGAACACCACAGCTCAACAGACACGCAGCCAACGCTGATAACGTCCTACAGGCTGCATTTACCAAGGTGGGGTGTTTTTGCTGCAGTGCCACTGCCATACTCCTTCGGAAACTTCGGATCGTGGATCTCATACCTGTTGTGTGAATTGTAGCGAGCGAACAACAAACAGATAACAGGACGTGGAAAGTAAGCCTTGGATAATCACCGCGCGCAGAATCACCAGAACAACGGCCCGCTGGAATGGATCAGCATCGATATGTCTGACCCACTCATGGATGGGCAAGCCAGGGAGGTGATGATCAAAGGACGGGTCATTGCCGTTTTTCGCCACGATGGCAGGTTGTATGCCATGGATGGCATGTGTGCTCACCAGGGAGGGCCGGTTGCCGAAGGAATTGTCGAGCACGGTTGTGTCACCTGTCCATGGCATGGATGGCAATACGAGCTCGAGACGGGAATTCAGACGGTCAATCGACAGCCACTGCAGGAAACGTTTCAAATCAGGGAAACGAAGGGGAATGTTGAAATCCTGATTTGATCGGACCCGCGTCTCAAACGTTCTAGCCGGGCATCAATCATCAAAATTGGAAAATGGCCCAGCTCAGTTTAAAACGGTCCACCTGTTTTGCCTCGCTTGCCTGTTTTTGCAGGCTTGCGGAGGTTGGGATGTTCCTGACGATGTGTGTCGATAGAGCTGAGCTCCGTGAGATCAAGAAAAGAGAAACCGTTAGATTAAGAAAACAGTGTTCAAAACACAGCAACGCGTTAAAAATCAAAGGTGTCGCCTTCCGGACGACACCTTTCAAAGCGTTCATGTTGTGTCTTCGTGAACGTCAGATCACCGGTAGCCTCTGCTATTAGCAACAACATCCCTTGTGCTGGTATGCATTTCTATGAATACGGCAATTCCGTACTCCTGTGGTGACTACTTCTTCAGGAGAACCACCCAGACATTCTGTAGCTCACGGACCTCAGTGAGTTTATAGCCAGGGTATTTTGCCATCGCCTTGGCGATGGCTTCCGATTTTGAGTACTTCTTTGGAACATGCATTGATTTGATGTCGGGAATGGGAGCCGCAATCGTCGGAGAATTGAGTGATGATTCTTCCGCAACAGCGGCGGGGTTAAGTCCAGCCAGCGAAGCGAAAACAAACAGTGCAGCTGTTAAAACTGGTTTCATGATTTTGCCTTTCGGATGTTCAATGAAATCGAGGTTCCGCAATGCTGTTTCTGGCATTGCATTGATACGCCTATCCCATGCGATGAGAAGCCACAGCATAATTTTATGTTGGGTCTGATGTTGCTTGTGCAGTCCTTAGTACAAGGAGACACGACACCTACCCGTGTTTTGGTCGGGATATTCGGTTTGTTGTGATTATGCGACCAACTGGGTCACTCAGCCTTGGCGATTCCGAAATCTGTCAGCTTTGGCAGGCCATCGCGGGTAAGAAGAACATTCGCCGGCTTGATATCGCGATGGACAACTCCAGCCTCGTGGGCGCGACTGAGACCGTCGCAAATCTGGCTGATGAGGTCAACCGCTTGATCGAGTGGCAATGGACCCGCACTGCTTTGCTCCAATAACGTTTTACCTTCGACATACTCCATGATCAGGAATGGACCATCCGCGGCACGTCCGTATTCGTAAATCTGGATCACGTTGGGATGGTTCAAAGCGGCAATTGATCTTGCCTCTGTCAGGAATCTCCGCGCGGCGGTTCGACTGCCGGCTGCGTTGCCGACAATACGTTTGATTGCTACCTTTCTGTGGAGTCGTTTATCGGTAGCGAGTAGCACTTCGCCCATCCCACCTTTGCCCAGCACACCCTCGATTGTGTAACGGGCTTCCAGGTCGACTATCTCCATGTCTTCATCGACGGCATCTGTCGTCGATGCGAACTCAAAGCCCGATGTGGGGTCGTCGCCGAGGCTTTGAGGGTGGTCAAGCCCGGTTCCCCCTGCGAAGGTCATTTCATCGCTGAGGCTATCGGGACCTGTGTTCTTTGCATCTTCCCCGGTTTCCAGAGGGTTTTAATCGCCGTTAATGTCGTCAATGTCTTGGGGGATGTTTTTTTCGGGTGGGGGAGTATTGGGAGCAAAGGTCTGCTGGCGATCATTCTGAGCAGGATAACAGGTTCATGACTGTGCTGCTTGCTGGAGAGCGCGGCCTGCATGATCTTGATCAGGTACTCAACAGATAAGCCGTCGGATTGGATGGCTTGCATCCGATTCCGGGTTCGCTCTGATGGTGCCAATTGAGGAACTGGGCCAATTAAGGGGCTGGGCACTGCATCAAGCTGTCGTCTGTGATGTTATGCAGATCGGAAATGAATATCAGGAATGTGTACGACGATCGAGCTTCCCTCGAACTGATCTGCAATTTCCGATTTTCCGTTTCTTCCCAACGCAACTCTGATCATTGATTCAGTAACCGTCGGTTTTCCTTGAATACGACTACGCCAGCTTGACCGCACAGGGCCTGAACTCGCTCTTCTCAATGCGGCACGCCAAGTTGTATGAGTCAGTGGCAGCAGTGTGGCAGTCCAGGCGAGTGTCAAATCGAAAATTGATGACTGCCGCTTACTTTGGTGACAATTCAGCTGGCTTGTGGCAAACTCTTCCCGCACCGATTCATATGCGATGTGCACGCTTATATGCGACGTGCACGCTTGCGGTCTGACTAGTTTTCAGACCGACTCAGAGCGACACGAAATCCAATGATTTTGCTGCGACGTAGTGGCTCTCCAGCGAAGCGGTATGCTGACTTGCATTGCTCATGTTTGCTGTTGCAACTACCGCCACGCATGATTCGAAGTTTCCCAAGAGGAGTCCCCAATGGGTCTTTAAGTTCTGACTTGGAGTAGTCCCCATACCAGTCAGAGCACCACTCCCAGACATTGCCGTGCATGTCGTATAGACCCCACGGGTTTGGCCTCTTTCCACCAACGGCATGGGGGTGCCCACCTGAATTGTTGTTCCACCATGCGAAATCATTCATGTATGTAGCCTCATTGAAAGCACTTACGCCAAAACTGTATGGCATTTTTGTGCCGGCGCGACAGGCGTACTCCCACTCTGCTTCGGTTGGCAAACGGTACACCCTGTTTGCCGCCCTCTCGGCTGGGAGATCAGAAAGTTTTCGGCAAAACTCCACTGCTTCAGCCCATGTTGCAGCTGCAGGCATCTGGTGGTATTCGGGGTCGCGTGGTTTACCGCCCATGACCATTTCATACTGTAGCTGAGTTACCTCGTACACGCCTATCATGAATGGTTTTGATATTTCGATACCACGTTGACTTGTTGGTTCCGTCAAGGATTTTGGACCCATGGCAAAATTGCCAGACGGTATCCAGCGTAGTTGCATTTCAATCGAGTTGTAGAAAACTGGAAGACTCAGGAGTGACCTGTTTGGAATGTTCTCAATGGCATCACTCGGGTCTAGCTTCAGTGCCAACGCGTAGTTTTTTTCAGCTAATGCCCCTTGTATCTCGGCCACCTTCTTCATCTTGAGTGCTTGATAATTAGTGGGGGCTATCTGCAACGCGGTTTTATAATCGCCATCGGCTAATGCTTGTTGAAGAGTGTCCGAGCTTTTCATTTCGAGTGCTTGGGCATTGTCAGGATCGAGGGCTAGTGCCGCTTCAAAGTCACCATCGGAGATGGCCTGACTTATATTTGCTTTCTTTTTCATCGCGAGGCCTTCTGGATTTGTCGGGTCCAGTTTCAGTGCCGCGTCGTAATCTTGCCTGGCTAGTGCTGCTCGGATGTCAGCTTTTCTTTTCATTGACAATGCTTCAACATTGGCTGGGTCTACCTGCAATGCTGTGGCATAGTCTCGCCTGGCGAGTGCGAGTACGACTTTCTTCATTGACAAGGCCTCGACGCTATCCGGGTCAAGTTCAAGAGCCGTGGCGAAGTTTCCTTCAGAGAGGGCTTTTTGTACTTTCGAACTTGTCTCCATTGATAATGCCTCTTTGTTCGCTGGATCAAGCGTCAAGGCAGTTGCGTAATCTCCATTGTCCAACGCGCGTTGGATTAGGGCTGATTTTTTCAGTTCAAGACCTTTTTTGTTCTCTGGGTCCAACGCCAGGATCTGTTGGAAATCCCGGTTGGCAATTGCTGCCGCTAACAGATCGGATTGCTGCGACCTTTTGTTGAGACTCCAAAGTATTCCTCCGGCCACGAGCACAATGCTTGCGGCTGCCCCTGTGATGATGAGCGTTTTCTTTTTTGTGGCCTGTCTTTGCGCTAGACGCTGAGACTCTTTTTCGTGGCTCTGTTGTGACTCGAGGCACTCCGTGAGAAGATTCTCGATTTCAGTGTCTTTTTCAGTGAAGGTGCCAGACGACTCGGAGGCAGCATGGTAGGTTTGCGTTACTTCAAGGGCCTTCTCGTAGGTGTGAAAGCGAAGTGATTTTTGTAATTCGTAGAGAGCTTTTTCCCGGAGTGGTTGCAGTCTGCGGCAAGCGGCTTCAAGGACTGTGATGTCGTCAGTCCTGTGTTCCTGTGGAATTGCAGCAAGTTCCGATAAAGCGTCGGCGAATTGAAAGTTGTGAGCATGCGTGTGAGCACGCGATAACGCGCTGGCTGCAAGTTCCTGCGCCCGTTGGTATTCCTCTGTAATTTGAACCAGCAACTGGCGGTACGCTTCATCGTCTGGCTGCAGTTTTAGATATTCCTCCAACCGTGAACGCAGGGTTGTTGCACCAGGCGTTTCCTTGAGCTTCTCGATCTCTCGCTTGAGTTGAGTGGTTTTTTCAATTGCGTCTTTTATCTGATCTCGCAGTTCTCTGACTTCGTGGTCGGCCAAAGCGCGAGGAATCTTGCCAAGGGAGGTCAAAGCTGCTTCGTAATCATTTTGTTGGAACTGCTTCTTTGCCTCTGAAAAACCCTCGTTTTTATTGCGTTTGCGAACATCTTCGCGTTCGGCCAATTGCTTTTTCAGTCGTTGTTTTTCTGTGTCGTCCGGTTTCAGAATGAGGAAATGGTCAACAAAGTCCTCAAGTTCCGTGTACTCTTTGGCGTCAAGTTTTTCTTTGATCTGCTTATTCAGCGATTTGAGAGTACGAATGATCGTATTTGTTTCATCACGGAGCTGGTTTACGGCAGAATCAGCCTGTGTTGAATCGATTCGTGCCAATGCAGCAAGCGTCTTCTCATAGTTCTGTGATTCAAAATTACGAACAGCTTCCTCATAGAGTTGGTCTCGCAGGGTTTTCAGCTTCTTTTCCCGTGCATGCAGCTGTTGTTTTATTTTCAATGCGTTGTCATGGTTTGGCACCAATTTCAAGAGTGCCTCAACGTCGACCAGCATTCCAGTCAGCTGTTGGGTTTTTATTCGCTCGCGCAATGTGCTCTCTAAGGTCGCGATCTGCTGTTCTTTTCGCCGTAACTGTGCGAGATAAGTTGCTGCAGTGTCGGACTGGTTTTTCAGTTTGCGGTTCTGCAGGCTTTCCGGGATGCGTGTGAGGGTTTTGATAGCGGCGGGATAATCGAAGGCCAGTTCGTGCTGTTTGGCCTCGTCGAGCCGTTTTCCGGCGAGTTCAAGGGTCCGAGCTTCTTGAGTCTGCAGACGCTCAGTGAATTCCGATATCCATCCCGACAAATGTTGCAGGCGCAGATCCTTGATTGCTTCCAGTTGCGTGCAAACACGTCTCGCTTGATCGAATTCATAAATTTCGACATGACGTTCTGCGTCTGATTTCATCGACGCCATCTGATTTTTGCGCTGTGCAATCAGCGGTTCCTGTTTTGCGCCACAACTGCCGCATACTTCTTCCCACATCGGTATTTTTACGTTGCAGCGAAGGCAGGGAACCTCGAGTGATCCTCCGCAATTTGCGTTTCGGCAGAACTTGCGAGTTGCATCATTTTTCGTTCCGCAATGAGGACACTCGCCTTGGTGAAGTTCAGCAGTCTCATTCGCTTTGATCTCAATGGCCTGTGTCAGGGCATCCCTGAGATCGATGACACTCTGATAGCGGTCGTCCTTGGTATCCTCGAGGGCTTTACCAAGCACATCTTGTAGTGTTTCTGGGACGTCATTGAAGCGAATGATCTTGGGGCTCTTTCCCGTGACCATCTGATAGAGGGTCGCCGCAAGACTCCACTGATCACTGCGGGTGTCCACCAGAGCAGCATCCTGTCGCTGTTCGGGGGGCATGAAGTCAAGGGTACCAAGAACGGCTCCTGCCATTGTCATGGTGTGGTCTTGGGAATCAGCTTTCGCCAAACCGAAATCAGTTAGTTTTGGTACACCGTCGACAGTCAACAGGATGTTCGCAGGTTTGATGTCGCGGTGAATAATACCGGCTTCATGAGCCCGAGCTAATCCGTCGCAAAGTTGGCAAGCCATTTTCACCGCTTCGTCAATCGCGATCGGACCTTGCTTGCAGCGATCAAGAAGTGACCCCCCTGAAACATATTCCATGATCAGGAAGGGACCGTCCTGATCACGCCCGTAGTCGTAAACTTGAACCACATTGTTATGGCTCAGTGCCGCAATGGATTTTGCTTCCGTCAAAAACCTCGCCACAGGTGCTTTACTGGATCCCGCATCACCACGGATGCGTTTGATGGCAACTTTACGGTCCAGCCTGGTGTCTGTGGCCAGAAGAACCTCGCCCATGCCGCCTTTGCCAAGAGTCTTTTCGATCTTGTACCGCGAACTGAGATCCACGATTTCCATGTCGTGATCAGGCAGGTCAGCGAACTCGCCGAGGTCAGACAGGCTGGATCCGTCGCTTCCACCGAATGTAGAACGATCGCCCAGACTGCGTTCGTCAGCGGGAGCAGGCTTCCCGCCTTGCAGTGTCGCTTCGTCGCCTAGGCTTTGGTCGTTGTCGTGGGGCATGGGGAGGCAGGGGAAACAGGGTTCAGAGCTTCAATTGTCACGCGGCTCATCATATCAGCCACAAGGCGATGCTGTCATCTAGATCGGGGAGGTGTTACATGGGGCGAGATTGTGCTCCCCGTCTTCCGGTCGCGGCTCCGCTTCGCTCCCCCTCGCTGCCTCCGGCCTACAGACAAATCGCTCCGCTAAAGACCTGACAGGTTGCGGCTCCGCCTACTGGCCAGATGGAATTAGTATCACACGAAACCCGTTGTAATTGAGGTGGTCTGACGGCGTCGTCCAGTAGCGCACCGCCGACCGACAATTCACGGCAGCGTTGCCCCAACTGCCGCCACGGAACACGCGATCCGAGCCAATTCCGGCGCCACTGGGGTTCGTCACACTACCGCTCGGGTAAGGTCCATGCTGATCTTGACACCACTCTGCAACATTGCCGTGCATGTCGTACAAGCCCCAAGCGTTCGGTTGCTTGCCGCCTACCGGATGAGTTGTCCTTTCAGAGTTCTCAGAGTACCAGCCATACTCGCCTAAGTCCGAGCCATCGTTTCCAAAACTGAAAGTCGTCGTCGTGCCTCCGCAACATGCGTACTCCCACTCTGCCTCCGTCGGCAAACGATAAACTCGCCCTGCCGCTTTCTCCGCTGGTAACTCACTTAGCTTGCGGCAAAAATCTACTGCATCTTGCCAACTCACGCTGTCGACAGGGTGCTTGGCACCTCTGAACTCGCTGAAATTAACCACCATTACCTGCTCGTATTGAGACTGTGTGACTTCGTAGATACCCATGTGGAATGATTTGGTGAGAGTGACTTCATGAGGTGTCTCACCACCATTACCGTTTGCATCACCCATCATGAACGTACCAGATGGTAATGATTTCAGCTTCATGCCAATCGAGTTTGTGATCGGCGGTTCTGCTAGAAGCTGTATGTCTGCCGCCTTCTTCATCGACAAGGCTTCTGCATTGTTGGGGTCAAGCTGAAGAGCGACAGCATAATTGCCAATAGAAATGGCCTCTTGGATATCAGCGTTCTTCATTGATAAGGCCCACGCGTTCTCTGGGTCAAGTTGAAGAACTGCAGCATAATCACCATTTGCAATCGCCTGATTGATGTCTGCCGCCTTCTTGTTCATCGATAAGGCTTGCGCGTTCTTTGGGCCAAGTTGCTGAGCAGCAGCATTATCACCATTCGACAGGGGATGCTGAAGCTTTGTGGCTGTTTTATTGTTCGACAGGGCTTCTGTACTTTTGGCTGGACTCTGGGGTTGCAGATAGTACATGGCTGTAAATATGAGCACGGAAACCACTGCCACTGCAGAACAAGCTATGACTAGTTTGGTAATTTTCGCACGCTCTTTAGCAGCCATTTCCTGACTCTTCTGTTTGCGTGCAAGTGCTTTTTCCCTATTCAGCAACTGTTCTTGCAATGATTGTATCTCGACATCAGTCGGGTTGAGTTGCAGATACTGCTGGACCAGAGTCAAAAGTTCATTGTGCTGCTGATTGGCAACCGCCTTCCTTATCTCAATAAGTAGATCCGCGACGCGGGACACCGCTGATTCAATCTTACCTTTCAGTTCAGCACAGTGATTCTGAAGTATCTCCGTTTGGATCGTCTGTAGCCTGCTCAGCGCTGCAGAGTAGTTTTGCGAATAAAAGCACTCTTCAGCTTCCGCAACTGCGAGCAGTTCAGCACGGAGTTGCTCGCGATTCCTGTCTTCCTGCTGTAACGCAAGATATTCATCTAGGAGGAGTTTGAGTCTGTCCAATTCGCGACCAGTCAATGCATTCTCAATTTGGCCGTCAAGCTCTTGTATTCGGTTCAGGTCTGCATTGACACTTTCAAGGTGCGCATCAGCCCGACTTTTAAGATCACTGACGGAGATTTTATTGAGCTTTGCAAGTGCCCCTGTGTAATCTCGCGCCTCATGCTTTTCGATTGCTTCCTCGAGCAATCGTTCGTCGTGAGCTATCAGAGCATCTCGCTCTGCAACCAAATTATCCAATAGTTGCCGCATTGGTGCGCTATCGTGTTTCAGCTCAAGGTAGCGATGCAAAAGGCCAGTCAACACGTCGAAGTCAGCATCATCATCTGACTGCATGGAGGTGATCTCGTCGCCAAGCACGCGCAGAGTATGTAGCTTTGTTTTAGCAAGGGCTGCCAATTCCCTGACCTCATCATCTACATGCTTCTCGGGAACACCCGACAATACAGCAATAACCTCCTCGTACTGCTGAGAATCGAGTAGTTTTTTTGCTTCATTGATTGCCGTCTTTTTTAATTGCTTTCGCTTTGCGATTCGACGCAATAGTTGCGTCCTGAGTATCGGAAGGTCTTTGCGGTCGCCTCGAAGTTCGATTCCTTTTTCAACAACCGGGAGTAAATCATCGAGGTCATCTGTTTTTATTGCCTGTCTTATCTGTGCGAGTACATCTTTGGATTCCGCGTCCGCTGCTTCCATGTCTCGTAGATGTAACGCCATGGTTGGCGTCAGAAACGGTGCGGGGATCTGCTGCATTGACGTGATGGCTGCTGGGTAATCAAATGCGTCCCTGTGCTTTTGCGATTCGGCAAAAGACTCCTGAGCTTCACGTGGGCGTCGCTTGGCCTCCTCTTCGATTTCGGTAGCGTAATTCCTGGCCCATTCACTGATTTCAATGAATCTTTGATCTTCAAGCACTTGCATTGGCTTCAATGAATCAATGGCTTCCGAAAATTGAAAATCGGCACGAAACCGCTCTGCTTCTCTACGCTGCGCAGCATGCTGAGCATTCCTCTCTTCCAACAAGGTTTGCTGTTTGCCACCACACTCCCCACAAACCTTGTCCCAAATTGCCATTGGTTCTGAACACTGCAAACAGGGAACTTGCAGTGGTGTAGCGCATTCTCGGCAAAACTTCCGACTTGACTCGTTCAGGGTGTGACACACTGGGCATTCTCCAGCGCCCAAGTCTTGGATCATCGGTGCAGCCCGTTCGGAGCTGGTCTTCGTGGCAATTAATGCGGCACGCATTTCTGTACTGTTTTGGTAGCGATCTTCCTTGTTTTCTTCCAGGGCCTGGCCAAGCACGCTTGTCAGTGATGGTGGCAGCGAATCAAACCGAATGATTTTGGGACTCTTGCCCGTTACCATCTGATACAGTGTTGCAGCAAGGCTCCACAGGTCACTTCGCGCATCAACGAGTGAGGAATCTTGCCGCTGTTCGGGTGGCATGAAGTCGAGGGTGCCTAAAACAGCACCAGCCATTGTCATCGTGTGATCACGTGAGTCGGCTTTGGCCAAACCGAAGTCAGTCAGTTTGGGGACGCCATCGTTTGTGAGCAGAATGTTCGCTGGCTTGATATCGCGGTGAATAATCCCAGTGTCATGTGCTCGGCCCAGTCCGTCGCAGAGTTGGCAGGCTAGGTCAATCGCTTCTTCAAGTTCGATTGGTCCTTGCTTGCAGCGATCAAGAAGTGTGCCGCCGGGCACGTATTCCATGATCAGGAATGGACCATCTTGGTCACGGCCGTAATCATGGATCTGCACCACATTATGGTGATTCAGCGCGGCGACTGATTTCGCCTCTGTCAGGAACCGTGCCACAGCTGCTTTACTGGACCCGGCATCACCACGGATGCGTTTGATGGCAACCTTACGATCCAGCCTGGTATCTGTGGCCAGCAGAACCTCGCCCATACCTCCTTTGCCAAGAGTCTTCTCGATGTTGTATCGAGAGCTGAGATCGACGATCTCCATGTCGTGATCAGGCAGGTCAGCGAACTCGCCCAGGTCAGACAGGCTGGATCCGTCGCTGCCGCCGAACGTCGAGCGATCGCCCAGACTGCGTTCGTCAGCGGGCTGAACCTTCCCGCCTTGCAGTGTCGCTTCGTCGCCTAGGCTTTTTTCGTCGTCGCGGGGCATGGGGAGGCAGGGGAAAGAGAGTACAGAGCTTCAAAGGTCACGCGGCCCATAATAACAGCCATACCGCGACGCTGTCACCGATATCGGGGAGGTATTACGGGGGGCGAAAGCGAACGTGGGAACACCAGCAGGCCTTGCTCACAGTGCAAGGAAATGACCACTTACCCAGCTAAAATCGCTGTAAACCTCTGGAATCAGGGACTAAACGCGAGATGGTTAACGGGGTTCCACTCTGTAGGCAGTAAGCTCTTCATCCGACATGTCTTCAGGCTTTACCGCTGATGCATCGAGTTCCTTGGCGCACTGGAGAACCAGGCGGACGCCTGCAAGCAGCATACTGGTTCTCATTTGGGAACCGGGCGCGGCGGCATTGAACTGTGCCGCATAGTGGCTAGCGAAGCCACGGAGGCCACCACAGACGCCCAGGATGGCTGTAGCGGCCGCATGGAGGTCTGGTGGATGGGCAGAGCGACATTGATGTCAGCAACGGCCTGCTGAAGGTCTTTCGTTCTCCTGCGAGCGCGTTGTCTTCTGCGTTGGGCTGCCCGTATGGAGTTGTGGCATTCACGGCACTCAGGAGCGATGCCGCCGCCTGTGCGTTTGCGGAATTCGCTTAGTTCAACCCAGTTGCGGCAAACGCTGCACAGCCTGACATCCTGTGGCAAGTAGAGCTGGTGGCCATCATCGTGGTACATGCTTTCACCTCCAGTGTGAATGATGTAGCAGGGATTTCCCGTTGCTTTGAACATTTTACTGGCAGCGACTTTCTGTACGCGAACCTTGCTTTGGTTGGCAATGGCATGGAGTTATTGGGCTGCGCGAAGATACCGCTGTAAGGTGATACCGCTGTAGACGATACCATTGCATACGGGAAGTTCCCGCACGCCCGTCTGTTGTGGGGTTGCGGGATGTTGCCTGTATGGGTTCTATTTCCGGCCTTACCATTATCGCCGACGAACCAAGCCGACTCAGTCGACTGGGAATCCACGCTTTCGCAATAACGCACTGGTGTCGACATCGCGGCCGCGGAACCGGCGGAATCCCTCGGCCGGATCAATGGTGTCACCGATGCTCATCACGTTGTCATGCAGACTTTTGGCGACATCCTTGTCGTAGAAGCTGCCCGCTTCGACAAACCGCTCCGCAGCATCGGCAGTCAAAGCGTCTGCCCACAGATAGCTGTAGTAACCGGCCGAGTAACTGTCGCTGCTGAAAATGTGCATGAAATGTGGGGTGCGATGCCGCATGGGCAATTCACTTGGCATGCCCATGTCGGCCAGGGTGTCGCGTTCAAATGCATCAGGGTCAATGTCATCGGATCCTGCCAGATGAAGCTTCATGTCGATCAGCGCGCTTGCCAGATACTCCACCGTGTCAAAGCCCTGGTTGAATGTTGCAGCCTTCTTGATCTTGTCGAGAAGTTCCTGTGGAATTGCTTCACCTGTCTGGTAGTGAACGGCAAACTGATTCAGGATCTCGGGAGTTTCAAGCCAGTGTTCGTTGATCTGGGATGGAAACTCAACATAGTCACGCGCCACAGATGTCCCTGACTGTGAAGGATATTTGACCTTTGATAGCAGGCCGTGCAAAGCATGACCGAATTCATGGAACAGGGTCACTGCGTCATCCCATGAAATCAGGACGGGTTCGCCTTTGGCACCTTTGATGAAGTTGGAGTTGTTGGAAACAATCGTGGTGATCGGCTCACCCATGTTTTCCTGGGCGCGGTAATCAGTCATCCAGGCACCGCTGCGTTTTCCTTCCCGGGCATATGGGTCGAGATACCACAGTCCGACGTGTTTCCCATCGTTATCGGTGACCTCCCAGACGGTAACATCAGGATGGAAAACTGGAACACCACTGACCTGTTGGAAATGCAGACCATACAACTGTGTGGCTGCCCACATCATTGCATCACGCAGTTTTTCCAGTTGCAGGTAAGGTTTGACCTGGTTGAAATCAAGATCGTACTTGGCCTTGCGTACTTTCTCGGCGTAATAGCGGTAGTCCCACGGTTCAATTTTGATTTTAGTGCCCTCTTCGTCAGCAATCGCCTGCATGTCAGCGACTTCTTCTTTGACTCTGGCCAGAGCCTTGGGCCAAACCTTCATCATCAAATCCATTGCGGCTTGTGGATTTTTGGCCATGGTGGGTTCCATGCGCCAATGAGCATGCGTTTCATACCCGAGCAGTTTGGCGCGGGCGGCACGGAGTTTGAGGATTTCGGAAATGATTTTGTTGTTGTCGTATTTGTCGCCGTTGTCGCCGCGACTGTAGTAGTTTCGCCACACTTTCTCACGCAGGGGGCGATTGCTGGAATAGGTCAGGAATGGATCCATCGATGACCTTGTGTTGGTGATGGCCCAATCGCCATTCTTGTTACCGCGTTCTTTTGCTGCGTTTGCCATGGCGGTAATCACGCTATCGGGTAATCCGCCCAGTTCGGATTTGTCCTGAATCCAGGTGACATAACCTTTCTCATCGGCCAGAACGTTCTGGCTGAAATCTGTGAATAGTCGAGCCAGGCGTGTGTTCATTTGTGAAAGCTTGGCTTTGTCGGCGCTGTTGAGTTTGGCACCTTTTCGCAAAAACGTTTTGTAGGTGTCATCGACCAGACGGCGCTGGGCGAGATCCAGTGTGCCATCTTTCATGGCCGCGCTGTTGTAGACAGCAGAAATGCGGTCAAACAGCTTCTGGTTCTGGTAAATGCTGTCTTCGTGTTCGGAGAGTTTTGGAACGACAACTTTCTCGATGTCTGGGATTGGCCCGACATTGAGATTCGAGGCATAGACAAAAAAGATCGCGTTGAGTCGGTTGAGCATGCGCCCAGCACGTTCCATCGCAACAATCGTATTATCAAAATCAGCCGGCTCTGGGTCGTCTGTGATGGCCTTGATATCTGCATTGGAAGCCTTGATGGCGGCATCAAACGCCGGGATGAAATCTTCCGAACGAACAAGGTTCCATGGCGGAACTCCTCCGTACGGCCCGGTCCATGGTTTCAGTAAGGGCGAGTCAAATTCCATCTTTTTTGCAGCTCCGGGAGCCTGGGCGTGAGAGAGTACGGACAAGAAAGCGATCGCGACTGCAAAAGACAGTGCTGAAATGAGGCAACGGGTCACGTGTGTCATCCTCTGAAGGGCTGTTGCGAAAAACTTCGGTGGCGACAGTGTACCACGTTGGTCTGCTGGTTAAATCGGTAAATCACGCGTCGACAGATTTGGCCTCGTTCCAGCCACCAGCGGCAGATTCAGACGTCACGTGGCTTCGTAAGTTGGTGGTGCCATCCTGAGCTTAATCCGAGACCCCGATCAATATGCTGTCTCCGTGGATTGGCCGATTGTCAACTGCCAAGTGGCACTCAACGTCGTTCACGCGACCGAGGATCTATGAAAACACCGCTGCGAAAATTGCCGGGAAATCGCTGCGAAATAGGATTTGCCCAAGCGGAGCCGGAGATCGGACTCAAGCCGATTGACTTGTCTTGGTCCAGCAGGTGCCCTCGTCAACGACACGGAACTGCAGCGTTTGCAGTTGGTCGATGAGTTCCGTTCGATCACTGTCGATGGCGGTTTCTACGGTCTGGATGTTCCGCTGGTTCAGGGAATGTACCAAGGCGCCGATCAGATAACTGTCAGCAGGAATGAGGCTGCCATTTTCGTGTTGACGCTGCAAATCAAGGATCGCTGTTGACGGCGACATCACCTCGGCTTCGGGGTCACTGAACCAGATCGATACAGCTGACAGCGAAGATCCGCCACGTTCCAGCAACTCAGCCGATTCGATGTCGAGATGACCGAGGCTTGCTGCCAATCGATGATCCGTTGGCAAAGTTGGTGTCCAGGCAATTTGCGTGCTGCGGCGGAATTGCAACGCGCTTCGATTCACGGGCGGTCGGTAACCCGGTACTGTCGCAACCATCCGTAAGTGTGTCATCCCGGGAGCGTAACCAGCTTGCTGTAAAAAAGAACTGCTGCGGTAATCCGAAACGGGAATGCCGATGCCAAATCCAATCGGTTCCACGCCTGCGTAGCCGCGTTGGTCATCACGCACCACACCAACTCGAAGGTGTGAAGTTGATTTCGAGGATTTCTCAATCGCAGCAAGAAGGCCCAATGCCACGGCGTCATTGCTGCTGCTTGACAGGCACAAAGCGTGCACCAACGTCACGTCGTCCTCCTGATGAAGTGAATTCTTCACAGCACCGGAGAAATGGCACCAACCGACAAGTTCATTATCGGTTTCGGCGACAAGCAGCGTTTCTGGATCAAAAAAGGTGCGCGCCAGCACGGCTTGTTCAAATTTGGGTTGATTCACATAGGGTGGTGGGCCCGCCGCCGACCAGTGTTCGACCCAGATTCGAACCAGGGCAGGCAAATCGACGTTTCGAAACGGGCGAATATTCAAACCAACAGCGTCGCAATGCAAACAGGATGAACAGGAAGGGTTCGGGCAGAACTTTCCAGCAAGACGGAGCACGCTGCGTCAACGTGCGACTGATCCGGGAGTTTGCAACAGGCGATCGGATCCTCCCGTCATCGTTCGACTCCCGTCTTCCTGCCACGGTTTTCGCATCATGGCAGAAGGAATCGGCAAGTTAAAGCGGTCGTTTCATGAAATTGAAAAACGGCGGGGAAATACGCCCGCATTTCCCCGCCGTCTATTCATCAACCCGCGAGAGAAAGCCGTTGCCGAACCAGTTGCAATCCCACACCACAACCAGTCTTGCCACGACCCGCTCAGTCGAGCGCGGGCCTCCCACATTGGTCGACCCCCGCCGGTAAGGGTTGCATCGACCAATCTGGTCCGTCTCTAAGGTTTGAACTGCCGTTTGGGCCTGAAAGGGGAATCATCACGGCAAAAATTAACGGACGTGCCGATTGTTCCGATTGCGAGGGCCACGCAAGGCTTCGTCAGTTGCGGCTGCGTTTGCTGAACTACCTGAGACATTCTTCCGTTGCGTTAACTCACTCGGTCACTCAGTTAATCAAGAACTGTTGTTGGTGTCTTCAAAAAATTCAGTGGCTTTCAATCATGAAGGGAGGAAGCAGTTGAGTGATCGTGTCGCGTTGACCTGTCTCATGTTGGTCAGTTGATTTCGAATGAGGCGGCATGGCCATGTAGGCTTCGGTACGGTTCCAGCCAGGAAGGTGGGCAACGAACGCGTATGCTTGTTCAGTTCAGGTCGACTTGTTTTCGGTGCAGGGTGAACGTGATCGTCAGTTGGTACTGATTGGTTCTTACTGGTTTGAGGTACTGGGATCACGATTTGGGATTGTCGCAAAAGCAACCAGTGGCGACTCGTTTGGATGGCACCGAAAAACAACGCAACGCCTGCTCCCAACGCCAGAATATCTGTATTTGACGCCGACCCTTTCGCAGTCACAAACGGGAAAAGTCGCGTCATGGAAGATCAGACGAACGACGTCTGTTTGCTAGCTTTTGGCGATCCTCTCCGTGGACGTTGCTCTCGCTAACAGAATCTCTCTTTTCAAGAATTATCGATTCGGGTCGAATATGGTTTGAATTGGAAAGGGAGGCATGAGGTTATCTTTTTTGATTCAATTCTCCAGGCGAGAGATTCTCAGGCTTTTCGAGTCAACTCGCCGGAATCACGTCCATTC
Source organism: Rubripirellula sp. (assembly GCA_012270065.1). GTDB lineage: Bacteria > Planctomycetota > Planctomycetia > Pirellulales > Pirellulaceae > Rubripirellula. Next base: position 74,324 of record JAAXJB010000054.1, on the reverse strand, counting down.
CAGGGATTGGAAAACTGCCATGAAACCAGCAATGGAAACTGCTGCGATGGTTGATGTCACTGCGCCGGCCTATGCATGGTCAAAGACGCCGGGCAAAACCTGCACAAACAGACGGCATCGAATCCAGACTGACCAAGCCACGAGAGTTAGCACACCTGTTGATCTGCACCCAAGCGTGGCTGGTTTTTCTGGCGTCTGCCGATGGTTTGTTCTTTTCATTGGATTGGTGTTTTTCGTCACCAAGCCGGGATCCGCACAAACCGACGTCACCAATCTGGCCGGTGCCGTTGGAAGTGACGTGGTTCAAGCCCCGAAGCCGATGCAGGTAGTGGATTTTGCAGGTATTCAGAAGGAGTGCAGGGATAGCATCCGTAGCTTGCGGGATGAGTTACTGGTAGCGCGAGCCAACCAGCGTGCTGTGCGTCCTCAGTTGATGAAGGAACTGGAACTTTGGGGGGGGCTCGAGATCATCGCCGAGGAGTGGCGATTGGCACACGAAGACCGGGTCAGGCACACCACAGGGAAAAGTGCAGGCGGTCAGGCAAAGCATCAGAGTCCCGGGTCATTTCTTGAGGTCGATGAGTTGCGGGCGCACCGTGTAGCGGTGGTCAGTTCGCTGAAAGCCTTGAAGCTGGAAGTGATTTCCGAGCAACGGCTTGTCACCAGCCTTGGCGAAGACCTTGAGAAAGCTGAGCGTGAAAGACGCAAGAACACGGAATTATTGAATCGTAGTTCCGCCGATCAGCGTACCGTGCGGCAGCAGTTGGTTTCTCTGCAAGCTTTGCAGGAACGCGTCATCAAGGCGAATTTGAACCTGCACCGCGAACGCATTGAACTGTTGCAGTTGCGAATTGAAGATGCGGTGGCAGAAATCAGCCAGCTTGATGCTCTTGTCAGTGATCCAGCGAGCAGGTTCAAGCTTACCAAAGAAGAACTTGAGGAGCGTCTCAGCGTTCTTTTGAAATTTGAAGAGCAGGTGCGAACACAGTTGTCGCTGTTGGATGCCCAGTTGCACGACTTGATGATGCAGCGCGATAGCGGTCGCGGGTTCAGTGAATCGAATTACGAGATCGTACGTGAAGAGTCGCAGTTGCTCCGTGACCTTGTGAGCCACACCGGTTTGTTCAAGGAATGTTGGCGACGGAGATACCAGCTTTCGAACTTTGAAGTTTCGGCCAGCGAGATCGAAACCTGGTTGGAGGATGCTGAGCAACTGAGTCAGCAGGTTGCCCAGGTTGATGAGAAACTGAAATTGCGGACCCGTCAGAGACGGGAAGCATTGTCGCTGCTTTCACGCTCAGCAGGGGCAGTGAGTGGAGTGAACGGTGATGCTCTGATTCTCAACAATGGTCAAGTTGATGCCGAGACACGGGCAAAGATCAAAGACCTCGAAAGTGTGCTCAGCTTCTATGGTGGCATCCAGGTGTTGGCAACCACCGGGGGCCGTTTGTGTGATTTGTTTCTCGAAGATCTTCGAGCGGAACAGGCCGGCTTTTCCCTTGCAGACAATGTTGAGTTGGTATGGGGCTGGGTGCAGGCGGCTTGGGAATTTGAGATCACTGAGAGTGATGGAAAGGCGATCACCGTTAAAAAAGTTGTGATTGGCTTGTCTTTATTGTTGTTCGGTTATCTGGTGAGTCGTGCCTTGGCATCACTGGTCGCCTTCAAAGTATTGCCCCGGTTTGGGGTCAGCCATGCCGCTGCGTCCGTGCTGCGTTCGGTGATGCTGTACTGCATGCTGGTGGCACTGTTCTTTGTTTCACTCGATGTGGTCAATGTTCCGCTGACATTCTTTGCTTTCTTCGGGGGTGCCGCAGCCATTGGGCTTGGCTTTGGAAGTCAGAATCTGCTGAATAATTTCATCAGTGGCTTGATTCTGCTTGTTGAGCGTCCCATTCGTGTTGGCGACCTTGTCAACGTTGATGGAATTGACGCCAATGTGGAGCACATCGGTGCCAGAAGCACACGTGTGAGAACTGGTTCCAATCTTGAGATTCTTGTTCCCAATAGCAAGTTTCTGGAGAACAATGTCACCAACTGGACACTGTCAGATACGCGAATTCGAACAAGCGTGAGCGTCGGAGTTGCTTACGGGTCGCCTGTCAATGAAGTGATTCACAGACTCAAGCAGGTGATTCGCGAACAGGATAATGTTCTTCAATCTCCCGAACCCATCGTCTTATTTCAGGATTTTGGTGACAGTTCGCTGGCGTTTGAAGTCCATTTTTGGGTCCAGATGAAAAGGATCATGGATGGTGCCAAGGTGCGCAGCAGTGTGCGTGCTGCGATTGATGAAGATTTTCGCAAAGCCGGCATTGTGATTGCGTTCCCGCAGCGGGATGTCCATGTGGACATGAGTTCTCCCTTGGAGGTCCGTTTGACCGGTGATCAAGGTCGTCAGCTGGAAGGTCTCAAAAGCGAGAGCACTGGCAATTCCAGAATCGTCAGCGGTGTGCATCGCTTGCGACGCGCCAGCTGATTTGGTGCCGATCACGGTTCCGCACACTGGCTTGAGTTGCGAACCAGAAGCCGGCTTGGTTCCTGGTCTGCATTGCAGCATGACTTTGCTGCAACGTTGGTCAAGCAGCGTTTTGTTTTGGGTGGCTAGTCGCCGAGGGGACGACGACGCGGCGTACAGCGCGTCGTGGCTTGTTGGATTCTGTTTCAGGCGTTTGAATTGGGTTCTCAATCGGTGCCCGCATTAACCATCCGCGTCGGTAAAAATAAAACAGAGTGCCTGCGATCATCAGGCCCATCATGGTCAGAGCTGCCGGGTAGGCACCTTGGAGTGACAACTCGGGCATGGTGGTGAAGTTCATGCCGTAAACACCTGCCAGGAAAGTAGGTGGCACAAATACACTGGTTAGAAGCGTGAGTACCTTCATGATCTCGTTGCTGCGGTGAGCAACGGCCGACATGTAGGTGTTGATCAGACCACTGGTCGATTCGCGGTACATGTCCACGACATCTGACAACTGCGTGCAGTGATCTGCGGTATCCCTCAGGTACTCCTCGGTACTTTTATCGATGAAGGGACTGTCGACGGTGAGCAGAGAGAGAACCATTTCGCGCTGAGGCCAGATGCTTCTTCTCAAACGCACAAGGATGTTCTTGGTGTGATGTATTTTGGCAAGCAATTCGGGTCGGGGGTCACGTAACGCCTGGTCTTCCAGCTGTTCGATGCCCTCACCGAGGCTTTCCAGGACAGGGTAGCAGCCATCAACACAGGCATCCAGAATCGCATAAACCAGGTAATCGGGGCCCTTCTTGCGAAGGCGGGCATGTGGGTTTTCAAGCCTTTGATGAATGGGCGCGAGAACATGGTCACAGTCTTCGTGGAACGTCAACACTACCTGTTTGTCAAATACGATGCCCAATTGACTTGGCGTCATGTCACGACCCGGAGCTGGAACGCTGTGGGCGATCAGTAGCTGTTGATGGTTGAAAAGTTCCATCTTCGGACGCTGGGGAGCATTGATCAGATCTTCCATCGCAAGTGGGGTGATACGAAAACGTGATGCCAGCTGCTGCAGAATTGTTCCATCCCCTTGACCACGGACATCGATCCACATCAGTTGGCCTTCGATCAGCCTGCTTGGAAGCTCTTCAACCGAGCGGCAGTTGAATACCTTGTGGTGTTCACCATAAATCAGCGTGACGCGCAGTTGCACCGGCTGGGAGTTTGGACTGAGAACAAGGGTGCCCGGGCGGGCACCAGCTTCGGGACGGCGTCTTGAAAACATCAGAAGCACTCATTGATGCTGCGTAGTTAACGGGGATGCTGCGTGATCAAACGGGCAACCGGGTTGGTGGCGACGTTCGCTGCCTGGAACCATCGCAGAGTTCCAGTTCGGGTGTCAAGACTTGCGTGTGTTGTGTTTGCCGGAGGGCGGGAGCTTGTCGAAGATCAAGTACGGAATCGATGATGATCAGTTTGCATCAGCATGACGGGGTGACTTGATCAGGGGAAAGCAGCGTGACTGGTTCGATTGGGATTGGCTTGTCGGCAACAGAACTCTATGGTTCGATTCGATGTGTGGCAGTGTGAGCATTGGCAAGCATGGCCCTTTGGGGATCGAGCTTGAACCCAGTGAATGCTTGCATTTGCTGACCGTTGTGTGAACGGGATACTCAGTTGGCTGAGTCTGTCGAGAAAGGGAGTGTTTGACCGATGAGCGAGGAAAGTACCAGCAACGCGTTTCCCCGTTTGGCAAATTGCCCGGGGCAGCCAGCTTTGGTAATCCTTGTTCACGGGACCTTTGCCGCTGATACAGAAAACGATGGGCAAAAATGGTGGCAGGCTGGTAGTCCAGCCGTTGCTCAGCTCAAGGCACGACTTCCCCGTGGAGTGGAAATCGCCGAAGGTTCCGAAGTTTTTCACTGGTCGGGCGAGAACAGCGAACGGGCTCGCAGTAAGGCTGCTCTGCAACTGCTTGAACGCCTTCGAGTGTTGGAAGCTGAGGGTCGGGATTACCACCTCGTGGGTCACAGTCACGGCGGGTCTGTCATCTGGAAGACCCTGAAAGCAAAGTCCCTCAGTCGGCAACCTTTGGATCACCTGAAGAGCTGGACGACGGTCGGCACTCCTTACCTTCAGCACCGCAGTCGCAGTGTTTTCAATGTCTGGAACCTTGCCGGTCTCGTCATGGGGGTGCTTTTGATACCGCCGGCGGCCCGCGCCATGCTGCAGTTGGGCCGGATGCTCAACAATGCTTTTCAGGGCAATGACATGGTTTTAACCCTGCCTCCTGCGAGTGAATCCGGCTTGATGGGCATCATCCGAGTGCCCATTCTTTCCGGGCTCAAATGGGTGGGCGTGCAGGTGGAGCACTCCGTTCAAGGAGTACACATTGGCAGTTATGACCCGGACACTGGGGTGACGCTACTGGAGTACTTCTTCGGCACGCTGGAGGGTTTCCTGTTGATGGCAGTCACGCTTGCTCTTTCTTACGTGCTGTTCCACCTTTCGATGTTGAGTATCCGCCCGGCGATTGAATCGTATCGTATCCATGCTGAGGAACGTTTGCAGCGGAATGCATTTGACATTTACGGCTCACGCTATTTGGCAATTTGGTCGCCCGATGATGAAGCAATCAATGGTTTGCGTTCAACGCTGGCATTCCGCGTTTCATTCGTCAGCAAAATGTTTCCGCAGGAAAGAGTGTTTTTCTCGGACACGCTGGGTTTACTTTCTCGCCCGTATTACTGGATTCTCTCACCTGTTTTCAATCGCTGGTTGCAACCGCCCCTTGATCGGCTTGTTCGCAACATCGTGACTCGTGCTGCTCAAGGAAATGATCGCCCCAGTTCGACGATCTGCGCCGTGACGCCATCCCCGGTTGCAGAATTGCAGCATCTGGTTCCCCCTCTGCCGACCCAGCTTTCAAAACGGATTCTGTCATCAGCGGATCATCATGCAAGAGACATTGCTCCGATGCTTCGGCAACTCCTGGGTCAGGCTTCTCTGGCGGAAGGCATTGAGGGGTTCTGCAAAGAACTTTCCGGTAGAGAGCTGGTTCACACCTCCTACTTCGACCACTCTGCAGTGATGGAGTTGATCTCCTGCAATATCACGTGGAGTATGGGCGAGGAAATGGTGAAGTGGAAAACATGGAGAATGGACCCGTCGTTGGCAGGATGGTTTGGTGACGCAAAACGTAAGCTGATCACCGAGATGATGTCGGCGGACGAGTTGAAAAGTGACCATTTCCAGACGAATGCAAGAGCAGCCTAACGGCAGTTTTTTCTCAGTGGCGGGTTCCCGTCCCCGCGCCCCGTGGAGGCAAGACTACGCTGCGGCACTGTCATGCCTGCGACGTTTGCTGCAGTGGATCCATGCTTGAACGTGGGCGGGGCGTGGCAGTCAGGACGCAGGTCTCGGAAGCCAGGTATCGGGAGCCAGCTAGCGGGTGGCAGGTAGCGGGGGTCAGGTATCGGGGGGTTTGTTCCGACCGGTGCGGTGGGGTTGTTCAGCGAGGCAGCGGTGCTGGCGGTATGATGGGACATCAGGTTGCAAGTGACCGCAGTTTTGTCTGCTTTTGTCCGACCTTCATCAGGTCCGGCACAGGGATCGTTCGCCGGTCCCAGTCTTTTTTGAATTGCATTTTCCAGAGGTTGTTCAGGGTATGTCATCATCGAATGAGAAACAATTGTTTGAGAATAGCGGCGAAGGGAAAAATGATTCATCAGGAGTCGTCAGTCGGCGTGCGTTCATTGCATCTTCGGCAGCTGTGAGTTTGCCGTTGAGTGGTACGCTTGCACCAGCGATGGAACTCGATTCCGAGCCGGGTGTTTACCGGTTCACGGGGGCAGACTCCGACTATCATGGGCATCACTGGCAGACTCTGAATCCGGGTTACTGGAAAATCGAGTCGGGTGCATTGCGTCGGCGACTGCACAACTACGGCGATCGGGCGAGGCGTACAGGGTTTCCCTTTCATGCTGAGACGAATGGGTTTGAATACAAAACTGAATACGACCCTTCGTTACCCAGTGGCGTTCTTTATTCAAACCACTGGTATTTGAAAGAAGATTACGTGGTGCGTGCAACATTCACGTATCATCAGGATCGACCAGAACCGGGCAGTCGTGACGATTCAGCCTGGGCGATGTACCAGGATGGTTATGGGTTGATGGGAATTGCCCTGGGCGGGAAGTCCGTTTTGCAGAGTTTTGAAAAGCTTGGACAGTTGATCAGGGTCGTGTGGGCGGATGATGGCCGGCTGAAAATAATCGGGTCCGTTTCAGGTAAACGCGCGGCTCAGGGTGGCTTGATGTCAGCGCAGGATCGGGTGTTTGCAGAATCCGATCCAGTGCAACTGATGCCCGGGGAAACGTGTGAATTGAAGGTCAGGGTCGTCGCTGCGCCAGAGAAGGCCGCAGGACAGGTGCGGATCGTGGCGAGTCTGGACGTGGGGCAAAGGAAGGTGGCTGTTGAGCATCGTGTCAATGAAGAGCGTATCTCGGGATACACCGGGATTGTGGCGCGTGGGATGATCGATTTTCAAGTTGATTCATTTGTGGTGGAACCGGGCAGGAACAAGCCAAGGAATGTCGGAGTGGCTGACTGTTTGAGTTGCTACCCCTTGGGTGACACGCTGAAGCAGGAAAAGGGTGTTTGGCGGGTCCGCATGGTTGGGATTTTTGCTTCGGATGGCGAACAGGTGCAGGTTCGAGTTGCTGATACTCCCAATCCAGAGGGTGGTTGGGGCAACGTACCAATTTGTGGTACCGCGGCGATTGTCAACCATGAGTGGCGCCGTCATACCGCCGTCATCGACGTTGCGTTGCCGCACAGTCCTTCAGAAACAACGCAGTACTACACGATTTGGAAGGACGGTATCGATGTGACATCGGATGGTCGCATTGGAACGGATTCATGCGGGCCAGGTACGGGGTTGGTTGGTGACGTACCCAAGACGGGAAAATACGTGGGGCGACTACCACGTTTGGCACCTCCCTACAAAATCTGCGGCTTGTCCTGTCATGCGATCACGGCGGGTTTACAGCAGCGGCAGGGTGAGCGTTGGCAAATGACCGGTGCCAGAGAAGCGTGGCAATACCGGGATCAACCAACCCGCAACGCCTATCAGCATTTGGAAGAATATGACTTTCAGATCATGTTGTGGGAAGACGACGTCTGGTACATGGAGTTGGTCATGTATCCACCGAGTACGGATGATGCCTACAAAATCATTGCATGGTCAATTTGCGGTCCAACCAGTCGTTGGCAGATGATGAGACATTGGAATGTGCTCAACCCCGGCGACCACGATTATGGCATGGATGATGTCAAAGGGCCGGAGCAGCTTGCGATACGCAATCAGGAGGGGCTTGGGCAGGACACTGCTTACATGCAACGCAATTTCCAGATTGTTCATCATCTGACCACTGGTGCTGAACAGGTGGATGCATCGATCAATCCACGCAAATGGAGGGCATGGAAAATGCCGCTGCGGGATTTCACCTTCGTTGTCCTGGACTCAAGGTTATGGAGAAGCAGTCAGGATGTGGACATTTGGGATGACCAGGGCTGGGGGAAGTTCAAAAGTCTGTACTCAAGAACCGACCCGACTCGCAGCCTGCTGGGAGAGGAGCAGTTCGGATGGTTTCAGGAGCTGCTGGCTACCGATTCTTCTCCCTTGATCGGAGTGACAGGGGTCAATGGTTTGCATACCGTCTGGGCTGGCACGCGTTATCAGCAATCGGTGAGTACTGACCACCCCAGACACTTCCATGAAAGGGATCGAGTGACCGCGGACTATGCGGGTTGGGTGAAGGCCGGTGCTGATCGAGTGCTGGAATTGATGGGAAGCCGTTCGGGCGTGGTTTCTGTGTATGGAGATGTGCACAACGGATGCATCATGACAAACCGGAAACATCGCGTGGTTGAATGCAGTTTTGGTCCCATCGGTCGGTCCGGTGGTCGGGCTCTCGTACCCGGTTTTGCCAGGCAAATGAGGGATGTCGATGATCGTGAGTTGGAGGTTCACGCTCTGTACCACAAGCAGTTCCGTGATCCGGAGCAGACGCCACACCAGCCTGGGGAGCCGTTCTACTGGAACTTTCTTGAAATGAGTTTCGATACAAGGGGAAACACTCCGGAAATCGGGATGCGAATAAGAAACCTCGTGGATGCGCCGGGGGAATCGCCTCGGGGTGGTGGAACACTGGAGATCCCTGAACGGGAAACCGGACGTCCATCCCGATGTGTCCTGCCTGATCTTGTGACTTTGCCGAATGCCGATGTTTTCCTGACTGGGACCAATGGGAAACCGATTCGAGGAACGAGAAGTGATGAAAATGGCAAACTCAAGCTATACGGCTTGCCGGACATTGAGCCCGGAACACGCATCGTGATCAATGCCTATGATGGGGTGAGGTCAGATTCAGATGTTGTGACAACGAAACCGATCCGTTCCTGATGCGGCGTTGATGCGAACGTTGTTTCTGCGGTTTTCAACACGGAATGACGCGTTGTCTTGCACAGGTTGTCCTCAAAACGTCTGCTGTCGGCATATCGGCATGTCGGGTATTCAACAGAACGAATGCCCAACTCCGCTTTGCACCTGCGTTGCAGGCAATGCAGACAACGTACGGGAATGGTTCAGATGACGAGCACCACCTGGAGTAGGGGCGACGGCTATCCGAACTGCGTGTTTGAGATGTTTTTCACCACGACTGCACGAGGTTCACATGAATGCTTCAGGAATTGATTCCGCAGCACGCGTTTTGCTGGGTGAATTTCACGTTGACGAGTCCTCTCCGATCAATCCAACCGTCCAGCGAGCTCTTCATGTCGCGAGGGAATTGCAACGGCGGGCCCATGAATTACAGACGCCCGAGGAACGCAAGCAGCAGACGGAATTGGATCGAATGATCCAGAACCCGACGGACAAGGTTACGTTGACGGCGCTGACGGATCAGGCGTTTCGGTCCGAAGCGGCTGCCCGCTCGGCTGATCAGCTGGTGCACATTCTTGATGTCCAGGGCATTCCGCGTTTCTTCAGTCCCTTGGAAAGAACTCTGTTGATGGGGTTCCAGTCGTTTGGAAGCTATGTGCCTGGTGTCACCATTCCAATGGTGAAGGACAAAATGCGACGGGAAACCGCGAATGTCATCATTCCGGCTGAAAAGGAGGTGTTGTGCAAACACTTGCAGGAGCGTCGTGCTGAAGGCGTTCGCATGAATGTTAATTTTCTCGGGGAGGCAATCCTGGGAGAGGAAGAGGCAAATCGACGTCTGAAGCAGTATCTGCAGGCTTTGCAGTTACCTGAAGTCGAAGTCATGTCCGTGAAAATCTCTACCATCTATTCGCAGATTTCAGTGATTTCGCGTGAAGCCAGCATTGAACCGATCTGCGATCGAATGGAATTGTTGTATCGCGCCGCGAACAAAGGGAAATTTGAAAGGACCGATGGCACGGTCGTTCCAAAATTTGTCTACATGGACATGGAAGAGTATCGGGACCTGTCCCTGACGGCCGAGGTTTTCATGCGAACGCTTGAGCGACCTGGTTTGAAGTCAGTGGCTGCTGGAATTGTGCTGCAAGCTTACATCCCAGACTCGTTCGCGTGGCAGAAAACCATCACCGAATGGGCAAAATGTCGGGTCCAGCAAGGTGGAGCGCCGGTCACGATCCGGATCGTGAAGGGTGCGAATATGGAGATGGAGCGGGTCGAAGCCTCGCTTCATGGTTGGCCACAGGCGCCATTTCAGTCGAAGTTGGATACGGATGCGAATTACAAGCGAATGGTGAATTATGCGCTGCAGGCTGAGAATCTTGATGCGGTAAGACCCGGGATTGCATCGCACAATCTTTTCGATATCAGCTATGCCCTCGTTCTCGCTGTGGAAACAAATGCCTTGGGGCGAATACAGTTTGAAATGCTCGAAGGCATGGCAAATCATCAGCGAAGAGCGTTGCACGAACTGACCAAAAGCGTCCTGCTGTATGCACCTGCATGTCAAAAGCAGGATTTCATTCATGCCATTGGGTACCTTGTGCGCAGACTGGACGAGAATACAGGAGATGAGAATTTTCTTCGTCATGCGTTCAACATTACCGTTGAATCGGATGCGTGGAAAAAGTTGGAGGCAGGTTTTCTGGAATCGTTTGACAGGATCACTGGGATCTCCGATACACCTCGCAGAAAACAGAATCGGAATCTCGAGTTTGACGGAACATCATCGGTCGTGAACCGCCTTGATTGCCGTGAATCAGGTGTGGATCCAGAAGACCCCTGGGCTGGGTTCGTCAATGAACCGGATACGGACTTCAGCTTGCCGGTGAATGCAGAATGGGCTGACCAGATCGCCAGTCAATGGATTGATCGTTGCGGTGATCGGGCATATGAAATACCGCTGCGGATCGGAACGGACGTGGTTAGCGGTGAACGCCAGATTTGTGAATCCATGGATCCTTCACGTGATGGGACTGTTGTTGCGAGGTTTGTCGAGGCGAATCGCGAAGACGTCGCAAAAGCGATTTCCATTGCCAATGGTGATTCCGTTGGTTGGCGTGCAATGCCGGTACGTGACCGCCGGCAGATTCTTCAAAATGTCGCCGATCAGGTGCGGCAGGCAAGAGCAGAGCTCATGGGGGCAGCCCTTGCCGAAGCAGGGAAAACCCTGCTTGAAAGCGACCCCGAGGTTTCCGAAGCGATCGATTTCCTGGAGTTCTACTCGATGTCGGCGGTGGCGTTGGATCAACTGTCAGGCGTTCGTGCATCGGGCAGGGGCGTGGTTGTTGTTGTCTCGCCGTGGAACTTTCCGATTGCGATCCCATGTGGTGGCATTGCCGCCGCGTTGGCCGCAGGCAATACCGTCATTCTCAAGCCGGCGTCCAATACCGTGTTGGTTGCCCATCTGCTTTGCGAGTGCTTTTATCGCGCGGGTGTTCCCCGGGAAGCGTTGCAAATGTTGCCGGGCCCGGGGCGTCTGGTGGGCGAGTCGCTTGTGACCGATGCTAGCGTTGATACCGTGATTCTGACGGGTGGGACTGAAACAGCACTGAGGATGTTGCACGCAAAACCTGACATGCGGTTGCTTGCTGAAACGGGCGGAAAAAATGCTACTATCGTCACCGCCATGGCCGACCGGGATCAGGCAATCAAGCATGTGCTTCACTCCGCATTTGGTCATAGCGGGCAGAAATGTTCCGCCACCTCGCTTCTGTTGTTGGAAGAAGAGGTTTTTCAAGACGAGGCTTTCCGGGCCACGCTTGTTGATGCTGCAAAGAGTCTGCGTGTAGGATCAGCCTGGGACACGTCAAACCGGATGGGGCCAATGGTCACCGCGCCCACGGGTGATCTCGATCAGGCACTCAAGGTTCTGGAAGCAGGCGAGTCCTGGGCGCTGATTCCTCGGAGGATTGACTCGCATCAGGCTGTATATTCGCCGGGGATCAAATGGAATGTACAACGGGGAAGTTACACACACTTGACCGAGTTCTTCGGGCCTGTCCTGGGAGTCATGTGTTTTCGATCTCTGTCGGAGGCGATACAGATTGTTAATGAGACCGGATACGGTCTGACAAGCGGTCTGGAAAGTCTGGATGATCGTGAACAAGCTGAGTGGATGGCCGGAATACGTGCAGGCAATCTTTACATCAACCGGTCGACAACCGGCGCAGTGGTATTAAGGCAACCGTTTGGTGGCATGGGGCGGAGCGCATTTGGTCCTGGCATCAAGGCTGGCGGGCCAAATTACGTCGCCCAGTTGATGCGCTTCGATGATGACCCTGAATCGTCGCTGGATGTACCTGATGAGCCTGATGAGCCTGAGGTGAATCTCGAAAACAACCAGTTACGTGAGCTGCTTGAGGGGTTGCAGGGACTTGCCAGGAAGTCAGGTGACGAGGAGCAGGAAGAAACAGATTACCTGTGTCGAGCCATCAAGAGCTACCAGAATGCGGCAACAAACGAGTTTCTGCAGACTCACGATCACTTTCGTCTGTTGGGTCAAGACAATCTGCGCCGGTATGTGCCGATGCCAGTACTTGTCATTCGAGTGTCGGCGGAGGACAGTTGGAAAGACATCGTCATGCGAGTTGCTGCTGCACAAGCTGTGAGCTGTCGGGCAATCGTCAGCGCGCCGGAGGGCGTGCATGAAGATCAACTGAGGACATTGCACGACATAACAGAATCATGGGCGGGGGATATAGAATTTGTTCAGCAGTCGGATCAGGAATTGATTGAGGCGGTTGAATGGGGTGGTGTGAGTCGCCTCAGATACGCGTCTCCTGATCGCGTACCAATGTCCGTTCGCAAAGCGGTGATGGATCGCTATGTGCATGTTGCTGATACACCAGTATGCAGCCACGGACGAATCGAGTTGATGTGGTATGTCCAGGAGCAATCAATCAGCAGCGATTATCATCGCTACGGCAACCTCGGCCTTCGTGCTCAAGAGGTGCGTGCGGCGGTGCAGTGATCCGTCTTGCAGCGTGTTCGCCGCCTGGATGAAATTCGGATTGGGCCGTGGTGAAATCGGTTATCGGGCGGTCCATCCTCCATCCACCACCAGCATGCTTCCGGTCGTGAAGCTGGCAGCCTCGCTGGCAAGGTAAATGGCGGCGCCTTGAATTTCCTCCATATTGCCCCATCGGTTCATGGCGACTGCACCCACGATGAACTTTTTGGCTTCCTCAGTGTCGGCAATGGGCTCATTCATTGGAGTCAGGAATGGACCGGGGCAAATTGCGTTGACTGTGATGTGGTGTTCAGCGAATTCCAGCGCCATGGCTCGCGTCAATTGGACGACTGCACCTTTGCTGGTGGCGTATGGCGTCCGGTTGGCCAGACCGACGAGTCCAAGCGTGCTTGCCAAATTGATGATGCGACCTCGTTTTTGTTTTTTCATGATGGGCAGGACAGCTCGGGTGGTGATCCAGATGCCATCCACATTGACTTGTTGGACTTCCCTGAATTGTTCCAGTGACAACTCGTCGATGGGGCCGCGGATGTTGATTCCCGCGTTGTTGACAAGTGCATCAATGCGACCAAATTTTTCAGTCACCGTGGCAACCATCGATTCAATTTCCGATGTCTGAGTCACGTCAGCTTGAATCCCAATTGCTTCGGTTCCATGAATACTGGTGATTTCCGACGCAGCCTCTTCTGCCTCAGACTGGTTGCGGCTCACCACAGCGATTCGGGCACCTGCCGAAGCAAGTCCCGATGCCATCGCTTTTCCCAGGCCTTTCGAACCACCTGTGATGATTGCCGTTTGACCAGTCATGTCGAAAAGTTTGATGCCGGGGAGCATGATGATGCCTGTTGTTTCAGGGAATTGGGGTCGTGGACAATTTTGTTTGCTGCGATCTGCCGTACAGAAATTTACCGTGCGCGAATCGACCGT
>JAAXJB010000054.1:42735-60364 GCA_012270065.1 Rubripirellula sp. | reverse complement strand
CAGAAATGTACCGTACAGAAATGTACCGTACAGAAATTGTGAGCATGAATCGTGGGGCAGAGGCTTCACTTTTTCAGTGACTGCATTTCTGCATTGCGGTGACTTTCTGCCGTGGTTTGAATTCGGAGCGGTGCACCGAAATCAACAATGCAGAAATTTCTGCCGACGGCGATTGAGGTGTTGCCGTTTCTGGTCATGTTGTTCAAGCTCCGTTTCATGTTGCCGGAACAGGCATTGAAGCGTTGGACCGACGCAGAGATGAACCACTGAGGAATGAAACGGTCTTCGATGACGGGATCGGTTTTCGGTCTCAGGGTGATGGCGGCTGACGCCCTTTGCCTGGGTTGTTGTTGCCGGTGCCGGGCGGAGGCGATTGGGTAGGAGGACGTTCGGGTGTCTGACGTGCGGATGCAGGTGTGGCAGACGCGGGAGAGGTTGTGCCTGCTGTTTGCCGAGCACGTCCGGTTGGTCTGCGTTTGATGGGGGCCAGGGCATGCTGACTTTGATAGGCAACTTCCGCAATCAGTGAATCAACGCGGTTTCGACAGACTGCATAGATTGCCAAGGCAGGAATGGCGACAACCAGCCCGCAAACGGTTGTTACCAGGGCTTGGTAGATGCCTTCGGCCAAGTCACCCGCACCTGCAGCACCTCGAGTTGACGCAACCTGTTGGAAGGCAAAGATCATTCCCGTCACAGTACCGAGCAAACCAACCATGGGGGCAATGTTTCCAATGACCGAAAGGTACTCGATACGTCTCATCAATCTTGCAGATTGTTGGGCCAACGAATCCTCAACTGCTTTTTCGACTTCACGCCAGCCGAATTCGAATTCGGAAAGGCCTGAAAGTAAAACAACGCTCAGGACGCTGGGCGCTCTACGGCATGCCGCGTCGGCTTCAGCCGGTCGTCCGGTCAGCAATGCCTGACGTACTACATCGCTGACGCCCTCGGGAAGAACTTCCTTGCGGCGTAATGTCATGATCTGATCGAACAGCAAATAGGCAGCGGTGATGCTGAGCGCCGCCAGCACCAGCAGGATTAGAATTCCCACAAGCCCACCGCTGAGAAGAATGCCAAAGAAACCAGAAGGGGACTCGCTGGCCCCGGTGGTTTCTGCCAACAGACTCAGCTCATTCATCAATGCATCTCCTCGCATCACGACTCCATGTCCGCTGCTCCAGCTGACAGCAGGAATTCCGCATCCGCGAGCAGCGGTTCATCCCAGCTCAACTGAAGAACACGTTCTTGTTGCAGCCTTTCGATCGTTGCGTGATGCTCAGCACGGATTGCATGTTCTGCTTTTTTGATTTTAGCGCGAGACTGCGAAATTGAGAGAACTACCATCGCAAAAAGTGCCGTGGGAAGAGACGAGAGCAACAAGCTGGTCAACATCATTGCCAAATCGGGTTTCGGGAAGCGATCGAGTTCGCCGCCCATTTGACGGAGTGTCTCGTAGCTTGCATCAAAGTATCCCCGATACAACGCCACGACAGGACCCGCCATGAAACACCAGAATAACACAGTTCCAGTAATTCCGGACATGGTAGCGGTCAGTCTCGATACGGCAACTCGCTCGACCTCAGTGTCGAAGATACGTTGGGAATTTTCCTGCAGTGTGTTGATTCCGGCAAGATAGGCGACTTGGGTGCGTTTGCCATGAACAACGCTTGCGGCTGCAGAGCCTTTTTCATCACGTAATGCGAGGAGTTCATCATGAAAGCGTTCGGCTAACGGCCCCAATCTGTCATTGACGGCCGCTGAGCATCTTTTTTGCAATCCACTGCGAACATCCTGTTCCGCTGCAAGGCTGGAATTCAGGTTTTTGCCACTGGTCCAGACGGCACCTACCAGCGATGGTAGCGAGCCCGAAAGAGACAGCAGGACCTTGTCCCAGGCGCCGTGAGTCAGATTCAGAATGGATAAAAACGTTCGATAGGGAAAATAGATCGCAGGTGTTTCCGTAAGCAGATGAAGCCGCAGGCGTGAACGGACTGCGGCACGCAGCGGTCCGTCTCGTCCCACAAGTGTCTCAGCAATCTCGCCGGGCAGTGATTTTGCTTCCGTGTTGAGGCGTTGCACCGCAACCGTCAGACCCGGCAATTCGCTTTTCAGAATGGAGTGCAGTGCTGCTTGAAACCGGGAATCAATCGCAGCCAGTCGAGTGCTTCGGCGTCGATCGCCTGACCAGCCATTCTCAAGTTCAGTTTTCAGCCTGGAGGCAATTTGCGTTGCTGCTTCTTTTCCGACTGTATTTTCTGACTGATCTGAAATTTCAAAGTCATCAATGGTGACCGGTCGCGAAATCGTGCTGGTAGGCGCAGCTCTTCGGACGCGAGCCAGCAATGCCTCGACCTCGGCTTCGAATTCGTTGTCCTGACTTCTGGCCGCGTTGATTACCGGGATGACGATCGTGCCTTCACTGGCTGCTGCCAGTGCACCGATGGAATCACTCCGCATCTGGTCGGCACGCACGACCAGAAGCATCACCGACGCCATGGAAAGGGCACGATGGGCAATTCCGGCGATGGATCTACGGTCGTCGGTCGCGCCCGGAGCATCAACGACGAGGTACGGTGTGCCGATCGGCTCCATTTCCGAGCTGGCACAGTGAATGTATTTCTCACTGCCGGTATCCAGGTTTTCAGGAGGTGAAGGCCCAACCCAGGTCAACTGCTCAGTTGCTTCGTCCGAGTTGTTTCCGCTTCGGATCAATTTTTTCGCGTCTTGATTTCCAATCAGTTGACGTGTGATCCATGACTTGCCCTGACCTGTCGCTCCTACGGTCGCAATGACTGTTACTCCACTGGTGCGATCATCCAGAATGCGATTCCTTGCTTCGCTATGATCATCGCACAGTTCCAATATTTCACGGCCGGTCACGCTGTTGCCCAGAACGTTGGTTGAAGCGCGTCGGATACGCCCCAGGTATTCAAGTCCGGGATGCCCCAGATGATCACTCAAGGGCGAATCAAGTTCCGGTTTGGACATGGATTGTTCCTTTTCATGGGCTCGATGGGCTGTTGCGGGGAAGGCTTCGCTGCAGATCCTTCTGGAATTCGGAGCGGATCTGGTACAGCGGAAGTGTGTGTTGAATTGCCTCGCGGACGGCGAGTTTCGAGGGAATCAGTTTATCGTCCCTCGCGGCAACACGGACTAAACAGGGGTCCGTGTTCCTGGCGATACCAAATGTGTCGCAGAGAATTGCATGGAAGTTGGCCAGTTGTTGTCGGGCGGCCTGCTGACCAACGTTCTTTGTGCTTTGATCTGCCACACTTGAGATACTGATGGCAGCAGAAATTCCACCGGCAGTCAGCAGTTCTGAAAGGGATGCGCAAAAGCAGACAATCCCCCCACCAGTGAAGTCCACCGGGATCAGCAGTACCGCTCCAAAGGTTGCCAGAATTGCGGCCAAAGGTGTCAAGCCTGCCTTCAACTTCTTTCGAACAGGGACATTTTTCCAGAGCTCCTTCACTGAGTCGTTCAAACGGTCAGCATCAAGTGAAGTAAAATCCTCCCGTTCAAAACGCCTGATGGCGTCGGCGCAAGCACGAATCCACGCCGAATCTTCTTCCGAGACGCTTTCCTGCTTCCAGTGAGGAAGACTTGCTGCGCCATGGTTCCGTTGCAAGGCATTGCAAAGTGTTTCCGGGGTCATCACTCCCCCATATTCACCTCGGCGGATTTTCTCTTTGACATTCTCTGCAAATTTCCTCGCCAATTCTGACGGCATGAGACCTTTGACCCAGTCTTTCGCGCCGCCGAGAATCGCTCGAACTCGCGAATTGATCCTCACGCCAATCCGTGCGTACCACGGTGCATTTGCCGCAAACGAATCCGTCAGTTGACGGAGAATCCGCTCACTTTGGTAGAGTCGAAGTTCGACGACTTCACCACCTGGTTCACGTTGGGCAAAAAACTCGAGTGCAGAGTTCAGAAGACATTCTCTTGCTTTTTCGGTTGCCCTTCGGGCCGCAGTTGCGTCGCGGTCCAGCATCACAAAGGCATCTTCCCAGATCACGTTGCGAAGGCTGGCTGCCAGAGCCAGATTGAATTTTTCAAACAACTGCGCCCTGTCAAGTTTTGTCGGCAGTGATTCCAGAAGTCGTTCTTCGGAAATGCAAGCAGGGGGATTGTCGTTCGCATCAGGTGAAATGGAAAAGAAGACAGGAAGCTGCTCGGTACCTTGCTCTACCATGTCTCCCTCCCCAAGTTTCGGAATGTAGGGACCACTGCTGGGGACATCGAAGTCATATGCCGCAAAAATGGTTTCGATCCCGTGCGAAAGCGCAAGTGGTTGAAATGTTTCATGCACCTGATCGGGTGTTTGTCTGGCTCGGACTTTGTTCACAGCCAGCATCCGTGGAACGCCTGGCATCAAATCAGATGCGATTCTCAGCATGTCGCTGAGTGTGCTGTCACGGGACGATTCGGCAGAAGTGACTACCAGGAACGCCGAACACAACGACGCCGCCTTGCCCAGAAGTTCGCGTCTGGCTTCGGGGGATCCCAATCCGAGTGAGGCATCTGACACGATGTCGGGACAATCAAGCAGGGCAATCCCCGCTTGATTGAGTGCCGGATCGGTTGCAATCAGGGGAATGGCAAGCAATGCTTCGTTGCCGTCCTGGTTGTTGTATTGTTGATGAGCTTTTACCGGATCTGTCGACAGAATTTCTGGTTTCTCACCAAGCGTGTCACCGATCCGCTCCATCAGCAACGCCCAAAGTTCACTGTCCTGTTCCCAGGCCGCCGGAAGCCACAGGACAAAGCGGTGCGTTCCCTGTGAATTGTTCGTTCCCCGAAGCGTTCTTGTCTGCCCGGATTCACTGAGGAAGGTTGCCACAAGACTGGTCTTTCCACTGTTGAGCATCCCCGCTACCGCCACGGTCGGCCATTCAACGAGCCGCTCGGCTGTGTGCACTTTCCTTCCAGCACCAATCAAGCGATTTGATACGCTGGCGTCCACCCGGCGCGTTGCCGTCAAGAAACTGTCGCGACCCTTGGTGGGATAGGTGTATTCGATCGCCGCGCGCTGGTCATCGTCTTCCAGCAACGCTTGCAACGTAGGCCAGTCGATGGTCGGATTCTTTTTTTTGCGGCGGGACCCAAACATGGAATACGTGCAGAATTAGGGCTTTCGACGTTCAATCGTGGTAATCGTGATCACAGTGGCAGTCGCACCGGTTCACATCCGTTGAAGTTGTTGGTCCGGAGTATGTGGAATGAGCATTTTCAATGTTGACGTCAGTGGGGCCAGAAACGTGACATTCTGGCAGCGATTTTTAAATTGATTGAACCGGAGACTATCTTGTCCTCTGCCGACCATTATCTCAGATGCTTAGGCATCCATGAACCGCTGCAAGCCCTTCTAAGCCGCTTTTCTGCCGTTTTGCCAGCTCTGAGACACATTTTGAGACGAAGCGGCCACGTGATCGGATGAACGGAGTTGCGGAGTTTTCTTTGTAGAACGCTGATGATGAAGATGCCAACGCTGGCAGAGACAGAGGAGTTAATCGTCGAGCAAGGAGGATTCTTCCGTTGTCGAAGACATCCGGTAGTAGGATTAGCCAACGGGCAAGCGGAGATTCACATCGCATTGTTGTCAGCTTTTTTAAAAGGTTTTTGGGCGTGAACGGCATAGTTGCATCACTGACAATGCTGGCCTAAAAACAGGGGGCCGCAGACGGAGGCGCGTCATGGAAGTACCAGAGATAGTTCCATTGATGACGCACGGACTGAAGGATGTGCCAGTAATGTCCTTGTGGGGTTGCTAATGGTGGCTAAGGGCGGCTCAAGTCGGATTTGGTAGTTCGTTTGATTGTTGGGAGATGATGAATGTTGTGTTTACGGATAACAGTTCGCTATGCCGGTTTGTTTCTTGTTGGTTCCGCCCTGCTTTTTTTGGGCGGATGTTCTGAGGAGTCCACCGATGCGTCGTTATCCAGCGTGGACAGCGAGCCAACTGCACAGGAAGTCATCAACAGCAGTCCCGGTGAACAACTTGAAAATGCAGCGGGTGAAGCTGTCGATTTGGTTACCGATGGAATTGCGACAGCGTGGGATAGTGCCTCGTCGGCCATGAAGGACATGGAGGGCGGGCGAGAAATGCTGCAGGGAATCCGAGATGCGTACAAGTCAGCCGAGGTCTCTTTCAGCGAGGTGACAAGCAAAGAAACCGCAATGAAGGCAAGAGCTGACATTGATGCGTTGTCAGAGAAATTGGAACAGTGGAGGCCCAAGCTTGCTGAGATGTCTGATGAAGCCAAGGACGCGGCCAAGCGTTTTTTTGACGTGGTTGCGGGAAAGCTTTCGCGTCTGGCGGAACAATTGAACGAGAACGAGTGGGTCAACACAATTCTCAGGCCGCGGCTTCAGGAATTGATCGAGCAACTGAAGTCGCTTGGCTGAAGTGCTCAGCAAGTGAAGTGCTCTGGCATGCTGGGCCTCGCGAAATCAGTACGAGGATTCTGCAGCGGGCACAAGACGTAGCGGAAGCAGCTTGTGCTGGGGCACGTAATTGCTTGTCCTGCCCTCAAGCAAGGCGATGGAGACGTCGAACGACCCATTCCATGGTGAGCATGGTTGCTATGAGCCACATCAGAACGACGTTTCGACGTTCCGTGAACAGGCTGCTCGGCGTGCCGGGCAGGATGGTGACTTGAGGTTGAGGTCGTAACAGAGAACCAAGTTTCACCTGAACGTCAGAGCTCAATGTGGACGAATCCATGGGGATGTAGCTGCCGTTGGTTACGGTCGCATACTCTTCGAGTTCTTCATCGTTTCGCCGCGGTCGCTCGAGTTCAATGGTCGGCAGTCGAACTTGAACCGTCTGTCTTAGTACCTGTTCCTGTAATGCGTCACCCACGGTCAGGCGTAGTTCATAGCTGCCAGATTCTCGAACAACAAAACGTCCTCCATAAGTGCCGGCTCTTGGCTCACCTTTGAGGGGCTGCAGACTGATATCGCTGATGCGTCCGCTGGGGGACAGAAGTTTTGCTTCAACTTCGGGAACATCAAGTGGCTCAAATTGCTCGTCTGTCAGGACGGCGCGAACTGAGATCGTATCCCCGATCATTGCTTTGCTGTTGTCAACCAGCATCACGCCGCGAGTGCTATCCCGCAGTAAGCGTCCCTCACTGACCCAACGCACAAGTTTGGTGTAGTAGGTGTCGAAATACGCATCACTTTCTGAACGCAAACGCCACATCTCACCACTGCCCTGGAAATAGACTTTGCCGGCTCCATAGAAATGCGAGGCAAGGTAGATCGGGAGAGATCCCCCGATTTCAGTGGTCGGGTCGGAAAACAGAGCGTATACCTTGGCTCCCGGCTTGGCGCTTTTTGAATCAACGTAGTCATAGACACCAGAGAAACCGGCCCAGATTTCTTCGCTTTCTTCCGGGGTGTCTGCGATCCAGAGGAATTCTGCCCGGCGTGCTTCAGGGGTAAATTCGAGTGGCCAGGCAACGTTACCACCTTGTCGCCCTCCCTCAAACAGCATCGGACGATTTGAGAATGAAAGTGGGTAAAATCCAGCAATGGTGCTCACGCGTGGATCGGTCCGTCGACGCTTCCATTCCGGGTGATAAACAGGTCCGGCAACGATGATCATTCCGCCGGCCTGCTCCGTGAGCCAGCGATCCAGTAACTGCAACTGTTCGCTTTCCAGAGCCATCCAATCGGGATCAAACATCACGATCGCGTCGTACTTGAAGAGTTCTTCGGCAGTGGTTGGAAATTGCGTCAGGATGTTGTCCGCGTCCTGGCTGATTCCGGGTTGTCCGGTCTGTAGCCAGGCATCGAGTTGAATCGAGTTGTCACGGTAAAGCATGTTGCGAACGAAGCGATATTCACGTGTGGGGCCACCGGCAACTGCGAGGACTTTCAGTTTTTCGCCAACCACCTCGTAGCGGGCATCACGAATGTTGTCCTGCTCATTGTTGTCGGCTTTGGGGGCGACTAGCCGTATCGCCAATCGGCGTCTTCCCACGGCTTCGGGTTCGAGTTCAAACCGTATGCCTGTCAGGGTGCCGTCACTCTTGACGATGACTTTCTGCGAGTCGATTACGTCGCCAGGTGGGGTGATCCTGTTTTCGCCGTTTTCCGCTTTCTGATTGCCGGAACCACTGTCGAGTCCGTCGAGTAATTGGACGTCGATTTCCAGAGGTTCTTCACCACTTCCCTGTAAGACAGCACTGACCGCAAACTTGTCACCCGGATACACGCGACGTGGCGCGTCAATGTCGACGACACGCACGTTGGTCGGTGCTGCTGCACTTCCCACTCCAACGGGATAGATCGCTACTTCGCTGCGTCTGGCGGCCGCAATGGCGCGACCAACATCCGCACCACCATTGTTCTGTCCGTCAGAAATGAGGACGATACCAGCAAGCGTGGATGGGTCATGGTCGGTCAGAATATTACGAACTGCATCACCGATGCGGCTTTGCGTTCCATCAGCTGCGAGTTCCTCCGTCCAGTCGACCACACGCATTGGAGTTCCGGCGTCTTCCTCTGTTTCGGATTCCTGCTCGGGTGTTTCCAGCTGATCCGGTTGGATGCCAAGGATCTGCGTCAGCGAATATTCTGTCCGGATGCTGTAAATCGAGCCAAGAAATACGATCCCGATCACCAACGATATCATGGTCGGCATGAGCCACCATCCGACAGCGTTCGTACGGCCAAACGCTCCCGCGATGAGGGAAATGACACTCAGAACAATTCCGATGGCGATCAATGCGATCCCCATGATCGCAATTGGCGAGGATGCAGGAACGGCCGTCTTGTTTTCGATGGAACTGCTGTCGGCGTCGACGTTGCCTCGGGTATCGATCAGGCGTGGATCTGCGTCGTCAGCAAACGCGTAGATGCTGACGCGATGTTCGTTGGATAATTTGTCAAGAAATCCGCTTGAGGTGACGAGGTCGCGGGCCTGATCGATCCGTGAGATGGACGAAGCTTCTGTGCCCGTTGGCAATGACATGCTCTGGCTGGTATCCACCAGAATTGCCACCTCACTGGGACGCGTCACCATCCGTTCGGTTCGGCGCTGCAGATCAAAGAAGAAAAAAACGAGTGCCAGCAGCGTGACGAGACGCAACAGGATCAGCAGAACGCGAACCGGTTTCGTCAGCTCGTTAACATCGCGACGATAAAAACGCACGCACAGGTACAGCAATGCGGCGAGCGCACTGCAGGTCAGTGCCCAGGCCCACCAGCCTTCCATCGATGCAGCACGCGAAAATTCGTAAACGATCTGACTGCTCGCCTGTGATTCATTCATCGGCTTGCTCCCAGAGTTACTCGGGTACGCGGATCCGCGGTGGAACGCGTTGGCGTGTTCGGAGAGGCGTGATAACTGGCCCAGTAAGCGAGCATCTGCTCTGCTGCCAGAATGAGTCCCAGCAGAGCAAGCATCAGAAGTGAAAGTGTTGAACTGCCGGTCGCCTGATATTCATCGCTCCATGCAGAACTTTTCATGAATGTGATCTTCAAGGGAAACAGTTGTTGTTGAATAGCAGCCTGGTCAGCTCGTTCAAGCTCGCCTTCCCCGACTCTGATGACGGAAGCAGTTGGCAGGATTTGTCCACTCCCGTCAATTCGCGTCAGCGACCATTCAGAAATACCGGGATACAGGATTTCGGCCACACCATCAGAACCTTCGATTACCATTTCGTCCGGCAATACGCTCACAACATATACCGGCTCGTCAGCGGTTGATTCCGGCTCGACGAGACTTGTTGTCAATTCCAGCGGGAGTCGTGGCGGTTCATTGTTGGCAGGAACGTAGGTGACTTGGCCCGTGTATTGGTCGACTGGCAGGCGTTTCACGAGTGGGGAGTCAACAAATCTCTGTGTGTCAGGCGCGGCACCGCTCCATAACAGTGCATTGGTCTGCAGCATGAAAACCACAAAGGTTGGGTCACCGGGCCAATTTGTCCATCTGCCATCCAGTCCGGATAAAACAGTGACGACGGTACCCAGGCCGAGATCATGAGTGGTCACAAACGGTTTTCCATCGCGTCGAAGTAGCACGTTGCGAACGCGTGGTAACTCCGTGCCGGACTGGTTGGCAACGTCATCCTCTGCAACTTCGCCGGTGCCGCCTGATTCGTCTTCATCAGCGAAAGTCCATGAGCGTTCCAGGTTAACCAGCGCGAAGGCTGCTTCGCCTGCTCCTGCCAGAGGAGCAACGAGAGAAGAAGGGTCACCGAATTGAAGGTCCGCTGTATTGGTGTTGGCAGCAGCTTCCATCGGCGATATTTCCCGCAGGCTGCGTGGCAGAAGATTCCGTTCCGGCGAATGGAGGGTCTGGTTGTAGTTGGTCAAATCGGCGTCGGCACCGACAAAAAGAGCAAGACCTCCCCCACGTTTGACGTATTCGGTCAAGGCGTTTGCTGCGTTTTCACCAATTTGTGGAACGTCAACCAGATAAACTGCACGGTAGGGAGCAAACGTGTCGAGGGTCGCCGAACGCAGAAAAGATGGCGGTTGTGTTTCCGGGATGGCACCGATCTCAACCTGACTTCCCGGGTTCAGGACGGATGTAATGTGGTAGCCACCCATCTCTGTTCGCGATCCATCGATGACGAGTACTTTTTCAGCATTGGTGAGAGGCAAAGTGCAGCTTCTTACGTTGTCGATGGGAAGCGCGTCCTCTGGGATTCGTGCTTCTATCGCGTGAGTACCCTGCTGGGGGATGAACACCTGAAAGGACTTGGTGATTTCGCCACCAGCCGGGATGGACTCAATGACCTGCACGGGTTGGGTTTCGATTTCACCGGTCAGGGCAAGGGTAGGATCTGGTGTCTGTGTTTCATCGGAGTAACGGATCACGCGGGTTGTCAACGGTACATCCTTGGCAGCGGTCTTGCCATAATTCCGGATGGTGGCAGTGATCACAACAGGCACGCCGGCGACCCAGACGTCCTGCGAGGGAGACATTGCAGTGATGGCGAGATTTTCAGCAGGCTGTTCGGCGCAGTCGATCATGCGGATGCTGACTTCCCCCGAAAGTTTGTTCAGCGATTCGGCAAGCCGGTCAGGATTCCCCCAATCTCTTTCGCGAAAATCGCTCGCAACGTAAAGGAACTTGGCATCAGCCGGGGTTGCATTGACGAGTTCAGTCGCGAGATCCAGCGCGGGGACAAGGTCAGTACGAATGGGTGACGCTGTGGTGGCCATCAAGCGGTTCACCAGCTGCGCATCGGCAGTGATCGTCTGTGATGCCAGATCCGCAGCTGCATCTCCTGTTTCGCTCCCTCCTCGAGTCGCCATGGCAGCGCGGCTGGCGCGCATGACTGTGAGTTGATGATTTCCTTCGCTGGAGGCCAACCTGCGGGTGAGATCCTGCAGAGCCTGAAGAGATCTGCCGTAGGCGGTTGCTACATTCCTGGTGGACTTGGATGGATCCTCCGTTGTCAGCGTGCGACTCGCGTTGGAACCAAGGCTTGTATCACCCATCGAGTAACTGTCGTCCAGAATGACGACGTGGTGGGTGGTGATCCCGCCGATGGAACCGAGCATCTCACCGCTGCCTGTCCAGCCGCAGAGCAACGCTATCAGCACAGCCGCCACTGCCAGACGGGAAAGCAGCAGCAGTAGTTGCCTCAAACGAATCCATTTTTTCTGTTTGCGGTAACTTGCCAACAGAAAGTCCATGGCTGCCCAACGCTGCCGCCGATGACGCAACATGTTGATCAAATGAACCAACAGCGGCATGGCGACAAACAGAAAGCCGAGCGTCAGGGCAGGGTACAGAAACAAGGTTGTAAGTCGTGTTGTGAGTTGGGGATTGGAGGGTTAACGCTTCAGGTTTGGTAGCAACTGGCGGGTTGCAAGAAACTTGGCCAGAACAGCATCGAGAGGTTCGCTTGTCCGAACCTGCATGTATTCGATGGACAGCCGCCCGCAGGCCCTTCGCGTATTGGTCAGGAATTCTTGCAGTGCCTCGAGGTAACCCTCGCGGAGCGCGCGGGGGTTGCAGTTGAGGAAGTCGTCGTTTTCAAGTCCTTCAAAACGTGTGGCACCATTGAATTGGAAATCCATTTCGTCGTCGTGAAGTACGTGGAAAAGGACGACATCGTGACCACGTTGTCGCAGCACACGCAGGCCCTCCGCCAGGTTATCGACCCCAAGAAGGTCCGAAACAACGAGCACGAGACCACGCCGGGGAATACCCTGAGCAACCTGCTTGGCGACCCGGGTCAGGTCCGTGCGTCCATCGGCACCGACCGAATCCAGCATGGATAGGATTCGAGTCAGTTGCTGTTGATTGCTTTTGGCCGGAACCGTTCCCCGTAATTCCGTGTCAAACGTGTAAAGCCCGGTGGCATCTTTCTGACGCAATGCCAGGTAGCTGAGGCAGGCGGCGATTGACGCTGAATAGTCGAACTTGTTCAGGTCGCCATCGCCGTACGCCATGCTGGCTGAACGGTCCACCAACAGTGTGAGACGCAAGTTGGTTTCTTCTTCGTACTGCTTGATGTGCAAACGGTCCTGGCGCGCATAGACCTTCCAGTCGATGTGTCGTATCTCATCACCGCGTGTGTATTGCCGGTGCTGCAGAAACTCGATCGACTGTCCGAAATAGGGGCTACGATGCATTCCCGAGAGGAACCCTTCCACGACACGGCGTGCTTTGAGTTCCAGTCTGCGGATGCGGGTCGTTACCTCAGGACGCAAATATCTTTTGGAATCGGGCATCGCGTGAAAGTTCGTCCTCGGTCGTCGGCGTCGCTCCAATGATGCGGTCCACCACATTATCACTGGTGATACCTTCACTCTCGGCAGCAAAGTTGACCACCATTCTGTGTCGTAATACCGGCTTCGCTAACGCTTGTATGTCTTCAACCTGAACGTGGAAGCGACCTTGCAGCAAGGCACGTGCCTTCCCACCAAGAATCAGGAACTGCACGGCACGAGGTCCAGCTCCCCAGCCGACCAGGTCCTCGACAAAATCCGGAATGCCGTCGCTGCCCACTCGAGTCTGGCGGACCAGTGACAGAGCGTAGCGAACTACGTGATAGCTCACAGGAACTTGACGCACAAGCCTCTGAAGTCTCAGGATTTCTTCTGCACCCAACACCGGCGCCACTTCACCGACTGCCGTGCCTGTTGTGCGACGGGCTACTTCAAACTCCTCGTCAAAACTCGGGTACTCAACGTAGACCTTGAACATGAAACGGTCTTGCTGGGCTTCGGGCAGTGGATACGTTCCCTCCTGCTCGATCGGGTTCTGGGTGGCAAGCACGAAGAATGGATCCGACAACTCATGCCGGTTGCGTCCCACCGTTACCTGACGTTCCTGCATTGCTTCGAGCAACGCCGCTTGGGTTTTTGGTGGTGTTCGGTTGATTTCGTCTGCAAGCACCACATTGGCAAACAGAGGTCCTTTCATGAAGCGGAAGTCACGATGACCCGTTGATCGATCTTCCTCAATGATTTCTGTCCCAGTGACGTCAGCCGGCATCAGGTCGGGCGTAAATTGAATACGACTGAAGGACAAATCCAGCGTTTGGGCCAGGGTGCTGATCATCAACGTCTTAGCCAGTCCGGGCACACCTTCCAGCATCACGTGGCCGCGACTGAAAAGACAGATCATGATTTCGTCGATCACGGCCTCCTGACCTACGATGATCTTTCCCAATTCGTCAAGAATTCTCTGACGAGCTTCATGAAGTCGATTCGCATCAGCTTCACTCAATACGTCGTCACCGGACGGTGCTCCGCCGTCGGTCGCTTCGGTTGACATGCAACATCCTTCTCTGGTGAGTCACTCATGTGGTTTGAAGGCGCGGAGCGTTCATTCGCTGTTCGCCGCAATTCTCCCCAGAATAACAGCAAATTCAGTGTTACGCGCCATGGCGTTCCCCGCTTTCCACTTTTCCAGCGGGAATCCTCCCCTCGAGAGTGTGCTTTCAGCCGGACCTCTGACCAATTTGCCCCGCGGTGAGGTAAAAGTTTGCAGTCAGATACTGGCTTTCAGCGGAAATCACAGCCCCTTTCCACCGGTTTCGTGGGCCTGTTCTGCTCGCTAGGGGAGTTGGAGTGCCGCGCCGACCGCACTATTGCTGAGGGTCAAATCCACCAACGCTGTGACAAACATTCGTCCGAGGGCGAAAAACTTCCTCGCTATTCCCGCTGGCCTGTCCTTCATCGTGAGCTCCGCACGGCTCTTGCCTCGATTTCGCCATGCCAACAGAAAAAGGGCTCTGATGGCCGAAAAAGACATGCATCGATCACCCAATGCAGCATTCAATCCGGGTCGGGGTCACCTCGAATCGATGGGCTTATCATCGAGGGCCTGCATGCTTGTCATCCAGATTTTCGACAGGTTCGTCACTGGCCGGACCGTCACTTGATGATTGAGTTGCCTCATCCTGGGCCGTTTCATCTGCAAGTGGCACATCTTTGATTTCTTCCGGCACTGTTTCTTCTTCTTCTTCTTCTTCTTCTTGCACAGTGCGTCCCTGCTGCTCGGCCTTTTCAAGGCTTTCGCGAACCTCTTCATTCGCTGTCCAGTAAAAAACGGTTGCCACCAGTGCCAACAGAATTCTCAACATTTCGAACGTCAGTGCCACGAGAGTACCGGAGGCAAGGGTCGGCGTTGCGGGAATCATTTCATAAAGGGTGGCGATCGCGACTTCCCAGACGCCTACGCCCGCAGGGGTCAGTGGCAGTGCAGAGGCAAGCATTCCCAAAGGCACAATGACAAAGTGTTCCGTCAGGTTGGGTGGTGCAACATACAAGCTGCGGGCCAACAGATAGACGCTGATCGCAAATAGACCCTGTACACCCACACTCATCAGCAGGGACGCGCCGAAGGCAAAAGGATGTCTGTGAAAAGAACGCAGCGGCGCAGCGATTTTGCCGATGATTGGTCCGACCCAGCGGGCCTTGCTGCCCCACTGCAGAGCACGATCGACCGATCTGCCGCCGAAAACAAGAACGAGCAATGCAGCGGTACCAATGCCGAATAGGGTGGTGGCGGCAAACTTCAAGTCCTCGAGACCCTCAGCCGACTCGCGAACCTCAACTGGTTGAAGTAGCAAGGTTCCGGTCACGACCAGAAACAGTAGCCCATAAAGTCCCGAGGCCCGGTCCACCAGAACGGATGCAACTGCTTCAACGCGTTTTCCAGGGCGGCGCCGCGCCAGAAAGATTGCTTTGAACAAATCTCCGCCAACGCTACCGACGGATACAAAGCTCAGCAGAAAACAGATCGCACCAAGCCGGAATGCTTCCAGCATCGAAAGAGCAATTCCCTGACAACGCACCAAAATGCACCAGCGAGCAAAGGAAAGTGCGGTTGCAGCAATGGCGATCAGAAACGCCGCGAACAGCAGTCCGTAATGCTTCGGTTGCTGTGTCAATTGGTCCCACTGCTCTGGTTCCACCCGCCACAACAGAATCGGGATGATTACCGCCGGGATGATGAATTTGATCGCGTTCAGGGCGATGGAGCGTTTGCTGCTGACCATGGCCGAAGCCTAGCACTCCCCCGAACTGAAACCAACCCCGTCTGGGTGAGGCAGTCGATACTCGGGGAATCAGCTGTACCAGACAAAGCTTGGCGGTACGTGCAGCATGATCCGTTTTTGGCAAATTTTGCCGCCAAAGCACGTTTGATACGGATTGTCCATGAGCGAAGGTTTTGGCCCGAAACAGCCGGAAAACGGCTGGTGGCTGGGCTGGCCGGAGATTTGTCCAGCGATGAAGTCGCCGTTCAGGCGTCAAAACAGGTGTTTGCTATCAAGTCTGAGGTGCGGAAATGAGGGTTTCTGACGTGTTTTTGCGTGTTTTGGCGATTTCGATGAACTTTCATGGACAACCTTGCGAAAAAACCGAAAACACCATATTCTGCTGTCACTGCTGCGACAGGGCAGGAATTGTAAAACCAAACATCGTTCGGACTGAGTGAACATCCCATGACCATGGACAGCAGCCTCAAGGTGAAAGCCGGGGCGATTCGAGCACGAAACGTACTGACACGAGCCGAGAGAGTTGCTCGTTTGAAAGAACTCAATAGCTTCGATGAGGAAGCAAGCATCGTAGGGATGCCCAAGGTGAGAGTCGTCAAAGTGTCGTTGAAAAAGAAGAAGAAAGTCAAGAAAGCCGACGACGAGAAGTAGTCGAACATCAAGTAGAGATTGGCTTCGTCTCGGTACGAGCCTACTTTCTCCGCGAGCCGGATGAGCGTTCCGCGACGCCATCCGGCTTTTTTTATGTTTGTCCATCGTTGAGTTGGGAGTAACGCACCCAGACTCTGGTAGGCGTTTTGTGTCCAAACCACAGGGCGGCCGCATTTGCACGGTTTGATGCGGTTCAACCTCGAGCCAGTGTGCCGGAACCCGCGTTTGCCCGGCAAAGCTTGCGCATTCGATTTGGTTTGGTTAATGAGTTCGTGTTTTTTCGGTCCTTGAGCGATCCAGAGGTGCTGCGTCCACCGTCCCGCGGTTTAGAATGTTGCCATGACAAATATCCTCGAAGAACCCGAAGTCGATGCGTCTGATGACGAGACGATCACGCTGCCCAGTCAGTCGCCCGAGTCGCAAAGTCGAATTCCTCACCCAGAGGCGACTCAACCGCTCAAGGTGCAGTGGCAATACGCGATTGTTCTTGCACTCGTCCATGTGATTGCACTGCTCGCATTCTTCGGCTGGTTTTTTACCTGGTCTGGGTTGGTTGTTGGCATTGCCGGGCATTTTGTGTTTGGGATGTTCGGGATCACCATCGGTTACCATCGCTTGTTGACACACAGGGGATTCACCTGTCCGGTTTGGCTGGAAAGAACATTAGCGATTCTGGGGATGTGCAATTTGCAGGATAGCCCGGCACGCTGGGTCGCCATTCATCGCATGCATCATCAACACAGCGACAAACAGCCGGATCCGCATTCGCCTCTGGTCAGTTTCCTGTGGGGGCATGTCGGTTGGGTGGTCTGCCGCAATGAGGAGCTTGACACCACGCGGCATTACGAACGTTACGTACGCGATCTGCTTCGTGACCCTTTTTATCTGCAACTGGAGCGACGACAGGGTTGGTTCTTCGTCTTCGTCGCGCATGCATTTGTGATGACGGGTCTGGGAGCAACGTTTGGCTATCTTGTCAGTGGCGGTGTTGCTGCCGAAGCGGCCCGTTACGCGGCCAGTTGGGCGGTTTGGGGAGTCGCCGTGCGAACGGTATTCGTTCTCCACGGAACATGGTCGGTCAATTCCATGGCCCATCTATTCGGCTACAGGAATTACGAGACCAGAGATGAAAGCACCAACAACTGGCTTGTGGCTTTGATCAGTCACGGCGAAGGTTGGCACAACAATCATCACGCCGAACCCCGTAGTGCTGCCCATGGCCATCGGTGGTGGGAGTATGACATGTCCTGGTGGATCATACGTTCCTGGGAAATGATTGGGCTGGCAAAGAACGTGGTTCGACCCAAGTGCATGCAGCCGACAAAATCGAGTTGAGCTTTTGCCCGCAACGGGAAATCAAATCAGTGAGATTTGATGTGGGCAGGTTCCGATGGTTTTTCCACTGACAGTCATGTCCGCTACCCGCAGTGGCTTGAAAATGTTGCTGGCGTGAACAGGGCCGTGTCCCGGCGAGTACGGTGGCCAATGAGTAC
>JAAXJB010000054.1:0-42635 GCA_012270065.1 Rubripirellula sp. | reverse complement strand
GAGTACGGTGGCCAATGAGTACAGCGTCCAATGAGTCGTTGAGTTGACTGTTCCGGTTCAACTGTAGTTGGGAGTTGGTGGTCGATAATCTTGCAGTCTGATGGAACGGAACCAGTCGATCGTCTGTTGGAGTCCGTCCGCAAGTGAAATGCGAGGCTCCCATCCAAGTTCTTTTTTGGCCAGAGTAATGTCCGGACGTCGACGCGTAGGATCGTCTGCCGGCAGCGGCTTGTGAACAAGATTACTTGAGCCTCCTGACAGCTCGATGATTTTTTGAGCAAGCTCGCGAATGGTGAACTCCGTCGGGTTCCCAATGTTCACTGGGCCCACAAAGTCGCCATCATGGTTCATCATCGAGATCAGGGCATCAACGAGATCGTCACGGTAGCAGAATGATCGTGTCTGGCTGCCGTCACCGAAGATGGTGATGTCCTCGTCGTTCAATGCCTGGCGGATGAAATTGGAAACCACACGACCATCATAGGGATGCATGCGCGGACCGTATGTGTTGAAAATCCGAACGATTCGAATGTCGACCGCGTTGCTGCGGTGATAATCCATGAACAGGGTTTCCGCGACACGTTTTCCCTCGTCGTAACAGGCCCGGATGCCAATTGGATTGACGCTCCCGCGATAGCTTTCTACTTGTGGATGCACTTCGGGATCACCGTAAACCTCACTTGTGCTTGCCTGCAGGATCCTTGCCCCGCAGCGTTTTGCAACGCCCAGCATGTTGATTGAACCCAAAACACTGGTTTTGATTGTTTTGATCGGGTTGTACTGGTAATGTCCGGGTGCTGCCGGGCATGCCAGATTGTAAATCTGGTCGACCTCCAGAAAGATCGGCAACGTGACATCGTGCCTGAGAATTTCGAAGTTGGGTGCGTTCAGCAAGTGTTGAACGTTTGACTTCTGGCTGGTGAAAAAATTGTCAAGGCAGATCACATCATGCCCCTGATCAACCAGACGTTCACACAGGTGCGAACCAAGAAACCCAGCACCGCCTGTGACGAGGATACGCTGAATCATCAGACCAACTTTCGAATGAGTAAAGAGGGCATTGGAATGTGTTTCGGGCAGGAATACAGAATGATATCAGAGCGGCCGGAGTTCGCGATTGTCAATCAAACGGGTCGTTCCCACGTTCCCTGCGATCAGAGCAACGGCAGGGCGATCAATGGACTCCATCGGTGTCAGGTCCTGTGCTGCCACGATCGTTGCGTAATCAACGCTGTCGAGTCCCATTGAAGGCAGGGGAGTTTCTGTGTGCGAGTCTGCCGATACAGGTTGGCCTGTCAAAATGGAATGCATCTGATGTTGGAGCGATTCGACGCAGCGTTCACCAGCATGATACGCCTTTTCAACCTCTGCCAGTGATTGTGATAACAGCAATGCCCGCTGCCGTTCCTCCTGACTCAGGTACTGGTTTCGACTGCTCATCGCCAATCCGTCAGATTCTCGGACGGTCTCGCATCCAATGATTTCGGTTCCGAGACTGAGGTCTCGCGTCATGGCTTCGATCACCCGCCATTGCTGGTAATCCTTCTTGCCAAAATAAGCGTGTGTTACTGGTAGCGCCTGGAAAAGCTTCAAGACCACCGTGACAACACCACGAAAGTGGCCTGGGCGACAGACACCTTCAAGAGTATCGCCAATCTTGGGTGCTGAAACGTAGGTGCTGAAACCCTTGGGATACATCGTTTCCGCCGTTGGTGCGAAGACGGCAGAAACACCGCATTGTTCCAGGCTTTCGAGATCTGACTGTAGGGTGCGCGGATACGTCTCCAAATCCTCGTTCGGGCCGAATTGCGTCGGGTTGACGAAAATGCTTGCCACCGTGAAGTCGCAGGAACGGGCCGCCTCCACCAAGGACAGGTGTCCATCGTGTAAAGCTCCCATTGTGGGCACGAACCCGACTGTACGCCCCTGAGAACGTAATGAGGTGACATACTTTCTGGCAAGCTCCGGCGAATCAATGACTTCCATGGCGGTGTTCGATCTGATTAGATTGCCGATGTAGCTTCTTCAAGTACATGTTCGCTGACAAATATGGGAAGCGGTGGAGAGAATGTGACAGCCACGGCAATCGCATCACTTGGACGCGAATCAATCTCGATCACTTCACCATCGGATTTCACAAGCCGCAGTTGCGCAAAGTACGTGCTCTGATTCAAGTCGTTGATGACAACACTTTCGATTTTGGCATCCAGAGCATTCGCCACATTCACGACCAGGTCATGGGTCAACGGCCGAGGGGGGACATAGCCTTCCTTGACACGCCGATCGATATTCGTCGCTTCAAAAATCCCGATCAGGATTGGGAATTCGCGTTCCCCGTCGACTTCTTGCAGGTAAATGACCTGGTTCTCGGTTAGCTCGGAAATGATGATCCGGGCTAGTTGCATCTTTACCGGCATGAGATCGTTGGTGTTTGGGCGGTGAAGAGACGGGGTTGCACAGATAGGGTTGCACAAGAGCGAACTGTTTCGCACCACCAGTATACCGTTTCCTGATGGGATGAAAGTGGCTGCAGCGGTGGGTGCCAGGGGGAAATGCCCCCCTTTTCATGGACGATGCGGCCCTCTGGAATCGCCACCGACAACTGACCTCAGGTGGGGATCAGTTTTCCAGCCTGAAAATCGTGGTTGCAAGTGGTGGCAGATTCACCAGGATACTGTCCGGCCGTTCATGATGGCTGTTTCCAGTTGTTTTTCTTCCTGGAAAGTTGCCAATGTCAGTTCCACCATAAGTGGAACTGTCACTGTTGAAGATTTCTTTCCAGAAACCGCTGTTGGGAACCCCAACCTGGTAGTCATAGCGAACCACCGGCGTCATGTTCACACAGACAAGTAAAGGTGGTGTCCCGTTGAGGCCTTTTCTCAGATAGACCAGAACGCTGTCACGCGCGTTCAGGCAATCTATCCACTCAAAGCCTTCTTCTGCGAAATCCAGTTCGTGGAGAGCCGGGTTTTGAACGACGAGCTTGTTCAGGTCAGCGACCAGTTGCTGGACTCCGCGGTGATTCTCAAAGTCCAGCAGTTCCCATTGGGGACCATCGTCGTGGTTCCACTCGTTCCATTGCCCGAATTCGCCGCCCATGAACAGCAGTTTTTTGCCAGGGTGTGTCCACATGTACGAATAGAGCAGTCTCAGATTGGCAAATTTCTGCCACAGGTCGCCCGGCATCTGGCTCAGCATGGCGCCTTTGCCGTGAACCACTTCATCGTGCGATAATGGCAGGACGAAGTTTTCGGTGAAAGCATAAATCAAACTGAAGGTCAGATCATTCTGATGATGGCTCCGATGGACGGGTTCCTTCTGGAAGTAATCGAGTGTGTCATTCATCCATCCCATGTTCCACTTGCATGTGAATCCGAGTCCACCATCGGAGGTCGGGCGGGAGACACCCGGCCAGGCGGTCGATTCTTCTGCTGCCGTGATGACACCTTGATGATTTTCATGCACGGCTTCGTTGAACTCACGGAGGAACTCGATGGCCTCCAGATTCTCCCGTCCCCCATGACGGTTGGGAATCCACTGGTCATGTTCCCGGCTGTAATCCAGGTAAAGCATGGAAGCAACGGCATCAACACGTAGTCCGTCGATGTGATATTTGTCCAACCAGAAAAGCGCGTTGGCAATCAGGAAGTTGCGAACTTCATTTCTGCCATAGTTGAATATCAGAGTGCCCCAGTCGGGATGTTCTCCCTGACGTGCATCGGCGTGCTCGTATAACGCAGATCCATCAAATCTGGCAAGGCCATGGATGTCTTTGGGGAAATGGGCGGGAACCCAGTCAATGATCACCCCGATTCCGTGTTGATGCATGTAATCAACAAAGTGCATGAAGTCTTCCGGCTTCCCATGCCGAGATGTCGGAGCAAAATAACCGACGGTCTGATAGCCCCAGGAACCCGTGAATGGATGTTCGGTGATGGGCATCAGTTCCACATGCGTGAAATGCATCCGATGACAGTAATCAACCAGACGTTTGGCGAGGTCTCTGTAATCAAGCCAGCCATGGGTGCGACCGGGACCTTTCTGCCAACTCCCCAAGTGGACTTCGTAGGTGTTCATGGGAGATTGCAACGGGTTCCAGTCGTGACGCTGGGACATCCAGTCACCATCATTCCATTGATAGTTCTGCAGATCAGTCACAATCGATGCTGTGAGCGGTGGCAGTTCGGCAGCAAAACCAACAGGGTCGCTCTTGTCGATCCATTCGCCATTCTGGTTGTGGATTCGGTACTTGTACTTATCGCCAACCGACGCGTCGGGAACGAAAAGTTCCCAGATGCCAAGGTGCTCGAGCATTCGAGCAGTGTGATCACGGCCATCCCAATCATTGAAATCGCCCACGACCTGAACACTTTTGGCATTGGGGGCCCAAACAGCAAAGTTCACACCCGCTGCGTTATCAATGATTCGAGGTTGAGCACCCAGTCGGTCATAAAGCCGATGATGACGGCCTTCCCCAATCAGGTGTCTGTCGAGATCACTGAAAATGGACGGCGCGGCATACGGATCTTGCATGTCGATGATTTCACCCGTCTTGTCTGTCATCTGAATACGGTATCTGGATGTATTGCACTTTCCGTGCGCGACATCTTGAACTGATCCGGACGTTTCGTCGACCTCTCCGTGACAAATCGCTTCAAAAAAACCCGCTGGATGCAAACGACGCATGGGGCGACGCAAGCCACTCTGCCTGTCAATGATCCAAGCCGCCTTCGCGTTGGGAAGCAGTGTCCTTACCGCTACCGCTTCGCTGCCAAGGTAATCAACAGGGTGCGGTCCAAGCACGCTGGAGGGATTCTCGTGGGTACCTGCGATCAACTGACTGATACAGGATAGCGATACTTGAGTGTGCATTTGTGATCCGCTAGGGCGGCGTCAGGGTAAATGAAACGGGCTAACTGATTCCACCGCCATGTCCACATGAATGCTCACAGCCGTCAATTGGATTCCACCAGATCCCGGGCCGTGAACCTGCGAGCAGATTCCGCAGTACCTTCTCCGGAACTACCACGCATCAACCAACGTCGTAATTGATCCTGTGTACGATTCGTCCCGCGAGGTCCCGACGGATGACGGTGCGGCGAATCGACACGGACACGTTCGGTTCCGCTTTGTTTGACTCTGCGATCCGAACCCACACTGACCAGTCGCGAGGAGACAAGGCATGCCTCCACCCGATGAATGGAAAGTGCCCGGTCAACCCTCCGCCATAAATCCGCGTGCTGCACGTCAATCTTGCGTCCAAAATGCTCCCAGACAAAATCATTTTCCCGCCAACGGGGGAGAGAGTCCGAGAGTGATCGGACCAGGTAGCGATTGTGGCTCAATAAGGTTACCGATGCCGGGCCATCAATGGCCTCGAGTCCACGAACTGCAGCGAGCAACGTCAGGCGATTTAGATCGCCCAAGTCAACATCACCCGCATCAAAGACCGGGTTTCCGTCCGAGCTTTCCAGTGAAAAGTGCCAGGTGCCCTCACAGAGGGAAGACGCCCGCGCTTCGCAAACCAACAGGTAATCCGAGCATCGATCAGAGTCTTCCGCGTTGCTCATGCGGAGACTCGCTGTCTGAAAAGAGTTGTTCAACATCACAGGGAAGGTAATCCAGCAGGATGGGGCAAGGTGCCGTCGAGAAAGCCATTTTCTTGACAGGCACGCGATTGGGAGGTGCGATCCATCACGGTTTTGGCGGATTGCTGCTCCCGTTGTGAAATTCACTTCGGAAATTCCGCCTGAGAGAGGCTATCGGCAATTTTGCCCTCATTCCCCAACTGTTGCTAATCAAAAAAGTCGACCAAGTTTGTCAGCGTGCCCTAGAAATGGCAGATGCGTTACGATCTGAAGTATCCGATCAACCCTCGTTGATTCAAAGCTCAGACGAAACGCAGGTGGCGGATAAGGGTGGACCAGAGAAATCTGGCTGGTTGCGGGGCGAAGTCTGTCGGCAACGCGATCTATTGATGTGCCCGGCAAATCATGGCACGGAATCTTTACCAGATCGACATGCGATCTTGACGTTCAAAATGTGCAAGCAGAGCTAATGGCCCGGGTTGCATTGGCGAGGCTGCAACGAACAAGTGACGAAGCACAGAATCACCCCCATTCAGCATTGATCCTCACTGATTCTCGGGGACTGTGATCTTTTGGGACTGTGTTGCGGAGGAACAACAAAAACTGGCAGCTCGCAGCACCCTGCACGCTGAAAAAGAACGAGTCAGGTGGGAAAGTTCATCAACTGATCCAATGACGCCCATGCCGAGGGACTCGGTGTCTTCGGGTGAGAGCTGGCTTCGTAATAGAATCCGATATTCGTGAACAAGACTCCGCAGTGTTTTCGCTGGTTCGAGAAGTGGGTCCCATTCCGGGAATTCATCCTCACCGAGTGGTTCCGAGTCGGTTGAAAGGTCATCTTCACTCGTGATGCTGAGCAGGGAGTTCGTGGGTGCTTCGGCAATGTTGCTCCACAATACGATCGTGCCACCTTGCTCGGCCAGTTGCGCAGCAGTCGCTGCGGCTCTGGCAATATTTTGCCAAGTCTGCTGTTGCTGGTTCCCATCCAGCGTTGCGACAATCAACGAAGTGGGGGATTCCTGGGAAGACGAAAATCGAGATTCCTGAAGGTGCTTGCGAATCGCAATGGGGGTGCCAGCGATCACATTGGCAGCCTCGCCGGTTCTGGTTGCCGTGACGCAAAGGATCAGCTGGGCGCCCAGTGCCCAAGCCGGCTCATGCGGGTCAGTGGCGTCAGGTTCGATGCCGTTTGGGAGAGACATCGAGCGTAATCGCGAGGCAGAGTCGGAGAATGAAGGGAAAAAACCAAAAAGGTCGTGTTGCCGATCCAAGTCGCCGCAGCGTCCGGTTGTGATGGGCAAGACAAAATCTGCATCGACCACCAGTCTGCTCAGATACATCGGATGAGCCAAAGAGTCAGGGCCCAGAAAACGTAACGCTTCGCGGTCCGAGGGGCGGTGGATTTCTACCTGAACGGTGTCACCGGCTACCGAACAGATGTCTGCAAATATTTGATCACTGACTTCATCACTTACGATGACGCTGACAGTTTCGGCATCACTTTCCTGTAACACCTGAAGCACACCTGCAAGGATGCGACAAACTTCCGGCGTATTTGGATCCAACGCGATAGCAACATGGTCACCAGGGACGATGGCAGCTGTCATCGGCGGAAAGTCCGCCGGTCCATTCAGCGCACTGACCGTAGCCTGAAAGGAATCCGGGCAGGCGCCGTCGGCCGCGGGCTGATCCTGAATGCAGCACGCAGAGGTGATGCAAGGCAGGTGAGGATCAAAATTTAAATTGGATTTGTCTGTCAAACTCATGCGGTTCCTTGCTCCAGAAAAGTTGGTGCATGTTGTAATCGCCGAACCGGACAAACAGAAGGGAGGTAATTTCAGCCATGCAGCGATTGCCATGATTGATGGGTTTGAGACGTCATTGACAACCATTTGCCGTGATTTGCAGGCAAATCAGGAAGAGCGAACGATCTTGCCAAGCAAGGCACCCAGAATCGCTGCAATGCTAGCTTTGGCGGAAGTGGTCTTGCGAAACAGAGGTGTTGATCGCAAGAATCCCCAACAAGTAACAAATTCAAACTTCATGACTCTCATGTGACCGTGCCAAAATGGAATTTGGTGATCTGTCGGATAACCCGTTTGCCAGAGTTTCCCAAAAGGAAAAAGTTTCGGGTCGCCGATCGCTTTTACGGGCGTTTCAGGTATTCGTTCTGGCGACTGTTGCAGCGGGAGCCGTCCTGATCGTGGCCAACCAGAGTAAGCGTTGGGTAGCAGGACGTTTGACTGCTGACTTTGACAGTCTCTCCCCTGCCGAAAAAATTCTGCGTCTCAACCAGTTGGAAGATCTCGGACCTTTTGGAGTTGAGCCGTTGGTTCTGAGTCTGGCAGACAAGGATGCCAGTGTTGCCCGTGCAGGATACGAGTTGTTGCGGACAGCACAGAATGACTGGACGGTTTTATCACTCGAAGATGAGGCATCCCGCCACAAGTTATTGGTCGAATCATTGAAGCTCGTTTCGATTGATTTGCCGGAACATCGGATTGGTTGGGGAACCAGCCTGCTGCAGCAAACCCTGGTTTTCACTGCAGAGCATCCAAGTGAAACTGGGACGTTGCCACAAATGGCATCCAATGCGATTGATTTGTTTGCGATGTCACGGAGTTCTGTTCCAAGTGGAACCGCCGTTGAGTCGTCGGATGAACACCCAGGCGGACGGGTTGATCAGGGTGGCCCACTTCCTGTCGATTCCGTGCACTCGGTTGACGAATGGACAACGTGGCCGCCCGATTCCAATTCTGGTGACAAGCGGACGGGGATTGCGTCAGCTAATGCTGCGTTTGTCTCGAACCGTTTGATTCCGGCGGAGGCCGGCATGACTGCTGCCGGGCAAGTTCCTGCTGAGCCGGCCTTGGGCTCGGTTGTGAGCGTCAACACGTCAAGCGCGGTGCCAACAGTTTATAAGTCCGGAGCAAGCAGATTGCAGGTTGTAGGGAAGGACGAGGACGTGCAACTTACTGATGTTGCCAACAGCCTGGTGCAGAGTGAAGGTGGTTTGAAGCAGCTGCAGGAATCTGCGAAGGCTGAATCATCGGTTGCAGATGGAAGTGACGCTGTGGGGTCAGAGCACGTGGCTGGCATCACGGAAAAACAGCCACAAGCATTGGCTGATTCGCCAATGACGGCTTTTGATGACGCTTCTGTGATGCGTTGGTTGGCGAGTCCGCATGCGGCTCTGCGTGAAAAGGCAAAATTGGAACTGGTTTCACGCGGTTTTGATGGCACTGAAATTGCAATCGCTAGCCGTATTTACACGGGCGAAGTTGACGAAAAACTCGAGTTGGCAGACGCTTTGGCCGGGACGGCCGTGCTTGATCCGCGACCCTGGTTGTTGCTTCTGTTGCAAGATCCTGACCGTGCTGTGCGGTTGCGTGCAATTTCGAGTTTGGGCAGCATGGATGACCCCGCCATTGCCGGTCGATTGCAAACTCATCTGACACAGGAAAGAGATCCGGCGGTTGCATCCCGCATTCGTCGCGTTCTGAATTTGCGATAGTTGCTCCGGGCGGCCCTGGTTTGCCGTTTCGCTTGTTTGCCGTTTCGCTGGTTTGCCGTTTCGCTGGTGTACGTGAAGCGGCGCATCGGAAAAATCTGATGAGACTCAGCCAGAAACACTGCTGGCTTTTGATCTTCTCCAAGCAGGTTCCGGATTTTTTTACAGGACCTTGGCGGGTGCAGCAGCCTGCTCTTTGATCAGTCGACTGATCAAATCATCGACCGTGATGCCGTCGGCCTCAGCTGCGAATGTGGGAACAATCCGATGTCGCAAGACTGGGTGCGCGAGTTTTTCGACGTCTTCGATGGTGACGTGTGATCGGCCTTCGAGAAGCGCGCGAGCTTTTGCTGCAAGTACCAGTTGCTGACTGGCTCGGGGACCCGGGCCCCATTCAATCAGTTCTTTGGCCCACGCCTTGCTATTGGCATCGGCAGGACGCACCGCGCGGACTGCATCGAGAACCCAGTCTTTGACATGTGGAGGCAGAGGAACGCGTCTGACTGTGCGCTGGAACTGCAGAATCTCTTCACCACTCACCACGGCTTCCACCGAGGTATTGAACGTTGAGGTAGTGCGATCAACGATTTCGCCTTCCTGGTCCCGGGTCGGGTAGTCCACAACGACATGGAAAAGGAATCTGTCTCTTTGTGCTTCGGGTAGAGGATAGGTTCCTTCCTGCTCGATCGGGTTTTGGGTCGCCAGTACAAAGAAAGGCTGGTCGAGTGCGTAGGTGTGTCCTGCAGCGGTGACTGCATGTTCCTGCATGGCTTCAAGCAGGGCAGCTTGCGTTTTTGGCGGCGTTCGGTTGATTTCGTCAGCCAGCAGCATCTGAGTGAAGACTGGTCCTCGTTCAAACACGAAGTTGCGGCGACCTGTGTCCGGGTCTTCCTGGATTATTTCCGTGCCCACGATGTCGCCCGGCATCAAGTCAGGTGTGAACTGGATTCGTCGGAACGAAAGGTCCATGGAATCGGCGAGTGTGTGGACCATGAGTGTCTTGGCGAGCCCGGGCACGCCTTCCAGCAGACAGTGGCCACGCGCCAGAATGGCAATTAAAAGTTGCTCGATCACGGAGTCCTGCCCGACAACCACACGGCCCACTTGCTCGCGGATTTTTGCACAGGCTTCCACCAGTGCGGAGGCGTCAGCGGGATCATTCTGGGATTCAACGGGAGGCGGCTGGACCAAGGGAAAAACCTGTTGGATGGCGGGAAACGGATTGTCCACTGTCTCTATATTATGGCTGGTTTGGTCCGGCTCGCCACCTGTCTTACCGGGACATGCTTCCTTATGCTGTTTGTGAGGCAGTTTTGTCGTCCATTATGATAATTTTTGGGATTCTTATGCCGTCACTGTTTGTAGTTCGAGGTCGGGATCAGGGCCGCCATTTTCAGCTCTCCCAGAATATTTTGCGTGTGGGAAGAGAAGCTGGCAGTGACATCCAGTTGCTTGATTCCGAGGCTTCACGAACGCATGCCGAAGTTCGCTTGCAAGCGGACGGCAGTTGGGAATTGCTGGATTTGAACAGTAGCAACGGTACCCGGGTCAACGGAGAGTTGGTTGCAAAACGAGAGTTGAGGAGTGGAGATCGCGTCGAAATTGGCGAAACCCTGATGATTTTTACCGGGGCAGGCCAGCCACGTGAAATGGATGCTGCACACGGCGTCGACATTGTGCTCAAGAGTCAGGAAGACGGTAGCAGGATTGTTTCCTCATTATCGCGATCCGGTGCAGATGCCAAACCTGCTCAGGGGGTGAAGGGCGATTCTGAAAGCGATCGTTCTCTGGAGGTCATGTATCTGACTGCCATTGCCGTTGGACGCACTGATGATCTGAACGAAGTCCTCAACCGTATCCTGACTCTGGTTTTTGACTGGGTTGAGGCCGATCGCGGATGCGTCATGCTCCGTGACCCCGAAAGCAGGCACCTGCAGCCGGCAGCACGATGTGACCGCGCTGGTCTCGATGAAAAAGACGGTCGAATTGCGATCAGTCGTACCATTCTTGATTTCGTGATGGAAAAAAAAGAAGGTGTTCGAACCAGTAACGCGCGCGACGATTCCCGGTTCGATGCTGCCGCGTCGATTGTGCAGGCAGGTGTTCGTGAAGCACTCTGTGTTCCTCTTCAAGGAAGATACGACATTGTTGGGGCACTGTATGTTGACACGTACACATCGCCAGGCAAGTTGATCCAGTCCGGGAATCAACTACGGTTTACCGACGATCATCTGCGTTTGATTACCGCGATCGGGCATCAGGCGGCGCTCGCCATCGAGGATACATTTTATTACTCAGCCCTGCTTCAGGGTGAACGTCTTGCAGCGATGGGCCAAACCATTGCCACGCTGTCACATCACGTGAAAAATATCCTGCAGGGGATTCGTGGTGGCAGCTATTTGATCGAGGCGGGATTGGAACGTGACGATACGGATGCGGTCAGACGGGGGTGGGGAATTGTAGACAGGAATCAGGACCGGATTTCGAACCTCGTCATGGATATGTTGACTTTCTCAAAGGAAAGAGAACCTGATCTGGTCCCCGGTGATCTGAATGAAGTTGTCCGCGATGTACTTGAGTTGATGCAAACGCGGGCTGCAGAAATGAATGTTCTTCTGGGGATGCATCTGGACGAGTCGATCCCGCAGGCGAAGTTCGATCATGATGGGATGCATCGCGCCATTCTTAACCTGGTTACCAATGCAATTGACGCAACCGCCGAGGCGTTGAACAAAGACGAGGAAACGGAGTTTGCAGATGATGATTCCGTAGTGGATGGTACCGAAGCCGGTTCCCGCAAGGCAAAGGTTTTTGTTTCTACCGCGTATGACGCTCTCGAAGGATGGCTGATTGATGTCGTGGATAATGGGCCCGGTATCGCTCCAGAGGACAGGGAAAAAATCTTTTCCATGTTTGAATCACGCAAAGGGATGCGTGGTACAGGTTTGGGGCTGCCCGTGAGTGCCAAAATCATGCGGGAACACGGTGGAGCGATTGAGGTTCGGGATGGTGAACATGGTTCGGGAATCTGTTTCCGTCTTTCACTTCCACCAAGTGGGCCATCCCATTCTGATCTGTCGGCCTACGATACGTTCGTCTGATGCAAAACTTGCTTGCGAACGCGGTGCGCTGGTAACGCTGTGTTCTTGCTGTGTTGCATGCAGCACAGGTTACGTCGGTGGGGCACGCCTGGAGATG
Source organism: Rubripirellula sp. (assembly GCA_012270065.1). Lineage (GTDB taxonomy): Bacteria > Planctomycetota > Planctomycetia > Pirellulales > Pirellulaceae > Rubripirellula. The sequence goes on along the minus strand of JAAXJB010000054.1, from coordinate 30,338 downwards.
AACGGTCAGATCGCGTTGGGTCGGTTTCCCTGATACCGGGCACTTGCAAATTGACGGTACCACTCGGGTAGTCTTTGAATGCGTTGGAGGTCGTGGTCAGCAAGGCTGGACGCTTGCGTTTGACAGAACGCATCCAGACGGTCTGCAAACTGGTTCAGGGTTTCGCTTCGCGCACGGACCATTTGGTGTTTTCTACATTGTCGATCTGCCTGCTTGAGCATCCGTCGACTTGCTATGTCGTGGTTCTCAGCGGAACGCGGACGCACGAAACGTGTCCAGATGACGAACACAACCACACAAAACAGTGGCAGCTGGGCTACACGGAAAAGAATCATCAGCGGGTCTGTGATGCGAATCGATAGCAGCCAACCCAGGGCTCTGCCCAGCAGGGAGTCGCCGTAATCATCGCCGCCTGTATAGAAAACATCGAACAGCCCTTCGTTTTCGAGCGCCGGGCTGTCGTTGCTGATGGTCTGGTATTGGCGACCCGGGGTCGATTCAACAGCAAACCAGGTCTGATTCTGTTCGTCATAGGCTTCAACCCACGCATGGGCGTCCAGATTACGCGCAACCCAGAACTCGTCATCTGTGTTGTACTCGTCAACGACGTAACCAGTGATGTAGCGCGCAGGTACGCCAAGACTTCGTAGCAGCATCACAGTGGCGGTTGCAAAGTACTCGCAATGAGCGGCGTGTCCGGACGCGAGAAAGTTAACCACAGGGTCGACACCACGTGGCACTTGGGGAAGGTCCAGCGAATACTCATGGTTTTGACGAAGATAGCTGCTGACGGCGTTTGCCTTTGCCTGTGCCGTATCCAGATCGCCCCATTTCCCGTTTGCAAAATCCAGCAGGAAGTCGCTTGTTGACGGAGGTAGATCGAGCAGGAATCTTCGTCGCTGTGCCGAAAGGGGTTCGCGGGGCAGTTGCGGGCTTGCAACCGCGATGTACGGCTCCGACATGTCAATTCCAAGTCGCACAATCCCGTGGGGGTTCAGTGTCAACTCGTTGCTTTTGGCTTCGATCCAATTGGTGGCCTGCGGTAGAAAAACCACCGTTCCCTTCATGGGATCATTGTAAATCTCCAGTTCGACGGTGGGACCCTTTGGTTCGTTGACGAGGAATGTGCTGAGTTTCAAAAGACGTTTGTCAGCGATTGCTTTTCGGGTGGCCGTTTTGCTGGGTGAAATATGCCGGTCCAACAGTTCCGGGTCCGTTGTCTCCACCATGAAATCGGTTTGGATGGTCATCCACTTTCTTCGTCGGTAGGTGTCAAAAGCGTTACCACGCAGGTAGCCCGGCAGGGCTTCACAGTGGACCGTCAATGCAATTTCCTGTGGATTGTTGATCATCGCCTTACGCACTGAACCAAGCGTGCTGCCGCGAACGTATCGAGTGCCGCCGATGATCTGGTCATCACCAGACATGTTCAGTGAAACCTGTAGATGCTCCTGCAGTTGTCGTTGGATGTACGGTAGGACGGATCGTGTTCCGCCGGCAACAACACTGGTCGCCATCAGGAGTAGCGAAAGAGTCAACAGCAAGAGCAACGGCTTCAGGGAGAACGGTGAAGCGTCATGCTCTGCAATGCTTCGATCCGGTGGAGTTGACTTGGCTCCCAACAGGATGTGAGCCGCAAGGCAGAATCCGGCGCATGATGCTAACGCAACACTTGTCTGGGCTGCTTGTGAAGTACTCGCACCACCAGCGAAGACACACACGGTGATGATCAGCAGTGCGCTGGGAAGCATCAGATGATGCCCTTGAAGTGGTCTGGCCATCCAGATCACAAACTGAAACGTAAGAAATGCGTGTGCCGCGATGTCCAGTGCACCTTGCACTCGACCTTGTTGCAATGGAATTTCTGCCATGGAACGCCAGAACCCACACGCGGCCAGGCAGAACGCAAGCGAGAGCACGAAGAGAAATTTTTTGAAAAGAGAAAACAGAGTTCCGCGGTCTTTTGCAGGTGAACGCCTTTTGTTCCAACCGCGAACAGAAGCGATGAAGACCGCGATCAGTGCCAGTGTGACCGTTGCCGGATTCGAGCGGAACGTCGAGCCAACAAACATCGCAAGCATGACGATTAAAAAAGCGATTGTGCGAGCTGCGGATTTGCTCATGTGCCTTGAGATTGAAATGCAGGTTGGGAATCAGGGAGATGCATTAGTCGAAGAGCCTTGTTGCATGCTTTCCGGATTTGACTGTGAGTCTGCCGGGGATTTTTTACTCTGCTTTCCGCGGGCGCGTCGCGTTACCGCATTGGGGCGTGGTGTTTCTGGTGCGTCAGTGCGAAAGGGTGGATCAGTACGAATCACGGTGCACGTACGTGACAGACGTTCGCTCATTTTCAGCGTATTTCGAGTGGTCAAAACAAGCGTTGGTGAACGCCCGGCAATTTCAAGAGCCTCGTTGATTTGCCGGTCTCCCTGTTCTCCTTTGACTGGAGCAGCGGCAGCCAATTGGATCAACAGTGATTCGTGATCAGCGTCGGTCAGAAAAACGCCTGAGTTAGCAGAATGGCCTGAGGGTGTCGTCAGGAAAAACTGTATTTTGACAGTCTGTTTGGTAAGCTCGTGGATTGCCGTGGTGGCCAAGGAAAGCATGCGTTCCAGCAGTGGGTGCTCGTCTGAATCATCATGCCATGCATTGTCATCGAGAGTCGTGTCGATAATCAGAAACACCTTTTGAACCGATGGTGATTGATACTCGCGCACGATGGGAATGCCAAGTCGTGCCCATGATGGGAAGTCCCACCGCCTGACGGCCATCCCAACTTCGTACTCTCGACTCCCGGTGTAGTCGAGTTGATCACCAGACAACAGTTTATGGGACCAGCCGCCAAGGTTGTTCAATAGTTCCCGCGAGTGTGCGTCATCGCCCGCGAGCGGGGCCGGTGTGATAGCGATGCTGGTCAATGAGGCTTTTTTGAAACTGGATTCAAACAGATGAAACGGAAAGCTCCCATTCACTGCTGTATCGGGAAGGGCATGGATTCCTCGCCGATGATAGGTGATCATGGCGTTCAGATTTGCCATTTCACCTGCAGCAAGAATTTGATGCCTCGTGGGTGTCTGCTGGATCGTTGGAAGATTCGTGCTTTTGGCTTTTCGCTGAAACCAGCGTCTCTTTTTTGGAGCCGGATTCGCAAAATCAAAACCGAAATCAAGGGCTGGCAAGACGCTTTGGTTTCTAACATGAATCGTCACGGGAAACGCTTGTCCCTTGGCGGCGGAGTTTGGTACGGTAAAACTCGTTTCCAGTTTGGGAAAAGTAATGAAGTGAATCAGGCAACCCGCAGCGAACATGCTGACACAAGCTGAAAAGATACCGGTCCATGGAAATCCCCAAATGATATTGAGGGTAATGATTCCAAACAGGAGTAAGCTCACTGATGCCGGCGTCATGGCCTTGCGGACTGCCAGAAATGCCCGAAAAGGTGCGAGCAGTGTGCGCCAAACCAGTCGGGCAGCCATCTTCACCCCACCGGTCTGCAAAGATTCATTGCGTTCGGAAATGTTACTTTCCTGATTGGTCACACCGGTACCTCGATTGCCTTCACAACCTCCTGCACAACGAGTGCAGCGTCCTCACTGCTAACACCACTGGTGCGTAAAGAGACTCGATGAGACATCACATCTACCGCGATCGCTTGCACATCGTCGGGTAGCACGAACATCCTGCCATCGAGCATGGCGCGTGCCTGTGCTGCGCGAAGTAGCATTTTTGATCCGCGGGGACTGCAGCCGATACGGACGCGTGTATCCGTGCGAGTTGCGTTTACCAGCGACACGATGTAGCTGGCGATTTTTCTATCGACCGTCACGTGTCGGACCATTCTCTGCAAGGCGACGAGTCTCTCTTTGTCCAAGAGTGGTTCCAGTCGGAATCCCGGTTCGTCGATGCTGCGATCAAGCAATAGCTCTATTTCGCTTTCCTGGTCAGGATAATCCATGGAAAGGCGGAAAAGAAAACGATCCAGTTGTGATTCCGGCAAAGGATATGTCCCCTCAAATCCATTCGGATTTTGAGTTGCAATGACCATGAAGGGCTGGTGCAGCGGATAAGGGGTTCCGTCAATCGTGACCTGGGATTCGGCCATCGCTTCCAGAAGCGCGCTCTGCGTTCGTGGTGAGGCTCGATTGATTTCATCAGCGATCAACAGGTCACAGAAAATCGGACCTTGTCGGAAATCGAATGTTCCGGTCGCTGGTTGGAAAATGGAGCTGCCCAGGATGTCAGCTGGAAGCAGGTCAGGAGTGCACTGAATTCGCTGGAACTCAAGATTCAGCAGGCTGGCGAGGGATTTTGCCAGCGTTGTTTTGCCAACGCCAGGTACATCTTCCAGGAGTACGGATCCTTCCGCAAGCAATGCGGTCAGAAGTGAGTCGATGACTTTACTTTTGCCGCGGATCACTCCCTGCAAAGCCTGCCGAACATTTTCGATCTGCTGGAGTTCCTGCTCAACTGATTCAGGGGCAAGTGATTCAGGGGCAAGTGATTCAGGAGCGAGTGATTCAGGGGAACGGGACGTCCGTGATTCAGTTTCTTGTGATGGCATCGATGCTTCAGTATTCCGTGGTTTGCGAGCCCGGGCGATGCCGTGTCGACATGCGTGTGATGTTGTTCAGTTTCTGTGCAGCGACGATTCGCAGTGATGATGCTTGATTGTCTGACGCAGCGGTAGGTGACCCGTCCGATGTGTCGTGTTGGCACGGTTCGAAAATGACTCAGCCTGCTCTGTATTCACCAATGCATGTTATGCAAGACGTCAACGTAGGACAGGGTGGAAGAGCCAAGCGACCTCGGATGCCCCGTCATGCGATGTATGTCCAGTGTTCCGGGTCGGCTCTTCCGCAGTATGATAAGGTTTTCGCGTCCAGTTTACGCTTTTTTTTATGCCCTGTTGTCACGAGATTGGTGATTTTTTATGGCTGCTGAACGTCCAGTTCTGAAAATTGCAGGCACAAATCAAGTGGTGCAGATCACGGATGACAACAGCCGGACTCTGATGCACCCGGAAACCGGGGTTGCATTTCATAGCGCGTCTGGGGCTCTCGCAGAAACACGCCACGTTTACCTGCACAACAGTGGTGTACAAAATAAGCTGGAGAACGGGGGAGAAGCAAAGGTTCTCGAGATTGGTCTCGGTACGGGCATGGGAATGTTGCTCACCGTGAATGCTGCCGTCATTGGCCAAGGAAGGCTGGAGTACCACGCGCTTGAGTCGGATTGGTTATGCGGAGAAATTGTTCGGGAGCTGGATCTGGAGAGACATTTGTCACACCCAGTTGTCTGTGAACGTTATCTGGCGTGGCGAGACCAGTTTGGAACCGATCCGAAACCAGGAAGTTATGTCTGGCGATTCAGTCCGGAAATCTCGGCAACTGTGCATCACCATGATGCTCGGATTTTCAGTTTTCCTGAACCGATCCAATTCGACGCCATCTACTTCGATCCCTTCGCACCGGCGGTGAATCCGGAGTTTTGGACTGTCGAATTTCTTGGCAGCATGAAAAAACTTTTAATTGGCGGAGGTCATCTCGTTACTTATTGCGTGAACCGGCGCGTGAAGGATGCTTTGTTGGCATGCGGTTACGAAATCAGGTGCTTACCTGGCCCTGTGGGCGGCAAGCGTGAAGTGATGCGTGCCACCCGCCCATGTTGAAATGATTCGCCCTCGGCCGCTGATATGATCAGGCAGTGTGAATTGCGCGATTGTCAACTGCCATGGCTGCTTCGTGGACGGCTTCGGCAAGCGTTGGGTGGGCGTGACAGGTGCGTGCGATATCTTCACTGCTTGCTCCATATTCCATGGCGGCTGCGGCTTCGGCGATCAAGTCGCCCGCCCTTGCCCCAATGATGTGCACTCCCAGCACGCGATCTGTCTGTTTGTCTGCGAGGATTTTGACGCGGCCGTCGGTTTCACCCAGCGTGCGTGCGCGACCGTTGGCTCCAAAGGGACTGATCCCCTTGTTGAATTCAACGCCAGCTTCGATCAGTTGCTCCTCCGTTTTTCCCACAGTCGCAATTTCCGGGTGGGTGTAGACAATCGCGGGAATCACGTCGTAGTTGATGTGGCTTTCGATTCCCGCCATCCGTTCCACGCACACGATGCCTTCTTCCATTGCCTTGTGTGCGAGCATGGCGCCCCCGATGCAGTCTCCCGTTGCAAATACATTCTCAACCGAAGTTTCGAATTGACTGTCGACGGGAATGAAGCCACGAGCGTCCGTTTCCAAGCCGATTGATTCCAGACCGAGATCGTCTGTGGCTGGCGTACGGCCGGTTGAAAGCAGCACACGATCACATTCGATCGGATCACCCTCCTTGATGGCGACAACACATTTCTCTCCATCTCTCTTTGCCGAGTCGACGAAGGTGCTCGTTCTGAAATCGATCCCCTGACGTTTGAACGTTCGGTGGGCGATGTTTGCAATTTCATTGTCTATCCCGGGAAGTATTCGATCCATCGCCTCGAGGACAATCACTTCACTGCCCAGACGGTTCCAAACACTGCCGAGTTCCAGTCCGATATAACCACCGCCAATGACTACCAGTCGATCTGGCACGTCTGGAAACGACAGGGCTGTCGTGCTGTTTCCAATCCGGTCGTTGTCCTCTTCGACAGATCGAAGTTTCGCGGGGTGGCTTCCGGCACAGATCAGAATGCGTTTGGCTTCGATCAGAACAGGGGCTTCACTATCGACCTGAATCGTGTTCACGTCACGAAAACGACCGCGTCCCTGATAAGGTGTGACACCACGTTTCTTGAACAGCAGGTCGATGCCACCGGTGAGCGTATCGACGATCTTGTCTTTACGCGCCATCAGTTTGTCCAGATGCAACTCGACACCATTGACCTCGACGCCATGTTCAGACATTCCCTGACTGGCTTCTTCGTACAAATGGCTTGACTCCAGCAATGCTTTACTGGGGATGCATCCCACACGAAGGCAAGTGCCTCCGAACCGGGGATTTTCGTCAATGCAGGCTGTGTCGATCCCGAGTTGTGCTGCTCGAATAGCCGCAACGTACCCTGCGGGACCTCCACCCAGGACAACCAGGTCATGCTGCACGGTTTTCATCTTGTTCTGCTCGAAGTATGTGGGTCTTTTGGTCGAAAGTGGGGGCAGGCATCCACCTGAACCGGGAACTTTTCTCTCGTTCACTGCTGTTCAGGTTGCCAACGTCTGCATTTTCCAGCACTATAACCGTGTCAGTGGCGACAAGTTAAGTTGGTTTTTGTTCTTCAAGTCGACGATCACCAGTTTTTTATCTCATCGTCTTGAGCTCGGATAGGCAGCATGACGCTGGAACGTGTGATCGGGCCCCATTTGTTCGGGCCCCATTGTCAACGGATTGGTTGGCTGGGAGGTTTCCCAAATTCACATTTTTGCAGGAAGTAGCCCTTGCGACTCCTTCGGTTGCATCGACAATAACGATCCCTCCTGGTTCTTCCAACCATCTCTTTCCTTTGGCGGTCCCTTTGCTGACACGAAGATTACGTGCGATTATCGGGCCGGTGTTCGCCGCTGTGCTATTCGTTCTTGCAATACGCCTTCTGTATCGTGAGATTCAGAGCATCACGTGGGAAGAGTTCATGGCTGGACTTACCGGTGTTCGACCGCTTTACATTTTCTTTGCGGCGTTTCTCATCGCGCTCAATTACGGCTTGTTGACGGCCTATGACCTGCTTGCTTTGCGTTACGTTGTCCGCTCGCTACCGCTACGACGTGTGGCTCTGGTTTCATTTCTCGGATTCAGCCTGGGCAATAATCTCGGGACACTGCTTGCAGCGACACCGTTGAGGTTCAGGTTTTACTCCCGTTGGGGACTGTCCCCCAGTCAGATTGTTGTGATGATGGCGATCCTGGGGCTGACTTTCTGGAGTGGTCTGTGGTTTTTGGGAGGTACCGTGCTTGTTTGCGTGCCCGTGGAATTGCCCGAGCAAGTGGCATTACCGTTCGGGACACGGACGCTGGGTGCGATCCTGCTCGCACTTGCCATTGGTTACCTGATGGTTTGTTGCCTTTGGCGAAAACCATGGCCGATCGGGAAACTGCATCTGCGGCCGCCCGAGCCTGGGTTGATGGCGGCGCAGGCTTCAGTGGCTGCCATTGACTTGTTGATTTCAGCGACCGCTCTCTATCTCGTTTTGCCTACGGCAGAGTCCGTGCCATTTGCGATGGTACTGGGGGCCTATCTGGTCGGTATTTCTGTTTCGCTGCTCACGCAGGTTCCGGGAGGTCTTGGCGTATTGGACCTCATCCTGCTGACGCTGCTGAAGGGAACGGTGGGAGATTCCGTTCTGGCGTCTGTGTTGATCTTCAGGCTGCTTTACTACATCCTGCCGCTCTTGGTAGGTATGGTTGTTCTGGCAGCTCATGAGATCTACGGTGGTGCCGTCGAAGCCAGGCAAGCGAAAAAAGCAAGGTGACGTTCGGGAGCATCCCGACTTGAAACCCAACGCGTCATTCCTTCGTTACGGTTTGCAATTTCGGGACAGGTCATGACTTGAAGGCAAGCATGTACCCTCGAGTCTGACTCGTCGAAATGATTTTGCGGTAAGATTGTGTGCTGGAGTAGGATAAGCCTGCCCCAAGTACATACAGCGACGCCACTTTGACTCACTGTATCAACCGATTTTGTGACCAGGCTTCGCTGCCGGTTCACACCCGTGTTGATCATCCTCCCACCAGTGCCTGATGGACGCCAGAAAAATCAATATCCTGCACCAACTTGCGATATTTACCTGCTGCATCGTGCTGGCATCGGCGAGTGCCAGAATGGGACGTGCCAGTGAGTTTGGACGCGACGTACGCCCTCTTTTGGCAAGGCATTGTTTCAAATGCCATGGGCCAGATTCAGATGCCAGAGAAGCGGATCTGAGATTGGATCAGGAAAAAGCTGCCAAGGAAGATCGTGGAGGGTATGCGGCCATTGTGGGCGGAAATGCGTCTGCAAGCGAGATTGTAAAACGGATTCGGTCTGATGATCCTGACCTGCAGATGCCTCCACCGGGTTCAGGTAATGCTCTGACCGAGAAAGACGTTGCCATTTTGTCTGAATGGATTGACGCAGGCGGCCACTACGAGAAGCACTGGGCCTTTGACCCACCAGCCAGCGTGAGGATACCGGACTGCAATTCCCAGTGGTGTCGAAATCCGATTGACCAGTTTGTTCTCCACCGGCTCGAAAGAGCAGGCCTGGATCAGGCTCCGATGGCGGATCGCGAGCAATTGATACGGCGGCTTTCAATTGATTTGTTGGGGACATTGCCCGCCCCGGCGGAAGTAAGGCGGTTTCTGGCAGATGAAAAACCGGATGCATATGAAAAGCTTGTCGATCGTCTTCTTGCGTCACCTGACTATGCCGAACGCTTCGCCCGACCATGGCTTGATTTGGCACGCTACAGCGATACCAACGGCTATGAGAAGGATCGTAACCGGACGATTTGGCCTTATCGAGATTGGGTGATATCGGCGATCGGTGCCGACATGCCGTTTGATCATTTCTCGATTGAACAGTTGGCGGGAGATATGCTGCCACAGGCAACCAATCAGCAGAAAATTGCTACTGGATTTCACCGCAATACCATGTTGAATGAGGAAGGAGGAATCGATCCTCAGGAGTACCGTTACCATTCAATTGTGGATCGTGTTGCAACAACGGGCACCGTCTGGATGGGCCTGACGACAGGTTGCGCACAATGCCATACACACAAGTATGATCCCATCACACATGATGATTACTTCGGTCTCTTTGCACTTCTCAATAATGCAGACGAGCCTGACGTCATCGTCGCGAACGCGCATCGCGACCAGTTAACTGCCGATTTGCAACGCCAGATCACGCTGGCACAACATGAGATCATCAATTCTCTGCTTCCAAGCCACGGAGAGTTCCTTGAGTTCCACCGTGACCATGTGAACTCTGGCCCGAAAAGCGGGGAGAATAAAACTAATGACAAAAAGTCTTTGGTTGCCGGCTTTTATGATTGGGTGAGAAACCGGGTCAGCGAATCACGCAAGTGGATGGTGTTGGAACCAGTGAAAATGGCGTCCACCAAACCAGATCTTGAGGTTTTGCCGGACCTGTCCATTCGTGCCAGTGGAGACGTTACCAAACGCGAGGTCTATCGTTTGACCTTCCCGCTGCCAGCTGTTGATATGCCAGTGACAGGGTTGCGACTGGATGTTCTTCCGGATGAGTCTCTCCCGGCGGGGGGGCCTGGTCTGGCTTTCTATGAAGGCAGACGCGGCGACTTTTTTCTCAGTGAGTTGACCTGCAAGATCGATGGCCAGTCGGTCAAACTTGAGAATGCATCCCATAGCTACGGGAAAATCAGTGTTGGCTCAGGAAATGCGGACGCAAGCAATGTGATTGACGGAGAGGGGTCAACCGGCTGGTCGACTGCGGGGGCCGAGGGTAGAGCAAATCAATGGGTGGTCAACTTTGCAGAACCAGGAAAGGCAGGAAAACAGCTCGAGATCGAACTGACCTTTGAACGCCATTTTGCAGCCGGGTTGGGACGCTTCCGATTTGCAATCACTGCAGATTCCAGCCCTGTTGTTGCCTCCACTTTGCCCCAGTCCATGTACGGCTGGCATGTGAGTGATGTTTCTGAAATTTCGCAAGAGGACTTCGGTACTTTGCAGCGACACTTTTTAGATACGGCGCCACAACTGAAGGCACAAAGAAAACGTATCAAAGCGTTGGAAGCGAAGATCCCGGCAGGTGTGCGTACCTTGGGAATGCGGGAACGGGATCCCTCGAGCCAGCGAATCACTCACCGACATCATCGAGGCGAATATTTGCAACCACGCGAAATCGTTGTCGCCGGGTTGCCAGAATTCCTGACTGGGGATTCAACCATTGAGCCTGCAGATCGCCTCTCCTTTGCTCGCTGGCTGGTCAGTGCAGAAAATCCTCTGGTGGCACGTGTCACCGTGAATCGCGCGTGGAGAGAGTTCTTCGGTCGTGGGCTGGTGGATACGGCAGGCGACTTCGGTACACAAAGCGAGCCGCCCTCTCATCCTGACTTGCTTGATTGGTTGGCGTTGGACCTGATCAGTCATGGATGGTCGTTGAAGCGTCTGCATCGTTTGATTGTTTTGTCAGCAACGTATCGGCAGGTGGTTCGCAACCCAAGCCCCAAAGATCCGGAAAACCGTTTGTTGTCGGGGATGCCCCGGCGGCGACTTTCCGCAGAACAAATCAGAGATTCCTTCCTGGATGCGTCTGGATTGATGGTTCGGCGCTCAGGAGGTCCGAGTGTGTTTCCACCTCAGCCGGACGGAGTCATGCAGTTGGCTTATGGGGCACCAAAATGGCAGACCTCGCTGGGGGCGAATCGCTATCGCCGATCAATTTATACATTCAGTAAGCGGACGGCACCGTTTGCCGCATTTGCAACCTTCGGAGGACCTTCGGGAGAGACTTGCCTGGCAAGGCGAGAACGTAGCACGACACCTTTGCAAGCATTGTCGCTTCTCAATGACGAAATGTATCTTGAGTATGCCGTGGGCATGGCGGACACCGTGATCCGCCAGCTTGGCAACGATGCATCACCGAGTGAGGTGGCAATCGCAATGTTCCGCAGGTTGCTGTGCCGAAAGCCGAACGCCCGTGAATTGTCGATGCTCTTGACGTTTTATGATCGCCAAAAAATGAATCCGCAGGTTTGGATGTTGGTTGCCCGAGCGCTCATGAATACGGACGAGGCCATCAGTATCCCATAGTTTGCTAGCAAAGGCGGGCAGGCAGAGAGTGTCTGGTGGTGACTAGCGTTGTCAGCGAGGCGTGTCTGCCTGTAAGATACCGGCGTCGTTCATGATGTTTATCCGCGATGCACCAAGGAAGGTCTCGCTGTGGCTTCCCCCATCAGACAACCACAAGCCGCGTTGGCTAATGATGCTGTAGCGCCCAGTAGTTTATTGGAGCGTTTGCGTTTGTTACGGATGTATGTCAGCAAGGAGGCCAATGCGATCACGGCTGCGTCTGCCTCCTTGGGTGCAGAAGCGGTCGTCGCTGCAGAGATGACGGCAGCTTGCGACGGCTGTGTTGTTGTTACTGGTGTTGGAAAAGCAGGGCTGGTGGGCCAGAAGCTTGTCGCAACGCTTGCCAGTACCGGTTCGCCCGCACACTTTCTGCATCCATCCGAGGCTGTTCATGGCGATTTGGGGCGTGTCCGCAAATCAGACCTGGTGTGGGCCATCAGCAATTCAGGCCGTAGCGAGGAGGTTGTCCGCATAGCGCCTCATCTTCGTGCGAACTCATCAGGTCTGATAACGATTACTGCAGATCATGAAAATCCTTTGGCGGTTGCTGCTGATTGTTCGGTAGCGATTGGCAAGCATGTTGAAGTTTGCCCGAATGGTTTGGCTCCGACGGCAAGCACCGCTGTGATGATGGCAGTTGGTGATGGAATCGCGATGTTGGCAAGCCAGCTTCGAGCTTTTACTGCTCAGGATTTTGCACGTTATCATCCCGGTGGTGCCTTGGGCCGGAAATTAACGGAGGTTGACCACGTGATGCGACCGCTGTCGGTTTGTCGTGTGGCGTCGAGCGATGTTTCAATCCGTTCCGCGATGGTCGCGGCATCGCAAACCGGGCGACGCACGGGGGCAGTGATGCTGGTTGATCGAGATGGAAAACTGGCAGGCCTGTTCACGGACAGTGACTTGGCAAGATTATTGGAAGCTCGGCAGGAAAACGTCCTCGATACTTCAATTGATACCCGAATGACGTTGAATCCGGCGACTGCCTTGAGTGGATCTCTGCTGCAGGACGCCATTGCGATGATGTCTCACCGAAAAATCAGTGAATTGCCAGTGGTTGATGCTGAAGGGAGCCCCATCGGACTGCTGGATATAACGGATCTGGTCTCACTGACCGAGTCGAGGCAGGGGCCATCGACATTGCCATTCATGCGTCCGTCAGACCGGGCATCATGACTTTCGGATGAAGTGCGTTACTGTTTTTTCGAACCAACTTTGAACCTGACCTCTTATGCCAGTCCTTTTGAACTCTGATTCCGAAGTTGCTGAACCGATCACTTGCATCCTGTCGGATGTCGATGGTGTCATGACCGATGGGCGGATTGTTTATGACAATCAAGGGATTGAGACCAAGCGTTTTCATGTGCGCGACGGCGTTGCCATCAAGGCCTGGATGAGGAGCGGTTTTGCATTTGGCATTCTTACCGCTCGCAGCAGTGACATTGTGCAACATCGTGCCGCAGAACTGGGAATCCAGCATGTTCAGCAGGGATCCGAGGAAAAGGGGCCTGCCGCTGAAGCAATGATGGAAGCCTTGGGGTGTCGGCCCGAGCAGGTCTGTTACATCGGGGATGACCTGCCAGATCTGGCCGTGATGCGCCGTGTTGGTTTGTCCGTTGCTCCTGCCGACGCTGCTTTTGATGTTCAGGAAGCAGCTGGGTGGATACTGCGTTCCAAGGGTGGGGAAGGCGCGATCCGTGAGTTGATCGAACGCCTGTTGCGATCCAAGCATCGTTGGGAGGAACATTTGAGGTAGCGACCAGAGTTCTGCCAGTCACATGTCTGCACAACGTCAGTCAATGGCTGCGTTCCTTTGACTGTGTCAGGGCTGATCGCACACTCCGAGCCGTACCATGTTTGCCAATATTCGAAGATATCTCGTTGCTCTTACGGTTGTTATCGCACTGGCGGTGGCTTATCAGTCCTTTGTGACGCCCCACCTGCGGCCGCCTGCCGTGAAAGCAATGCAATTGGCGACAATGCCACCGTTGGATCGATTTTCTGACAGTCTGAAGGATTTGTTCCCGGATGAAAACTGCTGGCAGCGAAGTGGATGCAAGATTCTCAAGACGGTTGACGGCATGCTGCTGTTCGAGAACTTCGTTGATTTGAAAGACAACCGTGTGAGATTGTCGCCGCTTTCAATCGTTGTAGGCGGAGGTTTGAAGTCTGACGATGGTGCAGCCCCGATTATCATTGACGCGATTCAGGGAGCGGAAATCCAGTTCAACCGGTCGCTTGTCATTGGGAGCGGACCAGCACCTTCAATCGAACGTGGACGTGTTCTGGGGCCTGTCGTCGTCAAACGGCTGGCTGATGATCCGGAAACGAGTGATTTGCTGGTAAACACTTCCAATATCGGCATCGATAATCAGAAAATCTGGACGACCGACGAATTTGATCTGAAATCCGACGGCCTTGCGATGCGTGGGCGCGACTTGACCCTGCACTTGAGCAAATCAGGAAATGGGGTTCCCGAGTTGGAACGACTTGAGCTCATTTACCTGTATCAACTCCAGTATTCCATGGACGATCAGAAGTTCATGGATTGTGGCTGTGATGGACGGGTTGAGTATCGGTTCGATGAAAGAACACTTGAACTGAGGGATGCGGTTTCTCTGGCCTACCGTGATGGCACGCAACTCACGACCTTTGAGTGCGAGGCATTGGAGTGCGTGCTGGTTGATCCCGCCGTCCAGGAAGGAACGGATGTTCTGGATAAAACGCTTGCTGACCAATTCGAGAAAATCACTGCCACAGGGCGGCCCGCAGTATTGAAGTCCGAGTCCATTGGTGCTGATTTTTCAGCCGATTCGATTGTGATCACTTCGGGTAGCGGTGGGCGAATCTCAATGGCGGCCAGCGGATCGCAGGGCGTCAATGTCAACTCCGCAGACTGGCGAGGTACCTTCCAGGAACTCAAATGCGCCTTGGAAGTCAGGACGGAGCCCAGGCTTCTGCAATTGACGGTTGACGGTTTTGGGCGTGCTTTTTTTCGTGATGATGGAGGCACAACGGGGACGCTTAGTTGGGAAGATTCCTTCAAAATCAGGGAATTGGCAGGTCAGGATTCTGCGGGTACGGGTGGCTTGCAGACAGCCAACGATCCAAGTGCGAGACAAACCGCTCAAACACCACCACGGAAATTCGATTTCGTGATCGGGGGTGACGTCAAGGGACGCTTCGCGTTGAGTAGTGCAGCTGGTGATGATCGGAAAACATCTGGTCAGTTTGGCACCCGAAAGCTTGCTGGTGCTGTCAAGCTTCTGGCGGCATCTTCCCATTCTGCTGGTGGCTCGATCGGTCAGGCAGATGCAAAAACGATCTGTTTGCCGGAATGGATCAGCCTTCAGGATGAGGTCAGGATCACAACGGACAGTGTTGATGCGACGACAGACGAATTGTTGCTGTTTTTTGACCAAAAACAGTTTGTTTCGAATGTGAAGCAGAAACAACCGGAATCGATGCAAAGTTCTTCTGCTGTGGTTGCACCAAAAGTGGTGGAGCCAGTTGTCAAGAGAAAACATGAACAGCAGAAGATAAGCGGTGACCGCATCAGCGCAAAGCTTGCAGTTGGGAACGACGATCGATGGGAGCCACAAAAGGTCACAGTCGAGGGACAGGTCGCCATTGAATATCTCCATCAGCATGACGGCTCAGTGCTGCCAGCAAAACTGACAGGACATGATCTTCAATATGAAGGCGTGATTGGCAGTGATGTCGTTCAGTTGCGTGGTACGGAGACCGCACCGGCGCGTCTTGATCTGGGAGATGGTTTTTTTGTTGGCGCCATGATTCAGGTTAGACCCAGCCAGAATATTTTGTGGATGAACTGTGCTGGTGAATTCCAGTTGCCTTCAGCCATGCTGCAGCAAACGCCGGAAAACGAAAGCGGTGGCTTGAAGTGGGTCAATGCGCCCCATTGCCGATGGTTGGGGGAGCTGATGTTCGATGGCGATACAGTGGTACTCTCCGATGGAATCGACATCACTGCTTCCGTCCTGTCTCAGGGCGATGCGATGGATTTGCACCTGACCGGTGACCGCCTTCAGGTTGAACTGGCAGGCACGGTCAGGATCAACAAGCCGCGTGACCTGAATGATGTCAATGTGGACCGGATTACGATTACCGAAACAGAAGAGCGACCGGTTGAGATCCAGGTGTTGCGACTCGCTGCTGGAGAACGCTCGCAATCAAAGCATCTTCTGTACACCAGGAAGCTGGAGTTCACTCCGAATCAAATGGGTGGCCTCGTGAAAGGCTTTGGTCCGGGGTGGTATCGCGGATGGATTCCGGCAACAGACGGGGTCATGCCGTACACGGGCGTCCATTTGTTGTTCAAGGATTCCATGCAGGTGTTTGTCGAGAGTAAGACGCTTGATTTTCTTGGAGGTGTTCGGGTAGGAAAACGCGGCGTGGCTGGTTTCGATGCACCCTTCTTTGATGCTGCCACCATGGATTCCATTTCGGTTGGTGATTCGACACTGGATTGTGAGCGGATCAGGGTAAATGCCGATCCCGCGGGGTTGGCAAATGGTGGCTTGCGTTCCAACGCAGGTGCCTGGGAACTTGAGGCGTCTGATGGGGTCGTGTTTCGCGACATGGGAGCAGAGAACGGCCTGTTGGTTGGCACTGCCAGTCGTGTGACCTATTCCAATGCAAAAGACAGATTCAAAATTGATGGAGCACCGAATCGACCCGCTTTCTTCGAACTTACGAATGCGGATGGCACACCGCGGGCCAAGGGCACGGTGAAAACCATGACGGTGCGAGTGTCCACCAAGGAAGTTGAAAACATGATTCTTGAGAGTCTTGACATTGCCACTCCCCAGCCCAGAGACGTCCGCTGAGAGACTCTTCCCTGGCTCCCGGAATCATTGAATTCTGGTCGCGTTGAATTCAAGAGTCTGGATCGTCGTGATCGTCCAGCATGTAGTCCTTGATTTTCTTGTGCAGAGTGTTGCGGTTGATGCCCAGCTTGGTCGCTGCCTTCGTTTGGACACCTCCACATGATGCAAGCACCTGAGCTATCAACTCCTTCTCTATGCGTTCGACGATCACGGAGTGGATTTCGCCGGTGATCGCGCCTGCATCGCTCAAGCCCCGCATCACTACTTCGCGGGTCAGGGAATCGAAGTCGCCGGTAGGAAGTCGTGTTCCCGTTGGCAATTCACTGGACGTGACGCACTTGGGAAGTAACTCAAGCGTCAGTTCATCCGTCTCGGCCATCACCACCGCGCGTTCAACATAGTTCTGCAATTCGCGGACATTGCCGGGCCAGTGATAATCCTGCATTGCCTCCATCGTGCCAGGGCCCATGTGGACGACATACCGATCATTGATCTCGTTGTAGTGTTCAAGAAAAAAGGAGACCAGGCTGGGGATATCCTCGCGACGTCTTCTCAGAGGTGGAATCTCGATCGGAACCACATTCAAACGCCAGTAGAGGTCTTCGCGAAACCGGCCCTCTTTCGATTCCTGCATCAGGTCCCGGTTGCTCGCGGCAATGATGCGGGCATCCGTGCTCAGTGTGCTGGTGTCTCCCACGCGTTCGAATTCACGCTCCTGCAGGACACGCAGAAGTTTTACCTGTAGGGTCAGTGTTGTACTGTTGATCTCGTCGAGAAAAACTGTGCCGCCATTGGCCGCTTCGAAACGCCCGGTGCGATTGGCGACAGCTCCTGTGAATGCGCCACGAACATGACCGAATAACTCACTTTCCAGCAGACTCTCACTCAACGCTCCACAGTTGACTCGGACAAATGGTCCGTGGCTGCGGTGACTTAACCGGTGAATCGCGTTGGCAATCAGTTCCTTGCCGACGCCCGTCTCACCCAGAATCAGCACGGATGCGTTGCTGCCTGCGACACGACGCGTAACCCGATAGACCTCCTGCATCGCTGGCGAGTTGCCAATGATTCCGGGTATGGGGGGAACGCCCGAGCCCGACGATGAGGTTCCGAGGATCGACATGAGAGGTTTGGGGCGGATTTTGGTCCGAGTCCGCGATCGGTTTTACGTGACTTATTCCATTTTGGACGCTTGGTTGCCTCTGTTGGACATGTCAGAAAATACCCGCATTTCAGCCGTACGGATACCTGCCAGCGGCTGACCACCACGGGTTTGCCCGTTTGTGTAGCTTTCAGCGCCCGGAACAACACCGTTGGGGCGGGATTTTGCTCGGATCGCTGGGGCTATCAGCCACGTTCGGCCAACGCCTGGGCTGCAAGCGTTTTATAGGTTTGCCGATCCAGGAACGTCATTTGAGGGAGGCGACGAGCCTGTTTTACCTCGCGACGAAGATTCTCAAGTTCTGCGATCGAATTTGGTTGATCGATCCAGAGTGTTGGAGCCTGCCAGCGGCGGCTGCCCAAGTCGGGGCTTGATGGTCCATAGAAGACGATCGGCACCCGCTTGCCTCGATCCATTCGACGAACGTTGTCCACCATTTCAATGGGCGCCAGATCAGACAGCTGGGTCTTTGCCAAGACTATCCTCAAATCACCCCCGCGACGAATCGCTCGCTGCAACCCGGAAACACTCCTGACAATTTCGACGTTGTACCCGATGCTGGACAGTAAAGACTCTGCCTGCAACGTGGTATCGGCCCGTGTTTCTACCAGAATTGCGTTTGGCTTGTTCGTCAGGCCATTCATCTCGCTCAAAGTTCTCAACACATAGCTGCTGCCCGGGAATGCCATTCCCTTGGCAAGAGCAGCCACCTTGAGCGCCGCTTCATAACGTATTCGCGGCTCGCCTGATGATGCAGCCCGCACCAAAGAAGTGCGGTCAATGCCTGCTCCCCGCAGGTAGGTCTGGCGATCTGCTTCGGGGGTGTCGTTCACATCGATCAAACGCAGCAGACCTACAGCGGCAGGGGTGTCATTGGTCTGCATTGCATGGTTCAATGCCTGCATCAATTCCTGGGCATTCGTAATGCTTGGGTAATCTTTTTTGGCACTGGCTAGCTGGCCAGCGTCTCCCCAGTCGGGATCAAGCATCAGGCGATATCCGATTTCGGCCGCCAGGATCTGGCTCGCTGTCTCGCGTGTCACGCCGCCGAGGCGGCGCAACCTTGCCGCTGCATCAGCAACGTTGCGATAGGTGCCAAGGATTCGCTGTGTTGGCTGGTATGTCACACCGTCGCGTGTGTCATTGACGCTCCACAGTGTGATTTGTGCATCATCATTTTTGGCTTGTTCGGCGATGGTCTCGCTATTGATGAAGTTCTTCAGGAGCAGCTCTCTGCCAGCTGCCCGGGTTGGAACGCTTGCTGACAGAATCATCAGATTCTTTTCTCCGACAGCACGTTCTTCTGGCGTTGCATCTTCAGCGAGAGCCGCTGTCAGAAAATCAATCGCGTGGCTTGCACGGTCGATCCGTGCAAGACATTCCAATGCTGGAGCCTTCACTCCGTCTGTGCCATAGAGCGCGAGCTGTTGCAAAGCGTCGATTCCACCGGACCCCAGTTGGAGCATGGTTCTTAAAATCTGATCACGGTTCGCCGGGCTCGGTTTCCTGATTGCAGCGGCAACCAGTTCGACAATCGCTGGTTGACCACCTGATAGCAGCGTCCGCGTTGCGGCAATTGATTCGTCAGTCGTTTCCGAAGACAGATTTGCAATTGCCTGACGAATTCGATCTGGTGCTTCGGATGTCGCCTTCAATGCTTTGGCCAGCATGTTGATGCCCGCAACGCCCGTCTCTGTTAAGGAGGTCTGACTCTTGATGGCAATCAGGTTTTTTGAACCAATTGTCTGTGCCATTTTACCGAGTGTGTCTTCGTTTTTATCGCTCCCTGCGATGCGTGACAGCAGGTCGTTGACTTCTGTCCATTGTTTGAGCCGGGTCAGTGAAGCAATTGCCTGGGCAAGCTCTTCATCACCCTGTGTCGCGTAACCCATCCACAAATTTGTCAGCGCAGCTTTGCTGGCACCGGGACTTGTGTCCCGTGCGCTGGGGTTCTGTGCATGAACCACCGCAGTGGCCACGCAAGCGAACACCGCCATGCTAATGACACAGATGGTCGGAAGATGCTTACGGATCGACATGCTCAAGTCGCGTGGTTGAAGTAGTGGGATGCAATGACCGTGACTCCTTCATCATACTCTCAACAGCTCATCCTGAAAGTATTTGACGATGTTACGGGCGAGGTTGTTCTGCACCGATTGATACGATTTTGACGTTCCAGAGTGGAAAGCCGGATCTGGGAGCGAAACCCAGTCGCCTCATTTATCGGCTGTCAGGTGACAGCGGCTTCAGGATGGCAACGGAGAGTACCGATTGGGACTGTCAGTACCAGTGGTACCGGAAGGATGGATTGAATTCGGTGGATTCTCAGGTCCAGCCAACAGACAGAAATGGCAAAAGTGCGGTTGACTGCAACCCGGTAAATTTGAATCGCGGCCTGACCAGAATGGTAATTTAGATGAGGTGCTCCGAAATTCTGTCATTCCGGCATGGGGTAGGGAGCTGCGAACGCTCCCAAGGCGCCCAGCCCACCGTCAACCTCAAGATCCGTTGCAGTCACAAACGAAGCCGCATCGCTGCTCAACCATAAGACTGCCGAGGCAACTTCATGCGGTTGTCCAATGCGACCCACCGGATGCCGATTGCCCAATTCGGATGCTCCTCCCTGTTCGGCAAGGCTGGCTCGGACCATGGGGGTATCAATCGCACCGGGGGAGACGGAGACGACGCGGATACCATTTCGAGCGTATTCCACACCCCACTGCCGTGCTTGCATCACGTTTGCGCTTTTGATTGGCCCATAAACACCCACGTCGCGTGCGGTCCGGTGAGCTTGGCCACTCGCAATGTTGACGATCACACCGCACTGCTGCTGTTTCATCAGAGGCAAGACATGCCTGGCCATGCGCATGTAGCCACAAAGGTTGATGTCGAGCATCCTTTGCCAGATTTCTGTCTTGACCTGATCAATGGGGTGATAGGAATCGACCGGCTGAATCGCCGCGTTGTTCACCAGAACATCGATGGCTCCGTGTTCCTGCACGACCTGCTCGACAACTGTGGAACAATCCGTTTCCGATGCCGTATCGCAAGATAGATGTTTGATCCTGTTGCCACCCTTGTCCGACGGAGCCGTGATGTCGGCGTTGTAAACATGAGCGCCTGAATCTGCAAACGCTTGGGCGATCGCAGAACCAATTCCCATGCTGGCACCTGTCACGAGTACCACTCGTCCGTGATTTTCAAAAGATACATTTGCGGGGGGGCGAGAAGGAGACATGGTTCAATTGCTGTTGGGTTTGGACTTTTGCGTTTGTTTTTTTGTTTTGCCTTTCGCAGTATCTTTTTTACTGTCACGGATCCCTGCTTTGGCCAATCTTGTTTGCAGTAGAGCGTCGAGGTTTTTTAAACGCTCTGCGTGTTCAGGAGTCTGCACCAGATTGGTAAATTCTCCTGGATCATTCTTCATGTCGTACAGCTCCCGTGTGCCATCGTTGTACCGCATGTAATGCCACATTGGTGTTCGAAGTGAATACCCATTGTGGAACGAAAGGGCGCCAGGTTTGACTTGCTGTCTGGTTTTATTGAGCAGAGGAAGCAGGCTTGTCCCCTGTACTTCTGTCGGAATGGATTGACCTGTCAAATCACAGACGGTTGGGAATATATCGACCAGTTCAACGACTGCGTCGGACTGACCTCGGGACATGCCCGGGGCTGAGACAATGAGAGGTACCCGGAGAACCTGCTCATGCAAGTTTGACTTCTGCCAAAACTGATGGTCACCGAGGTGATAGCCATGGTCGCTGGTAAACACAATGGCTGTACTATCACGCAGTCCCAGGTCATCCAGTTCCCTGATGATCTTTCCTACCTGTTCGTCCATGAATGACACAGAAGCGTAGTAACCAGACCACATTCGGCGTTGATTGTCGGGATATTGGCCAATTGGATTACGTGAAGAAACCGTTTTTGCTTGACCAGCTTTGGGAATGTCCGAGAGGTCGTTGGTCTGTTGGGGTGGCAACTGCATGCTTTGCCACGGATATGGCGCAAAATATTCGCGTGGGGCGACCATCGGGTAGTGGGGGCGGACCAGTCCCACGGCCAGCAGGAAAGGAGAATCACGATGCTTGCGAAGCAGATCGATTGCTTTTTCTGCAGATTTATAATCTGGCTGGTCGGAACCGTCTCCATCGTACTGAACCGTGACGAACATACGATTCGCCATTTTTGTGGATTCGCGGGATTCAAGCGAGTCTGTGAAAATGTTGAGATTCAGGCATGCGTAATCTCCGGGAGTGTGTGCTTCCAGTCCCGGGGAATTGAATCTTTCCGTCCAGGTTGATGCAACGTCTTCTCCGTTGGTACCTGCGATGATGTCCCCAGGCACCCGCATGTGAAAGATTTTTCCAACGCGCGCCGTATACCATCCATTGTCCCGGAAATGCTCGCCCATATTGACGTTCGAGGTTCCTTGATACCGACTGTACATCAACGAACGTCTGGATGGTCCACAGGACGTGCCCTGACAATACGCCCGATTGAACAGCATGCCATTTCGAGCTAATTCGTCGATGTTGGGTGTTTTGCAGAAGCGATCTCCGTAACAGCCGAGAACATTCGCGCGGAGATCGTCGGAAATGATGAACAGGACATTTTTGATCCTGGAGTCAGCTTCGGAGTTCTGGTCGGTATCAGGACTACTTGCAACTGCAGGAGACAGAGATCCGCCTGCAAGTGCCAGTAGGAAAGTGAAGCATGCAATTGTCGGGGAAACTAAAACGCTACGCATTCAGGGGGCCATGTTTTGACGGAATTGAACGGGAATGGTTCTGAATGTACCACTTCTCAATCCGGACTGCATTGTTGACGGACTGCCTTGTTGACAGGGGTTACCCGTATCCCGCCTGGCAGATCCGGCTGAAACGCCACGCAGGGAATCAACACAGATGGATTGAGAGTGACTTGCAGAAAAGCAAAGCGGTCACAGAAAACCGATGAACGCAGCAATCCGGTGAACAGGGGGTGGACCGATTGCCAAGCCACTCGCCAGATCATTGACTTTTCGTCGGATGAAATCGCAAAAAAATCAATTGTTCTTGGTGATGGTTTCACCATGCTGATGACGCACGATGTCACCCAAGACGAGGTAGATCACTTCTTCCGAGATGTTGACTGCAAGGTCGGCAATCCGCTCGAGGTGGCGTGAAGCGCTAAAGCAATGGACAGCGGGAGAAATGTTTTCCGGGTCTTCACGCATTTTTTCATGAAGAATTTCGATGACAATTCGGTTCTGTCGGTCAACTTCATCATCTGACGAGATCACAGCGCGTGCTTTGTCTTCATCACCTTCAATGAATGAATCCAGTGCCTGTTTTACCATTTGGGTGGCGCCGGCAGCCATCTCGTTGAGTTCCTCGGGAACAGGAAAACCGGGATGTTTTTCAATCGACTTTGCGCGTTCGGCAATGTTGCAGGCCAGGTCCGCCATCCGTTCAAGTTCATTGTTGACTTTCACAACTGTGAATAGCCAACGCATGTTGGATGCCACCGGTTGGTGCAACGCAAGCAGTTTCAGGCATTCCTCTTCAAACTTGATGTCATTTGAATCGACCTGCGCATCCTGACTGATGACGTCGTCACAGAGCTCGCCACGACGCTCGGTCAAAGCACGTACAGCCGTGAGGATCATTTGCTCTACGAGTCCAAACTGGGAAATCAAATCACTTCGTAGAGCGTCCAGTTCTCGGTCAAGATGCTTGCTCATGGTTACCCTCGGAGAATCAAATGATGATCTGCCTTGACTGCGTGTTTGCCTTACCCGAACCGGCCGCTGATATAGTCTTCTGTTTTCTGGTTTGCGGGATTCGTGAAAATGCTCTGGGTGTCGTTCATCTCGATCAACTTGCCTTCAAAGAAAAACGCAGTTTCGTCGCTGCATCGTGAGGCTTGTTGCATGTTGTGAGTGACAATCACGATTGTGTATTGGTCTCGGAGTTCATTCATGAGTTCTTCGATGGCAAGTGTGCTACCAGGGTCGAGAGCGCTGCACGGTTCATCCATCAGGAGAACTTCGGGGCCGACGGCAATGGTGCGTGCGATGCACAGACGCTGTTGTTGGCCACCTGATAACCCCAGAGCGGGAGCATGTAGCCGGTCCTTGACCTCATCCCAGACTGCCGCCTTTCGCAATGACCACTCAACAATATCCAGTAACTCATTGCGGCGCAGTTTCATGTGCAGGCGCGGGCCGAATGCGACATTATCGAAAATGGATTTTGGAAACGGGTTGGGCTTCTGGAAAACAATGCCAACCTTGCGACGCAGGTCGACAACATCGGTGGTGCTTGCCAACAGATCCAGGTCTCCCAGGTGCAGATTGCCGGTAGCGCGAGCCGAATGAATGGTGTCATTCATGCGATTGATCCAGCGAAGCAATGTGCTTTTGCCACAGCCACTGGGACCAATGAACGCAGTGACCTTGTTTTTGCGTACATTGAGCGAAATGGATTTCAGTGCCTGAAAGCTTCCATACCAGGATGAAAGATCCTCCATGACGATGGCAGTCGCATCCTTTTCCGCTGGTTCTGTGTGAGGTTTATCAGTTCTCATGTGAACAGTTGCCATTTGACTGTCTGGATCGTGTTGAGTGCGGAGCTGCGATCCGGCTTTGTTCTCTGGGCTCGTGATTGTACTGCTCATTCGAACATGACTCAAAGCGAGGGAATGGAAAAGGATTAGTTGAGTTTATTTTGCATGCGATGTCGGATCAGAACCGCCACCGCGTTGAAAGTGAGCAGAATAGCCAACAGGATGACAATGCCACCGGCAGCTATGTTGTGGAATTCTTCTTGTGGCCTTGAGGTCCAGTTGTAGATCTGCAGCGGCATGACTGTGTAGTCATCCATCAGATGCTGTGGAGCCGACCGTATGTAAACGATTCCGGCGATGATCAGGATCGGCGCTGTTTCACCGATCGCCCGGCTCATGGCAAGGATTGAGCCGGTCATGATCCCGGGGATTGCCGAGGGTAAGGTGACATTCCACACAACCTGCCATGGTGTGGCTCCCAAACCCAATGCACCTGCCCGAAGTGTGCCGGGAACCGCACGCAATGACTCTTGTGTGCTGATGATGATCACTGGCAGGATGACCAGCATCAATGTCAGGGCGCCGGCCACGACGCCGCGGCCGAAGGGTAATCGCAGGTAATACCATTGCTTTTCACTGATCCGACCCGGATCAGATGTGCTGTCGATGGTTCTGCTCAATGCATCCGCATCCGTGGGGGCATCATCGGCGAACGGATCGATTGCGATTATCTCGACCTCTTTCAGGCCGCCTTCACTGTTTTCGTAAGCCAGCATTCCAGTTTTCGGAACCGTTGACGGTGCGTCCCGTGTTTCAACCGGAAAGAGGAAGTACCTCTCCTCGGCTTCCGTATCTCCAGTATCAATGAACGGATCGCTGGCAACATTGCTGAACTGGTCATAGTAAACCGCGCCAACTTCCATGCTGGGGCCATCCGCATTATCAGAGTTGTCAAAGAGTGAAAACATCGAAACAAATGCCGTTAGTCCAAGGATGCCGTAGACGACACTGGGGACACCAGCAAGATTTGTGATGTTCAATTGAATCAACGCAAGGACCTGTCGCGCAATCCTGTTCCGTGGAGTGAATTCTTCGATCAGGATGGCTGTGCCGATGCCCAGTGGCAAGGTGATCAACGCGCACATGGTGCACACCCACAGGGTTCCCATCAGTGCCGGCCACATTCCTGCGTTTTCGGGTTCTGGTTCAGGAGTACCAGTCAGCAGTGTCCAGCTGAGAGTCGGAATTCCTGCGCCAAGTATGGAACCGAGAAGGAAAACAAGAATCAGAACCGAGGCACAGGCCGTCAATATGCACATGACGCGGAAGCGGAAATCCTTTGCCAGTCGCGAACGCGTCGTGATCAGCGTAGGCTTGTCAAATGCATCTGGATCCCGGGCCTCAAGCAAGGACGTTTTTGGCGTTCCGCCTGGGCCAGACACAGATTGCTCCCCGATGTGCCCATCTTTCGATGGTTTTTCCGCGTCATCGGCAGACATATTCGAATCGTCTTGCGAGTCGATGTCACTCAATCGTATGTCTCCCGATACTTTTTGCGGATCCTGTTCCCGATCATGGTAAGCGAGAGTGTAATCAGAAACAGGGTGAACGCTACCGCGTACATCGAATAGTATTCGATGCCAAAGTTGGAAACATCACCGCCCGCGATTTGGACCATGTATCCGGTCATCGTTTGGACTTCATCACCCGGATTGATCGTCACATGAGCCCGGCTTCCAGCCGCCAGTGCGACAATCATGGTTTCGCCTATCGCTCGTGCGATCGCGAGCAGGAAGGCACTAATGATACCGCTCAACGCTGCCGGCAAGATTACTTTGATGGTGGCATCAAACCGAGTCCCCCCCAAACCGAACGCGCCGTCCCGCAGAGAGGAGGGGACTGCCTGGAGTGCATCCTCCGCCAGCGAGCATACCGTTGGGAAACACAGGATTCCAACCGCAATGCCCGCACTCATGGCGTTGTAAATGTTGAATCCGTCGTAGCACCACTGCAAGAATGGCGTGATCGTCATCAATGCGAAAAATCCGTAGACCACCGTCGGAATCCCCGCGAGAATTTCCAAAATCGGTTTCAAGGTGCTGCGGACTCGGCGAGGCGCGTACTCACTCAGGTAAATGGCTGTTACGAGTCCCAGAGGAAGTGCCAGCAACATCGCGATCGCAGTGACCAGCAGGGTACCGCTGATCAATGCCCAGATGCCAAAACTTTTGGTGTTGCCAAGCAGCGGAGTCCATTCAGTCGATAACAGGAAATTACCGAGGGTGACCTCCTCAAAACGGAAGAAAGTAATCGTTTCGGAGGTGAGGACAAAGATGATTGAGCCGGTAATCAGCAGCGAGAATAATCCACAACCGATCAGGCAGAGAAAAATACCTTTTTCGCGCAAGCGTACCCACGAAAGGTTCTTCTTCTGACGCTCCAGAAGCTTCTGCACTTTCGCTTCCAATTCCGGCGACTTTGCTTTGCTGAGTGCGGAACTCATCAGATGTCTTTTTGCTGATGTAAAAACACGCCGACCACGCGGGCGCACGTGGTCGGGTGAAAGTATACAAAGATTTCCGCGTTACTTAACCAGGTTGCTTTCCTGATAAATCTCGGTCACCGGTCCAGACCTCTTTTCCAGATCGGAGGTCAGGTAATGTGTTCCGGTTTTACCTTTTCTACAATGCATCATGGCTTCCTTGTAAATCGCCGTCGGAAGTGCGACGTATCCGGAAGAACTCGAGAGTTTAGCCGCATTCTGCAGGTAATACCCGACAAATTTACGCATTTCGGGACGTTTGAAGGAGTCCGCATTGACGTAGATGAACAACGGACGGCTGAATGGTGCGTAAGTTCCGTTCTCGATTGTCTGGGAAGTTGGACTTACCGAATCGCCCGTTTTTGGATTGACAATCGAGATCGACTTCAGTTTATCCTTGTTTTCCTCGTAATAGGCAACGCCGAAGAACCCAATCGAATTGGGAGTGCCTGACACGCCCGTCACCAGCACATTGTCATCTTCACTGGTGCTCATGTCAGACCGCAAAGAACCACCGGTTTTTCCTACAACGACTTCCTTGAAGTAGTCGAAGGTTCCGGAGTCGGTTCCTGGGGCAAAAATGCGAATCTGCTCATTTGGCCAGCCCTCACGCACTTCTGCCCAAGTCTTCGCAGCCGAACCAGCAAGAAAAATTTTCTTGATTTCATCAATCGTCAGATTGTTGAGCCATGTGTTGTTCTTCTGTGCGACCAGAGTCAAGCCGTCGTAAGCAACGGGTAACTCGAAAAAGTTGATGCCTGACTCGCGGGCTGCCTTGAATTCACTGTCCTTGATTGGTCGTGATGCATCCGAAATGTCAGTATCACCCACGGTGAAACGTTTGAACCCCCCACCAGTGCCGGACACGCCGACGCTGACTTTGACATTTGGGTATTGCTTCTGAAAGCCAGATGCTGCCGCTTCACTGATGGGGTACACGGTGCTGCTGCCATCGATCGCAACTTTCCCCAGAAGGCCGGTGTTCTGTGCCGACACTGAGAACGCGGAAATGTTCAGAATCAGTGTGGCTACCAAACACAAAGTTGTGCTTTTCAGCATGTTCTAACCTCTCTACCTAAGTTGTAATGTTACTTTCCATCTCGGCGGTAAAGTTAACAATGGCAAACTGGATGTACGAGGTTCGAATCCGTGTGTTTATTGTTAAGGTTGTGTTAAGAAAATTCGGGCCTGATAAACGGCTCAATTCGCCGCATTTGCCACGATCAGCGGGCTTTGATCGCAGTATCGAGTTCTTTGTTTCGATAGGCTTCCCAGATTTTTTGCACTGTCTCGGCTTGAACAGCGCCTCAGGCCAGCCCAGAAACCAGCGTTATCAACAAGTTAGGAAAACGAACACAAGCAGCCAATGCTACTGCCGGTCCGTGGCCAGCTTTCGGAAGTAAGCCTCGATAACTTCCCGGTAATGAGTGGGAAGGTCCCGGCTGATTTGCTGTAGGGCTTCTTTTCTTTCGGCAGGTGGGAGCTTTCCCCAACCGTCTCGTTCCTCAATGTTTTTTCGTGCTGCATCGCCTGTGCCAGATCCTCCCGCAGCTTGGCTATCGTTCATTGGGGCATTTTGCCCCCCCTGACTATTGCCCTGACTTTGGCTTTGTGACTGGCTTTGTTGTTGTTGCTGTTGTTGCTGTTGTTGTTCGATCTTCTCGATCAGTTTTGAAAGTTTGTCAATGATCTTCTGCTCCTGATCCTGCACGTTTTCATCAGCCCTGCCCAAATCGAGTCTCCGAGTGACATCTGTCATCAAACGCGATATCTCGTCGAGTGAATCCTCTTTCAACGGAGATATGTCAGCTACCATGAGCTGCGCGGTACGGGTAAATCGAACGGGGCAATCTTTCTCGTTTTCAAGCAGACGGTTCAGGTCAACCAACGCCTCGTTCTTCTTCAGCAGGGCGTGGTAACAGACACCACGAAAGAAAAGCGTCGCGGCCGGGTCGACCGACTGTGTTGCATCGACTGCTACCAGAGCAGGAAGTCCCTCATCGTACAGTCGTGCGCGCACCAGTTCCCTTCCCAGCCACGTCCCAGCAGTCGCCTGAAGTTCATCGGGCAATTCCTTCAAGTTAATGTGCGCTGGATGGTTCGGGTCGATGCGACGGCCTGCTTCCTGTAGATCTTCCGTTGTCAGGGTTGCCAACTTTTCCAGAATGGGCGAGTGTGATCTCGACGCGGCAATGAATGAATCAAGCAGATCGGCGTCACTCGTTTTGATTGCCAAGACCATCTGCTCAACAGCTTGATCGATGGCAGATTTCGAAACGCCAAGGCTGGTAAGCGATGCAGTCAGCATTTGGGTGACGCCATCAGCATCCGGTTGTTTCCAACTGGTGTCATTCTCGAACGCGTCATCTGCTGCAGCTCGATTTGGAATCCAATGGCTGTTGATTGTCATGCAAACGAATGCAGCCACCAGCAATCGAATGGATGCGCGAAGAAGTCCGGATTTCTTGTTTAGAGTTGCCACAGGTTCCTCACTGTCATTGATTTCTTTTGAGTACCAGATCGCGAGTGATGCGATACAGGCGGTTTTGACGGTCGGACAGGTTTTGTAGTAACGGGAGTATTTCTTTTCCGCTGGATGAGCCAGATTCCAGTAAGCTGGAATAGCGGTCCGTTGTCGATTTGATTCTTGTCTCCATCGTTCGAATCAATTTAAGCTCCGCTAACGCTTCCACAAGAGGCTGTTCACCCTGACCCTGTTGGCCCTGCTGCCCCTGTTGCTGCTGCTGTTGCTGCTGCTGTTCAAGGTCACGCTGCGCCTTTTGGAGCGCGACAATCATCTCATCGAGTGCAGCGAGTATGTCCTGCTGTATCCCTTGAGTCACCAAGTCAATTTTGGTTTGGCTTAGCCGATCAGATACGGTTGCCGTGTCATCGCGGATCTGTGAAACAACCTCCGGGAATGCAATGCTGGAACCTTCTTCTCTCAATAACAGCATTGCCCGGTCAGCTTCCAGAGTTATGTTCTTTTCTGCGAAGGCGAGGTCGCCTGCCTTCAAATCGGTCTGGCGATTTCGTTGTTCGACAGGAGTCGCAGCCAATGCAATCGTATCTTCGAGAACCTTGTTTTGCATGGTCGCCATTTTCCTGAGGCGGCCCTCGAGTTTTGCCAGTTCGCGGAGCAGTTCCTCCTCACGCAACTGGCGTAGGATCCGCGCGAGGTGAGCAATGGCAGCGCGGAGCTGTTCTTCAGCTTCACGTGGTTTCTCAGTTGCTTCTTCACGTTTCGCCTGTTCAAGTTCCTTTTCCGCCTGCTTCATGTTTTCAATTGCTTTTTGCAATTGTTGTTCAACTTGTTGCTCTTGGCTTTGGGGTTGCTGAGATTGCTGTCCCTGCTGGGATTGTTGTCAATGATGAGATTGTTGTCAGTGATCAGATTGTTGTACCTCCTCAGATTGTAGTGCTTGAACAGATTTTTTTGCTTAATCAAAATA
>JAAXJB010000009.1:82416-105582 GCA_012270065.1 Rubripirellula sp. | reverse complement strand
CGACTTGCATGCCTAATCCACGCCGCCAACGTTCATTCTGAGCCAGGATCAAACCCTTCAATTTTGTATCGATTCACCAGTGACGTCGAAACATCACCGGGAAAAATCAAGTTTAAACCGAAAGTTGATTCTGCTCCGGGGCCTTCGGTTAAAGACCCCAGCGATTCGCCATTTAGTTTTGTGCTGCATGAGGAGTCACAAGTGAATCCTTCAATACAACCAAATAGCAACCTCGCCCTGCTGAACTCAACAGAAGTTTCATCACCAAATTGTCAAAGATCGGTAAACTACGAGGTCCGTTGGTTCCGCCTTCATTTCTTGCGAAATGAGGCAGCCGGATGACCCGTAGCTGGTCCCGTAATATCCGGGACAGTGAGTTTTTCGTCAACCGGTCATCGCAGGAAAAGTTGAAAAACTTTCGAGCCAGAGTCGGTTGTGTGAGGAGCCAAAAACTTAAATCAGAGTGTGGCTGCCACATCAACGAGGCGGAAAGATAGAGGGCCTTTCGCCTGATGACAAGAGCCGTTTGCAAGTTTCTTCTCAAAAACTCGGAATGGCCCCTCGTAGGGATCCTCATCGGTCAAGTTTTCGGGGCATCAATAGCGATAATCACTGTGTTTTCGGTATTTCTTTGCTGCGAGATGTATCGCCACAGGTCCGAAAAACTTTGCCGGATTTGAGCGTGGAACCTGATGTTGCGGAACGCCTCAACGGATAGTGGCACACTGGATGGCCGCCGCTTTCCTTCAAAAGACCTTTGCGCAACGGGTGGGTCTCCAACCGATGAGCACTTCACTGTCTCGTGGTCGTGACCCTCGGCGTTCCAGACAACACTAACCAGAGGCTGTTTGCCGCTCTGAGTGAAATTCGCCAGCCGTTTTGCCAGAAGCGTTCCATGACGCTCCGACTTTCACCGGAATGTCTTGCTGCGGTGTTGGCAAGTTATTTGGCAGATCAAACGAGTTCGCCAGCAGAATTCAGCGCCGCATAGAGCTGTTGCCCAAGAATGGTCAGCAAGCCTCCATCGATGTTGAGTCGCTGAAACACTGCGTTACTCGGCGGGTCGAGATTGTTCGACGTGATAGAGGCTCTTCCAGAGCGGCTGCAAAGGTAGTTGGCGATTGCGACGCAGCAGATTGCTTCTGCATGAGGGCTATCAAGCTGCTCATCTGCATCATGGTGATATCTGGCAACCGCCTGGATATCTTCAGAAAGTCCCCACTGCTTCAAAATCGCCTCCCCCAGCTGGCAGTGATCCCAGCCTAGCAACTCTCTTTCTACCGCGTGGGTTGGGGAAAAGTCATCGACCTGCGCAATTACTGCCCGGAAACAGTCTGGCCCAAGATGCTGGCTGGCGCAGATCCCGATGTCATGCATCGCTCCCGCAATGAAAATCAGTCCGGGGTCCCCGCTCCCGCTGCTTCTTGAAATCATGGAAGCTACTGCTGCGACCGACATGCTGTGTGACCAGAGAGTGGACCTTTCAAAAAGGTCGACTTTCAGGTTTGGCAGGAACAGTTGGCGAGTGAACGTGACGACAGCGAGTCGGGCCAGCTCGTCATGCTCCATGACTTTCTCTGCCTCGGCCAATGTTCGGTAAGGACGACTCATATTGAACAGAGGAGAGTTGCACCACTTGAGCAGTCGAGCTGACAGATCCTCGTCGGCTTCCAGCCAACGAACCAGCGTGTCATTGGTTCTTCCCTTGAAGTCTCCGGCTGCAATCAGTCGCCGTGCACCCGGCGGCAGCGTGAAGTTGATTCGCGCCTGTTCAATACGCTGGCTGAGGGTATTTGCCATTGAGGGTGACGTGTTGAGCACAGCTCAATTTCCTTGCAGATCACTTGCTTCGATAACACATGTTTAAAAATGGTTAGCTTATCGGCCGTGCCCATACATGTGTGCAGTGCAAAGGACGTGTCTCAAACAGTCTTGGCCGGGATATCTGGGGGGATTTTTCGGGTTTTGCGGATCTTCGCCGCCGGGTTGGTTTTGGTGTATCTCAGCTTGTCGTGGTCTTGGTTGCCGTGCTCGTGGCGTTCTTGCAGATACCTGAATTGCCAGGAAGTTTGATGAAATACCTGGTCTGTGCTTTTGATTCGGTCGGGCTGGAATTCGCACTGAAAGAGCTGAGGCGGCGCGGAGGACTCTTTAAGCGATGGGCTCGTTGTTCAGGTATTGCGGTTTACGGGTTTTATAACCGCGGTTGAATAGTCTTCCCCCTATCTCTATCCCGTGTTTTTGTGCTGAATGGGGGGGGGATCGACGATATTTTACTGTGTTAAAGAGGCTTGACGTTTACGTTCAGGTGTCGTCGTTTTCATTTTGCTGCACCGGATGCGATATCAATGACCAAGCAATCGGGATCCGATAGCGATCAAGGGGTTGATCAAAAGCTGGACTCTCTGATCTCCCGTTTGCAATTGTTGGGGGGTGAGGGCAAGCGGCCTCAACAAGGCCAGCAGCCCAGTTCCTCTGATGCGACTGCCGGCAGTCCCCCGGCTGGTGAACCTCAGGGAGTGCCTGATTCGGCAGCAGTTACGGGAACTGGTTCTGGCAAAGGTCAACCGAAACCGAGACAAGCTTCTGCCCGTTCCTCGTCACAGGTGAAGCCAGCGCGTTCTGCTCCGCGACAGTACCGATCTGGTCGGGCGGAGTGGCAAACGGCCCCGGGGCGTCTTCCCGAGGGTTTCAAACCGAGTGTCGACGAGCCTTGGCGTCCGAGGGAGCCGGCTGATTTGCGTTCGGCAGGTGTCAATGAAACGCTTCTCGAGGCGGTCATTTACCGATTTCTCATCAATGTTGGAGAGGCCGAAGGACGCGAAATTGCTGATCAGGTGAAGTTGCCGTTCACGATGATCGAGGGATTGCTGGCACGCTTGAAGATGGAGCAGCATGTTGCCTACAAGAGCACGACAGCGACCCACGATTATGTGCACGTATTGACCGAAACAGGGCGGAAAGTTGCACGAAGCCATCTTCGTGACAGCACGTACTATGGTGCCTGTCCCGTCCCGCTTCGTGATTACATTGCAAGTGTCCAGTATCAAACGATTGATGGCCAGCGTCCGCACAAGAGTGATTTGCAGCACGCATTTCGTGATTTGTTGATCAGTCCTCGTCTTCTGGACAGGCTCGGTCCTGCGGTGGCGAGCGGACGGGGAATGTTTCTCTTCGGTGCTCCTGGCAACGGCAAAACTTCCATCGCGGAGAGGATTACTGGCGCTTTTGGCAGGTATGTCTGGATTCCGCGTGCCATTGACGTCGCAGGTGAAGTCTTGCGGGTTTTCGACCCAATGTGTCACCGCAGCGTTATGCCGGAGTCTGAAGGTGGTCTGATCGATAGCAGTGGTTTCGACAAACGATGGGTCCGTATCGAGCGACCCACCATCGTTGCTGGTGGCGAGTTGACCATGGAAATGCTCGAGGTGCAGTGCAGCCGCGAAACGAATATCAGCGAAGCACCTCTTCAGGTTAAAAGCAATTGCGGAATTCTCGTCATCGACGACTTTGGGCGACAGAAAATGCGCGTCGATGAACTGTTGAATCGTTGGATTGTGCCGTTGGAAAAACGTTACGATTTCCTGACCATGTTGAGCGGCAAAAAAATCCAGGTGCCATTCAATCAGATGGTGGTGTTCAGTACAAATCTGGAGCCTCGGGATTTAGTAGACGATGCGTTTTTACGTCGGATCCCGTATAAAATTGAGGCCACTGATCCGACCGAAGATGAGTTTCGAACCCTGTTTCGAGTGATCTGCAAGAGTATGGGGATTCCCTATCGAGCCGGCGCGATCGACTATCTGATCGAGACACACTATCACGCGGCGGGGCGACCCATGCGAATGTGTCAGCCGAGGGATTTGCTGCTGCAAGTGAAGAACTATTGCTTGTACAACGAGCTGGAGCCCGAACTCAGGAATGAGTACTTCGATTTCGCCTGTGAAAACTACTTCTCGGTAATGTGATCCTCTCTGGATGTCACGAATCGAAATCTCTTTCCGCGTTTGCGATCCTGATTGGCCTAGCAAATGCGGTACGCAAACCAGGCAACCTGGGCTGATGGTTGGTTTCCCGGCTTTTCGTTGATCCAGCAAGCGGGGTGTTTTGACGCTGGGTGGTGAACGAGTTGGTCCCCCCCTGCCCCACTCCACCCATGCACATGCCTGTGAAAAACGATGTTTTTCACAGGTGTAGTTCTTGACGAGGGGTTTTTCAGGGCCAGCATGAAAGATGTCTCTCGCCACTCATTGAATGACGAGCGACAGCCAAAGCTTGCGTTGCCGTTTTTTCTGGCTCTCCAATTGTGAGGGTTAGCACAGCAGATGATTGTCTTTAAACTGTGTGCAGTTCGTCCGTGGGTTATACGGCCGATTGATGGTCGTGGAACATGTGTTGAGCCCGCTCATGTCCAACTTTCCAGTATTCGAACCTGCATCCCCACAGGCAGAAGCGATTCGCGATCTGTTTGTGCAAGTGCTTTGGATAAGCGGTGGTATTTTTGCCATCGTCGCTGGCTTGATTTGTGTCGCCTTGTGGAAGTTCCGTGCTGCGGGAGATTTACCCGAGCAGGATTTCGGCAGCCATCGCAAAGAGATTGCCTGGATTGTGGCTCCCGTAATTGTTGTGCTTTGGATTGCAGCTATCAGCGCCAAGTTGGTGTTGACGTTCAATGCCGTTCCCCAGGCGCATCCACCGGGAGAACAGGTCGCCGATTTGATTGTGACTGGTCATCAGTGGTGGTGGGAGGTTGAGTATGCGGGAACGGGAATCGTCTCGGCGAACGAGATTCACATTCCGGTGGGCAAGCGGTTGAGGGTGCAACTTTCCTCTGCCGATGTGATTCACTCATTCTGGGTTGCACGTTTGGCGAGGAAAATGGATGCCATCCCGGGGCGTGAAAATTTCATTTGGTTGCAGGCCGACGCCGCTGGGGTTTATCAGGGGCGTTGCGCGGAGTTCTGTGGCACGCAGCATGCTTGGATGAATTTTCTGGTTCACGCACATGAACCAGAAGATTATGAAAAGTGGTTGGCTCGGGAGAAAATCGTGCCACCGGCTCCTACCGATTCGAAAGCGATCGCAGGACGCAGGACTTTTCTGTCCTTGACTTGTTCGCAGTGTCATGCCATCGCAGGTACGGGAGCTGATCGTTCCATCGCGCCTGACCTCACTCATATCGCCAGTCGCAGCGAATTGGCAGCTGGAGTGCTGGTCAATTCACCTCAGAACCTGCGTCGCTGGTTGAAGGATCCGGCTGCTTTCAAGCCAGGGTGCAAAATGCCGGATTTCAAGCTGACGGATCAGCAACTCGATGATTTGGTGGCTTATTTGGAGACGCTGAAATGAGTGAGTCTGACCTGCCGAGTTCTGCAGAATCCGCGCCCGGCAAGGCTGCTCTTGGAAATTTGCTGGATTGGATCAGCACCGTTGATCACAAGAAAATTGGCATCCTCTATATCTGCACAGCTGTTTTTTTTCTGGGCTTGGGTGGTTTGGAAGCACTGTTGATTCGTGTGCAACTGTTGTTTCCGAACAATGACTTCCTTTCGGCAGATCTTTTCAATCAGATGTTCACCATGCATGGGACGACCATGGTGTTTCTGGTTGGCATGCCCGTTCTGGTGGGGTTTCAGAACTACTTTGTGCCATTGATGATTGGAGCTCGCGATGTCGCTTTTCCGCGACTCAATGCGATGAGCTACTGGTTGCTTCCTTTTGGGGGCATCCTGTTGTATTTCAGTTTCATGACTGGTCAGGCTCCGGATGCGGGTTGGTTCAGTTACGCACCACTTTCGACGAAACCTTACAACTTGATGCCGGGACAGGACTACTGGATCATCGGTTTGATCTGTCTTGGCATTGGTTCGGTGGCAGCATCGATCAATATTTTTGTAACTGTATTGCAATGTCGCGCTCCCGGCATGAGTTTGCAGCGCGTTCCTTTATTCGTCTGGATGAGCCTGATGACGGCGATCCTTACGATCCTGGCTCTGCCGGCATTGAATTCTGCTTTGGCAATGTTGTTGATCGATCGACTGCTTGGGGCAGCGTTCTTTGAGCCAGCACGGGGAGGTTCTGCAGTTCTCTGGCAGCATTACTTCTGGGTTTTTGGGCATCCCGAAGTTTACATTTTGATCCTGCCGGCTTTTGGCATGATTTCAGAGGTGATTCCCGTATTTTCACGCAAACCAATCTATGGCTATGCGTTCGTTGCAGGTTCCAGCGCGGTGATTGTGTTGCTCAGTTACGGAGTCTGGGCACATCACATGTTTGCTGTCGGTCTCGGGATGGGAGCAGACATGTTCTTCGCCGTTGGGACGCTGCTGATTGCCTTGCCGACAGGTTTGAAAATATTCAACTGGACGGCAACGATGTGGGGTGGGGCAATCCGATTGACCACGGCCATGATGTTTGCGGTGGCGTTTCTGCTCGAATTCGTCATCGGTGGTCTGACTGGTGTGATGTTTGCCGCTGTACCGATTGATTGGCAGCTAACGGATACCTACTTTGTCGTCGGCCATTTTCATTACGTGCTGATAGGTGGAACCGTTTTTGGCTTGTTCTCGGCGACGTATTACTGGTTTCCAAAAATGACTGGGCGAATGCTCAGCGAGCGACTTGGAAAGTGGCAGCTTTGGCTTTGGGTTTTCGGTTTGAACGCTACCTTTCTCTCTCAGCATGTTCTGGGAGTCATGGGAATGCCGCGACGGGTCTATACCTATGCAGACAACCCCGGCTGGATGGCGCTCAATGCCTTCGCTGGGGCAGGAGCTGTCGCCATGGCTGGCGGAACGCTTGTCATGTTGCTCAATATCTGGGTCAGTGTTCGCAAGGGAGAAGAGGCTGGTGATAACCCGTGGGAAGGGTTCACGCTTGAGTGGGCCACGAGTTCACCACCGCCAGCAGAAAACTTTGCCGTCATTCCCGAAGTGGCGAGTCGGCGCCCCGTATGGGATCTTGATCATCCAGAAGTTGCGGATGCTGAGCGGGAGCCAACGCCCGCTGATACGGGGTGGCGACCGGACAAGTTGGTCACCAGTGCTTGGGCATTTGTAGCATCGGAGGCCGTTTTCTTTCTGCTGCTTCTGGTGGCTTATGTCGTTTTCAATACCGATGTTGCAGGTGAAATTGTTTCAGCGGCAATGCTTGATGTGCCTCGCACGGCATTCTTTTCAGTTGCTTTGCTGGGCAGCAGTTTTACGTTATGGCGAGCGGAGCGTCTGCTGAACTCAGGGCATCATGCAAAGTTTCGGTTGTGGCTCGGTTTGACCATCGTTTTGGGAGGTTTCTTTATCTGTGGTCAGGCTGTCGAGTACTACGGCTTGATTTCCAGTGATGTGACCATTGACGATAATCTCTTTACAGCCACATTCTTCACAGTGACAGGCTTTCATGGGTTGCATGTGATCATCGGCTTGCTTGCACTTGCGATTGTGCTTGTGTTGGCTCTCAGGAACGACCGCAATGTTCTCGGGGGGACCACACTGAAAGCCATTGGGTTGTACTGGCACTTTGTTGATGTTGTCTGGGTTGCCGTGTTCTGCATCATCTACTTGGGGTTCCTGCAATGATCGAATTACTCAGTGACAAGGAGCTTTGGAATTGGTGGTCGCCCGCATGGTTGGTTGTCGTGTGTGTTGTCATGCTTTATTCACGCTGCATTGGCTGGGTAACAGTTCAGAAAACCGCTTGGTTGATCGCAGGGTTGTCCATTTTTGTCTTCGCTTTTGTTTCGCCGCTGGGGGTTCTGGCCGACGGATTTCTGTTTAGCGCCCACATGATCCAGCATTTATTGCTGCTGCTTGTTGTGCCTCTCTGTCTTGTGTTGAGCCTGCCTCGTAATCCAGCATGGCAATCTGGAAACACGTTTACTTTCAAGACTGGGATACTGGGCGTGCTGCGGAAAACAGTTGGATTTCTCGTCAGCAGCCCAAAGCTCGGTTGGTTGTTGGGTTTGGGGACGATGTGGTTTTGGCATGTCCCCTCGTTATGCAGTGCAGCCACCGAGAGCCAACTGCTCGGTTTCGCCCGCACCGCAAGCTTTCTGGTGGCAGGGATCTTGTTCTGGTGGCCGATTTATGCTCCCAGCAAGGCGGCGCGAATGCCCGCCAGTAACGCAGTTGTCTATCTGTTTTCGGCCTGCCTTGGTTGCACTTTGCTGGGGATTTACATCACGTTTACCGCAATCACGGTCTGCCCTGCATTTGCCAGCCCGGAGGAGCGACTTGCGATCATGACCGCGTTGCATGACGCCGGGATGACGGCGCCGGTGGACCAGCAGTTGGGAGGATTGTTGATGTGGGTACCGCCGTGCTCTCTTTACGTTGCTGCAATCATGAGTGTTTTTTGTCGATGGTATTCGGTTGAAGATCGGGGTGCAGTTGACTTGTCGGTGAGTGGAGCAACGGAGGCGGGCAGATGAAAGACGTTGAAAATAACGACGAAGAACCTGCGGGTTTGGAAAAGGTTGGTGATTCGGCGAACGAAGTAGTGGCGGATCGCGTGGGAATGGTTGATTCAAATCGGACCTCTGCTGGCAATTCTGCAACGGTAGTCCCTTCTGAAACGGTAGTCCCTTCTGAAACGGTAGTCCCTGAAGAGGTTCAGCCCACCTATGTTCCGGCTGCTTTGGCGATGGGGATCATGATGCTGTTGTGGGGGATTTTGACGAATTGGATCATGTCAGCAGCGGGGGCTCTCCTGATGATTTGGGCTGTCGCGGAGTGGGTGAAGGAAATGCATGAGATATGATCAGCTGTTTCGCAAGTGTTGTGTTTGCCGGTTTGTGCTCGTCGCGACTTGAATTTCGGGCGTGGTGACGGGGCACAGTTCACGAGTTTTTTACTTCA
This sequence comes from Rubripirellula sp., assembly GCA_012270065.1. Lineage (GTDB taxonomy): Bacteria > Planctomycetota > Planctomycetia > Pirellulales > Pirellulaceae > Rubripirellula. Next base: position 96,730 of record JAAXJB010000009.1, on the reverse strand, counting down.
TTTGAAAACATGAGAGACCAGTTGTGTGCGATATGGGAAATGAAGATCGCCGGTGTGCCGCAGATCGACGTTCGTTTTTGAATCGTCTGACTCTCGGACTGGGGGCATTGGTTGGGGCTGCCATGTCAATTCCACCACTGGCCTATGTGTTGTCTCCGCTGGTGGGAAGGCCGCCACGCAAGTGGCGCGATGTGGGGATGCTGGAGCAGTTTCCAATTGGCGAAACCAGATTGGTTCAGTTTCAGGACTCGACCTCAACGGCCTGGGCGGGCGCAACAGCAAAGACTGGTGCCTGGTTGCGGCGAACGGGTGAAGATGAATTCATTGCTTTCTCCGTCAATTGTCGGCATTTGGGTTGTCCTGTGCGGTGGGTCAATGACGCAAAGCTGTTCATGTGTCCCTGTCACGGCGGCGTTTACTATGAGGACGGCGAAGTTGCTGCAGGGCCACCGCCAGAAGCTCTCGCCAGATATCCCGTCAGAGTGGTTGATGGCAAAATTGAAATCGAAACATCTCCTATCCCGCTGACAACCAGTGACTTCGCATGAACTTCGTCAAAAGAATTCTGGTTTGGCTTGATGATCGATCGGGGTTTTCCGATGTGGTCTTGCCGATGTTGCGGCATGTTGTTCCCGATGATGCACGATGGTGGTACGTGTTTGGCAGCGCAACACTCTGTGCGTTTGCGGTTCAGTTGATCTCAGGTATCGCTCTGGCAACGACCTACGTTCCCGGAGGAGACGCGGCTTATGAGAGTCTGCTGTACATCACAAACGAAGCGCCACTTGGCAATCTGTTGAGAGGGATGCACTATTATGGTGCCACGGCCATGGTTGTCCTGGCTATCATTCACATGACACAGGTTTTTCTGCATGCAGCTTACAAGTATCCACGTGAGCTGAATTGGATGAGTGGTGTCGTCCTGCTATTCGTTGTCCTCGGCATGTCGTTCACGGGGCAGTTGTTGCGTTGGGATGCAAATGGTGTCTGGTCGGTTACCGTTGCAGCTGAAATGGCAGGGCGGGCCCCGCTGGTGGGTCCGGCGATCGCACATGGAATTCTCGGAGGTGAAACCGTAGGTGGGTCTACATTGACCCGCTTTTTTGCCATCCACGTTTTTGTTTTGCCGGGACTGATTCTCGCAGGGGTTGGGCTTCATCTTTGGCTGGTTCTGCGGCATGGCATTTCGGAAATGCCAAAGGTCGATGAACCAGTGGATCCACAGACTTACAAAGAGGAGTATGAAGCCCGCCTCGCAAAGACAGGTGTTCCATTCTGGCCAATCGCAGCATGGCGCGATGCTGTTTTTTCAGTTGCCGTCATGGCCTTGATCGTTGGCTGTGCGATAATCTTTGGACCACCAGCACTGGGCACATCACCCAACCCAAGCGATATCAATGCCAATCCCATGCCGGATTGGTACTTCTGGTGGTACTTCGCAATTCTTTCCATGCTCCCACCGGAATTGGAAACCTACGTCATTCTCGGCCTGCCGGTGGTTGGACTGTTGGGGTTGATTGTGATACCCATGCTTTCCAATCAAGGGGCACGGGCACCTTCCCGACGCCCGTGGGCCGTCGGAACGGTTGTATTCAGCTTTACAGCTCTGGTTGTATTGACAATTTATGGTTATCGAAAACCTTGGTCACCAGATTTTGGGGTGAAGCCGTTGCCGAAGGAAATCATTGCGTCAGATGATCCTGGAATCATGCATGGTGCCGCATTGGTACACCAGAAAGGATGTCTGTATTGTCACGAAATCGATGGATATGGTGGGCACCGTGGACCAGAGTTGAGTGACATTGGACAACGGTTGACGCAAGCTGATTTAATCATCCGTATCAATAATGGTGGTTACAACATGCCATCGTTTGCAGCATCATTGAATGCTCAAGAACTTGCAGACATGGTGGCTTTCCTTCAGACAAGAAGGTTTTCCCCGTCGCCCGAGAGTCGGCTTGAAACGGATCAAGCTACGCCATCAAGTCCTTGATGCAAGGCACTGATGAAATCATCATGTTGAAGTCATGATGCTGAAATCATGGCATCAGTGATCGTGATATCAGTGGTGTCGTGATCGCTTGACCATGTCAGTTGACATCATTCGTCAAAGTCATCCTCAGCGGGTGCATCGGGCATGGCGGGGTCTTCCGGGGCACGTTTTCGAAGCTTTCTCTGCAGGGAACGACGATGGATTCCCAGACGTCTTGCTGCCTCGCTGATATTTCCTCCGCAGTCAGACAGGACACGATGAATGTGCTCCCATTCGTTTCTCGCGAGTGACGGTGCGGGGAATGCGACTGCACCATCAGGGACGGAGGGTTCATCACCTCTCAAAAACGCTGAAAGAATGTCATCCGCATCTGCCGGCTTGCTGAGGAAATTGACGGCTCCTGCCCTGACAGCATCAATTGATGCCGGGATGCTTCCAAATCCTGACAGGATGATGATGCGTGTTTTCGGCTCAATCTGCAACAACTTTCGAAGCAGTTCCAGTCCGCTCTTTCCGGGCATGCGGAGATCCAAAACGGCCAATTCAGTTGGACGCTTTCGGAAAACGTCGACTGCCTCTTCATAAGTTCCTGCGGTTTCGACTCGGAAGCCGCGTTGTTGCATCGCCATGGAGAGACGCTCTCGCAGAACAAAGGTGTCGTCGACGAGAAGGATGCTGCTCGCGCCCACCGTGTTGGCATTGTGAACGGGCGTGGATTCAGGCGTTGGCTCGATCATCATGACTCGTAAAGCGTTGAGGAAATACTACTTGCACCTGCGACATTCTAGCTGTCCGGCTATTGATCGTGCTTCGGGGGTGGAAAACACCCTCGTTTTTGCTGTTCCCACGTGATTTGTTGGGAATTCCGGCTGCAGTTTCAGGTTTTTTGCTTACCAAGCGGGATGGTCACTACAGCCTCTGTGCCTTGCCCCAATGCCGAGCGGAATTCCAGCCTTCCGCCAAGTTTGGAAATCACATTTCTTGTCAAAAAAAGGCCGAGTCCAATGCCCCTGCCTGGTTCTTTCGTGGTGAAGAAAGGGTCAGATGCTCGCCCAAGGACCTCCTGACTCATTCCCTGTCCGGAGTCCACGACGGAGATCTGCAAATGTTCAGGTAGCAACTGTGGCTCGACTCTCACACGTCCCATGTCTCCGCTTGCATCCAATCCATTGTGGATCAGATTTCGCACGGCTTGTGCGACTGCCTCCTGAGGAACCCAGAGTGCTTGGCCTTCCACTGCTGCTGTTCCGTCAGTGACATCGACACGATGTGGATCTCGCACACCCTCGAGGGTCTGGTCGATCAGATCTCCAACAGTGGTTTGATCCCATCTCTGTGCCATGGAATCACCAGCAGCAGATCGCATACGTTGGAGGATCTGCCGACACATTTCCAGTTCTCCGTCGATCAATTTGAGGTCGGTGTCGACGGATTCTGGTTTCTCACAGCCTTCCAGGTGTCGCGAAAGTTCACGAACGACAACATCGATCGTTGATAGGGGAGTTGCCAATTCGTGTGCGGCACCAGCAGCCAGTGTTGTCAGACCTTCAAGGCGTTGGCTGTCTGCCTGTTCGGCTTGAGCCCGGAGTAGCTGAGTCTCGCGCTGCTTCAATTCTTCTGCGGTTTGGGTGACAAAATAGGTGACCACACTTGAGCAGGTGGCGAAAGCGAGCATCAAACCGCCCGTCTGCAAGTCAAAGCCATGCGGCTTGAAAATATCGAGGCCATTGATCGGGATGGAGTAGTTGAGCAGAAAGATGTATCCGGCGATTGCGGTGACAGTCAGGCTCCAAGCCGCTTTTGGCCGGATCATCACTCCTCCCACCGCGAGGTTGACGAAATAGAAGAAGCTGAAGGGATTCCCTGCACCGCCGCTGCAGTACAGCATCGCTGTCAGAGTGATCAGGTCCAGTAGCATCAGGGCCAGAGCTACTGCATGAAGTTTTTCTGATTCTGTGTCGCGTTGCCAGTTCGTCTGTAATTCGACGGAATTGCCGATGCCGGTTCGCTTCGGGAGATCGATCGGCTTGAGGGTGTAGAGCCAGATGCCATACAGCGTGTTTGTCACTGCAGTCAGCGCAACCAAGCCAAGCAGCGGTGAATATGGAAGTTCGACTTGGCTGAGGGACCCGGCAGCAAGAATGGTCAAAAGTTGTCCAGCGACGGCGAACCAACGCAGGAGCAGAAGCCAGGTGGAAGACCCGAACCTTGCTGGCGCGATGAGAGGCAGGAGTTCACGGCTGGACCGCAAACGCGTCTTTCGGGGGGAATGTATATCCGCCACGGACTTGAGCTTCCAGTCGGAGGATTGCTACTCAGCGTTTCGTTGTTAAACCAGACACATCATTACTTCGATTCGCGACGTGTCAGCTCGTCTCTGAGCTGGGCTGCCAGTTCGTATTGTTCGTCTGCAACTGCCTCGGCGAGTTTCTCAGCCAGAGTCTGCCCCACAGCATATTCCGAACGCAGGGATTCGCGAAGTTCGATGAGGCGAATTACCAGCTCGTCGGATTCATAGTGTTCTTCCGCCTCGTGTTTTTCGAAGAATTTACGAATGGTATCCAGTCCGGAATTGATCGCCTGTATTGCCTCCTCCGCCGTGTTTTCTTCCAGTGCACCGAGGGCATCTGCCTGCGTTCGATGGAAAAGGACGAAGGGCCGATACTGTTCATGTGTGCCTACCCATTCTTCTTCTTTACTCATCTTTTCACTCACGTCCATGAGTTGAAGCGTATGGTCGGCGTCCATCACTGCCCGGTGGTAATATTGCAACCGGAGCCAGCAGATTCGACGGTGGTAGAATTGCATGAACTCACGATCCACTTCCATGCATTCCGCTTCCGTCAGATCACGGTCTGCATCCTTAAGTGATTCGTCTTGCAGGAATTCAAGCATGGACTGATGGTCATGAGCGAGCTCGCCGTCAGGACGTCCCGTTGTTTCCAGCTGAAGTACGCCCATGTCCACACGCATCTGAATCACATCGCGGCCATCGTTCCCCTTCACCAACCGGACGTTCAGGGTGGAAGGGTCGAATGCCCATTTTGAGAGCAGATCATCGAGGTGCATATTGCGTTTCATGAAGCCATCATTTGACGAGTAAACAGTGGAGGCGTCACCGGATCAGTGATAGATAGATGAGCGAGGCTCGCGATGCGAAGTCGGGTGCGTGCGGGCACTCGCAATGAGCTCCCTGGAAAGTATACCATCACCTGAAATTTAGAGAAGGTTTGCCTTTGTCCTCGCCGCCTCAGTCATCGTGTTTGGGGCGTTGGCGATTCTGTTTTTTTTGGGATTGTTGGCGTTTTTTATCGAGGCGACGGCGTTGGCTTCCCAGCGTCGGGCGAGTGGCTTTCCGGTTTTTCGGCGGTTTTTGGCACGACAGCAGCATTGTGACCAGTCGCTGGCGGACATCAGCCAGATTGCGGCCCTGGTCACGGTATTGCTGACTGCTAATGACGATTTTTCCCTCTCCATTGATTCGGTTTCTGAAACTGGCCAGGAATCGACGACGCCAATCCGGGCCCATCGAAACACAATCCCCTGGGGACCAATGGAGCGTAACCTTGGAGTTCACTTTATTGACATTTTGACCACCGGGACCACTGCTGCGCGAGGCGGAAACTGTCATTTCTCCGCTGGGAATGGTGAGACGCGCATTGACATAGAGATCGGCCATGATTCTGTTTAAAAATTCCCGTTCGGATATATTGAGAACTGGCACAGTTCCGTGTTGTTTTTATGTCGTTCACATGGCTGAACCACATTGGATAGTTTAGCAGAGTTGTTGTCCCGAGTCGCTCAACATTGTGCCGGGTGCTCGGTGCTCTGGGTGCTCGGTTCTCTGGGTGCTCGGTTCTCTGTGTGCTCGGTTATCTGGGGGTCACTTGCATGAACGTTCTAGGGTGTCGACCGGCTGATTGTGTCGAGCGTTTCATCTTGTGGCAAATGGCTGGCGGTCGAATTGAAACGAGATTTTAAAAGGTGTTGATTTGATGTGTGCAAAATCTGTTTGTCATTCTGCCAGCGCAGTCTTGGTTGTGCTTCTCATGGCATCATCCGGCTGGTCACAGTCAGACGCCATTCCTTCTCGGCAGGTTCAGGGAGTAAAGGCAACGAGTGACGATCCGGAAGCGGAATGGCCAAGATTTCTGGGGCCTGCTTTCGATGGGACAGTAGGGAAGCCCACTGCCGAGATTGATTGGACACGGGCTCCGAAAATGAAGTGGGGCATCGAAGTAGGCGATGGCTATGGTATCGGTTCAGTTTCAGATGGTCGATTCTTTCAGCTTGATGCAGAGCGACAGTTTGATGTCGTGACCTCACGCCAAGTTTCACGCGAGCGTTTGCGGTGTTTCGATTTTGTCTCTGGTCAGGAGCTATGGTCAAAAAGTAATGACTTTCTCTACAGCGACTTGCTGGGTTACGAAGATGGGCCACGAACAAGCCCCACTGTGGTGGGTGATCGTGTCATTACCTTTGGCGTGACCGGAATCCTCAAGTGCCGGCATGTTCGCGATGGCAGCGAGATCTGGTCCGTTGATACCAATTCCAGGTATGGCGTGGTACAGAATTTTTTTGGTGTTGGTTCTTCACCACTTGTGTTCGATGGCAAAGTCATTGTGATGGTCGGAGGCAGTCCAGCCGAAGATCAGGATATCGCTCCCATGCAACTTGACCGTGTTTCTGATAACGGCAGTGCCGTCGTGGCCTTTGATTTGCAGGACGGACGTGAACTGTGGAAAACGGGGGATGATCTTGCCAGTTACAGCAGTCCTCGATTGTTCAAGCTTGGGGGCGTTGATTATGTGCTGGTGTTTGCTCGCACGGGTTTGATACTCGTTGACCCGGCAGAGGGAAATGCACTCTGGCAATTCAAACACCGTGCCTCCATTCGGGACAGTGTGAATGCGATGGTTCCTGTTGTCAGTGGTGATGAGGTTTTGATCAGCGAATGCTATGAGGTCGGAAGCGCCCTGTTGCAGGTTGCGAAAACAGGGCCTCGAGTCATTTGGCAGGACCCGCCAAGAGACCGTCGTAGGCAGGCAATGCGTTGCCATTGGGCAACACCGGTGCTAGTAAATGGATTCCTGTATGGCTGCTCCGGTCGTAATGCTCCCGATAGTGACTTTCGGTGTGTCGAGTGGAAGACGGGTGAGGTTCAGTGGGTAGACCCAAGACGAACCCGATCATCCGTCGCAAGATTGGGGAGTCAATTGGTGGTATTGGAAGAGCGGGGTCTCTTGCAGGTCGTGCAGGTCAATGCACGCCAGCTTGAAATTGTTGCAGAATGGGACTTGAGTGAAGATTCCGGGGAAAGGCCGGGTATTCATTTCCCCTGTTGGGCAGCACCCGTGATCATTGGTAATCAAATCCTCGTGCGTGGTACTGATCGAATCCTTTGTCTCGAGTTTGCCACCAGACAGAGCGATGGTTGAGCGAGGCTTGGAAGCAGGGCTGGCCGTCATCCGGGCAGGCTACTGCTTGCACGATCCTGTCATTACCGTTTCTTGCAGGTTGATTCTGGTCGGCAATCTACGTCTGGGGGCAGCGATGCTTCTGGCTTTGGACTTTGCCCATCCGGAATTCTTGTGCTTTTGGCTATCGATTCCTGATGGTTTCGGTTTGTGAGTGCCCGGATTTAGCGGTGTTGACGTGGCGGGAGCCTACGACGGGTTGACGGCGAACTAAGCTCTCAACAATCAGTTCAGTGCCATTCCGCCATTGTTCCTGCTGCTGTTAGGATGTATCGGGCCTTCGGGCCCAAACACAATGAAATGGGCTCCCAGATGATCGCGGATTCGACAAATCCATAACAACAGTTGGTAACCAGCGTGCACAAAACCCCCTCCAAAGGACCTGTAATGTCGGGAGCGAATGAACGGTCACCCCGGTCCGAAGTTGCTGACAGCACATTTTTTGTTGATCGGAATGCGCCTACCAACGACGAGGTTGACCTGCCCAAGATTGAGGCAGCTGTCAGAAACATCTTGGCTGCTGTGGGCGAGGATCCTGATCGGGAGGGGCTACTGGAGACCCCGGCAAGGGTGGCCCGCATGTACGCAGAGATGTTTGCGGGGCTGAAAAGCGATCCATCCCGCCACTTGGCGAAGGTGTTTACCGAAGAATACGACGAGATCGTGTTGGTCAGGGACATCAGTTTCTGCAGTATGTGTGAGCACCATCTGCTACCTTTCACTGGCAAGGCCCACATTGCCTATTTGCCGAGTGGTAAAGTGGTGGGTTTGAGTAAACTTGCGCGAGTCGTGGAAGAAGTGGCGAGGCGGCCACAAGTACAAGAACGGCTCACCCAAACTGTCGCAGATCTCGTCGAAAGCCGACTTTCGGCCCGCGGAGTGGCTGTCGTGGTGGAATCCACGCACAGTTGTATGACCATGCGAGGTGTGCGAAAGCCCGGAAGCTTGTGTCTGACCAGCGCCATGCGAGGGATCTTTCGAGACGATCCAAAGTCCAGATCTGAGGTTCTTGGCCTGATTAATCGTCAGTCTTGAGGCTTTGCCGGCAAATTCTGCCGTTCTTGGCACTCAGAGGTTGACGAGAGCGGTACTCAGCGATCGAAATAGATCGCATGGACATTGAGAGACAACGCGTACAGGACGATTTGAGAGGTATCCTTGCCGGGGATGTCGATTGCGACCCCATTACGTCCCAACTGTACGCCTCCGATGCCAGCATTTATGAAATGGTCCCGCTGGGAGTCATTCGTCCACGAAATCTGAATGATGTCGTGACCACGGCCCAGTATGCTTCTTCTAACGAGTTGTCGATCCATCCGAGGGGTGCTGGTAGCGGGGTAGCCGGCGAATCTCTCGGCAGAGGGTTGGTACTCGACTTTTCAAGATACATGCGTCGTGTGGTGGTTTCTGCAGATGACGCTCATGTCAATGTCCAAAGCGGAGCCCCACTGTCACTGGTGAATAGGAATCTTCGGGCCCACGGTAGGTGGTTCGGGCCAGATCCTGTCACCCGCAGTATCACAACGATGGGGAGTGTGTTGGCGACCAATGCATCTGGTAGTCACTATCTGCGCAGCGGTTCCGCCAGAGATACGATTGATTCGATGCGGATCGTGACTTGTGATGGCGAAGTCGTTGAGCTGGCGAAGCATGACATGGTCATGGAAGAAGGCACGGCCGGCCGACTTGCTCGCGGTGTCACCGAAATTCGAAACCAGTTTCATGCCTTGATTCAGGAGCGGGCCAAGGCGCCAAAATATCGTGGGGGTTATCGCTTCGACGATGTGGTTGATGCCAATGGCATGATTGATCTTGCCAAGTTCATGGTTGGCACTCAAGGAACTCTCGGTGTCATTGTTGATGCTACAGTCAGGACCGAGTCCATTCCTGCCCACCGTGGCGTCGTTCTGTTGTTCTTTCATCGACTTGACTCTGCAGCCCGTTGCGGTGTTGCTGCCTTGAGTCACGGTGTTGTGGCATGCGACTTGATGGATCGCAGATTACTGCAAATTGCAAGGGACACCGACCCTGCTCTGGATGCAATTCTGCCGCGTGAAGCGGAAGCAATGTTACTGGTCGAGATCCAGGGAGAATCCCTTGGGGATCTTTATGATCGTCTGTCGGTGATTCGCGAGGATCTATCGGCCGGTCCTGATGCGGCATTCAAGACAGTTGATACGGTGCGCAAGAGTGATCGTGATATCTACTGGGCATTGTCACGGCGTGTAATACCCCGTCTTTACCGTCTGAAAGGAAATCGATCTCCTGTTCCATTTGTGGAAGACTTATCCGTTCCTCGTGAGCTTCTGCCAGAAGTCTTGACCGCGATTCAGGATACGCTGAAGGAGAGTCAGTGTACCGCAACCGTTTTTGCTCACGTCGGACATGGTCAGTTGCATCTGCGTCCGTTTCTGGACCTTGGGGACGCCGGGGATCGCGCGCGGCTACATGACCTGTCATTGAAGATCGCGGAGGTTGTTTGGGAATATGGAGGCGAAGTCAGTGTCGAGCATGCTGCCGGCTTGAGTCGATCCTATCTGCTGCCACGGCAGTTTGGTGAACTGTGGCAAGCCATGGGGCAGGTCAAGCGGTTGTTTGATCCCCAGCATCGCCTGAATCCCGGCAAGCTTTTTGGAGCAGTACTCCAGAAACCCAATGAGAATCTTCGTCCAGCTGATCAGACGATTGAGATCGCTGCTGAGAATCGTGTGCTGATCGAGGCAGATGAATCTGTCATTGAGTCAGCAAAAACGGAAGGCAGTCCCGTGCCCCAATTGCAGGTCTTACAGAATTGGCCTGCTGGGGGCATGATCACTGATGTAACACGGGGATGTAATGGTTGTGGGCGATGTAGGACGACTTCCAGCAACGAACGCCAGTGCCCTGTCTTTCGAGCAACCTATCGGGAAGAAGCAACGCCACGCGCGAAGGCGAACCTGCTGAGGGGCGTGTTGAGTGGTCAGTTGGATGTCGACGACCTTACACTTGAAAAATCCAAAGAGATTGCTGACCTCTGTTTCAATTGTCATCAGTGCAGGGTTGAGTGCCCTGCTTCGGTTGATATCCCGAAAATTGTCGGTGAACTGAAGGCACAGTACGTGGCCACCAATGGCCTGCCTGTTTCGGATGCACTGATCTGTCGAATCGATTCTGTCGCAGCCATCGCTGCCCGCGTGCCGTGGCTCGCCAATCTGCTGCTCACCAGCGCTACTTCGCGCTGGTTCACAGAGCGTCTGTTTGGGCTCTCGGCAAGTCGACAATTACCGTTGTTTGCCAGACAGACTTTTCTCCGCCACGCCGCAGGGCGACGGTGGACGAAGCCACAGCCGCACGGAGGTCTCAAGGTTGTTTACTTCGTGGATTTATACGCCAACTACCACGATCCGGATATTGGCAAAGCGTTGGCTGAGGTCTTGCAGCAGAATGGTATTGGGCTGTACGTTCCAACTTCACAGGCTGCCAGCGGGATGGCCAGGCTGACGTCAGGTGATATCAAGGGTGCACGTAAAATTGCCCGCAAGAATGTTCGACTGCTCGCTGATGCTGTCAGGCAGGGTTACAGCGTGATTGCCACGGAACCAGCTGCTGTATTGTGTTTGAAGCATGAATATCCCAATCTGCTCGATGATGAAGATGCCCATCTGGTCGCAGAACATTCATTTGAGGCATGCGAATTCCTTTGGCATCTGCATGAGGGTGACAGGCTGGCACTCGATTTTGAACCCATCAATACAAGTGTTGCGTATCATCAGCCTTGTCATCTCCGCGTGCTTGATCCCAAGCGGTCTGGTCCGAAACTCATGGATTTGATCCCTGGTGTTTCGATTGATCCGGTTGAGGCCGGATGCACTGGTATGGCCGGTACTTGGGGACTGCAGAAAAAAAACTATCGAAACAGTCTGCGGATCGGATGGCCACTGATTTCGGCCATGAGATCGGCAACCGTTTCTATTGCGACAACGGAATGCAGTGCATGTAAAATGCAAATCGAGCATGGCAGTGACCGCAAGACCCTGCACCCATTGAAGCTGCTCGCGTATGCTTATGGGCGAATGCCCAAGGTGGAAAAAGAACTCAGCTGAAGCAGCTGGCGAGCCTGGGATTGCATCAGTGGCATGGCAGTGAGTTCGATGGTTTTTGAAGTTCTATTGTTTGCAGCGGCACGCGATCTGGCTTGCAGTGATGTTGTTCAGATTGAGGTTGTCGTGCCGCTTGACGGTGACTCCGGCAACGCCAAGGATGTTTGCGGGCAATCTGGTGATGGAATCCGGACGACGGCGAAAAGCATTCTCCAGGCATTGGGAGAACAATGTCCCGAATTGCAAGCCTTGTTACCATCCTGTCGACTTGCTGTTGATTGCGAGTATGTCAGTCCGGAAACCTGCGTTTCGCCAGAATCGGAGATTGCCTTGATACCGCCAGTGAGTGGTGGCTGATGCTGAACAACGGTTAGTACGGTGGTCAGCGGAATCCAGTTCGCCATGACGTCCGGAAAGATACAAGCAGAATGTGTGAATTGAAACGTAATGCCGAGATTACTGATGAATGAAAAGCATTTCATCGAACTTGTTGATGGACCAATTCAGATGGAAGATTTGCGTGAACAAATCGACCATTCCGATGCAGGTGCTCATGGATGGTTTGTCGGAGTCACTCGTCGAAGGACTGGAGATCTGGTTACCGAGACTCTTCATTATCAGGCACATAAGGCAATGGCTTTACGTGAATTGGACAGCCTTGCCAAATCTGCAATGAAAAAATATTCACTGCTGCGACTTGTCATTGTGCATCGTCTCGGAGAAGTACCGGTTTCTGAGGCAAGTGTTGTCATTGGTTGCAGTAGCCAACATCGACCAGAGACTTTTTCGGCATTGGAATGGATCATGAATAAATTGAAAAAGGATGTGCCAATCTGGAAACGCGAAGTGTATTGCGATGGAAAAGAGGAGTGGGTGCACCCCGGGGTTGATGGTGACGATGGCGAGGCCCTGCCATGAGCCAGCGAAAACGTGTTTATCTTGACCATGCAGCTACTTCGTGGCCCAAGTCAGACGCTGTCATTGAGGCGATGAACCATTATGTTCAGTCCTGTGGTGCGGCAGCCGGGCGTGGTGCCTATCATGCTGCTGCCGAAGCTGACGGAATCGTCTCCGTTGTCCGGCGTGATATCGCTGCTCTGATCGGTGCAGCAGATGCAGGAAGTATTTCGCTGCATAGCAATGGAACAGCCGCGCTGAATGCAGGGATTCACGGCCTGTTGCGTGAGGGGGATCATGTGGTCGTAACGGCTGCCGAACACAACAGTGTGTTGCGGCCACTGCAGCATTTGAGCGAACATCAGAGAATTGAGTTGACCATTCTGCCGGTTGATGGCGATGGTGTGGCTGATGCGGAACAGATACTGGCCGAAATCCGAACTACGACCAAGCTGGTGGCCCTCACCCACGCCAGTAACGTGACCGGGGCGATTCAACCGATCGAAGTGGTTGCCAGAAGGATGCAGGATTCGTCCGGTTTTCTGCTCGTTGATGCGGCGCAAACATTTGGGATCCGGGAGGTCGATGTTCGTGTTGGAATTGATTTGCTCGCTGCCCCGGGGCACAAGGCATCAGCAGGGCCATTGGGAACAGCATTTCTGTACGTGAGTCCGGTACTGCACGATGAGTTGCTGCCGTTGTTTCAAGGGGGGACCGGCAGTCGCAGCGAATCATTGGAAATGCCCAAGGGCATGCCTGAGAAGTTGGAAGCCGGTAATCTGAATGTCCATGCGCTGGCAGGTTGGGCGGCAGCTCTCAGGGATCTGCGGGTCGAAACTGTCAGCCATCGTGAAAGAACCTGCGGTGAACTTGCTGAAATCCTGCACCGTAGTTTGGCCGACTTGCCTCACGTTCGCATCTTTGGCAAACCGGGCCCTCTGCCAATCGCCAGTGTTGTTATTGATGATCTGGATCCCGGTGATGCTGCAGCGATTCTTGATGCTGAGTTTGGGGTGGAAACACGTGCGGGGTGGCACTGTGCCGCATTGATCCACGGTTACTTGGGCAGTAGCCCGCAGGGTACACTCAGGATCAGTGCAGGTCACACAACGACCAAAGAGGAAGTTACTGCCGCCGTGGAGGCGGTTGCAAAGGTCGCTCGTACAATTCATCACCAATGAAGCTGATCCAGATCAATGGCAAAGAACGAGAAAAATGGCGATGAGATGTCCGCAGCAGACTCGGGTTCGGCGAATAGCGGGCGAGGATCAAAAAGTCAGCAAAAGTGGTATTCCGAAGGGTTGCGGTTTGAGTGCACGCAGTGCGGAGCATGCTGCAGCGGTGAGCCAGGGTACGTTTGGGTTGAGCAATCAGAAATTGCTGCCATGGCCGGAGAGTTGAATATGTCAGTTGATGCTTTTGAACGAAAGTTTGTTCGCGATCTTGGGTATGACAAAAGTCTGATCGAGTACCCCGATGGCGACTGCATTCTCCTTGATCCAGACACGAGGAAGTGCACTGTTTATGAATCGCGGCCAATCCAGTGCCGTACATGGCCATTTTGGGATTCCACCCTCAAAAAACGGAAAGACTGGCAAGCGACCTGCGAGATTTGCCCCGGTGCCGGACAGGGCAAACTTTACACATTGGAGCAGATTGAGTTGGCTCGCAAAGAAAAATCGGTTTGAACAGTTGAGCGTGGAGGCATGACCGGGCAGCCTGGAAAGTCGCTGCCAAATGAATTCTGCTCCTGCACAATGTTGTTCTGCCGGCATGCAGGCAGGCAAACAAATCGAGAGCCCAGCATGCAAAAACCCCGCTGCATCAGGATGCGTCTGCATCAGGATGCGTCTGCATCAGGATGCGTC
>JAAXJB010000009.1:22966-82316 GCA_012270065.1 Rubripirellula sp. | reverse complement strand
ACCCCGCTGCATCAGGATGCGTCTGCATCAGGATGCGTCTGCATCAGGATGCGTCGGGGCTTTCGCTTTTCCGCGTCCACGAGACGCGAGGGTTACATTGCTTCAAAAAAATCTCGTGCCCAGTTGAGCATCATGCGTCGTCACCTGACTCCTCTGCCGTTTTGTCAGCAGGTGATTCTGTCGCATCTTCTTCGACAACGTTGCCGCAGCAGTCAACCGTAACCGGGATGCATTTGCATACCCTGACTTTGATTTCCTTCATCGATTTTACCGGGACACAGACAGTATAGGTTTCGGAAACTTCCTCTGTCACTTCGTCATACACGGTCACGTCGTAGGAACAGGTCCTTTCTTCCGGAACGCACACCGTATAGGAAACTTCACGGGTGCGTTCTTCCGTCTCCATTCTGGTCTTGTTAACGGTCCGCTTTCGGGTTTCGGGTTTACATGTGGTTTTTTGAACCTTGCGTGTGCGTGTTTCCATTCGTGTTTTGCACACGGGTACCATCCGCGTGCGGGTCTCCTGGACCATGGTGGTGACAGGGACCACGCGAGTGCGTTCCTCGGCACGACATTTTTGCACTTTGACTTCGCAAGTTCGCTCTTCCTCGCGGCACTTGGTGACGCAGACTTTTCGCGTGCGCGTTTCTGTCGTCATTTCGCAATATGGCACTGTCCTTGTGCGTGTTTCAACCCGGGTTTTGCACACAGGTACTTTTCGGGTTCGTGTTTCAGTCTTCATTGTGCAGACAGGAACTTCGCATGTGCGTGTTTCCATTCGAGTCTTGCATACCGGTACTTTTCTGGAGCGCGTTTCAGTCCGGTATTTTGTGATCATGCACTCGCGTGTTCGCTCCTCAGTGCGACATTTCTGAACACAGACAGTCCGAGTGCGTTCCTCGGTTTTGTAACTGGTCGTCGTGTAAGTGTAAGGGACTTCAGTTACCTGACGCTCCATCGTCGTGCACTCGACTTCTTCGGTTACAAGATTGGGTACCCATACTTTTTTCTTGATGACTTTTGGTGGGCAGGATGGGTCAGGTGATGGGCACTCGACGGATTTGCACTCGTATTTGCCCAGGTCCTTGGTTACCGATTTCATTGTCTTCACTGGTACACATTTGCTGACTTTGCGTGTTGCTTCGTGTGTCTCGGTGACTGGAACACGTACCGTGTAGGTTTCCTCCATCTCCTCAGTGTAGGGAACCTTGACTTCGTAGGTTTGCGTTTGTTTCTCCGTGTACGGAACCTTGACGCAGTAGGTCTGGGTTACCATCTCGGTGTAGGGGACTGCGACCTGGTAAGTGACTTTCCTGGTCGACTTGACCGGGATCTGGACTTCGTAAGTCTGTTCAACTTCTTCCGTGTAAGGAACGCAAACTTTATATGTTTCTTCCCGCGTCTTTTTTACCGGAACGCATGCTGTATAGGTCTGTTCCACCTGTTCGGTGTAGGGAACCTTTACTTTGTAAGTAACTGTCTTTGTTTCACAGAAGGGTACCATGACGGTGTACTTCTGCTCGACCTGTTTTGTCTTTGGGACGCAGACTGTGTAGGTTTGCTCAACGTGCTCGGTGTAGGGGACGCATACCTGATAAGATTCTTCATGTTCCGAGGTTTCCGGGACCATGACGGTATATTCTTCTTCCTCCGTGTACGGAACGCATACGTTGACTTTGTACTTTTCCGTTTTCGTTCGTGTTTCTGGCACCTGAACGGTATAGGTTTTCTCGCGTGTTTCAGTGCGGGGCACGCGTCGTGTTACGTTTCGTGTGCGAGTGCGATCTTCTTGTTTGTATGTGGTGACCGGTACTTCGCGTACTTCGGTGACATATTGTGAACGCATCACTGTTCTTGTCTTGCAGCCACCTGTCGATCCATCAGCAGTCTGCTCTGCTGCTGCACTACAGGGATCGCACTTGCAGTCCCCTGCAACGCTGTTTTGGCTGGCAGCAATAACGCATGCTACGAGGACGGCAGGATATGTAACCCACTTCACTGGTTGTACCTCTTGTGTCGGGGAAATAGGTGGGTGGAAAAGAAAGTGTGGCTCGCGTTGTGGATGCAAAAGCCACGTCCCCCGATACGGCTCATGACTCGACGATAGATGAGAAATGCGCTGGTGCAACTGCTCACCGAAAATTCCAGATTCTGTCGGTCGGCAAATTCCCATGGAAAGCGATTTTCCGGAAATTCCGTTACATTCGCTATTCCGGCACCTGAGGCCAAGGTCAGCGGCAGAAGAGGTCAGGCACGCGTTGGGTGGACAGGTTCATTCGCCCCATTGGGAGGGTGCCCGCTGCAGATCGGAAGTTCACGCGGCCCATGCAGATGTTTTCAGGTGGCAGGCGGACTCTTTTGATCTTCGCCCCAGCCCTGTTTTTTTTCGAGCAGGAATTCAGTGAAGCGTTGGGATTCGATCGCCTTTCGTGCGTCGGTCATGAGCCGTTGATAATAGGTCAAATTGTGAATGGACAGCAGAATTGGACCAAGCATCTCACCTGAGACGAAGAGATGTCGGATGTATCCCCGGCTGTGTTTACAGGCCGGGCACGGGCAGTTCTCGTCAATCGGTCGGGTATCTTCCCGGTGAATGGCATTTCTTAATTTCAGTTTTCCGGTATCGGTAAACGCAAGGCCATTGCGGCCATTGCGTGTCGGCATCACGCAGTCAAACAAGTCGATGCCTCTGGCAATGCTTTCGAGTAGATCCACGGGCCTGCCGACCCCCATCAGGTATCGCGGCTTATGTTCCGGCAGGTGGGGGCACGTTGCTGCGGTGATGCGGTACATTTCTGATGGTGCCTCACCAACACTGAGGCCACCAACTGCGTACCCGTTGAAGTCCATGGCGGCCAGCTCTCTGGCACATTGTGTCCGCAGTTCGGAATCAAGTCCTCCCTGTACGATCGCGAACTTCGCCTGATCATCCCGGTTGGATGCTTCGAGGCAACGTTTGGCCCATCGTATTGATCTGGCCATGGCATCTTCCACCTCATCATGGCTTGCGGGTAGTGCGATGACATGATCGAGCACCATCGCCACGTCGCTTCCTAAAGCTTCCTGGATCTCAATGGAATGCTCTGGTGTCAAACGGATGATGGTTCCATCAATATGGCTTCGGAATGTTGCTTCCTGTTCGGTGATCTGATTGATGGCTTTGAGGCTGAAAATCTGAAAGCCTCCACTGTCCGTCAGGATCGGACCCTGCCAGCCGCACATTGCATGGAGTCCCCCCAGTTTTCGAACCGTTTCATGCCCCGGTCGAAGTGCGAGATGGTATGTATTGCCAAGGATCATGTCGGCACCGGTCGCCGATACCTGATCGATGGTGATCCCCTTCACTGTGCCTTGAGTGCCAACAGGCATGAAGCCTGGGGTTTGCACAGGGCCATGAGGAGTCAAAAAAACACCGCGACGCGCCGCACTGGTCGCATCGCGGTGTTTGAGTTTGAATTCAAATTGACTCATCTGGCCTGCTGCCCGCGTTTCGAACGTCGATTGCCCCGGTCATGGGAGTGCAGGGAGATTTGACTTTTCAATGCGTCAGTCACCACGCATCTTAAGTCCCAGGTCAGACAGTTTTTCGCGGACTTCGTTCAGGCTCGTGACACCGAAGTTCTTGCATTCAAGCATGTCATCGCCGGTTTTGCGGATGAGCTCGCCAATGGTGTTCAGTTGCAGGCGCGCCATGCATTTACGGGCACGAACGGAAAGGTTCAGATCCGAGATCGGACGATCCAGCAGAGCCTGTTCATCCGGTGACATGTGACTGGTGTCGATCGGTGGCTCGTTGTTCTTTTTCTCATGGGCGAATTGGCCAAGAGACAATCCTTTGCTCGTCAGCATTTCACGGATTTCAACCAGGCTGGTTTCCCCAAAGTTCTTGCTGCTGAGCAATTCTGCTTCGCTTGTACGAGTCAGATCGCCGATCGTTTCGATACCCATCTTTTGGAGACAATTGCGGCTTCGAACACTGAGTTCAAAGTTCGTCACTGGCATGTTGAGAGTCTGCGCCAAACGGTCATTTCGCCGCTGTGCTTCCTCGTCATAAAGCATGTTGCCGGTCGCGGCAGCATCTTTCATGTACAACTGGGTTTGCGGGTGGTCGGGATAGCAATCCAGAATTCGTTTGTAGCAAATCTGTGCCTTGTCGAACTGATTGTTGTCTTCGTAAATCAAACCCAGATTGATCAACACGCCGATCCCCGTGGGGAAAGCTTTGGCGGCGCGTTCGTAAAGAGAAAGACTCTCCTCGTCATTTCCCATCCGGTCATTTTCCAGTGCCAAGCCGAAAAGCGCGCCTGCGTGGTTTTCGTCTGTTTGCACGGCTCTTTGATACAGAGCCAACGCCTCGTCCATCCGGCCACCAACGGCCGCCACGGTTGCTGCACGCTGGTACATGTAATCGGCAGTCTGCTCGGCTGGCCCGAAGATGTTATCGAGGATCGCAAGTGCTTCCTCGATTCGACCGGCATAGCGATAGGCTTCGGCAATGCCAATCTTGCATTGATCTTCGTTGTATCCCGAGGTTTGTGCTTTCTCGTAAACCGCAACAGCGTCTCCATAGCTGCCCAATTCGAACATGCATCGCGCCTGGTAGAACAACGCCATCGCGCTTCCGTCTGCCGATTGAAGCGTTGTCAGAGCATCACTGAACTTGCCGAGCAGAAACTGACAAACGCCCATCTTGGTTTTGCCGGCAGGGCTGAGTAAATCATCAGCCTCCATTTCGTTGACCGCATCTCGCAGTTCACCAAAATGTCCATAGTTCTCGGAAACTGCGGTGCGGATTGAACCTACGTCCGAGGGGCCAAACGAATTGTTCGAGAGGACCACTTCCTTCAAGTCGATGACTTCGAGTTCGACTTCTGTCATAGAGACGAGTCTCCTGCCAATAGGGCTGTCAAGCGTTTGTGGGATTGAGTCGCAGCACAGTGGTGCAGCATTCGCAAACTCTGGCTGTATTCTCTGTCAGAATAGTAAGCACGAAAAGAGCCAGCGGTGGGATTTGAACCCACAACCTCCGCATTACGAATGCGATGCTCTGCCAATTGAAGCTACGCTGGCCTCTGTTCGGGGAACTCGAAAATCGTCCATGACACGATGAAAATGAGACTTTTCTCGTCAGTTCCCTCACAAAAACCGTACGCCCAGTTCCTCTGCAGAGGGGGTTGGGTCTTCGGGTCTTTCAACCGCCGTGCCAAAATTGCGAAACCGACCAAAAAATACGCTGAATCTACGAATATCGTCAAGAGCCTGTATCGGAAGATGGTTCATTTGTTGGAATCTTCCCCAAGAAAATCTCCAAAACTTACCCCCGGCCCATGTCAACTGAACCGGGGAAGCATTTCTCCCGCAAATGGACCCTTTGCATCCGCACTGCCAGTCCGTCGATCGGCCGGATGCCAAGATAGGCTGTTGCCTGGCGGGGTGTGGTCAGGTGTTCACTATAGTATTTTTGCACTCTTGATCGTGATTGGTTCGACTGGAACGTCCCGCATCTGCATGCCGGGTACATCGCCGCTTGCCCGGCTCGTCGTCTTCGTTTTTGAAATGGCATCGACGACACCAAGACCTTTGACGACTCGTCCAAACACGGCGTAGCCGGCGCTTCTGCTGCTGCGGTTAAGGAAATCATTGTCTTTCGTGTTGATGAAAAACTGGCTGGTGGCGCTGTCGGGAACCTGAGTACGTGCCATCGCGATGCTGTATTTGTCGTTTTTCAGTCCGTTGCCGCCCTCGTTGACGATCGGTGGCTTGGTGTCACGCTCTTTCATTTGAGCATCGAGGCCTCCTCCTTGAATCATGAAGTCCGGGATCACGCGATGGAATATTGTGCCGTTGTAGTGACCGCTCTTAACGTAGGACAAAAAGTTGGCAACCGTTTTGGGAGCCTTTTCCGGATTGAGTTCCAAAATGATCTTGCCTTTGCTGGTGTCGAGTTCAACCTGAGGCATTTTTGCCGAAGCTTCGGTCTCACCTGTTTGAGCAAACACAGGGGAACATGTTCCGACAGCCAGAACCGACATCAATAAGGCAATGAGCGAGTGACTTCGGACGCCTGCCTTGATGGTGAACCGGCTATGTTTAATGCTTGAAAATGGCATTCGTGCAACTCCTGATTGATTGGTGAGCAAGTCACGGTGTGACTTGAGGTTGGTAGGATTCAGTTTGTGATACCGGAACGGGCGTCACTGACTGAAGACGACTGGCTGGCAGTGGTCACTGTGTCAAACGTTGTCCGTACGGATTTTATCAGTTCATGGGGCAAGGGGATTCCCTGACGTTTGGATTCGAACCTGCTTTACACCGCGTTTTCCCGGGGGGGGCCATTTCCTGGGTGGTTCCCATTTCCCGTGGTTCCCTGAGTGGAGGGAAACACCACCAGAGTACCCACTTTGTTGAATCGGGTGGGTGCCAAGCCGAATCGACTGTGTATTCTTCCCGAATCAACGGCTAGGGCAACCTCCCCCGCGGAAAAATACTTGACGGTTGGCTTTCCGGTGAGTTGCCTCGGATGAGTCTACGGCAGGTTCATGATCACAGGGGTGTCTGCGAGGTCCTTTGGGGCATCCAGTTTGACACGTCATCGGTCAAGCAGTAACGGCAGTGACAAGGATCGCTACCTGTTGATTCGACGGCGTTAACGCTGGTCAAGCTTGAGAATTTGGATTTCGTGCCTGTTTCACTGTACTCTGGGAGTTTTGATCAGGCAGCTTTACATTGGGGAATCGCTCTTCGTGTTGTGTTTTGACTGGACTTCGCGGGTCGGATCAACCTGCTATTCTCAAAGGCTTGCTTCTTGCTCAGTAATCAATATCTCAAATCAACATCTCACGCTCACCACAATTCTCGCGCTGCCATGATGCAATACCGCCAACTCCTGATTTGCATAGGGGGGGCATTAGCCTTCTTCATGCTCGCTGTGTCTGTTCAGGCAGACGACCAGCAGCCCAATATTCTGTTCATTTATACGGATGACCAATCGCATCGTACGGTGGGTTGCTACGACGAGGCATTTGACTGGGTTCGAACACCAAATATCGATCAACTCGCGCGCGAGGGTGTGCGTTTTCGCAGAGCCTATATCGGCTCCTGGTGCATGCCATCGCGGGCGACTTTACTGACCGGGCATCACCAGCACGGTATCGAGTCGATGCGGATGGAGGGGAAGTACCCAGGCAGCGTTTATGATTCGGAGCAGTGCAGGTTTTGGCCCTCTGTTTTTCGTGAGCACGGTTACTTCACCGCCCACATTGGCAAATGGCACACAGGAATTGATGCAGGATTTGGTCGTGATTGGGATCATCAGAAAGTATGGAACCGGCCAAAGTACCCGGAGAATGCTCCCAACTATTATGATCATCAACTGATCTCTACCGATGGTGGTGAACCGGAGATGGTGGAAGGCTACTCGACGGACAATTACACCGATTGGGCAATCGACTTCATAGAGCAACGCAAGCAAGTTGGCGGAAAACCATGGTACCTGTGGCTTTGCTATGGAGCAGTCCATGGACCGTTCACTCCCGCTGACCGCCATCTGGAACGCTACTCGGACATTGATGTTCCAGTGCCAGAGGATGTGTATCCTCCCCGCGCCGGCAAGCCAGCCTATGTGCGCGAGATGGAATTTTGGGAACGTGGGCCAGCGGGCAAGCCTGTTGAGAGACGCGTCCGTGACACCAGTCCGGTGGGAATGAAGGATCAGCCGGGGCGTCAACTGTCAGACTGGGTCAGGCAATACCATCAGGGTGTTCTGGCGATTGATGAGAACGTCGGGCGTCTGATGAAATCGTTACGAGCAACCGGGCAGCTCGAAAATACACTGGTAGTATTCACCTCCGATCAGGGGTTTGCCTGGGGACAGCACGGCATGAAGAGCAAGGTTGCACCCCACGATGCAGCGGTCGCCGCGCCGCTGATCATTCGCCCCGCAGGAATGTCCGTTCGCGGAGTTGCCAGAGGAGTCGTTGTGGAGGATCCGGTAAGTGGTGTTGATCTGCCACCCACGTTTTTTGCGCAGGCAAAGCTACCGCTTCCGTGGAAAATGCATGGTCGTGACCTGAGTCCTTTGCTGTTAGAAGATCGTGGTGCGTGGGGTTACCCAGCGATGCTCGTACACACGGCAAAGCGCTACGGATCAGCAACCAATGAGGTACCCGGTAAAGATGATCCATCGCTTTACCACGGTCCCGGTATTCCCTGGTATGTGATGTTCTCACGTGGCCAATACAAATACATGAGATGTTTTATCGAAGGAGAGACCGAGGAGCTCTATGACTTGTCTCGGGATCCTGAGGAACTGGTGAATCTCGCTGCTCAGCCCACGCATCAGACACGTTTGAAGCGGCTGCGTCAGCAGGCTGTTGATGAATTGCGGAGAACGGATGCGGGATTTGTTGATGGTCTTCCTGCGGTTGCCGTGCAGCCTGCCTTCGAGCCGCTCACGCGTCATGCAATTCCTTGGCGAAGGCATGTCGTTGCAAGTGCACAAGGGAATGTCAATTCTGCGGTCGCGGCGGACTTTGACAACGACGGCCATCTCGATGTGTTGTCTTCGTACGATGGCAAGATCGTGTTGCACCGAGGCCCCGACTGGGATGCCTTCCAGATTCATGCGTTTCGGCGCGAAGATTCTCGCCGAAAACCCCGTCGTGATTGCATTCACAGTTGCCTGCTCGACGTGGACAAGGACGGCGACCTCGACTTTTGTGGATCCAGCAACACCGTTTTCTGGCTGGAGTGTCCTGATGATCCTTTCTCAGGTGAAACATGGACTTACCGGACCATCGATGATGAGATCCTCGGCACTCACTGTCTGATTACCGGAGATGTGAATCAGGATGGACGACTGGATCTGATTGCCAACTCGGGACGCGGCCCAGACCAGACCAGCATTCCAAACTCCTTGACATGGCTGGAAGTACCAGAAAACCCAAAAGCATCAAAGGCGTGGAAGCGGCATGTTTTTGCTGATCGTGATGCGCCGGGCGGAAACCATTACACGGGGATCGCCGACGTCAATCGTGATGGTTTGCCAGATATTTCATGCGCTGCCAAAGGTGGCCCCGGATTTGAGGGAGGCGAGTGGTTTGCATGGTGGGAACAATTGCCGAATCAGGCTGAACCTTGGAAAAAGCACCTTCTGGCAGCTGATCAGCCGGGTGCTACGAATATTCAGCCCCGTGATTTGAACGGGGACGGAATGATGGACTTTGTTGCAACGAGAGGGCATGGTCAAGGAGTTCTGTGGTTTCGCGGTCCTGAATTCACCATGGTCGAAATCGATCGTGAGTTGGTGGGACCACATTGTCTGGTGACCTTCGATCTAGACCAGGATGGCGATTTGGACATTGCCACCTGTGGGAAAGAAAGTGATGGCGTGGCCGTCTGGTATGAAAATGATGGCGATGGGAACTTCGTTCGCAATTTGATCGGCCGCAATCAGGGTGCTTATGACATCAGGGCGATCGACATGGATGGTGATCATGATCTCGATTTGTTGATCGCCGGACATGCAAGCAACAATGTCGTCTGGTTTGAAAATCCATTGCCCTGAGTGGTCAGCATTCTTTGAACTCGCATTTGCATCGCTGGGAGCCGATCGCCAAGTGGTAGGGATGCGGTACAAGTGCACGCAGGTTTTCCCGGATTGATTCGGTTTGGGATTTTCAGGGATCGTCTTTTGCTTTCCAGGGAGTCGCCTGTTTTCTGGATGGGCGTCGTGTTCGTCCGCTATGATGGAAGGCTGACATGTTCTGTTCGCTGATCAGCCCGCGTGGTTTTTCAGTGACGTGATGGCTTGGTCTTGAATGTTAGTGTTTTTAACTCCTGCTGGTAATTGAATGATCTCCCTCTTTGCTCGACGGTTGCTGGTTATCGCATCATGCCTGTTAACAGCGATCGTTTCCTCTGCTGCGGAACCCAAACGTCCCAATTTTCTGTTTGTTCTGGTGGACGATCAGTCCCCCTTTGATCTGAAAATTTACAACCCCCGATCGTCGCTGGATTCGCCAGTGATTGACCGACTGGCATCCGAGGGAATGGTTCTTGACGGTGCCTATCACATGGGTTCCTGGGCGGGGGCAGTCTGTACCCCATCGCGGCACATGATCATGTCCGGGCGAACTGTATGGCATTTGCCACGTCGCCGGCCTGGGAAACAGAATCCTGGGAAACAGAGTGCAGAGGCACCTGGTTCCTTGGCGCCAGCAGATCTGGCCGACAACACAATGGCCGCAGTTTTCAATCGTGCTGGATATGACACGATGAGGACTTGCAAGAATGGCAACAGCTATGCCGCGGCCAACGCGAAGTTTCAGGTCAGTCGCACTGCTACCAGGAGAGGTGGCACCGAAGAAACGGGAAGCGCCTGGCATGCTGAACAGGTATTGGCTTATCTGGATAGTCGAAAGACTGGCAAGCCTTTTCTGATTTATCTTGG
Source organism: Rubripirellula sp. (assembly GCA_012270065.1). Lineage (GTDB taxonomy): Bacteria > Planctomycetota > Planctomycetia > Pirellulales > Pirellulaceae > Rubripirellula. The sequence goes on along the minus strand of JAAXJB010000009.1, from coordinate 71,866 downwards.
CTTTTCGCATCCACACGATACACGCGATGGAACTGATGATTTACTTGCCAAATATGGAGCGGTTAATCACAGGGATCGCAAGTCCATTCCGCCGGCAAACGTCAAGCAGCCTGCTTTGCCTGTCAACTACCTTTACGCTCACCCATTTCATCATGGGCATCCGAACCTGAGGGATGAAGTCAGTGTCAGTGGCGTTTGGGATCGACGTGATGTTCGGACCATTCGAAATGAATTGGGGCGGGAATTTGCATGCAGTGAAAATATTGACCGGCAAATTGGGCGTGTGCTGAAGCGTCTGGATTCGCTGGGGGAACTGGAAAACACCTACGTGATCTACACTGCAGATCACGGAATGGCAATTGGTCGACACGGCTTGCAGGGAAAGCAGAACCTCTATCAGCATACCTGGCGTGTTCCTTTCATCGTGAAAGGGCCCGGGATCCAGCCAGGCACACGTGCCACCGGCAACGTCTACCTGCTGGATGTCCTCAGTACGCTTTGTGATCTGGCGAACATTGAGTCGCCGGTGACCAATGAAGGTCAGAGCTTTGTTCCTGTGCTTGAGGGCAAGAGCGAATCTATCCGTGATGTTCTGTACGGAGTTTATTGCGGAGGAACAAAGCCAGGGATGCGTTGTGTCAAGAAGGGAGACTGGAAACTAATCAAGTACGATGTGATGGATGGCAGTGTACGCAAGACACAACTGTTCAATCTTCGTGAAAACCCGCATGAGTTCATCAAGCAGCATCACGCGCCGACGATAAGTTCATTGACAGGTAACGTCGCCACAGTGAATCAGCTGAATCTGGCCGACGATCCGCGGTACTCCGCCAAAAGAAAAGAATTGGAGGCTCTGTTACTTGCCGAACAAAGGCGGCTGGACGATCCTTATCGCCTGTGGGATCAACCACAGGACTGAATGTGGTGGAACGCTACTCGCCAATTGGTCGCGCATTTGCAAGTCAAGGAAACGCGTCATGACAAAGATAAAGATTGCCTGTGGGCTCATTCTTGTTTTGAGTTTTGGGTGTTGCTGGGCGAACGGGCCGGCTGACGAGACGGCGCGGCCGAACATGATCTTCATCATGGCGGATGACTTGGGCTACGGCGATCTCGGCTGTTTTGGTCAACGCGTCATTGCCACGCCAAGACTCGATCAGATGGCAGCCGAGGGGATGAAATTCACCCAGTTTTACGCGGGGAATACTGTCTGTGCTCCGAGTCGAAGTGTCTTGATGACGGGGCAGCACATGGGGCACACGCACGTGAGGGGGAATGCCAATAGCAGCACCATGCTTGAACAATCACTGCGTGCCCAGGATGTCACGGTAGCTGAGGTTCTCAAGTCAGTTGGATACACCAATGGACTTGTTGGAAAATGGGGGCTTGGTGAGGTTGACCATCCGGGGTTCCCGCTGCGGAAAGGATTTGATCGTTTTTTTGGTTACTTGAATCAAGTCCATGCTCACAACTACTTTCCGGAGTTTGTCTGGGATGACACACAGAAAAAGGAACTGGAAAACGTAGTTGCACTCGCAGACCGGTCGTATGGAGGTTTCCGTGGTGGTTCGGCTATCGAACGAATTGATTATTCACATGACTTGTTCGTGAATGAGGCTATCAGATTCATTGAGGGCAACAGGGAAAAATCCTTTTTCCTCTATCTGCCGCTTACGATTCCCCATGCAAACAATGAAGGCACGCGGATGACTGGTAACGGAGCAGAGGTTCCTGATTTTGGGGCTTATGCAAACCGCGAGTGGCCCGATCCCGACAAGGGGCAGGCTGCGATGATTGCACGTATGGACCGGGACATTGGTCGCATTCTTGACTACCTGAAGGATTCAGGCATCGATCAGAATACGCTGGTACTCTTCACCAGTGACAACGGACCGCATGATGAAGCTGGGCATGATCTCGAGCGTTTCCGTCCATCGGGACCCCTGCGAGGCACAAAGCGTGCTTTGTATGAAGGTGGGATTCGAGTGCCGACGATCGCATGGTGGCCGGGGACCGTGAAGGCCGGAAGTACCGCAGATCATGTGGCGTATTTTGGCGATTGGATGGCGACCGCTGCCGAGTTAGCTGGCGCTGAACTTCCGGAGAATGTCGATAGCATCAGCTTTGCGCCAACGCTGCTCGGAGATCCACAGCGGCAGAAACAGCACAAGTATCTTTACTGGGAGTTTTACGAACAAGGAAGTCGTCAGGCCGTTCGCTTTGGTGATTGGAAGGCCATACGTCAGCCAATGCTCACTGGAAGCATCGAGCTATACAATCTCCGAAGAGATCTGGGTGAAACCGAAGATCTGTCAGGAAAGCATCCGGAAATCGTCAAAATGGCGGCCGAAATGATGGAAGAAGCCCATGTTCCTCACCCCGCGTGGAAGGTTCGCGGCAAGACGCCCAAGCGAAGCGCGAATTGACTTTGTGGAGATAGTCAATTAGTCAAGGCGCGTTTTGGGAGTTATCGTTGCTTGGCCAGTCCTGATGGTGTGTGTGGTTCTCATTGTGGGTGGAGTGATGGTGAAACAGGAACACGACCGCGAAGATCTTTTGAGAGACGGGAAACAGATGACAGCCAGAGCTGAGGCTGTGATGGATGATGTTGTTGTCGTCATTGGTTTTCGTCCGAATAGTCAAGTGAGTTTCTATTTTGGTCAGGATCCAGTGTTCCAGTTCAACACAGCACGGGAATTGCGGCGAGTTTTTCATCAAGGCAGATCTTATGCTGCGATTGAGGGTAAACTGTGTGAATTGACACGGCAAAGGCAAGGCGGTCGATTGACTCTGGTATCACAGGTCATACCCGCGAATCTCGAGGAGATGATCTTCGAATTGTTCGATTCGTGGGTCGTTCGTATTCAAGTCGCTCTTGAATCAACAGAGACTGTCTGGACAGTCGTTGGCGAGGAACGGGTGCAGTTTTTGGATCGTTTGGCCAACTGGATTGCGAATGCTCCTGCGTCTGTCGTGATTGCTCAAACGCCAAACGCATGATTTGTTCGGTCATCAGGAATCGTTCTGAGAAGCTGTTTCGTAGCTAAGAGGAAAAGACGGGAAATGAAATCACTGCATCTTGCAATCGTGTTCTTGCTTTGTATTTCCGGGGCATCGACTGTTGTCGCATCTGGGGTAGACGATGGAAAGCCGAATATCATCTATGTCATGCTTGATGATGCCGGTTACGGCGACTTCGGCGCCTTTGGTTCGCCACATATCAAGACACCAACGTTTGACCGGGTCTGTGCTGAAGGCATGAAGTTTACGAATCACTATTCTGGATCCGCTGTTTGTGCGCCCACACGATGTGTCTTGATGACGGGGCTACATACAGGTCATTGTCGTCGACGGGACAATACCGCGAAGGCCCGTGTTCAGGAACTCAGTGCGCAAAATGGGCGGCCGCTGGTGTTTCTTGAAGACGAAGACGTGACGGTAGCAGAGACTCTTCGGGAGTCCGGTTATTTTACGGCGGGCGTTGGGAAGTGGGGTCTTGGAAACCCCGGATCAGCAGGAGTGCCAGAAAATCAGGGTTTTGATTACTGGTATGGCTATCTTGATCAGGTTCATGCTCATGATCACTTTCCCGAAGAAGTCTGGGATGGTGGAAAAATGGTTGAACTACCCGGAAACCAGGGAGGAAAAAAGGAAACCTATCTTCCCTATCAGCAGGAAGCAAAGGCATTGCAGTTGATACGGGAGCATCAGGATGGACCCTTCTTTCTTTACCTCGCATTGACGCCGCCTCATGGTGCTTATGTTATCCCCACTGATGATCCCGCCTTTGCCATGTATGAAGGAATCCCCGGAGGGAAGCAGGTGCAACATTACGCGGCAATGGTTACACGGACCGATCAGACCATAGGCAAGGTAATGGCTCTGTTGACAGAACTGGGGATCGACAAAAATACGATTGTCTTTTACACCTCAGATAATGGTCCCAATCCACCGTTTGCAAAAGCGATTGGTAGTTCCGGCGGCTTGCGTGGTGTCAAGCGAATGCTCTATGAAGGAGGAATTCGCGCGGCGATGGCGGTTCGATGGCCAGGACGCATCCCGCAAGCAAACACCAGTGACTTTATCTGGGACATGAGGGACGTTTTTCCAACTCTGTGTGAGTTGGCTGGTGCCACTGCACCACCGCACCTCGATGGGATCTCCGTGCTTCCAACATTGCTTGGAAAGAAGCAACAATCGAGGCAGATGCATTATTGGGAAATTCATTCTCCTTTCCAGCAGGCTGTGCGGTTCGGCGATTGGAAAGCCATTCGTTTTGGCACCGAAGAACCGTTGGAATTGTATGATCTTCGCAGTGATCCGGGTGAGAGCAGGAACGTCGCGCAGGCCAATCAAGCGACGGTTCGGAAACTTGAGTCGTTCCTGGATTCCGCAAGAACCGATTCCCCTTACTTCCCCGCAAAAGACAAGCGTACCCAAAGACGGAAAAAGAAAAAGTGATGATTCAATTCATGATGTGTAAAGTGTGTCTGTTTCACTTGAAAGCTGGGTTCCGAACGCCCCGGTTGTATTCGGTTTTGTTGGCTTTGTCGATCTTCGTTCTGGTGAGTGTGTTTTCCGGCCACGCATCGTTGGCGAGCGATCCCACCCAGCCGAACATCATTGTGATCATGCCGGATGATCAGGGATATGGTGATCATGGTGTGACCGGTAATTCGGTGATACGGACACCCAATATTGATGCACTTGCTGAAGCCAGTGCATCCATGTCAGATTTCTACGTGTGCCCGGTTTGTTCACCGACTCGAGCATCACTGATGACTGGAAGGTATCACTATCGAACCCGGGTTGTCGATACGTTCAAAGGTCGCTCGATGATGGAACCGGAGGAGGTCACCATCGCCGAAGTCTTGAAAGACGCAGGCTATGCAACGGGCATCTTCGGTAAGTGGCACCTCGGTGATAACTACCCATTGCGGCCGAATGATCAGGGCTTCGATGAGTCTTACATTCATCGGGGTGGCGGGTTGGCCCAACCCTCGGAACCAATCGAAAACCAGAGGCGATACACGAATCCGATTCTGTTCGAAAATGGAAAGCAGATTGCAACCGAAGGGTATTGTACTGACCTGTATTTTGATGCGGCTATTCGGTTCATTGACCGTTGCAGAGAGGAGCAGAAGCCATTTTTTGTCTATCTGCCAACCAACGCTCCTCATGGCCCTTATCACGATGTTCCTGCTGAGTTGTATGAGTATTACAAAAATGCTGATCTTAAATCCATCATGGTGGGGCAACGCGGGAACTTCGATCAGTTGGCGCGAATTGCAGCGATGATCGAAAATGTTGATCAGAACGTCGGGAAGCTGGATCAGCACCTGAAAAGTTCAGGAATTTTTGAGAATACGATCGTCATCTTTCTGGTTGACAACGGCCCAAACTCGATGCGTTTCGCCGGGCCATTTCGTGGCATGAAAGCAACCGTACACGAGGGAGGAATCCGGAGTCCGTTTTTCGTTCGTTGGCCCAAGCGGCTCAATGCAGGTACTGTGAGTGACCGCATTGCAGCCCACATTGACTTGCTTCCCACGCTTGCTGATGCCGCTAACGCGAAGTTGCCCGATGGACTGATTCTGGATGGCAAGAGCCTGTTGCCATTGCTCGAAGGCAACAAGGAAAAAGCTCGGCAGTGGCCGGATCGGCATCTGGTCCTTCAGGTCCATCGCGGCGACCAGCCGGTGCGCTACCATCACATGGCAATTAGGAATCAGCGATGGAAGTTGGTGCACCCCAGTGGATTTGGCAAGGAAAAAATGCCGGATGATGTGCCTTATGAACTGTATGACATGTCTAAAGATCAGGGAGAGAAAGTGAACTTGGCAGCGTCAAGGCCGGCCAAGCTACAGCAGCTCCTTGACGCTTATGATGTCTGGTTCGATGACGTGTCGACTACCCGAAGCGACAATTATGCACCGCCACGAATGGTGATTGGCTCTGATAAAGAGCCGGTCAGCGCTTTGACACTGCAGGATTGGCGAGTCACCAACGCAGAGGGTTGGGGAGTGTCTGGGGTTTGGCTGGTCCATGTGGAACGCCCTGCGACTTTTGATGCTGAAATCGTGTTCAGCCAGCCTGTAGGACCGATGGACGTCAGTCTTGCTATTGGCGACGTTAGCCAAAAGGGCACACTGGAGGCCGGACAAACAAGAGTGATGATCCGAAATATTGCAGTGCCCCGTGGTGATGCAGATGTCCGACTGGTTTCGTCGATCAATGGACGAAAGGGTGACCCCTACCAAGTGATTCTGACTCGAGTGGACTGAGCTTCGAAAACAGACAGGCAATGCGGTTGGCTGAAGCATCTGTCGCGTGGCTGCATGCTTTGTGTAACTTTCTGGTTTTGGCGGCTTTCGGCGCATTGATTCTCGGCCGCCGGTAACCGAAACTATTGCCCGGACGTCCGTTCCGCAGCGGCCTGCAACGGATTTGTATTTGTCGTGCCGTTAGACCTGTAACCCCCTCACTCATACCCTGAAATAACATCATGAAGAAACTGCTCGCGGTTCTTGTCTGCTTAGCTGGACTGGCCAGTGTCGCCCAGGCTCAACGAGTTACAGATTTTGACACAATCAAACTGTACACGTTCAAAAATAAATCCGGCATGCAGGTGAAGATTACCAATTATGGCGCCATCGTGACGTCCATTCTTGTGCCAGATCGCAATGGAAAGCTTGGCGATATCACGCTTGGGTACGATCGCGTTGAAGACTACATCAATGCGGTGGACAAGCCCTATTTCGGCGCCATTGTCGGCCGCTATGGTAATCGGATTGCCAAAGGAGAATTTGTAATTGATGGTGAAACCTATTCGCTTGCAACCAACAATTCCCCCAATCACCTGCATGGTGGAGTTGTTGGTTTTGACAAGGTGGTTTGGGACGCTGAGCTCGTCGGTGGCAAGGGTTGGTCAGGGTTGGAGTTGAGTTACCTGGCCAAGGACAAAGAAGAAGGCTACCCGGGCAATCTTTCAATCAAGGTGACTTACAAACTCACAGATGCCAACGAATTGATCGTGGATTATCTGGCAACCACAGATAAGGCGACTCCTGTCAATCTGACGCAGCACTCCTACTTCAACTTGAAGGGAGAAGGTGAAGGAGACATTCTTGATCACAAGCTCATGATCAATGCATCAAATTACACGCCTGTTGATTCGACACTGATTCCAACGGGTGAAATCAAAGCGGTTGCTGGAACGCCTTTTGACTTCACGCAAGCGAAGGCAATCGGACGCGACATTGGCAAAAAAAATGAACAATTGGAGTTCGGACTTGGTTTTGATCACAACTTTGTTCTTGATCGTGAAGGCGATGGGCTGTCTTTGGCAGCGATGGTGCACGAACCAAGCACTGGACGAGTCATGGAGATCACAACGACTGAGCCAGGAATCCAGTTTTACTGCGGTAACTTTCTGGATGGGCGCTTGAAGGGAAAGTCCGGGAAACCATATGTGCATCGTGGAGGTTTCTGTCTGGAAACCCAGCATTATCCTGATAGTCCGAATCAGAAAAATTTTCCGTCGACAATTCTGAAGCCCGGTGACGAATACCGAACCACAACAGTGTTCAAGTTTTCGACAAAATAACTTCCGTTTCCGGAAAATTGCTGATCAACAGACCGCTGTCACGGCAGCGGTTTTTTTATGTCTGTGCTCTGGTTTCAGGTGAAAATCAAGCGAGCAGTTGATGTATCACTTTGCCGTGCACATCGGTGAGTCTTCGTTGGATTCCATTGTGGTACACATTCAGTTCCTGGTGATGCAGGCCAAGCAGGTAAAGAATGGTGGCGTGTAAATCATGCGCCGTCAGTATGTTCTCCTGCGCGCGGAAGCCGAATGCATCCGTGCTGCCGAAGCTGAAGCCTTTTTTTACTCCAGCGCCTGCGAGCCAGCATGTGAAACCGAGAGGGTTGTGGTCACGACCAAATGTACCTGCCTGAAACATCGGCATGCGACCAAATTCGGTTGCGAAGATCACAAGAGTCGAGTCGAGAAGTCCGCGTTGCTTGAGGTCTTTCAGAAGTCCTGCAACCGGCTGGTCAAGAATCTCACCGTGGGTGTCGTATTGTGTTTTGAGATTGCTGTGGGCATCCCAGTTCAATCGTCCTCCAGAAGCATAGGCGCCATTGAAAAGCTGGACAAATCGGACACCATTTTCAACCAGTCTCCGCGCAAGAATGCAGTTGTTGGCGAAGGCAGCCTTGGTGCCATTCGCACTATCCGCGCCATACAGTTTGCGAATATGTGCTGGTTCGTCCGAAACCTGCATGACATGAGGGACATGGAGTTGCATCCTTGCGGCCAACTCATAGCTCGCCACGCGAGCTGCAAGTTGTTGGTCACCTTTGAATCTCTGTTGCCGTTGTTCCTCAAGGAAACGCCATGCTTTGCGAGCTTCGGAGTCTGCCTCTGCGGTAATCTCGGGTGGCCGGTTCAGGTAACGAATCGGTTTGGTTGTACTTAGAGGTGTCCCCTGAAAAGCTGCCGGCAGGAATCCCCCTGCCCAGTTGTTGGGGCCGGATTGTGGCATGCCTCTGGGGTCCTCAATTGCAACAAACGCCGGGAGGTTCTGGTTCTCGGTTCCCAAAGCAAAATTGATCCAGGCCCCCATGCTCGGAAAGCCGTCAAAGGTGAACCCTGTGTTCATGACGTTTTCTGCTGGTCCATGGGTATTGGACTTGTTGGTCAGTGAATGCAGAAAGCAAATGTCATCTGCCATCCCGCCGATATGAGGAACAAGATCCGAAATCATCTTGCCTGATTCCCCTCTGGGTCGAAAATTCCAGAGAGGCTTCGTCAGATTGCCATTGGGACCCTGAAATGAGACGAGTTTTTCGTTGCCGGGTAGCGGTTTGCCGTGTTGCTTGATGAGTTGCGGTTTGAAATCGAAGGTGTCAACGTGGCTGATCGCTCCGCTGCAGAACACGACGATTACATTTTTGGCTTTCGCTTCGAAATGGGAGGGGCGTTGTTCGTACGGTTTGGCCGGATCAATGACAGGACGCTCAGCTTTCTTTTTGGCTGATCGACCATTTCCGGTTGCGTCGCCATTGGTTTGGGCAAGCAAAGAGTGCATGGCGATCCCAGCCAGACCACCTGAAACGCCGGATAAAACCCGGCGACGGTTGATCGTCGTAGCGGTACTTGGGCAAGGTATGTTTTTCATGGGATGTAAAGAAACTCGCTGGTGTTCATCAGGATCCGGCAGAGTTGGATGAGCCCCTGCTCCTTGACCAGTTCTTCCATTGCTGTGTGTTCAATTGTGGTGGGTTTACGGGAGAGGGCAAGGAGAAAGGCCATTTCCGTCTGCGATGCGGTTGTATCATCGGACATTGCCTCGACGCGTTGGGCAAAGAAACCCGCTTGCCGAGTTGCAAATGTGCTATTGAACAGATTCAAAGCTTGCATCGGGGTAATCGATTGTGTTCGTTTTGGCCTCATCTGACCGGCATCGGGGCAGTCAAAGGAACCAAAGATATCCACTGATTGCATCCGGATTTTGTGGGCGTAAATCATGCGACGCCATCCCGATTGATCGAATTCTTCGATCGGATCGTAGCCTGAAAGTCCGCCGCGTTGCTTGAAGAGACTGAATCCGCGACCACCAACAGCAAGGTTCAGTTTGCCACTTGTTTGAAGGATGGAATCACGGATTGCTTCTGCCTCCATTCGCCGGGGTGGAAAACGCCAAAGCAGGCGTGCATCGGCATCCACTGCCAACGCCTTGGCGTCAGGTAGATTGTCCTGACGGAATGTATCCGACATGACAATCCGTCGGTGCAGACTTTTGAGGGACCAGCCGTCCTTGATGAAATTGAAGGCCAGCCAATCCAGCAAGTCCGGGTGGGTTGGTTGGGAACCCATGCTGCCGAGGTCAGAAGGTGTATCGGTGAGTCCGTGGCCAAAATGGTGTTGCCAGACACGGTTGACAATTACACGGGCGGTGAGTGGGTGGTCGTTGCGAGTCAAATCCTTCGCTAACGCAATTCGACGTTCGCTCTCGGGGTGAGCATCATCGAGTCTGAACTCTCCAAGTACCTTGGGAATTCCAGGCTTGATTTGACGGGTGCGCTGCATTGGATCGCCACGTCCAAGTTGCCATGTGGCTTCTGGCTTTTCCATGAAACTGGCAGCAAAGACTCTTGGTCCTGATGCCAGCCGATTGACTTCCGATCTTGCCTTGCGGATTGAAGTTGAGTTCTCCGCGATTTCGCGTTTTTTGGCTGCGCTGACGTCTGCCAGATTCAGAGTTTCTGCAGTCCTGAGATCATCTTCTCGCGGCATTTTTCGCGTTGCGTCGGACAGGAGTTGCCATTCGGCGTCACTTGATACCCGATATTCGAGCGTGTATTCGACAGGCGTGCTGTTCCCCCGATGGAAAACAATGCGAGCAATCTCCGTCGGCTCGACCAGGTCGATGCCTATCCAAGCTGGGCCGGATTGTGCAGCAACCCATGGGAAAGCCTGCCGGCGATCCACTGTCCCATCAGTCAAATTGTCGAAGTGTCTTGTCTGATTTGCCAGTGCAAAGCTGGAGGCAGTCGGGATGGAACCATGACTTGCCAGCGCAACGTTCTTCTGTCCGTTGTTTGTGTCTGGTGAGGACCAGACTTCAAATTCATATAGCGATGGTGGGCTGCCATTCTGTGTAGCGGTGATTGTCATTCGAACCGACTGTGCGGTGACAGGTGGAAAATCCTCTCTCTGAATGTTCTCGACGGAAGCTTCAAGTCCGAGTTCTTTTTTCAAAGCTTCACGTCGTTTCAAGTGTTGCTGCAGTTTGTCCTTGGCCTTTGGAAGTTGGGATTGCCACGTGTCGTTTTTCGCGCCCCGCAGACGTCGCTCACCATACGACAGGCCTGCAAAGATGCCCTGCATGGCGTAATAGTCTCGCTGTAGTATCGGATCAAATTTATGATTGTGACAACGGGCGCAGCCGATGGTCAGTCCCATGAAGCCCTGTGATACGGTGCGGATGACTTCATCCAGTTCGTCTTGACGTGCCTGCCTCATTGCATTTTCGTCACGTCCGACCTGGCCGGGAAGATTTGCCGGCCCAGCAACGAGAAAGCCAAGGGCAGCGTCTTCACCAATCGTGTCGCCGGCAATTTGTTCAAACACGAATTGATCGTAAGGTTTGTCTGCGTTGAGCGATTGAATCACCCAGTCCCGATATGGCCATGCATTGGGACGTTCAAGATTGGTCTCAAAACCAACTGTTTCTGCCCAACGTATGACATCCAGCCAGTGTTGTGCCCAGCGTTCCCCGTAACGTGGAGAATCCAGCAATTGATTGACTGACTCTGCATAAGCCCTGTCAATTCCCTCAGGATGATGATTGAAACGCTGCAAGTCCTGTAAGGTTGGTGGCAGACCGGTCAGGACAAGGTGCAAACGTCTCAACTGGGTGACAGGGGCAGCAGGAGCCGATCGGCGAAGGGCGGCAGCACGAAGTTTCGCATCGATAAATGCGTCGATCGGATTGGAGGTCGCGCCTTGCGGTACGGCTGGTTCGTTGAGAGGTTGCAGAGACCAGAGATTCGATGTGATGTCAGATGCTTTGAGGTGCATCTGGCCTGGCCAGTTTGCACCCTCAAGAATCCAGGTCTCCAGTAACCTGATTTGTGCGGTCGTAAGAGCGGGGCCCTCCGGTGGCATGCGTGGTTCGAAGTGGGGCGCCAGCACGCGGACCAGATTGCTTTCTCCGGGGACGCCGGGGACGATCGCAGGTTTTCCGCTGTCGCCACCACGAAGCATTGATGGCCGCTGATCGAAGCGTATACCGGCTTCCTGTGTTTCCGGACCATGACATTTGTAGCAATGGTCTTTGAGGATTGGCAGAATCTGCCTTTGGTAATCAATGGTATTTGCGCGTGCGTGACTGAACACGGCGAAAACGATCGATGGTACCAGGGGCAGCAGAAAACTTTTTGAAGTGGTCTGGAAAATAGACATGACGGGATCAAAACCGGGATTCGACAGACTGACCAGCTCTCTAAGGTACACGATCTTTCTCCGCGCGGCTTGCCTTGCTCATTCCCTGTCCCAGTGTCGCATACGCCAAAGAACACTCTTCAGAAGGCATCCGGGATGAAATTTCGATAGGATCACGAGCGTGAGGAAATCGCTCGTTCAGGTGCGATCTTTGCAGGGGGTATTCCCGGTGGGATCAGTTATCGGGAAAGACACTCCCCACTGGCTGCCATGTTTTGACTTTTTACGTGGTTTGGTGGTTCATTCGCAGTTCTAAGCCGGTCGAGCGGGAGTAGAATACATTTAACGTTCGATGACGGCCTCTGTGACAGTTGATCACTGGAAAGTTTGGAAGTGAGCTCTGGGCCTGAATTGATGAGGAACCGGGGTTTGCAACGAGATAGAAAGAATCTGATCGGTTTCAATTTTTTTCACATCGTGGTGAAGTAATTCGCGTCAATGATGCATCCGATTCATCGAGTTTTCTGGAAACTGGCATGCGGCGTCTTCATTCTGGCGTCTCGTGTTGCCGTTTGCGCTGACGATGCGCTGGAATCAACCAGCTTCCGCACACAGTTGGCGCCGCTGTTGCGTACCTATTGTTATGACTGTCATGGTGATGGCAGCGAAATAGAACTGGAAAAATACCAAACGGCCGCTGCGATCAAGGCAGATCGAGGCGTCTGGGTGCGAGCAATCGCTCAAGTCCGACTGGGGGCAATGCCTCCCGAAGATGGTGAGGCACTGGACGCGAAGACACGGGAAAAGCTGCTGACACTTCTGGATGGACTGGTCAATGCGGTTGATTGTGTCAACAATCCCAATGCCGGGAAGGTTGCCCTGCGGCGTTTGAATCGCGCTGAGTACCGCAACACGATTCGCGATCTGACTGGTGTTGATTATCAGGCCTCAGTCGGATTTCCTGGAGACGATGTCGGGTATGGCTTCGATAATATTGGCGATGTTCTTTCCATGCCCCCACTATTGATCGAGAAATATCTTGACGCCGCCGAAACGATCACAGGCAAGGCCATCTATACCCCACCACCACCCCGTGTGTTCGAGTTGGACCAGGTTCCGTCAAAATTGATCAACGCCGGTAAATATGGAAGTAGTGGAGGGAAACTGACACTGTCCAGTCAGGGCACTGTGGCGATGGAATGTGAGATCCCTTTCACGGGGAATTACCAGCTGAAGATTGCCGCCAGCGGTGACCAGGGGGGGAATGAACCTGTGAAAATGAAGGTCGATTGTGGCAGGTTCCAGGAGATTATCTCCATACCGAAGGAAACGGTGGAGGACTTTGAATTGCGTCTGCGTCTGATTCGTGGGACCCGCCGAATCGAGATCAGTTTCATCAATGATTACTACGTACCCAAGAAGGCAGATCGCAATCTTCATATTCATCATGTGAAACTTCATGGAGTTGAAAGAAGGTCATTGATCGGAGTGCAAAGCGAACTTCCTGCCAGTCATAAAAAACTGATTTTTGTAACACCCGGTGGTGACCTGTCACCGGACCAAGCGAGTGCTGCGATTCTGGGACGCTTTGCAAGTCGTGCCTTCAGACGCCCAGCAACACCGACGGAAATAGAGCGACTGGTCGAACTTGCTGCCAAGGTGCGTTCTGAGGCCGGCGGCTTCGAAGAAGGAATTCAGGTCGCGATTCAAGCGGTGCTGGTGTCCCCCCATTTTCTATTCAAAGTAGAAACACCCAAGCAGCTCGGTGAGCAGGGTGAGATGCCACTGGTGTCGCAGTATGAGCTTGCGACACGAATTTCGTACTTTCTTTGGAGCAGCATGCCAGATGACGAGTTGTTGCTGCTGGCTCATCGTGGACAACTGCGTGAGCCCGCAAGGTTACTGGATAAAATTGCCCGTATGCTGCGTGACCCTCGAGCTAACCGTTTTGTGAAGAATTTTGCCGGCCAGTGGTTGCAATTACGGAATCTCGATCAGGTCCGACCCGATGATGAAAAGTTCGAAACGTTTGATGATGAGATTCGAGAGTTGATGCGCCGTGAAACGTTGACGTTTTTTGCAGGTGTGATGCGGGGTAATTTACCGGTCACCACTCTGCTTGATGGGCAATTCACCTATCTGAATGAGCCATTGGCGCGGTTTTATGGTATCTCTGGTGTGGAAGGTGAAGAGTTTCGCAAGGTTTCCTTGGAAGGAACGCCGCGCGGTGGTTTGCTTACACACGCAAGTGTTTTGACGGTAACGAGTGACCCGACGCGCACCAGCCCTGTTAAACGCGGCAAGTGGATTCTTGAAAATCTGCTCAATACACCGCCTCCACCGGCACCCCCCAACGTTCCCGAGCTGGAAAAAGCTCGATTGACTGGCACGTTGCGGGAAAGAATGGAACAGCACCGGGCGAATCCTGCCTGTTCGGCTTGCCACAACATGATGGATCCGCTCGGTTTCGCGTTGGAGAATTACAACGCAGTCGGATTGTGGCGTGATAGCGAGGGTGGGGAAAAGATAGATGCCACCGGGCAGCTGCCGGACGGAACACGATTCAGTGGTGTTGGGGAGTTGCGGCGGATGCTGGTGGCGGATCGACGGGACCAGTTCACACGGTGCCTGGCAGAAAAACTGTTGATCTATGCCATTGGTCGCGGCACCGAGTATTACGATAAGTGTGCGATTGACCAGATTGTCTCAGAAGCACAGCAGCACGAGTACAAGTTTGCCTATTTGATTGCCGGAATAATCAAGAGTGATCCGTTTCAAAAACAGGGGTACCGGGAATAATGAATACACCGAAAACGCTCTCGCGAAGAACTGTTCTGCGAGGATTGGGCACCACTGTCGCGCTGCCAACGCTGGCTGTCATGTCGGAAAGCCGTCTGTTGTCCGCTGCCGAACGCGAGAACAGGAGTCCGCTTCGAATGGCGTTCTTCTATGTGCCCAATGGGATGCACATGCCTGATTGGACACCCAAAAAAGACGGGACGCGTTTTGAATTGCCGCCAACTCTGGCAAGACTCTCTGAACATCGGAAGTCGTTCAATGTTCTCAGTGGTTTGACACTCGATGGTGCACGGGCTCACGGTGATGGTGGTGGTGACCACGCGCGGAGTGTTGCGGCGTTCCTGACAGGTGCTCATCCCCGCAAAACCAATGGTGCGGATATTCAAAATGGAGTCTCCGTAGACCAACTGGCTGCGAAGCATGTTGGTGATGCCACTCGTTTTGCATCTCTTGAGTTGGGGCTGGAAGCAAGTGCACAAGCTGGCAACTGTGACAGTGGATACAGTTGTGCTTATGCATCAAACATGTCGTGGCGTGGTGCGACAAATCCGGTTGCCAAAGAAATTGATCCAGCTGCAGTTTTCGACCGGCTTTTTGCTGGTCAGACCGAAAAATCGGTCAGACGGGCAAGAAGTGTCCGTGAGAAATACCGTAAAAGTGTTCTTGATTTCGTTCTCGAAGATGCAAAAGATCTGCATCGTACATTGCCAGCGGTGGATCAGCGAAAACTGGATGAGTATCTTTACTCGGTTCGCGATGTAGAAAAACGACTTGCGGGTGCGGATCGGCTAAGGCTTTCCGAGGAAGGCGTTCCAGATTATCCGCGGCCAAGTGGTGTTCCGAGAGAACTTCGACAGCATGCGGAGCTCATGCTGGATATGGTTGCACTGGCCATGCAAACCGACAGCACTCGAATTCTGTCATTCATGTTCACCAATGCGGGGTCGAATCGAAGCTACCCGGAGATTCAGGTTTCACAGGGGCATCACTCGCTTTCACACCATGGAAAGAGTGAAGATAAACAGGCGAATGTCGCAAAAATCAATCGTTTTCAAATTGATCGTTTTGGTTATCTGTTGAAGCGTCTGGACTCGATCCTTGAAGACAATGGGAAAACCCTCTTGGACAATTCGATGTTGGTCTATGGCAGTGGTATCAGTGACGGTGATCGCCATAACCATGATGACCTGCCAATCATTCTGGCTGGTAAGGCCGGTGGGCGTGTCAGAACAGGACGTCACATCCGTTACGAGAATGGGACACCATTGTGCAATCTTTATCTCTGGATGATGAAACAGATGGGGGTCAGTGAACGCCGCTTTGGAGACAGCACCGGGTTATTGCACAATCTCGGTTAAGCCGACGATGTCATAATGATGCATCTGAAGTCAAGTCGACAGCAAGCGGTTGATGGTGTCCACTCAAGTCACAGAGCGATTCAATGTGTGGCGGCCGACGGCTCCGCTTCAGCAATGATTTCGGTAGGATTTGTGGTCAGGTATTTTTGAGCGGCCTGATTGACATCCTCAATTGTGATCTTGCATAAGCAATCCAGTGCATCATCCGTGCTCAAGTATTCTCCGCACGTGAGCCATCTGCTTCCAATTCCAAACAGGCGATTACTGGGGCGTTCTGATTGCATGATGGCACCCGCAGTTGCCTTGTTCAGCGTCTGCTTCAGTTCTTCTGGCTGGATTCCCTTCTCGAGGGTGCTCTGGATGATGTCGTTCATCAGGCGTTGATTTGACTTGACGTCCTCTGGTGCACAGACCATGTAGCTGAACCACGCGCCTTCCCTCATGAATTCGTGTGGCCAGAGAGTGGCGACCTCTGCTCTCCCGGAATCAATCAATTCCCAGAACAGGCGGCTGCCACCTTCATCACCCATGACTGACCCCAGAACCCGTGCAGCGTAGCGATCATCACTTCTACTGCTTGGTCCCGGAGAAATGCCGACAAGATAGGCCTGCTTCGCATCGGTAGAAATGATTTTTGGTTCCAGTGAAATGCCAAGAGGCACGGAATCATCCGGATCTTTTTCCGGCGCAGCCACATCTGGCCGATCAGACCAGTCCTCTGTCAGTTTTTCGACCTGCGGAACCAGGGCATCGAAGTCGATATTGCCAGCGGCTGCCAGCACAATGTTCTCAGGCCGGTAGCGTCTGTTGAAATAGTCACGCATCGTTGCCGCTTGCATTGTCCGAATGGACTCTGCTGTGCCCAGAATGCGGCGTCCGAGTCCGCGTGGGCCAAAGTGGACCTCCATCGCACGCTCAAAAGCACCAAATGGAGGCTGGTCTTCATACTTCGCGATTTCCTCGAGGATGACCTGACGCTCGGTTGCAAATTCATTCTCATCCAATATTGGGCTGAGCATGTCGGTCAGCAGATCGATCAGACGATCCTGGAATTTAGGTAGCACCGTTGCATAATAAACTGTCTGTTCTTCGCTGGTGTACGCGTTGCTTTGGCCACCCAATTCATCAAGTTCACGGTTGACATCGGCTGCGGAACGATGTCGCGTACCTTTGAACATCATGTGTTCGAGGAAGTGACTGAGGCCTGATTCCCGATCCACTTCATCGCGTGAACCAGCGCGAACGAAATATCCGAAAGCCGCGGAATATCCACGTTGATCAATTTCTGCTGCGATGCGCAGACCATTCGAAAGAGTAGTTTCACGAAACTCGGGCATCTTCAATTGGCAGTTGGTTGAGGGGAGGCGGGAACCTTCAGCGGGTCGGGACCGAGAGTCACAACACGATAGTCTTTGGGAGGATTGGCTGACCAGTAATCGCGGATGTCTTCCAGTCGCAGTGACTCGATCAGACTCTCCAGTTCAATTGTCGTCATGGGGCGACCAAGCTGGTAAAAATCAGACGCCATGGAGGATGCACGAGACGCACTCGATTCCTGTTCCATGATCAGGCCACTTTCAATCCGGACTTTCCAGCGGTCGAGTTCACTTGAGGACATGTCTTCAAGGAGATTTTCAATCTCATGAAGTGTGACATCGAGTGTCTCCTGGGCCCGTTCAGGCGTTGTGCCTGCGTAGCCGAATACGCCTCCGCCATTTTTCAGGGAATGACAGCTTGCAGTGACGGTGTAGCAAAGGCCACGCTGTTCACGAACGCGATCGAACAGCCGACTGCTCATGCCATCACTTAAAATCCCCATGCCCGCCCGAAGCTTGAAATAATCCGGGTGGCTGTATGGAATTGCATCAAACGCAAATCCGATGTGGGTCTGGCTGGATGATGATTCGAAATGCTCGTACGTGGCCACGCCACTCGGGCATGGCAAGTCTTCAAGGGAACCGGTTCTCCAGTTCCCGAATGCTGTATTCACGCAGTCAAGCACTTCGGTGGGGTCGACGTTACCTGCGATCGAGAGAATTCCCCCAGAACTATGGTAATTGGTTTGGTAAAACGAGCGGATGTCGTCCTGTGTGATCTGTTGAATTCCGGTTTCCGTGCCGAAGTTGGAACGCCCGAGGACTTCACCATAGTGCAATTCACGAAGGCGACGCATTACACGGTGCGTTGGTTCATCTTCCATCGCGCGTAATTCCTGAATCGCCATCATGCGAGCATCTTCCAGTTGATCATGCGGAAGATGGGGGTTGCGAACAATATCTGCATAAAGCGAAATGGCCGCAGGAAGTGAATCACTCGGCATGGAGGCACCGAATGAAACGAATGCTGTGCTCACGCCCGAGTTGCGGTCAATGCCCAGATTGTCCTGAGCAGCAACGAGGTCACGACTGCTGTATTGTCCCGCGCCCCGCTGGATCATCTCGCAGACGAGGCTGCTGAGTCCGCCCAGGTGAGCTGGTTCTCGATGTACACCGGCTTGCAGATTCAAAGAGAGGGCAGCAGTCCGCAACCACGGCATCGGTTGGATCAGGACCGTCAAGCCGTTGCCCAAGGTGTGGCATTGAATGGGGGACGTCATGGTTTTCGTATTCAGAGCAGTCTCCGCACGCTATGAGAATCAATGTTTTCGTGTGAATGGAAAAACGCCGGCAAGGCCGAGGCCGAACCTGACGTGCCAGCTAGGAGAGCCCGCCAATGGTGACAACGTCAACGGTTTCAACGCGTCCTACCAGCGTGTGACTGCTGCAATCATCGACATGAATTTTCATGAATTGTCCTGCCTGACGGGTGTTGCCATCAAAAACAACGATGCGGTCGCAGTGGGTGCGGCCGGTCATCTGGACAACGGGGTTATCCGGAGACTTCAACCCCTTCTTGCTCGGGCCTTCCACCAGAACATCGACTTTCGTGCCGATCAGTTTTTCATTGTCCTCCTTGGCTACTCTATCCTGGACGGCCAGAAGTTCATTGTTGCGTCGAATCTTGACTTCTCTCGGGATATCGTCGGGCAGACGCTCGGCCGCTTTCGTGCCGGGGCGGACACTGTACTGGAAAATGAAGCTGTTTTTGAATCGGCAACGTTCGACAAGTTGCATGGTTTTTTCAAAGTCCTCCTCCGTTTCGCCACTGAAACCGACAATGAAGTCACTGCTGATGGCCGCCTCTGGAAGAATCCGTTCAATGCGTTCGAACATCTCCATGTAGTCCGCAATCGTATATCCTCGCTTCATGCGTTTCAGTACAGCATCCGAGCCACTTTGCGCCGGGACGTGAAGGTAGGGAGAAACTTTCGGCAGGTCACGTATTGTGCATAGCAGGCGTTCGGTCATGTCCTTGGGATAGTTGGTAACAAATTTGATCCGCTCGAGGCCGTCGATGGGATGCAGTTGTTCAAGCAAGTCAGACATGTTGGTGGTTGAACCATCTTCGTGCCGATACTTGTAGCTATTGACCGTCTGCCCCAGTAACGTGATCTCACGACATCCCTGGTCTGCCAGAACCCTGGCTTCGGAAATGATCTGTTGTGGTGGTCTCCCCTGTTCAGGGCCCCTTGTATTGGGGACGACACAGTATGTGCAGAACTTGTCACAACCAATCTGAATTCTCAGATAAGCCTGGAATGGCGTGGGACGCATTGAGGGGTCGCGCAGTGGGTCGA
The DNA here is from genome assembly GCA_012270065.1 of Rubripirellula sp. Taxonomy (GTDB): domain Bacteria; phylum Planctomycetota; class Planctomycetia; order Pirellulales; family Pirellulaceae; genus Rubripirellula. Next base: position 52,080 of record JAAXJB010000009.1, on the reverse strand, counting down.
ATGTTTCATGACTCCGTGCGATCACAGCTTGAGAACCCTCGTTTCGATTGAGCGAGACAGCCATTTGCCGGCCCTCGCCTGCGCGAACTTTTTCGATCAAGTCGGGCACGCGGTGTAATTGTCCCGGGCCAATGACCATGTCCACATAGGGAGCACGTTTGAAAACAATTTCCTGATCTTTCTGCGCCATGCATCCCATCACCCCGATCAGCTTGTCAGGATATTGTTCTTTGGTTTGTCTTATCTTGCCCAGCGCACTGTATACTTTTTCCTCAGCATGCTCTCGCACACTGCAGGTGTTGTAGAAAACGCAGTCAGCTTCCTTGGGTGTGTCGACGACGGTGTATCCATGTCTTTTCAGGTCAGCGATGACCATTTCGCTGTCCAGAACATTCATCTGGCAACCGACTGTCTTGATGTAAACGCGTTTGTTCATTTTTCTGTGTTCAAGCAATTTCTGGTTGCGAACAACCCGCTTCAAGTCGACCACGGCGCCAGGGCGGTGAAGGAAGTCCGGCTATTCTGACCTGTCATTGTCGGAAGGTGGCGATTCACCACTGGGCGTTTTGCTTTGATCAACAAAATCACGCAGGCTTTCGGTGAGTTTTGTTCGACGTCGATTCATCAAACTCAACAACAGAATGGCAGCAATCAACACGCCAGCAAGCCAAAGCAGCAAGCTGGGGGAGAGAATCGATCCGCTGAGGTCTACCGACATAGGCATAGAATACCCGCAGACACGTGCATTCGGGTAGTCTTGTTCTGCGGGGGAATGACGGAGAATTCCAATCTGGAAACCGCAAAATCCTGATTGTCAGCCGCGTGACAGGGGCACATGGAAGGTGGTGTGCTGCGAGAATAGAGGCGTCAAGCACGATGTGTCCGGTGTTTTCGCCTTCGCTGACTGTCGGATTCGCCTAGGATTGTGCCTCTGAATTTGCTTCTGAAATGTCGTTGTTGACGTTGGTTGGAAGCATCGAAGGGATCGAGGAGGAATCGCCATTCTGGTTCGCGATCAGATGCTCCACTTTCTGCTGGCTTGGTACAACGACTCCACAGCTGACAACGAATTGAATCGCTTCATCGACTGTCAGGTTCAGATCAATTGCTTCACTTTTCTTGACTGTCACGGTGAAGCCTGTCATTGGCATTGGACTGGTTGGCATGAGGACGCTCAGCATCTGTTCTCCGGTTGCTTCTGCGATCTCTCTCATGCTGTCACCAGTGACAAATCCGAGGGACCAGATTCCCTCCCTCGGGTATTGAATGGCCACCACTCGATTGAATTCGATTTCGCGTTCACTGAAGGCAAAGTCGGTTACCTGCTTGACACTGCCGTAAACCTTGTTGACGACAGGGATACTCAAAATTGCATGATCAAAGCCTTTGACAAACCATCGCCCCATCCCGAGGGTGAACAGGCGTCCCAGAAAATAGAGGACAATCGTGAACACACAAATGAAGATCGGTACGACTTGCCATCGCGGCATGTATTGGAGCTGGACATAGCGATGCCAGTAGGCATTCGCACTGGCCGGTGGGGGCGAGTATGTCCCGAAGTAATCGCTTCGGTCATCAACAAGCTTCTTCACATAATCGGGCAGATACCGACGACCAGTTGGGCCAGGCACGTATTCAGTGCCGTTGTAAAGAAACCCATCATTTTTTCCAGTGCTGTTCGCAATCGCACCTGGGGGAAGTTCACTGAAAGTCTTGTCAGGAATACTCCAGACAATCGCATGCTGTACGCCTGATTCAATTGGTCTCAGCACATAGTTCTCGATCGTATTCCATGCCCAGATCAAGACCACAATGGTAAGCAGCGGTGGCAGGACAATGCCCAAGCCGCGCAGAATCGCGCGTCGCGAACCACCGCCTCGCGGAGGGTTGCTGTCGGGCTTTTTGTTTTTTGAATCCATCATGCTTTCGTTTTACGGAATGACGCAGTGTTGAGCCTTGCTTCTGTGCTGGGTTCAGAAGTGTGTCCGCTTGACTCAGTATCGGCAATGTTGCTCACGGCTGTGATCGGAACTGATGAAAAGACTTGCTGCTGCGAGGTCAGTGAATTCAGCAGAAGCAAAATCATAAAGGGCCTCAGAACCTGCACCGGAGTGGATCAGGCAATTGGTCGCTGCGGTAAAACGCCCGAAAACGGTACCGCTCTGGCAACCACCGCCAAGTGGACTGTCTTCACACCGGCCGCCAGCAAAATCCGCGAAATCTCATTCGCAGTTGCCCCGGTAGTCATGACATCGTCCACCAGCAGAACGCGCGAACCCGCCAATTTCCCGCATCTTCCCCAAGCATAGCTTTTTTTTACAGAAAACGCACCGCGGACATTCTGAATCCGGGCCTGATCGCCTAGCCACGCCTGTTTCGCGATTCTTCTGGTGATTTTAAGGGGATTACGGCAGGGTACGCCAAGTGTCTTGCCCACTTCCGCAGCAAGAATCTGATTTCCATTCCCGCCTCTGACCAGTTGCCGCGTGATGTGAGATGGAACGTAGGTCACAAAATCAAAGCGAGCAGGAGCTTCCTCGAGTTCGAGGACTCTGGTCGCTAATCGTCGGCCCAGCGTCGCGGCAAGTGCGGTTTGGTGAGCCTGTTTGGCTGTCAGCACAGCGTCTCGCACTCGATCCTCGTACAGCCAGAGTGGCCAAATGGCTGCAGGCTCGAATTTCTGTTTCTGACAGTAAAAACAGTTGAAGGGAGGTTTTCGGGAGATGCGTTTTACGGGGGGGCTCAAATTGGCTCTTGTTTGAGCAACGAGCTTGTCTTGTGGACGTTCTGATCGATTGCTGTGAATTTCAGTCACGCCAAGCATGTTTTGTCCGCAGTTCCCTGCAGCGGAATTCGGCCGCGATTTGTCGTTTTTGGGCCCATGTACAGATTCGGCTGGGGGCATTCCGCACCGACGGCATGCATGTCGCGTCACTTGCTCTGTCGCACTGAGGTCAATCACGCAACGTTTGCAGAATTCGGAACGTGTGCTTTTGACAGCTGGTGGCGACTGGTTGCAAAGTGGGCAGGACGGAGGCCAAATCAAATCGGCAAGAGCGCCCAGAGTGGCGGGGGCTGGATGTTTCAAAACTTCCAACAGCAGTTGACCAGCCATGCGACTCACCGGATTTTCAGTTTTTTTGGTTTTTTCAGCGAACCTTGTTCTGCCCCAAGCGTCCTTCTAACCGATGCCTTTGATCGGCCGGAATTCCACTGCTTCGCTGCGGTTTCACTGGCCTCAGAGACTCCCTTGGTATACCCTTGGAAGAAGAAGGGATGCATGAATTCTTTGATTCCGCATCCGATTCACCAATTTTTCTCACTCCGCTCTCGCATCTTAGAAGGTGCAATTGGAGGTTCCCATGCGTTTCGAACAAATCATTACTGCCGTCGCACGCCAAGTGGTTGTTTCCACAGTACGTGAGATCAAGGCCGTCATGTCGTTCTTAAACGGGGGGTGGCCTCATTTCAGTCAACAGCGGAACGCCAATGGCGTGCCCTCTTATGCCAACGGCCTGTATCTGTTGCCCGCATATGGCACGGTAGGTCTGGTTGGCAGATCCGTCTGCATGCCCGGCTGTTCGTGTTTACAGCCATGCATGGCCTGTGCGGATTGTCCAGCGGGATCCGATGCCAGCTGAACGGGTGTGATCCCTGTTCTTGAACTGAGCATCGTGTCTGTGCGTCGCCAAATGCAAAACGGTGATCTTGATACCGATTGATATCGAGCACTGAGTCGATTGAGGTGGCGTTTCAGGGTTCTCTGGGCTTTGTCCGGCCGTCAGTTTTGTGACGCCGGATTGTGGCAGTTGTCTGTTTTTCATACGCAGTCGGCCGTGAGTTGCCAGCTTCAGAAAAACTTGACAGCACTTGGGAAAAGTAAATCCACGTTTTGAAAACGTGTAATCGCCAAACAGAACGCTTCAGCAACAGAAGCGGTATTTGCGGTGTTGAGAATCGTTGCGTCACTGCAACCGTATACGCCGCTCTCGGAGGAGCCGGAAAATGGAAATGATAGAAGATTCACTGACAGACCTTCAAATGAAGAGTGTTGCCGAGCTCGTGCATGCTGCGCAGGCAGGTGACCGAAATGCCTTTGGAGAATTGTTTGAACGTTACCGCCCTGCCATCGTTGCGTTGGCAAAGCGTCGGGTCTGCAACGCAGATGAGGCTGAAGAGTTGACGCAGGATGTCTTTGTCCAGGCCATGCAGAAATTGGACCAGCTCAGAGTTCCTGAGGCTTTTGGTGGCTGGTTGCGAAGAATTGTCCACCGCATGGCAATCAATCGTCTGACACGATCACGCACTGCATTGGCTTGCGATCCGGAAACTCTGGAATCGACCTGCCTTGCGGATGGTTTGCCGGACGAAATTGTGCAGGGACGTGAGCGGGCTGCTGTGATCAGGGACAGCATTGATCGGCTTGGTTCATTGGATCAGGAAACACTCACTGCCTTCTACTTGCAAAGCAAGACTTTGAATGAAATGAGTCATCAATTTGAAGCACCAGTGGGTACGATCAAGCGTCGACTCCACGTCGCCCGTAAACGTCTCGCCAAGGAGATGGACGTGATGCACGCGGTGTAATGGTGAGGCAGTTGTCGTGTGCCCGCTTGTCACTGGCAACGCGCCGACATCACCGTCGCCCGGTCTGCAGTTCCGGTGAGCTGCAGGCTGGTCGGCATTTTTCATGCCTGCGGAAAAACATGGGGTCACTTTTTGGAAAGAGACCAATCACGTCGTTGCCGGCTGCTGGGGATTCCCATGCGTTTGCGGTATTTGGTGACGGTGCGTCTGGCAACTGCCATGCCAGCCTTTCTGAGTTCTTCAACTAGCTTTTCATCACTGTAGGGATCGCTCTTATCTTCCTTGTCGATCAAGTCCTGCAGTTTCAGGCGAATTGTATCCCAGGCAACGTCTTCGCCATCATCTGTCTGGGTTCCACCGACGAAGAAACGCTTCAAAGGCAGGATGCCTCGTGGAGTCTGAATCCATTTGTCATCCACCGCACGACTGACAGTTGTTACGTGCACACCAACTTTGTCCGCGATCTGCTGCATTTTCAGGGGCTCAATCGCCTCAGGGCCTTCGTCGAGAAAGCGTTTTTGGTGTTCTACGATCGCCTGCGCGACTTTGGTGAGAGTACTACGTCTCTGTTCGATGGAATCAATCAACCATTGAGCGCTGTTGATTTTTCCTTTGATGAATTCCCGCTCGGCTGGGGTGCTGGACGGGTCCTGCAGCCGTTTGCGGTAGTAATCGCTGATGAAGAGCGTGGGAACGCGATCGTCATCGAGTTTGACACGGTAATTACCGCTCTCGTCATGCTCCAGGATGATATCAGGTGTCACGTTCGGGACGTATGTTTCCATGAACATTGCACCCGGCTTTGGGTTCAGTACATGCAACTCTTCTCGAACAGTCTGTATCAAGTCGATGCTGTAGCCTGTTTTCTTGGCGATTTGTGGCAGCCGGTTTTCTGCGAGGTCCTCCAAGTGTGATTCGATCAGAGTTCTCATTTCTTCGTGATGCGCGAATGAACCTTTGATCTGTTTCAACAGGCATTCACTCAGGCTGCGAGCTGCAATCCCAGGCGGTTCAAGTGATTGCACGACGGTAAGAGCCTGCTTTGCCAATTCCAGATCTTCTTCCGTGTGCCCTGCTGGCAGCAGATCAGCAAGGGGCGTTCGCAAATAGCCGCCATCGCGGGCATCAAGAGTGCTGATGATCCGTTCAGCAATCTTTTCAATGCGATCATCAATGTCCATTTCAGACAGTTGGTGAAGCAGAAAGTCGTTCAATGATTCTGGGCGGGAGACGGCATTGGCCATCAGGTCGTGCCGTCGGTCTGCATCTTCCTGAACACGGTTGGCAGAACGCCGGAACGACTCATCAAAGGTGTTCGGAAGCTCCGACACCATGTTCTGCAGACGTTCAAAATCTTCCTGATTGTCATGGTCGTTATCGACGACCAGTTCTTTTTCGTTCTCGCTGCGTGTGTCTTTTGTAGGGCCCTCGTGAGTCGCCTCTTCGGGGGCAAGCGGGTCGATCTCCTGCTGCTCGAGCAACGGATTGTCATTCATCTCCTGTTCGATGCGCTCTTGCAACGCGAGAGCATGCAACTGCAGAATCTCCATCGACTGGATCATCCGAGGTGCTAGCTTTTGGGTTTGCAATTGTCGGGCCTGCAGGCCCATCGACATCCGCATGGCGGGTTCTCACGACAGGGAAATCCATTTTCATCACGTTGGTATGCAACACATCATAACTGGCTGCCCCCATGTGTGTGCAAGTCCCGTTCCAATTATAGCTTCTGTCTCCCCGACAAGGCGTCTGCAATCATTTCGCGATTTGCATATTCCAACACACTGCCAGCCGTGATTCCTCTCGCCAACCGGGTAATTTCCACGGGAAATTCCGACAACAGGTTGCTGATGTAAAGCGAAGTTCCGTCACCTTCGACAGTTGGGTTTGTGGCCATGATAATTTCTACAAAATTTCCCTTTCTGACCCGATCAACGAGGGCGTCAATCGTGAGTTGATCCGGCCCGATACCGTCCAGTGGTGCAATCCGTCCCAGAAGGACGTGGTAAAGACCCTTGAAGATGCCTGCCTGCTCGAGACTCATGAGGTCACGAGGTTGTTCCACAACGCAAAGACGCGTTTGATCGCGATTGCTGTCAGCACAGATCACACAGGATTCATTCTCGGACAAGTTGTAGCACTGAACGCAATACTGTACGTCCTGGCGTACGCGGCGAATCGATTCTGCCAAGGCAAGAGCCTCGGTTTCGCTGACTCTCAGCAAGTGAAACGCCAGACGCTCGGCGCTCTTGCGACCTATTCCAGGAAGTCGGCCCAGTTGATCAACTAGTTCTGAAACGGCACCACCATGCTCACTCATGCTCTCAGGTGCCTCCCGTCAAGTTGCTCAGAAGATTATCAATTCCCGGTAAATTGAGATCCATGTCGCGAGCCATCTGTCCCATTGCTTCGGCGTAGAGTTGCTTCGCTGCTGATCCCGCAGCGTTGGTCGCATCGCGAATCGCAGTCTCGAGTTCAGCCTGGTTCAATTCGCCTTCCAGTTTGACCTCTTCGACGTGTCCCACACCGTTCATGGTTACGTGGACGTTTCCGCATTGTGAGCTTGCGCTGACACGTTCGGATTTCATTTGTTCATTGAGTTCCTGCATCTTTTCGGGGAGTTGCTGCAGTGCTCCTACCATGGATGCGATGTTTCCCAGGTTCCCCAGTCCTTTAAACATGTTTGATTCCTTATTTCCGCTGTTGAGGAGAGAGGTTCAGTTATTTCTATCGATGCGAACGATCTCTGCGTTGAAAAGTTCCATGCAGGATCTTATTAAATCGTTGGTTTCAATTTCCCGCATGCGTTGGATTCGGGATGGCTTGTTAACGGTTGCTTCCGCTTTCTTGGGTTGAGCCTCGGAGGCAGCCAGAGAGTACTCGAGAGTGATTTCGCGTCCGGCATGCTTGGAAACCGCTTTGACCAGCGTGTTTCGGTGTTCAGGTAACTCACAACGCTTCATGGCCAGAGTGCCATTGGCGGGGAATTCGAGTCGCAGGTGCTGGGTGCCCACAGCCACGACCTTGGTGACCATCCGTGCGAACGATTCAGTCATCGATTCCAGGTCGCCGAGCGCCGCCTGCCATACTTGCTGAGCCTCGGTCTGGGTCCACTTGTTGTTCGCGCCCGCATGTTCCCGGGGGTCGACTTGTTGTCCGGATAATTCGGCCTGGGCTTGCGTGCTGCCGTGTGAGTTTTGCAGGTTAGCTGCGTTTTCCTCGTTTTGTCCGCTGCTGGTGGACTGTTGAGAGTTCGTCGCAGCAGACCCCGCCAATTCGCCGCGAGCTTCGGTGGGATTGGATTGCGGGCCGGTTTCTTCCTGCGATGGCTTCGTTGTATCCGGCACTGCTCGCTGATCTGTTCGCGGTTGTGCCACATGCGGAGCGTGATGCTGCGGAATCGTTTTCCGTTCTTCGTTGTTCTCAATCTCTGGTTTGCGGTCAGCCGGCTTCGTGACGGGAGACTGGATCAGCTTTTTTTTTTGCTCCGGAGACAACGCGTGTTCGTCAGCTGCTGCCGCGAGGTCGGCGATGTGCTGAAGATCCGGCAGGTTGCAAATCTGGATCAGGGTCGATTCAAGCAGCACACGTGAGTAAACACTGTGCCGGATTCTGGCAAGTGTTTGATCGATGAGCCCGACAACGGCGAGAACGGTTTGCAGGCCCCAGTGTTCTCCCAGTTGTTTCAACTCTGGATGCAAAGACGCTGAAGTATGGCGAAGCAGGCTTGGATCGCAGTCGACAGTGACGGCCATCAGATCACGGAAGTAACAGAGCAATTGTTCGGCCAGTCGTCCCGCATCGATCCCGGCATCGATACTTTCATCAAGGATTCGCATCGCACCCGCAGTGTCGCGATCTGCCATTGCCGAGGCAATGGCATGAAGTCGTACATCGTCTGCCGTGCCGAGCATCGCATGCACCTGGTCCGCCGACAGATGACCGTGGCTGAAACTCAAAACCTGCTCGAGCAATGACTGGCTGTCCCGCATTGATCCTGCAGCACGTCGGGCAAGTAATTCAAGTGCCGCGTCATCTGCTTCTGCCGCTTCAGAGGTGACAATTTCACGCAGACGCTTGACGATTTTTGAAACTTCTACCGGAGCGAAGTCAAAACGCTGACAACGACTCAGGACCGTAATGGGTAGACGCTCCGGATCGGTCGTGCAGAAGATGAACTTGGCGTGCTCCGGAGGTTCTTCCAATGTTTTCAGTAATGCATTGAAAGCCGGAGTCGTGAGCATGTGCACTTCATCGATGATGTAAATCTTGTATCGTGAACGACTCGGACGTACACCGATGTTGGCTCGCAAGCTTCGGATTTCATCGATTCCCCGGTTGCTGGCACCATCGATTTCTATGACGTCGACGTCCTGCCCCGCGTCGATTGCCAACGCGACATCACTGTCGTTGTTGGGGGTGGCGCTCGGTCCCGACTCGTTGTTCAACGCCTTGGCGAATATCCTCGCGGCACTGGTTTTTCCGACTCCACGGGCGCCGGTAAAAAGATACGCGTGACCGACGCGGTTGGTTTCAATCGCGTTGACCAGTGCACGGCACACGTGCTCCTGACCTACCAGTTCATTGAATCCCCGCGGTCGGTATCGTCTGGCGACAACCACGTAGTTGCCATCTTCGGACTTATCGTGAGGATCAGCCATGAGAAGGTGGTTGCGTCAAAGTTCGGGTGGTAGGTGCTCCCAGTCCGGCGGGTGAGAAGCAAACGCTTGTCCGGTGGCGGCAACCCTCACACAAAGCTACACCGCTTATGGCTGCTCCAGTTAAGGCCTGACCAGGTTCACGACTCACAGTCGCAAGGGTCGCCACCACCGGACAAGAGAAGCAGTGGGAGGCATTTTTCGAAATGCACGCCCGCCATCCCCTAAATCGTCGGTCTACAAACAGAAATGCCAGTTTAACCGATTCCCAAGTTTACGTTACCTGCCGGGAACAGAAAACCACCCGGATCGGACATCGGGATGATTATCGCCTTCGTCCCCCGCCACGGCCACGTCCACCACTGTTTTTACCGCTCTTGCTGTTTTTGTGGTTCTCGATATTGGCTTCCACGAGAAGTTCGACAGTTTCTAGCCACGTTGGGACATTGCTCCGTTTGCGGCGTGGTTCATCGTCGCTGGCGTCCTCGCGACTACGGTTGCCGCGTCCCCGCCTTGCGCGAGGTTCGTCATCGTCATTACGGATGCTGTCGTCGTTACGTGAACGGGAGGAAGATCTTCCCCGGCTATTCTCGCGTTTGTCACTACTCTCACCTCGATCGCGGGTTCTATCCCCACGTCGTCCGCGTCGATTTTGGGATCGGTCATCCTGGTCGTCCCCAAAGGCCGAGGTGCTCAGCAGCGGGTCATCCTGGGTATCCGAATTGTCAAGTGTGTCAGTGTCTTGATCTCTGTTGTTTTGTTCTGCCCGTTCGCGCCCCCTGCCGCGGCCGCGCCGCCCCCTTCTTCGTGATCGGGAGCGTGGGGCATCTTCGTCGGATGACACATCTTTCGTTTCGCTTCGGATGTCTGCTCCGAAATCACCGAACTCATTGTCTTCGTTTTCGGTGTCATCATCGCGCTGTTGGCGTCCACGTTTCTCGTTTCTGCTGTCCATTGAGGCATCTGGGGACTGTTCCGATCTTCTTCCACGCCGACGGCGTGGACGTTGATCTTCATCGTGTGAATCAGCTTGCCTCGTGTGTGATGCCTCACCTTCATCCAGACGATCCAGTTCCGCTTCGCTGATCTGCTGGCGAGTGCCACGCCTGCGACCGCGTCTGCCGCGACTTTTGGAATCACCGATTTCATCGGAGTTTTCTTGAGCATTTCCTCGGTGCTTTCCTCGGCCGTCTGCCCGGGAACTTGCTTCTGTTTCGGTGCGTGATTGTGGGGTGTCAAAGCGAGATTGGGATTTCTCGCCCTCTTGTGTGTCTCGTTCCCTGCGTTCTCGCGGTGATCGACGACGTGCCCTGCCGTCTTCACGGTCATCGCCGCGCTCTCGCCGATGTGCCTGTTCGGGTCGGTCAGCGGCCTTGCTGGTTTCCTTCATGTCACCGAAAGCAGACGGCGAAGCCAGAGGATCATCGAAGCTTTCGTCCTCTGAATCGAGTTCCGCTTGGATTTGATCGGACTGGTCTTCATCGTCCTCAAATCCCAATCCCTTTGCGAAACCTGTCGTCTTTTTTCTGCTGTGGGATCGTTTTTCGCGTTTGGATTTTGGTTTCGTTTCGGAGTCGGATCGGTCGGCTTGCGGTTCATGTGCCACCGCTTGCTGCGGTTCAGGAACTTCTTCGATTCCCAATTCGGAAGCCAGGTCTGACCAGCCACCCAGATTGTCTTCCACTTCAGCATCCGCCGAAGTGTTGTCTGTCCCTTCCGCGGGTGCTGACTCCGAGTCGCTGTTTGGTACTTCATTGCCGGGTTCGGTGACCGGCTCCGAACCGGATGCATCAGACGCAGCTGTCAGTGAATCTGTTGCTTTTGCGGGTTCGGCATCGTCATCGTTGCTGCTGCCGAATCCGGGCAGAATTTGCGGGGGGATCTTCGCCTTCAACGCGTCAAGAATGCTGCCCGACTTGCTGGCCTTGGGTTCAACGTTTTTTGTTTCAGCATTTTTGTCAGCATCGTGTTCTTCCGAAGCACCCGCGGGAATCGCGTCGATCGAAGATTTGGCCGGCTCGGTGGAAACGTCGGATTTGGATTGCTTGTCTTCATCTGCCGGCGGATCTGAAGCACCGGGGGTGTCTAGCAGTTTCGCCAGGATATTCCAATTGTCTTTCATCGAAAACTTGTTTCTTTTAATACGAATGATTTGTGATCGAGATGCAGCGTCGAGGGCCGCGTTGGCCACTTTCTCTCTCGCGCAAACTCGCGGTTTTGGAGATGGAAGCAGGGTTGGCAGGTCATGGCGATCGCCTTTGTCCTGCCCAGCTTTCTCGGTCATTTGTGACCGTCGCGGTTGAATTTCTGTAAATCGGTGCCCCGCGACACCACTCCGTGGAGCCTAGTGTATAGCCCCCCGCGATTCTTATCCCAAGGCCAAGCGAGCTTTTCCGGGCAAAGTATCTCCAGTTTCAGGCCCCCAGTCGCCCTGAAACACCTATTCTGGCGAGAATCAGAGGGTATCCAGCCAGCTTGCCTGCTGCTCGATCGGTCGGAAATCGATGTCGGACACCTCCGCCAAGTTGCAGCAGTTGCTGCTCAAAGCTTCTGTTGCTCGACCCCCGAGGTCGTTGAGAGACTTGATGTTAGTCAGTGAAGAAATCCCTTGCCTTGTCCGGTCCTGGCCTGGGCACTCTCGTAGCTTCGTGAGGAGATCGATCAACGCTTGGTGTTGGAAACGTGTGAAAAGATGTTGGAATGTTGGCGCTGGACTTCCTTGCCTTCTGAAGCGGGTTTGCTCCGGATTGGCTTTGGTCAATGTGCATGGCAATTCGAATTGGTGATGCGGTTCAAGCATCCTTCAGACGCTTGGGCGAGGCGTCTGGAGAACCACCTTGGTATTCTCGTTGGCTTCCAGATTTGCTAGCAAAATGGATTGGAAAAAAACGGGTGTTGCTGTCGTTTGGAGGGTTTCTGTTGGCCTTCTCATGCCATAGGATTTGATCCATGGAAAGACGCCGGAGCAACCTGGGCCAAGAGAATTGGTGACGTTGTTTGAGCGCTGGTGTAGCGTTGGTGTCGCGCGTTGGTTTATCGATCTGAAAAAGGAGTTGAAGGAATGACCCGAATTCCACTGATTCGCGCTGAAGAAGATGCTCGTTTGCGTCGCGAGAGACTTGACTTGAGCATTGCCGAGATGGGGTTGTCTGTTCGCACGACCAATTGTCTTGAAGAGACCGGTATCCTTACGGTACGTGACCTGCTGAATGCAACGCCGCGAAGATTGTTGGCGATCAGCAATTTTGGTGAGAAAACCCTGGAAGAGGTTTACGCTGCTCTGGAAGAGCTAGGTTTTTACCGGCCCAGTCGTGAAGCTGTGAGTGCTTGATCGCTTGCCCACTTCCGCTAGCTAATGCCTGTTGGGCAATACCTGTTGGGTAATGTTTTGCTCTGCCGACAGAAACACTGGTGTGTTTCCGGATCATGTTTGGTCAACCGGATTTGTTGGTGGGCTTGCGTGATGTGCCGGCTGGGCATGAACAGGAAATGAGGAGTCCTCGGCATGCTCGCCCGGTTGATTTTCTGACCGTTGAGTCCCTTTCATTGTCAGGCAGAATCAGACTGATGCCCCGTTTCCCCAAGCCATGGAGCAAAAAACGCGGAAAGCGAATTTTGGGTAATGCGCTGGCGGGGGAAGCAGGGGAGTTGGCATTTTACGCCAGCTTGTTTCTCGTCGGTGTCTTTGGCTTTTCGTTGGTCTTGATCAACGAGGTTGCGCCGGAGAGTGTTTCGCAGGTACCCACAGATGCCTTGAGCACCGGGTTAGGCGCTTGGATCTTTGGAATCCTTTCTCTGGCTGCCGTGATCACTGGTGGAGTCACGTTGCTGTATCGGCTGGCTCGCATCGGGGCGAGTAGCGAGCGTCGTTCGGCAATCGCGAAGATGGCTGGAACGCTGGAGGTAATGGCACCGTCAAAAGAAGATTCTCAGTTTCTGCCAAACGTTCCTAAAGGTAGCGCGATTACTGAGAGTCCTGGTGAGCGATTGAAATACAGGCTTGCTACAGAAAAAGCCAACTCAGGTATCGCAGGTTCGGCGACTCTTGCGCTGTTATGGAGTTCAGCTTGGCTGGTTTTGCTTGCAGTGGTGGTGTCTGGATTTTGGAATGGGCGACCACGTTGGTACTTGGCGGGATTACTCGTTCCGTTCGCGATGATCAGTGTATGGTCATTCCGGTTCTTTCTGACCCAGTTCAGGCAGTTTGCCGGTGTAGGTCCTACAATCGTCGAAATCGGCAATCATCCTCTTGTGCCTGGTGGTCCGTGCGAGCTGTTCATTAGCCAATCAGGCAGGTTCAAGTTGAAGCGGATTTCCGTCGTGCTGACCTGCGAAGAAGAGACTTTTTACCGTCAAGGGACCGATGTTCGTGTGGATCGGCATGAGGCGATTCGACAAGTTATTGTCAAAGAGAGAAATGTCGCAGTTGACCCACAGGCCCCTTGGGAGCAACAATTAAACATAGACCTGCCAGACAACGTGATGCATTCCTTCGTTGGAACTCATAACGCTATTCGTTGGAAGGTCGTGGTATCAGGAGAGTCGCAACCGTGGCCATCGTTCTGCCGAAGTTTTCCCGTCGTCGTGCATCCCCCGGCCTCGTCGTAGAGACGCAGCCGGCTGTCAACGTGACATTGTGCCACGAAGATGGTCTGTATTGTGCTGGTGGCGAACTCACTGCCAGATGGCGGATCAGTCGCGTGCCCCTCGATGAAGTGCAGGGAGTGGAAATTTCCGTCCTCTGGCACACCGAGGGTAAGGGTGATGAAGACCTTCATGTTCACCATTTCCAGCGGCTTGCCGAGCAGCAGTTGCGCCGCATCGGGCTTGCTGATGAGCAAGTGGTGCACTGCGTCTTGCCCAAGACACCTCTTAGCTATCACGGCCGACTGATAAGCCTGCAATGGTGTGTTCGCTTGCGATTGTATCTCGCCAATGGACGTGACATTGTTGCTGAACAACCCTTTCATCTGGTTTCACAGGACATGGCGCGGCCTCACAAGTTCACATCGGACCGTGTGTCGATTGGACTCACCAATTCGAATTAGATTCGATCAAGCGGAGAATCTTCGGGTCGCGGTGTGCTGCAGAGTGCTCCTGTTTCGTAAATCATGGTTTCGCGCATGAACGCAGCGCTACCTAAAAATCCATTTTCGACCAGATACACGCGGCCAGAGGTTGTGCCGTTTCTTTGGGCCGTCGTGCCACCGGTCGCTGGTGATACTGGTTCTGGGGCAACGCAGTCCGGATTTGCTTTATCCAGCCGCTTTGATCCCGGCAGTCCAATGCTGGGTACCCAAGGCCAGGTTGAATCGAGTCAACGATTGGTTGCCCGCTTGCGGATGTTGAGACAAGGACTGATCGTTGGTCCGCATGGAAGTGGCAAGACTACTCTGATCCATTCATTACTGCCGCACTTGAAAGAGGCCTTTGAGATTGATGGGTGCTCGCAGGTCCATCAGCTTCAGTTGACGATGCCGCTGGAAAGTGACTTATGGGCTCGCTTCAAGCACCGCCGTTATGCCAGAGATGCAGTCAACGAGGTGCTGGCTGGGCTGCCAGGCGGGGGGCTGCTGGTCGTTGATGGGATCGAGCAGCTGTGCCACCGTGATCAAAAAAAACTGATCCAGAAGACGCAGCGGCAGAATATATTCTTGTTGGCGACCAGTCATCAGCCAGTCTGCAAAATGGGCATCCTTTATCAAACCGCTGTGGACGTTATGCTGATCAACTCATTGGTCAACGGTTTGCTCAAGGATGCGTCCCCGCAGGTTGTGGAGATTGTTGCGGCTGAACTTGAGAAACGAGACTTGGCCAGGCTGACAAACGTAAGAGATCTGTGGTTTGAGTTGTACGATATCGTGCAAGATTATCTGCTGGTTGATCCGGTGAAGTTGAGGGATGTTGGTGATGGCTGTTCGGTTATCGGTTGTGATGGTGCACAGGACGCTAGGGACCCCTGCTGCTGAGCGTATCGCGCAGCAGGTGGTTGGCGAGTTAATCGGTCTGCATGGAATTGACTTGGTTCTGATTGCCCCACTGGAGAGTCTGGAAAAGACATCAACAGATTGGTTGACCCTATCCTCCATTCAAGGTGACCTCGCGATTCTTGACTGGCAAACGCCAGCGGCAATGCAGCAAAACCTCGATTTTTTGGGTGTTCTGGGTATAAGAGCGTTGCACGCAGCAGATGCAGGGGCACCGGCGGTGGCGTCCCCTTCTTCCGATTCAAGTGGAGTGTCGCGACGACTCTATTTTTTTGATCTCAACGGTTTTGCCACAGCGGAAGCCGTGGTTTCCTCCATTGCAGAGTTGAATGCGGCCAGATCAGTTCGAACATTCTCGCTAGGCGAGGTCGTTAGTCGATCAAATGCGGTGGAGACTGCTCAAGCCGATCAGCAAGCCTTTGCATCTGAATCAGAGAGTCCTGACGCTCAGCAACGTATGACTACCCAGAGTACCCCACTTGATCCATCGGTGACTGATGAAAGGAACGCCGAGCATGCGCGTGCTGAAGGTTCAGCTGACTCCGTTGCAAAAAATGTTCCCGAAGCAACGAGGGGTTTGGGGGAAGATAACCAGAATTTGGATGCTCTCATCGATGAGCTGGATCAATTGGATCTGTGAGATCTACTATTTGTTTTGATCACCGGGAATTGCAGGTTTACGTGCTATCTGGATCTGGTGAACACAAGTCTCATGAATCTCGCTGCTGTTGCACCCGAATTTTCAACTTCGGGGCATGATGTGATCGGGGAGTTTGAAGGTGCTGTTGTAACCAATGAATCGATTATTCAGGCAATGACAATGCTTGCGGTCAGATCCTCGAATGGTAGAGGTTGTCCCCCCCAGATTGCCCTGCATATCCGAGATTTGGTGCTAAACTGACATTACGGCGGTATGGTCTCGCTTGCAGCGGAAGCATCATCGCCATGCAAACCGGGCGAATTGCAAAATGCTGGCTCGGATGCTATCTTCTACGCACTGATTGGGTTGGAAGAACCGCCCAGCCTCTCCCTGAAACTTCGGAATGAATCTGCCATGGCGGCTATTACTACACAAATCAACGGTGAGGTCCTTGTGGTCGGTTTCACCGACAGCAAGATTCTCGATAGCCAACGGATCGAGCAGGTAGGTAAAGAATTGCAGGATGCGGTTCCCCAGGCGATCCACAAGAAGTTGCTTTTGAACTTTCGTGGCGTGACTTTCATGTCATCTGCGATGATCACCAAGTTGGTGATGCTAAATAAAAGTTGCAAAGCGAAAGAGGTCAACTTGAAGTTCTGTGAAGTGTCGCCGAACGTTCTTGAAGTTTTCAAAATTACCAAACTGAATAAGCTCTTTGATATTCAGGGTGATGAAGAGAAGGGAATCGCCAGTTTCGACAAGAAGAAGTGGTTCGGTTGAGAATCTTGTCTGATTCTCGCGAGTGTTGATGATGCCATATCGCTCAAATCTTGAAGCGACTCTTCAAGTTGTTCCTGATTTGAATTGTTTTGGCTCGGCTGATGTAGCGGCTCGCAATCATTATGTAAGGCGCTGATCCGTTCATTCTGGTGTGCTTCAAATTCAAGGCACTTTGGGGAGAGCAGCGTTGTCCGATGCCAAGAAATTAGCGGCTGAGATGGCTGACTTGGCTGAGTTGGAACGCTCGCAGCTTGCAAATGAATTGCACGATGGCGTGATGCCACTGCTGTTTGTGGCTTCGTCCACGATAGGCAATCTCAGAGAGAAGCTATTGCTTCAGAGAGACGACTCTGCTCGGGCCAGTGACACTGATTTGCACACTGGGCTTGATCAGGTTGCGGGCTGGTTACAGGAGGCGATGGACGCAAGCCGCAGGTTGTTGACCGAGACTTATCCGCCTGATTTGGAAGCCAGTCAATGGCACGTGGCGGTTGCTGATACGCTTGAGCGGCTGTTTCCCCAGTGGATTGATCGTGTCGTTTGGGAACTTGAGCCGGAGATAGGCCGCATTTGCCATGCTTCAGCCTGTGCGGCCTACCGCATCGTATTGGAGGCCGTTCGAAATGCCTTTCAGCATGGTGATGCAAAGGAAGTTGTGATTAGCGGCAGTAAAGTTGATGGTCTGATCTCGGTTGTGATCCGTGACAATGGTTCCGGCTTCGACCCTGAATGCGTCCCTGCAAGTCGCTTTGGGATCCGCGCAATGCGTGGTCGTGCCAGGTTGCTGGCGGGGCAGTTTGAAATTGACTCAACTTTGGGCGGACCAACGACCGTCATGTTGACTTTGCCCATGGGTGATGTTTCTGGGGGCTAGGCTGTCGTTTCGAAGTTGGCTTGTTCTCGGGAAACGGAGATTACTTTGTGTCGGCTGGCATGACATCCATGTCTTTCAGTGATTTTCCGAGACGTTTCCTGCTATTGCTTCTTCCCCCTTTTCGGGGCTTGGACTTCTCTTGCAGCAGATTCGCGAGATTTGGGTGAACCTGTTCGGAATCGTTCGGTACCCCGATCTGCTCGATAGCATCACTGAAACCGAGCAAAACGGATTTCCGAACACCTTCGCGAATCCATTCGAAGAAATTAACGTTCATTTGATTGTACGATTCCTGATCAACCTCGATCTTGGGTGATGGGCTAAGATTCCAATTCCGTATTGGGCATGGACAGCATTCACGAGGGTCACGCGTGCGCATCACCTCCCACGTTCCTGAATGGCTTTTAAAGATTTCCAGGATCGTTGTCCAGATTGATCATGTGCGTCAAACGTTCTTGGCGACTGTGGCTGCCGGGCAATGTGAAAAATCGCTGGTGATGGCCTGTTGCGGTGTTTCACGCTTCAGGGGTTTTCTGTGCTTCAGGCGGTGTCGCCCAATTGATATCACCGAGGCAGCTGATTTCTACCTGGTCCTGTCGGTTGCCCTCGCGGATCAGTATCGCAGCCGGAAACCATGATTCCGTGGAAAAACTCGCCATTTCTTTTCGGCCTGACACGAACAAGCCAGTGCCGCAGGCGTCGGCATCTGCCGCCGATTCGGTGATCACCGTCAGCGAAGCAAGATCGCCGGCGGGGTAGCCGGTTCGGGGATCAATGACGTGGCCAAAGCGTTTCCCGCGGTGGTGAAAAAACTGTTTCCCTGAACCACTTGTGGCAATCGCTTGATTCCTCAGCCAAATTCCGGCTAAACGACGTGACGGTTTGGTTGGGTGCCCAATTCCTATTGCCCACCCCATGCCGCTTTCGGCCGTTTGGTCACCTGCCGCCAGGATGCTGCTATTACCACCGTGCAAGAGAAAATCATGTAGTCCACCGCGATGCAGTTCAGATGCGATCTGATCCAAAGCATCGCCTTTGCCGATACCTCCCAGATTGATCGACATTTCGGGGATGGCGAAGGAGATGGTTTTGTTCGCCTTGTCAAGAATGAGGTGTTGGTACCCCACTTGGGCCAATGCTGCCTCGATTTGTTCTGACGTTGGTTTGCGACCGCTGCGTTCGGTAAATCCCCACGCTTTTACGAGTGGGCCGGCTGTGATGTCAAAGGCACCAGAGGTGCGTTTGCTCCATTGGATGGCACGCTCGATGAGCTGATACGTAGAGTGGGACGTCGTGATTGGTTCTCGACTGGCCATCTGGTTGATTCGGGATACTTCGCTTCCCTGCTGATAGATAGTCAGTTTTTGCTCAATTTCATCCAGACGTTCCAGCGTCTCGACCGCCAATTCCATGGCTTCCAGACGATGGGGTGGCAAAAAAATGGCAAATTTTGTCCCCATTGCCTTGCGGGTGATCTCTGTCAGCAGCGGCGTTTCCGAGGTCGGTTTGATTTGTCCTTGATCGCTGGGTGTTAAGTCGCTGCGGTTGTTCACGTGAGTCATTTTCCTTTATTTACGATCAGGAGTTTACCTTCTTCGCGATTTGGAAACTTGAAAGAGTCCGCATTCACAGGGGTTTCGCTCCATGACTCGGCTGCGTCCCGTGCAGTGTACACCCCGCGGATAGTGTTGGCCCGCACATTTGAGGCCCATCGGGTGTCGCGTTTTTCTTGTAAATCAGTCGCTGTTTGTTTCGAGGAATTGAGATCCGAGGTGCAAATGTGCAAAAAAAGCTCAAGAAAAACAGCTAAAGTGCAACTTTTGGCAAGGCGATAAACAGAGGGTTGCGTTAACTGCAAGTTTCCAGCACAATCTCCCCGTTGAAGGTTGGGAGCTGCTGTCGAAGCAGTTATTCGAATCTTCGACCTGACCGATGCAAGGAGCGGTGGCTGAGTGGTCGAAAGCGCCGGTTTGCTAAATCGGTGAGCCGGGCAACCGGCTCCGCAGGTTCAAATCCTGTCCGCTCCGTTTGAATTCCGCATTATCGTTGTTTACGCACGGTATTTGCGGTTCAAGGGAGGGGTTTGTACTTCTTCCAGAGGGTGTAGCTCAGTCGGTAGAGCAACGGACTTTTAATCCGTAGGTCCAGGGTTCGAGCCCCTGCACCCTCACTTCTTTTTCACACCCGGAATGTCGGATGTAGCAGGCAAGGCAGGTCCTGGCCTTGGGAAGTGGCACAGTGGTGTAGTCAGCATAAAGAGTTGTCGCACAGGTCTGCTTGGCACCTGCCTCGCAAAGAAAAAGAAAAGGCATGCACGGGCGTTACAAGTCTTTTTCGCCGTCCGACCACTATCGCCACGGCAGTCTGCCACATGAAGACCAATTGCCGATCCGATGAACTTTGCTCCAAAGCTCATCTCTGCGTCAGCGCTGAGAGCGTTGACCACTCTGCTGGCAATTTCTCTTCACATGCTGAGGTTTCTTCATTGGTTGTCCGGTAAGAAAGCGGCGTGCGCCAATTGTTTTTAGCCAGCAGTATCGTGTGTCTCTCAAAATTTTCAGCAAAACCCGACGAGCATCAACGGGCGATGTTGTTTCTTTGCATGCACGTCTGAGGTTGAATTGTCTACTGCTTCATTGGTCTGACTTGATGATCTTGCGAGTTGCCAGGTTGTAAATTTCCCCTGCTTCCAGTCGTGATTCCGCGTCCGCGTCCGGATCAAGAAAGAAAACGGCGTTATCTCCCAGTACCACGGCTTTCGATTTCCTGACAAGAATTCCCGTGCTTTCATCAAGTCCAATGCCCAGTAGCTGTGGAAAACGTTTCACGACAGAACGTAGGTCATCAAGACGATTTCTCTGCGTCAGGTGTTGGTCAATGGCGACACCCTTCAGGAAACCGAAGCCACGTTCGTAGCCTTCAGCCATCACGACCTGATTTCCAAGTGGGTCACCTCTCACCATGTATTCGGCCTGAATTGATGCACCCGCTGAACTGCCCGCGATGATACCTCCACGTTCAAGTACATCATTGAACAGTTCGATTGCTTCGGTATTTTCATAAGCATCAACGAAACGCCACTGACGACCTCCACCGAACCAGATACCGGTTGCGTTTTTCAGGGCAGCTCGAAAGGTTGGTGAATTGATTTCGTCACGCCATCTTTGTGGCAGTATGGTGATGCTCTTCACCTGCTTGTCTTCAAGGAAGGGCGGGATTCCGCTTCGACGTGCAGTTTGGTCATCCATGGCCGTGGGGAGCACCACCAGATTTGCCTCTTTTCCACCTGCGGCTTCAATGAAACTGTCGATCATGTCATCCGTAACCCCACCTCCACCTATGATTAGCAGGGCACCTTGCTCCACATTTGGGGTACTCGGCTTGGACGGTGGAAAAGGGGGGCCAGCACGTGCCGTGGCAGCCCGTCGGAGACTGGTCAGGTCGATGACAGAGTTCGCGGGAAAAACTTTAGTGCTGATGCCTTGGCTTGGTGAGGGACCCAGCGTAACCGTGACGGTCGAATCGCCCAGAACTCGCATTCGTCGTCCGTGGACTTCCAGAGCCGTTCCCTCGTCGATTCCGAGTCCGAATCGACCGGGGTGATCCGTGATCGCTTTGCTTGAACGTGCCTGGCGGTTTCTTGCCAGAAAGTGCTGATCGATGATGCTGTAAGGTAAGAATCCAAAGCCGGTACCCATCTGCGGAACTGTCTTTCCGTTGGCAATCATGTTGCGAGACATGATGGCGGCACCAGCCGATGTACCTCCAATCACTCCACCGCGTGCCAGGATCCCATGCAATTCGGTTTCAACACGTGTTCCTAAGTAAGCGTCTGACAAGCGAGATTGACTGCCTCCCGACAACCAGACGGCTGTTGCTGATTTCAGCGGCTGGACAAACTCGGGGTCATTTGCCGTCTTGCGATTGCGTGTATGCAGTACCTTTACCGATGCAAGGCCGGCATCTTCCCATCCCTTGCGGAAGTCTTTTTCTGGGTCGTCAGCAGTGACGCTTGCTGTTGGTATGATGACCAGACTGCCTGTCTCGTTGCCCGCGAGGGCAAGGAAACGCTCTTTGATAATCGGGGCTGGTTTACCCCCTCCAGAAATGATCAGTGAGCCCAGAATCCCGCGTGAGTCGGTCTCCGTGGCAAGAACTTTGTGGGACGCCTCGTCCACTTCGTGTTTCGCATTCTCTGCTGCTGCGGCAGGAAGCGAGATTGTGACCAGGATTGCAAAGAATGCAGCAATCACGAAAAGCTGTTTTTCGAGTTGTGTTTTCGTCACTCGAAAGCAGTGACTTGATTGTTTGAAAATAGACGTCAAATCCGACTCCATCAGATAAAGACCAGAAATCAACAATTGGATGCTTGGCCCTCATGGTAACCACTGGCTCGGTAAGCGGTGGCTCGATTCCGTGTTCCCGAGGCTATTTGAGAAATCGTGACGAACATTCATGAATAAAATAAACTGAAATTTTCTGGAATTCTGTACGATGTACTCGTCAAGTTGTCACTAACCAGATGCAGGCGCCCTTTTTGCGGCAGATATTCAATTGATCCTGTTACCTGGAATGTCCAATGCGACTCACGCTAAGAACACTGTTGGCATATCTCGACAACACTTTGGATCCTCAGGATTCGGAGATTCTGAAGAACAAACTGGCAGAAAGCGGTTTCGCAACGCAGTTGGTACAGCGAATCCGCGAATTGCAGAAGCGTTCTGACCTGTCAGCACCTTCACCATTGGCGCGCGGGCCGGTCGAGGATGCGAATGTAATCTGTGAGTATTTGGACAGTACTTTGCCGGTTGAGCAGGTAGCAGAAGTTGAGCGGGCTTGTCTCGATTCTGACCCACATCTCGCAGAGGCGGCAGCCTGTCACCAGATTTTGACCATGGTGTTGGATAATCCTGCTAACGTCACAGTTGTCTTACGTGACCGTATTTACCAATTGCCTGGGGAGCAAAGGGGTGGCAATGAGCACGGCGGCAGTTTTTCCGCACTTGCGATTCCAGAATCCGTCAACAGTTTCGATTCACCTTCCAGTCCACTGCTGTCAGACGAGGTGCTGCCACCACCTGAGCGTGAACCTGTGCGACCTGTGGGGGTGAGCGATTCCGGTGTCATGGCTGCCCCGGCAAGATTCAGAAATCATGAGTTGGATGACGATTCAGTATCCAAACGCGAGTCAGCAATCGCCGGTTCAAAACCCATGACTCGGCAAGCGGCTGGCGGAATATACGAGGGGCAGATACGGGCTTCAAGAATCACGCCCTGGTTGGTCACGCTTGGATTGGCAGCCGTTTTACTCTACGCGCTAACTCAGATATTTCAGCCACTGTTGGATTCAGATGATGTGGCAGATAAATCTGGTTTGAACCAGCAACTGCCGTTGTTGGACGATGTGATCAATGGTGCTTCCAAAGATGAAGAAGGCAGCCCCGAACGATTGCCAGATTCAGGGGTGGCAGATACCGCGTCTGATGATGTGGGGAGTGTTGCAGGCAACGAGAATGTCGATTTGCAAACCGGGCCCGAGCCGGAAAAGAGCGAAGGCGACGAGACGGAAGAAATTGGAGTCCTTGCTCCCAAGGTCGGTGATGTTTCAGTTCCCAAGGTCGGTGAAGGTTCGACAGATGCTGATGATTTGAAACAGCCGGGTGATGCACAACCGTCTGAAAGTGACGACAGTCGAACCGAAAACGAAGCAGAAATGAAGCCGCCGGGTACCACGGTGAATGATGCACTATCCGGAACCACAACCACGCCAATGGGCAAGGATTCCGATAACGTTAAAAGTGGTTCTGAAGCGGCGGATGCCAAGGAGCCACCTTCAAATGGGTCGGATCTGTCCGACGGTGGATCTGATGCCGCGCCGGATGGAAATGAAGACTCTGCCGCCTTGCTCGCAAAAGTAGTCAGCAAAACGACTTTGCTGGCCACCGAAATTGACGGCCAATGGCAGCGATTGAGTGTTGATGCAGAGGTCGCCGCTGGTCAGAAATTGGTTGTTGGCCCCACCTTTCGCGCAACGTTGGTCACCCCGAATTCCGAGTTTACCCTGATCGGTCCTGCTGCAGCGGTCCTGATAGGCGGTACGGAAGGTCGCTTGGGAGTGCATTTGAATTCAGGACGCATGTTGGTTTCCGGGGTCGAACCAGGGGCTGCGTTTGAGATTCAGTTGGCTGAGGCTGACTTGGCGCTTGAATTTGCAAGTCCGGATTCGCTGGCTGCAATTCAAGTGCACCACACACGAGCACCAAGCCTTGACCCGTTGATTCCGGATAATCATGTGTCAATGCGACAGATTACTGCAGTCAAGGGAGGTTTGACGGTGGTAACCCAGGGGGAATCACAGACGCTTGAAGCAGACACCCAATGGAATCAGCAAGGTGCTGGTAAACCCACGGTAGAGTCTGTCGATGATGCACCTGTTTGGGCAACCGATAACAAGGTTGATGCACTTGATGCGGCTGCCCAAGGAGACCTGTTGGCACTGATTGAAGGCGCGCCATCCATGGAGATCGCGCTCCGTGAGCAACTGGGTTTCCGGCGTTCTGAAGTTGCCGCATTGGCTGCTCGAACTCTGCTTGGGCTCGGGAAGCCGGATGTCTATTTCGGTGGCGCGGGGGTGTTCAATGATCCCAGGCAGCGAGCTTTCTGGCCGCAGCACTATGACGCTGTGCTGGCGCGATTTGATGATTCACCACAGGCAGCTGACGAAATACAGCGGGCAATCATAAAAATGGATTCAGCATCGGCAGCAAAACTTTTTCGAATGTTGACAGGTTATACCGACGAGCAATTGGCCAGCGGCAGTGACTTGCAGTTGCTTGAAAATCTGGATTCGGCTGACATGTCGGTGCGGGTGATGGCTTTCGAGAATCTGCGTAGGATCACCGGTGTTACGTTCAACTTTCGGGCCGAGCAGGACAGCAAGGGGCGCAGGGAACAGTACTTGAAGCGGTGGAATGTACTGCAACGAAAAGGGGAAATTCGATGGAAGAAACAGTGACTGGCTCTGCTGTCATTGATCGAGTCAGGGGCAAACGATACACGTTGGGATCCCGTGTTGTTTGTGCGTCCCTTCACAAGTGGTGTCTCTGCCCTTTAAGCTTTGGAGACGCCAGACGTTGTCTGCACATTCACATTCATTTGGAAGATGGGGAAGATGGCTGATACCATCGTGATTTTCGGTGCCTCCGGAGACTTGACCAGTCGTAAGTTGATTCCAGCTCTTTACCAGCTTTTTGTCAAAGGTCGTTTGCCGGAAGCATCCCGGATTGTGGGTGTTTCCCGAAGCGATTTTGAGCATCAGCAATGGCGTGATGCGCTTCGCAAGACAACGGCTGAGTTCGCCGGAGACACTTTTGACAATGCGCAGTGGGCAAGATTCAGCGAAACGATTTTTTACCAGCCGGGTGATATCACGAACCCGGCTGATTTCGTTGCCCTCGGAGGATTTCTCGAATCCATTGAGTCTGGTGAATGTGGCAGGGTCTATTACCTGTCAACGATGCCTCAATTGTACGAAACAGCAATAACGAATTTGGGGGACGCTGGACTATCGGATGATTCAAATGGATTCCGCCGCGTGATCATCGAAAAACCTTTTGGTACCGATTTGAAAACGGCGAAAGCGCTGAACCAGTCAATTCACAGTTCTTTTCGTGAGGACCAGATATACCGAATCGATCATTATCTCGGCAAGGAAACGGTTCAGAATATTTTTGCACTTCGCTTTGCAAATAGCATTTTTGAACCCTTGTGGAACCGGAATTACGTCGATCATGTGCAAATCACAGTGGCGGAAGAAGTTTTGGTCGGTCGGCGCGCCGGATATTATGACACTTCCGGTATTTTACGGGACATGTTTCAGAATCACCTGCTGCAGTTATTGATGATCACTGCGATGGAGCCTCCGGCAAGCTATGACGCTGCCTTGGTTCGCGATGAGAAAGTCAAGGTTCTGCATGGGATTCGCAGGATGACAGGCGGTGACTTTGCCTCCGATACCGTCCGTGGGCAGTATGCAGGCTATCTGGATGAAGAAGGTGTGCCCGCGGAGAGCTTGACGGAAACATTCGCCGTTCTGAAACTTTATTGTGATAACTGGAGATGGCAGGGTGTTCCCTTTTATCTTCGCAGTGGTAAAGGAATGTCGTGTCGGACGACCCAGATTGTCATCCAGTTCAAACAAGTGCCGTATGTTCTGTTTGACGACATGCCCAAACCGCCAATTGGTAATCGACTTGTCATCCAGGTCCAGCCCGCGGAAGGGATTCAGATGCATTTCGAAACCAAGGTACCGGATTCGGAAATGAGAACGCGAACCAGTACGCTTGATTTCAGCTTTCAGGGTACCAGCGGTGGCAAGTCTTTGCCGGACGCTTACCAACGTCTGTTGCTGGACGCGTTGAATGGAGATGCCAGCCTTTTCGCTCGCAGCGATGAGGTTGAACTTGCTTGGAGTATCATTGACCCCATCATTGCGGCCTGGAAAAGTCCTGCTGCGCCCCCGCTGCACCGTTATCAGAAAGGATTGTGGGGGCCTGATGAGGCTGCGGTTTGGATGCATCAGCAGCATCGTGAATGGTTTGATGTGTGTCCCGTCCTCCGATAGAAAAAATGGCTGGTGAAAGATGCTGCCGTTGCGCCAACGCAAGTTGCATTGATCTCCAGAACCAGTTTTTACGTTGCACTTTTTCCGTCATTCAAAACGGGCAGTAAGGAATAGATTGTTCGTAGCCTGATGTCCCGTTCGATTTTCAGCAGCACTATGGATGAACAGATGGTTTAGTTCGTGTCCCTGTTGACAGGCATGTCGCGTCGAATTGCAATGTGTTAACGCTCGCTGGCTTGTTTCCCTGTCCCTGTCTGCATTTTGCGTGGATGCGGAACTTGCCTCTGACGCATCAGTACTTGTTTGTACCATCCTCCGTGCTGCTACTGAGATTGTCCATCATTAAGGAGATGCCACATGAGTCATGCCAGATACACTCGCTTTTTCTTTTTCGCGTCGACGGTGATTTTTTCCAGTTGCGTGATTCTGGGTGGGGTGACTGTTGCCCAGGAGTCGCAGGAATCTCAGCGCGGACGCTCCGCTGGGTTAGATCCAGATCGTTTGCTTCGATCTTTACCACTCGTTATCGCACTGGACACAAATTCGGATGGCGTCATATCGAATTCTGAGATTGAGAGTGCCACAAAGTCTCTGCGAAAAATTGACAAAAACAAAGATGGTCGGTTGACGGTTGAGGAGTTGCGTCCGAGTTTTTCTGGTGCGACGCGTCGCCTTGGTAGATTCAGCAGTAATAGTGATTCGGCCGAGTCTTCTGGGGCCGAGCCCTCAGGGAATGAGCGTCAGAATGAAATGCTAACGCGTTTCCTGAAAATGGATGAAAACAGCGATGGCAAGTTGAGTTCAGACGAAGTCCCTGAACGCTGGCGAGTTTTCATCATGAGAGCGGATGAGAATGATGATGGCTCCGTTACGAAGGACGAGTTCAGGGCTGTTTTGTCTCGCAATGAGCGTAACGATGAAAGTGGAAAAAATGGGATGCAAGGTGGTGCACAAGGGCGGATGCAGCAGCGTGGCACGGAGCAGTTTTTTGCACGCATGTTTGAACAGCGAGATGTCAATCAGGACGGAAAGCTCAGCGCTGATGAAATGCCCGAACAAATGTCTGCTCGTCTGAATCAGGTTGATACGGATGCCGACGGATTCGTGTCACGTGCAGAAATGAAGGCAATGGTATCCAGATTGAGAGGCCGAAGCGGCGGGCAACAGAAAGACCGGCAAGCCACGCCTGGTTACGAGTCAGAGGATTCCAATGGCAATCGCCCCGGAGGTGATGTGCCGCGTCGCCCAGCGGTGGAGTAACGCGACAACCCGAAGACTCCAATTCTCCTGTTCGAATAATGCCCGTGTAAAGTTCCCGAAATATATCTGGCCAGCATCACTGGAC
Organism: Rubripirellula sp.; assembly: GCA_012270065.1. Classification (GTDB taxonomy): domain Bacteria; phylum Planctomycetota; class Planctomycetia; order Pirellulales; family Pirellulaceae; genus Rubripirellula. The sequence goes on along the minus strand of JAAXJB010000009.1, from coordinate 24,589 downwards.
AGATCATTCCTCGAGGTTGAGGTCCGTCGCCTCGCTGATGCTTTCCGGTAATGTTCTGAATGCACCCTCGCTGCGAATCGGTAGAGGCTTGCTGGTGACTTTTACGGTCGAGTCCATGGGCGTTTGCGTGGCGCCTTGGTCGTTTGGGTTCGGCAATCTGGGCTGCTTCGAATCAGATCCGGTTGGAGGTAGTAATTCCGGGGTCTGCTCGGATTCATGATCAGTCGTTTGTGATGGGGGTTGATTGTTCCCCAGGTCGATCACGCTACTTTGGAACTCATCTCCCCCGGTACTGTCGTCGGGCTTTCGCTCTCTGGTTGATTCATCGTTGCCACCAAATTCAGGAGTCTCCGGTCCTCGATCAAGCTTTGGATTGAGAGTCACTTCCAATTGGTTCAGTGCCCAGTCGCGCCAGGTTGGTCTCGTTTCGATAAGAATCAGATTGCGTAGTTGTGTAATGACATCTGGTCCACTTTCGCCGAGTCTTCGTCGCAAACGGACCAGGTTACCGAGGAAGTGTGGCTCTGTCGGATCGATTTCGACCGCTTGCCAGTACAGTTCGAGTGCCTGATGCTCACGGTCGGCTTTCTCCAGAGCGAGGCCGAGGTTGTAATAGACGGTAGGGTCCGTCGGCAGCAACTCCATGGCGCGCTCAAATGACAGCACTGACTGATAGAGTCTACCCTCTTCCAGTTGTAGTAGACCAAGGTTGTTGTGTGCTGGTCCATAGTCAGGATCAGCTTCAATGGCTGCCTGAAGCTTCTCCCTTGCATAATCCCGCTTCCCGTTTTCCAACGCACTGACACCAGCGAGTGTCAAACGACGTGCCTTGACAGGGTTTCTACTGGATGAAATCTGAATGAGGGATGATTCGTGATCATTGAATACCGCGCAACCGGTTACAGCCGCCAGCAAGGTGGCAGTGGCGAATAAAGAGCACAGGAGACTTTTTGCCCACATTCGTGTATTGCCCAAAGAACAAAACGACGGCGGCTGATTGCGCGGGGATCTTCCCCGTACGCTTCGACCTTCGTATCCACCTCAAGTTGGCTCCCACCAAAAGTCGGATTCTGGGCGGTGGGCAGCATCTCTACTGACGACTTTTCGGGGAAAAGATCATTTGGGTCAATACCAAAGTCGCTTTCCATGATTCAGTGCTGCCTGATTGCACTTCGTCCCGTGGTTCGGTCAGGATCAAATCCCGTACGAGCGTTCCATTGTCCTCATCTTTCAGGGATTCGCAGAAGGCGTGAATTTGTGTCAAGCTTGCCGGCGCGAGGTCGATGGTGGTTGACTGTAGCTCAAAGTCAGATCGGTCAATCCGTTGGGGAGCGATCGGTTCTTCTCGCAATAGCCCTGATTCGGGTAAACCTGCTGCGTTTCTCGCCGCAGCAATCCGATTGGTAATTTCGGCAGGCGACTCCATTCGAAGGCTAGCGACTTTGGGGATTTTCTTCACGCGATTGATATCATTCAGCATTCTGTGGATTTCCTCTAAATCCTGAACAGTTTGCTCGAGATTTTTCTGTTTTGCTTTGGTTTCCAAGAAGCCCATGGCTGCATAAATGGCCATGATTGAAAGGGCTATGGCTAGCAGTCGACGCTGCCGTATTATATTAGATA
>JAAXJB010000009.1:0-22956 GCA_012270065.1 Rubripirellula sp. | reverse complement strand
CCGACCGCTAGCCGGCGCCCCGGCCGCTTGATCTTCGCTCCACTCATCGCGAAGCCACCCCCCCTGCAATTTGATCGTGCTGCGGGTCGCCTTTTTGCACATTGGAATCTGGTGGATGAGCTTGGTGACGTGAAGTCTCTATGTTTTGAGATGTAGCGGCTTCTGTTGACCGAATGTTTGTTCCTTTGGATTCCTGCTCACGCCATTCTGCTTGAATCGTGGAATTGAAAGTCTTGGCGTCTTTTTGTGTGATTACAGGTGGAGCGACATCGAAACCACCTTGGGAGAGCGCTTCAGCAACCGCACCTGCGTCCACAGTGCGGCGAACCTGGAATGTAAGGTCCATTTTTCCGTTTCTGATATCGATCGCTTTGATCGTATATCGCGTTTCCACAGGTAGAGAAGTCAGAAGTGCGTTCAGCACTTTGACCGCAGATTCCGGTGCTTCGATCTGCTTGGACGCGTTTCTGGAGCCGAGGATTCGAGAGTGCTCACTGCGAATGCGTCTTAAAAGTGAAGCTGGGGGCCGCGAGTTTGGAAAAGAATTCTTGAAGGCAGCAGCCTGTGCCTGAATGGTATCTGATATTTTTGCCTCGATTCTTGTTGATCGCCACCAGCTACCCGCAATGATCAGACAGAGACAGATGGCAATGGCAAAGGCCAGTCGAGAAAGCTGTCTTTGGATGGGGCGCAGCGGATCCGTCGGCGCGAGTCTATCACGGCGAAGGTTGAAGTGAATGGAATCGGGCTTGGCAACGACGATCCCTGCGCCCTTGATCTGGTGTTCCAGTAAAGGCGTTGAATCCGCGGATACTGTTCCGATGTGCTCCCGAATCAGCTGAAGCTGTTCTTCGGTAGCTCCAACGACAAGAACATCACTGGAATCCTGGATTTCAAGTGATTTGTGTCGCTTCAGGGTTTTCGGTTCGAGGTTGCAGTATTTCCAGGATAAAGGGAAGTCATCGGCAACTGCAATCAGGTCTGACTGGTCGCCATCACAAAGAATCAGATTACCTGGGCCCGACAGAGAATGCTCTTCATGAAGCGAAGCAACCGCGAGGACGACGTTGGGAATGATATTGGTGACCGAAATTCCTTCTGCCTCAATACTCTCAACCAGTGGGCTCCATGTATCAGCTTCGATTGCAATTGCAACAGCTGATTCGCCATCTGCTGTTTTATGACTGGTCGCCGATGGCGGCGGGGGACCGAAATCAGCTGCCATTGATTCTGCATCGACAGGAATGTGCTTTTCCAATTCGTAAATCAGTGAGAGCCGGTCGCGAAAATCAATCTTTGGATTGATGGTCAGAATCGTAAAAAAACAAGAAGCGGATGCAGGAGCAATGATGCATTCTGATTTGGCTCCGTTCGTGTCTTCCACGAGCTGCCGGACTGCGGCAGCAATCGCAGTTGCCTGTGAATCTTTGGGAAGTGAACGACGTTCGTTTGCAACGACGATGTGCCATTCATTGCGTCCCTCGATAATCAGCGTGCCACGAAACGTCATCTCGAACTCCGCTTTCGATTGAGGTTGCGATTGCCGCTGGACGGTTTGTTTTTTTTCTGTTTTCGTTCAAGAACCAGAACTGTTGTATCGCCACGATAGTCAAGGGTGACTTGCTCTGCTTCGATGTTCGCGACGGCGATGCCGGCGGGATCAACTTCCAGTATTTCACCGATCCCCTTGACATCGAATTGACCATTGGGGTCAGCGATGATCGCAAGACTGTTTTCCGCTTCAATGATCGTTCCAACCAGAGTCAAGTTGAGTTTCGGCGTGGCATTCTGCCGTTGCTGTGGAGGAGGGGCAGGTTTTGCAGCAGGAGGCGGCTTGGGTTCGGGGTCGTATAGCGGCGCCCGCAATTGTCGTTGGGTCAATGCCTTTGAAAGTGAGACAGTTTTGGTGTTGGTAGTATCTTCGGTGGAAGAGACACTGGGGGAAGTGTCGGTTGTCCGGGATTCCGGTTCATTGATTTTTGCAAGGGACCAATGAATCACTGCAGCCGAAACCAGCAGCAAGGCAATGGTCGCAGATGTCAGGTACTGTCGTTTTCGTCGCAGTTCCATTGGCTTCAGTTCATCAGTAAGAAAAACGTTGTTTTTGTGAGACGCCTTCCGCATCACGTTTCATGACCGTAAAGGTCCTCAGTGATGGCCCCGTGGGTGAACGGGCATCAATCGAGATTGAGAAGTTTGTGCTGGTTTCCGAAAGCATGCTCTGTAGTCTAACACGCTCTTGTTCGTCTGATATTTCACTCTGCAGCAGGGTTGAAAGGGTAGCAGTTGGGCTGCTCCGGTATCGTTGCAGAATCCGTCTCGCTTTTCCATCCTGAACCACAGTGCTGGTCATGGCGAGGATTGCATCGTCCGAGGCTCTGCGGAAGTTCAGTTGGCCGCTTCCCCAACAGGTCAGATCGGTCGTGTTGGTTTCCAATGCCAGTGGAGCACCCGTGAATCTGTTCAGTGTGGTCAAGTCAAAAACTTCTCCCCAACTTCGAAATGCATCTGGAAGATCGAGTTCCGTTTCCTCGTCAATGTCATCAGTCATTCGTGTTCCTGCTCTTTCCCGATCCAGACGAAGGGGAGGAACAGCGGGGTTCAGGCGAGTGGCAATCTGTACGTTCGGGCCACCCGAACGGCGGATCCATTCTTCGGTTTTTTTACTCCCAGCGTGATGGTACAGCGTATTGAGAGGCAGTTTGGCATCTTCGTCAGCGAGCAACATGTCAAAGGTTACGTTGCCAAGGACGAGCTGGCTGCGCAGTACTGCAGGTATGGGGGAGTTGCCTGAGGAAAGTCTGGTCTGTTCTTCTCGTTGCTGGAAAACGCGTTCCGCATTGGCAAGCAGAACCTGCTGCATGCTACGTGAGCCCCAACGTTTTTGCAGCATGCGTTCTTCGTCCGCGGCTCGCAGGCCCATTTTCAGGCTTTGAACTGCAAGCATGCTGAGGCAAGTGATGACAAGAACCGCTGTTGCGATCACGCATAAAAGGACGTATCCGGATGTTGGTTTCCTCCGGACCAGTTGTTGAGATCTTTCTGGCTTCTTCAGTGATCCAGATGATTCAGACGGCTCAGTTTTCATGATGATGAATGATCTCCTTCCAGAGAATACTCCCATCGTCATTGCGGAGTGTTATGCGAAAAGATTCGGGAATCTGTGCGAGATTCCCGGTTTCCGCCAGAGGCATTTCGTCTGAGTCTGCTTCTGTCTGGGAAAGTGGCTCAATTGACAGATCCCCAAAACCGACCCAAAGCGGTTCCCATGTTTTCGCGTCACTTGTACGGGCCAGAAGTCGTCTGCCATTGACTTCACGCAGGGCGTAGCGAATGCGACCTCGCCCCAATGAAATGCTTTTGTCAGACGGATCGCGGGCTACAAAACCGTGCAGTGTCACGCCATTCTCGTTGACTTCCATTCCTCTGGCATTCAGGAAGTCAGTTCGCATCTGCCTGATCAATTCGACCGGCGATGCGCTCCGCAGTTCCTCTCGCTGCAATTGCTCTGTCTGCTTCATTGTTGACCAGACAACGCTGATGATTGCAGTCATCATCATTGATGTCAGGACGGCTGAAACGACCAGTTCCACCAGTGTGAACCCGCTGATGTGACGTCCGTGCTTCATGGATCAATCGCCTTGATGACACGCGTTGAAGCAAGCAAGTCCACCTCGGAATCATCCAAGGTTTCGTAAATGCTCAGCTGAATGATCTGCAAGGGGATTTTGAATTGAATCGTTTGGCCAACCACTGATGTCTGCCACAACCAGTTGGGGTGTTCAGGAATGGGGCCTGCGCCAGAGACCGGGATTCCTTCGCGGCTTGATGACATTCGATTCAGCATTTCATCTGCGACCTGCAGTGCAGTTAGCTTGACACGGGCTTGCCTGATCTGTTTTTGGTGTGCAGAGAACGAGAGTAAAGATGTGGCGAGAACGGTTGCCATCAGTGTTATTCCAACGACGACCTCAATCAATGTGAAGCCTCGGTCAGTTTTTGACTGCGGGAAATCAGAGGGAGAGAATCTCATTGACCTCTTCTTCGTTGTTGGTCTGAATGATCTGTCCGCTGGCACCCAGGACAATGATCCAGCGGCTCAAAGAGCCCTTGGTCAGTTTGAGTGCGTAGCTTCTTGAAATTCCATATTGGTTGTATTGAATGTCAAAATTGGTTGTTGTTATTGCCTGCCCTGCAAATTTCACATCTGCGATACTGATTCCGCCCGGCAGTTTGAATGATCGATCTTTCTGTTCTTGTGGTGTCTTGACCCGCAGGAGATTCGCCAGCCTGGCGACAGATGTTCGCACAGATTGACGCTGGTTACTGGCCTGTCTTCTGGCGTATGTGTCGGAATTCGCAATCACCTGGCTGGCCTGCGTGAGCTGGTGGTGACCGATTCTGCCAGTCAGAGATGTGGTTGCAATCGCAGAAAGGACACCGAGTATGACCAGTGTTATCACGAGTTCCAGCAGCGTGAATCCTCTCGGATGATTACCGTTGCGCATCTTCGCCACCAAGTGATGCACTGGTGAAATCTCGGTTTTCTCCCTCCCCTCCCTCTCTTCCATCGGCACCAAGACAGATGATTTCGTAGGGTTCAGAAGAGCCTGGACTGACATATTCGTATGGGTTCTTCCAGGGGTCCAGCGGCTTCTTGTTCAGGAAGCCATCAGGCCACGAGTCGGTTGCAACCAGCAGAATATCGATTCCTTCATCTGTGGTTGGATAACGATTCTGGTCGGCGTAGAACGTTTCCACTGCCTTGACGATGTTGGCAATTTCCGCCTTCGCCGCATTCTGCTTGGATGAGATCAGGTAGCCTCGCGTGCGGACGGCAACGAGTCCTGCGAGCATGCCCAAAATGACCATGACCACAATCAGTTCCACAAGAGAAAAACCGGACACCACCCGATTGCAGGTCTTTACTGCTGGTTTACATGACATTTCCGGCCTCCAGAATTGGAAGGATTGTTGCTAACAGGAGAAAACCGACCGCTGCTGCCAAGACAAGGATTAAAACTGGTTCCAACAATGCGGTAAGCCGTGCAGATGAGGTCGCTACCTGTTCATCGTAGTCATCTGCCAGCTGGAAGAGCATCTCATCCAGTTTACCAGACTCTTGGCCAACCGAGAAAACTCGGACCGCAAGTGGGGGAAATGCACCACTTTGTGATAAAGCATCAGAAACATCCTCCCCTGCTGAGATTCGTTCGCCAAACTGCTTCAAAGCAGTTTTGAAAACACGATTCGAGGTTGAACGTTCAGCCAGTTCGACCGCTTTGGTCAATTCAATTCCACTTCGTAGAAGGGTGGCGATCACCATCGAAATTCGTGAAACACCCTGCTTGACCGCCATCGGGCCCAGAATTGGAACACGTAGCAACATGGAATGCCACTTCAGTTGACCGCGTTCGGTGCGGATACTTGCCATGATCGCGCCCAGCAACAGAATGACCAGACAGGCCAGTAACCAGCCATAATTCAGGAGGGTGTCGCTGAGGTATTTTGCGATCAAGGTTGGCCATGGCAGAACCTCGATGGTTTCTTCGAGATTCTCCAAAAGCGGCGGCAGAACTGCAGTCATCAGAAATACGGCAGCAGCTGTGCCGAAGCAGATCAAAAACAGGGGATAAACCAGAGCTGTGGTTACCGAGTTGCGTAATGCAAGTTGTCTTCGTTTGAATTGGGCAAGCTGTTGCAGTACCGTGTCCAGCGTTCCTGAGTTTTCGCCTACCTCGACCATGTGGACCGATGCGGCATCAAACAGTTGCGGTTGCTCAGCCAAAGCAGCATTGAGTGATGAACCGGAGGCGACTTGATCCCTTAATTTGAGGATCGCAACGCGAAAGAAACCGCGATTCTGGGCAGCAATGGTGTCCAGGGCTTCGAGAATGGGGATACCAGCGTGAAGCATCATGGCCAATTCATGAACAGCTGTTGCCCATTGAACACGAAACGAGCGAAACGGGATGCGCATGGAGAGGCGATAAGTCCCACTTGCTGTCCTGGCTTCGTCAATCGTTCTGACGCTCAAACCCTCATCTCGCAACTGGTCACGAGCCTGCCGGGGAGTGTCCGCCGAAATAGTTCCGCGGACAATCGTTGACTCGGCGTTGACACCTGTGTAATGAAATACTGCCATCAGAAAAGGATCACGTCGTTATCGGTAGATTGATAAGGGGCGTGTACACATGCGTTGGGTCACAGTTTTGTTACCCGCATGACTTCGTCCAGAGTAGTCACTCCCTGATGAATTTTCAGTAGGCCATCAGTTGCAAGCAAGTGCATGCCGGATTCCATACCTGCTTCGCGTATCTGGGAAGCATTGCCACGTGAATGCACGAGTTCGCGGCAGGTGTCGTTCATGACCAGCAACTCAAACAATCCCACGCGACCACGAAAGCCGGTGCCTCTGCATGATTCGCAACCCGTTGGCGCAAAGACTCCGGGCAGATCTTCAAGTACGATGCCCTGCTCCTGCAAAAGCGACGCTGGTGGTGCGGCAATTGACTTGGAACCCGCCGGATCGGGCTGTTTGCAGAGACTGCAAAGGCGACGGACCAACCGCTGAGCCAGTGAAGCAACCAGCGAGCTACTCACCAGATACGGCTCAATGCCCAGATCAAGCAGTCTGGTTACGGCGCTGGCTGCATCATTGGTGTGGAGAGTGCTGAAAACCAGGTGGCCCGTGAGTGAGGCTTGAATGGCCATCACCGCCGTTTCGCTATCACGAATTTCCCCAACCATGATGATGTCCGGATCCTGACGCAGGACACTCCGCATGCCCGATGCAAAGGTCATCCCCTTTTTTTCGTTAATCTGCGTCTGACTGATACCGTCCAGTTTGTATTCGATTGGGTCTTCAAGCGTCAGTACATTCAGATCAATTGAGTCTACTTCCTGCAAGGCGCCATACAGTGTTGTACTCTTCCCACTGCCGGTTGGGCCGGTGACGAGGATCAGTCCATGATCATGGGTGATCAACTCGCGGAAGGTATTCAGGTAATGTGGGGGCATGCCGAGCTCACCCAGGGAATACAGTCTTGCACTTTTGTCCAGCAATCGAATCACAATGCGTTCATTGTGGCTGGTCGGCAGTGAAGCGATTCGCAGATCGACATCACGATCACCCAATTGAACGGTTGCTCGACCGTCTTGTGGCAGGCGTTTTTCTGCGATGTTCATCCGTCCGAGTACTTTGACTCGCGTGAGCACTTCTTCTTGAACAGACTTCGGAATTTCGAAACTGTCAAAAAGAACCCCATCGATCCGCTGCCGCACGACGACTCTGTCTTCATAGGGCTGAATATGAACATCGGAGGCACCGGCTTTCACGGCATCGAAGAGGAGATGATTGACAAGTCTTATGATTGGAGCCCGGCCCTCTGTGTCGAGAAGATCTTCCCGTGCGGAAATTGCTCTGACTTCATCGAGAAGGGTTGTCCGGTCCATGGTATCGATGACTTGTTGAGCCTGGCTGGAACGTTCCGCGTAAGCCAGATTGATCGCTTTCAGGATCGCGTCCCTGGTTGCGAGGATTGGCTCTGCGTCTGTCTTGCAGGCCCGACCAATGATGTCGGCATGTTCATACCCGTTCTGGTCACAGATGGCGACGAAAATCCCGTTGGGTTTCTCAAAGCCAAGGACAAAGTGGGTACGGGCATAAGCGATCCCGAATCGTTTCAGATAAACAGTGGATGGCTGCAGATGTGAAAGATCCTGCAGTGCCGAGCCTCCCAACGCCTGTTCAAGACGCAGGGTTTGTTGCCTGTCACCGTCATCGTTAGATATCTGAGCGTTCTGGGGCCCGCGTTGCATCTGGGACGACGACTCGGTGTCTTGCCCGCTGGAACCATTGTGAAGCAGGGATGCTTCGGATTCGCCGTTCTGCTGTGCACTTGCTTTTTCCGGCACGCTTATTCCTGCGGAGTGCTTTCCTGTGTTTGCATCGTTGGCAGCAGTTCCGGCGTCACGGACTGGCCGCTGTAGGGAAGAGCTCGATGCTGGATTGGAAGATTCTCGCATGGGATCAACATGGGCCGGCTGACAGGTTCGTTGGCGGGAATTTCCATTTCCCTGATATCTTTACCTGATAAGTATTGCAGATCCCGGAACTGTGAGTCGCGTAGAATTTTGGGTCTTATGAACAGGAAAAAGGAAGTGCATTTGTCTTCCGTGGTGGTTTTGCTGGTCAATTCACGTAGTACCGGTATTTTTTCGATCCACGGCACACCAGAAAATGCCTCCGAAGTTGAGCCTCGTTTCAGTCCTCCCACGACCACGGTTTTCCCGTCAGGAATCGTCACGACACTGCCGACTCGATCAATCTTTCTCTGTGGGGGAAGGAGTCCCGGGTTGTCACCGCCAGTCGATATTTGATCCCCCTCGAAAGAGCTGAATTCGACGTCGAATTCAAGTTGAAGGTGATCGTCTTCATTGATGTGTGGTGTGACAGTGATAATTGTTCCGGCCTGTTGATTGCCGCCGAGACTTTGTGAACCAACGGTGTTGATGACATTGACGCTGTTGAAAGGAAAACTTTCGACACTCTCAAGTGTGCCTGTCTGGTTGTCATTCACCAGAATCTTCGGAGACGCCAATACGCTTGCGCGGCTATGGCTGGAAAGTGCGCTCACAATCACGTCTGCAACTTCCGGATCAAGCAAAACGCCATTGAAACCGGAAAATCCCCTGGGCGTGAGCATTCCGGTCGCCGGATCGACTTCGCTGAGGCCGAAAGAGTTGAATTTGAACAGTTTTGTATCGCCAGTACGGTCGCCCATCGAGACTTCGACGCCCAAAGAAAAATTGCCGCTTGTGTTGACGGCAACAATCTCCGCTTCGATCATGACTTGGGGCCGCCGTTGATCAAGCGAACGGATCAGTTTTTCGTAAAGACTCTGAACACTCGATGGCGCGTAGACAATCAGACTATTCGTTGCCACGTCGGCTGATATTCTCGCGCCGCCAGGAAGAGTCGCCACCTGCCCTCCCCCAAATCCCATTGTTTCCACAGATGTGAAATCCGCCATGTTGCCACCGATCAGCGGACGCAGTGCGGCATTGTCATTTTGCATGGCCGTGGTCGGAAAGTTTTCAGCATTACCTTCGTTGAACGGCATCCTGACATCACGACCGCCGGTCTCTCCCCGATACACGGGAAACGCACCGAAACCCGCTTGCCGATTACCAACCTGACCCATGCCAAATGCTGGTGCCAATCCAGTAAAACCGCCCCCCATCATTGCGGTGGTCGAATCAAAACCGCTTGCCTGTGAGACTTGACCACTGCCCGCTGCCTGTTGCAGGGCGAGTAGAGAATACAGCACTTCCACTGCCTTGGCGTTTTTCAACTTGTAAAACTGAATCGGGCTTTCGTTGGCATCGACTGGCTGATCCAATTCGCGAATCAAAGCTTCGACCTGTTGTTGTACCTCGGGTGCTGCTCGCACAATCAACAAATTGCCATCGGGATCCAGTGTGGTTTCCAATGCGCTTTCTGCGTCGTCCGAGCTAACCAGCCCCAGTACGAGTTTTTGAATTCGATCGGCTGCAATGTTTCGCAGACGGTATACCTTGGTCTGGAACCCCATGCCCGTGTCGAGTTGCTTCAGCAAGTCGAGGACACGCTTGACCTCACTGGATTCGCCGGCGACCACGACACGACGATCTGAACTGTCATTGAAAAGTTTTACATTCGGTGGACTTTTGTTGTCGACCGATTTGAGGATCAATGATTCCACCTGTTGGATAAGCATCCCGGGATCCCGGTGCTTGGCTTCAAAAAAATCGATCGTTGCTTGACCCTTGGGGGCATCAATCAACTTCAGTAACTCAACGATGGTCTTTACGTTCTGGGCATAATCGGTCACGATAATCAGACGGTTATCCGGCAATACCAGAAAGTTGGCACCCTTCGAAAGAAACGGGCGCAGCGATTGAGCCATGTTCGTGATATTCGCGTTCTTGATCGGGATTACCTGAGTGACCGGAGCAGCAGGTCCGTCTTTGGCGAGAACTTCCGTGGAATCGCCCGCGGTTGCGTACGGAATCATGTCCGCAAAATCAACAATCCGTTTCCAACCAGCGACGTCTGAATCTACCACCGCAAGGTTCTCTCCTTTCAGCAGGCTACCCAGCAAAGCCGGGAGTGCACTCTTGGGCAGCTTCGCCGGTGTGTAGATGGTGACCTGACGGTTGGCCAAGTCGGCGCTGTAAAGAAATCGCTCGTCCATTTGCTTGGACACTGCTTCAACCAGACGTGGAAGACTGACTGTACCAGTCAGGTTCAGTTCCACCAAAGCTTCCGCTCGGTTCCGGCCATTGTTGTTCTGTGCATTGTTCTGTGCATTCGCGACTTGCGGTTGTATCAGCAGCCCGAAAGTCACAAAAACCAGTGCCGCCAAGTGGTCACACAGCTCTCGTCGGTTATGTTGGCAAATGTCAAGCAATGGATGCTTCCATGATCTTCAGTGAAGCAGCGTTTCCAATGCCAAAAGACATTCAAAAGCCGGCTTGTCAACTGGTGCGTGGTTTGGACGTTGTTGGTGGCTCTGCGGTTCGCGAGCGTTGTACGTCCTTGAACCACGGTTTCCAAAAGGACGCTAGGAAAAGCGAACGGCATGCGTCAACGTTGCTTTCGAATCAGATTAACCATCGACCAAGTCTTCCCTGTTTCACGGAAATCGAATGCTTTCATTCCATTTGTACCTCTACGGGTCCGGCAACTCACCATTGAGTTCCAGTTTTGAAGCAATACAGGAGCGATTGAACAACCTGGAGAGGTTGTATTTCGAGCCTGATGGTTCCTTTGTCTTCAATCGCAATGAAGGCAGCGAACAAGTTTTCGGGATGGTCTACGATGCGGCGGGAAAGGTTCAGTACTGTGATCTACGTGGGAAGTGCGGAATTGCCACATGGAGGGATGTTCGAAACGCCATATTGGGGGGCGATGTGTCTGGACACGAGGTTCTTTTGCTGCCGCACCGAGAATTGAAAGATTTGCAAAGCTTTGAAAACTGTCTCAAAAAGAGCGACAGCAGCGTTTGCGAATGAAGGTCGAAAAACGCTTTTTGAAAATTTATTGCCGCTGAAACATGGCGAAATTCGCGTTTTTTCAGATTCGGTCATGTCGATTTTTCTGATTGGCACACGGCTTGCACCTTAGGTGTCTCCAGCAAGGCCACAGTGGCTGAGCATTAACTGCCCCATCGATGGGCGTGTACTTTTCAGGAGGAACCCTAGAAATGTTGACCTTCAGCAATAAAAACAGCGTCTCGGAAAGAACTTCAGTGGCTCAAAATGAGACGCTTCCGTCAGATGCTGAAATTTCCCGCCGAGTGATGCGCATCCGTTCTGGCTGGAGTGTCGGCGAGAGAGTTCGTCGTCGCCGTGAGGCAGAGGAGCGATTTGCAGACTTGATGGACAAGTTGGTTGGTGACACCGCTGCTTGAGGTCGTTTTTTTGCGGCGGACGGCAGCATGATGGGTGATGATCAAGTGAGCGTGGCTGGGGCAACCAAAGTCACTGGCTGGTCATCCATCAAGGCTTTCGCCGCCGAGTGGATCCACGTGCAGCATTTCACCCACAAGCGTCTGTCGGTATCGACAGGCCTCCATGAATGACTCAAGTAGCACTTGTGCTGCGATTGCGTCGACACGCTGTTTTTTCTTCGCACTGGTGAAATTTCCACCCATGCGTCGATTCGCATCTGCCGTTGTGAAACGTTCGTCGAACATTCGCACGGGTACTTGTGTCTCCGCCGCCAACCACTTTGCGAACTCGCGTGCTTCCTTGCTTTTTTCGCTCTCTCCCCCATCGCAATGAATGGGAAGACCAACAATGAGTCCGACGATCCTCTCCGACTTGATCAGGGACCGGAAGTAATCGCCATCGTTGCGCCAATTTGCCGCCGGGTGTACTTCAAGTGGACTGGCCAGGATTCTGTCGGGGTCGCAGACGGCGATTCCGATACGCACCGTCCCGTAGTCGAATGCAGCAAGCCGTCCGGATGCCGGAAACGCATCATCTGGTTGATTGGTCAGCGCGGAACTCATGGACAATTCCTGACGAGGTTTCAGAGTTCAAGGAAGTCAGACCATAGATAGCGCATCCATTTGTCACAAGCCTGCCCTCTGTGATGGCTGGAACGCCGGAACGCAAAGTCGTCGCATCTGTCGTTCAAGGCGAGAAAAGCCGCTACGCAGGACATTTCCGTTGCTGATGGCCGAGATTGAAGTCTTGTCTGCCACGTTGCATGAACGGTTCAGCTTAAAATACAACTCTCGCTGAGCCTATCCAGAAAACAAGTTCGATCAATCAATCATCGTCGTCGTCGTCGTTATTTCCGGCAAAACGCAAGTTCGGAATGAGCTGCGCGCGAGGATTTTCAAGTGAAACTCCCATTTCGCGTGCCAGTTGACTGCACAGTGCCACTGGGTTTCCTCCTTCCTGCGATTCTGCTTCTTCGATGCGACTCTTGACATGAATGCGATCGAGCGAATCGGGTAAACGTTCATAGGCCTGCTGATACCAGTACGCAGCTCTCTGTCGACACGGTTCCCGATATGAGGTGGATTTTGCTCGTTCTCCCAAGTCCCACCATATATCGGCGAGAACGGCCTGTGCCCGCGGGTCCGAGGCTGAGGTAAGCGCAAGATCTTTTGTGGCAATGTCCCGAAGGAGATCGTTGTTGCCTTTTTTTAGCAATGGCAGGCCAGTGGGCCAGTCGCCCTTGGTGAAGCAGAGAAACATGCCAAATGCTTCCGCTGCGGTAGGATCGTCAGGATATTTGCGATACGTATCCAGATCACCCAGGGCTTCCCCGAATTTGCTCTCAGTAGAGGTCAGTGAGGACTTCAGCTTGTTTATCAAACGCGGAATAGCATCTTCTTTCTTTTTGCTTGTGAATTGATAAGCAATCCCAGTTATTTTTGCGGCCTTGGCAAAATGGTTTTCGATGATACCAATCCGTGTGACGATGAGCACACGTTTTGAAAATTGCGTGTTCCTAGTCGCCGCCAAGTCACGTTTGGCTCTCGTTGCTGAAATTTGTTGAATCCAACTGACATTTTCCTCGTATGGATCTACTTCAAACAGGGCGACCCGCGCATCGATTGCTGACATCAATAGATCGACATCAACCGCTTCCAGTGCTAGACGCAGCGCTGCCGTCTGCATGACATAGGCTCCGGTAGGATCGAGCCGGGATTTAGCCGCATCGCTCAGCATTGTCCGCGCGAGTTTGATTTTTTCTGGCCTATCCCCTGCTGAACGCAACTTCTCAGCATAGATGCTTCTTAATTTATCTTGTGCTTTGGCGATGTCAGCTGCTTTGGGAACAGGCAATCTTGAAGGCAGGTTCTCACGGGCAGCTTTTGCATCCTCATTTCCATTTGACGCGTTTTCTGCAGTTGTCTTTGCGTCAGCCATCTGGCCGGATTCAGGGTCCAATTTGAGAAAAACAGGTTCGGTAATGTCGCGATGGATATCCCCAGCCCGAAGAGCTTCACCTTTTTCATGCGTTGTCGCTGCAAAAACCTGATCGCTGGTCAAGCTGCTTGATAACAGCACTGGGAGTCCACTTGCCCAAGCGGCAAAAGTTCCGTTTTCTCTCAGTTCTCCAATTGCCGCATCTAATTCCTCCCTGGTGGTTGCGTTCAAGTCACTGGGTTTGGTCCAGGGTACTGCATAGTCATCGTTCACCTCGAAAAGCATGATTGTATTGCCCATGCCATCTTCAACCGTCTTTTCCCGGGGAACCCGATTCTCGCCGAAGATAAAGTACTTGCCAGCGGGTAAAAGGAAGTTTGTGTTTGTGTCGAAACGCTCAGGTGAAACATAGGCGTCTGGAATGTACTTGAGCAGCGACTTGTTCGGTTCCACATTCCATGGTTTTGAAAAATCAAACTGTTGGTGTAAATCTTCGAGTCCGAGATAGGGCAATAAGGACACTCGCCAGGAGAGAGTTGGCAAATTGCTTGAGTTGCGTGCGTAGGCCTGCGGCAACCTTTTCGTATCCGCAAAGTGCTGTAGTAATGCGGTTGCTAATGTCTCAATGTTTTTTTGTGCAATCTTGCGCCGTTCGGTCTTGTCAAGCGCGGTAGTCGGTTGCCGCTCGTTAATCGGTCTGATTGACAAAGCTGGATTCTTGTCCGATTTTGCAGGGGACGGTTCCTTCTGTGGGCTTGGGCTGGAATCAATATTGTCAGGTATGGAATTGCCGGCTACCGACAACGGCTGTTGCGTGTTGCCTGGTTCTTCTGCAGTTTGCGCAGCCTGTGTCGGTTCTTTGCTGTCTACCTCAGCTTGAGCTGTTTCTGATGGATCGGGCGCGCGTCGGCGTTGGGCCGCTCGCATCAGCATTTCTTCCTGGCTGGGGCCGCAGCCAGTCAGTTCGATGAGCAAAGTCACCATGACCGGGATGACCCAGCGTAAACAGGAAATGTCTTCATCGCGTGCGCTGTTGTCATTCATCATGCTGTTTCCTTTCCGGTCACCAGACGCATCCATTGGTGCATCAAACTTCCACCACCCATGCACCACGTCGAGGCGATTTTGATCTTTTCATTTCGTCTCTGCATTTCTGCCAACGCTGTTTCCATCCTGCTGCGTACTTCCAGCAGGTTCGTTTCGACGATTGCAAAGTGCTTTGCGGGGTCCTGCAATTCGACGGGATTGCGTTTCAGTTCTTCTGCCTTTTCATGGGTCACTTTTGCGTTTCTTGCAATCAGTGAATTTACTTTTTCACTTCCGGATTCCATCACCCAGAACCAGTGTGTGCCTTTTGATACCACCAGCAGAGTGGTTGACGCGGCACCACAGTCCAACATTGCGATTGCCTGTTCCCCAGTCGTATCTGTCGAATTGTTTTCTGTTTCTGCATCACGCAGTTCAGGGAATTCGAAAGCAGCAAAATTCAGTAATCCCAGAGCGGCACTTTGCAGTCCAATGATGTCGATTCCGGCCGTTGCCAGCATCTCCTTGTATTCATTGAGCATGTTGTGCCTTGCGATCGACAATGTGACCGGCCTACCTTTCAGGTTCTCCGGATCTGCTTCGCCAATCCACTGGATAACCTCGATTTCGTCGCGTTCGAGCGGTACCTTCTGTGCTATTTCTTTATCAAGGATCTGCTGTGTCTGTTTTTCCTTGAGTGCTGGAATGGAAACGAAATGTGTCACGGTTTGGGTCGTTGGGAAACTTGCAAGCACACTTGTTTCAGCAGTTTCTTTTTCTTTGGCAAACTTGATCATTGACGAGAGTAATGAGGTGCTTGGCGAGACTGCCTGCGAGGTTTTACGGCAGGTAGGTGAAGGGAGCACATCAAAGAATGTGTCGGTGATTACGACTTTTCCGTTCTGCTCCTCCAGTAGCACTGCCTTGACTGCTGCCGAGCCAAGGTCAAGCCCCCAACAACGTGTTGTTTTTTTGCGTCGTGATCCAAACAGGGTTTTCTTTTTTGAAGCAAACACATCTTGGATTCGTCCGCGTCCCAGGCCCTGCAAGGCAAGCCCAATGGCAACATGGAATTGTCCCGGATTGGCTTGCAGTAAGGGGTGCTGACCAAGTTCATCGGACTGCGGTAGTCCCAGCAGGGAAAAATCTCCTCCAATCCAACTCCTGCTGGATTGCGCCCACCGAGGTAAGGGAGAACGACCGTTCGCCTGATTTGACTTGATCAGTGCAGCAATCCTTTTGACAGTCTCTTGGGCATCTTTTGATTGGTTTGCCGCTTTTGCGTACTCCAGTGCCATGCGTCCCAGGTTTTGGGTCGCAAACGGTTCCTGTTGTACTTGTTCTCCGCACCAGTGGGCTTTGCTGGTTCGGATTCTCTGCTGTTCGATATCCTTGGTCGACGCAAAAGCGGGGATCGCGTTGAGCGACTCCAGAGCAGATTCAAAGTTTCCGGTCATTCCACTTCGTTTTGCATTCCGCAACAGTTTATCTGTGACTTGATGAGCCAGTTCTTCGTACTTCGTTTCGCCAGGACTGTGTGTCAGGATCTGGTCAAGCAGATTGCCAACCAGCTGCCAGTTCTTTTCAGCGATTGCATTTCGAAGCTCATTCTGAAGGACTTGCCCGTCATTGAATTTTTTTTGGGCTAGTTGCAGCATGTTGTCTGCATTCTCGCTTCTCAATGCCTCTGGTACCGCAGTCAGCAAATTGACCACTGTCTCCATATTCTGCTGTTCAAAGGCAATTTTCGCGTTCGCAATTTTCCGGGACGCATCCTCTGTTGCCCTGTCACGCAATGTTTCAATTTTTCCCCTTGCCTGATTCGCCTGTTCCGCAACGTCACGAAATCGGTAATCCGTGAGTTGCCGGAAGTGTTCCAGTAAATTCAAAGCTTGTTCATAATCATGCAGCTTGGTTTGCTTGACTGCTTCGACAAGTTTCGCTTCATAGTTTTCGAGCCTTTTTCGGCTCGCTTGCTCCAGATCGCATCCGCATTTGCCACAAAATTTTTGCGACAGTGATACGGGCTTGCCACAGTCACTGCATGGTTCATACAGGTGATGGCCGCAACCCTCGCAGAACTTCAAGCTGACTGGGTTTTCAGTTGAACAGTTGCCGCATGTACAAGTCGATGCCTGAGTCGTTTCTGGTGGTAGGCTCATTGTCTAGCACTGTTGGTTACGGGAAAACGTGAAGTGTTATTTATTCAGCTCAACAACAGCACCATGGATTGGAAACCAGTTTGAAAAGTGCTTCTTGTCCGCCGGGTCTCCAACTTGCACATAGCCATGTTTTTCGGGCATGTTAAAAACGGTGGTTGGAGTGCCTTGGGGGATTTCCAGTTGGAGGCGGTAATTACCAGGTGTTTTCAATGCGGTCAGCGAAGCCTTGATAATCTTCGGCTCAATGTCGAGGACTTCGATCTTGCGTTTTTTGTCACCATTTGTCCGCACGACAAGATTGAAGTGATGGCTTTTCCTGTTGTTCAACGTGCCAATGTCGAGTCCATCCTGAACGTGTATGTCACGGCTGTAAAAACCTACCGGGGAGCGAGTTTTGCCAGCGTAGCTGATCGATTTTGCGATTGTTTTTTCGCCATCTTCAGATTGGAAATTGATTTCCATGTTTCCTGAAAAACGGCCGTTTTTCAGTGGAGTTGTGAGTACATTGATTTCCAGAGCAGAGGCAGCCTCCTTGTCTGCCAGTCTGGCGTCATCCGGGCTGACGGGTTCGGTGTACCAGGTAAATCCTTCAGCCGCGCACTCAATGTTCTCGACTTTGATTTCATTCCAGATCTGGCTGAAAACAACAAACCGTGCGTGCGTAGTCTCGGCAAAATCTGTCTGCGGAAAGGTGACGGATTCCGGTGTTAGCAGCTCACCTTTGATTTTGCCTCTGACTTTGAGTTCGATCCGTGGAGATGTTGGATCGTTGGTGAGCAGAAAAGCTGACTGTTCATAGGTGTCAACCTGGTAGCCGGCATTCCATGTCAGTTCAACCGTGGTTTGCTCGCCGGGTTGCAGCAGGGTTGAACCGAGTTTGCCAGCCGTGCACTTGCAGGTAGTGCTTCCCATTTTCAAGGCCAGAGGAGCAGCACCCTGATTGTGGATTTCGAATTGATGCGACCCTGTGCCATGTGGGTCAAGCATGCCAAAGTCATGAATGGTTGTTGGCAAGAAGGCGATGGCTTCGCCAAGCTTGTCTGCGTTTTCCAGAAGGTATTCGCGTTCTCTGATGTCGGCAATTTTTTCTTCATATTCCGCACGCCGTACATCAGGTACACCGTAGGGTTTGTATTGGACACTCAGAGACACCCCTGATGCCAGACTGATCATTGCAGCCAGGCTGATGACGATTGTGATTGTGCGTTTTGTTGCTGGGCTCATGTCGTGTTTTTATCGAGGCAGGCCGTTATATGCGTTTGAAGATGAAAGCCCCCGCAAGCCGAGACTGCGGGGGCTGTAACCTTGGCGGCATTCATGGACCGCCACTTTCATGTGTCCCGGGTTCGGGAATCTATCCGCCTACTCAAAAGCACCCTTGAAGTAGGCTTCGTCAAGGAAGACGCCACCAAAGAACTGGTCGGCTGACATTTCCTGGCGATCGTCTGAGTATCCAACACCACTGATTTCAAGCTCAGTCATGTTGTCAGCAAGGTCAAAACCAGGGTTCAGGAATCCGTCGCTATTGAGGTCCTGGAATGATTTGACGCTGCCATCAGCCATCAGGATGTTGCAGGAACCCTTGTGAATGGCATACCAGTCGCGAGTGTCTTGGAGATAGACTCCGTTTCCGCTTCCTGAGCCGGTTGGGGACGCACAGGATGCTGTGGTTGGCTGAGCTCGCTCACAAGCAATTTGAAGCATCAAGCTGACGCCGTTGCCGATCAGATTGATTTCCTTGTTTGACGAGTTCGTGTCAACGTATGCTGGGCCGTCATTGAAAGCTTCGGTGAGAAGAGCACCTGCAGCGATGTACTCAACCGAGTCATCTGCACCTTTGCTCCATACACCATTGGGGCCATGCGCGATGGTCTGTGACAGAATGGCTTCATCAATGTCTCCCGGTGCCGCACAGCCAATGAACCCGACGTTGCTGCTGGAAATTCTGGACTTGGCCATCGTTGGCTCGCGTAGTGGGCCTGTTGTTCCACTGAGACCTTTGAAGCCACCTGTCGCTGCGGTTGTGAGAGAAATGGGAGTCGTGGTGTTGTCAAACGAGGTTCGTACCATTCCTCGTACCAGGTGCCAGCTGGCTGCGTAATTGGTGTTGTAGCCGTTGGTGACAAAGTGCCTTGAAACCAGTTCGGCACGCTCGGCTGTATTCGGATCAGTATTACCGAAGGTGGCAGTTGTGCCGCTACCAGCAGTGCCAGCCCACTGTGCATCACCACAGACACCGGCAGAAAGACGTGCCAGTGGAGCACCATCTTTCGCGTCGGTCGTGTCGCGACCCAGAAGGTCATTCAGCTTCTCCGAACCACGCAATGGGTTGCTCGGATCCAGGGACTCATTCATGTTCCCATTGCCGCTGTTGACGATGTCAGCAACCCAGCCGTAGGTATCCATGCACCCATCTCGCCGAAAATCGGAGGCTCCCGAGCAGTAGGCGCCGCTGGGACTGGAGGTGCTGTAACGCATGAGTCCCACGCCAATATTTTTCAGGTTTGCTTGGCACTGGGCTGTGCGGGCGGCCTCTCGGGCCGAGGTGATGGCGGGCAACAGAAGTGCGGCCAACAAGGCAATGATTGCAATCACTACCAGAAGTTCGATCAGGGTAAAACCTGAGTTTCGCATTCGCGACATTGAGTTTTCCTTTTTGATCTGGACTGGAGCATGATCCGAGTCCAAAATGGAGTTACAAATGTGAGGAAGTGTTTGGTGTTCCGCTAACGTGACCTGCGATCGTTGCTGCGATCACAGAGATCGGGGACATCACTCACTTCTTCCTGATTTTTTCCGAATTGTGCTTTTAAACACGACCTGCCCGGTTGCTACCGGGATGTGTACGTGTCAATCATTCAATCTCTTGAATGCTCTCGCGGTCGCCAAACAACCGCTTCTTTCGCGTTCATCTCAACGCATGTCCGCTTCTGCTCGCGGTATTTGCGATGTCTCCTTATGAAATAAGAAATGGATTGGAATGGGATAACGTTGTGCGGTAGAGCTTGTGATCAATCACTGTGCGTTTTTATCCCCCTTGGACAAGAGAGAATAGAAACTTGCGAGCTGGAGGTTTTCGGCTTCGATGTCGGATGAAGTCCAGTATCGTGATGCGTTGCCATTTCCTACATCGAACCCATTGTTGATGAATCCATCATTGTTGATGTCCGTCAGGACTTGCACTGATCCATCCGCCATCAGCACGTTGACTGTGCCCTGATGCAGCGGTTCCATGCCTCGGTAGTCCTGGCGTGTGTCGAGCGTCCATGTTTTGAGCCAACCAGCAGGGCCAGTTTTTGGGACACCGCTGAAGGAAGGTGTTTGCAGGAATTCCGATGCCTTACTGACATCGCGAACGCCATCTCCATCTTCATCCACCAGAAGTCGGTTCCGAATCGGGTTGCCGACGATCGGGAGAGAATAGAAGCTGCCAGCACTCAGTGGTCCAATGCTACCGCTGAGTTGCCCGGTTGTAGCCGCGTCGCAAAGTAGCGGGACCGTGTGTGCTGACGCCTGACCACTGTCAAGCAGTCGGGTGGTCAGGGGACCAATGGTCAGGTTTTTTCCCTTTGCATCGGTGCTGGAGCAAGCGGGGGTATTCTTGACAGGGTTGCCATCGGCACCGAGGCGATATCCCGAACGGACTAAAAACCAGCTCGCGGCGTAGTTTGTGTTGAAGCCGTTTTCCAGCATTTTTTTACTGATTGCATCGGCTCGAGCTTGAGACCGGGGAGGCAGATTAGCGTCGAAAATGGTTCGGGAAATGTTTCTGACTGTTTGCCCGATATCGTTGGTGTAGTTTGCGGTGCCCAGACGGTCTACGCAATCCGAAAGGGCAAAGCTGGATACGGACGCTGAAAGCATTTGCTCAATTGCTTTCGACGCCGTGTTTGTGCTGCTGGGACACCGCATTTCGCTGGCAATCATTTTTCTTGAGACCACATCAGCTACCCAGCCGATCTCGGTGGGAATTCCATCCCTTTCAAGGTCAAAAGCGCCCGAGCAGAAGCTGCCATCAGGCATCGTTGCTGCGCGGGCGATGAAGGCCCCTCCGACTTGCTTCAGATTGTTTTGGCACTCAACCCCGCGGGCTGCTTCACGAGCTTTCGAGATTGCGGGCAGCAGAAGAGCGGCAAGGAGGCCAATGATCGAAATCACAACCAGCATTTCGATCAAGGTAAAAGCTCTTCGTTCATGAAAAGCGGCTGACTTTGCTGTTGAGCTGTGACTGCGTTGGTGAAAGTGCATCAGGCCCGGTATCATGCAGTGGGAAATGTAGGTCTGGGAAAAATCTTCCTGCCCGGCGACTCCATCCGTTTGTGAAAAACACAGGTTTGGACGTTTCGACTCCGGACGTGTGCAGGAATGTTTGACAAGCTGAAGCAGGTTTACAAGCGGCATTTGCCGGTATCGCAAAGTCTTCATGATTCCTACGCATTTGTTGCTGGTGGCATTCGCGACGCGTTGACAAGTTAGTGTGTTGGATCCGCCCCTAAATGCTTGCTTTTGGCGGCAACCGACATCGGCTGGGCTCGCTTTGGTAGAGTGTTGGGCTGAACCAGCTTCATGAATTCTTCACGTCTATTTTTCTGCCCTCGGAACTTTTCTTCTCGTGCCCAGCAAAACTTCAGAACAGCATTCGTTTTCCCGTCAGCAAATCGAGTCGATGCAGTTGCAACGTCTCAATGATTTGATTCTCGAAGTGAAGGATCGTCCGTTTTACCGTCAACGAAATCTCAGCCATCAACATCCGTTGCGATCGCTCGATGAACTTGCTTCATTGCCGTTATTGACCAAGGAACAACTGCTGGGGGAAGCAGCGGGGCACCCAGCCCGCGTTTTTGATTTGCCACGCGAGAGATACACCCGGCTTCATCAGACGAGTGGAACCAGAGGCTTTCCAATGACGGTCCTGGACACGCCAAAGGACTGGGCCTGGTGGCTGGAGTGCTGGGATCATGTGCTTGATGCTGCTGGGGTTGAGCAGAGTGATGTGGCGATGATGGCTTTTTCCTTCGGACCCTTCATCGGTTTCTGGACCGCCAACGACGCTTTGGTCCGCCGTGGAGCTGGCGTTGTGCCGGGTGGGGGGATGACGAGCCAGCAGCGAATCCAGATGATTCTCGATCACCGGTGCACAGTGTTGTGCTGTACTCCCACCTACGCATTGCATCTGGGAGCCGTGGCTGAAAAGCAAGGTGTCGATCTGACCAAATCAGAAATCCGTCGCATCATCGTTGCCGGTGAGCCGGGAGGATCGGTGCCTGCGATCCGAAACAGGCTTGAAGCGATTTGGGGTGCAAGCGTGGTCGATCATACCGGGGCCAGTGAAATTGGAGCCTGGGGTTTTGGTAATCAGCTTGGGACCGGGATTCACGTGATTGAAAGTGAATTCATTGCCGAATTGCTGCGATTTGACGATGGTTCTCAGGAAGGGACCCCCGTTTCGGATGGAGAGCATGCCGAGTTGGTGTTGACCTGCCTTGGAAGATCTGGGGGACCAGTGATTCGCTATCGGACGGGAGATATCGTGAAAGGATATCGGGACCATGATCACGAGTGCGGTTTTCTGTTTCTTGACGGCGGGGTTCTGGGCCGTGCTGATGACATGATGGTGATCCGCGGTGTCAATGTATTTCCCAGCAGTATTGAGGCCATGGTCAGGGAAGTCGCGCCACTTGCCGAGTTTCGGATGATTGCGACACGGGTCGACGAGATGGACCAGCTTGCGATCGAGCTGGAAGCTGATGAGGTACTTGCTGTGAGCCTTGCGGAATTGCTTCGTGATCGGTTGGCGATGAGAGTTCATGTTGAGGCAGTATCTGCAGGCAAACTACCGCGATTCGAAGCCAAAGCGAAGCGACTGGTCGATCGCCGTAAGATATCGGAGTAGAACTGTCGATACCGTTCGCCCTTTTTCGGATTTTGAAGAAAGTACGTGACTCAATCATGACCGAGCCTGTTTTTAATGAACCCAAGGTCAGCTTGCCCGATGGCGTTCAACCTGTTGGGCTGGAACGGGATGGGAATTCAGCGATCACGATCAGTTGGAGTGATGGAGTCGAAACGAAGTGGACGACAGCCCAGTTGCGCAAAATTTGTCCATGCGCCACATGTCGGGAAAAACGAAAGGGCAAACAAAATGAATCGGTTGCTGGAACTGAGAAGGGTATCGCACTTCCGGTGTTGACCGCCGCCGAAGCACAACCCCTCGCGATCGTAGGAATGAAGCCGGTTGGCTCTTATGCCTACAACATTCGATTCAGCGATGGTCATTCATCAGGGATCTACCCCTTGGCATTGCTCAGGGACTCAGGTTCGAGGGACTCAGGTT
>JAAXJB010000035.1:100644-105629 GCA_012270065.1 Rubripirellula sp. | reverse complement strand
GTTTTCAGCACGGTTTACATCACTGTTTACATCACTGTTTACATCACTGTTTACATCACTGTTTACAGCACTGTTTACAGCACTGTGTGAGCTTACCAGACTACGTAACGACGCTTGATGAGCGTCATCATCATCATTATCCCGATTGGTTTCCACCATGCAACCGAAACATAACAGTCACACAAGCCTGCCACGATTTTACGGACTGCGATTGAAGTTGGCATGCCCTGGCATGGTTGCATGTGCATTACGATCGCTGATCTTTGTTTTATTGACATCCACGTTTTTGGATGCAAATGACGGACGCGCTGCAGACGGAGATGATCTCTTTGACCCGTCTCGAATCCTGGAAATTGAAATCGATATCAATCCTGATGACTGGGACGCCCTACGAAAACAGTCACGGGATTTCTTTTCTTCCCTGAGTGCGTCCTCCCCTTCCGAATCGCCTTTTGAGTATTTCAAGGCAGACATCAAAGTCGATGGAAAACTGATCAAGGATGTTGGAATCCGCAAAAAGGGTTTCCTTGGTTCGCTCGACGAGAACCGGCCATCATTGAAAGTTCGTTTCGACAAATACAAAAGCCAATCTCCGTTTGGAAAGCTTGACCGCCTGACGCTCAATAACAACAAGCAGGATGACTCAAAACTGAGCCAGTTCCTGGGCTATCAGATGTTCTCAGCAAACGATGTACCAGCCCCACGATGCACCTACGCGAAGGTTTCCGTGAACGGAAAAAGTCTTGGGATTTATTCAAATGTTGAATCCGTAAAACCGGCGATGCTTGCGAGAATTTTTGGTGACGGATCAGGACTGCTTGCCGAAGGGACACTTGCTGATGCATTGCCATCCGTCAAAAAGCGTTTTGAGTACAAACGGAAACCCGGCAAGAACACGGGCATCGATCGACTGACCAGAATTCTCGAACAACCGCAACTCGATCTCGAGAAACTCGAAGAAACGGTGAACCTCGAATCATTCATCCGTTTCTGGGCCACGGAAAGCCTGATCGGTTTCTGGGATGGATACACACACAACCAGAACAACTACTTCATCTATGAGAATCCCGGGGATTCGCTTCTTTACTTCATGCCATGGGGCGTCGATTCCGCGTTCACCACATATGTCCCGCGAATCATCGACCCCATCAAAAACCTTTCAGTTCACACAACAGCAGCACTCGCCAATCGACTGTATCACCATCCCGAAACAAGAGCGAAATATCTGAAGACGCTCAATTCCATTCTGGCCAACCAGTGGGACGAAGAAAAACTGTTGGCTGAAGTCGACCGCGTGGAGAGTATGTTATCGGATGATGCTTTGAGCAGCAGACGTCTGCAGGGAGGCACCGATAGAGTACGTGGCTTTATCAAAACACGCCGAGCTAACATCATGAAAAAGCTCGCCCAATGGCCGATTCCCATCGAGGTCGGTCCGCGCGTTCCCGGGCTTGTCGTTCGCCACGGTGAACTGAACGGGAACTTTCAAACCAGGTGGACGAGCAAACAGCCCAAGAATCCTGAAACACAAGGCGAAACGGATCCAAAAGTTACGCTATCAGGGGAAAACATCGTATTCAGCAGTGTTGGTGTCTGCACAAAGCTTGACGACAACTACGATGACAAATCCCGTGATGGAATCAAAACTCCAACCATCATTTTCACAGGAATCCGCGAGCGGGACCAAAAGGCACTGACATTCATTGCCAAGATAAAACCCCAGGATTTTCATCCATCCTCTCAACCCGTTGCAGTCAACGGTGTTCTGGTGGAAGGAAGCTGGATTGCTTTTTTCACCATGATGTCGCTGAATCCAGCTGCAATCAAACTCATCAGTGGGACCATCGAACTGGAGCATGCGAGCCGTGAAGATGGTGCAAAAGTGGCAGGATCTGCCAAGCTGCAAATCGTTGGTTTTTCCGCCAAAAAAGCCAGCAAGGTCAGGTGGGTTGCCGACTGAAACTGATCGCTATCAGTCCTGTTGCGCTGAATCTGCTTCGTATCGCTTGAGGCGTTCTCTGAGGGTACCACGATGCATCCCCAGCACCTGAGCAGCCGCGGCACGATTCCCACCAGTGAACTCAAGCACGACACGCAGCAATGCTGGTTCGGTCGCGTTGGTCAGACGATCATGCAAGTCAGTGATTGACTCTCCACCGCTTTGCTTCAACTGCTCTTGAGTCCACTGCTCGACCAGATGATCAAGTGTCCCCCCCTGCGATTGGTCACCTGCCCGATTACGCTGCTGGGGTGAGGGAAAGTCCCCCAGTTCGAACCTCCGTCCTCTGGCCATGACAGACGCGTGTTCCACGGCGTTACGAAGTTCACGAACGTTGCCGAACCAGCTTCTCTCCTGCAACTGCTGCATCAGTTCGGCTGGGATAGCATCAGTCGCCCTGGCGTATCCAAGACGCCGCAAAAAGTATTCACAGAGCAATGGGATGTCGTCTCTGCGTTCCCGAAGCGGCGGCAAATCAATGGCAACTGCACTGAGTCGATATAAAAGATCTTCACGAAACGTTCTTTCCTGCACCCCGGTTTTAAGATCTCGGTTTGTTGCGGCAATGACGCGGACATCGCATTTTCTAGGCCTCACATCTCCGACCGCCGTGAATTCACCCTGCTCGATCACACGCAACAGTTTTACTTGTGTGGCCATCGGCAGATCCCCGATCTCGTCCAGCAAAACGGTTCCGCCATCGGCCAGTTCAAACAGACCTTTTCTGGTTTCGGCCGCTCCTGTGAACGCCCCCTTCACGTGACAAAACAACTCACTTTCAACAACCTGTCTCGTATCAAGAAATGCCCCTGCCGACGCATAAGAGGACTCGCGTCTACGACTGTGCCTGTGAATGGCCGCCGCAACCAGTTCTTTGCCCGTTCCCGTTTCTCCGGTAATCAGAACAGACAGATCACTATCAGCAACCAAAGCAATTTTCCGGAACACCTGCTGCATGGATGGCGAACGTCCAACAAGAACTGCCGCATCACCGGGAGAATCAATCGGGCTGGCTTCAACATCCAGCTGTTTTGCACGCTCGGCCTGAACCAACATCGCCTGACAGACCCGTGATGCCTCTTCCAGCTTGAACGGCTTGGTCAGATACTCACTGGCTCCCCCATGTATCGCCGCCACTGCTGTATCCAAATCACCAAAAGCTGTCATCACTACCACCGGCGCGTCGCCTATTTCACGTCGAAACCGAGGCAAAGCACTGATCCCATCTTCGCCAGGCAACCTGACATCAAGAACCAGCAGATCAATCTGATTGTCTGCTGCTGTCTGCAGCCCTTCCTCTGCCGAGGACGCTGTTAAAACATGATGCCCTTGCTCACCCAACAGACGCTCGAAACCCCAACAGATCGAGGGTTCATCATCAACCACCAGGACTGTGCATTTTGAACTTGTATTCACTCTCTGGTATCCATGATCGGTTTGGTTTTTTCGTGTTGAGCTGTCACGCCAAATTTAAATATGAACCTTGTTTGCTGACCCACACGATCCCATTGCACACTTCCATTCAAACGCCGGGCACACCTTGCAACCACGGGAAGCCCCAACCCCAATCCCTCGGGCTTCGAAGTAACAAACGGATCGAAAATTTCATCGGCAACCTCCTCAGGCGGCCCTGTTCCATTATCACAGACCGTTAAAACAGCGAAACTTGGCAACACAGGAGTGTCACGCGAATGCTCTTCCAGCATACCACCAACGCTTTTCGACGCACTTTTTGTGTCCTGAGTCAGACCGGATTCACGTCGCTGTCCACCGTCATGATCACCGAGCAAGTAACATTCCACCGACACTCGGCTCCCCTCATGCATGGCATTAAGAACAAGATTGGATAACGCCGCCTGTAAACTGGGACCGTCCTTGACCAGCATATCAGCAAGCAACGGATCCAGTTTCGACTCGAGATCGATGCGGAGATGCTTTGCGGTGGCATGCAGGGTACGAATGGAATCTTCAAGACAAACCATGACCTGCTCAGGAGCATCCTGTTCAGTTTTTCCCGATGCAACCGTCAATAGCCTGCGAACATGGGCTTCTGTTTCTTCCAGTTGCCCAAGTGCAACATCAAGGGTGTCATCCTCAAGCTCACAACACTGCTGATGCAGTTCAATCGCCATTCGTGCCCCGGTGATGCTATTGCGCAGCTGATGGGCAAGCCCGCCAGCGACTTGATGCAAAACCTTTTCCCCCTGCTGTCTCTGCAGGGTCGACTGCATTTTCAGCAACTGTTCACTCATTCGAGTCACAGCAACCCCCAGCATCCCAACTTCATCACGTGCTTCGTTCGGAACTGCGGCCGTGAACTCACCAGCCGAAATACGACCAACACATTCCTGCAACTTGGATAAACGTCGCACAAGCCTGCTGGCAACAAGCAATGTCACGGAAGTCAACAGAATGATCGTGGATAAACCGGCCAACAGCGGAAAACTCGCCATCCGCCAGCGAGCCTCACGCAAATCAGACTCGTTAAACAGGACAGCAACCCAAATCCGGGAATCCTGCGTTGAGGCACGAAGAACGAATGTCGAATACTGGTAGTTTTCAGTAACGATTGAGAGTGTCTGATCTGAAAACTGCTTTTGATGACTCAATACCAGATTTTCGATCTCCGCGCCGGCGGGCAAAGAGAGACTTGACTGCAGTACTTTCCGATTTTCATCAACTGTTATCAACTCCGTTCCTGTCAAATCGGCGATCGTCTTCACAACGAGAGGTGTCAACGGAAAGGAAGCGTTACTGAGAGTGGTTTCGATTTCATGGTAGCGGAGTGCTACCTGCTGGCGGCCCCACCGATCTCCGAGCCAGTAAGAGGCAGCGGCGACGCCCAACGAAGCAATCACGGCCACTGCAAGCAACGGCAGTAGCAATCGGACTCGCAATGATTGAAACCGAGACAGCAAAACAACTACCTATCAACTACCTATCAACTACCTATCAACTACCTATCAACTACCTATCAACTACCTAT
>JAAXJB010000035.1:80626-100544 GCA_012270065.1 Rubripirellula sp. | reverse complement strand
CTACCTATCAACTACCTATCAACTACCTATCAACTACCTATCAACTACCTATCAAATACCTATCAAATACCTATCAACTACCTGTTTACAACCAAACAAACCATCCTGAAAAGCACGCGATGGCGTAATCATGACATTTTCATTCGCGACCTGAATTGCTGACTTGCAGCTGGACCACGTTGTCCTCCCCGCCTCCGAAGCATGCACAAATCGCGCCACACCGTAAGCCCCCTCAATTTGCAGGCCCGTCAATTTGACGGCCCGTCATCTTCCCTACATGCCCTTGTTGCCCCTCTTCCCATCAAGTGGCCCAGAAACGTGTTTTCCAACGCTCAATGATCTCCAGAAGACAACGATCAAAAAACATACCCCTTCGGTGGAATATCCATCTCATCCGCCAAAACGCAACATTTTACGCACAATTAACGCGAAATGCGGACACGAGCGTCTGGCATGACATTTGCATCGTGCGGTGATGAGCCATAATAACCGAGTGTCCTCGAAGATAGTCCTGACCTTTTCCTAGCCATGCATCGAGTTCAACGCAACCAATCCGAGGCCGGTTTTACTCTTGTTGAACTGCTGGTAGTCATTGCCATCATCGGTGTCCTCGTTGGTCTGCTCTTGCCTGCTGTTCAGGCTGCTCGTGAGGCTGCTCGCCGAATGCAATGCCAGAACCATCTCAAACAGATTTCACTGGCATGCCAAAACTACGAGAGTGCATACAAGAAATTCCCTGCTTCATCGGTAGTCAATCGATCTGTGACCAACACCGGGAACAACGGTTCCTGGGGCGTTCATGGCCGGATTCTTCCCTTCCACGAGCAGGGTAATCTCTACGAGAAGATTGATCTTTCCATCGCCTGGGATAATCAATCCTCCATCGATAACGTCAAGATGGAAATCTACGCCTGCCCCACCGACCCGGGCAGTGACCAAGTACGTAACCCTGGTCGAGGAAGACCCTTGCTGTATCCGACCAACTACGGATTCAATTTTGGAACCTGGTACGTTTACGACCCCGCTACAAACAAAGGGGGCGACGGCATGTTCTTCCCCAACTCGTTTCTTCGGTACCGTGATTGCCTCGACGGAACGAGCCAGACTCTGCTGGCATCAGAGGTAAAAGCGTGGACTCACTATCTGCGGAATGGCGGCCCCGTGGATACGACCATACCCCAGCACGCAGAACAGGTGGTTGCCAATGCCGCACTCGCCTCACAATTCAAAAACACTGGCCATACTGAATGGCCTGATGGCCGCGTCCACCACACGGGCATCACGACGACGCTACCGCCAAACACGGAAACACTTTACACACACACCGATGGCAACACATACGACATTGACTTCAATTCATGGCAGGAAGGCAAAAATGGAATCGCTGGAATTCCCACTTACGCCTCCATCAATTCACGCAGCCACCACATTGGTTTGGTACAAGCCACGTTTCTCGATGGATCAGTCAGTAGCATCACCGATTCCATTGACCTGGAAGTCTGGCGTGCATTGGGCACGCGGAGCAATCGCGAACTGATTCAACGCGATTGGGATTAGTTTTCAGTCCGTTCAGAAAAACCCATTTTGCAAACCACTCACGGTGGATCGTGGCCACCTTTGCAAAACGGGTTACAACGCATGATTCGCCAAGCCGTGCGCCAGAGTCCCCCAATGGGGCCATATTTGCGAATCGCTTCGATGCCATACTGGCTGCAACTGGGTGTAAAACGGCAACATGGCCCGATCAACGGGCTGATTCCGATCTGGTAGACGCGAATGAGACGTATCATGGCACTCGCAATGACGCGTTTCACCATGTTTGATTCTCTCCACTCGCGTTATCTGAAAGATACCATCTGCAACGGATGCTTCGTGCACAATCAGCAGACATTCAACTCCCCGTCACCATTGTACGATTTGCAGGTTCAAGATCCAGCACCTTTGCAAATACGGAGGATGCCTCAAACCACGAAAGTGTTCGTGTGGTAAAAAAGTGCATCCCAGAACAGAACCAGACGCGCAGCATTCCCCTGAACCAACGAGATCGTCCATGCACAAATCTCATGACTCGCTGACCCCAATCCTTGCCTTGAGCGTTTTCGGCCTGCTCGTCAGCATTTTTGGGCCAGACCGTGGATGCCGTGGTGAAGATTGGCCGCAGTGGATGGGGATCAATCGAGACAACGTCTGGCGGGAGACCGGGATTATCGATTCCTTCCCCCAAGCTGGTGCCAAAGTCCTTTGGCGTCAACCCGTTGGCGGAGGTTACGCTGGTCCCGCAGTGTCCAATGGGCGAGTATATGTCGCAGATTTCCAGCCCGATCAATCAGTCCAGTATCCGGAAGGCCAAAAACGCAATTCAAAAGGGGTCGAACGGATTGTCTGTCTGGACGAAGCAAGCGGTCAGATCCTTTGGAAACATGTCTATCCGGTCAACTACTCAATTTCCTATCCAGCTGGCCCTCGTTGCACGCCCACGGTCGACGACGAACTGGTTTACACACTTGGTGCTCAGGGAAATCTGTACTGTCTGGACGCCAAAAACGGAAGTCCCAAGTGGTCCCGAAATTTACCAGCTGACTATTCGACCAAGCCAGCGATCTGGGGATATGCGGGACATCCTCTGGTGATCGACGATCAATTGATCTGCATTGCCGGTGGCGTGAACAGCCTTGTCGTCGCATTGGACAAGCACAGTGGTCAGGAAAACTGGAGATCCTTGTCATCCAGCAGTCAGGGTTACTCGCCACCTATGCTGATCAATGCTGCCGGCACGCGACAGCTCCTTATTTTTCATCCAGATGGAGTCAGTTCGCTAAGACCCGATGACGGAGCCCACTACTGGACCGTCGATTACCAAGCTTCCAACGGTTCTGTCATCATGTCACCGATCAAATCTGGAAACCACCTTTACGCCGCTGGCTACACCAACAAAAACCTGATGATCAAGCTGTCGGAAGATGAACCGGGGGCGACGATGCTCTGGCAGGACATTCCCAAGGCGGGCATATCCCCGGTGAACGTCCAACCTTTCCTGCATGACGGAACCCTGTATGGTTTTCACCAGGACGGAACATGCCTTGGAATCGAATTCAAAACTGGCCGACGAATTTGGAGCAGCGTTGCACCACTGCAATCAAAACGCCCCCTGCGAACGGGAACAGCGTTCATTGTCCGGCAGGCGAACCGTTACTGGCTTTTCACAGAGAATGGCGATCTTGTTATCGCTAACCTGACCCCTGAGGGTTACGAAGAACTGGACCGAACACACGTGCTTGATCCCACCGACGTTGCATTTGGCCGCAAAGTAGTCTGGGCCGCACCCGCTTTTGCCAACAGGAAGATATTTCTTCGAAATGGCAGGGAGTGCATTTGCATTGATGCAAGTCGAAAACCCGATGCAGTGAAAAGATGACTGTCAGGTGAAACCCCGCCGGGCCACCGCAAAACTGCACACGCCGCGCAAAGGGCGACACCATCCCAACGGCAACACGTTTGTTTGAAAAACGCTGCAAGACGAATGATGCGGGCACTGTCCGTTATTTCGTCAAGCCAGCCAGAACATGCACATCAGATTTGCCATGAACCTGGACAGAGTTCGCTGTTATTCAGTGCGAACCCATCCCCATCAAGAGTGCGCGTTCCAGCACCATTTCAGGATTTTGAAATCGCCTGTTCGAGATCATCCTTGAGGTCATCCAGCGACTCCAATCCAACAGATAGCCTGATCAATCCGTCACTGATACCGAATCGATTTCGATCTTCGGCATCATAGCTGGCATGCGACATGGTTGCAGGCTGTTCAATGAGTGATTCCACGGCACCCAGACTCACTGCCAAACGGAACAAACGCGTTGCGCCGCAGACTTTGGCAGTCTGCTCAATCGAACCGTCAAGCTCAAAGGTCACCATCCCACCATAGCCGCCGTCGAACAATTGACTGGCGCGTTGATGCTCAGGATGCGATTCCAAACCCGGATACAGAACGTTGGATACCCGTGGATGATCCTGCAGCCACTTCGCCAATTCCAGTGCTGTCGAACTCTGTGCACGAACCCTCAGGTCGAGCGTTTTCAATCCCCTTGCGACCAGAAAGCAGGTCAACGGATCAAGCACCGCGCCAGTGGCGTTTTGAAGATAATAAAGTTCATCCAAAAGGCTTTGATCGGCCACAGCCAGAGTTCCGCCCAGGCAATCGCTATGACCACCCAGGTACTTCGTCGCAGAATGCATCACAATGTCGATCCCGTACTCCAAGGGCCTCACCAGCACGGGAGTGCCAAACGTGTTATCGACTCCAATCAGAACATCACGGGAATGGGCTATCTCAGCCAGTCTTGGCAAATCAGGAATGGTCAACCTGGGGTTTCCGATGGTTTCCGCCCACACCAGTCTGGTATTCTCCCTGATCGCTGATTCAACAGCAGATGCGTCCGTCATATCAACCAGAGTTACATCGATCCCCGAGCGGTTACAGACTTTGTGCAACAGCCTGTAAGCACCACCATAGAGATCACATCCAGCAACAACATGATCCCCCGATTTCAACATCATCGTCACACAGTGGATCGCGGCCATTCCGGATGAAAAAGCAAGAGCGCCGATCCCGCCTTCCAAAGAAGCGAGAGTGGTCTGCATTTGACTGCGGGTTGGGTTTCCACTGCGGGAATAATCAAATTCGCCCCACTCCCCCGCCGCTGGCTGTTTGAACGTACTGGCAAAATGAACGGGTGGAATCACAGCCCCGGTTGCCGGGTCAACGTCATTACCCACGTGAATCGCCCGCGTGCGAAAACTGTCAGATGGATGCGACTTGGAATCACTTGGATTATCAGTATCCTGCTCACTCATGCTATTTCGCTTTCAAAACCCATCCGCTTGAAACTATCTGTTCAACCACAGCACAACTGCTCCAACAGTTGTGGAGACAACCAACCACTTACAATAAGACACGGAAAACTCACAACGCTGATACCCGAGGCAACTGATTGACTGGTCGACCGTGGTCTCTTGTGATCTGGTTGCAACCCCGAACTTCCACCGACACGATTCCCTGAGGCGACCCGCACCCTATCGGCCCCAAAGTCGAGGCAACTCAGCAAGTTCCCGCGACGGGACGATCGTGTTCACAGCAGTCACAAGACACCGCTTCACCTGCAAGCTTTCCCAAGCCTCCTGCACACGGAATCAAGCAGACAATCTAACCTTGACTCGCACGTGTCGCGTCTGTCCAGGGTCAACGTGAATGCAACTCGCAACACAAAATCAAGCGTCCAGTGCCTGCTTGAGATCAGCGATGAGGTCATCTGTATTTTCAATCCCGCATGACATCCGGATCATGTTGTCGTAAATGCCAAACGACTCACGCTCCTCGGGCGTGCAGTGATAGTAGCTCATCACCAAGGGTTGTTCGATCAGTGATTCAACACCTCCAAGGCTGGGTGCAATCCTCGGAATCTTCGCAGCATCGACGATACGGGAGGTCTCTTTCCAGTCCGCATCCTTAACGAGAAACGTTATCAATCCGCCGAACCCGACCATCTGCGAAGCAGCAATTTCGTGCGAAGGATGAGACGGCAAACCTGGATAATAAACACGTTCGACCCGTGGATGCCGGTTAAGGAACTCGGCAATCCGTTGTCCATTCTCGTTGTGGCGTTGCATCCGCAACTCAAAGGTTTTCAGTCCACGCTCAAGCAGGTACATATTGTGCGCCGAATTGACACTGCCCAGAATACCGCGTAGCGATCGCACTGGCTCGAGGGCTTCGGTCCGTCCACACAATACCCCTGCCAGCAAGTCATTGTGTCCGCCCAGATACTTGGTGGCCGAATGAAGGACGAAATCAACTCCGTAATCGATTGGACGAATGTTGTACGGCGTTGCGAGAGTAGCGTCGATCAACGTTTCCACTTCCGTGGCCTTCCCCAAAGCGACGAACTTTTCGAGATCCACGGCAGTCAGGTGCGGATTGGTTGGTGACTCACTCACCAGCATTTTTGTACGCGGGTTGATCGCTGCCTCCATCGCGTCAAAATCACCCGTCGGAACCTGACGCGTTACAACGCCAAATCGCGATAAATGCTTCGCACAGAATTCACGACTGCGGTGATAGCACTGATCAAAGAAAACGATCTCATCACCGGAATTCAAACGGCTCATTAGCAATCCCACGATCGCGGCCATTCCCGAACTGTAGATGATGGCTTCCTCTGCTCCTTCGAGAGCCGCCAGTTTGGCCTCGCAGGTGCGTTCGTTTGGTGTGCCGTAGCGACCGTACTCGTCCCGTTGCTCTTCACCCTCCACAAACCTCATCAAAGAATCAGTTGAGTCAAAAGTGAAGGTCGATGCCGTGAAGATCGGAGCAGAAATCGAACCTTCAGCTTTCTGGCGTTGCTCTCCAGCATGGACACTCTGGGTTGAAAACCCTGTGTCGTCGAACCGTTCACGCTTCGAACTCTGGTTCGCCCCACCGGACGCGGACAACCCATCGAGTTGACCGCTGGTGGAATCCCCAGCAAAGTCGGTGGATGGACTGGTAGTATCAAGCTGGGAGGCGTCATCCGCCCCATGGTTTGCCCCACGACCCAAGTCGCTGGCATCAGAATCAATCGACATATTTGTTGGCATGGCTCTTTAGCAGGTAGAGGCTGCAATCGGCCGCAAATCCCTGACGGGACGCGTCACTGGCGGAGAAGTTCCGCTTGCGTCATACCACAAGCGTACCCACGAAACGCCAAAACGACAACCGTTTTCACTCTTTCCACAGCTCACCTGTCGCGACATGATAGTGTTAGGGCGTGCAATCGTTTCATCTTCCCTGCTCGCCACATTCCCCGAAACCGCCTCTGAAAGAATATCCGCTAGACTACAGGCCGGGTTTTATTGAGGAATCTACCGAATAGATCACCTATGCGGTCTGAAAGTTCAACAACCGACGGGAACAACCACTGATGATCCATGTCACATTGAATCGCCAAGGATGGGGTACGTCAGATCGTCCTGAAACCCGATGTTCCAACAGTGCTCACCAGCGTTTCATCAAAATTCCGCATGCTACGCCCGGAACCGCACCTGTAGCGGATGATTCCAGAAAGGCCCAAAACCGCTCATCCGGCTCACGCGGCGGGGGCATGAGCAACCCACTCAGAAAGCTTCCGAGGCTACAAAAAGCATCAGCCACCTTTTTGATTCTGCTGGGACTTACCTTCCATTCGCAAGCGAATTGCCAAGATCCAACCGAAACTGCCGCGGAAGCACCAACCTCCAACACGGAACGAGAACTGAACGGGCAGACAGACGATTCGCAGAAAGACGATTCCTCGAAGCCGGAACTCGATCAGGAAACGCAAGAGAGAATTGCGACGCTGATCAACCAACTGGGTGCCCCCAAATTCGCTCTCCGAGAAAGCGCGGCCGATGGGCTTCTGAAAATTGGCGTCCCTGCTTTACCTGCTCTCAGGAAAGCTCTTGAAAACGCGACGGAACAAGAAACGAAACAGAGGATCGATGAGTTGGTCGGGCGTTTGATTGACGGCCAGATCGAAGTCCAGATCCAGGACTTTCTTTTGATGAAGGATGTCAAATTTGATGGCTGGAACGAAATCCGAACTGTCTTGGGAAACGACAACATTCCAACTCGCAAATTGTTCACTGAGATTCTAACGCAGCATCCCGGACTGCCAGAAGCGATGCAGATCGAACTCACGCCACGCGATCGCAGCATCGCGCTTCAGAAAGTGATCAACGTGATGGAAGAAAAAAAGAGCAAAGAGATGCCAACCACGGCCAATGCTTTCGCTCTTCTTCTTCCGCTGACCGACCCCAATGTCAAAATGCCGGCCGCATGTGAGAACCTCGTCATTGACATTCTGCAGTTTTCAACCGGAACGACCATCCGAAACGATCCAAACCTGTCAGGACCTTTCAAAGCACTGCTGGCCTACTGGGTTATCCAGAGCAGTCCTGAGAATCGCGAGGACACGTTCTTCTACGGCATGGACTGGGGCCTGGACCGCGCTTGCCGCCAGCTAGCCTTGAACACTTTGACCACACAGGAAGATGCCAGCGTCAATGTCGTCGCCGCCAGTTTGCAGGCTCTTGCAAAATGTGGTGTACGGCAGGATGCCGCCGTTGTCATCAAACTTCTTGATGACGCGCGTCCGGTTAGCCCACCCGCGTTCACGGCGCAGGGAAAAATCAGCAACCAGCTGAGCGATCTTGCGATCGCATCCATCGCCTGCCTGTACGGCATTGAATTTGAAGATGTTGGCTTCAAAGGAGTCAAACCGGATCCGAAATTCGGCTTCATTGTGAAGGAGATCGGCTTCCCGGAAAACGAACCGGAAAAACGGAAGGAGGCGCAGGAAATGATCCGCGCAATTCTTTCCGCCAGACCACCGCTGCAACTGCCACTTGCTGACTGAAAATCCTGCTCCGTCATGAGCATCATCCGGTCTCACCGCCGCCTGAAACGCAGTTCCCGTTCGTACTCGGAACTGCCCGTCAATTGACATTACTCATCAATTGACACTGAATGGTGGCGGGAACTCCTGATTCCTGCGACCGGGAACGGCCGTTTCAACGGAATCGACCGAATGAAGATTAACGCTACCACTTTTCAACAGGCGGGCCAGATCAGCTGCCCTGGCATCCACATCGGCGTTTCCAAGCAACTGAAGTTTTTCCTCGAGCGTGAACGGAAGGGTATAGGAAATGATGTCCGTGATTGGCCCGAGCCCCATTTGTCCCGCCATCAGTTCATGCAGATTCTGTTCGGCATTCGCACTCGCCGGAATGACTTCCCCAAAAGCCCCGAGGAGTTCGCTTTTGAGCTGCCCACGATGGGGCTTCCCCGAGGGTGGATAGAAGTCATCGAGGACTTCCACGTTAGCCATGCGGAAAGCACGTCCGGCATCGAATTCGGTCACCACTTTCGCGCGGCGTACACCGACCAGCAGAATGTTGTGCCGACCTTCCTCCACTTCCGCGTGCGATATGATCCGCCCAAGACAAACCGTGGATGCGATCGTTGGTTCTGCCATGACGCTTTCGCTGTCGCCACCGGTCAATGTCGCCATCGCAATCAGGTGATCGCCGGCCAGCGCTTCATTCAGCATTTCACAATATCTTGGCTCGAAGATATGAAGCGGTTGCATGGCATGAGGAAAGAGCACCAGATCAGGTAACGGAAACAGTCGGACCCGACCATCAAAATCATCCGGCAATCTGGTTATCGCATCCAAATCGTCCATCACTGGTCTCCTGACAAAGTCGGTTTATCGGAAGTGATCCATCCGCCCTTGCGAATCTTCAACAATGCCACCTTGAGGCAAAGGCTCTTTGCCGGATTCTATCGAACCGGACGGTCACCTGAAACCAAACCGTTTTAATGAGTCACTGGAAAACTCACTCAACCTTCCCCTTAGTTTACTTTCAAGCACCCCCCATTTCCATTCGCACTTTACGGGCCTATCACCGTCAAAGGCAAAATCCGCAAGACGATCAAGACACCGCCAGAACGGGTGGCCCCAATCCTTCATAACGAGGGTCGACAGACATTGCCTCCACGAAACACGTTCGCAGGGATTTCTCCACCCGCCCCATGGAACCAAGGTAAGTATCTCCAAACTCCCTGCGTGAATCGGCATTTTGGCCCGACTCACCCAAAAACGAGGCTGCGGTGATGAATCAAAGTTCAAAAGAGCGTACTGAGGAGCCGGTCCGTACGTGAATGGACCCTGCTTCCCGGCGTCACTGTCTCAATGCGTCACTGACGGTTCGCAATCAGTCTCTCGAAGACATCAGAATTTCCAATATGTAGAAGAACAACATCACAACATCAGCAAACAAAACCAACGATGCCGCGACGTGCTGATCAACGCTGAAATGATGAATCACATTCGATGTGTCATACAAAATGTACATACACATGAACGCAACCATGACAGCGGAAAACCAGATACCCAGCGAGAACCCGAAGAGGATGCCGGCGATGATCACGCCCATCGCGACAAAACCGGCGATCATCAAGTATCGCCCCCAACTGCTGAGGTCGGCCCGGGTGATGAATGCCACCGCAGTCAAACCGGCGAATGCGACTCCTGTGATCACAGCAGCCGTCGCTGGCAGGCTGGGGTCGTTCAAAACCCTGATACATACGAAAAGGATGGGGAGCAGCATGACCCCCCAGGCACCCACGTACAATGTCAAGCCGGCATACTGGACAGGTGCCGGTGACCCGCTGTTGGCCCAACTACGGGCGACCCAGCTGACGGCCATGAAACCGAACAAAACCACCAACCAGCCATAACCGCCTGTCATGGTGGCGACCATTTTCTGCATGGTGGCGTCAGGCACGACGTTAAAAAGCACCCACTCGAGGGCGATCAAAGCCAAAATTGCGCCAGTGAGATGCGTGTAAGTCCGCCGAATGAACGCAGCACGTTCGCTTTCCGGAGCCGAAATGACCGCATTTTCAAGGTCTACCGCGTAGGGATTCGTCTGATCAACGTGGGACATCGGTTGTGTTTCCTTATTCTGCTGCTTCCGTACAAAACAAATGTGCAAAAACAGGGAAGGTGGGAAAAAGTAGCGAAAATACCGCTGCTCGCGGTTCTTGCATGAAATTATACGCACGCAACTCGGGTTGGTGCGAGGGGAAATGATTGACGAGCCGCGATTCGTGCCCGACAATCACCGGTCAGGGGCATACCCCCAACTGTTGGATTGACCGCCAACTCCGGAAAATCCCAACCAACGAAGCATTCTCCACCCGACTCACCCGCAACACAACAAGACCTATCATGCTGCTTTCGGGTCAAGAGATTTTGCGTCGCAAGGACAGCGACTTGCTGATTGAGCCCTTTTGCGAGGAACGCCTCAACCCCAACAGCTACAATCTAGCGCTGCACCATGAACTTCTGGTTTACGAGGAAGTCGTACTCGATGCCGCCTCACCCAACCGCTACCGCCGACTTGAGATTCCCCCCGAGGGTCTCACTCTTCAACCCAACATGCTGTACCTCGGACGTACGGTGGAGTACACCGAAACCCAGGGTTTCGTCCCGATGATACAGGGTCGAAGTTCACTCGGGCGATTAGGTCTCTTCATCAATCCGGGTGGCAGCGTTGGTGACGTTGGTTACTGCGGAACCTGGACTTTGGAAATGCATTGTGTCCAACCAGTAAGAATCTATCCCAACATGCAGGTCTGCCAAATTTATTACCTGTCCCTTCAGGGTGACGCCGAGTCTTACTGCAGTGACAAGTACCAGAACAGTCGTGACATCCAGCCCAGTCTGATTTTCCGTGAACTTGGTGGTGACGATCAGGACAAGCAACTGGAACTGAATTTCGATGAGTTACTTCACGGCACCAAATGATCGCACCCGGGATCATCTGCAATGTCATGTACACGCCATTGATTGAGCGGCGAACGCCCCCACTGTGCTGGCCTGCCGTCCGGTCAGTGATCTGCGAGGGCGTGTTTTACACCTGATCCCTCTCTCTGCCCCGATGCATTCCGAAGCATTCCTGCGTGCAAACTCAAGGCTTTGAACGTTGAGCATTGAGGAAGAGCAGTGCCCGGTAGAGCATCCGGACTTGAGGCATATCAAAACCATGCTGTTCTGCGGAACGAATAGGTTTGTCAAAGATTGCTTCCAGTTCCATCGGTCGATGATTGAGATAATCAAGCCTCATGCTGCTGTCGTAGGGGACCATTTTCCGAGTCACATCCAGTGTCGTTTCAATGGCCTTCTCATCAATGATTGAATTGCAGGCCGCTGCTGCCTGATGCACTTCGATCATGAGACTCCTGGCCAAAGCACAGGATTCGTCATTATCCATCAGGTCCCGTGTCGATGCGTCAAGAACAACGGACAAACCGTTGAAAGGAATG
The DNA here is from genome assembly GCA_012270065.1 of Rubripirellula sp. Taxonomy (GTDB): domain Bacteria; phylum Planctomycetota; class Planctomycetia; order Pirellulales; family Pirellulaceae; genus Rubripirellula. The sequence continues at coordinate 88,642 of JAAXJB010000035.1, read as the reverse complement.
TTCCACATCAGTTTTTTCCATCGCGTGGTGCCCAGGTCAGCCGTCACCTTGGCATCGATCCCAGCCATCACCAGTTCATCGCAAAGCATCGACGCGTGCTGGGACACCTGCCCCCCGGCCCGTGAATAGTCACCCACCAGAATTCTTCCCTGGTCAAGATGCCTGATGTGACCGGGACCAACTTTGTTACTGCAAAGAAAGCAGCAACCACCAAGCACACGATCTGAACCAACGATGGCAGCGGCATCGCGTTCAACATCCAACCCATTTTGCAGCACCAACACACGTCCACCTTCGGACGTGGGGGCCGGCAACAGTTCCTGCAACATGCGGTTTTGCGTCGTTTTCAAAGCAATCACCGTGTAATCACAGGGGGGCATCGTGTCAGCAGACACGTGCACTTTTGTGCCAGCGAGTTGAAAATCGCCCAGCGGCGTTTCGATTTTCCAACCATGCTGTCGAACGTGGTCCGCATCACTGCGAAGCAGAAAATGGACGTCAAACCCGACTTTCGCAAGAAGGCAGCCGTAAAGGCCTCCCACAGCTCCTCCACCTATGATTCCGAACCGGGTCTTAGCAACCATTGAATCACCCCGTGTGCCGATTCCAGCGAAGAAACCAAAACATTCGATGCCACCGCATGGTCTCGTTGACCGATGAATCCACAGTCAACTCAACCACAGCGAGCACTCCGACCACCGTAAAACATCGACCGTACAACATCGACCGTACAACATCCACTGCACACCGCACGATCCACCGTACACCATCAACTGGATGCTGCACGGAAAGTTCAACGGCACGAACCTTTCGAACCTTGCGAAGCGTCAAACAATCCCTGGCTTCGATTACCTTTCCCGGAAAAGTTCGCTGATGGACTGATCGTGATGAATGCGTTTGATGGCCTCAGCAAGCAACGGGGCGACGGTCAACTCAACCAGATTGGGAAGCTGTTTTTCTTCGGGTATTGGAATGGAATCTGTCACCACGATCGAATCGATGGGAGCCTCCCGCAATTTCTCGATTGCCGGTCCGCACATCACACCATGCGTCGCTGCGATGTGAATTTCCTTTGCCCCGGCTTCATGAACCAACCTCGCTGCACCACAGATGGATCCAGCGGTACTGATCATGTCATCAAACAGCAATGCAATTTTCCCTTCAACAGGTCCGCCGATGATGGTGCTCTGCCTGACCTCCAATGCGTTGGTTCTTCTTTTGTCCACAATCGCCAGCGTACCACCGAGTCGCTTGCTATGCCCCAGAGCACGTTTGATGCTGCCTTCGTCAGGACTCACGACGACGATATCATCGCCCTCCATTCCCAACTCGCTGAAATATTCATTGAGAACCGGCGCGGCATAAAGGTGATCAACGGGCACATCGAAAAAGCCCTGGATCTGAGCGGCATGAAGATCCATGGTCAGAACCCGGTCCGCCCCGGCACGTGTCACAAGATTGGCGGCAAGCTTGGCGGTGATGGGAACACGTCCCTCGTCCTTGCGATCCTGCCGCGCGTAACCGTAGTACGGGATGACAGCCGTGATCCGCTCAGCACTCGCCCGTTTGCAACAATCAATCATGATCAACAATTCCATCAGATTGTCGTTGACCGGCGGTGCTGTTGGCTGAACCAGGAAGATATCACGTCCTCGCACATCCTCATCCAGCTTGCAGTAGTTCTCGCCATCGGGAAACTTGCCAAGCGTGATTGCCGCCGGCTCCAGATGAAGATGCTTGCAGATTTTTGAGGACAAGTTGTAGTTGCCACGACCACTGAAAATCTTCAGTTCACGCATAACCCATAGCTCGCATTTTTTCGTCGACTTGTTTGAGTTCGTCGACGTTATTGATCGACAGTGATTCACACTCTTTGAGAACCGGCAAAGCTGCCACCGGCCGGCCCTGCTCACGGAGCAGGCTCGCACAATCTGTTAAATAGTACTCAGACTGGGCGTTGTCGGCGCTGAGTTGCCCCAAAACCTGCAACAAATCACTGGTTTGGAATAGATAGGTGCTCATATTCACTTCACGGATGGCCAGTTGCTCCGCCGACGCATCCTTGTGCTCGACGATTCCCGTGAATTCACCTGCCTGATCGCGGACAATGCGGCCCAGACCGGTTGGATCCGCTTTTTCCAGCGTTCCCAGCAGTAATGCTGGCTGGGTTTGTTCGAAATGCTCCAGAAGTTCAACGAGACTGGAAGGCTGAATGAGCGGTGAATCACCAGCCACCACGATTGTGGGCCCCTGCTGTTCTGCCAGAACATCGCGACAGATCTGTACCGCATGCCCTGTCCCCAATTGTGGGCTCTGCAAGACGAAATCAGTCTGTCCGGCGCGAGTCTTGACCTCTGCCTCCACCATTTCTGCTTCGTGCCCGACGACCACGATATGTCGGTGAATCCCGGCTTTTTCCAGGGCATCGAGAACAAAATGGATCATCGGCCGGCCGACGACGGGGCACAGAACCTTCGGGAGGTCGCTTTTCATGCGAGTCCCCTTCCCGGCTGCCAGGACCACTGCACAAGCTTCTTTCATACGAATCTATCCGCTTCTGGAACCGAAAATCAGGCCGCAAATCAGACCACGATGATGACAATCCTGCACTGTGACGGCGAAACTCACAAGGAGTGAGAATTCATCTGGATTTCGACGCCCCAAATCGGCCACAATTACCGCAGTTTTGGGGATCGAACGCAGGGATGCCACTTTGACAGCGGCCGTGATGAAGAAATATTACCAGCTGAACCTTCAGCAACTCGGCACGCTGGGAGTCGATTTTGTGCTCTACGGGATCGTTCGTGTCCTGATCTCCGTGCTGCAGACGCTACCGGCAGACATGGGCGACAAACTGTGCCACAGTCTGGCCTGGCTGGTAACAACCGGCCCATTCAAGATCCGTCACAAGATTACGAAACACAATCTGGAACAGATTTTCCCGGATGCATCCGAGGAAGATCGCAAACGGCTTGAATACGCGATGTGGCACCACTTGCTGTTGATGGTGTGCGAAATCGCCTGGGCCCAGCGGCGCCTGCATCTGACCAACTGGAGCCAATACATCGTGTTTCGCGAGAATCGCAAAACACTCGGGCATTTGTTGAGCCGTCGCCCGAAGGTCACCGTGACCGGGCATTTTGGCAATTTCGAAGTCGGTGGTTATCTGACGGGGCTGATGGGCTTCAGCACACTCACGATCGCGAGAAAACTGGACAATGTCTTTCTGCACCGGTGGGTCGAACGTTTCCGCAGTGCCAAAGGCCAACACATGGTGGACAAAGAGGGCTGCGCCCCCGCGGTCGACGCACATCTCAAAAACGGTGGAATTCTGACTCTGCTGGCAGATCAACACGCAGGCCCAAAAGGTTGCTGGGTTGATTTTCTGGGCGTTCCCGCATCGTGCCACAAAGCACTTTCGCTGTTTGCCCTCAGCTCAAACGCCCCCATGATGATTGGCTCCACAACCCGAATTACCGGAAGCCCAATGCGTTTTGAGATGTCGTGCTCAGATATCGCAGACCCGGACGATGACCCCGATGGCAACTGCGCATCGATCAAAAGCCTGACCCAATGGTACAACGCGGGACTTGCCAGGGATATCAACAAATCAGTTGAACAGTACTGGTGGCTTCATCGTCGATGGCGAACCCCACCACCAAAAATCGCTGCCAGGTTTGCGAAATCAGAAAATCGCCGAGCTGCTTGACCGTGTAACGGGAAGCCCATCACCAATCGGGACCCAATTCTGCTTCAACCACCGCTGGCACATCGATCCCCAAAGCAGATTCGCAGACACGACCATTCGATGCACGCTGTTCGTTTGTGGACTCAAGGCAACAAAGTGCCTGAACGTCAATCCGGGAACTTACAGGGAAATCACCACTGCAGGCAAATTACCGCTGCAGGACCGCACTAATCAATATCTGCCGCGTGTATTGACGCTGGAAGCAACCCCGTTGAACGCGGGAACTTCGTACACACTGAACTCGGCCCACAACAACAGATTCTCACTCACCATCATGGCTTGTTGTTGCGTCAGTCCAAATTGCCTTTGCAAGTCCACTAAACCAAAGCGACCGGTGTATTCGCGGGTTGTTGTTTGATCAAGCAAAATGTGATCGAGCGTCCGCGTCTGTAGCGTGTCCGTCAAACAGTCGCCGCCAACGGAAATGAGATTTGGGATTCTTCCCAGTTCCGCCAGTCCACCTGATCCCACACCCAGATCACCCACAAGAATGACATCTTCCTCGGCATTTTTCTGGAATACGTACTGTCGCACACTCTGAAAAACATCATCCAATACATTCATTTCGTTGGACGGAGAATTAGTCGGAACCCCATTCGGATTCGCGTGCGCGTTGATGAGAGTGAACCGAAACGGACTACGGCCGCCCGTAGAACCAAACCGCGTCTCGAAAGATCCCACCAGCGGTTCAAATTGCATGCGATCAGCAGGGTCCTGCACGACAAATACGCTCCCCGGGTCCAAACGGATTCTCGCTTGATCCCAAATGAATGCAAAGCACTGCATGTCGTTCTGGCGACCAACAGGAGGGCTGACATGCGATTCGAATTGCCCCCCGGACGAGCGCAGCTTTTTCAACAGTGCGTCAATTGCGGCAGCATCTTTTGACACACTTTGAAGGGCAACAAGATCGAATCTTGAAATGACGTTGGCCAAAACCGTCATGATGCCTTCATCCTTTGCTTTGGCCATATCGAAGTTCGAAATGCGAAACGTACCCAAACTCATGGTTTGAGGCGATTTTCCTGTGGGCGCCGGCAAACTCACGGGTTGAATGCTGGACGGGTTCCCGCCAGTATCCGCAGGCTTCTCGTCCGAATCTCTCCCCAAACGGATCGACGCCAAATCCACCTGCCCGGTCACGACCAAGCCGAGCACAAATACGATCCCGACAAGTGTGATGATTGGCCCAATGAAACGCGTCAGTGGAATGTGGGCTTTTGCGGGCCGGTGAGCAACCTTTGAAGTCTTGGCTGCTTCGTGCCCTGAATGACTTGCATTATCCGCCTTCTGATTTCCGGATGCGGCATGGTTTGCAGCACTCGCGTCCGCACTGCCCTGCTTACTTTTTCCGGATCGTTTCTTGCGTTTTAAAAACTTTCCCATGTCATTCCCCAAACCATCCAGATCAAATCACAGCCAATCAAATCATCCCGACATCCAGCTTCTGGCAGGTTGTATCCAACCCATGCCCGCGTTCCCGACCTTGCAGTTCAGCATTCCGGATCAAGCCTGACATGAAGTCTTGTCAGGCTGCGCGCGTCGCACCAAGGGCATGATTGAACATGAGATCTCTGCTTGTCTGCTGACAAAGCTGTTTCAAACGCCCAGTCGCGGAGTCACTGACGGATTCAAGGACAGGGATAGCACCTTGAGCCGCTGGACCAATTTTCTGCAATGCAATCACCGCACGTTCCCTGGCCGCAAGGAAACTGGAGTCTTTGATGCACCGGCAAAGGGCATCAACAGCATCCTCGGCCTGATCGCCCAATCTGCCTATCAGGGTTGCCGCCCAGTAAACAACCTCGCCGTCCTGTTCAGGATCAAGAGCCGCGACCAGCGTCGGCAACTCACGCAGATTTGGCTGCACAGATCCATCGAGGGCTTTCGCTGCAGCCAACCTTTGCGAATCCATACGACTACCTGCGAATCCGAGAACCAAGCCGCTGATTCCGGTCAACTTTGTGTACTGGCAAATCTCAATCAGAGTTTCCAGCTGTTTTTCAGCATCATGATGTTCAAGGCCCTGCCTCAATTTCGTGATCTGCTCTTCGCACTTCACATTCATACCCCCCAGCGTATCGCTGGCTTCGTGACAAGAATTCCATTGAGTACGAACACTCGACATTACAACCAACCCCATCTGCCCGATTGAATCGGCAATGAGATGAGAAAGATCCCTCACCAATCCCTTTTCCGGGCTGCAACCCTGCCGAAATGAGAGTGGAAATGGTAAACTTCTCAGGTTGGGAAATACGACAGAATGAGTGTTTCACACAAGCCCGAATATCGACAAATGCTAGCAGTGCTTCAAAGATTCCTGCTGCATCAGCATTAGCTTCCAGACCGCGCCAGCTTCCAGACCGCACCCAAGCGGAAACCGTACGTTTGACCATGCAATCATCCAACAGTTTCGACATCATTCCCGATCAGAATTCGATCGCGGCCGTCGATCGCGACATTCGCTTTTTCCCAACCCCCGATGAGCGAAGTACTGTTCTTTCAAAAGAGTCGATTGAGAAATGGAATCGTGACGGCTATCTCGGTCCGCTCGATCTGTATGAAAAGGCGGAGATCCTTGAAATTCGGGATTACTTTGATGAACTGCTCGCCAAGACTCTGGCATCCGGGCAAGACAGTTATTCCATCAGCAGCGCCCACCTGAAACATGGTCGGGTTTGGGACATGCTAAACCACCCCATGTTGGTTTCCTACGTTCGTGACCTGCTCGGTGAGGATGTGATCGGTTGGGGCAGCCATTTTTTTTGCAAGATGCCGCAGGACGGAAAGAAGGTAGATTGGCATCAGGACTGCAGTTACTGGCCACTCACGCCTTCGCGGGCAGTAACCGTCTGGCTGGCCATCGATGACGCGGATGCGGAAAATGGTTGCATGGAGGTCTACACCGGCTCCCACCTTCACGGTCTGATTGATTTTGAAGCTTCCGGAAGCGAATCCGGGAACGTACTGAATCAATCGGTCAAAGATCCCGAAAAATACGGGCGGCACCAACTCACGCCTCTGTCAGCGGGTCAAATATCGATTCACAGCGACCTGCTCGTACACGGCTCGTCCCCCAACGACAGTAACCGGCGTCGCTGTGGTTTAACCCTGAGATATTGCCCGGCCAGTGTGACGGCTTACCTGGGCTGGAACCGCAAGGGTGTTGTGGTCAGCGGACAGGCATCGCCGAAATCATGGCCCGGTGCAAAACGTCCCGATTCGGACTAATATCACACTTGCTGGATGTTTTCCGGTGAACTGTCCCTGCCAAAATCCGGAATGACGGAGGGACGAGCCGTTCAAATCGAATGTATCCAGGATGACGGCCAGATGACGGCCATCCGATCCTATGTCACTTCCCCCTTGCACAGGCACAACCATGAGTCTCGCGTCACACTTCACGACGTCGCGATGCGCCATTTCATTCGAACTGTTCCCGCCGAAAACGGAAGCGGGAATGCAGAACCTTTGTGATAACGTGACTCGGCTCCAACAGTTTGATCCAGCGTTTTTTACATGCACCTATGGTGCTGGTGGTTCCACGCAGGACGCGACGCTTGACGTCCTTCAGAAAGTTCGCGAACTGACCCATCTTCCGGTGGCCTCCCATCTGACCTGCGTGAACTCCACCGTGAAGGAACTCGAGGCCTATCTGACAGAAGCTGAAAAATGCGGAACGGATTACATCGTTGCTCTACGGGGCGACCCACCGAAGGGAACTGACAAGTTCCAGGCAGTCGAGGGTGGGCTTAATTACGCCAATGAACTGGTGGAGCTGATCCGCCAAAAGTTCGACTTTGGCATTGCGGTCGCAGGTTATCCGGAGGTCCACCAGGAAGCACCCGACGCCCAAACCGATCTGGACAACCTGAAACGCAAAGTCGATGCCGGCGCAGACATTGTGATCACACAGTTGTTCTACGATAACTCGGACTATTACCGATTCCGGGATCGATGTGACGCTGCTGGCATCACCATCCCGATTGTCCCGGGAATCTTACCAGTCACCAACTTCAAGCAAGCGACGCGGATCGCCAGCATGTGCAAAGCAGCCATTCCGGAACAACTCGCCAAAGCAATGAATGCCTCGGATGATCCGGGGGACCAGTTTCAGATCGGCGTGGAACATGCTCGTGCCCAGACGGCCGATCTCATGGCACAGAAAGTCCCCGGAATCCATTACTACGTCCTGAACAAGAGCGATGCGGCCGCGGCGTTGCTGGATGGCATGCAGACCGCTTCGAATTGATCGGTGATTGGCCAGT
>JAAXJB010000035.1:63358-80526 GCA_012270065.1 Rubripirellula sp. | reverse complement strand
AAGAGTTCACGCACGTCCAAACAAAATCCGAATTCAATCCATGCGGTAACTGAAAGTGGCGCAAATCACATCATCGTTCCTACGCCCCACCAGCAGAATGCAGTTGTTTTTCCGGCACGTCCCCAACACGCAGCCACTTGCCCTTTCAATTTGGTGTTTCTTTTTGCTGTTGACGGCTCACGCCATTCCGGTGAGCGCGGACCAGAACCAACGGGATTTCTTTGAGAATCACATCCGCCCACTCATTGCGGACCACTGCATCGAATGCCACGGCCCCAGTAAGCAGGAAGGTGGATTACGGCTGGATTCACGCAATGGCTGGCAGACGGGAGGCGATCGCGGTGCAACGATCGCCCCGGGTGATGCAGCGAATAGTCTATTGATGCGCGCTGTCGGCTACGAAGACCCGGATTTGCAGATGCCCCCGTCTGAAAAACTGACAGCACAACAGATCGCGGATCTTGGAAAGTGGATTCGAGACGGTGCTGAAGACCCAAGAAGTGAGGTTTCAACGGGATCGATTCCAAGACTGGGGCTGAAGGAAGCACAAGATTTCTGGTCATTCAAACCACTCGCCTCACGCACGCCGCCAAACGTGGAATCTGAAGTCTGGTCCCAACAACCCATCGACGCTTTTATCAAACAGCGACTCGATAAGATGGGACTGACACCAGTACAGATGGCAGACCGATACACACTGATCCGGCGTGCCACGTTTGATCTGACCGGTTTGCCTCCGTCCCCCCATGAAATCAAGAACTTCATTGAGGACACATCCCCAGATGCATTTGCATCCGTGATCGACCGCCTATTGAGTTCTCCAGCTTATGGAGAACGGTGGGGACGGCATTGGCTGGACATCGCACGCTACGCTGATACCGCTGGTGATGGAGCAGATTACCCGGTTCGGGAAGCCTCCAAGTATCGCGACTGGGTCATCCGGTCTTTCAATGCAGATCAACCGTACGACGAATTTCTTCGTGATCAGCTCGCCGGTGACATTCTGGCCGCAAATGAAAAAACAGCCAATTACGCTGATGGAATCACGGCCACAGGATTCCTGGCGATTGGAAAACGTTATGGCTACAAGGCATCGCCCGCGTTTCAGCACCTCGATTTTGCGGATGTCATCGATTCTGTGGGACGGTCTCTGCTCGGCCTTTCGATTGGCTGCGCCCGCTGCCATGATCACAAATACGATCCGATCTCCGCTGCCGACTATTACGCCTGGTATGGAATACTTCAGAGTACCCGATGGGCATTCCCGGGAGGTGAAGAACAAAAGCGTCCTGCAAACTTCCCGGCACTGGTTCCCCCAGAACTTGCATCAGCGCGGGAACAAGCTCGAAATACTTCTCTGGCGGATCTTGATCGGCAAATCCAGGACGTGAATCTTGAGAAACAGCGGTACTCTCCAGGTTATCGGGCAGGGGCCGTTGACCTTGGATTCGAGTCACAGAAAGCAGGCCAACCACTTGCGACTCCCTGGGTAAGTTCTGGACCGATCACAGTCTCACCCGACTCACAAAGCCCATTCAGACATGTACACCCGGAAGGAAAGAATGGAGTGCGCATTGGAAGTGGCCTGCAAACGGATGGCATCCGGTATGTTTTCCCAAGGGCACTGAGCGCGGAATCAGACAGCAAGCTCCACTTCACAATCGACTTCCGTACGGTCGAATCCAAAGAACACCCTGGGGCGTTCCGATTCTATCTCGGACGTGGAGTCGTCCAGTCTCTTGCCGTTGAATTCAGTTCCACATCGCGAAGTTTTGCCCTTCGCAACGGAACACAGTGGCAGACCATTGCCGATCTTAAACCCGGCACCTGGTACAACCTCGAATTCGCTATCGATTCAGCAACAAGAACCTACTCCGGATCCATTCGCTCGCATGGAGAAACAACACATTTTGAAAAAATGGCAACGGCTCCAAACTGGGACGGTATCCTCGATTGCTTTATCTGCGACGGCTTTGGACATGTCGAAGGCGCCGCCTGCCAACGCGATGTTGATAACGTGGGATTACAGGCGTCCAAATTTTCTGCCCCGAAAGTTCCAGACGCCCACTCAGTCAGAACGGAAAATCAGCGTCAGGAACAACTGCAAACACTCACGTCGCATCTGACTCGTTTGACACCGCAACGAAAATCGCTTCTGTCACAGCCTTTGTACCCCGTCGCCTATGCCGTTTCCGAAGCGAAACCGGTAAACGCCCGCGTCCAACTACGTGGTGACCCCTTTCGGCTCGGAACTGAAATTGAACGGCGTAACCTTGAAGTCCTGGGAGGTGAGATTGTAGCCCCCAACACCGGCAGTGGGCGTCTGGACCTTGCCAGATGGATTACCAGCCCAACGAACCCGTTGACTGCACGGGTGTTTGTGAACCGCGTCTGGAAGTGGCACTTTGGCCAAGGCATTGTCACGACACCAAGTGACTTCGGATCACGGGGAGCCAGTCCAACGCACCCCGAGTTACTCGATTGGCTTGCCTCCGAATTCATCAAATCAGGATGGTCGATCAAAGGCCTGCACCGCCTGATCATGTTGTCGCGAACCTACCAGCTCGCAAGTGATCAACATCAGCGCAACTCCGAAATTGATCCTACGAACCGTTTCCACTGGCAATTCAGCCGAAACCCGCTCGATGCCGAGTGCATTCGTGATGGAATGCTCATGTTGAGTGGAAACATGAATCGGTCACATCCAGATCCCCACCCATTTCCACCAGTTGAAACGTGGGGTTTTACGATTCACAATCCCTTTCATGGCGTTTATGAATCGAATCACCGTAGCGTCTACATGATGATCCAACGCAACCGGCGACATCCCTATCTGTCACTTTTCGACGCGGCAGACCCAAACCAGAGTGTGGCAAAACGTCTACCAACGACCACACCCTCACAGGCCCTGTTCCTGATGAATTCCGGGTTTGTGCACGAGCAAGCTGAAAACTTTGCCAGAAAAATCCATTCTATATCCGGTAATGCAAAGACCAAGTTACAGTGGGCGTTCCTCGCAGCCCACGGCCGCCAACCTGATCAACAGATGGTTCAAGCCGCGATAGAATTTCTTGATGCATATCAGACGCGCGCTTCAGGTTCAGTCAAAGATGAACAATATGACATGCCTGCCCTGACTGCATTTTCGCGTGCCCTTCTGACCAGCAACCAATTTCTGTACCTGGACTGAACAGGAAAACGATGTCGACGCAAGCAACCATGCCAAGCAGGCGAGATTTTCTACGACGCGCTTCCGGGGGTTTTGGCGCGACGGCACTTGCCGCGATGGGACATGAGTTCTGCCTTGCCGAACAGAACCCGCTTGCTCCAAAAACAACGCACCACCTCCCGAAAGCGGATCGTGTCATCTTTCTCTACTCTACCGGCGGTGTTTCACACATTGACAGTTTCAACCACCGGCCGAAGCTGACCACTGATCATGGAAAATCAATCATCGCTTCACGGTGGCTCAATCAATCAGGCGAATTCAAACGCTTCCTGATCAAGCCCCGATACTCATTCAAACAACACGGAGAAAACGGAATCTGGGTCAGTGACCTTTTCCCCCACCTTGGCAAGGTGATTGATGAGGTCTGCGTCCTGAACGCGATGCACTGCGACAGTGATGGACACGATAAAGCCACCTTGGCAGCGCACACCGGATCTGCCCAATTCCCGAGACCAAGTGCAGGAGCATGGGTCAGCTACGGTCTGGGAACAGAAAACCAGAACCTGCCCTCGTTCATGGTTCTGGCACCAGCGGCCCCCTATGCTGGCGCGCAGACCTGGGGGAGTGACTTTCTTCCTGCCTGTCATCAAGGGACGCACGTCGTTCCGGGAAAGAATCCGCTTCCCAACCTCAAGCCACGAACCCAGAAGGATGACCTCCAACAGATGGAGCTCCAGTTTCGTCAAAAACTGAACCGTTCCTACCAGCAGCAACGCTCAGCCGATCAAATGCTTGAAGCAAGGATCCGTTCCTTCGAAACTGCGTTTGGAATGCAGCGGGAAGCCCCGGAAGCCTTTGATCTTTCGGGGGAAAGCAAAGCCACCCTCGATCTTTACGGCATCACATCAAATACAACGACGGGTTTTGGCTGGCAGTGCCTGGTTGCCCGCCGTCTCGCAGAAAGAGGAGTCAGGTTTCTTGAATTGATCGATGTGGGGTCGAGCAACAACTGGGATTCCCACGGCAACATGGCCGATCACGAGAAACTTGCCAAGGCAATCGACAAACCGATCGCCGGTCTGCTCACCGATCTGAAAAACCGCGGAATGCTTGAACGAACACTTGTTGTGTGGACAACCGAGTTCGGGCGAACACCGTTCAACAAGGACGCAAACCACCCTGGCCGCGAACATCACAAGCACTGCTTTTCATCGTGGATCGCGGGCGGTGGCGTTCGCGGTGGCTTGGTCCATGGAACATCAGATGAATACGGGATCCGAACGGCAGAAGACTCAACCCACACCCACGATCTGCACGCAACGATTCTTCATCTGCTTGGCCTCGACCATGAACGTCTCACCTACCGACATGCCGGCAGGGACTTCCGATTGACGGATGTCAACGGCAAAGTTCTTACCAACATCATCAGCTGATCAGGCCGTTGACTCAAACGCATCTGATGGTACAGAACCCGGGCCGCGTTCAGTTACGGGTCAAATCCCAGGCATCCAGCCACGTTGTTTTTCTTTCCACCATGTCAAAATCTTCCTCCAGTCTTTGTGCCATGTCGGGAAGATGCCCTGCACCATAAAAAACTGCAACACGTTTGGAATCTCCAGACAGTTCGTCTTTGAGAACGCTGAAAGCTTTGGCATTCCGTCCTTTGATAATCGTGTTTTCTCCATTGGCGTCATTCATTCCCACCGTCATGGATCCCGCATCAGCCAACTGCTTGGCCATCGTCTGCTTCAAACGCTTCGACCGGTCACTGCTTAGTAACGCTAAAAGCATGCCAGCGTCACCACCGCTGGACTGGTTGGCCAGACCAGCACCCATCATTCGCGCAACCATTTTCACAACGCTGTCATCACGCCTTTCAAGGTCTTTGGCGAATTCCTCTGGGCTCATGTCCGCGTGCCGGAAATTCTCTGCGAGATAGTCAATGAGTTCCAATTGATACTCCAGATTCAACATGTCTTTCATGCCGGACTGCATTGAACCTATCACCGATCGACTCTTTTTCAGGTCTTCTGGCTTGATGCGAGTCCCGTCAGGCGCCACAAGTTCGTAGAGCACGGAATCATACTTACCGAGTTTCTCATTGAGATCCTTGTAATATTCACGCTGACCAATGTGCACGACGCCAACAAGGTCAACCTCTTTCCCGGAATACCTGCTCCCTTTTTTGCCAACGTATTTTACGATGGCTGTCTGCAAAGCCAGAGGCTCACCTTTGTCGGACTTATGTATCCGCAGATACTTATCCGCCGGTTTCCCAGGTGCCTCTTTACCATTTTCTGCTGCAGCCGGTTTTGCCTCCTGAGCAACCCCCTGCACCGCACTAAACCCAAAGGCAGCCGCAATCAGAATGAAAACAAACCGTATCATCACCTTACCTCAATCAAGAAAAATCACCGGCCCAGTCAGCGAGCCTCGCGCTCTAGGATGATAGCGCAAGAGGAGCAAAACGACAACTTCCGAATTTCATCGGCAAACGCTGTTTCAATCCGGAACAATTCGATCAAGCAAAGAAAGAAGCAGAAAGCACGTGCAAACCACGAATTTGGGGCCCCACCCCCCTACAGAACACTTTCCTCATGCTTCGAGATTCAGTCCGGTCCCTGTGTTTGCATTCCCGGCTCCAACCGAATCGGTTCCCAATTCATTGACACAGGCCAGCCTCCACGTTTCAGCCTCCACCTGCAACACCGCCCTGATCTCTGCGATTGATGCCGTATCACTCATTTCTTCGGCAGCTACAAGATGCTTGAGAAGGAAGACATACAGATCCGAAACCTGCTTACAGACTTCCTCGCCATCACCCTGCTTACTCCCCACGACCCCACGAAGGAGCTCAGTGAGCAATTCAAGCAACTTGAGGGAATGCTCATTTGGACCCTGACCTGGGTTCTCACGCCATGTGTTTTCCAGCATCTCAGACACACTCACTGCTCGTTCGATCAACATCAATCGCAGTTTTGCGGGTGATGCCGTGGTAACGATCGATTCAAGATACTGCGCGCTGCTGGCGTTTCCTGACCCGGAAACGGTTCCACTCTGTGGGTTCATCAAGTTAACTCATTGTTTTTGAAAATCGCGGTGTCTGGCCTCTTGCAAGCTGACAAGATGCGTTTTGAATTCAACACGGATACAGACATCATCTCCGGCTAAGTCAAATCTGCTTCAGTGTGGCTATGATGCCGGAATCGTGATGGGTGCAATCTGTGAAATGGCCTGTTGGTTACTTTGAATTTTGGCAATCGCCTGCTCCATCGAATAGTATTGCCGCAATAGCCGTTCACGTTCGTTTTCCAAACGTTCATTCAATGCATCAATCCGATCGTTAATGAAATGCATCTGGGTAGTCAGGGGCTCTGAACGGTTGACCAACAAGCTGCTGCTTGCCCCGGCAAGTCTCTCGGCCAGTGCATCAAGCTTGGCTGCCAATCCAGTGTCACTGGTGGCGAAAAACTCCTCTACGTCACGGCCACCTTCATCGATGGCTTCACTCAACTTTGTCGTATCAAGTTCCAGTTTGCCGGTGTCACTGAAACCCAACCCAACCTGTCCGATGGATTTGATGTCTCCGGCTCCGCGAATCTGCCCAGACAGAAGCCGGGAGTAACCGGTTTGTATCCTGAGGGTTTCTGACGATCCAAACAGCAAACCAACTTCGTCAGTATCGGCATTGAAAAAAGTCAAAGAATCAACTTTGTCAACCAGAAGGTTGTACTGCGTTACCAGAGACTCGGCCGCACTGATGACGCTCGATGAATCCTTTTCTACCGTGATGGTAATGTCATTGTCAGACAGCTCTTTGAGTGTGAACGACAATCCGCTCGTGGCTGTCCCATCCTCAGATTCCGCCGGGCCAACCAAAGCCGTCACACTGGATCCACCAACGGTTTGAGTGGTTCCTGTTCCTGCAATACCCAAACTCGAAGCTGCAACCCCAGACCCCGTATCTGAAATCAACAGATCGCCGCTGCCACCAGCACTGTCAGTGATTGCCAAACCTGTACCGGCGTCATTCAGTGACGCTTGAACGCCGATATTCAGATCATTGATCGAATCAATCAGTTGTCCTACCGTTGTAATTCCCTCGGCAACCAGATTCACGGCTCCGATGTTGCCAGCAGTATCCGTAATCGTGAAGCTACCTCGATCCGCACCACCCGCGATGTCATCAAGCAGGGTCGCGGAACTGATCAAAGCAGCACCGGATTCGCTTCCATTCAATTCAAATACGCCATCGGTTGACGACAATACCTGCGTGGCGCCACCATCTGCCGCGACTGAAATCCTGGCATCCCGACCTGTGGCCGTTGTTCTGAGGTTGAGATCAAAACCCTGGGTTTCGACAGCAAAACGCCCAGCCTCTCCACCTTTCTTGCTCAGCAGCTTCAAAGAAAAAGCCGCATCATCGTTCGCCTCCACCGAGCCCGTGGCATAGCGGCCCGTATCGTTGATTTTGGCAGCAATGGAAGCCAGAGTGTCGGTCGCTTCCACCGTGATCTCGGCAGCCTGCGTGCCGACCAAGGCGGAGACACTTGCACCAGACACAGTTTGGGTCACAGCGGTTCCAGCAATTCCCAGGTCGGCAGCCGCTGTTCCCGTGCCAGTATCTTCCACTTCCATCGTGGAACTTCCACCAGCCGTATCGACCAGCACAATGCCGTCACCTGCATCATTCAATGATGCTGTAACACCCGTTGAAAGTGCATTGATCGCATCCACAAGTCCACCGACCGTCGTGATCGACTCAACTTTCAGGTTGATCGCTCCCACAACACCAGCACTGTCCGTGATGGTGAAACTACCATCATCGATCCCATTTCCCTGATTCAGGTCAGCCAGCAACGTACTCGTGGTCACGGTTTGACGGTTGAGATTATCACCATTGATGATCGTGTCTGTGGTACTGGTGTCGAGTCCGATACTTGCAGCAGTGTCATCGGATGATGATATGGTGAATGTACCGCTTCCACCTGAAACATCGCGTACCCGAAATCCCGTTCCCGCATCATTCACGCGCACGATCAGGTCCAGCTCAGCATCCTCAATCGCATCAATGATTTCGGCAGTATTCAGGGCAGAAGACAAATCAACCGATGAAGACGAGCCATCGGAAAGCGTTATATCGAGACTCGTCAATGGCCCAATGCCCTGCCCGCCATTGAGTTCGGTCAAAGCCGCTCCTCGCAAAGCGAGTGTGGTCACAGGAACATCGATGTCGTTACCAGTAACTGAATTGGAACCTGTATCAATTCCCCACAGACCGAGATCCGCGGCGGTTTCCGCATCACCCAGTTGCTCCACCTTCAGGTTGGTTGCATCTCTCCCCGATGTTCCTGTTGTGTCCTTCAATCGAATTGCATTGCCCACTGTCGTCGCTTTGATCCCGACCTCAGCATCATTGATCGCAGTGATTACATCATTCATGGTTCTCGCTGAAGTCAGATCAACTTCGGCCGATGCACCACTTCGATCAGTGAACCGGAGTCGTCCCGCTTCGACACCTCGACCTCCATTCAGACCGCTAAGCGCCGCGGAATCATCAATGAAACCGCCGGATGGCTGAATTCTCATCGTCCCACTGAATCCCAGAACGGACTCAGAGGATGACAACCTTTGCAAGGAACCCACAGTATGGGTGGATGCTGTTTGCAAAGTCCGGACAACGTAACTGCCAATGTCTGAGCGTGTGCCTGCAATTACAGAGACTGCATCACTGTTACTGCTGGTCGCAGTCTTCGAACGGAAAGTTGATGTGTTGGCCAGCTTTTGCCCAGCCAATTGAACCCCGATCACAGAGGCGGTAAGCTCGGCAAGCGATTGCTGTTCCTGCTGCAGCAGGCTGGTGCTGTTGACGAGACGGTCACGTGGCCGACCGCTCAACGCGATCAACTGATCTACGGTTCCGCCAATGTCGGTCCCGGTGATTAAGCCGATAGAGGATTGGAGCCGCCCCATTTTTTGCTATCACCACGCGTCACTTGATATTTTCCGGGAAAAAATCCCCGAACTTTACGAATAGGGTCCATGAGAGCCTACGTCATCCGGGAAGATCGTCAAATTGAATCCCCGGTATCCAGCAAAATGATGCTTCCCCGCGACTCTATTGCAAACTGTCCGTGGAAAACGCAAAAAAGATCGGTGAGAGGCTCTCACCGACCTTTTTGCTATCATCCAGAATGCTTCTGATGTCACCCTGCAACGGCTTATCGCAGCAGCGATAGTACGTTCTGTGGATTCTGGTTTGCCAGAGCCAGCACGTTTGTACCGGACTGAACCAGAATCTGGGCTCGTGTGAGGTTCGCGGATTCCTGAGCGAAGTCGGCATCGCGGATCGAGCTCTCAGCCTCTTGCAGGTTCGCAAGTGTCTCATTCAAGCTGACCATGTTGCTGTCGAGAGTCGTCGACTGGAACGCACCCAAACGCCCTCGCAGTCCCGTCACTTTTGCGATCACATCCTCAATGATCACCGATGCACCAGCAACATCGTTATCGAGACTGCGAGCCTGGCCACTGCCAAGCTCGTACAGACGCCCATTGGCACCACCCAGCTGCCCCGTGCTAACGCTCCCGATTCCCAGTCTCGCCTGCTGATTTGTCGTCACGTCGGGCCCCAGTTGGAACAACGCCCCACCTCCCGTGATTTGGAACGAGAAGTTGGTGCTGCTACCAGGATCAACAGTGAGCGTCAAATCCAGCACGCTGGTGTTGATTGACAAACTGTTTCCTTCTCCATCTGCTTCCACACCATTGACGGTAGCCACGATGTCGGTACCAGTTGCTCGAACCGCGGTCAGACCAGCAGCAAACGTACCGCCAGCTGCTTCACTGATCACCTCGATGTCAACCAGAGTATCGCTGCCGAACCCGGTCGACTGGAATGTCAGTCCAGCTGCGGCATCAAAAGCCGCACTCACACCGGTACTGTCAGACACGAGATTGACTGCACTAGCGATCTGCGATGCAGCTGTTCCAGCTCCAAAGTTGAACGTCTCCGACCCATTTTCGCCACTGAGTTGGAATACAAGATCACCAACAAGAACTTCACCACCCGTTTTCGCAGTGGTGGGTGTTGTCGCAGGTGCGGTGAAAGCATCTGTACCCGTACCCGTGAGAGCCGCACCAAAGTCAGCCAAGCCGTCAAGAGCAGCAGTGACTGCAGTCATGTCGCTGTTGGTCGCAGTAGCAGCCGCCGAGTTGTAAGTCACGGTGATGATACCCTGAGTAGCATCGAAGGCAGCTGAGGCAGCAACATCACCGATGCCTGCATCGTCATTGAATACGATCTGCACATCGTTGAAAGCCGCCCCGGCGTCGTCAGCCGTGACCGCAATCGAATTGGCACCACTGGTAATCGTCGTGGTCGCATTGGCAGCGGCTGTGAATGACCCTGTGGCCGCTGTGATTGCTGCCTGTGTCGCTGCAGTATCAATGACAACATCTGCACTGATCTGCCCGACTGCTCCAAGATTGGCTTGATCAATGTTGATATCGCGCACCGATGCAACATTTCTGGCCGTGCTGACAAAATCGAGCGTGCCGTCCAGCAATTTGCTGCCCTGGAACGTGGTTGACTGCGAAATCCGGTTGATGGCTTCCAGAGAACTGTCAATTTGAAGCTGGTTCGCAGCAATCTCTTCTTTGCTCAATCCACCTGAGTTGGCCGCTTCAACGACAAGACCACGGATATCATTGAGCAGGTTACTCACCTGACCAAGTCCGCTGTCAGCAGTACTGATGATCTGACTTGCTCGCCGTGTGTTGCTGACAGCTTTCCCAAGGCTGGTGATTTCACTCCTCAAAGCCTCGCTGGCAATCAAACCAGCAGGGTCATCAGCTCCCGTATTGATCCTGAGACCGGTGCTGAGACGGGTAAGAGCAGTTTGCAGGTCACGATTGCTGTTCTGCAAACGGCTTTGAGCAACAAGTGACGGGACGTTTGTGTTGATACGTGTCATGGCGGTTCCATCCTGATGGTTGATCGCGGACGATGAGGTTAAGGCCGGCCGCGATGGACCGGGACTGACACACCACCATCGAATCCGATCTCTGGCTCGGGTGTGTCTCCGTCCCATGTCATCGGAACATGGTGTTACATTTCCACGTGATGATTTACGAGACGTTCACGGATTTGCTCCCAAGCTGTTGCACAACCGTACCAACCACTACAACCTGACCTTTGGGCTTCTGTTTAGAACGCCTCATGCTCCATGCTACCCCTGAAAACGTCCAACAATCACGGCATAAACTGACAAGCTTGCCGTAAACTCGCCTTGATCCCTATAGTTTGACACCTTCATTGCCGTCAGAACTTACGTGAGAGCCGTCAGCAGGAATCGGAGATGGAAACGGAAACGAAAAGCGGAGCGATGCGTCTGCTTTTGCTGTGGCCACTGATCCTCGCTGGTGAAGCGATTTTCCTATTGCCATTTGTTCTGCCCAGGCTCTTCAAACCAACCATGCTTGAAGTCTGGGGCATAACGAATCTCGATTTCGGGCTTGCTTTCACGTGTTACGGTGTGGTGGCAATTCTGGCTTATGGCCTCGGAGGCCCTCTGGCTGATCGCTACTCAGCCCGTTGGTTGATCACAATCGCATTGGGTGCCACCGCACTGGGAGGCCTCTTGCTGCTTCAAAAACCGAGTCAACTTCTTCTTTGCGGAATCTATGCCTACTTCGGCATGACCACCATCCTGCTGTTCTGGTCAGCCATGCTTAAAACCACTCACACTCTTGCGGGATCGAATCAACAGGCAACTGCCTTCGGAATTCTCGATGCTGGGCGAGGCCTTTTCGCCGCCGTATTTGCGAGTCTTCTCACGCTGCTATTCACCTTGACAGTACCCACCGACAATCAGGTATCCCCGGATGACCTTGGACGTGCGCTAAACATGGTCATCCTCTCTACCATTGTCCTGATTGCATTCATGGCATTCCTCGTGCCGTTTACATTGACAAAGTCAGCTGACCCAGCCACTGCTTCGCCGGCGTTGTTCACAACGTCCAACGTCGCCCACCTGTTCCGCCGTCCTACCGTATGGTTGCACGGCACCGTGGTACTATGTGCCTACTGCGGCTACAAAAGTATTGATAATTACGGCATCTATTCGGTGGATGTCTACAATTCGACGGACCTTGAAGCATCACAACTGACAACCCTGACATTCTGGGCACGTCCTATCGCGGCGATCAGTGCAGGTCTCGCGGCTGACCGGTTTTGCCATTTCAAGTCCCTGGCTGTTCTCTTCGCGTTAGCAGCATCAGGAAATCTCATACTCGCTGTCACTGGCCCCCAAACAATCCCCTGGGCCGGCTTGATGATTCTGTGCGTTACGACCGCAGCAATGATGTACGGGTTGAGAGGCATCTACTTTGCCTTGTTCAATGATCTTCATATTCCCAAAAAACTCATCGGTACCGCGGCAGGAATTGTTTCCCTGATCGGCTTCCTGCCCGATGTATTCTTCGGCGCTTTGACTGGATACATGATTGATCACCACCCCGGAGAAAAAGGCTACCAGATGGTATTTCTTTTTGTGGCATCCGTTTCCGGGCTTGGCTTCATCGTCGCCGTCCTCGGTTTCCGCAACATCAATCGGTTCCTGAAGCCTGCTGGCACTGCACCCCCAGTCCAGGCAAGGCACTGAGCCAGGAACCAACTGAACCGACGCTCCCGCGGTCGCGGGCAACCCTCTTTCATGATCCGGCACAGCCAGAATCAGACGCAGCAAAACGGCCTCAATCAAAGCTGTTTGAACGCACCCTCATCCACAAGGCCGCGTTAGACACAAAAAAACAGCCGTTCGACTTTCATCGAACGACTGTCAAATTTTGCATCAAGCTCAGCTTACCTTATCGGAGCAAAGCAAGAACGTTCTGTGGGTTCTGGTTGGCAAGTGCCAAAACATTCGTACCAGACTGAACGAGAATCTGTGCACGAGTCAGGTTTGCTGATTCGGCTGCGAAATCTGCATCGCGAATCGAGCTCTCTGCTTCCTGAAGGTTGGCAGCTGTCTCGCTCAAGCTGACCAGGTTACTTTCCAGAGTCGTTGACTGGAACGCACCAAGACGACCACGAACGGATGTCACTTTGTTGATAACTTCGTCGATGATGTCGGCAGCTCCACTAACATCGTTGGTGAGGCTCCTTGCCTGCCCGCTGCCCAACTCGTAAAGACGTCCCGATGCACCACCAAGCTGACCAGTGCTGACGCTTGCGATTCCGATGCTCGCCTGCTGTGTGCTCGTAACATCAGCTCCGAGCTGGAAAGTCGCACCACCTCCGGTGATATTGAACGAGAAGTTGGTCGAGCTTCCAGCATCAACCGTCAGACTCAAGTCGAGTGCGCTGGTGTTGATCGAAAGGGTGTTTGCTACCCCATCAGCTTCTACGCCGTTGACAGTAGCAACGATGTCAGTACCAGTCGATCGTGCGGCAGAAAGACTCGCTTCGAAAGTTCCTCCAGTGCCTTCGCTGATCACATCGATATCGACAAGTGATGCAGTACCATAGTCGGTTGAAGTGACAGTCAAAACGCCTGCTGCCACTGACGCCGATACTCCGGTGCTGTCCGAAACAAGGCTGATAGCCGAAGCGATCTGGTCCTTGGAAGTACCTGAACTGAAGTTGAACGTCTCTGCCCCGCCGGCTCCGGTGAGCTGGAATACGAGGTCTGCATTCAGAACTTCACCACCAGTTTTGCCGGTAGTGGAGTTTGTGGCAGGTACAGTCAAAGCGTTCGTGCCTGTACCAACGAGAGCGGCACCGAATTCTGTCAAACCGTTGAGTGCGCTGGTGATCGCTGCCATGTCGCTGTTCGTGGCCGTAGCGGCAGCCGAGTTGTAATTCACGGTGATCGTGCGTTGAGCTGAACTGTAGGTTGCTGCTGCAGCGACATCACCGAGAGATGCATCGTCATTAAAAACGACCTGAACGTCGTTGAAGTCCGATCCTGTGCTAGCTGCGGTAACCGTGATTACGTCAGTACCACTGGTAATCGTCGTGTTCGCAGCGGCAGCAGCTGTAAATCCGGCTGCGCTGACGTTGGAGGATGCCTGACTGGCGGCTGTGTCAACCACGACATCGACAGTCAACGACCCGCTGGCACCAAGCTGTGCACTCTGGATGCTGGAATCCGCGACCGAAGTTGCAGCACCGATGGTGCTCACGTAGTCGAGAGAACCATCGAGCAACTTGCGTCCCTGGAAGGTGGTGGATTGTGCGATCCGGTTGATGGCCTCAAGAGAGCTATCGATCTGAAGCTGGTTAGCGGCGATTTCCTCACTGCTCAGAGCTCCCGTATTTGCTGCCTCAACAACCAATCCACGAACGTCGTTGAGCAGACTGTTGATCTGCCCCATGGCACTGTCAGCAGTCGTGATGATCTGACCTGCCCGGCGGGTGTTCGTAATCGCCTTGTTCAAGCCGGTGATCTCGCTTCGCAGTGCTTCACTGGCAATCAAGCCCGCTGGGTCATCCTTGGCACTGTTGATTCGTAGACCTGTGCTCAATCTTGTCAACGCTGAGTTCAAGTCAGAGTTGCTTGCCTGAAGATTATTCTGAGCAACAAGCGACGGTACGTTCGTGTTAATTCTGGTCATTTGTTTTCCCTATGCGGCGAATCTTATTAATGTGATCCGGCCGCAAGGACCGGAAGTTATGAATCGTTGAATCCCGACTGGACGACAGACCGAGATCAGCCAACGACCTTTCATGTTGGTTAAACATGAATCACGCGTAAGCAATCCGAGGGAAAAGATTCAAAGAAACATGCGCGTTTAAGCTTACACGCATGGTACAGAAGCTCTGACCGTCACGACCGGAACTCCCAACCTCGCTGTTAAAGTTTAAACCGGCAGTTTCCAGACATTGCCGGGTACAAACCTCAAGTGAACCAAGTCGCAAACCCGGCACAAACCAATCTGTTTATCCCGGCAAAGCCGTGGATGAAGGCCCCAGTTCACAGAATGAGCATAGCATCGCCATAGCTGTAAAACCGATACTCCTGCTCGATTGCCTTCTGGTAGGCTTCCAACGCCAAATCACGGCTAGCGAACGCACTCACCAGCACGAGCAGGGAACTGCGTGGCAGATGAAAGTTGGTCATCAACCCATCAATGGCCCGGAATTCAAAGGGCGGGCGAATGAATATATCGGTTTCACCCGTCCAGGGTTTGAGTTCCGCACTTTGTCTTGCAGCTGATTCCAATACCCGTACTGTCGTTGTCCCGACGGCAATGCATCGACCACCTGTGTCACGTCGTTCCTTTACCGACGCACAAGTCGCGGCATCCAAACTGCCCCATTCGGAATGCATCTGGTGATCAGAAAGCTGCTGCACCTGAATAGGACGAAACGTGCCGATCCCGACGTGAAGCGTCACTTCACCGAGAAAAACCCCCATCGTTCGAAGTCGATCAAGCAATACATCTGTGAAATGCAAACCGGCAGTCGGCGCGGCTACACTGCCACGATGTTTAGCGAACACCGTCTGATAATGTTCAATGTCAGCATCGACCATCTGCCCATCACGGATGTAAGGTGGCAACGGGATCCTTCCAAATTGCTCAAGCCAGTCTGCTGGTTCGTCCAGCCGACCATCCGTTGTTCCCAAAGCAACAAAACCATCGGGAAGATGGGGTTTCACGAGCAGGTTTCCACCCTCGGTCCGTGCAACCACCTCAAGTTCCATTCCATCCCGTGCATTACGGTCCTGAACGGTGAGCCGCTCGCCAGCTTTCAGCTTGCCGCGGGTTTTTGTCAGAACTTCCCAGACACCCGTTTCAGAATCCGCACGCAGGAACAGGCCCTGCCAGCGTCCTCCTGTATCTTTCCGATACCCCACCAGACGCGCAGGCACGACGCGACTGTTATTGAAAATGACCGCGTCCTGCGGCGTCACCACATCAGGAAGATCCCGAACGTGCAAATGTTCAATTTGACCGCTGTTGCGATCAACAAGCATCAATCTTGAGTCACTGCGTGTTGAACAGGGATCCTGGGCAATCAACTCGCGTGGCAGGTCATAGTCATATTCATCAATCTCGTTCATGCGTGCAGTTTAACGGTCCATGGCATGATTGAGTAACCCACCGATAATCAGCGAAAATGGGGCAACTCCCCGTATCTGATTCATGCCCGTCTCTGCCCAACGCAGGCTATCAATTCAACTCAACTTTGCAATGTGACTCCCAACGAGAAGCTCACCCCACGCCTGACAGCACCTGTCTGCAAACATTACGACACTCCACCGACACGCTCGAAGTCTCGTTGTGCGATACCCCAATTGCGACATCTCAATATCGGATCACAAGGCCACCGTCACGGTTTTGAGGTTGTCTTTCATCCAGATTGATTGAATCAATGTTCCCGGACATTTCCATTTCAATCCGCCGCAGTAGCTCGGCAACGTCAGCCGTTCCCCCTTCGACATCCATGAGAACGGAACCATCCGATTCATTCTTGACGTAACCGTGAACAGACAATCCCTTGCTCTGCCTGACCGCAGTGAAGCGAAACCCGACTCCCTGAACCCTACCCCGGTAATGGACGATACATCGTTTGATCATCAAATCACACGCATTCCAATCTCTAATCAACGTACGGGTGCCATCACGCATCCCAACGCAGTTGAACATCAGGACATGCCTCACCATTCGTGTAACGGCCAGGAATCGGTGATACCGTCAACGTTCCGCCAATGTCCGGACCCAGCAAATCCGAGACGGGGAGTTTCTTACCCTTCGGATTTTCGCATTTCCTGCAACCATCGAACGCTCTCATTACTGCGGAAGTAATAGCTCACCGCCCAACGAGTCACTAACCGGGTTGAGGTCCCGGCAGAACGCCTTGTGGCAGAACGCCTTGGGTTCGTGCACCGGTTATTCCTCAGCAAAGTCTGCAAAGTCTGCCACAAATCGGCACGGCGTAACGGGCGTTGGCTCCGCCACGTTGATTGGCTCTGCAGCATTGATTGGCTTCGCA
>JAAXJB010000035.1:49983-63258 GCA_012270065.1 Rubripirellula sp. | reverse complement strand
GCAGCATTGATTGGCTTCGCACCGTTGATTGGCTTCGCAATGCTCAGGCAGTCACTTCTTCCACCACATCAGTTTGCCCTGTTTCGGCAGTCGACGCTGCTTTTTTCTCCTGCCTCTCGATAACGACAAGGCACATGTCATCGAAGGGAGGAGCATCACCGATGTGAGTCCGCACTGCTGTCATGATGCGTTCTTTTACAGCCTCGGCGTCTCCACCCTCTGCCGTCAATTGACGCACGCGTTCAATTCCGAATAGCTGGTCATTGGAGTCCATCGCCTCATCGATACCATCTGTATAGAGAACAGCGAGGTCACCGACATTCATCGGGTATTGAACGGCTTCGTAGTCCATGCCACTATCAATTGCGATTGGCAAACCGGATTCTTCCTCACCTGGTTCGCAGATCGCGCCATCCGTACTGGACCGGATAATGGGCGCCATATGCCCTGCATTGACAATCGTGATGTTGTCAGATGCAGGATCGATGACCACGAGGAGAAAGGTGATGAAACGCTCCACCTGCAGGCGGCTCATGCGATCGTTCAGCTGCTCAATCGCTTTTGCGACATCAGGCTCGCGGGCGAGACAAAACCTGGTTTCCGCTGACAATTTGGCCATGAACATCGCTGCGGCGACCCCGTGCCCAACCACGTCAGCAACGACTACACCGATCCGACCATCAGCCATTTCGACGTAATCGAAATAGTCTCCACCGATATGATTGGCCGCCTGATAAAAACTACTCACCCGGTATCCAGTTCCCACAGGCTCACTGTCAGGCAGGAAAGCCTGTTGGACTTCCGTGGCCAACTTCAAATCCTGCTGAACCTCTTTCTGCTTCAATGCTTCTTCATGCATTCGAGCATTATTGATCACGATCCCGGCTTGCGCCGCAACGCCTGACAACAGATCAGTATCCTCTTCCATGAATTGGCCGCCGCCCTGCGTCGAGTCGATTTGCAGAGCGCCAAATGCATTGCCATCAGCATCTTTCAGCGGAGCGCAGATCATGGATCGAATGGAAAAATCCGCGATGGACTGACTGGAATCGAATCGTTCGTCATCCGAGGCATCAATCGACAGAATTGCCTCTCCCGTCGACATGACCTCACGGATAATCGTACGACTGATTCTCAACGTTTCGGTCTCGTCGTGAGTGCCGCGTGTTTTCACCCAGCGAGGCACGATTTCTCCCGCCTCGGTCGTCATGACGACAAAGCCACGATCCGCGGACGGGAAAATGTCAAATAGGCTCTCAAGCACTTTCGGTAAAACTTCATCCACGGCCAGAACATTGCCCAGATTGCGATTGATCTGCATCAAAGCCTAGAGTTTGGCCTCGGGCGTCGCAGACATTTTCAATCCGTCGGCTGAACTGCGATATTCAACTTTCGCGCTACTGCTTCCACTTAACTGAGCAGTCTCGTTCTCGTCATACATCATGACACCGAATTTGGTGCCATTGCAGGCTTCGGCTCCCTTGAACAGATCGGGAACCTCCTCATTCGCCTTGTCGCTATCAAAGACGAATTCGACGTCGCTGATTCGAATACGATCGCCTTCCTTGAGTAACGCCGAACCCGAAATCAGTTGTCCGTTGAGGAAGGTGCCGTTTCGGCTACTCATGTCCTCCAGATAGTGGCCAGTTCCATCATTGACCACCTTGGCATGCATGCGGCTAACAGCACCTGCGTCCACCACAATGCCGCAGTCGGGATGACGCCCGATCGTTGTTTCGCCCCCCGCAAGCTCAAACTTTGTTCTGTCGCGACCCCGTTCGCCGTCACGTTCAGTTGCTAAAAACGCCATAGGTACACCAGTTACAGCCTCGTAAAAATCAACCGCCAGTATAAATGCGAATCAGATCAGCCACAACGAAGCCTCCCCCCACAATCACCATGTGCAAGCTGATTCCACCAAGAGAACTGTTATGGCTTGCATGCCACGCAAAAACCTTCGAAGCCGCAGAACCGGTCTGCCCGTGACCGACTCCGAGAAAAACAAAACGACTGGAAAACCGCCTTTCGGCTTGCTTTGCTCCATCGTTCTTCCCCCAACACTGATCAGCCGTTGCATCCGACTGCACCTCCACAAAGCAGTTAACAAAAGAGGGTTCGCCCACAGTGAAACGCGGGCCGCCAGATCGGCAGACAACCATTAATACGCCAATGCAATCCGTTAACTTGGTGCCAGGGATCGTCCCGCCCCCTAGAGAATGGACAATCTGAGCGGCGCCCCTCACTTTCGACATCAATTCACGCAGCCGTGCCTGCGTGGAAACCTGATTACCGCCGCCGCCAAACCAATCCTTCAAAAACACACACCTTTTTGCCCAGACCAATGCTCTGCTGTCCTGCCCATGCCGCCTAATCGACGCAGGCCGCCGCGACCAGCAATCTCTGCACTGAGTACAGCTCCCTCTCCTCTAGTCGGGCTGGCAAACTCGCATGCGACACACAAACCTCCGCGAAGGAAATCAGGCTCCCATTTGAAAAACCCGAACTGAGCCCCCACACCGGAGTAAAGAACTAGTCGACAAAACAACACCTTTGTGCCAGATAACTCCCCCAAAGGAACCTTTTTACGCCACTATTGCTCCGCAAAGCAAAATCTCACGACATTAATTCTTTTCTTAACATAGACTTCATCAGGGCAGGCAGGGAAAGTCACACGTTTTCAGGAGAGAAGAAATGGCCACCGGAGAGATACGCGATGGCGCAGTCTCAAAACCAACACGGCACCCGAAAAAGTCCGATTCACTCGCACACTTGAGCGGTTGCTCAAGCGTAGCCCTTTGGCTGGTAGTAGCATCCGTGGGCACCTACATCCTTTACGGCTTTCTTGTCTGGCTGACGTCAACCTCGCCGATCACGACTCCAAATTGACTCCGGATGCCGAAAGCAAGTCGCGAGGCTCATAAATCCGTGATCTTTTCACCTGGTGGCCTGTGATCTTTCCACTCACAGTACCCGTGAGCTTAGTCTTTCCACCCACAGTGACTGAGCATCGCGTCGGGAAACGATGAGATGAAACGCGGCCCGGATTTGACGCCTGCATGATGCATCGCTTGCCAACTTACAGCCTTTTGGCCCAGACGGTCTCTCCCCATGTGTTGGTTAGCCATCCATCCTCTGTTTTGACTTCGCGCACAACCAGATGCGTGTCGGAGATTTCGGCGTAAAAGAAAGCCTGCCTGCCACCGCCAAAATGGCTACTGTTGTCTCCATTGAAAGCGTCCATGTCGGCGCGCGTAAACGGTTGACGTTCAGGAGTTCCATTCCAACCATAAACTTCTCGCCGGTGTGTGTGACCAAAGAAATTTGCGATCACGTTGAAAGGTGCGACTGCCTGATGGAATGCCTGAACATCCTGAGGGTGCCATTCCATTGTCAGATACTCAGCCTGGTCCTCCTTGTAGGGACGCGAGTAACGTGCAAGATCAACGTGCTGAGTCACAATGACAGGGCGATTTCTGTCCCCCATTTTTTTCAAGTCTGCGCGAAGAAACTGCAGGCTTTCTCTGGGATTGTATCGCCGGGGTTGCAACCCCGCCCTGCTCTGCCCCACCACGATCCCAAGATTGATGAAGTGGGTTTTTCCCCAAACCCAGGAGTAATGCAACCCATTGGGAGAAACTTCGATCAGTTCACTGCGGCTTTGATTTCGTTTCATGATGCGATCAACGACCAGCGTATCCCCCTGTGGCCCATCATGGTTTCCATACACTTCACGAACGGGATAGTTGAGATGCCCTTCGGTACCATTAAGACCGAAATCTCTCTCGAACGCATCAAATTCAGTTTCCTGCATACGTGAATAAACATTGCCACGTTTGTCGCCGCTATCAACGACGTCGCCGCCGTGAATCACACCTGATATTTCACCGACACGGCCGCCGCCCGCGTGTCCGGGAATGGGTTGGCCTTCAAGGGAATTCAGTGTCTGAACCAAACGCCGGCAAATTGTGGCAGACCGCGAGTCCATCGCCGCGGGTTTCTGTTTATCCGCCAGATAGTGCGTATCGGTCACAAAGAAAAAAGATGTTTGCGTGGATCGCTCATCCGCCGCAATGAAATCGGACAACTCATCTGCTCGCAGCGCCCGGACACCTGCCACTACCCCTGCCATGGAACCAAGTGCGCCACGTCGTGAGATTACATTCATGAATTGACTCCGCACCCAAAACAAATTCCTGTTGCCATTTTCAAAATCACCCGGAACACCAGCCACCCCAAAAAAGTCATCCAGCAAGATTTACCCACCATGCAGATACGTTCAACCGCAGCAAACCCGATCGATTTTATTTCCGGAGTTTCATTCTCTCTCATCCGGTCCAACGTTCGCTGCCACGCTCAATCCACTCTCTGGCGATGAGTTCATGGCCTTGTGGCAGTGGGTGCACTCCATCCCAAATCCAATGATCCGGTGAAGCTTCCGTGGCAACTGAATCGAAGACCAGCTGTGTCCGCACGTGCACAGCATCAAATTCACTCGCGAGACGTTCCACGACAGGCAGCAACCGTTCCACTTGTTCTCGCCACCGTCGGTAGACCGAACGTTCTGACAGCCTGCCTGATGGCAAGACAAATGGATCGAGCAGAACGAGTCGCAACTCTGGATTTGATTTCCGGCTTTCGCTGAGGATGAATCGATAGTCATTTTCCCACTGAACCACATTCACACCGTCGAGGTTCCTTCCTACATCGTTCACTCCGACAAGCACACTCAACAGATCAGGCTTCAATTCGATAGCATCTCTCTGCCAACGTTTGCGCAAGTCTCCAACTCTGTGTCCACTCATGCCACGATTAAAAAAGTTGAGCCTGGCATTTGGAATATCAAAACCGAGTCGCGAGGCAATCAGATACACGTAGCTGTGCCCCAGATAATGATTGCGGTCTTTTTCATTGCGGCCCCACTTCATATCCGTTATCGAGTCCCCCTGAAAAACAAGCCGGCTTTCTGGTTTGAATTCCGGTTTCCGGTAATCATACCCAGATGCCTTGTCTCTCAGACGCTCCGTTGTATTTCCGTCAGCCTTGCCCGCACCAACGGCCGACACCGATCCCGAAAGAAGACAACCAGACAGCAAACACCGCCGCGTGACGTTCATTCCAGACCTCCACTCCCACTCAGCAAATCACCTCGAAAACAGCACCATTTCACCATGCATGACCGGGGCATGTTTAAGGCCATGAACATGAATACATGTTGAAAACAGCGTTACATGATCCCAAAGTCGGCAACCCATTCCTGATCTGGCTACTTGCCAGCTGTACTGGCAGACCATTGCATCAGGAACTCGACCAATGCATCCGGATTGTAGCCGTCGTCCTTTTCCAGTTCTTCCATGTCCTGCGAATGCAGCAATTCACCGCTGCTCGATAGCACGTAAACATGAGGGTAAGACTCAATCTTGGGGTAATCCGCAAGAAAGGCGGGGGATCGCTCACCCTTCGAGGCAACTTTCATGACCACGAAATGGTTTTCCAACAATCTCCTGACATTTTGCTGTTCAACAAAACAATCCCCAAGTCTCGTGCACCAATTACACCAGTCGCCCCCCACCTGAATCAAAATACGCTTGGGCGCACCTTTGATCCTGCTGATCGTCATGGCCAGATCATCTTGCGGATCCCTTGTCTCGTCGTACTCAGCAACGCTGTAGAAGTCAGGGGCGTCAGAATGTTCCTCCAAACTTTTCATTGCCTGCGACTGCGTTCTCCCCCCGGGCCCGACGCTTTGAGACGATTGCGAATCCTGCCCGTTTTGCGTTGCCCCACCCAATGGAATGAAAGGTGACGTCTGAGAATCCGATCGACTCGGCTCGCCGCAGCCACAGAATAAAACGCACGCAAGCATGAATACCTTCACGACATTGCGTTTCTGCAATCCAACAACAGAATTTTCAATCACCAACGAAACCTGATCCATCTTTCCTTCATCGCCTTTACCCTGAATTCAGCACAGAAGTTGAACCGAAAAAGGGTCCCTCTTAACCACGGGCTTAACCATATTCGCAAGGTAGACGCCAAGCGGCTAAACTGCACCTCGAAACGAACTGAATGCCATCATCGCATGCGACAAAGTCACTGACCTCAGCCACTTCCCTCTCACACTGAAAGCGATGTTAACACGCCGTGCTCACGCAGTGCAAACCGATGCCTGTCAAACGTGAGCATGTACACCCCGGATCTCCGTTCTGTGGACTGCCATTTACATTCATGAACGTTGCAATGCTGCGGTATTCTGTAATGCGCATCACAAAAACGAATCGATTGGATAACACGCAGTCCTAGATTGACGAGCGTTACGCAGCGTGATCATTTGCGAGCATGGCCCATCGGAGCGGTTCAAATCGTTTGCATGGAACCCCGTTGAACGATTCGCCAAACGGAAACCACACTCATGCCTGCTGGAATCACCAGTCATCGGATCTACGGAACATCCACTTCAATCCCTGCCCAAAAATGGCAGGCGTACAATCCTCAAAATCCGAATCTAAATCCCGCATCTGTTCGCATCCGGTGAGGATCAAAAGCTGTCTCATGGCCGCTGATCGTTTATCTTCAACGGCGACATGTAACTCCCGCATTCACCAACACCCGTTGCCATGAAATTGCTATACACGTTGTGCTGGGTCATGATTTGCATTGGCATCATCTTGATCATTGGCACACTGGCTTACGACATCCTGTATCTCGACACACTGACTATCGAGAATGCAAGATCATCTGCGGAGGTTAAACGCGACACAGTGCTGATTCTCACGGGGGCAGCAATCACTCTGTGTAGTGCTCTGAGCGGCATCATCGTTGGTTTTTTTGTCAAACCTGAAACACTCGAGGAGACAGATTCAGAAACAGCCACTTGAATCACAACCAGCGTCTTTGAGATCAAGCCTTCAGCACTACGCACAGGCAGCAATCTGTCACCAGGACTTTCTATCGAACACAACAAGCAAACAAACTGATGCCTTTCATCTCCTGTGTCCGGGAAACATCGCGCCTGCCATGAGCATAAAGTAAACCGTCCCCAAAGCTGCCATTACCAACCAGTCATCCGGTTTCAGCAAAGCGCCACGCGGCATCACGTAGATCAGAACAACCACACAATCAATCAGTGCCAGCAGCACCAAACCCAAGCCAAGCAGAACATTCTGCACAAGCCGAAACGGTGGGCTACATTCGTTGGCACGAATCAAGCTGCGCCCCGTGATGTAACGAATCAAGAATCCCATTACAGGCAGAAAAACAGAAAGAACCTCGATCACGCCAGGACGATTTGGCAGAACAATCGAAACCAACCACGGTGCAAACCAGATCACCAATGGCAGAATTCCATCGAATGCAAGCACACGCCCGAACCATAAACGATACATGAGCAGC
Source organism: Rubripirellula sp. (assembly GCA_012270065.1). GTDB lineage: Bacteria > Planctomycetota > Planctomycetia > Pirellulales > Pirellulaceae > Rubripirellula. Next base: position 55,869 of record JAAXJB010000035.1, on the reverse strand, counting down.
TCGTTCCTCGATCAACAGCAGTAACCGGCACACGCTCCGACGTGGCAGACGTCCACAAAAACAAGCCGGGCAAACGCACTCCCCATCACTTGCATGACGATCTCCATACTCAGCCATGATACGAGCGGCGAAATCCGGACCGATCAGGTTAGCCAAACGACCTTTTCATCAGGTTACATCGGTCCCCTAGATTCGACTCAAATGATTCCAGAATACAACCGGTTACTGAATCCCAAACTCGGGTATCCGCTTCATCATCAAAAACCTCAAAGGCTCGTGACACGAAGCAGCCATTGAGTTGCGGCACTCATATCATCGCAATCTCCCAACGCCGCGAGGTAACCATCAGGCCGAATGACTCCCCAGCCACCATTTCCAAACGGCAGCTTACTCGCCTCGTCAGCAGGGACAACATCGTAAGCCACCATCTCTGAATCGGATTCCAGACGTGTCGATTCGTCGGGAAAATCACCAGATGAAAACAGTTTCACCACATTGAACGAATCTCCGTGTCTATCCGTTAGCTCTTTCCATACCTCAGGCGCATGATGGGCTCCTTCGTTCAAAATGATCAAAACCGCTCGTCCTCCGGAGAGTCGTTGATAAAGGGATTGCTTGTGACCATCACCATCGAACCATGTAAAATCTGGGACGCGGTCCCCGCACCTGAACGCATTGCGGTGCCGCCTGGAATCTCGCCCATTGATGTCGCTTTGCCGATAATTGACGGCATATTCCCCAAGATTCGCCTTCACCTTTCTGCGGATCCACTCAAAACGAAGAGCGATTCCGGCCACAACATTCCGAATCCCCTGAAGCAGACGAGAATCGGTTGTGGCTAGTCGAGTGATGCGAGACGTGGTTCGCACAACGTGTTGTCCGATCCGATGACGCTCCGCAGCGTAACTCTCCAAAAGTAGAGGCGTCCCGACTCCACGAAGATTCCACGCAAGTTTCCAGGCAAGATTACAAGCATCCTGGATCCCGGTATTCATGCCCTGTCCACCCGCTGGGCTATGAACATGAGCAGCGTCACCCGCCAGGAAAACGGATCCCATTTGATAGTCCTTCACAATGCGTTCACTGACGCGAAACTCGGCAAGCCATTTTGGATTACTGACACGCAGCTTTCTCGCACCACGCCGATCCAGGTGCTGTTGAATCTCCTGAAGAGTGGGATCGCGTCTTGGTGCGTTTTCACTTGCCAATGGCTCCTCTGCAACTACCCGCCATGTGTCTTTTTCAAAGTGGAACAGAAGCAAGATACCCAGAGGGCTCCACATGGAAAGAACATCAGCATCGGGCACATCGCCCGTCAATTCAACATCGGCCAACACCCAACGCAAACCATCTTTCACACCTTCAAACGACAGCCCCAAGCCATGACGTACGGCGCTGTGTGCACCATCACAACCAACCATGAACCGTGCCATGATTGTTTCGTGCTTTCCTGATTGATCGCTCACCATGCACCGGACTTTTCCGTGAATCTGTTCGAACGAAACCAGCTCTATCCCACGTTCGATTTCACCACCTGCTTGAACAAGATCATCCACAAGAATCTGCTCGGTTGAATTTTGCGGTATAAGAATGCCTGTACCGAACTTGTCCTCGCCCTCGGAAAAATCCAGTTGTGCAAAGGCATTTCCTTTCCAGTAGAAATTTGCATTTCTGACTGGACGGCCCGCAGCGAGAAACACACCTGCGTCGAGTGAAGTGTTCAGCAGCTCGAGCGACCTCCCCCATAGGACGAGAGCTTTGGACTTGTCTGACGGACACACCGCCTTGTCAATCAAACGCCAGGAAACACCCATCGACTCAAGCTGCGAAGCCAGCGTCAACCCAACGGGACCCGCTCCACAAATAAGTACATCAACAGTTTCCTGCATGTGTATCCTCGAAAGCTCAACCAACGATCGCCGGATGAAACCGCGAGCACCAACTCGCAAGCCAGACTATCCTACCGGGTGACCACAACGGGCAGGCGATCATGAAAGCACTGGCACCAGCATCGCCAATACAATTGCCCCATGATAGAAAAAGAAGAGCCCGCATGCGGGAATCCAACTGTCCCTCAGGATCAGTTTATCGCAACGCGACAGGCCCAGGGGTCTGTTCAACCTTGCTGGTGATTCCCCGGCTGCTGTGCTGCTCGGCCAGATAGCGGTGCAACCACAGTGGCTCAAAACGGTATTGGTCAGCCGCATCACCAAATGGTTCAGCGGTCACCAACCCAGATCGATTCAGCAAACACTTCACGGACACGGAGATATCGCGTCCCCCTACCTTGATCCCGACCAATTCTCCATCGGGGACCCGAAAACTGCCATCTTCACCGACGGATGCCGCAAACCGCGCGGCTGTGTTTTCAAGCAACCGCAAATAAGCATCAAGATGGTCCGGCTTGATCTGGCTGGGACGGTCATCACTTCTCGTATCACGTTCAAGCCAACGAGCAAGAAACTGCTCCATGAAACGTCGCTCATCAAACCCCCGGCCGTGACGCATCTGTTCCACGAGAATATCACGAACCATTCCGTTACCCGCCAGATTTGAAACCACTGCCGCTACCGCGGGCTCGTCTGAAATCCAATCATTTAGCAACTGCCGTGCCTTGGAATTCATATGACGATTTTGCTCAAACACGATATTTGAGAACTCACCGTCGCGTGGAAATCCGCGTTCACACCAATCCTGATATTCACTGAAAGAGAAAGGCTCGAGTTTGCCCTGCCCGCCCCGACGCAACCCGAACTTCCATGAATCGAAGTTCCAGTTCGAAACCTGAATGTCTCCTGTCGTGCGAAACTCGGGCTTTTTCAATGTGAAGCCACGAACAATATGACACCCTGGCTCACCGCGGGACTGACTCCAGTAATCGGCGAAAGAAAACGGACGACCAAATACGACAACCTGGGCGAAATTGCGATCGCCTGATCTGGTCCATCGTTCCAAAGTCCGCAAGATGAACACGTAATCCGTCGGATGCACCTCATCCAGCGAATCCACCACGATGAATCGCGCCGAAGAGGTCAACACCTGCTTTTCGAATCGGCTGCGTCCCTGTGGTGTCAACGCGAGCATCTGATTGAAAACTGTCTTCCCGGCACAAAGGTCGGCGGTATCTTGAGCACATCCGGATTCAGAGTACTCGTCGAACAATTCACGAACGTCGAATTTCCATAACTCTTCACTCGGGGTCTGCGCAAACAAGTTCCGTTTGACAAAGGTTTTTCCAATCCCAGCAGGCCCAGCCACCAGGATCATCCTCCGGTGAATACCGTCGCCACTGTCGAATTTCTGCTGGGCGACCTCGAACTCATGCTCCAGTTCGCGATTCGCATCCCAGTAATACTCGGCCATCTCGCTGCAGCGAGCACGACCATCGGTCAGCGGCTTAGAAGCGAAATTCCGCTCCAGGTCACGTAAACGCGGGATAGCACTGACAACCGCTTTTGGTTCGGCGGCGGTAAGCCCATTGAGCTGAACCCCTTCAAACGGGGCCCCTCCAACAAGCAAAAACAATGTCACCAGCAGCGTTGTGCATATCAACCGAACGACAGGAAATGGCGGTCGGGATTCAGCTTTGCCCTTCGCCTTAACGCCACCTTTGATCACCAACATGCTGCCGTGCATTCTGTGTCCGTCTCTTGCAATTCAGGATCTATCATCAGGCTGACACATCGAACATCAACCTTATCGCCTGAAATTAGCATGCTGACATGAGCCGCAAAAGCTACTTACGAACGAAGTTAACTACGTCTTCACCGTTTGTTAACAAAGAGGCGATTCCCTTCCGTTTCGGGGGGATTTTGGTGGTTTTCAATCCAGCAAATGATACGTCAAACGCTCGATTTAACGGCGGAACCCAAAACCGCTATCGGTGTCATGAGGGCGGGACGAGGCAGCAATCTCACAGACAGGCAAAACGCAGACAAAGCCTGTCGCAGTTGCGAGGTCCCCGAAGTGTCGAACACCATGCACGATGATTCATCGACATGTCGGCACAACGTCGTTTCACCCGTTGCACAACGTGTGCGAAGGCACGCGACACTGACGACGAATGACAGGAAATTACGGAAGGGTTGGATTGCTGTAGTTCTCAAACCCAGCCTGTTCGTCAACTGAATCGAAGAAACCTTCGAGAACTTTATTGTTATCACCACCTGCAACTGTACGAATCAGTGGCGACTGTCGGTTGTTCGGCTGTTTGAATTGCTCACGCAACATTTCGATTGCCGGCGTGAAAGCTGTCGCGCGAATGACATAAACGGCTGTCCCGTCCTGGTTCACCGCCATGGATGTCCCGTTGGCAGCAGTAGAAAAGACCGCCTTCATGAAATCTTCCCCGACATTGTTCAGAGAATCCACATTACCCATGGTATAGCCAATGGCTCGCTGCTGCTGTGGATTTCCCTGAAGCATGGCCAGAAGCTCAACCGGAACTGGCGAACCATTGAAGGTCGCCTGCATCCAGGAGAATGGTTCGATCGAATCATTCAGGAACTGATCTCGCCTGTCTTCCGGTACAAGTTCAGCCAGTGGCTTGTCAGGTGCCTGATTTGACTGTTTGACGATTTTCTCGGCCTCAGCTTTTGCAAGCGCCCGCGCCTGCATGTTTTTCCAGGTATCAACAACCTCGTCCCGTGCTTCGCTGAACGTAGGAACGAAGGCTTGCTTGTCTTCAATTTTCCAACTGAGGTACTGGGTTGGTGTAGCCCCTCCACTGACAAAACTCTCCATCGTTCTGAGGGGTGAGAAAACAGGCTGGTAGGGATCTCCGCCCTCAGTCAAAAAGAACATGACCTGTGCAAAACTCGGCCCCTGCTGAAAACCCTGACTTTTCTCAGCGGATTCACCAATCGGCTCATTGCTGATTGTCAGCGCGTTGTACGGCCCGATGGTTTCAATCGCCAATCCGTACTGCGATGCAAACGCTTCCAGATCAGGTCGAATCTTACCCTTCAGCAAACCAGTTGACACCTCAGCGTCGAACAACTTCTGAACGCTGGCTCGTTGCTCCTGGGAAAACTCAGCATCACTCAAGCTGTCACTCGCGAGACCATTTGAAAATTCTTTGCCGTCGCCAGAACTGATCGCGGATTTGAGCGATGTCGAGACCAAATCAGAGACTTCTGATTTCTCATCAAGTACTGGCATCTCGGCCTTGATCTTTGCCATGACCTTCGTGAGCAGCATGTTATTACGCTTGGAGAGCAACTCAACTCCCAAACCGGTGGCGATGGATCGCTCACTGAAATACAGACGCATCTGTGCCGCGAGTTCCGACAACAATGCATCCAACCGTGCTTCTGCGCGAGGCAGCGCCAAACCTCTCTCAACCTCTGCTCTGACTTCTTCGAAAGGTTTGATTTTGGGCTCGGCAGGGGCCTCTTCTTTGCCTTCTGTTTCAGGTTGATTGTCCGCGTCGTCATCAGCTGGTTTTTCTTCACCCTCGGGTTTCCCCTCTCCCTCAGCTGGCTTTTCAGCGTCTTCCGCGGTCTTTTCATCACCTTCGGCAGGCTTGTCCGCCTCTTCCGCTGGTTTCTCGACAGATACATCGGAGTCCGTTGGCTCCTCTTTCTGGTCATCGGCTTTGTCGTCCGATGACTCCGAAGCATCGTCTTGAGCGGCAACAGGATCTTGGTCCTGCAGGGCTACCAGTCGAACCGCGTTTGCTCCTGAATTCGATGAACTCTCACCTTGATCGGGCTTGGCTTCCCCTTCGGTCTCAGGCTTTGCCTCTGGATCAGTCTCGGGCTTGGCTTCCGCTTCGGTCTCTGGCTGGGCGTCTGGTTCAGGCTCGTGGTTGGCGTCCGCTTCGGTCTCGGCGTAGGCGGCAGCGTCTGGCTCCTCATAAGCTAGCGGGAGGGGATGGGCGAGGGC
>JAAXJB010000035.1:0-49973 GCA_012270065.1 Rubripirellula sp. | reverse complement strand
TTTTTTTGTTTTTTTTTATTTGCTTGAGTGTCTTTTTCTTTTTTGTTTTCTTCTTCTGTGTCTGTTTTTTCTTATTGTTATGTCTCGGGCTTGGCTTCCCCTTCGGTCTCAGGCTTGGCTTCTTCTTCGGTCTTCACTTCTGGTTCAGGCTCAACCTGAAAATCACCGCCAGCGACTCTCCGCTCGTACTCTGCTTTGACTTCCTCGTCTGTAAGTTTGCTGATTTCATCGGCCAGAAAAGTCTCCGCAGACCCGGATACGTACTGAAAGGAGGCTGCGTAACGCCGTCGGAAGCCTGGCTCCTCACTCTGGGTAGAAGGGAAACGCTCCTTGCCCTCCTCGAACAAGTCTGAAAGCTCGCTTTCGCTCGGTTCTTCGGTAACCTTGCTGACAAAATCGCTTACGAGAAATTCATAGGTTTCCACGTTTGCTTTTTGATTGAATTTCAGGAAACTTGCCCACAGCTGGTCGGGCGTGATGACATTCAGCCCTGCGTTACCTTGCGTCGCGAACACCTGAGCGAGCATGTGCATGCGTAGTTGCTCTTGCACGAATCTCAAGCTCATCTGGTTGTTGCTCAATTTACGGGCCAGAGCGTTGAGTTCAGCTTCGTTGTAAAGATCTCCGCAGTATTCCTGCAGCCATTGAAGAAGCTGAGAATCTGACAAGGCGAATCCCTGCTTGGCAGCTTGGGATGCAAATTCAAAGGTCCGAATCGCACCTTGTTCGCTGGGCTGAGAGTTGATTCCGGCGGGGATTGCCCTTTGAATATCTCGTCCGCTTTTCGTTGTGCGTTGGCCGAGCTCAACGAGAAACTCGTAGGTCATGCGGTGATTACGATTGAATCCCTCGATTCTGGCACGCGTGAGTTCTTGTCCATCAAACTTCGCCATGACCTGCTGTTCACCCGTCCCCTGATTCTGACGCATGTACTGGTCAAGCACGGGAAGCACAACGAACGCAAAGATTGCCAAACCGGTCAAAAAGACCATGAGTGGTGCCAAATTCCTGCGGAAGACTTCGAAAGGACTATTATTCATGAGAGCGGGCTTTCGGTCGCCACCAATTCAAGTTCGAAATTGACAGACTCAACAGATATTTGCCGGTATTTCGGCTATCTGACGGCAAAACAACGTGGGTTCTGTCTACCTGAATGGGGGCCTTGATTTCTGGGTGTGAAGGGGTGATTCGGGTAATGAAGCGGTGGTGAGTCGCCTTGACAATCTGGCCGCATCAACCAAGTCTCTGGGTAATCGTTCCAGTGATTCGTCAGCACCTTCCTGCCGATGTTCAGTCGTCCAAGATGGAAATTTAGCCGAAAAACGTTCCGAACGGGTATCCTGCGGTGTGTTTTACCTGATCTGCAGGAAACGGAAAGCGTATCGCCGGCGGATTTGAAGGGTCAAGGTGAGATTGACCTTGAGCGAGACTTAACTGGCATTATCGTACACAAGCCCAAAAAGCGGTCTGGCAGGAAAGCAGACGCTCTGCGTAACTTCTGCAAACCCCCAGCCCAACCCAACATTACAACCACAGCCCCCCCCCAGACGGTTTGGGCGGACTGGCAAAGACCACTGGCCAGAGCCTGGGGCTCGGCGGAGCCCCGGCACCGCCACGAACAATATCGAAATTTCTCGGCCCAGATTATCAGGTCGAGGCGAGCATCGGGCACGTCCGCGATTTACCTGCCGGTAAGAAAGAGGTACCCGAGAAGTTCAAGAAGGAGCCGTGGGCGTATCTCGGCGTCAACACGGACGAGGACTTCACGCCACTTTACATCGTGCCGGACGACAAGAAAAAACAGGTCCGGAAACTCAAAGACGCTCTCAAAGGCGCGGACAACCTTTATCTGGCGACCGATGAAGACCGCGAGGGAGAAGCCATCAGCTGGCATTTGCAGGAAATCCTCAAGCCCAAGGTCCCGGTCCACCGGCTCGTTTTCCACGAAATCACCAAAGACGCCATCACAAACGCCCTGGAAGCGACTCGAGAGATCGACGGTCCTTTGGTGAGAGCACAAGAGACACGAAGGATTCTTGATCGTCTGTATGGATTCGACATGTCGAATCTGCTGTGGCGAAAGATCGGAAAAGGGACCAGCGCGGGTCGCGTCCAGAGTGTTGCGGTGCGGTTAATCGTGCAACGTGAACGGCAACGGATTGCTTTCAACAATGCAACCTACTGGGATCTCGAAGCCACCTTCAACACGGCCAGCAAGGAAACCATGCTCGCCACGCTGACAAGCGTGGACGGAAGAAAAATCCCTTCGGGCAAAGACTTCGATGCTGCCAACGGAAAGCTGAAAAACCCTGAGCTTCTTCAACTCAATGAAACCGAGGCCAACGATCTGGCCACCCGACTGAAAACGGCTGACTTCCGGGTCACCAAAGTCGAGGTAAAACCATTCACGGAGCGACCGCGTCCCCCGTTTACCACGAGCACGCTGCAACAGGAAGCCAACCGAAAACTCGGTTTCGGTGCCAAACGTACGATGGACGCGGCTCAAAGGCTGTATGAAAATGGCTATATCACTTACATGCGTACGGACAGCACAACGCTGAGCAAAGAAGCCATCAGTGCATCGCGTGAACTGGTACGAAGCCAGTACGGTGATGACTTTCTTCATCCGGATGTCCGGGTCTACAAGGGCAAGGTCAAGAATGCTCAGGAAGCCCACGAAGCCATTCGTCCGGCCGGTACGCCTTTTCGACTGCCAGAAACAGTGCGTGGAGAACTGGGAGACCAGGACCAGTTCCGTCTCTTTGACCTGATCTGGAAACGCACGGTTGCATGCCAGATGGCAGATGCCAAGAAGCAGCGTGTCAGCATCACAATTGAGGGGGGTGGCGCGACATTCACCGCTTCGGGCACCAGCATCGTATTTGAGGGTTTTTTGAGAGCTTACGTAGAAGGAAGCGACAACCCGGAAGCCGAACTTGCTAACCGCGAACGTATTCTGCCCAACGTTGCCGAGCAGGATCCGCTGGAAGCAGAAGCACTTGATCCAAAAAGTCACACCACGCAACCACCGGCGAGGTATACCGAGGCGACTCTGACCCGAACACTCGAAGAAAAAGGCATCGGGCGTCCGAGTACATACGCTTCCATCATCGGCACGATCACTGATGAACGACGCGCTTACATCACTAAAAAGGGCACCGCTCTGGTGCCAACGTGGCGTGCGTTCAGCGTAACCCGCCTGATGGAAGAACATTTCGAACCGCTGGTCGATTACGAATTCACCGCTGAACTCGAAGACTTTCTCGACTCCATCAGCCGAGACGAAGTGGGTCGCGAAGAATACCTCAAGAAGTTCTACTTTGGCGACCAGTCCGAGGACCGGCACAACGTTGGCTTGAAAGCGCGACTCGCTGAAAAACTTGACGCGATCGACCCGAAAACTTCAGCACGGTTCCTGCTTGGAACCCCCGAAGAAGGAGAGCATCGCGAAGAGGTTTTTGTTCGAGTAGGAAAATACGGTCCCTACATTGAGCAGGGCGAACGCACCGGTTCCATTCCCGATGGAATGCCACCGGACGAAATGGACCTCGAAAAAGCGTTGGAACTGCTGGAATCAAGCCAGGTCGTCGAAGAGCCAATCGGAACCCACCCGGAAACAGGAAAACCGATCTATCTGAAAGTCGGTCGCTTTGGTCCCTACATCCAGCTGGGTGAACCTGACGACGAGGAGAAACGCAATCAGGGCTTGTTGCAGGGGATGGAAGTCAGCGATGTCACTGTCGAACTTGCGTGCAAGTTGCTGGAACTCCCACGCACGCTCGGTGACTTCCCGGACAACGGAAAACCGATCCAAGCCTTCGATGGACGCTATGGACCTTATATCAAATGTGAGAAAGAAACACGCTCGCTGCCAGCTGGAGTCTCGCCTTTGGAAGTCACACTGGAAGACGCAATCACGCTACTGAAGCAACCCAAAACGCGAGGAAGGGGAACCCCCAAAGAACCCCTCCGGCTCTATGAGCAACCATCGCCAGTCACGGAAAAAGAAGTCAAAATCCTTGACGGGCGTTTCGGCCCCTACGTCACCGATGGTGTCACCAACGCTTCGCTGAGAAAAGGGATGGACCCCAAAGAGATGAAGTTCGAAGCGGCACTGGACCTGCTCGCCGAACGTGCAGCGAAAGGACCGTCCAAACGAAAAAAGAAAGCCAAGAAAAAGAAAGCCGCCAAGAAAAAGGCGACCAAGAAGAAAGCAACCAAGAAAAAGGCCAAAAAGAAAGGTGTTGCGAAAAAGAAATCGTAACCAGCCGGAAGCGGGAAACGCCGTCAAGTGATACCGTCATGGTCGCATGTCTCAGCAGGCCAAAGGACCATGCCCGGCCGCGTTTCTCGGCCAGCCCGCCCTCCAAACCAGCCGTGAAAGGCTCATTTTTCAATGGTTTTGGGAAAATGTCCGGGAATCCACCCACAACGGGGTTCCGCCTGAGAGCCAAGCCCATCACAATTTGCGGGCAAATTCAACCAACACATCAGGAGCAGGAAAGCAACAATGGCAGGTATCGAACGCGTCAGAGAAATTCGCCGGTTGAGAACTCGCCGCAAGAAAACGGCCAAGCTGATCGCACGAGCCAAAGCGGGAACGATTGACAAGGCCGAAGCCGCACGCAAGTTACGCCGCATGACCCCTGGCGCTGAAGTGATCATCGCACGCGAAGGCTTGGGCTGATTTTTTGAAGAATGCCAATTGAGGGTGCCTTCAACCACCCTCAGCAGTGACCTGCTTGCACTGCAGACCAGAGCGAAAAGTTGCCGCGAAATGCGGTTCGTTCATGATGTCTGTTGGCAAGCCCGTCCAGTTGCGCCCATCAACCGGTTCCCTCGGAGAACCGGTACCCACCGAGCGTTCTCTTGCTCCGCCAGGTTGAACCGGGCACCAATTTACGGCAAATCCGTAAGTGTGTGACGCATCCAGCAGCCGCAATCCAACACTGCCCTGACTGATGTCCACCAGCAACGGTTGGTGCATACCTGAGGTCTTTTGACGAGGCGCACTGACACCGCATTCTGGTCGTACCATCCTCATCAGCCACTTGCGTGATTCAAAACGGAAAGCGGAATTGCTGATGCGTTGGGTCGCCTGATGAGATGGCTTGCTGACCGTGGAAGCAAGCCAAGCTTCCTCTCCACACTCGAAGTCCATTCAGGATCTCATCATCACACCAACACTCTGCAAAGCACTGCTTTCAGAAGTGACCGACTGCCGTTTCAGAAAAGCAATCTTTACCCAAGTTCACATAAAAACCGTGTGGAAGCGGATTCATCAGCAAACAAGTCAGCAGATATCAGGTTTCTCATGTTTTCCGGCAAATTGTACAGCCGCTTTCATGCTCTCCTGGCGATGACTGGGGACGAATGCCGGCGTGATGCCGTAATCCGATCAATCATCTGAAATGCGAGCCTCATGCCGAGTAGACAACCGAGGCAAAAATACCCAAAATTACTGCCCCAACGCCGCGAACCAGCGAAAATGTGCAGTCGTAACGATAACTTGAAGTGATCGGTATGAACGGGAACACAGGCGAGCGAAGTGTTCGCAGTGTTCATCGAAGCCATGTTCATCGAAATCGCGCTTTATGAATTGAGTCAAATCGGAACGTATTGATGAGTAGTACCGAAGATAACCAGCCAGACCCATCCGATCAGGCCAATGACGCCGTCGGCGATTCGGCAACGGAACGATCGTCTGAGGGGCGGCGTCCCATGATCGAAGCCATCGGCTTGAGCAAATTCTATGGTCCTTTCGCGGCAGCACGCGAAGTCAGCTTTTCGGTAAGTGAAGGTGAGCTGGTGGCGTTTCTGGGCCCCAATGGTGCCGGAAAGAGCACGACCATGAAGATGCTCACAGGTTACATCGCTGCCAGCGAGGGGGAAGCGCGGATCGCGGGGCACAACATGATGGAAGACCGGATTGCGGGCAGCCGCCGTCTCGGTTATCTGCCGGAAAACGGTCCTCTCTACCCCGAGATGACACCAATGTCGATGCTGGACTTCTTTGCGGAAGCCAGAGGTATCCCGTCATCGAAGAAGCGCGATCATATCGACCGGGCGATTGACATCTGCGACCTGTCTTCGGTCGTCTACAAGCCGATCAGCAAGCTGTCGAAAGGTTTCAAACAGAGGGTCGGCATGAGTCAGGCTCTTTTGCATGATCCCGATGTCCTGATCCTCGATGAACCAACTGCAGGTCTCGACCCGAATCAGATCAGAGGAGTTCGGGATACCATGAGGCGACTTGCAGAGACAAAAACCATTCTGCTCAGCACACACATCCTGCAGGAAGTCGAAGCCATGGCCAACCGGGTTGTGATGATCAACGAAGGCAGGCTTGTGTACGAAGGCGATGTGGAGAGTCTCCGGACAAAAGGCAGCGGAGACCTCGATGAAGCGTTCCACTCATTGACGCACGCCGAAGCTGCCGGAACTTGATCGATTTGAACATTGCTTACGGGTCATGAGCCCGGAAAAACATTTCACAGCCACTAACATCCTCACTGCAACAGATCACTCATGTCAAACGTCGCAACGGCTCTTCTTAGCCTGTTATTTTATGACATCGTCTTTCTGCTGGTTTTGCTGGCGATTGTGGTATTGCTTTCCAAAACAAAGCGGGCCGCGTTTGCCGTCATGAAGCGGAACTTCACCGGTTATTTCAGCAATCCAACCGGCTACGTGTTCCTCTGCATTTTCGTCTTCTTGACCTCTTTGGCTGCATTCTGGCCTTACGAGTTTTTCAATCAGAACCTGGCCACCCTCGACCAGCTTAACTTCTGGTATCCGTTGATCATGCTGATCTTCATACCGGCGATCACGATGAGCATCTGGTCCGAGGAAAAACGACAAGGCACTGATGAACTGTTGCTGACACTTCCGGCCGATGATTTTGACATCGTGATCGGCAAGTACATGTCTGCTGCAGCAATTTTCACAGCATCACTGCTGTTCAGCCAACTCAGCACCTTTGGCACGTTAGCAATTCTGACGGAAGGTGGGCTGGACATCGGCTTGATATTCAGCAGCTACATCGGCTACTGGTTTGTGGGACTGTCCATGCTTGCGATTGGCATGGTCGCATCGTTCCTGACTGGCAACCTGACAGTGGGTTTCATCCTTGGTTCTCTTTTCAATGCTCCCTTGGCCTTTGCCTCACTGGCCGATTCGTTCAGCCCCAACCGGGCCATTGCCTCGGTGATTTCCAGTGCCGGAATTTCACGTCCATTCGATGACTTCGGTCGCGGAGTCATCAGCAGCTCCTCCATCATCTACTTCAGTCTCGTTGCGGCGATTGCTCTTTACACCTGCATGGTATTGATTGGCCGCCGTCATTGGACGGGTGGAAAAGATGGCAACACCATGGCATGGCAATATCTGGTGCGAATCGGAGCTTTGATTGCGATCACCACCAGTTGCGTGATTCTGGTTCGGAATTGGGACATCGTGCGGCAGGATTTGACTGAGGGTCAGGTGAGCTCACTTGCTCCCGCTACCAAGCAGCTGATACGGGAACTTGACGGTGACCGGCCCATCGTGATCGACGCTTTCATTAGCAAGGATATCCCCGAGGTCTATGCCCGAACCCGCTACGAACTGATCAATCTGCTGAAGGAGTTCCGCAGCGAAGCTGCCAAACGCAACCGTACAATTGAAGTCAACCTGTACGATGACATCGAGTTGTTCAGTGATGATGCGGCACTTGCCGCCGAACGATTCGGGATTCAACCCGTGGACCGGATGGTTCGGGAAAAGGGCACCGCCCAGCGCAAGCAACTGATCATGGGAGCCGCTTTCAAGTCGGGCCTTGAAAAGGTCACGGTACCCATCTTTGAATACGGAATCCCTGTTGAGTACGAGCTTGTCCGATCGATCAACACGGTCGCGTCAGGTAAACGCAAGAGGATCGGTGTTGTGGCAACGGATGCTCGCCTGATGGGCGGCACGGTCATGCAGGGCATGTCGATGCAGCAAGTCAGCCGCCACCTGCTGATTGAAGAACTGGCCAAGCAATACGAAGTCGAAGAAGTCGACCTGAACTCACCCGTGTCTCGAGGTCTCTATGACGCGATGATCGCAGTCCAGCCATCTTCTTTGGAACCAGCACAATTTGATCGTCTGGTCCAAGCGATCGAAGCCGGTGTTCCTGTCGCAATCTTCGAGGATCCTGCTCCGGTTGGAACCGGCTACATCACTCCCACCGGCGCTCCCAAGCAATCCCCGGGAGGCATGTTTGGCGGCGGAGGCCCAATGCCCAAAGGCGACATCCGTAAACTTTGGGACCTATTGGAAATCAACGTCCCAGGACAACCAAATGCCCAGGGCATGTATACGCCCGACCTTGTTTGGCAATCCCACATGCCGTACGAGGTTCTCAAAGACAGTGCCAACGAACTTTGGATTTTCGTCGACGAGGCGAATCCGAGTGTGACAGGTCCCGGTCGAGCCCTGAGCAGCGAAAGCATCATCACGGCTGGAATGAAGGAAGTACTGGCCATCGTGCCCGGTGCAGTCGAAGCAAAAGCAGATGCCAAGCTGACCCACATACCACTGCTGAGAACGGGAACCGAAAGTGGACTGATCAACGGTAACCGCATGCGTGACCTGATGACCGGGAACGCCAATTTCGCGGAACTGGTTTCGGGCACTCGCCCTGAACTTCCCATTGCGATGGCCATTGAAGGCACCGAAAAAGTGGACGGAAAAGACAAATCCATCAAGGCAGTCTATGTTTCGGACGCTGATCTGATGCTGCCTGAATTCTCGATGATCCGAGCCGATCCCGACACCTTGACCGAGGCACGTTTTCAATTCCAGAACGTGACATTTGTGCTCAACTGTATCGATTGGCTGACAGATGAAACCCACTTCATCGAGGTGAGAAAGCACGAGCCGATCTTCGCCAGCCTGCGAATGATCGATGCACGAAAAGACGAAGCTCGCCGCAAAGTGATGAACGAGAGCAAGGCGTACCAGACCGAGTACGACACCAACATGCGTGAAGCGCAGGAGTCGATGGACAAACAGCTCCAGAAACTGCGTGAAGAGGTAGAAGAACTGCAGCGGCAAAGTGTCGATGGCAAAGTCCCACGAGCGGAATTGAACGCCAAGTTGCAACGTTTCCAGACTCTTCAGGAGCGTGAACAGCGCAAACTGGATGTCCAGCGAACCAAATCCGAACAGAATCGCGAGTATAAAATCCGCGAAATTGAGAGAAGTGCTGCGGAAGACGTCACCAAAATCCAGAATCAGGTGAAAGTCTGGGCCGTCGCACTCCCCTGCATTCCTCCCCTTTGTGTTGGCGTGATCGTATTTGCCTCCAGGCGCTTACGTGAACGCGAGAATATCAGCAAAAGCCGTTTGAAATAGAGAGACCAGTTTCGTGACCGAAACCATCAAGACTTTGATTTTTGCGGGTGTCGCTGTCGTCATCAGCCTGCTGGCTGCGTTTGTTTCATGGCCCAAGGCCGCGGAACAGACGGAGTCGCGTATCGGTGCGGCGCTTTTCGAGCAGTTCACCGATCCACTCACCGCTGCCAGTATGAAAATTGTGACGTTCGATGACGAGACGGGACAACTCAGCACATTCGAAGTTCGCAAGGACCCGGAAACCGAAGAGTGGACTATCCCGTCGCGAGATGGTTACCCCGCCGACGCGCTTGAACAGATGAAGAATGCCGCTAACGCTTTTGTGGCGCTCAAGGTACTGGATACTCAAACCGACAAGGCAGAAGATCATGATGACCTTGGCGTTGCGGAACCTAAACTCGAAGACCTTCAGGTTGGTGACGAAGGCGTTGGCCGACTTGTAACCCTCAAGGACGGAAAACAGGAAACCATTGCCGAGTTGATCATCGGTGACGTCCCCAAAGATGACCCATCTCAACGCTATGTCAGAATCCCCGGTCAGGACCCGGTCTACGTTGTCCGTTTTGACGACAGCCCGCTGACCACTTCATTCAGAGAGTGGATCGATAACGATTTGCTGCAACTCAGCAGCATCGAATTGTCAGAACTTGGCATCCTCGATTACAGTGCTTCCCTGGGACTGGGAGGAAAAATCAGCCTGACACGCAACTACACGGCTGACGTGGCACTCGACGGGACTGAGTGGAAATTGAACAAACTTGAAGAATATGACCCGAGTCGCCCGGGCGCACTGCCGGTGGCAGTTGATTTGACCACACTTGCTCCGCTCAACAAAACCAAGCTTGATGAATTGAAAACGGCGTTGGACGATCTGAAAATTGTTGACGTTGTCCGCAAACCAGATGGAATGAGCGCGACCCTTCGTGCAAACCAGGATCTGTTGACAGACAAAGATGCAGTGAAATCGCTCGCCCAACGTGGCTTTTATCCCGTTCCGTCCGGAATCAATGGTGAAATTGAAATCCTCTCCGCAAACGGAGAGCTCGACGTGACCCTGAACACCGGCGTTGAGTATGTGCTTCGATTTGGCAACATCGCAGGCGTGGAGGATAGCAACGCAGAGGGAGATGCTGGGGTGAACCGCTATCTGCTGGTCACCACCAAAGTTGATGAGTCCCAGTTCCCAGCTCCGGAACTCGATACGGTTCCAAAAACAGTTGAGGAATTGAAAGCGAAAATGGCCCCCAAAGAGGAACCAGAAACGAAAGGCGAGGTAAAACTCAACCCGGAGGCCAGTGACAATCCTGAAGCGGAACCAGCCAAAACCGACGAAACGGAACCGACCGGCGACGCCGACAAACCAGCGGAATCAGAACCGGCAACGGAACCCAAAGCTGATGCACCCGCCGAGTCAAAACCAGAAACACCGGAACCAGCCTCCGAGGCACCTGCGACCGAACAAGAACCTGCGGGATCCAAAGAAGAATCCGCACAGCCTGCCAACGCTGAAGATCAACCCAATGGTGTTTCAGAATCCAGCGGAAGTGGCGAAGCCACCGGAGCGGGTCAGGCTCAACAGGAAGCATCCGAAACCAAGACCGAGGCTTCCAGTGACGAAACAGCAGACCCCCCTGCTGCTTCCACCCCACAGGAATCAGGCGAAACCGCTGAGGATAAAGAAGGAGCGAAAACAGACGCCGAACCGGAAGATGCGGCCAAGGATTCCGCAACCGAAACTGCGAACGAAGCAACCGCTAACGAAGACGAAGCTGAGGAGAAGGAACTCACCGAAGAAGAGTGGCAGGAAATGCTCGAAGCAGAGCAGGAAAAGATCATCAAGCAGAACCAGCGTAAGTTGGATGAGCGAAACGATCGGCTCGAGGAAGCAAAGCGACGCGTTCGAGATCTCAACGCCAGGTTCGCCGACTGGTATTACGTGATCCCAGAAGCGACCTACTCGAAGCTCCGGTTCAAAAGACCTGAATTATTCCAAGCACCTGAAGGAGCCGGAGCCCCAACGCCACCCGGTATCCCCGGCTTGCCAAATGGCCTGCCGCAATTCAATTTCCCCGGTGCTCCCGGAAACTGATGCCGGTTGCCAATACGCATCCAACGTGTATCTGTCATGGCGTCCATTCCTGTAATACCGCTGGCGATCCGGCTTCGTCAATCACCAGCCTTGTTACACATAGGATGACTGAAATACCCGTTTGATAGCTGGTGTCGCAATCTGTGACGGCATGAACACGCGGGGATTGCATTTACAAACGCCCTCGCCTTCGCCTTCGAGCGAACCTCGGATACCGGAAAGAAAACTCACTTCGACGGACTGCTTTTTCCGAGGCTTTCAATGAATTCTGACCGAGCCGACGTGATCAAACGCAGGCTCTAGACCGACGCCTCGGATTCCCGATGAAGGTCGAGACCACGCTGAACGAATCTGGCCAACCGTCCGACAGTGGGAGTCAGCCAGACGATCGAAAAAACTGACATGAATGCCAGGAACAAATGAAACCAGCTTTCATCGAAATAAATCAAAATCAAGTTGATCGTTGCACTGGCAAAGAACAAAGCTTGCATCTTGTGCGTCGCAGAAATGAACGCAAGCAGCAACGACTCGAGTGGCTTGGAAAGTGACTCATCAGTACGGATAGGTAAAATCGGGTTATCGCCAGACTGTGAATAAGTCCGTAAAGCTTTGGGAAGCGTCAGACGCACCACCAGGACCATGTAAATCACCGAAAGCATGAGCAATAAAAAACCCACACCCACCATCGCGATGACTTCGGTTGGATCAGCTTGCTTCTCGGGTTTGTCACCACTCAACATCAGAAAGAGTGTGATGCAGGCAACCACAGAAACAGCTTGAGCAAACAGAAAAGTCAGAATCTGACTGTAACGGGCTATCCAAATCAGAGTTTTACCGCGAGCAGGCAGGACCTCGGGCTCCGTTTCTGTCATGCTTGCCAGCTCCCAATGCAAATTGCAAAAACTCAATCACAAACCGTTGCCACAGATGCGTACCAGCTTTGGCGGACGCCATCAGATCGCACCGGCGAATCAGCGGAAGAGTCTAGTTTTCCAACCAAGCGTTGACAACTCAACGCATATTCACCCCAAAGCTCAGCAACGCTTGAGACCGGTGACCAGTCAGAAATCAGGAACAGGAGGGGAGGTCTTTGCCGACTGGACCCGATGACGACGCTTGAAACACCATGCCTACCGGCAGTCCATGCTCGCCGTCCTTTTCACGGACAAACAGAATTGCACTATGGAGCAAATGTCCAAACGCGAAGATTCCCGACAGAACGGCTCCCATGCAACAGAAACGCAGCTGCGCCAGTTTTTGCGTCGAAACACCAAATCCTGAGTCACTTTCTGACAGAATCAGACCGATGCCATTTCCCCATTGATCTCCAATCATCACAAAACCCATGGCAGCACACATCATTGCCCAACCACAAAATGCGAACGATTTACGGATCGCAGCCTGGGAGTTTCCGTTGTTTATTAAATCGGTAGTCGGTGGACAATCGCCCATTTCGTACGCCTTCGCTGACTGATTTCAC
The DNA here is from genome assembly GCA_012270065.1 of Rubripirellula sp. Taxonomy (GTDB): domain Bacteria; phylum Planctomycetota; class Planctomycetia; order Pirellulales; family Pirellulaceae; genus Rubripirellula. The sequence continues at coordinate 37,026 of JAAXJB010000035.1, read as the reverse complement.
GCAAGCCCCCGTGCGTCAAAACAGTTTGTCTCTGGAACGAGAGACTCAGAAACGTAGGCTGAACATTCGATGCCAATCGGTGTGACTGGTAAAAAACAGCAAAAAAGCCAGAAGCGAACGACTTTCCCTCGTTACAACCTGAACGATAAAAATCAGAGTATCGGACCTTCGCGTGACAGGATGTAATCATCCTCACGTCTGAGCAGGTCGGGACAACAGCAAGTTACCTCCAATCTGAAAAGCCAGAAGTGCGAATCCGTAATAACGGAAACTGGAAATAACGGGTCCAATCGACTCGCTTGTCACGCTCAGAATCGTTCCTGCCACGGGAATCAAAGCAATCCCGACTGCGATCGCTCCCAACATCGCTTGCCGCCTCGATTCATCGGCACTGAAAGCACCCGCAATCGGGATGGTCAAGCCAATCCAATAGGCACCGGCCATGATCCCCAGCCACACGTCAGAACAGAAAAATCCGATCATGATCGAGCTTATCGAAAGAGCGAGACATGGTGCTATCAGATTCGAAGCCCACGTCTGAGCACGCGTCAAAAGATGCTGCCCAAACGGGTGAAACCGCAGAAACGTATTGAACAATGGATTGGCAATCCAGGTCAGCAGGACGAACAGGGCGTAAAAGCAGATGACCGGGAACACAACGGGGCGCAGAATTGGATATTTGTCGGCGAACCAGGACAACAACTGAATGAGTATCCAAGCGCCAAAGATAAGAAAAAAAGCTGCTCGCGCATGCAGGCGGCTCAGGGAAACATAAAACCTGTGCACAAGGCGGAACACCAAACTTCGGTTATTGAGAGCCGTGATCAAGCCAGTACGTGCCATTTCGTTATCAGGATCAAGACGCAAGGCCTCACGAAAGGCGACCTGTGCCTGACGATAGTCGCCTGACTGCAGAAGCGTGTAACCATGAGAAGCATGAGCCATGGGATCCAAAGGACTTTTCTGCAAGCGTTCGCTTGAGACCGCCACTGCTTCGGTGTCACGCCCAAGTCTCTCCAAAGTGATGGCGCGCAAGCTACCGCAATCACCATGTTCCGGATCAACGGCCAGACCCTGATCAATCACTGCCAGCGCATCTTCATAACGTTGTCGCCCCAACAGCGTGCGTGCCAACACTGCAAATGCATCCGCATCATCCGGATCCAGAGTCAGAGACATCTGAATTGCCTCTTCTGCCTGCTCGAAGCGATTTCTCCGGAGATAACAAGTCGCCAGGGCATAGTGTGTCAAAGACTCACCCGGTGAAACGCCTACCGCTCGCTGGGCAGTTTCGGACGCTTCGACCATTCTTTCGGAGTCATGCAAAATGCACAACGATACTAGCGACAACGCGATTCCGTCATTGGGATCCTCCGCGAGCAAGGTACGCAATTCACGCTCCGCCAACTCATATCTTTGCTGCGCCAACAGAAGCTGTGAGCGTTCGTACCTGTCATTCATCGCTTGATCTTGAGGTAATCGAGGATGTCGTCGTAAATCCCACCTTCATTGGCGTACAAGGCGTGATTCCTTGCAGCGGAAAACCACTCACGGGTGGTCGGTCGAACCTGCTTGGCAGCCTTGAGCAGATCCTTGGTGTTGATTGGTTTGGGAATTCCCAGTTTGACCGCTTCATGCAACTTGGCTTCGACAGCACAATCAACGACGGCTTTCAAATCAGCCCCGGAATAATCTGCTGTTTTCGCGGCCAGTTTACGCACATCAACTGAGTCAGTGGGCTTACCTTGCAATTGCAATTTGAGAATTTCCTGACGGGCGCTTTCATCTGGAGGTGGTACAAAGATCACTCGATCAAACCGCCCCGGTCGCCTGAAAGCCGTATCCAGATGCCAGGGTGTGTTGGTCGCTGCCAAACACAACACTCCCTCGTTGTCGGCCTCGACTCCATCCAATTCAGACAGAAACTGATTGATCAAATGGCGTCCTGCCGTGCGTTTCATATCCGCACGACTTGCCCCCAAGGCATCAACTTCATCGAAGAAGAGCACACAGGGTCTGCTTTCCCGTGCCTGCTGGAAAACTGCGTTCAGGTTTTTCTCGCTGCTACCCAACCACATCGAGAGCACATCACTGATTCCAACCGACAAGAAAGCTGAATTCACCTCTCCGGCGGTTGCCCGGGCCAGATGCGTTTTTCCACAACCCGGCGGACCGTACAACAGAATTCCACCTCCCACTTTTTTGCCGTACGCTGCGTACATATCGGCATGCTGCAACGGGTAAATGATCTTGACCCGTATCTCGTCTTTTACATTCTGCATGCCACCAACAGATTCAAAATTCTCCTCTGGTCGCTCACTCAGCAAACTCAATTCATCCTCGGTTTCCTCCGCCATGTGGTCAGCGAATTCCGGAACAGGCTCGTCAAAATCTGATTCCAGTTCGGAATCCTGTGTCCCCAAGTCAGCAATGCCAAGCAGACTTTCCAAGTCACTGTCTGCAACCTCGTCATCCCGATCAACGGCCTCTTTGTAAGTCGCAACAGCACCGCGCAGATCGCCGGTGCGCTGCAGCAATCGCGCATGCATCACCATCGCACGTGGGTCGGCGTCTTTCCCGAGCGCCAAAGTTTCCACGATCGCGAGAGCGTGAGAATCTTTTCCCTGCCGGAAGTAGACGTCAGCCAGGCACAATTGCAAAACAACGCTTCCGGGATGGTGTTGTAAAGCTGTACGGGCAATGTGCTCCGCTTCTTCGTATTTCAAGAGCTCAATCAGCAACTTGATCAATTGCTGAACGAGAGCTTGATTCTCAGGAGCAACGTTGACGGCACTTCGCAGTGCCTCGATCGCGGCATCATTTGGATTCGTCAAAACTGATAACCCCGCATTCCTCTCTGCATTTCGTCCACTTCCAACCACATTGACCTGCACGACGACCATTCTACGCCGAAACGATCTCCTGCGGACACTCTCTCAGACTTCCTTCACTGCTCCCTCTCAGCATCCACTGTCTCTGCGGTGTCTCCATCAGTTATTTTCTGACTCATTCCTGAAACGCTGGCATCGGAACCTTCAGATACAGCGATTTGCCGCGAAGTTTCTTCTGTTTCATTCTGATTGCCGGGATCGCCCACTTCCCGGTTTCGCGCCGCATCCTGATCGGCCTCCGTTTCCTCGGATTGCAATCTTTGCACGGCCTCAATCTCACGCAGAAACACATCACGCAGTGAGGTAATGGCGGCATAAGTCAGACATGCCCCAACCACAAACAGGACAACGGGAGTCAGCAACCCCCGTCGCGACCTTTCAAATCGTTCAAATGGGTTCCCTGACATCTAACGGCCCGTATTTCAAAAAGGTCCCCGAACATCCAACCCGTGCAACTAACAACTCACATATTAAGCCAAAACCCACCCGTCAACCATCCGCGGCGGTATGAATTCCAGCTCGACTTGATTCCAGTGCGCAGTTCTGTTCACTCAACCTTCCGCCCACAAGGCTCAAGAAATTTCGTCTCGCCTCAGAGGGATCGCATCTGATCGCTGTTTCGCAGCCGTCCGCCGACGTCAAAGGCGGCTTTCGCTTCCATGGCTGACGCACGCTTTTCACCATTCCCTGCCAATCAATGCCGTGAAACAATCGAATTGATGGCACGCCCCACTGCCGGAAATGCATTCTGTTGGCATTCATGACGACGCAAGATCGCCAAAATCCGAACAACCGGGCAATAACCTCGGTAACCGCCAGATTTCCTGATGACATTCTCTTTAGGGTAAGCAAGACTTCTCGTGCAAAGAAATCAGTGGCTAACCAGAACGTATCTGTTGATCCCGATTTCAAATCTCCTCTTCGAGTCTTATCATGCCGTTACGTTATCTGATGGTCACCGCTCTGTGCATCAGCCTCTGCTTTGCTGCCATTGCATCCGCACAAAACGGTCGCTTTTTCAACAGTCGCCGATACGTACCTTCCAACCCTTACTCCGCACCCATTCGCCAGGCTCCCCGTTTGACCGAGGAACAATTGAATCGAATTTATGGCCCGAGCATCCTGGTGCGCAACAAAAAGCGATCAGCACAGCCAGCAACCTCTTTCGTCGTACAACCTCGCTAGACCCAGAGACTGATTTCACACCATTCCGGTGCCTGAAGCCAACAATCAGTTCGCCAGGCTCAGGCACGACCTGAGCGGACTCACCTCACAAGCCGATGACTGGATGGAACACCACACAGAGCCATTTGCCGATTTTTTACGCGTTCATCCCTGATGCGTTCAAAAACATCAGACTTCAAATCCAGTAACAAGTCTCACTGGCAAGTGACTGACGTCATCGAGAAATTTGAGTCGCCAGATGCCATCGTCGAAATACAAACTGGTCACGCCAGTATTGCAGAGTTGGGCATGCCGCATCTTCTCACGAGTTCCGTCGAGTAATCTCGCCAACAAATTCCGCGTGAAAGCTGCATGCGTCACCAGAACAAGAACGGAAGCTGGTTCATCACCGGCAATCTCAGCCAAACGCTTCTTCACTTTGGCCGCTCTCATCCATGCTTCGTCTCTGGTTTCGCGTGGTCGCCCCCACCAACCTGAGTCCTTGACGGAGCAATCCGCGGTGCACAGTGCCGGGTTTGATACAGCCTGCTGGTGAACTTCGCGACGCGTCAGGCCTGTTCCGCCTTCCAACGCTTCTGGACCGTGCCCTTGAAAAACACCGCCGACTTCAAAAATGTTGTCCCACACATCGACGGGACAGCCGAGCTGATCATGGATCGCACGTGCAGTTTGTAACGCACGCAAAAAGGGGCTGCAAATCAGCCGATCAAATTCAAGTTGCATGAACCGCTCGGCCAGGTAACGAGCCTGCAGCATTCCTGCTGCGGTCAGCGGTGGATCTTCGACACGACTGTAAGCAGGCCTTACATTATTCTGGCTCTCTGCATGACGAATCAAATGAAGCAGCAAAATCATACCCTGCTTTCAAAAGTCCCAAACCGGACAGACAGCCCGTCATGAAATCCAGCCCAGCCAGAAACACATATGTCAGCGGGATCGCCGAACAAATCTGGTGCGTACATAGTCAATCATCATCCATTCGATCACGACAAGGATGACCGGCACAAGAAAAAGAAGACATTGGGCAATCCGTTTGTCCTGCAACAAATCATTTTCACCTGCACTCAACGCCGATATGACGGCCAGCACCAACGAGCCATTCAAGTACAGCAGAAAACACGTCATTAGTGCCGAACCGATTCCAATGGCACATCCAGCGACAGTCACGCCCAGTTCATCAGATGGTTGCTTGTTCATATGGCTGGCCTACATTGGCAGAACCTGACTCAACATGATGGTCACCACGAGTCCGACCAGTGAAAGCACCATCAATAACGGTGTCCAACTTTTCAGCGACTCGCTCTCGGTTAGCCCACCCATTTTGGTAAAGACCCAGAATCCACTGTCGTTCATCCAACTCCCCATCAGTGACCCGGTTCCTACTGCCGTTGCGACGTACACCATGTTGTAATCGGGTTTTGCATCCCCGATGATCGCAGACATCATACCGGCCCCCACAATCATGGCTACCGTGCTGCTGCCTTGAGCAACTTTCAATACCGCGGCAATTCCCCATCCCAGCAGTAGCAAAGCGATTCCCGATGCACCTGCGCCGGCAAAATAGTCTTTGATCGTGTTACTGATGTGAGTGTCCTGCAGCATCGCCCCAAACGCACCACCTGCAGCCGTGATCAAGATGATCACCCCGCCACTCATCAACGATTCTTCGACATCTTCGCTCAAACTGCGCCACGACAGAGATCTTACATACTTCAGTGTCAGCATCGATACGATCGCGGCCAGCATCAGCGCAAAATTGGCATTACTCCATAGCGCCAGCCGATTGGATATTCCGCGTTTGGGCGTCTCCCAGACATGCTTGGCAATCAAATCCGGATAAGCATCTTCAAGTAGCGACCGATTCATCCGCCTTCGATCCACGGGCTTCATCCGCAGTTGGTTTGCTTTCAGCTTCGACTTTGACACACTGGAAAGTGGGACCCCAAGGAAGGCGCGTTCATCATACAGGTCATCATCCAACAGCACCTGATTCATCAGTTCTACCTGCCGTTCTTTCCCGGCCGCCGTGGTTGCCGGTGTCATGAGTTCCATTCGCTCGTTGTCAGTTAACTGGTCACTGCCAATCACGCGTCCAGCCGGAGTATTCGGATCTGCATCGACAAACATTGTCGCCAACTGTCCAAAATCCTGAATGTCTTCCACCAACAATCTTGCTTTGTCTTCTCGATCCGCCAAAGTCATCGCAAGAGTCCCGGCACCGATCAAAACAACAGGCAGCAGGACAGGTAATAACGACACCCAAAGAGACGGAAGCTGGTCCTCGGATAAAGCATCATGCTTTTCCTCCTTGGACCCCAGGGGTCGCATCACCACTGGCATGATTCGGTCAGCGATGTAGGAATAAGTCAAACCGACGATCGCAGCCGGAACAGCCACCATCGTCCCCACCAGCATCATCATCCCGATTTCGACGCCCAGAATGGCAGAAACAAGTAAGGGGCCGGGTGTCGGCGGGACCAGTGTGTGGGTGATCGCGCCGCCGGTAGCAATGGCCATCAGGTATCGCAGATAGTTTTTGTTGGTGCGACGATACAGACTTCGAGCCAGTGGCACCAGCAGATAGAAGACGGTGTCAAAGAAAACAGGAATCGCAAGCACAAACCCACTAAGCATCAAACCAAAGGAAGCTTTTTTCTCACCGGTCACGTTGATTGCACTTCTGACAATACGATCAGCAGCCCCACTATCCAGCATGCATTTTCCGATGATGGCTGCCATGGCAATGACAATCCCAATCCCACCAGCGGCACCTCCAAATCCCTGAACGACCGCTGACATGCGCGATCCCGCATCCTCACCGTCAACAAGACCAACCCCAAGACTCACGATCAACGCTGAAATGATCAAAGCCATGAACGCATTCAATTTCAGACCGATGATCATTCCCAAGACGGATACGATACCGATCACCAGTAGAATGACAGGCGCGTACTGATTTTTGGCAATATTCTGACCGCTGACACCAGACTGATCGGTGCCTTTGGCCGCTGCACCAGAAGTCCCCGCTTCATCAGGCTTCTCGACTGCAACCTCCTTGCTCACATCAGCATCCGATGCCTGAGAACCTGCTGTCTCTGCTCCATTACCGGCATCGTCGACAACTTCAGCGCCGGTGGCAGATTCCTGCGGAGCTGCCGCAACTTCCGGCAAACTGAACGAAAGCGAAAGGACAGCCAGTCCAAAAACAAGAAGATAAGTTCGCATCTTCAACCTCAAACGAGAGCTTCACAACCATCAAAACCTCGCAATGTGAACTTGGCCGTGCCTACAGCACCCTGCTGCTCAATTGCAATTCCCGAAGGACCGGCAATTCCGAAAACTCATTCCGGACAAGAACCAGCTCCTAATCTGGACGGAAAGTTTAATCGCTTCGCCGACGCCCGTGTGGAGCGAACCCCCTGTTTTCACAATCCAATCAGACAAGTCGTTGGCTGAACGCAACAATCCGGTCAATCAGCCTGAAAAAAATGACCTAACAAGGCATGCAGGATTCAAAAAATGAGACCACTGGGCAATCCATGAAACAGGTTCAAACCGCTTCTGTTCAAATGACTTGGAGAGCCATCAGCGGCGTGCACTGCCGTTCTACTCTGCCGAGCGCTGTTTTCTCAGGTTTGCGCTGACCTTCTCAAGAAGTTGTCGATCCTGAACCGTCAACGATTCAACGCCCTGATCGTGCAATTGATTCAAGATCTCGTCAACCCTCTGCGCATCCACTGCCTCAGAACGTTCGATCCGCTGAGCAATCCGTATGCGTCGCGTTGCACGCCATTGGCGAACACGCTGATCAAGAAGCTTCCACAAACCGGCCTGATCCTCAGCTGTCTTATCAAACGCCGCAAACTCGAAAGCCTCCATTATTTGCACCAAATCCGATCTCCGGGATGAGAGCCAAGCCAATACTGAAAGGCACATCAGAAAAATCCATCCCACACCGGCGATATCCTGACCAGTTTTCATCAACCAGATTGCAATTCCAAGGGTGGCAAAGGCAAAGGTGTCAATCAGCAGCCTGACTGTTTTTACTTTCACATCAATCCCGGCCTTGGGCCTCAAAAGAGCAACAAGAGCGGCAAGCAACTGCCGACCAATCGTGCGTGGCAAGGGACACAGCTGCCCGAGCCCCTGAACAAAACAAAGCCAACTCGCTGTTCGCCACGCTGACTCAACCTCACCCAACCCAATGCTTGGCAGTTCCCAAATGGCATCCGTGGTCACCTCCATGGAAGGGACCTCCAACACACCATTCACCAATCGGTACGAACAAGCTAATCCGATACAACCTGCCAATGATGCAAAACCGCTGAAGAGAGATAAGCGTGCATGCCAACGCATCGGCACTGTCTCGATACCCAAAATGCCAAAACGAATCCGACGCACGCGGTAACCGGCAGCACGGGCCACGCCCAAGTATGCCAGAGCCTGGATGCCCCAACCCGATGTCCAAGCCAGCAATGCTAATCCAGCGACTCGTGGAAGATCAGCGTTGCCAGGCTGACGCATCACATTGATGACAACGCCAAGCAACACAGCCAACACCATCACGACGGTGTAGGAAACTGAGCAACGGAGACCTCCCACACGCATGATCGGAACAGAAAACCGGTCAGCCCCCACTTCCAAACAGCCATCATCTTCGTCTTCGTCGCTTTTCGGATGAGCTTGTCCAAATTGCATGATCAGAGAAGACGAAGTACATGGACGTGGAACGGCGAAAGAATCTTAGTCGACGTTACGCAACTCTAAGCGTCAGTGTTCATTTCGTCCTCTCAGTGTTCATTTCGTCCTCTCAGTGTTCATTCCCGACCCTCAGCGTCCACTGAGGACTTGGCGATCAAAGAGGCGACGGCTCGGCCAGCCCGCGTGTGATCCGTGAAAAATAGCTCCAAACAGAAAAAAACCCGGGCCGAACCCGGGTTGGAACAGCCTGAACTAGGAGCCAGCCCTTAACGCCGTGAAACAGCGGGAAACTCAGCCTGCAATCCGAAGCTGAGGTCGTGCACTGTCCGAGAGAATGTCTCGCAAACGCTCAAATTCCTCGGCGTCTGTGAAATGGATGGTGATTTTGCCACGCCCACGGGCCGAGCTCTTGATCTCAACCTTGGTGCCAAAAACCATTCTCATTTCTTGCTGCATTGCCTCAATATGAGGGGAAATCTGACGACGCTTCTGTCGTGTTGCGTTAACAACTCGCTTGCCAGTTTCCGCGTCCTCTTCAGACTTGAGCATTTCCGAAACGTAACTTTCCGTCGCACGGACACTCCAACGCTCATCCATGATCTTCGAAGCAGTCCGAACCTGGATGGCCTCATCACCAATTGGCAACAAGGCACGAGCGTGACCGGCGCTCAATTCTCCAGCGGCCAACCAATCCAGAATCTGCTGGGGCAACTCCAACAAACGCATCAGATTGGCGATCGTACTACGGTCGATACTGAGCCGCCTGGCAAGGTCATCTTGCTTGCATTTATGCTCCTGGATGTACCGCCGAAACGACATCGCTTTTTCAATCGGATTAAGATCCTTACGCTGCAGGTTCTCGATGATGGCCAACTCAGCGACAAGTCGATCATCCGCCACCCGAACCTCGGCCCGAATGCGTTTCAGCCCGGCGTGGATCGTCGCCCTGAGACGTCTCTCGCCACTGATCAACTGATACCGGCCGTCAACGACACGAACCAGAATTGGCTGCAATTGCTGATGATTCTTGATGCTTTCAGCAAGGGAAGCGATTTCATCATGATTGAACTCGCGTCTGGGCTGAAACGGATTATTTTCAATCGCATCAACTGCCAACTCGAGTGTTTCCACCCGACTACCGGCCTCACCCTCGACAGGATTCCCCTCATCATCCAATGGCGTACCAAGCAGCGCGGCAAGTCCCTTGCCTAAACGCCTGTCTTTTGTGGTTGCAGTACTAGTCACGCTGAAGCACCTCCATGCACAGCTGGGTATAGGCGTACGCTCCGCGGGAACGGGGCGCGTATTCAAACACAGTTTGGCCGTGACTCGGAGCTTCGCTCAACGAAACATCCCGGGGCACGACGCTATCAAATACGATGTCACCGAAGAAATCTCTCACTTCCTCGTCAACTTCGCGTGTAAGTTCAAGAGCGGGGTCATACATCGTCAGCAGAATTCCCCCGAAGGTCAGCCGGCCGTCGGTTTCGATGATCACCCGCTTGATGGTCTGAATCAACTGAGTCAGGCCTTCCATGGCAAAATACTCGCACTGGATCGGCATCAGAACCTCAGTGCTTGCTGCCAAGGCAGTCTGAGTTAACTCCCCAACACTCGGCGGACAGTCAATCAGGATGTATTCATAGCCTTCCATGGCCTCATCGAGATGCCGACGCACGCGGCCCGACTCCCGTTCGCCCGCAGTGGAAAGCCGATCAATGTCGTGGAATGCCCTACTGCCAGGAACAGCAGACAATCCATCCGTTTCTGTTTTTTCGATACTTTCGGCAAGTGCCGAGTCACGAACCAGAGCATGGCCCTCGGTCGGTTCCAGGCCTAAAGCGGTGGTGGCATTGCATTGGGGATCCATGTCCAGGAGCAGCGTACGCTGACCTGACAGAGCTAAGGCCGCAGAAAGATTAACGGCAGTGGTGGTTTTCCCCACGCCTCCCTTCTGGTTAACCACGCAAAGGATCCTTCCCACGAGGGCTGCTCTCGTCTGTGAAAGCGAACAAACACCGACTCACCGCGAGTCGTTTCATGCCGGGAAACTATGAAAAACCACCGCGGTGAAACAAGACTGGTTTCACAAGAAACTGACCTTGACACGAAGAAAGTCCGCAAAAACGACTGGTATCCGGAAATCTGCCATCGAACAACCAGCGAAATAGCCGCGTTTCGCTTGCAAAACCCCCACTCAACGCACGAAAGCGATCCAGCAGAACGATGTCGATGGAGCAATTGCCATTGGCCTGCCGCTGATCGAAGCGAAACAGGCTCTTGCCGCGTGGCCAGCAAGGGAGGGAAGAACCGGAAATGGTGCCTGCCTTCAATTCCCCTGCGGCTCAAAGCGTGTCCGTTCTAAATTCAAGCAAGCGGATTGAAAGTCAGCCCACTGAGCAATTTGGGATAAAAGTAGGTGCTTTTGGCAGGCATACGCTCCTTGAGCAAGCTGATTGCCTCAACATGCTCCAGCTTGGCTGGCATCACCAACGCAGCCAAGGTGTAGGGCTCATCGCTATCACTTTCCGCCTGGCTGCCTTCGCCGCGCATCCCATCCACCACTTCGCTGACTTCGTGCACATAAGTCGGTTTCGGATGGCCTTGGCAGCCCAGCAAATCGTCAATCACAAGCCGGTGCAGCAAACTGACACCCAAATCACGCCATTCCTGGCTCTGGGATGCAGCCAACTCCTCCATTCGGGCACCGGCTCCTTCCAGAGCCTTGCAACGTACCCACTTCTGATCGGTCACTGCATAAAGCCCAATCATGCCTTGGGAATCTGCCGACTCCATCGTGCTCCATACTTTTTCGGCTGCGTCCAAACCACCGTCAACGACTTCACACGCAAAAGTTCCGTCCAGTCGCGAGATGATATCTTCGGCAGCAAATTTAGGAGTCCCACGTAACAGACGATGAGTCGGCAGCACAATCATGCCTGGATCACTCATGCCCACCAGCATCGTCATCACAAAGTTCGCTGGGTGATCCTCTGCGATCCCGCCTGTCTCCTCAATCACCTGATTGCGATAATTGCATGCTGTCTCGTAACGATGATGCCCATCTGCGACGAACATGGGCCGACTTTCCATCAACTCACTCACCTTCGCCGCGACGGACTCATCGGTCACAGGCCAAAGAATATGCTTGACTCCCAGATGATCCGTCGATTCGATCGGTGTGACGCCCTCGGTGGCAGCGTCCAGTAAAGTGATGACCTCATTCTCGGGGTCGGGATAAAGTCCGAAGATCTGGCTGTTGTTCTGCCGAGTCGCGGTCGTCAATTTCAAACGATCGACTTTTGCCTTGGGGTGCGTCTCTTCGTGGGGGTAAATGTTGCCTTCACCAAAAGGTTGTAGACGCACGCGTCCCATGAAGCCACGCCGATTGATCAATGTGCCCTCATGCTCAAACTGTTGATGGTAGACGTAGTAGGCGGGCTTATCTTCCCGCATCAAGACCCCCTCACTCGTCCACTGGTCCACAAACCTGGCAGCTCGCTGGTATTTCTGGTCTGCTTCGTCGCCTGGCTCTTCGCGATTGAGAATGATGCGGATGACATTGGCAGCGTGCTTCTCATACAGCTCATCTTGAAGCTGTGGATCGATCACATCGTACGGCGGAGCGATCACGTCTGAGAGATTTCCAATGTGGTCCAGGTTGTATCGCAACGCGGCAAACGGGGCGGTTTGTGGCATTTTTGAGGGCCAATCAATTTTGATTCAAGATAGACGGAAGTACTGACGACGCGAAGATGTTAGACCAAATCTCCATGGGTGTGCAGTAGTGGCAAGAATCAGCAAAAGACACCGCCAACAACAAGTAAGTAGCATGCGGATCACGGCCCCCCAAACGCATTGCCCAAAATGCCATGCTCACAGATCTGCCCCGCGGCTGTCGGCACAAAAAAACCCGACAGCCTCGGAGGCTGCCGGGTTGAATTCACCATCAGGCATTGATCACCACAGAAACGGGTGATCGCACCAATCCTAGTAGCGGTAATGCTCTGGCTTGTACGGGCCTTCTACAGGGACACCGAGGTAATCTGCCTGTTCCTCAGTCAAAACCGTCAGTTGAACACCGAGTTGTTCCAGATGAAGTCTTGCGACTTCCTCATCAAGCTTCTTGGGAAGCATGTGAACCTGAACAGCGTAATCATCAGTTTCACGGCTGCTCCAAAGCTCCATTTGAGCGAGCACCTGGTTTGTGAAAGATGTGCTCATCACGAAACTCGGATGCCCTGTCGCACAACCCAAGTTGACCAGACGTCCCTTGGCGAGAATGATCACGCTTCGCCCAGTACTCTTGAACGTGTAACGGTCCACAGCACCGATGTCTGCCGCCTTGATTTCGTCCTTGGTGACCGCTCCGTCTTCAACCTGCTGCTCAAGCCAGGCAACGTCGATTTCGGTGTCGAAGTGCCCGATGTTGCACAAAATCGCATCGTTGGGCATCTGCTCGATGTGCTTTCCGAGGATGATGTCTTTGTTACCTGTCGTGGTGACAAACAGACGTCCCTCTTTACAAGCGTCTTCCATCGTGACCACCTCGTAACCTTCCATCGCCGCCTGCAATGCGTTGATGGGGTCAATCTCAGTGACAATCACACGGCAGCCGTAGCTCTTGAGACTCGCAGCGCAACCCTTTCCGACGTCTCCATAACCGCATACCACAGCGACCTTACCGGCCAACATGACATCCGTTGCCCGTTTCACTCCGTCAGCCAATGATTCGCGACAGCCATAAAGATTGTCGAACTTGCTTTTGGTAGCACTGTCGTTGACGTTGATTGCCGGAACCTGCAATGCACCGCTCTTGTTCAACACTTCCAGACGGTGGATTCCGGCGGTAGTCTCTTCACTGATTCCGTAAATGTTGGTGAGCAATTCGGGAAAACGCTCATGAACCATGGCGGTCAGATCGCCACCATCATCGAGGATCATGTTCAGAGGTTTGCCCGAGGGGAACATCAAGGTCTGCTCGATGCACCAATCGAATTCTTCCTCAGTTTCGCCTTTCCAGGCATAAACGGGCACGCCAGCGGCTGCCACAGCCGCCGCGGCATGATCCTGCGTGCTGAAAATATTGCAACTGCTCCAGGTGACCTCAGCTCCCAACTCGACGAGGGTTTCGATCAGGACTGCTGTCTGAATCGTCATGTGCAGACATCCGGCGATCCGAGCACCAGCAAGAGGCTTGCTTTCACCATACTTGGCCCGAAGTGCCATGAGTCCTGGCATTTCGTTCTCGGCCAGTTCAATCTCTTTGCGACCGAACTCGGCCAAGCCGATGTCTTTGACTTTGTAAGGAAGCCTGTCAGTTTCGACTTGCGACACGTTGTTTCTCTCTCAATGAATGTGTTTCGAAATGGCGCGTCCAAGGGGCCAAGAACCCAACACGGGGACTCCCGCTGGTTCACGATCCCCCAGACGCCCGTAGAGGAAAGGGACACAGGCCTGACAGCTGTCAAATCACTGCCGTGCAAGGCTCTGTGTTCCATGTGCATGATAGACAGGTTTCAAGGTTTTCGCAGGGGGTAAACCAACCTCCGGCACCAAGCTTTTTCCACAAGTGAAGGCCAATGCATGGCGTTTTCACCTCTCTGTCCGCATCTGGAGCATCAGCTTCCCGTCAGCAAACCACAAAGCGACAACCCGTTTGGAACGATGCATGTGCGACAATTTGGCCAAAGCTGACTGTTAAATGCAGGCAAAACCGTCGGATGTTCATCAGCCCCTGAGCACAGACGGTCACCTGTCACATGATGGCGGCTCACCATCAGCCGCCCGGGACACGTTCCCAGAATCGCCACCGGGACACCTTGCCCGGATCGTCACGGCGTGCTGCGCACGGCACGAGTAGCGTCGCTTGAGGTCGGCTACAGCAGAGGCAGGGCAATGCTTGCAAATTCACCGATCAATGCTGCCGATTTTTCGCCGCGCGTGATTTCCACGCCGCTTGCCGTGTCCACACTTCGGGCACCGCTTTGCTCGATCGCAGTGGCAATATTTTCGGGATTCAAACCACCGGCAAGGGTCCATGAACGAACCTCAGACTGCAACGCCCAGTCTCGAACGACAGTCCAGTCGAGCGTCTTGCCCGTTCCACCATGCTGCCTGCCACCATCGGAATCCAGTAATAAATGAGCTCCCGTGGAAATCCAAGGCTCAACATGTTTTGTGATGCTTGCCACCGTGAGTGACTCAACAGGCAGCTTGATCGCTCGAATCAACTGCCTGACTCCAGCTTCCTTCAGTTGCATTGCAAACTCGGGTGACTCATCGCCATGCAGTTGAACGGCGTCGATCCCCAATCTCGCCGAGATCGCCAAGATCTGCTCGATGGGATGATTCACGAACACACCAACCTGGCTTAGCCCAAGCTCCGCCGCTTTGCTTGCAATCTGTAGTGTGGACGCGTTCTCGGGATCAAGAAAGCGGCAGCTTGGAGGGAAAAAGTTCCAACCAATCGCATCCGCGCCACTCTGGGAAACCGCTTCCACATCGGCAATCTCCCGAACACCGCAAATCTTGATCTGGAACATGAAACAATCTCGTTGAAATGGACTGGTCGAAAGTAGCGATAATATCCGATAAGCGACCAAAACCAACTGTCGATTACTGAAAGGCGAGGAGTGAAGCATGATTGCAAAATCACGCTGCATGGCAGGACATGATTTCCTGCTCGTGCTGTTGGCGGCAGCGATGCTGAGTCTCCTGCTTTGGCCAGCGACACCATCGGTACACCGGATCGACATCCGCCTCCCCGACGGAACGACGCAAAACTACCAAATCGCCGCAAACGACCCAAAGCTCGCAACTCTTCGTCGACAGCTCCATCGCTTTTCCAAACCTCACCCCAACACACAGCTCGCGATCAGTAAATGGCGTGCCGAATTGGGAGGCATGTATGCGGAACGCACCTCACCTGTCGCGAATGAACGGCGTGTGAACAGCATTCTGCCAGTGTCCTACTACGAAGAGTCGGCAAAAATGCAAGCCGCTGCCGAACGAGAAGCGGCAAGCCTAGCACAACACCACGCTTTCTGGCTCGATTTTCAACAACGCGGCGAAAGAGATGTGGCCACGGAGACCGAGCGCCAACAGCAGGCACTGGCCCTGCGATCCAGCCCAGCAATCGAAATCGGTAAGGAGCAGCCGGGCCCCTATTCGAACTCAGCCCTGCTGCTTTCGTCGCTGATTGGTCTCTGCGTCGCCCTCTTGTTCCAAGTCTGGAATTACCTGATTCCCAACATCAGCCTCGTCAAGCAGGCGGCCAAAACGGACAAGCAAGCATTTTCCATCGACTCTGAGATGACCGACCAACAAGTCCATCAAGCCAGTTCAGCAGAAAAACATGAGCTGAGTAAGCCTCCACAAAGCTCGGGCCAGACCTCGGATTCCATGACATTCCAAATCATGATCCCCGCAAGGTGGATCCAGGTTCACCAACCACTTGGGGTAAGGGTGCGGCAGACAGCCTATCTAACCCTGCTGCTGACGGTTGCTTTCGTTGCGTGTCATTCGACGTTCATTCCCGAATCAAATTGGCGTGGCTTGCCCGCACGCTTGCTATGGGGTGGGACTGATCAACAGAGCGACTCGCCTTCGAGCCTATCCCCGAGTCAACATCGAGACCGGTTTTCTGCACCGATACGAGGAAGTGCTGACCACAGACCAATCAACCGCAACCGGCAAACCTGATGATGCTTGCTGGATCCGGAAAATGTTTTTCCTGTGCATTAAACCTGTGCAGTAATTCTGGAACGTAGCAACCGGTTAACTCTGTGCAGCACACAGATATGGCCTTTGCTCGATCAACCAGAGAAGTTTTGCCGTGCGATTCCCGTCAGTAATTGTCGCAAGTGCCGGACAATCTGGTTTCGGATGCATTTGACCGACTGGATGAACATCACGACAGTGATGGCCAGCGCCGACAAACCGAGCATGACTCTTGTTAGCAAAGCATCGGGAAGCAATTGGGTGACATACTTCGAGACAGTGTGCGACCTCATTTGGATGGTGCGTGTCACGGAGCCCTGTTGTGCATCCACTTCACAAAGGGCATCATTTCGCGCCTTGTAAGCCAGCAGTCGTCCTTGATCGCAAGCTGCCATTCCATGCACTTCAAAAAGAGGGTTCTGAGGCTGGGTTAATCGTGTACATTCCCCTGTTTTCACATCAATCCGGTAGAGTGAGTTGCTGGCAATATCAGCACCATACAATGTTTGTCCCTCAACAAATGTGAGGCTGAAGATGCTGGGAGCAGAAACCTTGGAAATGGGTGTCGCTTGCCCTGTCAAAGTGTCTATCTGCAGCAACTGATCTGTATCAGTATCAATTCCATAGACTCTGTTGTTTCGGTCGCAAGCCAACGATTGAACGCTGCTGAAACCAAGTGGTCCGACGGTTGTTGCCTTTCCGGTCTCTACATCAACTCTCAACAGGGCATCGGCTTGGCCATCAACGGCAAACATCTCACCACTGGCATTGACGGTCAGTCCAGTAACGACAGGGAAGCCCAGCGGCCCCACGCGAATTCGCAAACGCAGACTTTCATCAATGATGATCAGTCCATCTGACGCACCATCGACCGCGTAGAGCAGTTTGTTTTTGGAACTGTAAGCCATGGCAGTCACGCACGCTGGCCCGAGAACCATTGCTCCATCTGTTCGCTTTGCTTTCCAACCGGTATCTTCCTGCTCCTTATCAGCAGCCTCGATACGCATCGTACGCTCGACAGCGGAAGCCACGTTGCCCATGAAATTGGAATTGCACAACAGCACCAGAATCCATGCAACTGAGTTTCTCAGGCTTCTAGCTCCTGCCACCCGCGTCACATCTATGTTCAACGACATTTCCCCATTCTCCGTATACAGCCAGTCTCCACCGGCATCACTGAATTGAAGCCACGCCAATTGGCTTCTCACAGGGGAGCCTGTGATTGCAAGCGGCGCGCCAGCAGTGCAGTTGTTCAACAACTTTCTGTTCAAGCCAGTCCATGAGCTGGCGACGGCCACCGCAATCGCCGACGCCCGTCCCTAGAAGAACGCAAAAGGGAATCTATGCCACCGATAAGTAATTTGAGATTTCTGTGAAAAAACCAGACTCTCGAAGACAGGCACAGTTTCAGAATCGATTGATGCTCAACCTGCCTTCGGAAAGACACCACCTGCACAATGAGCAGGCAGTGCAGTCAAATGCATGCCTCCTGGACAAGTGTTTCAAGTTAAAGTCATTGATCACGCCTTCACGAGCCACTGACGTTAGACCAGATCATGCCTGAATTCCGAAGATTCGAATGGAATAGCGTTGAATACAGCGGTGCGTTTGAGAGCCTTCTACGCTGCAGTTCGGAACGCACTGTTTTGGTCCCGCACCTTCAGCAACAACTTGACCAGCTCCCGGAGTCATCCGTGGCAGCCGACTGGGGAGCGGGTACAGGGGATTTGACCAGCCTGCTGGCGGAGTCCTGCGCGACAACCTACGCAATCGAGCCATCTGAGCCGATGCAGCATATCCTGCAAGAGAATGTCCCGGGAGTGCAACTCATCGAGGGAGACGTGACGACAGCTTGCCCACCTTCGCCAACCGACTATGCGCTGCTGGCGCATGTTCTTTATCACCTACCCGATGAGGAATGGAGCCGAATCGTAAACCGACTCCTCACATACCTGAGCCCAAGTGGGAAGTTGGTGATCGTCATGAAAGGCAGAGAATCCGGATGCAATGCCATGCTCGAGTATTTCAGCGCACCACGTTTTGACATCATCCAGCAACTCACTCCCTCCATCGAAGGAATGCCGGGATTTCAACTTGAGGTCCAACACCTGCCAGCTACCATCACGACCGACAACTTTGCCGACACAGAGGCCATTGCACGTTTCATGATGAGCGATCGGAACGCATGCGAGTTCACAATCCCCCCACAGGAACCAGAATTTTTGCAATATGTGAAAGCCAATTTCTGGAATCCGGATCGCAACTGCGGTGGTTGGGATTATGACCTGGCGGTGATGACGATCCAAAGACGGTAGGCTTCACGACTAGGACTGCTGCTGTTTCGCGTCAATCTGTGCACCCGTTCTGCTTTGCACCCGTTTCTCAACAAGCAAACCCCGAGAACAGACAGTCGATTTCAACTGCTGCCTGTTGTGACGTTTCGATGAACGACCGTTTCGTCCAGCAATCAACTCACCGTGGCGACCACACAACGCACTGGCATTGTCCAGATTGTCATCTCAACTTTCTCCTGCACCTGTAAACCGGCTCCCTCGACCAGCTCAACCACATCAATTGGCTGACAGTCGACGATGTGCGGAAAATGCTGATGCATCCATACATAGGTTTTTTCCAGGGCACTCGCTTTTTCGCCTTCCTGGACAGTTGCCATCGAAACAACACCCAACCGACCACCTGGCTTTAAAACTCTTGCAACTTCGGCAAGTACCGCAGGAATATCGTTCAAGGAAAACAACTCGAGCGTAAAACTGGCAAACACAGCATCAAAACTATCATCTTTGTAGGGCAGTTGACGCGCATCGCCCACGCTCAGGTCCACTCGATCTGCGAGGCCTTTTGACTCGACTTTCCGGGTCGCAACTTCAAGCATGCCCGTGGAAACGTCGATTCCGGAAACACGTCCTGATTCCCCCACAGCTTCTGCCAGATGAAGGAGAGTATTGCCGGTCCCGAAGCCAATCTCCAGAACGTTTTCGCCTGACTGAACATTCAGGGTCTGTTCACCCTGCTCGCGTGCCTTGTGTTCACCTGCGTCAGAAATCAGATCATAGGCGTGACTGATACGATCATAAAATGACTGGTTCGTAGCCGGTACCTGCTCGGACATGATGACATCCCTGGTTGGTTGGATTGGACATTTAACTGACGGTCGACAGCACAACAAAGAAGTTGACAGAAGAAAGTCATTTTGCGGCAATCTGTTTTCACAGCCGCTGTTTTTAATGCACCAGAGAGACTTTCACCAGTGACGTATCACAAAGCTGATAAAAAGAGTGGCCGCCCTTCTCCACCCGCGTGCACTCCCAGCTCCCGTCTGCGTCCCAGCCCACTTCTGCGTCCCAGCTCACTTCTGCGTCCAAGCTCCCCCATGCGTCCCACCTGAATGTTACCGTCCCCTGCCCTGCTCTTTTCTTTTGACCTTTGCCCCAACGCGTGCAGTAACACACGCAAGCTGGCTTCTCTCGCATGGGTTTTAGCTACAACTCAGTGCTACAACTCAGTGCTACAACTCAGTGCTACGACTCAGAAACACCACTGATCGCTCCGGTCTGCTCATTCAGCTCTCCAGCCATGCGTTCAGCATCCCGTTTGATACCACGCAGCATGGTGGGAAAGACAAAGCAATGGAGCGGTAGCACGGCATACCAGTAGGCCAGTCCAAACAGCCCGCGGGGACGGAATCGGGCTGTCTGCGAAACGCGACACTGGCCCTCGTCGAGATCCTCCACGTGAAATTCCAGTTCAGCTTTCCCAGGCAGCTTCATCTCCGCATGCAACCGCAACAGCTTCCCCGGGTGGTATTGGGTGACTCGCCAAAAGTCAACGGCCTCACCAAAGCGGATCTCAATCGGATGCCGACGCCCCCGCCTGAGTCCGGGACCACCAACGATCTTGTCCATCCAACCTCGAAGCGACCACAACCAGTCCGCTCCCCAGTATCCATACTTGCCACCGATCTTGCACAGAGCTCGAAAAGTTGTGTCATACGACGCGTTCACCACGGCAGAGCGTTCGTCGCGGAATGTTGTCCCCCCTGACCAGGCAGGGTCTCCCGGCATTTCACCCGCGTTGGACCAACGTGTTTCAATCTCACCAGCAGCAAGTTTTCCAACCGCTGCCTGAATCGCCTCTTCGACACTTCTCAATGGCCCCGGCATCAACTTCTCAGCAGTATCATTTCGACACACGGTACGATTCCGCAAACCTTCAGCCAAGGGCCGGGCAATCCTGGCATTGACGGGAGTTACCAGTGAGATCCAACCTGAACTCAACCGTGGAGTCAGCACGGGCACAGGAAGAATGAGACGTTTGGACAGACCGTTGGCAACAGCCATCACTTGCATCATTTCACGATAAGTCAGAATATCTGCACCCCCAATGTCGATCACCTTGCCGCTCGTTTCAGGCACCTGCAGACATTGCACGAGATAACGCAGAACATCACGAATGGCGATCGGCTGTGTTTCTACATTCACCCACTTGGGCGTGATCATGATTGGCAATCGATCAACCAGATAACGCAGAATCTCAAAAGAAGCAGACCCCGACCCAATGATCATGGCTGCCCGCAAAACGGTGGCAGGGACATCACCGGACTGAAGTATTTCCGCCACCGCACGACGGCTACGCAAGTGCTTACTGAGGTCGGGTCCCATTTCGCCCAAACCACCAAGGTAAATGATCCGTTTGCAACCAGAGCCATGCAGTCCATCAATGAAGTTTTGTGCAAACTCCCGATCGTGCGAATCATAATCATCACCCGCACTGATCATGGCATGGACAAGATAATACGCGGCATCCACACCATCAGCGGCCTGCCTGAGTTTCTCCTGATCATCCAAGGCGCCTTCGATCACTGTCAGATTCGGATGACCATGGTACGCGAGATCTGCCATTTTTTCCGGGCTGCGAACAAGGCAGCGGACCGCAACACCTTCCTCCAGCAATCTCGGTACAAGACGCCCGCCCACGTAACCCGTCGCACCACACACAAGGACTTTCGTGACCGACACTTTTCCACCTCTGATGCTCTATAGGGGGAGTTTTTGGCAAAGCAACCGCCTGCCCACCGTGGGCATTGTCCCTTCATGTCCAGAGATAACCCAAAATCAAGCCGCCAGCAGGAACAGACCCACGTAACTCCCCGGAGTGAACCGAGTAAGCCATCAGGTCAACCAGCCTCGAATCTGACTGCGATTGATTTCATCGACCAATCACTTTCAACCATGGCATTTTCGATGTCAGACAACAAAGTCCTGCAGCGTTGCCTGACAGGTGTTGGAGAATGCCACTCGCAGCTTACGATCTCGCGGCAACAGTTGTGTGCATGCGACCGTTGACCAATAACCACCATGCATGCAGACGCTATTGCAGGAATCCCCGTGGGCGTGGTCGGATAGAACGGTCTTCAGATTCTCAAGAGACAGTGGTCCGTTTTCCATCACGAATCCGGCAATGGCATCAGACCTCAAGTCCGCCGAATCATGAACACGCTGACCTCGGAGCAACGACGGCGCACGATGGTCGTAACACGCAGAGGTCGCTATTTCCACGGACCGCATGGAATCACACTGCAAGCGGTTGGTATGGAAAATAATACCGTTGCATGGATGCCTGACAGCCATCCGCCGGTTGGAAAGTTCGATCGAAACGACTTCACCGGCGGAATCAGCCAACATCAACAAACCACCACCTACCCGTGGCCAGTCCTGTAAACATTCAATTGCATCCCCAACACTTTCTGCCTCCGCAAGAACCCGCGAAATCAACATGGTGATTGTTGGCCCCGGGGTAATCGAATCCCTGACATAAGCATAATTGCAGGTCACCCCCAAGCCTGCTTCGTTGACACCATCGACTGCGCCCAGCAACGGAGACAAGGTGAACTCAACTGAACTCAACTTACCGACCGGCTTGGATCTCCGAACAGTAAGAAACTTCTGCACGACAGGAACATGGTCAAAATTATGCATGACAATCGCATCTCCACCACGGGATGCTGATCCTGTTGCCGCAATCGCCGAACATCCTGCCTGCAGAGCATTTACACTTTGATGACTGCTACGAGTCAAGTCACTCATCGCCGCTTCCAGCGAACAGCAGAGTGCGAGATTTTGTGGCTGCACCTGCGATCCTTCACAGATCCCCAGAAAACGCTGTTCAAAATTCTCGGGACTGTTCTGGAATGCCCGACGCATGAATCGATGAGCTTTTCGAGCCGCTAAACGGGGAAACCATGATGCGGGCAACCACTTTGGTTTCATGAGCCTGAAAGCTTCCAGATTTCCGACTGCCTCAATCGCGTCATTGATATTCTGACGCAGCATCTCACCCTGCTGACGCCCCATATGCCGAGGATCTCCCTGGCACTCGATCAACGGCAACTTTCCACCCATCACCATCTCCGATACAAATCACGCCGGTACCTGGCCGACCAACTCCCGACTGAAGGTTACATCCACCCGACCAAGCCAAAAAAAGACTAGCGGTACATACAACCCAACATTGGCCTTTCTCTCACAGAGATGCAGGTTCATTCACGACCAACTCAAGTCGTGATCCGCCAATGGCAATGAACGGATCCGTTTACCGGTAGCGGCAAAAATCGCATTGCATAAAGCCGGAGCGAACGATGGCACGGGCGTTTCGCCCACACCGGCAGGAGGTGCATCAGACTTGACCAGTTCAGCTACAACCTCACGTGGTGAATCGCTCATCGTCGCGATTCGGTAGTCATCGAAATTGGACTGATTGACTCGTCCCTTCGTAAAACTGATTTTTCCATGCAAGGCGATCGTCGCTGCCATGCTGGCTGCACCTTCAACCTGAGCCAGAACACGATCGGGGCTTACAATCACTCCCGCGTCCAAGGCAACCCAGACTTTGGGAATCTGCAGTTTCCCTTTCTGGTCGATCTCAACCTCAACCACATGTCCGGTGTACCCGAGAAACGACCTGCATGATGCGATCCCCAGTCCCCGACCTTTCGGCAGTTCTCCGGCGCGTTGCCAATCAGCCATTTCTGCAACACGACGCGTGACATGCTTCAATCTTCCAATGTCGTACGGATACTCCTCCGCGGATGCCCCGCGATTTGAAAGTCCTGCGGCTTTCATATCGAGAAGCCGATCCTCTCCCAGAAGCGCCAGCAGATACTCAAGAGGGTCGCGTCCCGCATGGTGCGCCAACTCATCCGCAAAGGAGCTGACGGCAAAGTTGTGAGGTATGTGATTGACGGACCTCAACCAGCCAATGCGTGTCGATGCTTTAGCTTTGCCACTTTCGACACGGATATGTGGGACATCATAAGGAAGATCCTGCAATCCCATCTCAACTTCAAAGCCGGCTGCATTTTCCGAACCTGCACTGAACAACGAAGAAATTGACGGAAAGGCTGCACGCTGCAACCATGCGGTGGGCAGTCCATCCTCACCAACAGATGCCTCCAGATGCACATGTGACATCGTGTGATAATAGTCGTGCTGGATATCATCTTCACGCGTCCACGTCACGTGTACGGGGCGTTGCAATTTCAATGACAACAATGCAGCCTCCACACAGTAATCCGGTTTACTTTTTCGACCGAATCCGGACCCCAGCAACGTGACGTGAACGATCACTTCAGCCTCCGGAATTGCCAGAGCCGCAGCAACCGCCTGCTGCACTGCTTGCGGGTTTTGTGTGGCTGCTTTCAACACACACGAAACCACCTTGCCTGACTCCACCTTCACATCAGCCACAGCACAGGGCGTCTCCATGGATGCGTGGGCGAGATGCGGAACGGAGTAGTCGGCGTTTTGAACGGCAGCCGAATTGGCAATCGTAGCCATCGCATCACCATTGTTCCGCCAGACCTTACCGGGGCGCTTTGCAGCCTCGGCCAAATCGGCCGCGAATACCTCGGTGTCGTATTCACCATTGGGTCCGTCATCCCAGCTGACCTTGAGTAGATCACGGCCCTGCCATGCCGCCCATGTGCTGTCAGCACAAACGGCGACTCCCCCGAGAGGCTGGAACACGGGCGCACCCTGATAACCTTCAATCTCAATCACATGCTGCACGCCTTCGACGGCCAGGGTGTCAGCTGACTCGAGCGTCTTCAACTTGCCGCCAACAACCGGTGGGCGCGCGATGACCGCGTACAACTGATTCTCCATCCGGGCATCAATTCCATACTCTGCCTTTCCAGTCAAAATGGCGTCCAGATCTGTGATCGGAGCATCTTTCCCAATGTACCGCCATTCACTGGCTGGCTTCATTCGCAGTGTGTCCGATGCCGGAATGTCCAGTTTGCTGGCCGCTTCCACCAAGTCTCCGTACCCCAATGACTTGCCACTTTCCGCGTGCACAACACGGTGATTCCTGCCGTGACATTCCGTGGGTTCCACATTCCAGATTTCGGCCGCAGCCTGCTCGAGCATCGTCCGTGCAGTGGCGCCTGCGACACGCATGCGTTGGAAGAAATGACGGACGCTATTGGAGCCATCCGTGTTCTGTGACCCGAGGCGTTTGTCACCCACCGCCTGCTCGATGACCACTTTGCTCCAATCGGCCTCCAGTTCATCCGCAACCACTCTTGGCAACCCGGTTCGGATGCCTGTGCCCATTTCACTGCGGTGAGCCGTGATGGTGACGACACCATCTCTGGCGATCGACACAAAGAGGTCCGGATCAAACGTTGGCACGCTGCCCTCCTCCACTACTGCCACAGCCACGTCATCTTCTGCCTGGGAAACACGTGCCATCAGAACCAGCGATCCAGTTGAGATGCTGGACAGGAATCCGCGACGGCTCATGTCTTTGTTGAAAGGATTACTCACTTTTGCATCTCCTTTGCAGCCGTTTTAATCGCTGCCCGGATCCGGGGGTAAGTCCCGCAACGGCAGATATTCCACATCTCGTTCTCGATCTCCTCATCGGTCGGGCTGGCATTCGCTTTTAGCAACGCAGCAGCCATCATCATCTGCCCCACCTGACAATAACCACACTGGGGCACGCCATGCTCGCGCCAAGCATTCTGAACCGGGTGCGTGCCGTCCTCTGACAACCCCTCAATCGTTGTCACCAAGCTGTCACCCACCTCACCCACAGTGGTGACACACGACTGAACCGCTTCACCATCCAGATGAACGGTGCAGACACCACATTCAGAAACGCCGCACCCGTATTTTGTCCCGGTCAAACCCAACTGGTCTCTAAGAACCCAGAGCAACGGTGTGTCATCGGGGATGTCACCCAGTTCCCGCTTTTCACCATTCACATTGATGATTGTCATGATTCCCTCATCTCCTCGAACACGCGACCAATCCGCTGATTCTACGTTCCCTGACGATTGTCGGTAGATTACCACATCGTCAGATGGCACCGGGTCGCAAATTCTAACACTCAGGGAATTCTGCCGTCACGGGAATTCTGGCCTCACGGGGCTGTGCAATCACGAAACTCTGACATCGCAAATACATTTCGATACGTAATCAGTCACCGGTGACCGCTGGAGCTGACCGATTTGTCTATTTCTGACAGTTTGAAAAACGCACGTCAGTCATTTTCAGTTCCGTTCCCGGACCGCATTTTCAGCCCGTATCCTCTGATAATCCTCCGGCGTATCGATATCTTTTGGGCGTGTGCTGGAGGGTCGATCAACGTGATGTTTGGCAAGGGTTTCAACAAGCCGGTTCAAACCTTCGTTCTGATCAAGTGAATCCACCAACCTCAGCGCCTCCCATCTGAACAGAGACGGGTGCCCCGGTCGCGCGCCGTATCGCGGGACAACCAGCATGGGCCTGTTTTTTTCACCCGAATCAAAGGCACGCTCACGGTACCTGCCCATCAACTCAGTGATCAGTGGAGCATCCAATTCTGGCACATCCGCGGGCGAGACAAAGCAGCAGTCGTGATCTGCCGGTGAATGAGCCTGTTGCAAGTATCGCATCCCTGCCATCACGGAAGTTTTCATGTCCACAGGGTCAACTTCCGGTGTAACGACCGCGACACGCCACTTTTCACAGGACTTACGCAGCGCTGAATCGTCCTTGCGCACGACAATAACAACCTCATCGACCGGACTTTGCACCCACGTACCCAACACCTGGTCAATGACCATCCCCTGCTTCCAGGGCAGGAGAAGTTTTGGTTCTCCCATCCGTCGACTTCTTCCGGCAGCAGGTAGAATCGCGTAGGATCGCACAGGGCAGAGAGTCAACACAGCCTCCTAACAGGAAAGTATCGTTCTGATGACATTCGATGTCGTCCAACATAGCCGAAAACTCAGCGAGCTGACGGAACTTGATACACCGTTCGCAACCGTCACGCTGGTCGACATCCGGGGCAGCGCCCCCCAGATCGTGGGAGCGAAAGCCCTGATCACGGCAAATGGTCTCGAATGGGGCACCATTGGCGGCGGCAAAATTGAAGCAGCCGCAATCAATTACGCGCAGAAAACCATGCAAGCCACATCCGGTACAACCTGCAAGCTTGTTACCTGGAACCTGCAAACCGATGTCGGCATGACCTGCGGAGGCGAAGTCAAACTGTTTTTCGAAATCCACAATAAAGTCGAGTGGAATATCGCAGTGTTTGGCGCAGGGCATGTTGGACAAGCCTTGATCCCGGCACTGCTGAAACTCCACTGCCGCATCACATGTATCGACTCACGTCCCGACTGGATTCAAAAGCTGCCCGACCATCCGAAATTGAAAACGGTGCACGCGGCAGAACCCAGCAACGTCGTGAAGCATTTTCCGGCCAATACTTTTTTCGTTTTGATCAGCAAAGGACACGCAACCGACTTGCCAGTGCTCATTGAAATCCTGACCAATCGAGATGCTCCCTATATCGGAGTGATTGGCAGCGATCAGAAAGCGCGCGTTCTGAAGCGTGAACTGACTGCACACGGAATATCAGCCGAAAAACAGGATGCCTTCAACTGCCCAATCGGAATTCCCCTCGGCAACAACACGCCCGCCGAGATCTCGATCAGCATCATTGCCCAGTTGATCCAACGCCGTGACGAGCTGGGAATACTGGAACACAAAATCAAGTCTTTCTGATTCCCTGCCAGCATTTCAACATGGCAGAAAAAGGAACAACGCAGCCAAACGATACGTCATCCTCGCCGCAACCAGTGCCCCCTCGCTTTCACTATCTCAGGAATCCACAAGCCCGTGAGCCATATCATCACCACGAAAGAGCAACGAAAACTGCTCATCGGCCCATCAGGAATTCTGGACGCTGAAAATCACACACAGACCGAACACACAATCGAGCCGCACGAGATCGCCATCTGCCACAAATGGCTAACCCGAGCCACGGTTGCGCGGCCCCCCGAATTCAGCAGTTTCTGGGTGAAACACGTTGTCGAAAACTGGGCAGGCGAGAAAATTTCACATGGTGCCCTGATCGTCGCTGCCCATGAAGCCGGATTCGAAATATCGAAACCAGAGCATGAAAGTGGATCCAATGTCAGCCTGGGTTTGGACGCAACCGACCTGCGTGAATTCGATTGCGGATGCGGACATCCCTGAAGAAACACGAATCATCTGCGGCGTCGAACCGATGCCTCCGCATACCAGCGTACGATGGTCGCTGATAGAAACACCAGTTCCAGTCACGGACACAAACCGTCGAACAATGCGTCTCACGCCACTTGCAAAACAACACGTGTAGCCGCACTCGACTGGAGAACTCGTGATGTTGCCCACTGGCGAACAGATAGAGCTTTGCACACGATGACCGTCGTGCGACTCCAGCATCGCCAAGCTGGAATTGTCTTGACAAACCCGCCATGTTGGACGACTGTTTCTTTCATGACATTCGACGTAGCATGAAGAACCAGACAAACTCCCGCCACGCGATAACCAACCTCTTCTGCACCTAGCCATGTCCGACCCCGAGACAAACCGCCGAAGCCTGTTCCGACTCCGATTCCCAATCGCTGAACAACCCGAACTCAGCACTGATATTCAGGAATATCAGGTCGTGGAACTTGCAGAAAACAGTGCCCGACTTGAGGCCAACGCATCAGTGATCTCGTCCGAATCATGGACGCCCGCTGTCCTTCGTTTGGGAAGTGGCAATCAAATCACGACCGCAGTGAAACTCTCAAGAATCGACAAAAATCATTTGGTCGTTCTTCTCGACAAGAACATACCGCACAAAGAGATGATGTCAGAGCAGCAGCGGCTGATTGCGAAGTACGGGAAACCCAAATCCCAAAACAACTGGAATTGAAACCGTTTCAATCCGTCCAACAACTGGGCTATCCTCCGTTCCATTGAATTACCTGCACTGGCCAACCCAAGGTTTTGGCCCGTCGCGGGAGATTCCCACCATGCTGTCGAAGTGCCGTAGACCCTCTCGTCTGGACCACTCTCCACGTATCCAGCACGCATGAAGACTGAAATGGAATACGGGGCGAAACACTCGTATTTTCGACACAATCACCATGACCGTTTCACCGCCTGTAGCACGACATTCAATCTAAACGTGCAATGCTTGCCTCTGCGTTCTCTACCACTGACGATTGGGTTGACGGAATTTGCACGTCATTCCTGAAAACACCTGACAAGAATCGTGCATCTGTCGTTCCGTGATGGCCAAATCGATCAGGCGGAACACTCTCCCACAAACAATCACCAAGCCCATTTGCCCCTCAAAGTCGGCGAATCCGATACAACCGCGATGCAGGTTTTGACATCATGGAAACACCTTCGGTGAACAGTCAGTCCTCAGACCTCAGCAATACTCCCCTCGATTCGGGCGTCACTGTGGGAACTCACGTCGATCCCTCCGAGCACGTTGTGAATGCTTTCAAGGCTTGGGAGAAAGAGTCGTGCCGCCTTCATCCCGACGTCTCAGTCGCGTTTGAACTGTCGTGTGGTTTACTGCGTGAGCCAGGCGGTTGGATTCTTGTTACTGTTGCTCCGTCACGCGATTACACACGTGAGGAATACAATGCGCTGACTCTTGGTGCATGTCGAGCAATGCGGAATGTGGACGTACCTTGTGGCTTCTACATCACAAGCAAAGTTGAATCAAGGAGCACGGTGCTTGACATTCGGCACGTCAGGATCGAAAGGTTCGGTGAGGAACCCACCGAAGAAAGTGTCGCTTTCGAGAACATAAAAACACATTTGCCTGGCGATGTCATCCACCTCAACGCCATTGGTTTTTTTGATCTCCCAGGCAACTCACCACTCGACTGGGATTCATGTATCGAACTTCCCACCGAAGGAAATGACATCGGAACGGTGCGGATCGCAAGTTCTCTCAGCGGTGCGGTTCCATCCGTAGCAATGCTTGAACAGGCAGCCGCAAAGCTGATGGATGAAGCAAAGATTCCAGTCGACGAACTTGCCGATCTCCTGTGTCGAAAACCGCTAACCGATGCTCAGATCACGCGAAAGGCGATTCTCACCTTTTCCCACGTTGTCAGCTGACACCGATACCTGAGTTCATTCAGGTACCTTTCTCAAATTCCTGACTCAAAACCGCAATCGCAATCCACCGACGAAAGCCCCGAATCGCCGGCCGGCATCACTTGAGTCCTCTGAATCAACACCAAAGCCCCTACTGGCGTGCAACAGGCAAGCATGCCGCGCACGAAACCGTTTTAGAATTCCGTGCGAATTACAAGGGACGAAATCAGCGTTGCTTCTCCCGTTCCTCTTTTCTGGCGGGAAAGTCCATGACCACAAGCTTCTGATTCTGCTCATCCCATGCGTATTCCTGATAGTACGGCAACATCGGCAGCCAGATACCATCACCGCGGCCAACCTGGATGATCTCTTCCATGAAAACATCGTATGTCAGCGGCTTCGGTTCACGAATACTCTGCGCGTTTCTTAATTGAATTGCCTTGTCGACCGCCATCGATCCGATCGTTGCAACCGAATTACGATAAGCTGCCGCACTGGCGAGTAGAGGATTTGAGGCTCCTGCCTTCTTATCAGCGGGGACGCCCCCCTTATCTACAGCCTCTTTCAAAGGAAGAACATTCTGGGTTGTTTTTCCGATGGTTTCCCTTGGAGTGGCTTCGGCTGCCGTAACCCCTGGCGTTGTCGACACAGCCGGCTTGTTATCAGAATTGTCAGCGCTGGGGGATGGCAGACATCCCAGGAGTGTTGCCATCGCCAAAAGACACGTCAAAGTCATCCACTTTTGCGTCACCATCTTCTATCCCCTTCATTCCCATGCATGGAATGAGCAAATCGTTGAAACCAGCAAACCCATCAACAATCCAGAATTCACGCGTGCCACACCAACCAAAACTGGTACTGGGACGCAACAATCAGCGATTGTCGAATGGAGCAGGACTTCAGAATAACGCATGATCGCCAGCGCCACAATCAAGTGCAGATCAACAGCAACACCATCGAACCCTTTGATTCGACAGAAAATTGCATGCTTGCAGGAGAACCAAATCTTGCTGTTCCACTGATCATTCCTGATGACCAGATCCCCCGGCACCAACCGGTGGTTTCCCACTCTTTGAACACAGTAGCGGTAACAACCAAATGCATTGGGTGACTACCACCTCTGCATGTTTAAAAGCATCAACAGAGAGATTGCTGCAAATCCCGACGGGACGCCAAAACAGGGTTCAAAACCAGAACACATGAACCAGCGTGTGACCTTTCAAAACACCTGTAAAAGCGGAACGTAAAATCGCTCACAAGCCAAGCTTCTGCAGGGCAACTTCCATCGCATCAGCATGCCGGAAAAAGCCCAAGTCACTGGGATGGGAACCATCTGTCGTATCATCCCGATCCTCGCCCAAAAGAAGCTCGCCACGCAGGTAGCCGATTTTTTTCATGCCAGCCTTAACCAGCTTGTCATACGCGGCACGCAAAGCAGCGCGGCTTTCATTGTGTCGCGTGTTCGATCCACGCACGAATCCAGCATTCGCATAAGTCCGATCTTCAACCAATAAGATAGGGGTATTCGGCCGAGCTTCTCTTAGTTGCAACACGAGAGGTTCCGCGCGTGCAGCCACCTCGTGACCTACCATGTTGGGCAAACAGTCAATGACATAAACACAAGGGTCCAGTTCACATAAATACTTGCCTACCGCGGTTTCCATCTTCCCGTTTCCCGAAAACCCCAGATTGATGACCGGTCGATCAAAGCGACGTCCCAGAATCGCAGGGTGCGGCATCCCAGGTCGTGATGCACACGCGCCATGCGTGATGGATGTGC
This sequence comes from Rubripirellula sp., assembly GCA_012270065.1. Classification (GTDB taxonomy): domain Bacteria; phylum Planctomycetota; class Planctomycetia; order Pirellulales; family Pirellulaceae; genus Rubripirellula. The sequence goes on along the minus strand of JAAXJB010000035.1, from coordinate 5,311 downwards.
CATAGAAAACAATCGGCTTTTCGGCTCTCGGGGCAATGGTCTCGAAAGTTGCACCACTTGGAACCCCAAACTTCAGATACTCAACGCCGTTGTAAAGCGGCAGGTAAGCCATGTAATCCCGTTTGCCCGGCAAGAGGTTGCCAATCAACTTCGACTTGATCGTTTGTGTCGCAGGCCGGTTCACGGCAACCCATCGCCATTGTCCAGCAGTATCCCGCCCGTAGAGGTCAATGCCGCTGACCCCAGTTGCCGGCATGTGTGGTAGAGCAAGTTTGCTGGACGTCAGTTTGTAATCAACCCAGATCTGGTCAGCATCAGTGCTGAAACGCACCGACATGCCCGCTGAGTGCCGACTCAGACTCCAAACCGCAGTACGCACTTCTCCTTTGGCACGGGACGGCAAGCGATCAAAATACTTCTCAGTCTGACCAGAATCCCAGCCCTTCCCTTCAACACCCCAGCGCTGCACGTCGTGCCAAACCAGACCATCACCCTCCGCAGCTTTCATGACCCTCGCAGGAGCCAAAGACAGAGCGACTGCCGTCACCGAGGAACCACGCAATATCTGTCGCCGAGTCAGTCCCGATTTCACAACAACACACCTTCTTTCTTCGAGTCACTGAAAACAGTCAAAGCAAACCCCTGGCAGGTGGGGCAAGCTAAAAACAAACCGCTAAGCACGAAACTCGACGATTCATCAAAACTTGCCACAGCCAGACGCTACATCAAAATACCTCAAAACCGAACGCTTGATGTATTTCTCCTCTTGGATGCCCACGGAAGCAGGCCCAACAGACCGAGTTCGAGCAAGATCAGTCGAGCAATATCAGTCGAGCAAGATCATGGGCAGGACGTCATAAGATCAGGAAATTCCGGAATCCTTCAATCCGACAAACGCCTTCAGTGCGATCCATTCCGTGTATTGGAACGTATAACCTAACATTTAAAGGATAAACTCCATTCCTGCTGCTCCCAATCAAGCAACTGCCCGCCGAGGAGTCCTCATCCCAAAAGAGCTATTTTCAAAATCAATTGCTGACACACAGATCGCTGACGTACAGATATTTGCCCATTCCTTGCCCCAAGCCCAGTTTTCATCAATTTCCAACCTGTCCGATGATGCTCATGGGACTTGGAGCCAGGCGATTTGCACTGGTCAATCCGTCCCCGTACCCAGACAATGCTATTCGCAGAAGGCTGGGAGGAAAACAAACGTAGCGACATGCCCATCAACGGAATCAACCCAAATCGATCTCACTTTTGAAATTCGTTTCTGATGCATCCATCCAATTTATTCAAACCCGGACTGGCAATCGCTCTACTGAGCCTGTTATCCGGTTGTGGCGGTCTCCCACAAGAGGCAGTCGATCGCAATCACAAAAACAGCCGTGGCGAAACCATCAACCTCGCCCTCAACAGGTACGCAAACGATGCAACACTGAGCTTGCTTCCAGACATGCCCAGCATCCATAGCCTGACGCTCGATTATGCCCAGACAACAGATGTGGGGATGCCACACATCGCGAAGCTCACGAACCTGCGCATGCTGGCATTGAATGGAACCGGGATAACAGATGAGGCCAGTGTCTACCTTGAGAAACTCACCAACCTCGATCAACTGGAACTTGCCAACACCAGGATTACCGACCAGTCGGTTGCAAGTTTCAAAAAGCTTCCCAAACTACGTGTTTTGAATCTGGAAGGAACCGGCATCACCGACCGTGGATTGAAGGAAATAGCCGAGCTATCGCAACTTCAGGGGCTTGTCCTCAATGGCACTGGTATCACAGACGAGGGAGTGGCCCATCTTGCGAAACTGGAGAATCTTGACTCGCTACGTCTCAATGACACCAACATTACCGATGCAGCAATCGAAAGCTTACGCGAAAATCGCAAGATCACAGATCTTCAACTGACCAACACACGTGTGACCGATAAGAGCAGCGATGTGATCCAGGGCTACACAGACCTGGCCTATCTGAAAATCAACGGAACTGACATCTCAGATGAGACTCTGTACGCGCTAGCAAGTCTCAAAAATCTGCAATATGTGTTCTACGCCGAAACCGATACCTCCGCTGCGGCCAGAATCCGCTGGTCAAAACTGCCAACACTGAACATGGCAAATGGCAAGGGTGTCGACCAGCAACTGTCTTATGCGCAAAACACGGCGACGATTGAATCCGTCAATTTGGCTGACAGCGACCTGACCGACGCCGGTATCGCACCACTGACAACACTGCCCAGATTGAGACGTCTGTCGATGAAAGGTACGCTCGTCACCGACGACGCACTTGAACAACTCAAGGAAGTGGAAACTCTCGAGGTTCTTGACATCAGCAACACTGCGATCTCGGATGCAGGAGTCAGTCACCTCACAAACCACTCAAACCTCAAGAGCCTCATCCTTTCCAAGGATCAAGTGTCACCTGAAGCCAAGGAAAAGTTGAAAAACGCGCTGCCAAAGTTGCGTTTTTACTAATCGGCTGTTTCAGCAAGCCAAGATGACGTTCCACGAAAAGTCATCTGTGGTTCCGCGGTGGTCAGCCATGCAAGCACTTCGGTGTCATCGCCGCACACACAGAGATTGTTCCCGAAACAACGCCGTTGTCGTTGACGCCGGTTTCTGAAGAAACTCGTCTTTTCAGGCTGCACTAGCAACCAGCGAAGCACCGGCATGTTGCCGCCGGCTTGAATACTTGCGTTTCCAAGGGCATTTGGCGTGCTTCAAGTTTTGCGTTCTTCAAGACTTGTATTCTTCATGACCGGGGCACAACGTACACACGTCCACCGCACTCGACTCTCGCCCATCCTTCCTGCACTTTTTCATTTTCACGTGTTTGTTCACACTCCGATTTGCAATTGGCAGCCCGTTTGAACATCACTTTCCCCCGTACATTGCTTTGCCAACGGTCGTAACGCTGTTGGTTCTCGTCTGTTCACGCGAAAATCTGCCAGTGAATCCGCAGTTCCCCAAAACGACGGAATCGGGGTTCCTGATCTTCACAGAAAAACCACTTTTCGGAAAACCGCTGCACGAATGAAAACGACAACGGGAGACGATCGTCATTTCCCGGGGCGAGAAATCGAGATGAGCCTGATTTTCAGACCGAGAGCAACACCGGCTGTATTGGCTGCATTAATTTGGACCCACAACAGCAGCGATGGGTTACCGCATCAGAACGACCCAAACAACGAAGCAGAGAACAACGATGCCGGCAAAACGAGCCATTTCCGAGATCCACCTGGTTTGATCCCAAAGCTGTTCTTCGACGATCGGATTCCCCTCGTCCTCTGTGTTCAACACAACATAAATAGCGGTGAAGATGACAAGAGCAACCGGAAGAAGGATCAGAAAAATCTTCAATACTTCGAATTCACCAAGCAGAAACAGAAAAGGCATGGGGCGAGGAACCTTGTTCTCAGTGTGCGTTCAGACACTCTTCTCCGAGCGTCATCAAAACATCAGTGAAGTTAGCACACCAACACAAAAAAGACCACTTACTTTCAACCCCGATGCCTTCGGATTCATAGAAAGTCAGCTCAAGGTGTGAACACAAGCCTTCGGCAACATCCACCATTCACACTGCCACATCCATGCCCGCCTCCACCAGCGGGTAGTTCTGCAAGGGCCACCTGGTCCTGCATATGTAACCGCAATGCAAAAGCGGTGATTCATACAAAAGCCAACAACACAAGTGATGCGAACACGATCCCGGATAGAGAACCTGACCTACCAATAAAACGACGACAGCGGAACATTGATTCGATCCAGACAAACTCAAGGAGCATCAATTCCCAACTTTCACCCGCCTTTTAGTTGCGGATAATCGAACGTTTTTCGGTGATTCACGTTCATCCCTGTCATTTGCAGATTATCCTGAAATGAACACGATTTCAGCACCCAAATACCAACACAGCCATGTTTGACTGCGTTCGCTCCACCAGTTTGAGCACCACAGAACTTCGTCCACTTCGCACGTTCATGGGACTGCTCATCCCCGTTTTTTTCTTGATTTCCAGTCTGACTTTTGCAGCACCTGCCAACGCTGGCGAAACCGATGATCCGGCATCCGTGTTGCCGCGTCATCAACGGATGGAATCGATCACTAAACCAGCAGCATTTTTTGGCTTCCAGATTGGAAGTCGACACCTGCGTCATGATCAGGTTTCCGACTACATGAAGCAGCTGGCCACCGAATCAGACCGTGTCGAACTTCTGCCCTACGCGACTTCCCACGGAGGCCGCACGCTGTTTGTTCTGGCGATCACATCACCGCAGAACCTGCAGAAAATCAAATCCATCAAAAGTGATCGGAAAGAAATCGCGAGCGGAAAAATCAAGTCACCGCGAAAGCAGGATGTCTCCGTGATGTACTTTGGCTACAGCGTTCACGGTGACGAAGCCAGTGGCATGAACGCCGCCCCTTTGCTCGCCTACCATCTGGCGTCGTCTTTGTCCAAGGACGTCATCAATTCACTTGAACAGTCTGTTTTGCTGGTCGACCCATCATTGAATCCCGATGGAGGAAGTCGATTCGCTCACTGGGTCAATGAAAATCGGGGAAAACTCGCAAGCACCAACCCACTGGATCGTGAGCATCAACAGAATTGGCCCGGCGGCCGGACCAACTACTACTGGTTTGATCTGAACCGTGACTGGTTGCCAGTCACCCATCCGGAGTCGCAAGGTCGCCTGAAGTTGTTTCATGAATGGAAACCAAATGTGGTTCTTGATTTTCACGAGATGGGTTCATCGAGCAGTTATTTTTTCCAACCGGGGATCCCAGCTCGAACCAACCCATTGACGCCAACACGCAACGTGGAACTAACCAAGCTGTTTGCACTCGCGCACGCTAAAAAGCTGGATGATGCCGGCGAACTTTTCTTTACCGAAGAGCGTTTCGACGACTTTTACATTGGCAAAGGAAGCACTTATCCGGATCTCAATGGTGCGGTTGGCATCCTGTTTGAACAGGGAAGCAGTCGAGGATTGAACGTCAAAACACGACGAACCGAACGCTCGTTTACCGACAGTGTTGCCAATCAGCTACGGACCAGTCTATCAAGCCTCAGCACCCTCAGGGATTTGTCCACTGAATTGCTTCAGTTCCAATGTGATTTTTTTCAATCAGCTCGAAAGCAGGGCCGCAAGGGCAGTTCCTACTTGCTCTTCGGAGAACGCTCAAGAATCAATGAAGCGAAACGTCTTTTGAATTTGCATGACATCAAAATTCACCAGCCGACAATCGCAACCATGTTGGACGATTCCATTCAAGCCACCGATGCAGCACTGCTAATTCCCGGCGAC
>JAAXJB010000068.1 GCA_012270065.1 Rubripirellula sp. | reverse complement strand
AACTCTGGTTTCCCAGTTCCGAACTCTGGTTTCCCAGTTCCGAACTCTGGTTTCCAGACTCCTGACTCACTTTCCGGCCGATTGCCTGTTACCAGTCCTGCGAACTTTCTATGTGTCGCGAGAATTTTTTTCGTTTGATTCGGGCTTGCCGGGCAGATCCAGCAACTGATGCAGCTGTTGTTCGATCGCCATCATGACAGGATCTTCGGCAGCTTTTCTGTCCCGTTTAGGATTGACGGTGATGGCGGGGCCTATGCGGACTTTTACCGACATCGGACGGTGGATCCGGCTGACATCCGTCAAGTCTTCTTCGAATTTTTCGACCGTTTCCAGCTGTCGCTCTTTGCTCGGGGATGATTTGACATAAGTCGGCGGGTAGTGGCCGAGTTGTTGCGCCATGTACATGTCAGCCAGCTGACCCCATCTGCGTTCCCGCTCTTCTTCCGCGAGATTCTCGGTAATCATGTCACGGAGTATTTCAGTCCGGAGTTGTTTGACGCGATGGACAACCGTCCCGTCATGCTTTCCGTTCAACCATTCTTTTTCCAGCGGGATGAGGATCTGATTGATCAAATTCTCAACGCGCTCCGGTATCGCGCCCTTTTGTGGCTCGCCAATGTATTCAATTTCTTTCAGCCAAAGCAAAGCTTCGCCAACGCGGTAAATCCGCTGGATTCGGTCCGGGTCCCGCTTGGGACGCCAGGAAAGTGCTTTCTCGATGTCGTCGAGAGTCTGGTGGATCGCTTCGTCAATGTCTCCATGAAAGTAATAGCGAATGCCGATCGGGTGCACGACGACTTTACCCGCAGGTTCCAATGCCGCACGCTTTTTCGCTGCGGATCGTGCAATGAAAGAAACACCGTCCATCAAGGCGAGTAATCGGTCATTCGTGCGGGTGATCACACCCTCCGGGAAAATCACCAGCGGTCGTCTTGCTTCCGTCAGAATTTCGACTCCAGCCTGAAGCGCCTGTCGGTCCATGCCCTCCCGGTAAACACTGAAAGCTCCCAGTCGACGCAGCATGAACCGTTGCAGCCAACTCTGTTTGAAAATGTGCCAACTGGCCATCGTGTGAGGCACGAGACCAACACGATGACAGACCTCATTGGTCACAGAGGGGTCTGCTGGTCGACAATGGTTAGGGGTCAGCAGAATTCCGTGACCGGCTTTTGCGGATTCTCTGATGTGCTCCAGACCCTCGCATTCAATTGATTCAATCCCGTAGCTCTTTCGAATGATACGCGGCAGCAGCAATTGCAAACTTCGAGCCCACCAGGTTCCGCGGTAGGGAGGAACAAACTCGTAAGGTTCATCGATGACGACAGACTGCATGGTGGCTCGGAAAAGAGTGACGGGTAAATGTGCGAACGAAGGAAGTGAAACCAGGCATGCTGCTTCCTGATCAAGTCTTCTCGGCGGCTGCCTGTGAGTTTTGCGCGGGAGTTTTGAGGAACACAGCAGGCATGTTTGCAAGCTGGGCGGAATTGTATCGGAGATGATCTGTCAGTCGGACTGCAACGGTTCGGATTCCGTCGTTAATTTGGCAAATTAACCACGTTTCCCATCTCCCAGTACCCGCAGTGGAGTTTGTGGTGCGCAAAGATGCCGGGAAATTTCAGTGGTTTGTTTTCGATTGGCTTGGGAATCACCACGTTCCTGGCTATCGATCAGGTGTTTTGGAAAAACACCTGCATGCTGTCGGGCTGACAGAAAGCGGTCGGGCCTCCAATCATCCCGGGGGACCGCTCACGGTTGACCTTCTGCTGACGAAGAAAAGAAATAGCGGGGGTAGTCAAGCTCCAGCGAAGCTTTCTCCGGAGTACCATCAACGAAACAGGCCTCGATCTCTGCTTTGAGTTGGGCAGCCGATTTCGGATTCAAGAGTGGGTCACCGGTTTGTTCTCGCCATTGCTCAAGCACGCCGGTCAATCTGGTGAGCGTGGCTTGATGCCTTGTGTCATTTGCCAGATTTTCAAATTCCCAAGGGTCGTTCCGCAAATCATAGAGCTCATGCTTTGGTGGTTTTTCCATCAGGCGGTATGCTGCTCTGACCCGATTTGGGGCAGCGTCGATGACTTTTTCCAGACCATCAAAAAAGCGTTTGATGGTGAAAGAGTAGCCCGGATTGATTTCGTCGGCTTGCAGGTTCTCAATGAGCTTGTATCGCGAATCCCTGACCGTTCGTTGAGGAAAATAGTTGTGAGCTGAATGCAGGTGGTATTCAGTGAACAGGTACTGCCGCCAATTCGATTCCCGTAGGTCTGTGTTACGGGATCGGAGCAGTGGGGTCAGAGACTTGCCCGCAAGTGTGGATGGAATTTCGACTCCTGCTACTTCAAGAAGTGTTGGCATCAAGTCCAGTGTTGAAACCAGTTCCGAGCGTACGTTTCCATTCTCAGTGTGGTTTGGCCAGTCGATGATCAACGGGATTCGAACACCACCCTCATAAGAGGTTCGTTTCCCACGCAGCAGGTCGGCTCCGTGATCGCCAAAGTAAACCACCATCGTTTCCTTCCGTTTGCCTGATTTCTTCAGTTGTGCAAGCAGATCACCAATCAGGTGGTCCAAGCGGTTCATGCAGTTGTAGTAGCTGGCGGTCTCAGCACGTAACTGAGGCGAATCGAGGCCCATGTAGTCCAGTGGGGTTACATCGGATGCGGTCAGTGGTTTTTGCGGAATACCACTGATCTGATTTGTGAATGGACGATGTGCGTCCGGATAATTCACGATCAGAAAAAAAGGTTGTGTCGATTCACTGAAAAAATCAGCTGCATGCCTGGCGTAATTGTCGAGTTTCTTCCGTGAAAAATTGGAAGATGGAATCTGTTGAAAATCAAATGGGAAAGCAGCAGCTGGATTCACATGCAGTTTGCCAATGATTCCGGTTCGATACCCGGCGTTGTGCAGGCTGCGCACCAGATTTGGCTGATCCTCGCGATACATGCGAAACTTCCATGTTGCCAGACCAATCTGGCCGTTCTGGTGAGGATAGAGACCTGTCAGGTAGGCAGCACGTGACTGGCTGCAGCCAGCTTGGGGAACATAGGCGTTGTGAAACCGGACTCCGCGTTCGGCCAGTCCATCCAGAACCGGCGTGCTCACATGTCTGTTGCCATAACAACCCAGTTCTTGACCGTTGTCTTCCGAAACAATGACCAGAATATTGGGACTCTCTGGTTCCTTGGCTTGGCTGTCACAGGTGACGGGAGACAGCATGTTCGCAAAGATCAGCAACAGAACCAGAAAAGCATTCCTGGCGGTTTTGATGAATTGGCGCAACGCCAACAATGTTTTCGTGCTTTTCATTTTTGCAGTGTTTGAAGCAGAGTGTGTTCGCAAATCCCGGAGTCCCGCGTGTGCGGAGTCCCGCATGTGAATGATGCAATCAGGCACAATTGCCCAAGGTGGTGTGCCTGATTATCTGGGGCGTGCCTGATTACCTGGGCAGTCTGTTGGGCTTTGCTTCCTGCCAGCCGGCCGCAAGCGTTTGTTCCAGTTTTTTCTGGGGGCCAGCATATTGTGGTTTGTTGATGCAGTTTTCGGTTTCGCTGGCATCGGTTTTGTAATCATAAAGTTCGCGTGCGACGACTTCGCCATCGTTCCAGACACGCCATTCAACATAGCGATAACGCCTGGTGCGGATTGCATACCCCATGATGTTACCATGGCCTTTGTGGCGGCTGGATTTTGTTGACCTGGGGTGCTGACTGAATGCGGCTGATTTCCATTCCTGGTCAGGGTTTTGAAGCAGGGGTAGAAAACTTGTTCCTTCGAGGTCGCCCGGTGGTTTGAAACCACATGCCTCTGCCAAGGTGGGAAAAAGGTCAACGAGTTCAACCAGCTGGTTGATTGTACTTGGGGGATGCTTGTCGACCGATACCTTACCCTGCACCGGCAGCGTGACGATCAGGGGAACACGTGTGGACAGTTCGTAGTTGTTGGCCTTGGTCCATAATTGATGTTCACCGAGATGAAAGCCATGGTCACCCCAGACAACAATCATGGTGCGATCCGACAGTTCCAGTTCCGCCAGCCTTTCCAGAATCCGTCCGATTTGTGCATCGATATAGCTGACACATGCATAGTAGCCATGCCGCAGTTGCTGGATTTTCTGCTCTGTCAATTTTCCGTTTTCAGGGATGTCAACATAACCTTCAAGTTCCCTCCAGCTGCGCGTTGCCAGTTCCGGTGCGTTTTCCGGTTTTGCGTCCGGAAGCGGTGGTGGAATCCTGCCTCTGTCATGAAGCTCCCAGTATCGGGTTGGAGCACAGAAAGGCAGGTGCGGTTTTCGAAAGCCAACAGCCAGAAAAAACGGCTTCCCATGCTTCTTGAAATCTACCAGACGCTCTAACGCAGCATCGCAAACCTGACCATCAATGTAGGTGGAGTCAGGTACAGCTGCCGACTCGGTTGAATCACGTTTCAGGCCGCTGCCCTGCAGATTTTTTGCGAGTGCGTAGCGCAGACTGGGGTCACGGTTGGTTGCCAGCAGCGGTTCGTGCGTCCAGGACGGAGGATCAAAAGCGGGCTTGCCATTTCCATGAAGAACTTTACCGATCGCTTGAGTCTGGTATCCCTGCTGCTTGAAAAACTGTGGAAGTGTAACTGCATCTGGCAAGGCTTTACGAAAGTGGGTCGACAGATCCCAGACACGGGTTGTGTCAGGACGTTTCCCCGTCAGTAGCGAAAGACGTGATGGGCTACACAAAGCTTGCTGGCAGTAAGCACGTTGAAAGACTGTTCCACGTGATGCCAGCTTGTCCAGGTTCGGCGTTACTGCGTGCTTGTCACCGTAGCAGCCCAGTGCCGGTCGCAGGTCATCCACCGCGATGAACAGAACATTCGGAGGTCGGGTGGGTGTGCCCGTTTCAGCCGCAGAGTCCTGCGATTTAATTCCAGCAGACCCGGAAAAAGTGCTGATGAAAAACAATGCCCAAATGCAAGACTGTTTTTTACCTGGAAGCAGAGTCGGCATGATGAACCGGTTTTTTTGAAGTGAAAAAATTTGCCTGCCTGAAGCAGGGCACGCCTGTCAGAACGGGAACGCAAAAGTCCCATGGTGATGGGGAATCCTGATGACTGTCTACATTCTAGGGCAGAGCGACGAAGGCAGGGCAGGGATTGCCATTCGATGGGTTTATTCCGGTGTTTGTTCTGGGCGATGTCTCCGGATTGACCGGGAATTCACAAGTTTCGAGCGGCCACTGGTCCGGCATGAGCGATCTGACTTTGTGCTTGCAACGAATCACAATTCGAGTCGGAATGAAAACTGCCCGATTACTTCTGGTGAGAGGTTTGGGGACGCAAAAGAGGATCTGGTTCGCCGTCGCAGCCAGTCCACTTGCGATCAGCACGGTAGCCGTTTCTGGCGGCGTACGATGATGGAGCATGACGGACGGGACGTCCGCCGGACCCATTGGATGGCAGATGAGCGTCTGGTTTTTGAGGGGGTGCAACTTGCCTTGCACGATCTTTAAGGACGAGATTTTTACATGCGACGACTTGTAAGCCTGGCTGGCAGTTTCTGCCCGTTGACGCATCATGAATGCACCAGTAAAACGCCAGCTCATTGCTGATTTTTTATCTGGGTTTGACGTTAAAGAAGTTCATGAAGGTTTTGGATAAAGCACGTCGCAAGAAGTTGCAGCGTAAGGTAGATGCTGAGTACGGCTACCGTAGTTATCGTGATCGTGATGTCGAAGTTCGCAAAGCCAATTGCGGTTTCGGTGTGTTTGCCCGCCGACAATTTTTGCCAGGGGAACTCATTATTGAAATCAGTGGCCAACTGATTCCGCGAGAGTCTTACCCCGGATCAACGTTTGTGATGGAATTGAATGATGAGTGGAGTATGGAGCCATCCATTCCTGCGGCGTTCCTGAATCATTCCTGCAGTCCCAATGCGGAATTGCTGCAGATTACCGAATACACGTTGGGATTGTTGGCCCTCTGCAATATCGAACCTGGCACTGAGCTGAGTTTTGACTACCAGTGGCCAGCTTTGCCTTGGATTCCACGATGCCTTTGCGGTGCGCCAGTCTGTCGAGGTTGGGTTGTCGACAAGAAGGAAGTCAAAGCCATGAAGAAACTGGCGAAGAAGAACAAAGCACGTTAATTCGCCTGATGCGTCGTGGTGCGATCCCGTCTTTACGGGTTAGCAGTGCAGAGGGGAATGACTGGGGTCAAACATCTTTTCCGCTGAGGATACTGGAAAGCACATTGGTCAGTTGGAATTGATTCCGCATGATCAGCTTTTCCTCCACTTTGATCTGTGCCGCAAAGTCAAAAATTCCGCTCACGTTTTCTTTCAGGTCAACTTGCACCACCAGTCGATCTCCCGGCCGCGCGAATCCCCTGTATTTCGCCTGCTTTACCCGGACGAGAACCCCCAACGCATACTCGTTGAAGTGAGGGTCATGCGTGTTGTAGATCTCCATCGGATTATGTCTGGCAGCGATCAGAACACCGGCTGATTGGGTTGTCAGTTCCTGCATCATGGCCCCCGGGAATATGGGGGCTCCTGGAAAATGTCCCTTCAGAAAGAACTCCTCGCCGGAGACCTGTTTTTCTGTCACAACGCGAGTCTCTGTGATTGACCTGATGGTTTCAACCAGAAGGTAGGGATGGCGATGATGCAGGTAGTCTTCCGGATTTTCGAAGTCGTGATGAAAGATAGCCATGGGACACGGGTTGCAAGGATGGGGGAATGGTGAGTCGCTGGAAGCCGCAGGATTAGGTGGTGGTCACACAGAACGCATGTCATGAATCGCAGGTTGCGAGAACCCCTGTGTAACACGAGTGACTGTCAAACACGGGCAACTGAAATCACGGAGTTGTGAAATCCGCGTTTCAGAACGTTGCCCAAGATCTTATCGAGAAGTCAAAGCCTGTGGCAGTTGTCGTCTTGAAAACTTGTTGCTTCAGTGTCCACAAGCATCGCCAACTTTGAATGGTCAGCGGTGTTACTGTCCGCGGATTCACTGTACCTGTGCGGCGAGGGTCGGATAAAAGTTGATCACAGGAGTTGCGGATCCAATGGTTTTGCCATCTTTCTTTCCGCTGCCTGCGTGTACCGCCACGACTTTCCCCAGATGATCCACGATCGGAGCGCCGTTTGTGCTTTTCAGCGAAATGTTGCGGTCGGTGAAGGTATAGCGAAGCCAGCCATCGGCCAAGCGTTCCACGGTCGCCGGGTGCAATAACTCGCGTACTCCCGGCAACTTTGAGACAAGCCAGACACGCTCACCGGTGGCAGGAATGCGTTGCGACAATGGTAAAGCTTCGATGGCTGTTGCGTCGATCACGGTACAGGCTGCGATGTCACCGAGTCCAGATTTTTTCGGATGCGGTTGTGCGTCCGTCAGTGACACTGGCTGCATCTCAATCTCACCAAAGTAATTCTGGGACTTGCAATCTTCTACGATCAGTTTTTTCCAGGCAGTAGCAAGCCTGTCTGCGTTGATTTCTGTATTCAAACCGCCAGCAGGGCCAAACAGATTCAAGGCGGTGATAATCAGGGTTTGTGATTTTCCGGTCAACTTGGCGGCAAAAGCGGTTCCTGCATTGACTTCGCCCTCACTGGTGCCAAACCGTGGACGGAAAAGCATGCCCGTTGAAATGACCAGTGGCGTTTTGTCGGATTGGTTTTGACGTTTCGCGATTCCGCTTGTTCCCTCGGCAGTTGACGGTGGATTGCTTTTGTTATCCGGTTTCACAACTGGTTCATCGGGATTGACGCTGCTGTCGTCAGAGTTTGCATTTTGGGGGGAATCTACATCCCCAATCTCGGTTTCGGGATCGCGTGTGTCCTTGTCTTGGGACGTGTCTGCAGCGATGCCTTGATCTGCAGCGACGCCTTGAACAGGATCCGAGTTTCCATTGGAGTCTGCGGTTCGGGCAGCGGTGGAATCAGGAGTTGCCAGCCAGTTCCAGATGCCATAGCTCAGCAGGCAGACGATCGAAGCGGCTGTGCCAATGATCAAAAGCCTGTTGCGGCCTGTCGATGTGCGGTTTTTCTGGCTTGTCAGGTTGCGCGGTCGTACACGAATGGCAGCTGATGTGTCGATCGGTCGGATGGTTGATGGTGTGGCGGTGTTTTTCTGTTGGAGGGCTTCATCAGATGATGGCAGCTGGCCAGCCGGCTTTGCGGCACTTTTTCTGTTTTGCTCATCACGACTGACAGTCTCGGCGTGATTCATGACTTTCACAACTTCAATTACCGGTTCCGTGTGCCGGTTGATGTTGGAAGCATGCTGGGCTGGCGATTGGATGATCTCGGCGTCCATGACGGGTTCGGGGTCACTTGCTTTGTCCACCGCAAGCCAGCGTGGCTGTTCCGGTTTGACTGCCGATTCAGGTTGCGCTGGTTTGGTATCTTCGTCGTCCGGCAAAATGCCCAATTCATCAGAATGCTGCGGCGGGCTACCGAATCCTTTGCGTCCCAGGACATGCTGCACAGCAATGCTCAGTGAATCCATTTCTTTGGATTCGACTGCCAGTAATTCGTCAATTTTGGAAAGCCATTTATCTGCCGGAATCCACGATCCCTTCGCACCTGTACGTACATCAATCCCACCCGGAGTCATGAGTTTGAGGACATGATGCGCGCGTGTCAGCGTGAAGGGACCCTCAGCTACATTCTTGTAACGGACGAAAATTCCGTTTTCTTCGAGTTGTCGAATCTTGGTTCGAATTACATCAACAGAACGCCAGTCGCTATTGCCCTGCCGGATCATCAGTTCACTATCCGTGGTGCGATCCACGTGTTCGCGCATGGTTGTTTCTGAAAGTGGGCCGGTAATGCCCGCTTTGTCTTTCAGGAACCACTCAGAGTTTGACTCATCTGTCATTCAGGAGGCTGCTAACGCGAAAGTAAACCGAAGGTTTGACATCTGTGAGTCGAGATTGATTGCCGATCTCATCATCCACACGTGATGCTCGAAATTTTAACCTGTGTCAAGGAATCATGGCCTGCTTGCATTGCCATTTGCCATGTTTTGCCCTGCATGCTCATGCGAATTTGGGGATTGGAAAGGTAAACGTGACCCTCTTTCATTTGGTTTACCCTGAATTGGTGGTTTTGCGGCCGCATTTCGGTGGTCTGCCGTTGTGCCGCGGAGCCGTTTTGGCTTTCAGACAAATCGCAAGTACTGGAATCACTTGTTTTTCCAGCCAACTGGTTGTGTCCACGCTTGTTGATGTTGGTTTTGGAAGGAGGGGTCCTGGTGCGGTTTGCTGCTGGTGACCACGGCGCGAACATAAAGTTCATTACCCTTCATTTGATAGGAGGGAGACAGATCGTTGGACGAATGGACTTGTTGTCCAATTCGTTCACGATCACTGCCCTCGGACTTCAGTGTTGCAATGAAGGAGGTCGTGTAGGTCACGTTTTCTTCAGGCAGGATATCCAGTTTCAGTGTGAGAGTCTTTGGGTCAAATTGGACATTCTCAAGCGTGACGCCGCTGGAGGCGTAGAAGTCACCGCGTTTCATCGCTCGGATAAGATGCTCAGGAGTCAGATAGCGGCTTCGGACCATGACCCAGCCGCGTCCGGGACGTGATCCCGGTTTGCCGTGGTATTCATGGCTGTCATCGGTAGCGATTCCCATCAGTGGTGGAACGTTCAGGGTTGTCTGGCGGATCGCATTGGCCATGTCCCAGATTGCTTCGACACTGGGATGTTTTGCATCGCCAAGCTGGTTGACGCCGGGGTGCCCGTTGTACACCTCAAAAAACCTTTCCGAAACCACAGCCGCCAGATCTTCTGCGGTCACGGCGTAGCCAAAATTTGGGTGATTCAAGTGTGGTAACAACTCACGTCCATGTGTTTTTTCATGCTCAAGGATGGCACGCAGATTGTTCTGCATTGTCTCACGCACGGTCGCTCCGCCTGCCGGACTGATCACTTCGGCCACATTGGTAGCGTTGATGTGAACAGGTTTGCCCTCGGCGCGGTCGCTGATTTCTTCAGCAGGGATCATGATGAACTGGTTACGTTCTTCCACAAGTCCGCGAAATTCATCAAGTGGTTTGAGGCGAATGGCGAATTCCGGCGTACCAGGTTCGCCCCGGGTTTCGACCCACGATGTACCGAACCTCGCACGGTAACGTTCCAATATCCCTTCATCGCTCCTTTGGGCAATCGTCTTGTAAGGCATCCATCGCATGCCTTCGCTTAGCACATTGTGATCGGTCAAGGCAACAAAGTTGTAGCCATGCTCCCGATACCAGTCCGCGATCATCTCGGGGAACTGGTCTCCATCGCTCCATAGCGAATGGGTATGAAGATTGCCTTTCCACCAGCGTGGTTCAGGATCACCGGCGTGGACTGACTGGTGGCTGATGCTCGTTGTCAGGCCAACAAGCACCACGATAGCAAGAATCAAAGCCAATCTCAGTGTCGGAGTTTGCGTTTGATGGAATCGCATGATGTGAGAAGTAAGGTTGGAGTAGTTGCCAGGTGCGGCGGGAAGACGGAGTATCAAGAGAACTTGCAGAGAGAAAGAATGGAGCAGTGGCCGGCGGTGCTCTGCGTGCTCTGTTTTGTGCCGATCAATTTACGATATCTAAGAACAGTTTAGTGAATGAAGAAGGTTGGTTTGGACGACGTCCGTAAGCGACTGTCACCATTTTTGCTGCCCGATTCAGCTGGGAGCTACCGCTTGCATCATCAATGCGCAAATGTACGCACCGTAGGTGCCAAGTGCATATCCGACAACGGCCAGCAGTACACCGACGGGAGCAAGCGAGGGATGGAAGGCAGCAGCAACCACTGGGGCACTCGCTGCACCTCCGATATTGGCTTTGCTTCCCACGGCGAGAAAAAAGTAGGGCGCACGTATCACCTTGGCAACAGCGACCATCAGGCCGACGTGGATGAGCATCCAGATGCCCCCGACCAGGAATAGCCCCGGGTATTCGAATACTGCAAGGATGTCCATGTGCAGACCAATCGTTGCAACAAGAAAGAAGATGCACACGGTTCCGACTTTGGAGGCTCCCGCGCCCTCGAGTTGGCGGGCTTTGGTGAATGAAAGAAGTAAGCCACCCGTGGTCGCCAGCACAATCAGCCAGAAGAAAGAAGAGGTGCGGCTGCACTTACTCAAGAAAGCGAGGTTGTCGTTGATGAACGGCGCGACCACGTCGGCAACGATATGACAGCATGCAGTTACACCAAATCCCACACCCAAGATGACAAAGAGATCGGCAACGCTGGGGTTCCGTGCAATCGTCAGCGAGTATTGCTCCATCTTTTCCTGAAGCTCCCGGACACTGGATGAATCAGCTTTCAGAATGCGGTCGATCTGACTGGCTTTACCAATGCCCAGCAACAGAAACACCATCCACAGTTCCCCAATCACAATGTCCACCGCCAGCATGACACTGAACAACCCATCGGTGGGATTGAATATCTCTTTCATGGCAACCTGGTTGGCGCCACCTCCGATCCAGCTGCCAGCGACCGTTGAGAGTCCGCGCCAGACCGCATCAGAATCATGGCCGCCGACAAGAACAGGGTCGAAGCTGCCGACAAGAAGAATGGCAAGTGGCCCCCCCACAATCACACCAATGGTTCCAGTGAGAAACATGATCAATGCTTTTGGGCCAAGCTTCAGGACTTCATTCAGGTCGATGCTGAGCGTCAGCAAAACAAGACTGGCAGGCAGAAGATATTTCTTGGCGACTGTCGGAAGACCTGAAATTTCCGGATCGACGATGCCAAACGTCGTCAACAGGGATGGCAGGAAATAACACAACAGAAGCATCGGCACGAACTTGTAAAAATTCACCAGAAAGGGTGTCTTCAGACTGTGCGTCCAGAACACCAGAGCAAGGATGCCAATCAACATGCCAAAGACCACTGCGTCATTGGTGAATAGCGGTGGAGAATCCTCGGACGCATGGGGGGCAGTCTCAGAGGCACCCCCCGGGTCTGCATTCGTTCCCGGGTCTGCATTCGTTTACGGGTCTCCATACGAATCCGCCTCTTCATTCGTTTCAGTGTCTGCATAAGATTCCGCGTCCGAAAAAAGCGTGTGGATAACCACTGACTCGGGCTTCGGAGCAGAGGCGGTGCCGGTACTGGAAACCGGGGGTGACACAGAAGATATCTGCCCCTCGGCACTTTCCGGTTGGAACAGAACGATGGGCAGAGCAAGTAGGATTGCAAAAGCGATCCGGGCTGGATTCAGCGGCATGTCGTGTTGGACTTTGTCGGAATGATTCTTCAAACGCGCGTCATCGAGTTGATGATTGATGCGCCCCCTGCACGCTCTGGTTGTGCCTGCAAAGACAAGACCGAGTTGTTCTTACTGGACAAATCGGTCCGGAATCTGTTTCCTGATGGAACAAAATGTCAAATAGGTCATGGCCACTGCCAGCACGTGCAGGCTGTAACATAACAGATATCGGAGCGGAATATCGGAGCAGAATAAGGGCGTGGTTGACGATTGCACTGTGGATGAGGGAGGATGACGCAAGTTGAGGTGTTCAATAGCATTCTGCTGCAGGTCAGGACGGGGATGGTATGGCTGCTGACGTGATAGCCGAGAAGGTTGATTACAAGGAAATCTCCTGCCAGTCTTGTGGGGCAAATCTGCTCGTCGAGCCGCAGATGTTGACGGCGATCTGTCCTTATTGTGCATCGCCATCAATCATTCAGCGGCCGCCCACAGAAAACCGGCCCACGCCCGTTTTCACGATCGGATTTGTGGTCACAGAAAAACGCGCTGTTGAAGCTGTCACGAATTGGGTCCGGCGTTCATCGCTCTTCGCGAAAGCGGCATTCCGGAAAGCCGTGCCCGAACTGACACGCGGGGTTTATCTCCCTGCCTACCTTTACAATGCCGTTGCAGAATCAACCTATGACGCCGATATCGGCGAAAACTATACCGAAACAGAGACCTACACGACGACCGACAAGGATGGGAATACAGTCACCAGAACACGCACGGTTGTCAAAACCGAGTGGCGGAAACTGCGGGGGCGGCATGTGTCCTACATCCTTGATGTCGTGGTGACTGCGTCCAAGGGAGTCAGTAACCCGGCATTGGAGGCTGTCGAGCCATTTGATCTGCGGGCGTTAAGGCGGTTCACGCCCAAAATGATCGCGGGTTGGCTGGCAGAAGAACCCTCAAGAACACAGGACGAGTGTTTTCAATTCGCTCACGGAGAAGCCGTCGAGGAGGTTGGCAAGAAACTCAAGGGTTTCATGCCGGGAGATTCCTATCGCAATCTGCAATATCAAACGAACGTCTCACAGGAATCCATTGATCTTGTGCTGTTCCCAATCTGGACGTTTGCGGTTCGGTACGACGAATCAAAGCCGCCCGTCCAAATTCTTGTCAACGGGCAGACCGGACGGGTCGGCGGTAAAGTGCCGATATCGCCAGTCAAGGTTACGATCGCAGTCGTCATTGTCTTGCTGATCATTTTGGCTGTGGCACTGTTATTCATGGCTGGGAGGTAGGTTGCAATGAGCGAATCAGACAACAGTACCATTGCTGCAGGCATTGATCGCCGGGAATGCGACTCTTGCGGTACGCCATTGGAACGCGGAGATTTGAGGTGCGCTATCTGCGGAAAGGCTGCGCCTGTCCTGAATGTCAGCGTTAGCAATGCTGAGACGATCAAGATTCTTCGCTGCACAGGTTGCGGTGCGGCGGTTGCATATGACCCGGAAAAACAGGCACCCAGTTGTTCGTTTTGTGACAGTGTGTTCGAGGTTGAGACAATCGAAGATCCGATGGAACAAACGGAGGGCTATTTGCCGTTCACGGTTGCTCCCGATGAAGCCAGGGCACAGTTGCAGAAATGGCTCAGTTCGCTCGGATGGTTTCGTCCGTCGGATTTGAGTTCATCGGCTCGCGTGCAAGAACTGAAACCGCTCTGGTGGGTCGCCTGGGTTTTTGATGCTGATGCCAGAATCAGCTGGGCGGCTGATTCGAATCAGGGAAGTCGCCGGTCCGCATGGGCACCCCATGCAGGTACAACCGAAGTTGTTTTTGATGACATTCTTGCATCTGCTTCCCGGGGTTTGAACGCGAGGGAGGTCGGTGCATTATCAAGTGGTTATGACTTGGGCAGCGCAAAGGACAATCCCGAGAACGCCGAGGATGCGACGATCGAAAGATTCGATGTCCAACGCTCGCAAGCTCGCAAACAGGTTACCGACGCGTTGGAGCAAATGGCCCGGTTGCATGTGAAGGGAAGTCAAATACCCGGGACCAGATTCAGGAACCTGCATGTCTCTCTGGTGTTGCAGAACCTGGTCACTCGACGCTTGTCCTTTCCAGCTTATGTGATGGCTTATCGCTATCGGGGGCAGCTCTACCGTCTGGTCATCAACGGGCAGGACAAAACGTTACTTTCTGGCAACGCACCTTACTCCATGGCAAAAATTGCTGGCGTGGTTGGGGCGGTGCTGGGAATTCTGATTCTTGTCCTGTTGATGGTTGCCATGACACAGTGAAGCACGTCCGCGTGAATCAGGCGGCAAGATGGGTCAGGCATGTGACTGCTGTCTGAAACGCAGGCCGCTAAATGGTGAAATACCACCAGCTCGTCGCCTTGGGATGAGCCGTCTGCATCCAGGCCTTTTCCGATAGAACTGCGCGGGTGGCAAAGGGATCAGGCAGCAACAAGCACGCGATTGTTCACCTGGCTCAAGACGCCCGCCCGTCGAATGATCGGGACGAGTTCTGCCTTCATTGCGTCCGTGGGCAGATTGCCGCGGATGACCACAGCCGACTGCTCGATTGAGATCTCCAGCAACGAAGCATGTTGCTTGAGCATCGGGGTCGCCTGAAGCAAGGTGCGAATGTTCTCGACGATGCGCCGGTCCCGGGAATCACATTCTTGGGTCGTCATGATGTCTCTCCGGATCGCTTACTCGAATCTGGGCGGTCGACTCAGGCTGAATACGGGAAGGATGAACTCTCAGGTTCATGCCATGGTCTCCGAGGCAATGATGTCGGAGGCAAAATTGACAGGACTAACGAGGCATTCTCCATCCAATTAAAAGCAGGTAGCACACATTAGTTGAACGTGGCAGTAAAAAAGTCGCTGACCGACGGAAAACAGAAGAAAAGCTGTTGCGGTTTTCTGCGTTTAACGAATGGACATGCTGGAGCATTGGGCACCATCGCGGCTCATGCCACCGGGGCGGCAGTGCGAACATCGCATCGGTTCTTGTGCATCATGGCTGCAAAATGTCGTGCAGTCGGGCGCTTTTTTAATCGGTTTTTCCGAAAAGGAGCCTGTGTGTGGTCACTTGTGGTCATTCCCGCTGTTCGATTCTTGCCTGAGTTGCCAGTCGCCACTGGCGTTCGAAGGCACGCCCTCGTTTTCCTACGCCCGATGAAATGAGATGCGATGGTTCAATGCCTTTGCTTGCGAGTATTGCCAGGGTCTGGTGAACAACTGCTTCGTCGTACTGGGCCAGAGATCTCGCCAGGTGTTGCAGATCAGGTTGCTTCGTAGCCGTATCGACAGGGGTTTCCGCCAGTAGTTTTGCCGCATAGTCCCGGGCAGCATCGAAACTGCCATTGCCATCGATATCGAGGCGAATGGGGCCCGTGCAGCTGAATGTGTGTGGTTGGAATGTGGGAGAATCCGGCTGATAGGGTTTGGCGGTTGGCCAGTGCGGAGACTTGATTCCGTCGCCTGTAGCGACCGCGGTGATCCATGCATCGTGCGGAATTTCTGAAATCGGGATGTTCCAGGTGGCTGTGGCTGACATGGGGGCGTTGTTCCTGCGTTGATTCCGAAGGTCAACGCTGAACTTCGTCTGCCCGTTGAGGAATAGCCGAAGCTCATTCGGGGTCGTCCATTCGGGTGCCATGACGGACGCTGTGACCGCTACCATTTTTTGCGCATCCACTCCGTTTTCAGTATTGAAATGCACGAGGTCACCGGGGCCATGTCGCACATTTTGATCACTGATCTTCACTTCGAGTTTAACCAGAATGCCATAACTGACGATCACTCGGCCAGCAAGAAAACTGTCGATTGCTTTCTTCACATTGATATTTCCGGGAACCCGGTCATCGACTTTGATGTAAGTTCTGGCCTGCCCCACGATGTAGCGAGAGACGTCATGGGAGTCACTGCATCCCACGGGGGTGACATTCAGCCCGTGATTGATCAGCCCGCACCAGTCGAGAAACAGTTCCATGGGATCTGTTTGAACGGCTCCTGAGTTGATCAGTTCCATCGCGTTGAATTCTTGCTGCCACCCGTCAAGATTGTCACCGGTCAGGCTCAGGTGGTGCCTCGGTGAAAAAGGGCGAAAGCTGGAGTGCAGGTCACGGGCATGGTTCAGGATTGCCACACGCGTCCTGTCCTGTGTGTAAATGTCGTCGAACAGTTTTGACCATTCAAGCTGATTGTGGTCAGGGAGTTTGCCATCGGCGACTGCCGGAAAAACGTTGAAGTGCCCGTGTTTTGTCGTGACTTCGTTTCCCACCACCGGCGTAAAGTGCTCGGTCACGCCTGCGGTTTCAGCCACGGGTTGGTAGTCAATCTGCCGGTTGTGATCGGTTGCAATGGGGAATTCGATTCCTTCGCCCGCCAGTGTTGCCATTCTCTCTTCAATGGTGCAATCACCATGACCAGAGTAGGTGACTGTGTGAACGTGGGTGTCTGAAGCAATCCAGCCCGAGGTATCAACTTGCCGCTCCAGTATCAGCGTTCGCTTGACGGTTTCACCGGCTGCAATTCTGACGACGGTTGAGGGTGCTGAATATTCAAATCCACGCCCCGCGGTGATTCGGTAGGTGCCGGGGGCAACGCCGAGTACAGCTTCACCCGTTGCCGTGTAGATCACGCCTTCACGGATCGCCAGATGGTTGCCGGATTGATTGCCAACCGGCATCAGGATGTCATGCTCGTTGGTTAACGTGATTCTGCCGGGGGTTGGCGTCTGGTTCTGATCGGTGATCGCAACCTGAAGCGTGGCCGCACCGCGGAGCGACTCAGGGGGTGACGGGTGGATCGTGATCTGCCCGACAAGGATGTCATCCGCCGGAGCATTTTTTCTGCACGCGATTGTGAGTGTGTTCTGGCCTGTTTTGAGCAGACCCGCTGGTATGAGGAAGTCGGTTTGTAGTCTGTTTTCGTCACGCACCAGTTTCCCAAGCGGCTGCTTGTTCAAGGTGATTGTCCACGATTCTTTCACATCAGCCTGTGTCAACGTCAGCGTTCCGGGGTCATTGTTGGCAGTCGCATCGAATTGCAGATTCAGTTGCGTGGCTTCGGCTGTTTGCGGGAAAGACGTCCACTCTCTTGGTTCCGCGTTCCGCAGGTGGATCATGTCCTGCTGAATTACTCTGCCCGCCGGTTCGATGCTCCAAACCGATGGCATCATCAAGAACATGGCCATGATCGGCGTCGCAACCAGCGTTGGGGCACATGGCAGGAATGTCAGGACTGGGGTCTTCAATCGTTGAAACACCGATGCCCTGTCTGCATGATCCTTCTGTTGGTTCTTGCTTTTGGTCCTGGCCCCATTGTTCGAACGGTATTGAGCAAGATGAACAGAGGAGTTTGGGAATGCCATGTCGAATCAATTCTCAGCGTTGAAATCGGTAATGCTCTTGCGTGTTTTCACGTCTGTGGACGCATGGTCCCACCCATGATGACTTTGAGACGGGTAGGATTGAAGCATTTGGCCATGAAAAAAAGGAATTCGCCTCTATTTTGTGCATCGCATGCTGCACAGACATACCAGAGTGATTCACTGCGCCATAAACTCGTGCGACTCTGGAAACTCGTGCGACTCTGGGTTTCTGCAGTCGTTGATGTTTTTGTTTCCAGATCAAAAGTCGGATAGATGTCTGATAAACCACGTATTTTCTTGACCCGTGAATTACCACCTCAAACGATGGATATGCTTCGTGAACGCGCTGTGTTGACGATGAATCACGAGGATCGCTATCTGTCGAAGCAGGAGATCATTCAGGGAGTTCAAGGCGTTGATGGGCTGTTGTGCCTCCTGACAGATTCGATTGATGATGACATCCTGGCGGCCAATCCGGGTTTGAAAGTGGTGGCAAATTTTGCGGTTGGTTTCAATAACATTGATGTTGCTGCGGCCACCGCCAGAAAGATTCCCGTAACGAATACGCCGGGTGTTTTGACCGAAACAACTGCCGACATGGCTTTCGCGCTGCTGCTGGACATCGCCCGGCGGGTAGCAGAAGGTGATCGTTTTGTGCGTACCAGGGCATGGCAGGGCTGGGGGCCACTGCAGTTTCTGGGAGCGGATGTAAGCCATTCCACGCTGGGATTGATCGGATTGGGGAGAATCGGCAAAGCCATGATTCCGCGCGCACGTGGCTTCAGTATGCGAGTGCTCTATTGGAATCGAACACGTTTGACGCCGGAAGAGGAAAACGAATTGCAGGTGACTTACTGTGAATTGGATGAACTTCTGCAGCAGTCTGACTTTGTGTCACTGCATGTGGCTCAGAACGATGACACTCGGCATCTTCTCGGTGCACGGGAGTTCGCGTTGATGAAACCACAAGCTCTGTTGGTGAACACGGCGAGAGGTCCAATCGTTGATGAAAAAGCACTCGTTGTGGCTTTGCAGAATGGAGAAATTGCTGGAGCAGGGTTGGATGTTTATGAGCAGGAACCTGCTTTGGAGCCTGAGCTATACGAAATGGATAACGTCGTGGTAGCTCCGCATCTTGGAAGTGGTACCATTGGCACGCGAACAAAAATGGGAAACATGGCCGCAGAAAATTGCCTTGCTGCCTGCCTTGGGCAACGTCCACCTAATTTGGTGAATCCGCAGATTTATGATTGAGACATTTGCACCCCTGCTGTCACTTGCTCCGATCATCGCGGTTGCAATTTTTCTCGTTGCCCTGCGGTGGCCTGCATCCCGGGCAATGCCTGTGGCTTACCTGACTGCCGTGCTGGTTGCCTTTTTTTTCTGGCAATTGGGGCCGTGGCAGATATTCGCTGCCTCGCTCAAGGGCTTGGTCATCGCCTGCACTTTGCTGTACATCATTTTTGGTGCAATTCTGTTGCTCAATATGCTTGCTGAAAGTGGAGGCCTTGCGGTCATCAGGCAGGGTTTCACAAACATCACACCGGACCGTCGTGTTCAGGTGATCATCGTCGCATGGCTGTTCGGTTCGTTCATTGAAGGATCGGCAGGGTTCGGAACGCCCGCAGCTGTCTGTGTTCCGTTGCTCGTCGCTTTGGGGTTTCCTGCCAAGTCGGCGGTCATTTCGGGGATGCTGATCCAGTGCACTCCGGTTTCTTTTGGGGCCGTTGGAACTCCAATTCTGTATGGTGTGTCCGAAGGTCTCAAAGGCCAACCTGAAGTTGTGGATTACGCATCGCAAATCGGTTTGGAAAGTTGGGAGCAGCTGCTGCCAATGATAGGCCTGCGAGTGGCCACATTGCATGCTGCTGCCGGCACGATGATTCCTTTGATGGTCGTTGCAATCATGACCCGTTTCTTCGGCAAGGAACGGCGTTTCGCGGATGGTTTGAAAATCTGGAAGTTCGCGGTCTTTGCATCTCTGTCGATGACCATTCCTTATGTATTGATCGCTGCTACCCTCGGTCCCGAGTTTCCTTCCTTGTTGGGGTCTCTGGTTGGTCTGGCCATTGTGGTCCCAGCAGCAAGAAAAGGATTCCTGCTTCCCGCGGGTGATCACTGGGACTTTGAAGAAAAAGAGGCGTGGGATGAGTCGTGGAATGGGACGACGGGTAGCAACCTCGGGAAGCTTCCTTTGCGTCTGCCGTTATGGAAAGCCTGGTTTCCCTACCTGGTGATCGCGGTTCTGCTGGTCGTGACCCGATTGCCCGCTTTGCAGTTGGGAAAGTTGATTAAGAAGGTGGCCATTCCATGGGATGCCGCGCTGACGCACAATCTGTTCGGTACTCCCGTCGATATCGCACCTGTTCAACCACTTTACCTGCCAGGTACAGTTTTTCTTATCGCCAGTCTGGTCACTGTCGTTCTCCACCGGATGAGTCGCGAAGCAGTGGGGCAGGCGGTGAAGCGTTCCTCAGGCATGCTGGTTTCGGCGTCTGCAGCACTGCTGTTCGCAGTTCCGATGGTTCAAGTATTTTTGAACAGTAGTCAGGGTGGTGCAGGGTTGGGGAGCATGCCAAACGTGCTGGCCGAGGGGGCCGCTTCTTTGGCCGGTCAGGCATGGCCTGCTTTTTCCGCGTTGATTGGTGGTCTGGGAGCGTTTGTTGCAGGCAGCAATACGATCAGCAACATGACTTTTTCATTTTTCCAGTTTGGGGTCGCTGAGCGAATTGGTGCCAATCCCATCTGGGTTGTTGCGCTGCAGGCGGTTGGCGGAGCAGCGGGAAATGTGATTTGCGTTCATAACGTTGTCTCCGCTTGCGCTGTGGTCGGCCTGGTTGGAAGGGAAGGCGATGTGATCAGGATTACGGGTTTCGTCTTTCTGTATTACATTTTTGTCACGGGAGTCCTGGGAATGTGTTTGGCATGGACTTGAGGAAAATGAATTCCAAAAGCACATGTCTATACTGCGGGACCCTGTTTTGGTTGTTGAGGCGGATCTGTGTGACTGATTTGTACTCACGGGTTATGTTACGAAAGATGAAATTAGACGAGATTGTGAAGTCATGAGCATGGTTGAACCATTGAATCCGCGCGAACGCCTGCTGCTGGGCCCGGGGCCCAGCACGGTACCCCAACGTATTCTCCGCGCCATGGGTGCACCGACCCTTGGGCACCTTGATCCGCAGTACATCGCATACATGGACGAAACATGTCAAATGTTGCGGGATGTCTATCAGACAGACAATGCTTTGACCTTTCCGGTTTCTGGTACCGGCATGGCCGGCATGGAAACGATCATTGTCAATCTGGTTGAGCCTGGTGATGAGGTGATCGTCTGTATCAATGGTGTTTTTGGTGGTCGGATGAAAGACAACATGGAACGTGCCGGTGCCATCGTCCATGCGCTGGAAATACCATGGGGGCAGACTTTTACCCAACAGGACATCGCGGAATTTGTTGCGCAGCATCCTGCAGCAAAACTGCTCGGTATTGTCCATGCCGAGACATCGACCGGCGCTCTGCAGGATCTCACCGGAATCAGTTCAATCGTTCATGATGCGGGCATGTTGTTGGCTGTCGATACCGTGACTTCTCTTGGTGGGCATGAGGTAAAAGTCGACGATTGGGGAATCGATGCCATCTATTCGGGAACGCAGAAATGCCTGTCGTGTCCGCCCGGCTTGTCTCCTGTATCGTTCTCAAACCGGGCGATTGAAAAAATGGAGGCAAGGAAGACTAAAGTCCAGAGTTGGTACCTGGATGTTTCGATGCTGAAGAACTATTACACGGGGGGTGGCGGTCGCGCGTATCACCACACAGCACCGATCAACATGGTTTACGCCTTGCGAGAGGCACTGGCGATTGTGCTCGAAGAGGGATTGGAGGCCAGAATCGCTCGACATCGGGAAATGCATCTGCTGTTGCGGGAAGGACTGGAAAAGCTGGGATTGTGCTACATCCCAACAGAGTCACTTTGTACTCTCAATTGTGTGTCCGTTCCCGAGGGGGTTGATGAGGCAGCAATTCGGAGTCGATTGCTGAATGAGTACGATATTGAAATCGGCGGTGGGTTGGGTGTGTTTGCGGGCAAAGCCTGGCGGATTGGCTTGATGGGGCACAATGCGAATCGGCGGAGCGTAGGAGCCCTGCTGTCTGCATTGAGTGACTGCTTGAGTTAGAATCCTTGCCGACCACAGGCAGGTCACGAGCGTCAATGGTAGTGTTGGCACCCAAGGCCTTCGCTCATGCATTACCGCGGGTGATTGAACCTGGTTTCTGGCGGTCAATGGAGGCAGGGGCGGTTCGACGTGCGTTGGATTGGCAGCAAAGAGTTTTTTGATGAAAAATGGTTTGAAGTCTGACGAGGTATCATGGTGACTTCGCTTGACGGTTTGGCGTCAATATTTCCGTCTTCACGTTTTGTGCGTGATGCGGCGCATCAGGCAGCATTCGAATCCGATGGTTTGACCGCATTTCGTGCCAAGCCTCGCGCGGTGGTGATTCCTGAAACTGCGGATGAGGTGATTGCCGCGGTCCGTTGGTGTCATGAAAACTCCGTGCCTTTTGTTGCCCGTGGCAGTGGTACCAGTCTGTCGGGAGGTTCGTTACCGGTCGCCGATGGAATTGTGATCGCGCTGAATCGTATGAATCGGATTCTGGAAATCGACCCCCAGGAACGTATCGCCGTGGTTGAACCAGGCGTGGTCAATCAACATGTGTCCGACGCTGTTGTGCAGCACGGTCTCTATTATGCGCCTGATCCCTCGAGTCAGAGTGTCTGTACAATTGGCGGGAATGTTGCCTTCAATTCGGGAGGTGCACATTGCCTCAAGTACGGAATGACCTCCAATCATGTGATTGGTTGCAGAGCGGTTCTCGCGACTGGCGAAGTGGTCACGATGGGAGGACGAAGCATTGAGAATGTTGGGCCGGATTACACCGGCCTATTCTGTGGTAGCGAAGGTCTATTCGGCATCGGACTTGAAATCACCTTGAGATTGTTACCCAAGCCGGAGAAGTTTTACACCGTTTTGGTTGGTTATCATTCATTGCAGGCTGCAGGAGATGCCGTTTCTGCTGTCATTGATTCCGGCTTGTTGCCCGGAGCTTTGGAAATCATGGACGCGTTGGCGATCGAGGCCGCCGAAGCTGCCGTGTCATGCGGTTATCCGCCGGGCGCTGCTGCTGTTCTGATTGTTGAGCTGGAAGGGACCGTTGAGAAGATCGAACATGAGCGAAAACAGCTCGAAGCTGTGCTGGCTGATAGTGGCCATTTCGCCGAGCGGGTCGCGGTGGATGAATCGGACCGCCTCGCCATCTGGCGAGGACGCAAATCAGCCTTTTCGGCGGTCGGGCGCCTGAGTCCCGATTTTCTTGTTCAGGATGGTGTCGTTCCGAGAAAGAGGCTGGGTGAAGCGCTGGTGCGGATTGAACAGATGTCGAAAGAATCCGGGATCAGGGTTGCCAACGTCTTTCATGCCGGGGATGGCAATTTGCATCCGCTGATCATGTTCGATGGTAAGCAGAATGGAGCACTGGAGAAAGCCGAAGCACTGGCGGCAAAGCTACTGCGGCTTTGCATCGAAATGGGAGGATCCATCACAGGAGAGCATGGAGTAGGGGTGGAAAAACGGGACTTTCTGCCACAGATGTTTGACGCGCCGACGATGGCAATGATGGAGCGACTGCGGCAGGCTTATGATCCTCGACTCATTGCAAACCCCGGAAAGATGTTTCCTGGCACGGAAGCACCCGCCCTCAAACAGCATGGCTTGCATCCTCTCGAAGAAGCTGGGGTGATCAGTCGTGAGTGACTCAGTTGCAAAACCTGAAAACCTGGATGAGCTGCATGAAGTCTTGCGTTCCGAGGAGTTGGTTTTGCCGGTTGGCAATCAGACCAAGAAACCGTTGGCGATCCATGATCGGGCAACCCGGGTATCGCTGCAGAATCTGAACGGGATTCTTGAATATGAACCATCTGAGTTCACATTCACAGCTTTTGCGGGAACCTTGATTACTGAGGTCATGGAGACGCTGTTACAGAGAAACCAGTACCTGCCGTTTGACCCCATGCTTGTCCGTGACGGTGCAACACTCGGTGGAATGGTGGGGGCTGGATTGTCTGGCCCCGGGCGTTTCCGTTACGGCGGACTACGGGATTTGCTGCTGGGCGTCAAGTTTTGCAGGGGTGATGGTGAGGGCAGCACCGCGGGGGGAAAGGTCGTGAAGAATGCAGCCGGGTTTGATATCCCCAAGTTGCTGGTCGGCAGCATTGGGCGACTTGGTGCGATGGTTGAACTGACATTCAAAGTTTTTCCACATCCAGGTCGGCAGCATACGCTTGCCGTGGCATGTGCCTCGCCTCAACAGGCTCTGGAGCGAATGGCAACTGCTGCTTCTTCGCAATGGGAACTTGATGCCATCGATTATCGACCTGAGCGGGATGGTGAGACTGTATTTCTTCGGCTGGCTGGACCGGATGAAGTCAATCAAAGCATGGTCCACAGAATCGTCGAACTTTGGGGTGCCGATGTCAGTGAAAAGTCCCAGAGTGATGGCTTCTGGGAATCGGTCAACGAGCTGGACTGGTCCGGACAGGCACGAGCGTTTGCCGTGAAAATCCCAACTCATCGCCAGACACTTGAAGCCCTGTCTGCCTGGTCGAGTAATCATACGGGAGTTGACCTGCACGTCAGTGCGGCTGGAGCCGTCAGTTGGGTATTGTGCGATTCACAGCAGGAACTCGATGCCCTGAACGATTTCCTGACACAACAGAAAGCGGCAGGCTTGTTGGTTCGAGGCGAAACTGATCGCATCGGGATCGGTTGCTGGCCCCGGACGGATGTTTCCACGGCAGTGAAGCAGGCCATGGATCCGGCTTCAAAATTTCCTCCCCTCTTTCACGCTTGAAGATAGCTGCATGTTGCACGAAATCGATCCCGAAAAGCATGGACCTCTGGGGCCGGAAATGGCGGCAGCGGTCAGTACGTGTGTGCACTGCGGTTTCTGCCTCGCGGCTTGTCCCACCTACAAGGTTCTGGGTCAGGAGACCGATTCACCCAGAGGGCGGATTGTGCTGATGAAAGAGGTGCTGGAAGGCTCCTTGCCACTGGAAGCCGCCACGCCACATCTGGATCCCTGTCTCGGTTGTCTGGCTTGCGAGCCTGCCTGTCCATCCGGAGTTGCCTACCGTGATTTGATCAGTCCTTTTCGTGCTGCTTCGGAAACACGGCGGAACCGTCCGATGGGTGAGCGATTCAGACGCCTGTTGACTCGAATGACGCTGCCTTATCCAGGTCGTTTCCGGTTGGCTGCTCAAACCGGCAGATTTGCAAAACCACTTGTACGTTGGTTGCCCAAGGGAATGCGGGTCATGCTTGATTTGCTTCCCGATCGCCTGCCCACGCGTCAGACTTGGGACAGTGTCTATCCGGCAGCCGGAACAAAACGCGGCAGAGTCGCGTTATTGACTGGGTGTGCGCAGAGCGTGCTGGATCCGGATATCAACACTGCCACCATCGAAGTACTGACTCGCAATGGTGTCGAGGTGGTCGTTCCGCAAAAGCAGGGCTGTTGTGGTGCTTTGAGCTGGCACGTGGGCGATCTCGGGCGTGCGAGAGAATTTGCAGGCAGAAACCTGCTGGCGTTTCCGACCGACGTGGATGCAATTGTTACCAATGCAGCCGGATGCGGATCGGGGATGCACGAGTATCGACAGATTTTGAAAGGCACATCTCAGGAAGAAGAAGCGTCTGCTTTTTCGAGCAAGGTTTGTGATGTTTCAGTTTACCTGACGCAACTCGGAGATCTGGAAGCCGTTCCAGACACGGGGCGAAAATTGCGAATTGCGTATCACGATGCCTGCCATCTGGCCAATGCACAGAATGTGCGTCAGCAACCCAGATCCCTTCTGCAAGCGATACCAGGGGTGAATCTTTGTGAAATCGCCGATGCTCATCTGTGTTGTGGGTCGGCAGGTACCTACAACATTGATCAACCCGAGGTCGCAGACACCCTTGGACGCGAGAAGGCGGAAAACATCGTCAGCACACAAGCAGATCTGGTCGCAACCGGAAACATCGGTTGCATGACCCAGATCAAGACGCACCTTGCGAGAAGCCATGCGGGGATCCCTGTGCGACATACGATGCAGGTCCTGCGGGATGCCTACGCTGGGAAAGTAATTTGAAATCGATCACCTACCTATTGGGTGGCATGACGGGCTAGAATCGACAAGCGGCAACGGGTCGAGATCATGCTTGATGTTCAAAGTCGCTTCCTTTTCCCGTGTCCATTCGACGTTCAACTTTTTTCCACTCGCCGGACAACCTCTTCGATGTCTTTGTCTCATTCGGAATTGCTGCAACTGAAACGCTGGAATACGCCAACCATTTACAATGGTTGGGAGCAGATCACCCGGCGGGATTGTGCTGCTGATGCATTCAATCTCGAGGAAACCCGTGATTTCATGCCACAGATGGGACCCATGATCGGCTACGCGATCACGTTGGTGATCGAACCTTCACGCAAGGAACACAAGCAGGTTGCCAATGCCTGGGAAGACTACAGAAAATACGTGGCGAGTCAGGCCGGCCCCAAAATCGTCGTCGTGCAAGACAATGACAAACCTCAGGTCATTGGCTCGTTTTGGGGCGAGGTCAACAGTAATGTGCATCGCGCGCTCGGTTGTGTGGGAACCATTACCGATGGTGCGATTCGTGATGTAGATGAAATGACCAATGCCGGCTTCAAGGCTCTCGCACGCCGGCTGTGCGTTGGCCATGCGCACTCCATTCCTGTTCAATGGGGCTGTGAGGTGGAGGTTTTCGGCACCAAAATTCAGCCCGGACAATTGATTCACGCTGACAAACACGGCTTCCTGGCTGTGGACGCGTCAGAACAGGGCGAATTGCTGGAGGCCTCGGTTTTCATGGATCAAAACGAGTGCGATACCGTGATTGCGGCCGCCCGAAGTTGTGCCGGTCTCTCGAGCGAAGAGGCCGTATCGCGAATCAACGCGGCTGGTGGTGAATTCGGGAAAGCAGCGCGCGAGCGTTTCGGAAGTAACGATGGCGAATGGTAGTTTCGGACGCTAGTTGAGAATATCAAGCATGAACGTTCCGTTGTCTGCAACGTCAAACAACGGGCGGCAATAGCGACCGCATCCACGCGGACCACCAGGGCGATAAACAAGGCCAACGGAAATGTTCCAGTTTTCCTGTTCGTATCCGCCGGAGTTTTTACCCTCGTAAGGAATCAGATACGTAACGCCACTCCGCAGGCTGCAGTGGTGACTGAGTGTCATTGTGAAGTTTGCACCCAGCAGTCCGTCCTTGTTGTCAGTCCAGCCAACCATCATGTCATACTCGCCATTTCTGGCGAGTGGTCTGCGATAGAAAAAACGGTACTGGTCTGTCGGTTTGAGGCCAACATCGGCAGATAACGTGGTTCCAGTTTCGTCGATGATGGAGGCTGAGACGGTTTCTTCGCGAACACCAGCCATGAACTGGAATCCGTAAGTGTCGCATTCCCGTGTCCTCCAGCTGAGCTCTCCGCGAAGCTGCAAAGAATTGCTCTGGAAGTACCAGTCCTGGTTCAGGTAGTCGAGCACCAGACCGTACTGGACCCCGTAATCAACTCGTCTGAACACGCCCGCAGTCACAAAGACTTGATGCCTTGTGTCGGTGGTGAACGCCGTGCCTGAAAGATTGTTCTGTGTTCCACGGACACCGAATTGGGTTGCCATGTCCAGACCCAAAAGACGGTTCATCGATTTGCCGCGATTGAACCCTTCATGGAATCCAAAACTTCCACTGCCTGTTCGGTCAATGCCGTTGCCCGTGTCAATTGCGACATGGTTCAAGGGGCCGGTGTGACCCTGCACTCCGGCAAAAAATTCATAGCGGCACCAGTTGAACCGGATACGAGGCAGCAGGGTGGGCTCGTCGTTGCATGGATTGCAGGCATCGCAACCGCAGTCTCCCAGGAGCTCCATTCCGCAGCCGTCACCCTCCAGGTAAGTTCCCGGCAGGTCGTGCATGATGCCATCGCATTGGTTGCAGCCGCTTTGACATCCGTGACAGCGAGAGAAAAGACTCTCGATTCCGCAGCCTACTTCGAAAAATCCACGTCGTTGATCCAGTCCACAGCCAATTTCTGTGACACATTCGCCACAGTCGCAAACCGGATCGCAATGACTCGCGTAGGAACCGGCAAAGCCAGATTGTTGCACGGTCTCTACGTCAACCGGTTCCATTTCGTGAGGTGCGGGACTTCCGCCACGCATGCCCGGTCTGACAGGAGGCTCGAAACGCTGAGAATCGGCCGAAACCGAAAAGGGCTTGGAAGCTTCCGGTGCTCGAAGGCGATTTCGCGGTGAAACGTGGACTTGCTGGATGGTAGTTCCCCGTACTTGCCGGGATCGCGGTGATTTTTCCGCTGCTATGCTCGTGGAAACATGGAAAAACGTGGCCAACATGAAAAAGCTGGCTAGCCGGAGCAGTCCAAATGATCTGGTTGACGTTATCATGGCTTTACTTAACAGCGTTTGTGACCGCACGAGGTGCTTGAAAAATACGCCTCTGGGGAATTCATCTTCTTAGTCCATCGGATCCTGCTAACCCGCATAATGAACAAATCCTGCCTAATCGATACTTTTTCACACATCAGCCGGGGACGCCTCGCTCGCCGCGGGATGCTGACGTCTGTTCTCTGGATTGCAGTAGGGAGCATGCTCGGCGGCACGCAAAGTCCTGCTTTTGGGCAGGATGATGCCAAACCGGCAGCAAAACCTGCTTATCCGCTTGCCGTCGCCACTTCAGGTGCGGACATCTACACCGTTGATCTTGATCTGCCTGGAGTTTGGAAAACCAGTGATGCGACAAGCCTGTTCGCGAGAGGTACCAAATTGCTGCGGAAACCGATGAACCGGCCTCGCTGCGTAGCGATACACCCTGCTGGCGGGATTCTCGTTGGTGATACCGCTACCCGAGAGATCTATTGGATTGAGTCCGCGGACGCCGAACCCAAGCCATTGAACAACGGATATCTTGGAGTCGTCATGGCGTTGGCCGTCAGCCCCGATGGAAAGACCATCTACGCCGGCGACGCTGAAAAGCGGGCCACGTTCAAGTTACCCATCGAAGGCGGCAAGCCTGAGCTTGTTGCGCGGGTGAACGCCCGCGGGCTAGCCTTTGACAGCGAAGGAAAGCTTTGGGCGGTAACACCCGATGCCGCTGCTGTGAAAAAAATCGATGTGAATAATGGCGAGGTAGAAGATGTGGTCACTGGAAGACCGTTCCAGTACCCCAACGGGTTATGTTGGGCGGGGGACCACGGCTACGTCACCGATGGGTACGGCAAGTGCATCTGGAAGATCACCGCGGATGGGAAAACCGAAAAGTGGCACGAAGGTGAACCCTTGGTGGGTCCAGTCGGAATCACTGTCACCGATGAATCAATTTTCGTGGCTGACCCGAAGCAAAAGCAGGTTTACGAATTCAACCGGGAATCCAAAGCATTCAAGCCCAGACTTGAGATTTCCGGCGAGTAGTGCTCGGCGGAAAAAAATTGGCATGGCATCGGTCTCATTGGCATGACACCGGGCTTCACGAGTTTTTTCCGATCGCGTGATGAGCTGGTCACGCGATGAGCTGGCGGAAGGTTTCTTGGGCAAGCCACCAGCAGCGGATCTAACTGCTGGCAATTCTACTGTCAGCAGCAACACGGTCTGACATGTCGTACGGATGAAATGATCGTCCGATCTCTTCAGCCAACGTCTGCAGATAGAGTTTGCGGAAACGCGATTCGGTTGTCTCGCTGGTGTGCTGTCCAGCCATGGTGGGGTACTTGTATTCCTCCAGCGACTTGCTGAATTCCAGATCCCCAGTTGCAACATCGATGACACTGATGGTCACGTCGGAGGTTCCGCAGTAGAGCGTTGGTCCATCGCGGAGACTGAAGTTGCTCAGTTCAATGCCAAGTACTTTGTCTGCTTCAACACCCTCGCCAATTTCCGAAAAATCAAGAGAGTCCCAGCCGTTCGTGTCCCGCCAGTGACTCACCTTGTCATCGCGGACGACTTTGATGTCCTTGATTTTCTGCGTCAGGATTCTCCCCACGAACGTGCTCAATTCAGCAGACTTCTGGTCGCGAGTGTAGGAACTGCTGTCAGAGATTGTGATGACCGCAACGGTCTGTTCTTCGAAGCCTTCGTATTCCGGTGGGATCATGTCCATTCCCACGGCATGCATCAGATTGGATGCGAGCCCCAGGCAACCGGTTTGCAGAACAGCTGCGCCTGAAATCATTGCCATGCAGAGTTTGCGTCTGCTGATTTGTGGCTGGATGTTCTTGGCTGTATCTTCTTTCAACGACATCGGTCCGATTCCTTTGGCAAAGCTGTAAACCAGTGGTTTACGCATTCATACGCAGGATCGTGTGTTGCTTGCCACACCGATTTGGCCGCTTTGGCGGAATCCTTGCCAATTAATTGCCGCGTATCGCGTGTGGAAAGCAGCCTTACTGGGGCCGCCAGGCGTCATGCGACGAAGAGATCCACCAACACGCAGCGTGAAAAGGAGCATTTTTGTTCAGCTTTGCAGGCGTCCGATCCAATCCAGCAGGGTCACGACGAAAATTGCAACGCAGGCGAGTGCATAGGATTTTTGGACGCGTTGAGAGGGAATCCGGCCATCACGAACGCTCTGTGTTGCAATTCCGATGGTGGCAATGCTCAGGCAAGCGAGCAAAAAGCCGCCCGCATTGACCTGGAGGCTCGAGAGCCAATGACCTTTGGTGAAGTAGGCCCAGGACGTTGTCATTCCACAGGCAGGGCAACGAATGCCAGCAAGATAACGCAACGAGCAGGGGGGCAAGCCTAACTGCTGATGTGTCCCCAGTCCTTGTTTCGCCGGAGTGAGATTGCCAGCAATGACCAGCAAAGTGAGCGGAATCAGAGCGATCAGGGTAGCTGCAACGCGAATCCTGGCTTTGCCCGCGACGAGGGGCTGGGCGTTGCCTTGGTCCAGCAAAGTCGTGTGCTCAGGCGAACTCGCGTGCGGACCGGCCTTCGGGTGGGCGGACTTTGGGGACGCCAAGGGGAGTTTGCGGGT
>JAAXJB010000060.1:11941-31032 GCA_012270065.1 Rubripirellula sp. | reverse complement strand
CACCCCCGTAGAAACGAAAAGCTTGCACAGCTCGGTGGCAACCGATCTTTGAGAGAGCGGGGTACGGTGTGTTGGTGCAGTGATTTCGATGTGCTCGCTGCCCCGTGCTGCTACCCCCGGTTTACCTTGATCTGCCCGGTTTGCCTTGATCTGGCTGGTGTACCTTGATCTGGCTGGACGCCGAAGAGTGGCAATGAAGACACTCAAGGATGCTTGCATTACTCAAGTGAATCCAACGAGAACGGCAGGCCCATTGCTTGCAAATCAACCTCGCGAGTGACGTCCGTGAACGCACTTCTGCCCGGCTTCAGGGCATTGAAAATATGAATTCATGGCTGACCGATCCAAGGCAGTCAGCGGTTTGCTCTTCCGTGTTCCCCCCCGAATCTGGTACTCAACAGATTGAAAGTCGATTTGTCCGGTATTACGTGAAGGAATACGACCCATGAAATCTTTTGGCGTACGACTCGCCGCTGGCGCTGGCACCATTCTTGTCGTTGCTTACGCAATCGCGCTTGCACAGAAAGACAAACAGGCGGTTTCCGGTTCCTGGAACGCAGAAACGGCCGTGGCTACGGACCCTGCGGAGCCCATCGGTTCTGCCGAGCAACCCGCATGGCTGGAACAACCGGACAACCAACTCGCGGACCAGCAACAAGCTTTGGCATTTGCTGGACCAGAGGGTACGCCCTCGACGGTACAGCCAGTCAATTATGACGAAACCGGAAGCTCGTCTTCCGAGGTAGCGAGTGCTGGTTTTGGGGCTTTGCCCGGAGAAAATGCTCTGCCCGGGGAAAACACTGGGACACCGCAGGCCACCGTACTTGCGACTCCCCAGATTCCACTGCCAGAAACTGCCGTGTTTTCATCAGAGGTTGCCGCCAGCGTTGATGCAGATGCCCCCACTGCGTTAGCAGCGCCAACCGCTGCCTTCGATTTGCCCGAAGCTCCTTCGGGTACATTTGCAGCTGATCCAGAATTCAACACCAACCCTGAACCGGACAAGACCGATGCCACGGTTGACGAGCTACCACCAGAGTTCGCTGGTGGGACAGCAGGCCTTGGAAGCCCCATGAGCGAACTTCCTTCCGCGGCAGATAGTGCGACAACAGATACCAGTGAAGCAACTGACCTGGCATCCGAGGGGCTTGCAGTTCTTCCGCCTGGGTCAGCAGTGGCAGCACCAACAGGAGTTCCCCCCTTTGAACCAGTGGATGCGGCTATTGAAGTTCCCGCAGCAGGCTCACCGGTAGCAGGCATTGCGTCGGCGGAAGCCTTGCCCGCGGACAACACACTTCAAGAATCACCAGAAACCTTCTCGCCACCAGCCAACAGTTTGCGGAACTCGGGCCCCGCATCCAATCAGCTCCGTGGTGAATCGACCAATCCAGATTCAAGTTTTGCCACCAATCAAGGAACCGGAATCGACCGGCAAACCACGATCCTTGGAAATCCCGAAACTGTGATTTCCGAATCACTCCCCGCCGGAGCCAATCCCCTTGCGACACAGGAGTTGGCGACGAGCATGGCGACGAGCGCCATTGAGGCTGCTGGAGCCAGCATCATGGTTGACGCCGCCTTGCCTGGTGCGACGTCCACGGCCGCACCGGTGTCCGGCGCGAATGATCCAGCAAACATGATGAGCACTCAAGGATCTGCCAACACAGGGTTTGCCGAAAATCCTGTGTCGATGGTTCCACCCAATGCCGCGGCAGCCCTGAACCCGAATGCAACCACTGATGCTCCCGGCGAACGTCGACTTGAAGGTGCACAGACCCCAAGCGTCATTATCCAGAAACGCGCTCCTGCCGAAGTCAAAGTGGGAAAACCGGCTGCTTTTGTGATTCACGTTCGCAACGTCGGTGCCGTTGAAGCGCTTGACGTTGAAGTTCACGACCGAATTCCCGCTGGCATGCGTCTGGCTGACGCGACTCCGGCACCACAAATGCAAGGCAACCACCTGATGTGGCAGATTGGTTCGATGCCCGCGGGTGACGAACGCACCATTACCCTGCAACTGATCCCAGAACAGGAGGGTGAACTCGGCAGCGTAGCCCGTGTCAGCTTTGAGGCTGCCGCCTCGGTACGCACCATTGCCACTCGACCAATGCTGACAATCGAACAACAGGCACCGGAGCAGGTACTCATCGGTCAACAACTGGAAATTGGACTGACCTTTGCGAATACCGGCTCGGGTAAAGCCACCAACGTTGAAATATGGGAAGACGTTCCGGCAGGCCTTTCACATCCAGAGGGTCCACAACTCAAACAGCGGATTGGAACGCTGATGCCGGGTGAGAAACGGAACGATTCCCTTTTCCTGAAAGCCGAACAGCCGGGAATCATCCAAAACACGATTCGGCTGGTGGGAGACGACGGCCTGACCGCTGAACAAACCGTGTCGGTGGAGGTCATCGCCCCTACCCTTGAAGTTGCTCTGGAAGGACCTTCCCGACGATTCCTGGAAAGACAGGCCAAGTACGAGCTAAATATTGCAAACAGTGGAACAGCTGCCGCAACGAATGTGGAAATTTCAGTACAGCTGTCTCGTGGCTTCACATTTGTCAGCACGGATTTCCAAGGGCAATACGATCCTGACCGGCATGCTGTATTCTGGTCCCTGGCGCAGTTGCCTGCCGGGGCAAAGGGAATCGTACCCTTGACGCTGCTGCCCGTAGAAACAGGCGAACAGGCCATCAGGATCAACGCGAATGCCGACCTTGGTACGGTTGCTCAGACGGAACGAAAGATGACCGTCGAGGGATTTGCCGATCTTGGCTTTTCGATCACCAATCCCAATGGTCCGATCGAGATCGGAGCGGAAACGACCTATGACATCGTTGTCCAGAACAGTGGCTCGAAAGCAGATACGAACATTCGGGTCCAAGTCCAGCTGCCCGCTGGACTGCAACTTCTTGGCGTTGATGGCGAGGCCGGAACGGACGGCAATGGCTTGGTAGCCTTCCAGCCCAAGGCCAAGCTCGAACCGGGCAAGGAGTTCAAGTATCGGGTCCGCGTGCGTGGCGTGACGGCAGGCACACACATTGCCAAAGCCGTCGTTGTCAGTGACCACAGTGCGGTCCCGGTCACGAAAGAAGACACCACACGGGTTTACGCCGACAAGTAGAACGGCAAATGGCTTCGGCAAGTAGAGCGACTTGCCGGGCGGTGCCGGGCTACCAACCATCAACGAATTCGACTGCCTTTAACGAAGGCGTCGCATGTAGGCCAGGAATGCGCGGTCTGTCTGCTCCAAGGTCATATCAAAGCATTCCTCAAAGTCATCGATGCGTTGTCGCTTTGTTTTCTCAGCCAGATACTTGCCTTCACTGAGCAAACGCATGTACTTCACGTACTCCTTGCGTTTGGTCTTGATCAGGAAATAGGTGAGAGCCCAGCTTTCTGCGTACGCAGCCGTTGCCTCCCCGGCGTTCCTGAATCGCATGTCATCCGACAGCAAGGAAACCAGTGAATCGTTCGACCGACGGGGGTAGGCCTGAATCCATCTTCTCAGATTCACTTGATTGACACTTCCAATCGCACGCCAATTTCGGGGATTCCGGCGATCAGGGGTTTCAAAAAACATCGCCAATCCTTCACTGACCCACATGGGGTTGTCAGCAAAGCGACGCTGCATGCCGCAGTTGTAGGCAAGCTGGTGAGTTGCTTCATGAATGATGGTGGCAACGTTACGTTCCCAGTCAGGCACGTTGAAAGTGATCATGCGATTGCTTCCCAAATGGTAGTAACCGATGACTGACTTGGCCGTGTCTCCGATATCTCTGGTCGCGTAAGACAGAAAAGAATCATGGTCACGCAGGACCACTGCAACCAGGGGATATTTTGGCTCTGGCAGATCCCATCTCTGATTTTTCCAGAACACGAAGAATGACCGGTATAGCTGCTCAAAAAGCGCGGCCACTTGCTTGGCATAAGCCTCACTGCTGTTGTAACCGATCACGTAATGCTGGGTCCGAAAGACCTCGAACCCTGAGCCAAGTTCATTTTTCAGACGAACCTGCATCTCTTCCGGGCTGATGGGCTGGAATGGACGCTCATCACTCTTTCTCGCAATAATCGCCTCCGGTTGCAAAGTCCAAATCTGACCGTCATCGGCCTGCAACATCACGCCACCATCCTGAGCCTCAACGAGGATTTCCCCCGATGCAATCCGTTCCTGGTCTCCGGTACGGAATTTGATGGTCTCTACTCCCGACACTGTCGGACAGGACACGAAAAAAGTGAGGCAACCAGCGAGCAGCAGCACCAACCTTGGCTTTGTGAGCAGCATTTGACTTCGCAATCAGGGTTCATAAAAGAAAAGAGTTCATTCCACTTTAACATGGAATCCGAGAAACCGCCGTGCTAAAAACAGCGAGATCATCAGGACAACCGCTAAATACCAGATTGCGAGGGCTGCTTCCTGATACCTGGCACCGCTGTGCAGCAACCCGAACAGCCGCGTGCCGACCGTGGTTACCCCCGGAGGCACCACTGGTAAAGTCGCCGGAACGTCCCCCGAAGCTACGATTGCGGCGCCCATGGCAGCGGCCCACAAACTGCCCCGCAGCAACGGTCGGTCGACGCACCAGACACGTCGAAGCCGAGAAAACTCGAACTGCGCTGTATCGAGCAACTGGTGATCCAGGCCGCGATATCCAGCCCGCAAAATCCAATAGGCAGCCGGCACAGCCCGAAACAGAAGGGCCATGAAAGTTGGTATCAGCGTCTGCTGGTAAAGCGTCGGGAATCCGGGAACAGGAAGCTGAAAAAACCTGACCACCAACAATCCAACCAGCGGGCCGGGCAGCAACACCAGACCGATCGTCAGCAGATCCGCAGCGAATTCCGTGCGACGCGACTCCCTGCCCAAGGCTGCCATGGGCCATGCGATCAGAATCGAGGCAACAGCCACACCCGCGGCAATCAGGCCGGTCCAGCGATACTCCTGCGCGAAGATGGAAGGAGCCTCCCAGAGACGCTGCACTGTGCGGTCCACTGACCACGTTGCCACGAGCGCACCGTTCTCCAGTTCGACGTCATGGCCAACCTTGATCAGCAAACCCGACAATGGGACAAGCAGAATCAGACCTCCAATCAGAATCGCCAAGATCGCCGATGACCAGAGAACGCCTGGCCCGGCTTCATCCGGATTATCCCGGATCACGTCATCCCGGATTACATCGGACTCACTTCGACTCACCACGAACTTACGACGCTCAACCAATAACCACGTCATCAGGATTGCCATGATCAAGAGCGGCAAGACGCAGATCATGAATACTGAAAAGAGAGATGGTTCGGCGGCGTAAAACAGGTAAAACTCGTCAGCGACAGTACGAAAACCGTAAAGGTCCACCACCGTCATTTCCGTCGTTGCCAGCACAGCAGTCGCGACAAGGCTTGAAAGCAGCCATGGGAATGCCAGCGGTAACTGAACGCGCCACCAGGCTCGCCATGGTCCCAAATCCATTTGCGCTTTCTGCAGCACGTTCAGCGGCTCCTGATTGTTTCCATACCAGGTCGCCAGTCCTACCAGCGCTGGCCGAGCAAGACCATGGATCCAGCCGCATGCGATCAAGCCGCGAAAGAACCCGTAATCAGAAAGCCCTTCGGCTCGGGCCCCTGTCTGAGTCATGATCATCCAACCAAACTTCCCAGCAGTCGCCTCCCAGGCGGCAGCCTGCAAGATCATTGGAATCGCTACCGCAACCACCATGGCAGCCAGAAAAGCCCCCGCAATCCAACGCCAACATCGCCCCGCCACCTGCAACCGCGAGGCAGCCCAAGCGCCCGAAACTCCCAGAAGTGCTGCCAGAACGACGGCAACCACGACCAACTGAAAAGTCAAAAAAAGTGGCTGAATCCAAGCCAAAGTGACAAACTCCAGAGCAAAAGCGAGACAAGAAACAGCACAGAAAGATCGTTAATCAGGACGCGAATTCGCCAAGGAGTAATCACAATGGTAGAAGTACACGCAGGGCAACCACCCCGGCAATGTCACCGATTTTCCTGTTCAGCGGCATCCCCACCCCACTCGCCACCGGGTGATTGCGTCCAAAACAAATCAAGACCTCAAGTCACAACGAACCATGAAGATCACCGCCATTCCACAACTGTACCGCAATCTGAAGCGGTGGCGGGAAATCCTCAAGGTTCTGCGGCGTTACGGGCTCGCTGACTGGCTGACGCGATTCCGACTGCCATTCCGGGACTCACTCAAAGATCGAGGCGGAGTGCCGCTGTCGCAGTACACGCGTGAACAGCGGGTACGCATGGCACTCACCGACCTGGGCCCGACCTTCATCAAACTGGGACAGATTCTCGCATCTCGCCCCGACCTGGTCGGCCCGAGTCTCAGTGAAGAATTCAAACAACTCCGTTTCAAAGTCGAACCTGACGAAATCGGTCAGGTTCGTGAAACCTTGCGTGCAGAACTCGGGGAGGATTATGAAACCCATTTCCAGATGATCGACTTCGAACCACTTGCCACCGCCTCCATCGGGCAGGTTCACCGAGCCATTCTTAATGATGGCACGCGGGTTGTATTGAAAGTACAGCGAGTGGGTATCGAAAAAATCATGCAACAGGATATCGAGGTTCTGACAGGAGTCGCGCAATTAGCCGAACGCGTGGACGCGTTGAACGCCTGGGGGCCGACTGAACTGGTTCGTCAACTCGCGCCCATGATCACACGAGAACTCGACTTCAGCCGGGAACGACAGAATCTGGAACGCTTCGCCGAAATCTTCAACCGGAATGCATGTAACGTTGTCATACCACGACCTGTCAATGCATTATGCACGCGTCGAGTTCTGGTCATGGATGAATTGATTGGTGTTCCTCTGGCTGAATACCTGTCGAAAAGCGCTGGACCGCAGACGAGCGGTTCCCAACCGGGATCCGATGCCCGAAGCCACGGTGATCCAAACAAAAAAGGTGATCCAAACAAAAAAAGCACTGGCCAATCAAAACCATCCGTCCCCGATGAGCCCTGCCTTACGAAGGGTGCTGCCAATTCAACTGATCACCGTCAATCTTTGCCCGAGGCGGCTCCCCAGGTCGTCAGCGATGACCCACTGAAACAACAGTTTGGCGAGACGATTGCTGAAGCCTATTTGACGATGTTGTTCGACGAAGCACTTTTCCACGCAGATCCCCATCCGGGCAATCTGATTGTCATGGAGGATGGCACGTTGGGAATCCTCGACTTCGGAATGATTGGACGCATTGATGAAACACTGCGTGAAACGATCGAGGAAATGCTGGTTGCCATTTCCTCAGGCGACCAACATCGACTGGTAAGGCTGATCCGGCGTGTGGGAGACGCTCCGCCCACGCTTGACGATTCGGCACTGGCCGTGGATGTCACCGAATTCATCGGCACCTATGGCCGTCAAAACCTGGGCGAATTCGATCTCACCGGAGCGTTGAATGAGCTGAGCGAAATATTGCATCGCCACGCAATCAAACTCCCCAACCAATCTGCTCTTCTGCTGAAAATGCTTGTTTCACTCGAAGGCACTCTTGGAGAACTTGGCGCACGATTTGACAGTCTGGGCGCTGTGCGGTCTTTCATGACCAGATCGGTCGCGAAACGCTTGAGCCCACAACGGCGCATTCGACAAGCCCGACGCATTTACCTCGAAGCCGAGAATTTTCTCGAAGCTGCGCCAGATGAGCTGATTTCACTGATTCGCCAAGCCAGAAAAGGAGAGGTCCGCGTCATCCTCGAACATCAACGCCTCAGCCCGACCGTGAATCGAATGGTTCTGGGGTTGATGACCAGTGCGGTCTTTCTGGGGTCTTCCTTGCTGCTTGCGATGAAGGTCCCGCCGCTGTTGTTCCACGATGAAAGCTGGTTCGCTCTGCAGGACATCAGCTTACTCGGTTTACTGGGATTCTTCGGCAGCATGACTGTCATGCTGTGGTTGCTACGAGCCATCAATCGAAGCGGCCATTTGACCCGGCATAACGAAGACTGAACGCCTCGTTTTCCGAGTTTTTCCAAGGTTACGCCCAGAATGCGACGGCGTTTTGACTCTATTGACGCTAAACCTTTGCGACTTCTATACTTGGGCCAGATCCCGGAGGCAAATCCCCGGCAGATGGTTCCAGCGTTGA
This sequence comes from Rubripirellula sp., assembly GCA_012270065.1. Classification (GTDB taxonomy): domain Bacteria; phylum Planctomycetota; class Planctomycetia; order Pirellulales; family Pirellulaceae; genus Rubripirellula. The sequence continues at coordinate 22,908 of JAAXJB010000060.1, read as the reverse complement.
ACAACAGCACGAAATAAAATGAATAAGACCGAAAGACGTCACGAATTGCAGCAGAACGAACTCGCGGCTTATCTGGAAAAGGTGAACAAACAAATTGAACCTTACTCCAAACCGATTCTCGGCGTGGTCCTTGTTGTGATGGCCGTGGGAATTGGCTGGTCGTTCTATTCATCAGAGCAGGAAGCCGACAGCAGCTTTGCCACCTTGGAACTCATCAAGGCAACCAGCGCTCAAATGATCGATCCCGAGGACCTCGATACGGGGAATTCGGAATTCCCGGAAACCTCTGCGGGGAAACTGGCAAAGCTCTACCAGGGCTTGGCGTTGGTCAATGAGGGCAATGACCTGATCTATGAAGACACCGAAAGTGCGACCGAAACATTGAAAGAAGGAATCGAAGTTCTCACGAGCGTTGCCGAGGGCAACAACGATCCATTGATCAAATCGCGTGCGTATCTCGGAATTGCCCTCGCCCAAACGACACTGGGGGACACCGAAGCAGCGGTAGCTGCTTATGAAAAGGTAGAAAAAGCTGATGAGTCTGAAGCGATGGTGGAGTACGCAGCCAACCGGATCGCGACACTTACTAGCACAGCGACCAAAGAATTTTCCGACTGGTTCAAAGACACAAGCTTCGCAGTGGCAACACCTGCCAATCCTGACCCGAGCCTTCCACCAGCGAACGGATTACCAAGTATCGACAGTTTCCTTCCCGATCTCGGCACGCCGAGCACAGATTCTGACACCAAGGAAAAAGAAAACCCTTTGACGGGCGAAGCGACTCCGCGAGATTTGGATGGCGGACTGGACCTGCCCAAGGTTACCGATTCTGCTGCACCGGCAGACACCACTGAAGCCACTGATTCAGATTCCGAGACGACGCCTGCGGCCTCGCCCGAAACCCCTGAGCCCGTCGCACCCTCGGACGCAGAATCAAGTGCGACTGAGGCACCAGCGGAAGCTGAAACGGAGAGCTCGAACGCTGCTGCTGAAGCACCGGCCGAGCAAGCCCCCGCCGTTGAAGCACCTGCTGACGACAAATAGCGAAACGTATCTCTCAGGATCCAAAGTCATCTCTGACTCCAGTTCTCAGGCATCGTCGTCTTCTGCTGCAGAAGAATCCCCTGCTGAAAGCGACGAAGAGATCGCACCGCTGTGCGAGGTTTATCGGGACTTCGTGGTGCCCGAATCCGCTGAAGGGCAGCGGATCGATCTGTTTCTGACACAAAGCTGCGACGGCTACAGCCGAACACAAATTCGCGATGCAGTTCAAAACGGGGCCGCCGAATTGGACGGGCGGATCATACGCCCCAGCATCAAGATTCGCACCGGTCAGAAAATCAGATTTCGTGTACCACCACCGCAAAGCGATGACACCATCCCGGAAAACATTCCGCTGGACATTCTTTACGAGGATGACGGTCTTGTCGCGGTGAACAAACCTCCCGGAATGGTGGTTCACCCGGCGAGGGGGCACTGGACGGGAACCCTGACCAGCGCCTTGGCTTTCCGGTTCCAGTCACTTTCGGACGTTGGAGGCCCCACTCGTCCGGGCATTGTGCATCGACTTGATCGCGACACCAGCGGAGTCATCGTGATTGCGAAAACCAATGCCGTCCACATGCACCTGGGACAACAATTCCACGACCGTCTTGTTCAGAAAGAGTACTTCGCGATCACTTCTGGACGGCTGGATCGAGACCGCGATGTGATTGACGCAGCCATCGGCAGACATCCGTATCAGCGCGACAAAATGGCGATTCGTTCGGATCATTCCACCAGCAAACCGGCATCCACCTTCTATGAAGTGATTTCCCGACACGGCCGTTTCACGCAGGTCCGCTTGCGTCCCAAAACCGGTCGCACCCACCAACTGCGGGTGCACCTAGCACATCTTGGATGTCCCATCATCTGTGATCGTCTCTACGCCGGTCACAGCCAGATTTTCCGTGAGCAGTTGCAGGGACAAACCGACTTTGTTGCCAACAATCCCGTTTTGGAACGCCAAGCACTTCATGCTCGCAAATTGACGATTGTGAATCCACAGACCGGGCAGGAGATGACGTTCGAGGCACCGATACCCGAGGATATCCAGCGTACCATCCAATGCCTTGAAGCAAGCAGGCAAGATTGAAGTTCTCGTGGTCAGCCTCGAAGCTGACCGCCCACAACGCAACTCGATCGACGAAACCGTTGCCCAAACACGGCAGCACCGTATCGGAAATACGGCTGTGCTTGATCAACAACTGCAGTTGCCACAACCTTCCAGACGTTTCTGGATGGCCAGTGATGTGGGTGTCACCGCTAAACCGCCAAGAGCGGTGCAGCGATGCTCTCGTGGCATCCGTTCAGCCACCGCTTTGGCCGCAGCGATGGTTTCGTCCAATGGAATCACCGCATCAAAGCCCGCCAGAGCCATGTTGGCCGCAGACAATGCATTGCTGACTGCCAACACATTTTTGCCCAGGCATGGGACCTCAACGCGATTGGCGACGGGATCACAAATCAACCCAAGCATATTCTGCATCGCCATGGATGCTGCACCGCAGGCAGTGGCAGCATTGCCGCCCATGAAGGTTACCAAAGCAGCTGCAGACATGGCCGAAGCCGATCCACCCTCGGCTTGGCATCCGCCAACCTCGGCAGCAAAGCTCCAATGCGTGGCGATGAAAACTCCTACCATTCCTCCTGCCAACATGCCTCTGGCAATCTCACCGTCACTCATCCCGCGACTCTCACCAATCGCGAGGCACGCGGCCGGAAACGCCGCACAGGCGCCCGCGGTAGGGGCAGCCACAATCACACCCATGGAACTTTTCACTTCCATCAAGGCAGACGTGTAGAGAACCATCCGGTTCAAGATCCCACCATCAAGCAATTTGCCGGATTCCATCGCCTGCTGATAACCACCTGACTGAAAGCCAAGCACTCGATCCTCGTACGTTGTTCCAGCCAAACCATGCTCAACGCTGGTTCGAAGAATTCTGACAATGTCGCACATCTTTTCGATCAATTCAGCTTCACCAAGACCGCTGCGTGCTACCTCATAATGCACTGCCAAGTCTGCAAGCGAAAGATGCTGCGCTCCCTCGTCCTCTTCTTCACGTGCGGCGTACTTCAACATTGCATCACAAGTCTGAAACGGAACCTGAAGTTCTCGCCGCGATCGCACAGGCAACACAGCAGCCGCGTGCTTTACATCCGTGATGGATTCAGCAGGCAAACATGATTCAATGACCTCAATGCCCAAGGTTTTTTGGGCTTGAAACTGAATTAGTGTGAAACCATCACCAGAGGCAACGTTGACATGGTCGGCACCAGACTCATCACAGAGGGTTTGAGCATCCAGATTGGCAAGCCGGGAATCTCCCCAGACCAGCGTTTCATCGAAATCTCCCCCCATCGAAACCTTAACGCCATCGATGGATACGATTTCAAACATGCCGCCCCCAGTGGAGATGGCAATCAACTGATGCTGCCCACGGTTGTTACTCAGGTGAAGGCGATAGGTATTGGGATGGGCATCGCCGTAATCACCATATTCAAACTCCAGAGCGATGCCTGCCTTCTCCAACCAATCTGCGGAATCGGGTAGGCGATCGTCATCGGCGGCCCAGCCCAGCAATCCTCCGAACAAGCCCATATCCGAGCCTTGACTCTGATGGGTTGCTGGTAAAGAACCGCTATTGTCGAACTGCACCAGAACACGATCGATTTCGCCTTCCATCAGGTCACGCGCAATCCGCCCGATCCTTAGAGCAGCCGCACAATGGGAACTGGATGGCCCTCGCATGACCGGACCCACCACATCATTGAAAATGCTGACAATCACACCAACCTCCCATTGCGTCACATTCATTGACCGACCGACTCTGCGAACGATCGGATTTGTCAGCGGGCAAACCACTCACATAAGAACGAACAATCACAACACCCCAACCACGCCGAGTCAACACCTCAACCCGGATTCGCAAACGCACAAAACACCGGCGACCCACAGTAGCTAGCAACTACCCGTCAATGGCCAGTATCCAGCCGCCGATTCCCCGGATGTAGCTCTGCCACTCCAACCGAACTGCCGAACTGACAGCAAAATCTGTTTTAGCTGGAGAAGATAAAACGATTCTGCCGATCATCCGGAGTGGAGGGCGGAGGACGCACGCGCTTGTCAGCCGATCTGCGATTCTCCACAGCGTGATTTTTTGTGAACTGACAAAGTTCAATAAAAAGAGATCGGAACATGAAAACTTTGATGAAGCACTTCTTTGCCGCATTGGGCGTGCTGATTTTCGGAGCTATCGAAACACAGCAACTGCTTGCCCAGCGACCAGTTGTCCCTGGCACTGGTGCCGAAATCATCGGTGTAGCAGATGATTTTGAGGACCCGGAATGGAACTACATCCCGCGGAATCCCAAAAGCACAGAAGATATCGACGAGAAGCAGCGCGGTCCCATGGGACGCACAACCAACGGCCGCTGGTACGAGGGAATCAAACGCGGCCATCCGGACATTGTCCAACGGATTGAAACGCCTGCGGGTGGCCTTCCGGGAAGCAATGGCGCAATGCTGCTGAAGTCAAAATTCACCGGCATTCCCAACAAGCCATCGGGAAAAATGGCTCAGGATGATTTTGTCGCCAACGTCCAATACCGTCTCCGTCGAAAGCTGAAAGTTTCCGAAGTCCCCAGTGTGACAACCCGGGTTTTCCTTCCACCGGTTTCCGAGTGGGAGAATCGCACGGGTCCGCATTTCGGTTTTCGTCTCGCACTTGAAACGACCGCGATGGTTGAAAAAGAATCTGGTTTTGGAATTTTCAAGAAAACCACAGGCGAAATGGGAAATGAATTCTAGTGGCCGGGAATGTTCATTGAATTCGAAAACAAGAACCAATCCGGAAAAGAAGATGACTACGCGACGATCAGAATTCGCGGAAATCGACGCGGTAAAGACTTCACTGGACCGCAAATCACCAGCACAGGTTGGTGGACACTGGGCATGAGTGTGACACCCGATGGGATGGTGCACTATTACGCTTCTCCTGGTGTAGATGACCTCACGGAAGACGATTACATCACAAGTCAATTTCCTTATGACTATCGGGCAGAACGTTTCAGAACCTTTTTCTATAACGTCTGCAGTGCGAATGATGGTAAACGCTGGAGTACGGCCTTCGTCGTCGACGACCCAAAGGTCTTCATCCTCAAACCGGCCAGCAAAATCGCAACAAAGCCCAGCACGTCAGGCAATCGATGATTGCCTGACATTCGAAGACGAATCTGAACCTGACAGCCCATGCACAAGAACGCATGGGCTGTTTTCATGTCATCCGAATGTTGTGAACGCCCAATCGTCAGCGTAAACTCCCTGAAGCTGCAACCATTTGCATTCGGGATCATTTTGGGCATCAGGAGACAACCATTCATGACAATGACAGCAAGCGTCATTATCGAGCGTCCCATTGAAAAGGTTTTTGAACTAACCAATGACCACGTTACAGAATGGAGTAACATTGTCGAAGAAGAACACATGCTGGAAGTTACTCCCAAAGGAGTTGGCTCAACCTTTCGCACGGTAACATCGGAACATGGTCGCAGGATGACATTCGAGGGTGTCGTAACGACCTACACCCCACCCACAGCCAGCGGAATCGAAATGGAAGGTGATGCCTTCAGTCTGACCGCAGATTACGACTTCGAGGAGGTTCCGTCAGGAACGAGAGTTACCCAGCGGTCCACCGTACGTGGAAAAGGGATTTTCAAAATCATTTTGCCTGTCGTTGGGCTGTTCATGCGCAAATCCAACTGCAAGGAACTTCAAAACGAACTCGATCGCCTGAAGGCTTTCTGCGAATCCACACTGGACACTTCTGAATGCTGATCAGCGTACATCATGTACACGCTGATTGCGCCTGAAGCATATTCTGCATGCTTTGAGTAACGAGGTTTTCAACACCAGGCTCGTAATCAAAAACTTCAACACTTACCCAGCCACCGTATCCAATGTCATTCAGTGCCTGGAAGATGGGAACAAAATCAACGTCGCCCATTCCCGGTCCACGACGATTCGGATCATTGGCATGGAAGTGGATCATGGCGTCAGCGTTGTCCCGGATAATCTGCTCGATGGGCGTCCCCTCGTCACTCATCGCTTTGACATCAAGGTGAAGTTTTACCTGGTCGCTATCGATCATCTGCTGCAGTTGTCTTGCAAGGGAGGCCGTCAACAGGAAGTTGCCTTCTTCATGCCCCAGTGGCTCCAAAGCGATCTGAACCTCAGTCTCTTCCAGAACAGGCACCGCTTGCCGGATCACCGACGCAGCGTTTTCCATTGCGGATTCCATGGTTTGCCCAGCGGGAACATTGCGCTGTTGCGGCGACCCCAAAACCATCACTTTGCCCCCGAGGTCACGACACAGTCGGGCCAAGTCACAGAGATAGTCGGTCGTCCGTGCTCGCATTTCCTGATCGACGGTCGTGAGATGCAGTCCATTCGTTTTCGCCAGCAACCAGTGCAATCCAATGATCTGGAAACCTGCCGACTCAACCTGCTCGCGATACGCCAACCGCTGCTCCGAACCAAAGGAATGCAAATCATCGGTCAGCATGAACGGAGCAACCTCCCACCCCGTGTAGCCCAACTCGCGAGCATACGCCAAAGCTCTTTCTAAAGGCCAATCACCAAATGTTTCGTTGCAGATTCCAAATTTCATCATTCAATCTTTCCACAGTGCGAAAGGGGATCGTGCGAATCGAGTTATCGACATGAATTTCAACAAACCAGAGCAAAATGAACCGAGAACGAACTCGCCATCTGACCAACCAGGATCTGGTCAACAGAGACGGTAACCAGGTTCATGCCCCACCATAGCGTCGGGCGAAAGTGTTACAGAACATTGAAAAAATGGATTGAGCCCAATGCATCAATCACTTAGTTGCTGTTTTAAAATCGAGACGCTTCGTTTCACCAAATGCAATTTGCTTGGCAAGCTTTCCATGTGCAATTTCACTGATTGTCACCGGAACCTTGGGAGGTTTCAGACCACATTTGGCCAACACGCCTACCCTCACCTTTGCTTCCATCCCCGTGACAAAGGTTCCGCTACCGGAATTTACTTCGGTTCCAGACTGAGCGACCCAGTGGAATTGCCGCTGGTCAGCGTTATCCCGAACGACTGCCAAGGTGATGGTGCCCGATTTTCCATCATTCAATTCGCCTGCCTTCTGACCATTGATCACAATCGAAACCCGTTCCGATTTGGCCGCCAGTTGCACACGCAATCCCCCGATTGCCATGCCGACACGAATGTCTGCCGCTGCTGATTTGCTGAAATCGGTCTTGATAGCGAACGTCTCGCCGACCCCAAGGCTAACTCCCTTGAGAAACATAACGCCTGCCTTTCCAGCAGGGTCAGAAGTTTGAACCAATAATTTTCCATCAGCAGCAGTGAGCGTGGATTTCAGATTGGCTATTTCAAACTTTTTCTCCAAGGGAGTTTCGAAATCACGTACGGCCTGTAAACCATTCAGCCACTGGGCAGACAACTTCAACTTTTCATTCGGGGGCAACTTACCCGCGGCAGTTGATTTCATGCCTGACTTTTTCTTTTTGCTCCCCCCGGGACGCATTGCGTTCTCCGGGCCTTTGGAAGACTCCATTAACAGGCCTTGCTCAGCAAGAAGCAATTCCAACGAACTCTTTTTACCGGAAGGTCGAGTTTTTGGTTTTCGCGGGGTGTCCGGTAGCACACGATTCTGGCCAGCGGAAGCTGACTTACGGGGCGTGGTTGGCTGCGTAGCATTCCGATTCACTGCTGCTGGCTGCGAACGTTTTTTCTTCTCAGACCGCACACCGCGGTCATCGGGAAGAACGGCTGCAACAGACGCAACACGTCTCGTTTTCGTGTTGTTGTAGTAAACGAAACCCACAGCACCCAGAAATAACATGGAAGCGGAAGCCACGTGCAGCCGCCAGTCATTCAACAAAGACTTTTTCCGCAGAGGACGCAGGGGTACAGATCCTTCATCAGCATCATCCTCGCCCCCGTCACCATCATCAACCAATGCTGAACTACCTCCCTGTCCAACCGCTGGAACCGGAGGCGGCACAGGCGGGGGCTGTTTTATCGCAGGAGTATCAACCTCAGCGGATGAACGTTCAGTTGACGCCAACGCCACCGACCGTAGTGACTCGTCATAGGCTTGCTTTGCCCCGGATCCCAGCAGGGTTCTCCTCGCCTTGGCTACTTCGCTGAGTAGTTTCTGGACTGAGTCACGATTTGGACCAGCGGCCATGGGATGCAGGTAGGCCGTTGTCTTCTTGGCTGCCGCATCAATGACGGCCAAATCATCCTCAAAATCTTCCAGCCCCAAGAGGCGGTAATAGCTGGGTGGTTGGTCTTCCGCTGGTATCTCCAACCATTCCCAGTAAGGATCAAACGTTTCTTCTGGCGAATCTGACATTTCGTAAATCTGATGACGTGTTTTACACCACCGAACATCCTTTCGGTCTCGGCTCACCCCCAGATTCTACACTCCTCCGCGAATGCTTTCTGCCCTGTACCGGCCTGAAGTCATTCAAAGTGGGAAAGGCTTTTGCCCCCGAACTTGCAAGATCGCTGCAACCAGAAAAAGAGTCTGACCTGAAATGGCCCCATCGGACAACCGTGAATCGCCGAAAACATGGAGCCAAAGCTCATTTCGTATTCGGCATCTGATCTCGCAGCTCCTGATACCGTGGATACCATTCACTCATCCTGTCCATTGTCGCGAGACGTCTTGATAACGCGCGAGCCACATCTGTGATCTGCCGCGTTTTCTCATCTCGGTCCTTGATTTGAGATGCCAGCTGGAACCGGCACCAGAATAAATGATATTGAGACAACGCCAGCTGTTCCGCATGACGGGCGTTGCCAGATGAAGATGACATGCTGGCATGAAGTGTAGTGACCAGTTTTCCCCAGCCCCAAATCGGCGAAAATCCGCTGGGTCCCTCAATCGCGGCCAGCAAATCACTGGGACGCTCGTATTCGATCGCCAATTGCTGCAGTGACTGTGCCGCTGCTATCTGCAGAGTGAAAACATTCGGCTGTTCCGCGAGAATTTCCTCGATGTGCTTGAGCGACTTCATGACCTCCCCTGAACGGCGCAGCAAGTCGATCCGCCGCAATTGCGCAGCCTGCATGGACTCTTGCGGAAAATCATCTCTTGCAATTGCGCTACCGAACAACTCAGCGGCCGTTCTTCCAGAACGTTTTGCTGTCTCGTCGTTTTCGGTGTGCTCCGAGATTTGTGCCCATGACTCAGCTAACCAAAGTATCGTTGCCGTTGGTACGCTGGACGCATCCTTCATCATACCCGCAGATAATTCCTCTGCGTGATCAAAGTCTTCCATGCTTAACGAGTCCGCGTTCTTCAACGTTTCGAAAACGGACTTCAGAATGGTAATGCGACGCGCGGCAAACGAGGTTGCACCCTCTCCCAGCAAATCAGACAGCTGCTCTATCGTCTGCGCTGCTTTGCGTGTATCCCCCTGCAACTTGCAAGCATGAAACATTACATCGAACATTTGCCTGGCGATTGCCTCATCCACCAGGAATGCTGATGCACGCGGGTCATCTTGTCGGACCCGAATTGACGACAACAGGGCTACCGGCTCAGCTGCCAGCCATTCTTCTGCCTTTTCCGCATTCCCATCCAGCAATTCAATCTGCGCAAGAGCAAGCCGCGATTCAACTCTGACCAGAGAGAGTTCGGAAGCATTCTGTTCAATGCGTTTCAGTCCGGCAGCCAGTCTTTGCTTGACTCGTTTGCGTGCTTCTTCAGAAATTGCTCGATCATTGCCAGCACTCTGCTGCCTCAGAACGTTCCATTCAGCCAAGCCGCTGGCCATCAGGGCTGCCGCGGATTGATCTGAAGACCGGGGAATTCTGCTGTAAATTTCCACCGCAATCTGCGGCTGATTGAAGGCTTCGTAAAGGTACGCAATGCTCATCCAGATCAGGGCGTTCTGGTTTTCGTCGGGCCACCTGCGTTGCAATACCTCAGCAATGGCCACCATCTGCCGCAACTCCCCCAGATCCTCCTTGATCCCCCACTGCACGTCACTCATTTCCTGTGCGGCTGCCAAAGCAATGATTCCGGCTTCTCTGGTCGATGGATCCTCAACATCACCCCAGCGGGCAACGGCCTCTCCCATGACAATAGCCTCAGGAAGCATGGCAGCCTTGAGGTAAAGGAATGACAAGAGATACCGTGTGTTAGCAACATCATCTTTGGAAGCACGCCGCAGAGCCAGATCATGAACCTGCTCGATGATGTCGATCGCTCTACCAACGGCTCCCTCATACTCTTTCTGATCCGCCTGCCCGTTGGACGCATCAACCTTTGCCTGCAGCTTTTGAACTTTTCCATACGCGTCAAAGGCGATTTCCATTCCGCGTTGCAAGGAAGTGATATTTATCTTCTCCCGTACGGCCGAAATCATGTTTCGCGTCTGCTTGGGTTCCGGAAGGGCATAAACGGTCGGTGGCGGCAAACGGAATCCACTTCCCGTGGACTCTGTTTCTCCAGTACCACTGGCAGCCACGACTGTGGTTTGAACCGGGTTGATCGGTGCGACGTCAGGCGGGGTGAGGCTCAATCCTGCTGTGGCTTCCATCACCAAACCTGACCCTGCATCAGAAACGCCGCCGCCAGAAGCAGTACTCCGACCGCCTTGATTCTCGATCAGCTTGGCGGGCCCACTGTTGTTGGAGGCGACTCTTTTTTTCTTGCGTGACGGCGGTTCACGCAACAAAAACATGACAATGGCGACAAGCAGTAACCCCAGAACCCCCAACACTCCCAATGTCGAAACGATATTTCTCTTGGGCTTGGTGCGATGCCGCTTGTTCTTCGACTCATGCGTCTGCTGATCGCTACCGGGCTCATCGCTACCGGGCTCATCGCTACCGGGCTCGTTGGGTGGT
>JAAXJB010000060.1:0-11841 GCA_012270065.1 Rubripirellula sp. | reverse complement strand
ATCGCTACCGGGCTCATCGCTACCGGGCTCATCGCTACCGGGCTCGTTGGGTGGTGATGATTCCCGACTGACAGGAGACGCTGCAACCGCACGGGAATTGCTTGTTCCTTTTCCACCAGGAACACCCGGTTGAGCGTCCAATGGTTGATGATCCTTCCCGTTGCCGGAAACCGAAGCAGTCCGGGGCTCCGCCAAATCAGCCCCACCATTACGATCGGCAGGTTTCAGGCTGCCATGCCCGGAACCAGTCCGGCTCAAGCGAGCCTTTGCATGCAACGCCAGTTTGCGGTCACCGACCGGTAATCGCAAAAGTGCTTGTGGGACACGAAGCTTTCCACCGCACTCCACCGAGACAGTCCGACCAACATCACGACCATGCACATCGTGCATACCGCCACAGTTTCCGCAGGGCACAGCAAAAGTATCCAGAGAACGCGTGTGGCAAGCGAACAGGGTTACTCCGCACTCACATTCCACAAGATGACCAATGTCATCTTCCTCCAATTCATACTCGGTCATGCACTTCGGGCAGGTCGCGATACGAACCATGAATACTCGACCTGTTGACTCGAATTGCTGAACTGAACGGTTGGGTTTCCGGGGATGCTATTTCAGTTTTGGCTTGGGTGAGAGCGTCACCCCCCAAATTGGCCCACGAGTGTTATTCCGTTTACGTGGAAACCTCTTGGCGATAGCAAGAGCTCCCTCTGCGACTCCCACATCTTTGTAAGTACCACCATTGCTCTTCGCCAGTTTTTTAAACGCGACTGCGCCTGATCCCTTGACTTCCATTCCAAGCGTATGCAAAGGAATTTGCTTCTGTGGCCGTGCTGCGAAGAAATCGGATGCCTTGTCGGTAAAAGCACCATCTCCCAAAACAAAGATCACATCTGGTTTCAAAGCGAATGCTGCTGAGATCGCTTCTTTCCCATTCGTTTTGAGACACAACTGCACGGTTTCCAACCATGCCCTCAGTCTTTGCTTATTTCGCGTGGTAGCGTTGATCAAATCTTGGACGGGTCTGGGATGAAACAGCGGATACGCCGTATCGCTGTAAAAAATCACATAGAATCGCTGCTTTGCGGTGAGTTGATTGACCGCAATCAGAAGTTCATTCAGAGCAGTCTCAAATCTCCCGTTGGTCATGCTATTGGAGTTGTCAATCACGAAAACGTAATCCACAGCCGTTACTTTACTACCAAAGAACGCTGGCTTTGCGGTTGGTTTGGCTTTTCCGGTTCCCGAAGTCGCCGCACTTGCCGGCGGTTTGATTGCAGCACCACTAATCGACTCCATCAAATTTGGCGCCGTGACTGACTCGGCCCGCACAGTCTCGGTGGGCGCAGGTGATTCTGCTGATTCAGCCTCGGTAGGCTCGGTAATCTCAAGCGGGGTTGGCTCGATGACGACTTCCTGAACCGGATCACTTGAAGGTGGAGAAGAGGTGATCACCAGTCCTTTTACAGAGTCATCTTCGACTTTCATGAACAGGCTGGCCAAGATCAACAGGATCGCAACGTGAACAGCAATGCTAATTCCACTGCCACGCAACTGCCGCGCAAGAACTTGCCTTCGTTGCTCGATCCAGAGCTTGAAGTTCATCACATACCAGCGCCACCCTTCAGTCGCGTCCAACTCCTGCTGCTGCAATTCACGCTCAGCCTCCACTTCCGAATCCGACTGTTCAAGACCTGCCAACAACATCTCTGAGTCAGGAATCGCGAAGTCTTGGTCACTCGGGGTAGCCGGTGTCTGCACAACGAATCCATGGCCACGATGACCGTGAGATGAACTTGTGGAGCCTTCATCTGCTTCATGCGACTGCACGACTGGCCGTGGCGTTAACGCGGCCCCGACTCCGTTTCCATTCTCTCGATAACGCGCCCATTGCACGCGTTCAGAAGTCAACAGGTCCTCAAGACCATCTGCCGCAGCAGCCTCGACATCCTCGACTGGAACCTGAAAAAGATACTCACCATTACCAACCAGGGTTTCGCTACTCGCGACGGGACAAACCAACCCCCGCGCAACCACTTCGGGCAACTGCTCAGCGGGAACCCGGTAGAGTTCCTTACCATCCGTGACGGTGATCAAAAGCTTTTGACTCATGCTACGCCTCTGTGCTCATCCCAGCAGGTGTAAAATCCGATGTTCATCAGGCATGCGCCGTACTGATTTTCGTGAAATAACATCAGTTCAAATTAACCCCATCAAAAATCCTGCCGTCATGCCCAACCAGGTTCCCGGTTGACAGCCGTCCGAGACTTCTCGAGTCGCTTCCTTTTTCAATTTTCAGCGTTTCTTTTTTTTCTTCGGCGGTTGCGAAAAATCAATATTGATCGCCGGGGCTGAAACACCAGCAGAAGGCGTTTCTACATCTCCGAAAAATGCGTCCAGCGCCGCAGCATCTGTTTTTTGTTTTGGTTCAGCAAGCTTCTCAAGAGCACTGAAGTCCGGCAGCCCAGCATTTGACTTGGAAGTCGATGGTGGGTCTCCACTTTTTGAACCTGAATTGCTTGCCGCCGGTACGGGCAAGTCCGCCGACCCGGCAGACTTCCTTTGGGGTGACGAGGCTTTGGTGTCCTGAGGCTTCGCAACGGTTCCGGTTTCCTGCCCCTGGTCGAGATTGACCATCAAGTCTGCCAGGCCTTCCGGTAACTCTGCGGACTTGCTCTTCTTTGGTTGCCTAGGAGGAGGAGGAGCCGGGGTGCCCGGCACTGGTTGATCTGGCGATCCATGTCCCGCACCCGATGTTCCCTTCACCACCTTCCGCTTCAACTTGCGTTTCTTGCCACCGCTGCCTTCATTGCTTTCACCAGTGACCAGCTGCAGTGGATTTGTCACCTGCGGAGGCTCGGGGAAATCGAGCGGGGGAATCGCAGTATCATCCGATTCCAATATCTCCACATCACCGTCATACGCCTCATCATCAAAAGACAAAATTTCAAGTGGCTCGAGTACTTCAAGTGGCTCGAGTACCTCAAGTGGCTCCAGTACTTCAAGTGGCTCCAGTTCTTCAAGTGGCTAGAGTTGTTCTTCTCCATCACCTGAATCCGCGTGATCAGCTGGTTCGGCTTCGCCAGCAAGGGTTTCTTCGGAAATCCCCTGCTCGATCAGCACGCTCCATTTTTTCAAAACGTCTTCCGACAAACCGGCGGCACGGTCCATGGTCATCTCAGCGGCGTGATTGAGAGTTGGAAGATTAGCACTGACCTTCAGCCGCCCATCCTGCGAATAATCAAAGAGCACATCAACAAAGGTTCCCTTTGGTGTTGCCGGCGGAAGATCCTCAACAAGACATTTACCGATGGGCGTCGAATTTCGGCCGCGATCATCACCACCTTCGACCACCTCCACTTTGACATTCCGCTGCCCGTCCTCGTGTGTACGAAAGCGTATTCGTTGCCGTGCAGGAAGTGCTGTATTGCGTTTGATCATGATCTGGCGTTTGGGCTCGCTCGTTTTAGGATCTACCGCCAGAACCCCGAGGTCGTGGGAATTCACATTCGTAACCGACAGCCCACGAAACGATTCGTTGTCCTGTCCCAAACGGATTCCGGCATAAATCGCGGCACCATGAGCCACCGCCTCATCAGGCGACAGTGAACGATCGATTTCCAGATTACTCAATCGACTCAACTCTTCGTGGATCATGGGCATCCGGGTCGATCCGCCCACAAGAATCAGACGTGTAAGATCACTCCATTTGACCTCCGCTTCGTCGAGTACCAATTCGACGGTCATCAGCGTGCGTTCCATCAGGTCTTCGGTGAGTTCTTTGAATTTTTTCCGATCGAGTTCCGGCCGAATCCGTTTTCCCTGGTAACTGAACGCGATCGGGACAGACTCACGCTGGGTCAATGCATGCTTGGTTTGATTTGCTTTCCTTTGCAACAACTGCTCTGCGATGGGATCATTGCGTAGATCATCACCATGCTCTTCCATCCAAGCCTCGGCAATGAAATCCACAATCCGCCGATCCCAATCAATGCCTCCAAGATAGACATCCCCGTTGGTAGCAATCGTGTGATAGTTGTGACCTTCGATTTCCATCACAGTGACGTCAAATGTCCCCCCTCCCAAGTCGTAAACCAGCACGCGTTCCTTTGCAGAAGCCGAACCCTCCGGTGAAAGGAATCCCTGTTGAACGCCGTAACAAATTGCAGCGGCAGTGGGCTCATTGATAATGTCCAGGACCTCAAGTCCTGCGAGCTTGCCAGCATCCTGCGTAGCTTTCCGGCAAGGCTCATTAAAAAATGCTGGAACCGTAATGACAGCTTTCTCGAGTTGGCCAAGTTTCAACTCAGCATCATCTTTGAGCTTTCTGAGAATCAGAGCCTGCAAAACTTCAGGCGGCAACTTGGCTCCGCAAATCGCATGGCGAAACAACTGTTCCCCAACATCGCGTTTGGCGAACATTGCCAAACGTTCTGGCTCTTCAACGCCAGCTTCGACAGCCTCGATACCAATCACCGGGTTATCCCGGTCAAAGAAAATAACGCTCGGTGTGGAAAGTCCACCCTCCGCGTTACGAATCGTCTCAGGCCTGCCAGTTGAATCGACAAATGCTACCGCGGAATTGGTCGTACCCAAGTCGATCCCGAGAGCCGGATGCGCACGCTTCATATTCGAAATCAGATTAGAAAAGGAAGATAAGAGGACTTTGCAGAATCGTCCGTTTCATCTGCAACAATCATGTCAGGTGGCGACGTACCCCTGATCCACTGTTACCGTGTTACCCCGCCCCCACTCCAGACAGCAGAAGAAACAGCTACCAGACGACCGCCACGTCGACTCGCCTAGTATAACGGAAACCACGACGCTGTTTGCGAAAAACGTGGTGTCTGCAGGACGACCGACCGTCTGGCGACGGTGGCTACGCCGAACAGCCCGATGCGGCCTCGCCTAGTAATGACACGGCCTGCGTGATTGTTTCCGAATTTGTGCGATTCTCTCGGCGATCACGCTTTTTGCTGCACCGTTTTGGTTGCGGCTTTGACGTCTTTTCAAATTCAAGCATGACGCAAGCCATGATCGGCTGGACTCCGTTGTCGAGGCGAGAAGTGTTGTCGAGGCGAGAAGTGCGGTATTCAAACGCAAAGCCCTTGCCTGCGGGCAACTGGTCAGTGTCCACGCTGGCAGGAGCCACAATCGCTCATGCCGGTTGGCGTACCCTCTTCGTGTGTTGAAACGATCGGGTCGCTGTTGAAAACACATGAAAACTAGCGTGTCAAAGAGCCAAAACCATGAAGCGTTTTGCAGGGAAAACAGCTACGGAAAGCAACAAAAAAAGACTCTCCGTGGGTGTAGCCAACACTGACGAAGGCTTTGGGAAGCAAACAGGTCTGCACGGCGTTTCGGGGTGAACCAAAGCATCACTAACAAAAGCATTAAGGCGAACTGCAGCGATCATGATCACCACACCGCCAGGACACTCGAAAAACATCGCATCCCCCCAATTTCATTGCTGTCATACCCAAAGGAGTGCTTTCGAACGTCGTTCAAATCAACGTATCTCGCCTGCTTTAACATTGACGAAAAAGTGCCCCGAAATTTTTGGAATTCTGCGGTGCGATCGTGACAGGACGTGAAACCATTAAAATATTCACTAACTGTCAATCTGTTATGAAGTTACGCACACTGCAACCTTGCCCGCGATCAATCAAGCGAGAAGCGACAAGTGCCCCTAAAGTGTTCGCCTACCTGACTTTAAAGATTTGTTCAGAGTTATGTTTGACATGGCCGATTCTATCCCTAAGATTCCCCGGTCGCCCACATGTAGTTAGCCCTAGACGGCAGACCTACTATGGGTAGTGCTTTCAATGCGAGTGCAAGATGCATAAGTATTTGGGGACCCAAAACGTCAAACGATCTGGTCTCCTAGGCTTTGTCATGCTTCGGGACGGGCACAAAGTATACAAACGTACACGGTCTTTAGTTAAGATGGTCAGCCTTTGGTGCTTCGCGAGGATTGCGAATCAACCTTGGCACTTCAGTCTGACCCAGGGATGAACTCACAGGAGTCTTAAAGCAATGGCAACGGTTCTGTACGCACGCACCTCAGCCGAGGTCGCAAGTGACCCAGCGTTGGAAAAAGTCAACTCAGAGTGCGGCGTTGAGTACGCCCGCGCCCGCTTCGGGCGAAAATTGCGGCAAAGCAACAACGGTTTGAAAATCGAGGCGAACTTTTGCCCCGAGGATGAGACGACTCCATTCGACACAGTCAGTTGGGAACTGCGTAGCGCCGCGATCAAGGATGAGACCGGTAAGGCTCTTTTCGAGCAGAACGATTGCGAAATTCCGGCAGACTGGAGCCAGTTAGCGACAAACGTGGTTGTCTCCAAATATTTTTACGGTGATCCCAACAACCCAGAAGAGAGAGAACGGAGTGTCCGGCAGTTGATCCACCGTGTCACACGGACGATCACTGACTGGGGACTCGCGGATGGCTATTTTGATACTGCCGAAGACGGTGATCGTTTCTACCGCGATCTCACCTGGCTCTGTCTCCATCAGCATGGCGCGTTCAACAGCCCTGTATGGTTCAACGTCGGGCTGCATGCCCAGTACGGCGTGGTGGGCGACAAGTGCAATTGGCACTGGGACGCGGTAGAAGGTGAGACTGCACAGCCAGAGAATCCTTACGAATTCCCTCAGGGTTCTGCCTGTTTCATCCAGAGCGTGGATGACAACATGGAAGACATCATGCGTCTCGCGTGCAGCGAAGCCATGCTTTTCAAGTTCGGCAGTGGAACAGGCACGGATTTGTCGACCATCCGTTCGCAGAGGGAGAAGCTTTCAGGCGGCGGTACACCGTCCGGCCCACTCTCTTTCATGCGTGTCTATGACTCAATCGCAGGCGTGGTCAAGAGCGGTGGAAAGACGCGTCGAGCAGCGAAGATGCAGTCACTGAAGGTATGGCATCCAGACATCCTTGAGTTTGTGGAGTGCAAGTGGGCTGAAGAGAAGAAAGCTCACGCGTTGATTCGGGAAGGCTACGAATCCAACTTCAACGGTGAAGCTTACAGCAGCGTATGCTTCCAGAACGCCAACCTCTCGGTTCGTCTGACCGACGACTACATGGAGTCGGTGCGAGACAACAAACAGTGGCAAACGCGCTGGGTAAGTGACAAATGCGAAACCGAAGCACCGAGTTACGATGCAAAAGAACTTCTGAACAAAATGGCCGAGTGTGCATGGCACTGCGGTGATCCGGGCGTTCAGTACGACACCACGATCAATCGCTGGCACACCTGTCCAAACAGCGGAGAAATCAACGCGTCCAACCCATGTAGTGAATACATGTTCCTGGATGACACCGCTTGTAATCTTGCGTCAATCAACCTGATGAAGTTTGTCGGCCCCGATGGTTCATTTGATGCGGAGCGATTCCGGGCAACGGCTCGTCTGTTCTTCATCGCTCAGGAAATCCTGGTTGATCACGCCAGTTATCCAACAGAACCAATCGCACGCAACAGTCACAAATTCCGACCTTTGGGACTTGGATATTCGAACCTGGGCAGCGTTTGCATGACTCGCGGCCTGGCCTACGACTCCGATGCAGCTCGCGGACTCTGCGGATCATTGACCGCTCTCCTTCACGGTGAGGCAAATCGCACCAGTGGCGAACTGGCCAGCGTTGTCGGCCCCTTCGAAGGCTACTCGGAAAACGAAAAGCCAATGCTGAATGTGATGCAAATGCATCGCGATGCATGTGACGAAATCGACGATCATGGTCCAGCTGAATTGAAGGAAGCTGCCACCAAGCTGTGGGATGACGTTCTTGAAATCGGCGAGAAATATGGATTCCGCAATGCCCAGGCAACTGTGCTGGCACCCACCGGGACCATCAGTTTCATGATGGACTGTGATACCACTGGCATCGAGCCAGACATCGCTCTGGTCAAGTACAAGCAACTTGCTGGCGGTGGAATGCTCAAAATCGTCAACCAGACGGTTCGTCTGGGGCTTGAGAAACTTGGGTATGGCGAAGAACAAGTCGAGACCATCCTGAAGTACATCGACGAAAACGATACGATCGAGGGTGCCCCTGGACTGGACGAAGCTCACCTTTCGGTGTTCGACTGTGCCTTCCAACCCGCCAACGGCGTCCGCAGCATTCCATGGCAAGCCCACGTGACCATGATGGCAGCTGCACAACCGTTCCTTTCGGGTGCGATCAGCAAAACCGTCAACATGCCCAATGACACCACGCCAGAGGACATCGCGAACGCGTACTTCTGGGGTTGGGAACTTGGCCTGAAGGCGGTCGCGATCTACCGCGATGGCAGCAAGCAGTCACAGCCTCTGAACACCAAAACGGATGATGCAGAGACAGAAGCCGCTGCGACTGAGGTCATTACGGAAACCGTAGAGAAAATCGTTTACAAACCACGGCGGGAACGCCTGCCAGATACACGGCAGAGCGTGACCCACAAGTTCACCATTGCTGGTCACGAGGGCTATCTCTGTGTCGGCCTCTACCCTGACGGCCGACCCGGCGAGATTTTCATCACAATGGCCAAAGAGGGATCCACCATCGGTGGCATCATGGATAGTTTCGGTACGGCACTTTCCATC
Source organism: Rubripirellula sp. (assembly GCA_012270065.1). Lineage (GTDB taxonomy): Bacteria > Planctomycetota > Planctomycetia > Pirellulales > Pirellulaceae > Rubripirellula. Next base: position 3,261 of record JAAXJB010000060.1, on the reverse strand, counting down.
GCATTGCAGTATGGCGTCCCATTGGAGGTACTGGTCAACAAGTTCAGCCATACCCGCTTTGAGCCAATGGGGCACACGTCCAACAAGGACATCCGTATTGCCAAGAGTGTTGTGGACTACATCGCACGTTGGCTTGGCCTGACCTTCATGAGCGGCCACGACAACATCCCCGCCTCCGCCGACAGCACGAACCAGGGGAATGGTGCAGAAGCCACCGCTGCCCCAGCAAGTCCAGTCATGGATGGTTTGAAAGAAGATGCGGGGGCTGCCGTTGCACTTGCGGAGCGGGCAACCTTGCTGGCCAGCATCAATGAAGCAAGCACTCAAACCAATGGAACATCCAGCCCTACGAGTGAAGTCTCCGGGCAGGAAGATCAATTTGCGAGATTCCAGATTGATGCACCGAGTTGTGACAACTGCGGAAGCATCACTGTCCGCAATGGAAACTGCTACCTGTGCCACAACTGTGGCAACAGCATGGGCTGTAGCTAGGTCAGCCAAAAGCGTTTGCCGGTCATTCAAATCCGAACGACCTGACAAACGGATTTAGCGATAGCAAGGTCAAACCACACAGCTCCCTGCGGTATTCCGCCGGGAGCTGTTTTCGTATCACACCAACGTTTCCAGTGTGACGCACGTTGACACCCAAAACAGACATCCCGGTGTCAGACTGCATTCCAGTTGACTTGCGTATCCACCATGGTTCACAAAAGCCACCTCTGTTATGCAGGATCCGCTAAACTGTGCCGCTGCCGTTGCAATACCGGAGATAAAACCACCAATCATGCGCAAAACAATCCAGCGAATCGCCTCAACCCTGCTCATCAGCGTGTTCCTGCTTGCCATGGCAACGATTGCCAACGGGCAAGCTGCAGAAGCCGATTCTTACCTTACAAAAACCGCAATTCCTTATCGCACATCCGCTGATTCCTCGGTTGCCAGGATGTGCGTGCTGGATGTTTACTATCCGGTCGGCGTCAAAGATTTCCCAACAGTGGTATGGTTTCATGGTGGCGGCCTTACCTCGGGCAAGCGGGAGATCCCACAGCGTCTTACCAATCAGGGAATCGCCGTTGTTGCAGTGGACTACCGACTTAGTCCCCATGTCAAAGTCGTGGATTGCATTGACGATGCTGCAGCGGCTGTCGCGTGGACGTTTCACAACATTCAACATTACGGCGGCAGCGCCGACCGGATTTTTGTCAGCGGTCATTCAGCTGGGGGGTATCTGACCAGCATGATCGGACTCGACAAAAAGTGGCTCAAAAAGTATGAGATCGATGCTGATGCAATTGCAGGCTTGATTCCCTACAGTGGCCACACGATCACGCATTTCACGGTACGCAAGGAACGTGGACTCGAAAGCAAGCAGCCGATCGTTGATGACATGGCGCCACTTTATCACGTCCGCCGCGATGCTCCACCACTGCTTCTGATCACAGGGGATCGTGAGCTTGAATTGCTCGGCCGATACGAGGAAAACGCCTACATGTGGCGGATGATGAAGGTTTCAGGGCACCAGCAAACCACCCTGCATGAACTTGATGGTTACAACCACGGCCAGATGGCGGATCCTGCTCATCCCCTGCTTCTGCGATTTGTACGCAGACATAGCAGGAATCCCGTCCCCTGATCACATCGCTCGGTAGCACTTCATCAGGCATCCGAACGAATCCTAAAAAAGAATCAGTTTTCCATCCGGCGTCGAGACGTTGATCTGACAAGGAAAAATCACAGCCCGTGCCAAAACGCCGACACCAGCAACCTCATGCCAGAGGTGCCTGCCAGAGTCCCAAAGCGGGATTCCTGATGAAGTAAAATTCGGACCCATCGACATCTCGATGCCACCCATCGTCCAAAGTCGAAATGTCATAACGCGTCATCAGTGCATTGATATCACCCGGCGTGTAGTTCACAGACGAAATTTCGTCAGCTGTCAGTTTGCCGGCTCCGTAAACGACTTCAAAGCGATTCTCGTGAGATCCATGGACGAGATGTGCTGCGGCTGAAGGATTGGCCGCAAGGTCTTCATTCTCTGCGACCAATTGGATAATTTCCTCTTTGGTCCGATAACCATACTTGCGAATCAGGGCATCGATTTGCGGATCTTCTCCAAACTCCTCAACGGCGGGGCCCAATACGGTCAGACGTCCACCTGTCTGTATCGCCAGCCGTGTCCGGTAGATCGACTTGTTGCCAAGCCACGTGCTTTTGAATTCCGCCGGGTCGAGATACGCCACCACATGCTCGGGAGCCCGTTCCAAGTGGGTGATGTTGACTTGCCTTGCCAGTTCCGCAGCCTGAAAAAACGTGTCATGGTCATCGCCGATGTACAACCCACGGGTATGCAATGTCCCATCCGCCATTTGCTGTATCACGGTGAGCGCGTAAAGCAAGGGCATGGACTGGCAAAACTGGTCCTGCGCATGATTCAGAATTTGCCGCAATGGTGTGTTGGCCCGGCCCAAAGTCTGCTCAATGCCATAAACTGCACTGAGGTAGTGGCTTTCATTGATTCCCTCTGCGCCGCCCGTGCCAACAAAAACGTTTTTATTGTAGTTGGCCATCCCGATCACTTCATGGGGAACAACCTGCCCCAGTGAAAAGATCAAATCATGCCCACCATCGCGCAACATCCGATTGACTTGAGCCTTCCAGGGCTTTTTGTAAATTCCGCCTGTGACTTCGGAAACGAAATCAGCGGAAACTTCACCCAGAGTCACCACATCATCCCGCCATCGATGGGGGCGGAAAAGATCCAGCGGAACTCCTGGAAACATATGCGACAACTGATCCGGCTTCATAGCAGAATGCGTGCCCAATGCCGGCATGATGTCGGTCACCGCATCTCCCAACAGATCGCGACAAAGGACTGTCAGTTCACCCGCTCGGCTGAACAAGCGAGTGTGATCTGGAGGGAGAAGTAGAACTTTCTTTCGGTGACCAATTTTTGCAAAGGTCGACTGCAAAGCATCACGCAGATCTTCACTCGTTAACGAATTTGATTCACTGCCGTTGGCGTAATAAATGGTCATGAAAGATCTGAGCCGGAAATGAGAGAAAGAACGGCAACTCGCCAGAAGACAGCTTGAAAATCCCGATGCACCGATGCACCGATGCACCGTGGGGCCAATGAGCCACTGGACTCTGAACAACCGCAGTGACAGGATAGCAAGTGATCAGATCATGGTGCAGCAGACATCACACCAACGCGGAAGAGGCCACGCGGGAAACAAACCAACTCACCCACAGCCCCCTCAC
>JAAXJB010000031.1 GCA_012270065.1 Rubripirellula sp. | reverse complement strand
TCTGTTGATGATTTTCGGGAATCTGCGCGTCAACAGAAATGGGAACATCCGGGACACAACCCGCTAACAACTTTTCCCGAATCCAACGCCCGCGTCGAACAATGTCTGTTTCGGTGTTCTGTGAGTGGGCTAATAGCCATGCAGGATGAGTGAGTATTCCTTTGCGGTTCGCAATTTTGAAAGGCTGCTTCGCCGGATAATCCCAAGCAAGCTCTTTGCGGTATTTTCCGCTTGATCCAATGGGTCCTCCACCAGGAACACGTGGTAGAGAATAGATCTCGGAGTAACGAAACTTCTGTCCCCCATGATAAAACCATGGGAATGTAATCGGTGTGATCCCCCGATCAAAAGTCTGTTCGAAATACTCCATGAAACGTTTGAAGTCGCGGACATTCACCCGCTGTCGTTCTTCAGTCAATTTGGTGATCCGGATCGCCTTGAATGACTCCCGATGGGCTTCGAAATTGTCTTCCAAGGCCTTTGCGGGATCACTTCTCCAATCCAGATTACGCAACACCGCGTAGGCTTTTCGCCAATCTTCAATGATTTTTTCAGCCTCCTGGTTACTGTGTGGATGCAACACATAGAATTCATCGGTCGTCAAAAGCTGTTCAAAAACATTTTTATCCCGGGCGACAATGTCGCCCACCACACGGTCAGCCTCATTCGTTACTGAGCCCGCGGTGCCTGTGTAATCACGACCGGCGTTATCGAAAAAACCACCACTCCGTGCCATATCCTTGAAAAGCTTCATGCTGTTTGGATAGCCGAAAAAGTCTCTGAAAAATCTGACGATCTTCGGGTGGCTGACCCTGTGTGGTTTCACATATCCACTTGAAACCGTGGGTGATACTTCGCCAAAAAAACTATTCTTATCATCAAGGATTCTGGTCACCTGCTTGCGATAATCCGCTCTTGTTTCAAGACGCCCGGATTCAGCAGCTGATTTCAACTCAGCATCCGGACCACGGTCAGACAAGGCATATGCAATTGCATAGCTGGCTTCACGACCCGACAACTTCTTCCTTCCATGCTCATCGTTTTCTCCTGCACCAAACTCGGTCCGATAAAGGAACTCCGACTCAAGCAACACACTCACCAGCATCTGGCGTAAACCTTCGCGGTTTCCACCAATCTCAATGGATGACGACATGAGCTCCAGATAACGTGTCCGTTCCCGTTCATTGGGTTTTCGCTGGAGAACACAATTGAACTGTGACTCGATCGCTGCTGTCATGTCGGCACGTGTCGGTATCGCGTCCATGCTGACAATCTTCACAAACGAATCTGGAATCCTCGGCGGGTACCACCGATCCTTCTGATTTTCAAACGAGATTTCCGAACGATCCTTGGTCAAATTTTCTGCTGAAAATATCTGTTTCTTCGAGATCCAGTCGGCATTCGCCAACATCATCAGTAGGTGCCCCCCATCGATGCTACCGGTATCGAAATAACGAACGCCCGAATTGTCCGGAAGCACAATGGGGTTCGTGACTCCATAGAACTCCCTTTGACGCTCACGCCCCTCGAGCAGGAAGACGTCATTCACGCGCTCATGGAAGATCTGGGGGCTAACCAACCAGCGCCGACTTGGCGAAAAGGGCAGTTTTTTGACTTCGCCACTGAAAAGCTTTTCATGATCAACGTAATTGCCATATCCCGGCTGTTTCGACCGTTCGTCCAGTTCCGATACACCACGCGTTTTCAACAGAATGCTTATCGCATCAGCGAGTCCTGTGTGATCATCTGACTGTTGGTGTCCGGACTCCTCTGGTGGCATCAAACCGAAGAACAGCTGCTCCTGAGCACGATTCAGAAGCGAGTATCTTGCGTTTTGCGAAAGGTCCCCGAGATCTTCGAAACTCACACCTCCCTCATTCGTGACGGAATTGTGACAGTCATGACACGATTGCTTGATTCCTTCCAGCACGTTTTGAAGTTTCTGATCCTTCGCCGCACTCACACCGTTTGCATCGCACGGAGCAACAGCTAACCACAGCGCGAGCAGAAATACCGTAAATCTCATCAGTCCATCACACATCGAGTCCTGTAAACCGCTCGCCCCGAATGAGCTAACCCCATTGTAGTTTGATTCCCGCATCCGGTCACCGCCACTCATTCGCACCACATTCGGGCAAACAATGCCAGGTCGCCATCGTGTAATATGACCCAAATAATTGGCTCCGTGATTCCTCAATTTGAATGCAGTGGCCGCCAGCTTCATTGGCTCGCGATCAATTCTCCAAGCCGAGCCCCTCAAAATAACTGCCACACCTTTGAACGATACGACAACTTGATTGCCCACGATACTGCACCCGGGACGATCATCTGCACCAACGGAACCCTACATGACAATGAACCTTCAATCATCAGCATTGAGAATGCTTCTTCTGCTCAGTGCAGGAATGTTTCCTTCATTCACAGAAACGAATCAAACCTCCGTCCTCGCACAGGGCATGACTACACTCACGGATAAATCCGTCGAGTTCCGGAGGCTAGACTCACATTACGTCATCCTGGAACAATCTGATGTTTCCATGATCGTGGTAGATAACGCAGCAGTAGATATTCCGGACCTCCCAGGACACCGGGCAGGCTACAACGGGGTAGCATCATTGAAGCACTCCGGTAGTGGTTCCAATCTTTTTGTGCCTGCATACGCTGGGTTGAACTTTGAACACATCCACGACGGCACGGCACGAAATCTCATTGAAAAATTCGAGCCACGCAAGTTTCCGATGGAATTACGCCTCATCGACAGCAACACGGTTGAGGTATATCAACCTGCAACAGGAAACTGGCAACTCGAAAGCTGCGGACGATATTCCTTGCAGAAGGACGGCACCATCGAGTACAGCTTTGAGTGCATCCCACGAAAATGCGCGTACGCGAAAGGTTACATCGGACTGTTCTGGGCCAGCTACATCAACGGTCCTGAAAACAAAGCGATCCATTTCCTTGGCCGATCACGGAAAACGGAAGAGAGAGCTCGATGGATTGACGCAATCAGTCCCCAACATGGGGTGAACAGCACACACGAACCAACCGGAAATGAAAAGCCACTGGACGTGGACAAGGACTTCCCACTGTCGCTCATCGGAAATCAATCAGCTCACGAGTACACCGAACCCTGGTTTTATGGAACGAGGGATTCCATGGTTTTTCTCCAAGTCTTCCGACCCGCGGACAATATCTGGTTTGCACAGTCACCCACAGGAGGTGGCAATGGCAACCCGGCCTGGGATTTCCAGTGGTTCATTCATTCTCCTGTGCAGGGGAAAGCATACGGCTTCAAAATGCGAGCAGCGTATTTTCCGGAAGAAAACCGTAACCAAATTCAAGCAACTGCCAGAACGCAGTTGAAACTTCTGATCGAAAACTGAAATGCTTGCACAGCAGGCAAATGCATCCAGCCATGATGCAGACACTTGAAAATAAGCCGGTTATCCGAATGCCTGCTGAATACGCTGGACAAGCGGCCGCGTGGGATCGGTCGCGCTACGAAGCTGGAAAACAGAACTGGCCAGAAATCGATTCCTCCAATCACGAGACAGAAAGCGATAATCTTCTAAAGCAGCCGAGCTGAATTTGTAATCGTGTGAATCATTTCCTTTCAGGAATACCAATCGTCGTGCATGATCAACAACAGCCTGCGGATCGCCATCATTGCTCAGATAGCCATACAGCTTCTCGGCTGCTGCCATCCGATTACTCCCCATCAGTTCAAAGGTTTCTGGTACAGTTTCTGTCGCTGCTGATTTTTCACCCTTCGGGCTCATGAGCATGATGTTCCGATCCTCCAGGCGTCCTCTCGCTCTGGCTGCCTCTCGAAACATCGGCAAGAATGAGGCGTTCTGCAGTAACAGAAATTTCCGAGTGTCCGCATGTGTTGCACTCTGGAACGCATGATGGATCGCGTTCGTCGTTGTAACCGAATGCAAGGCGATGATGCCCCGCTGCCGCATCATTAATTCACCCGTGCTGGCGTAAATTCCATCCCACAATGACTGAAGAGAAGTGCCTTTGTTGATCAGTTCAACAACCTTGTCACTGGCCTGCTCGGGGGTGCATTGATGAAGGGTAGCCACAACATCTTCAGCCCCCGCATCGTTCAATTTCCCCGCACGCCAACCCTGAGAAATTTTCTTGAGGTTTTCACGATTGTACCTGCCCGGGCGGTCGGCGACCTGATCGCTGGTTTCAGGATTCGGACTGCCGTGGTGGTTGAGCATCGCGTAGACGAGGCTGCGCATCACTGGTTCGGCATATTCCCACCCAATTGTCTGCAGAGTTCGGAAGGCGTTGGAAAGGTAAATCACCTTGTGGCCGATACTTCGAAAATCCCTCGCCGCGTAGTGAGCCAATTCATCGAAGACAACTTGTGCACCCGCATTCCTGACCAAAGAAGTGATGGCGACATCAGCTTGCTCAACGTCCCATCGGTTCATGCTTTCCCTGAGTGCTTTAACGGCTAGATGTGGAGGAGGAACGTTTTTCTCGTCCACTGCGGATAAAGTCCAGTTCCCCTCGGCAACATCACGTTGCTGTGAACTCTTGAAGTTATCGATCGCCCAAAATATTGGCAGCCAACGATCTTCGTCTGCACAACTGATGCTAGCCAAATGGGCGGAATTCACGACCAAAACAGCATGGAACTTGAAACCAACGGAGGGACGGGGCTGGACATTCCTAACGCCTGCGAGCAAGAGGGCGGTGAGTAATTGACGATAACTCAATCCACCACGCACCCGGCGCGCTGTCTCTTCGATGACCCGATCACGGGGCGTGTCCTCCAGAAACCTGACAAGAGGCTCGACCTCCCGTGAGAATCGTGCAATGCCCCTCTCAAATTTGACTTCGTCAGCAGAAAGCGGACCAACTCTGGTTAGCAATTGAGTAAGGCCAAGACCGCCTGCGGTAGAGAATAGAAATTCACGCCGTTTCGATTTCAACATTGAGATACTGCCTTGTCGCCGCTTGCCAAAAATTGAATGCCATGATCTACCTAAATACAACTTTGGTCGATCCCACTTCTCACGCCAGATTATACGCTTCTACGCTTGGGTTGGGCGATCATTTTTGAATGCCACTCCATTGACAAAAAATCCCGCCTGAAAGTTCGAATCTTGCCACGACATTATCGAACGTCGAACCATTCCTCTCTTTCGTTTTGAAGGTAAACGGCTTCCTTCACAAAATCTTTCAATGCTTTCCTGAACACTGTATTCGGTGGAGAACTGCCGTTCCTGATACGATATCCATGCGGATCGAGTTTCAAGGGTCGCTATCCGTTATCGTAACCGTTGTACAAACGTTACTTATCACCTGGGTGTTACGCAGCATGGCCGATACTTACTACAAAGCCAGAAACCGAATTGAGACCGGCAATTGTTGCATTACATCGCGGATGCGTTTTTGTGTTTCTGTGTTTGGACGCGACTTGGTTTGGTTCCTGATGGTGGGATGCCTGTTCAACCAGACGTCTCTTGCACAGGAAACCACCAGCAAGTTGGATCCGCGTGTTGACATCCTGCTCCGAGGTGGGACTGTCATTGATGGTACTGGCTCCATTGCGAAACCAGTCGAAGTTGCAATTCAAAACGAAAAAATCCTGATCCTTCAACCTGATTCCCGGATAACGGCAGAGTGGGAACTTGACTGCAAAGGATTGGTTGTCTGCCCAGGGTTCATCGATTTACATAATCATTCTGATGGCGAGATCGAAACGCCTGAACGACGAGTCGCGATGAACTATGTGATGCAGGGATGCACAACCCTGGTCACCGGAAACTGTGGATCAGGGCCGGTTGATGTCGCCTCCTACTACTCCCAGATAGATGATCATGGCGCCGGCACAAATATCGCCCATCTGCTTCCCCAAGGAGGCTTACGGAGAAAAATACTCGCATCAGATCGAGTCGCGCCGACAGACTCGCAACTCGATCAGATGCTTCAACTGACAGAACAAGCGATGCAAGACGGTGCGTGGGGAATGTCGACCGGCCTCATTTATGTTCCAAGCTCCTACGCCACCACCGAGGAAATCACTGCGATTGCAACCGTGGTTGCGAAACATAAGGGAATCTATGTCAGTCACATCCGTGGTGAGGGCACGAACCTTCTCGAGTCCGTCAGCGAAGCGATGCAGATCGGACGGGATGCAGGATTGCCCGTCCACATCTCACATTTCAAGGCGGCTGGCCGATCCGCGTGGGGACTTGTGCGCGAAGCCACCCAACAAATCGAAGAACAACGCAAGCTCGGATTCAAAATCACGGCAGACCAGTATCCTTACATTGCGTCCAGCACATCCTTGGGTGCCACGGTCCTTCCGAGTTGGGCGCGTGAAGGCGGTAACAAGGCATTGCGTGAAAGACTGGTCACGGAACGCGAGTCACTGGAGCCTCTCATTAAGAAGTCTCTCACCAATGCTGACAATGGCAAGGCGATTCGTCTGGCTTCTTACAAGGCACGACCTGACTGGGTAGGAAAAGACCTGTCGACGATAGCCGAGCTCACGGGAAAATCGGTAGTCAATGTCGCACTTGAAGTGCTTCGTAACGGAGGTGCCAGTGTTGTCAAGTTCAGCATGAACGAACAGGACGTTCGGCATGTGATGAGAATGCCCTGGGTAGCCACCGCATCGGATGGCAGTGCCAAGTTACCAGGCCCGACCAAACCACACCCCAGAAACTATGGGACGTTTCCTCGTAAACTTGGCCATTATGCCCTCTCTGAAAAGGTCATCCCGCTGGAGCAGGCCATCTATAGCATGACTGGTTTGCCGGCTGACATTCTCTCGATGACTGACCGCGGCCGTCTTGAGACAGGCCTGATTGCGGACATTGCCGTTTTCGATCCCAAAAAAATTGCTGCAAAGGCAACCTTCGATAACCCTCACCAATACGCAACTGGAATCAAATATCTCTTCGTTAATGGAAAACCAACCGTAGTCGACGGTAGGCCTACTGGCGCGTTGCCGGGGAGGGCTCTTAAATACAATAGCCCCCACGCGAAGGATGACCAGAAACGGTGACCTGCAATCCTAGCCAAGGTGGACCATCAGCCTGAGTGATCGCCAAAAAGGGGTGTCTTCAAACCTCATCAACACCTTTCTCCCGGACGCGATCTGAAATCAAGGCAACGTCTTCACCTTGATATTTTTCCAGACAACTTGCCCCTTGGAACCTTTATGGATTTGGAGACCAAAAAAACCATCAGGATATTCATCATTGTCGACCCAATGCGCAACTGGCACACCGTTGATCCATGTTTTCACGACATTGCCCTGGGCTGAAATGGTCAATCGATTCCAGCCATTACGATTGAGTGCCTTCCGCGCTTCTGCGTGTTCTTTCAGCCAGACTGGATAAAAGTAGCCTCCGCAGCTCTGGCCATAAATACCACCAGACCAATATCGGTCGCCGGTGATTCCCTCCATCTCGGCTTGTGGCCCATACACGGTGCCACCCTTTTCTCCGCCCCTCGTTTTAGCGCGGAACATCACTCCTGAATTGCCATCTACCTCCCAACGCATTTCACAGGTGAAGATAAAGTTCTTGAAGTCGGATTTTTCAGTGCACAGGTAAGTGCTGGGAGTTCCCGGGACACAGGTTCCAACGAGCATCCCATTCTTGACCTCAAACTTGCAATCACCACCTTTCGGCGACCAGCCCTGCAAGTCTTTGCCATTGAACAGAGATCTGAAACCGTCCTTCAAGTCTGGCTCTTTGTCGGTATTCAAAAGCATTTTCGCAGGATCGGGTGCGTTTTCCTGCTTCTTGTATTTTTTGTGCCATTCAGATTGGGCAGGATCAACGGTTCCGGCCAGCGCAACACACAACGACAGAGAAACAGAAACAACAGTCGCCAGGGCAATTCTTATTTTATCAATGGACATGAAAGGGCTTCGTTAATTGAGTTGAATGTTCCCGCGAGCCTACCGCAGGCAATGAGCTGAACGGATTTTACCCTCTACCTGCCCGCAGAAACATGGTCACTCACGTGATTCAGTCGCTCATCTCGGACCTTTCCGCCTTGCTACGATGCAGACGCACGGCCACGGAAAGGGTAAGTCAGCGATCGTAGAGATGGTCTTGCCATGCCCTTCGCTGCAGCATGTTGCTGAAGCGTACGTAAACCCAGAGGCCTAGAGGCGATCACGCTGCGAATCTGCGTCTGTATCCGCAAGCCGGGCATCTCGTGTCATCTTAATTCTTCAACATCAGCGAACTGCTGCTGGAAGCAATCTGTAACGCGAGAAGAGCGACGAAATTCAAGGTAGCGAAATTGATTCTTTTAGTTTTCCCAAATCAACTGTTTCACGATCACCCCGGACTCTCAAACGAGATTCGAAAGGTAGCGCTGCTCGAAGACCCTCTTTTTTTTGGCGACATTCACCACCCTTGCAAATTTCACCAGCAAAAGCTGTGGCTACATCGGGCAAGCATGAAGCGATATGGTCTTCAATTGAAGGAGGACGGAAGACGAGTCACCTACATTGATCACGACATGCAACCGGAGTATCTCAAGCGACAACTGACAAAACTTGCCGGAAAAAACCAGAAACGCTTCGTCACAGTTGAACCCAATGATTTCCTGTTAAAAAAACGCCTGAACATCGCGTGCTCGCAAATCGATGCAAACATTACCTATCTCACTAACCCAATGTTTTATTGTGAACCAGCAGACAATGAGCAATACCGTGCAGGAAAGAAACGGTGGTTCATGGCGGACTATTACAAGTGGCAACGCAAACGTCTCAACATTCTCATGGACGACGATGAACCCGTTGGGGGAAAGTGGAGCTTTGACGAAGACAACCGAAAAAAGATCCCCAAAAAACTAATGGGCTCAATCCCACCTTTACTTCAACTTGCACGCGACAGCGTTGACACCGACGCCGTAACACACGTTCAGAAAAGATACTCTGGAAACCCCGGCACTCTTGAAAACCTCTACTACCCGACTTCGCGGCAAGATGCCGAAAAATGGTTGAAGCATTTTGTGAAGGTCCGACTCACATGCTTTGGTGACTACGAGGACGCAATTCTTGAAGGCGAATCGTGGCTTTGGCACAGTGTCCTGACTCCCATGCTTAACATTGGACTACTGACACCAAATCATGTGATCAATACCGTTTTGAATCATGCAGCGAAAAATGAAGTCCCTCTCAACTCCCTGGAGGGTTTTATCCGTCAAATCATCGGCTGGCGCGAATTCATGCGCGCTACCTATCAGGACCTCGGCGTGACAATGCGAACCACAAACCACTGGGGCCATGTTCGTAAAATGCCGGACGCTTTTTACACGGCAAGTACCGGAATCACACCCATCGATGACGTTGTTGAACGACTCATCAGCACGGGATACTGTCACCACATTGAACGCCTGATGGTGATTGGCGGTTTCATGTTTCTGTGCGAAATCGATCCTGACGACATTTACCGCTGGTTCATGGAAATGTTCATTGATAGCTATGACTGGGTAATGGTTCCAAATGTCTATGCGATGAGTCAAAACGCGGATGGTGGAAATATAACAACCAAGCCATACTTTTCAGGCTCCGCCTATGTCAGGAAAATGAGCCATTACCGCAAAGGGGAATGGTGTGACATCTGGGACGCTTTGTACTGGCGATGGATCAATCAGCACCGCGAGGAATTGGCAAAGAATCCACGCTGGGCGATGATGTGCGCCATGGCTCGAAAGATGGATCCCAACAAGATGAAACAACATCAAAAGCTCGCAGAAGAATATCTACAAAGCCTCAACTAGCGAATCAAGGAAAGTGTCGACTTCCATCCTGTTCTCCAACAAGCAGACAAAAACGTCAAACAGTACGAACGCATGGACGTCAGCCTGTCGCAGTCTGTAATTGAAAGAACCTTCCGAAAAAAACACTGGTTAACCTCAGTGCCGTTTTTTGCTCTTCCATGTGCCGCCGTATTGGTAGTGGGGGTTATTCTCACGTAGTGGTATCAAGCAACTCGAACAAACAAATTTCCACGAAGAATCAGCGGCAACCCGCACCCGATAAAGTGTGTCTTTGGGCGTCAGGCAGCAATCACAGGTTTTAATGCGGACCCGTTTGACTTTCACAATCAGCCCCGCTGTGATTTACACCGGAATCGACGTTGCGTCCCTGTACCGTATTCTGCCTCGAACCGTCGGTCGTGTTTGGTTTTTCGACCCGCTGTCCGCTCTCGCCACATACGGAAAGAGTTCGCGGTCATCTCCTGCCTCATCAGTTTAATCACGTCGCCTGGCGACAGTCCGAACTGCAATCGGATTGCTTCAAAACTCGTCCGATCCTCCCACGCCATTTGGATGATGCGATCCGTTTGCGCACGTGTCAACTTTTTCATGTTCCATTCTCCGGCGGGATTAGCAGTGCAACTGCGTGGGCGGGGCATGAGTCTCCACGCCATGAGGATCATAGGAAAGAGACAATCCCGTTGCGTCCGTTACCCAACCGAATAATCACGTAGCTACATTCAAATCCGTAAACCGGCAGAGCGTTGGCTGAATCAGATCTTGCGTTGTAATTGCATCCCATCACGACCACGATAAGTCAGCAACATCGACCCCGAGGCGGCCCATTGGTCGACCACCCTTTCAAAGAATACCTGCTCGCCTGGCCATGGAAACGCGAAGAACAGATCAAATTCATCCATTGCCAACCCGGCCTCGCGATAAACATCATCTTCTTCCACCGTGACATTTCGAACGTCCTGTTCCAGATGTAGTTGATCGATCGTGCCTCGAGGAACAAAACTGCCGCAATAAAACGTCGCCTCATTTCCCAGTGAGTCGGCAAGGCTGGACGCCTCATCAACCAGAATCTGTTCTATCTCAATCCCGATCGCGGTCATCCCCATGCTTGCGGCTAACATGGCAACAACACCATAGCCACTACCCAACTCGCACATGCGATCCCCGGTCAATAAATGATTTTCATGAATCCACTGCAAGGCCGCCTGGGTCAGATGAAAATCACAAGTGACAAAATTTTCGATCACTTTCTGATCAGCCAGCATGAAACGTTCAATCGAATCATTTGCTGCATCGATCAACTCCTCCGCCTCAGGCAAAATGTCAACCGATTTTAAACCATCGGGAATCTTGATTTCCTCAAACGCCATGACGTTGCTCTCCCACTAAAATTATGTTCGGTCTTGGCAGAACCGGACTCGAAGCATACTGGCGTCCGGGCCTGGATGGCAACGGCGAGACGCGAAACTGACACATCAGAGCGAACATGAATCCATCCATCCGCGACGAAACATTTAGAACAATCAAGGATCATTTGCGACACTCGCACAATGCAAGCGTCACGAGCTCGCCAACAGTTGTTTTCCAGAAGTCGGGAACTGCGGGTCATCAACACCACGTTTCCGAAAAACCCCGGATTTTTCACGAACCGTGCGCCACCAATTGAATCCAGCCATGCCTGATCTGCATGCTGACTGGCCAGCTTCACCCTGCGATGCAGGAATAGCGGAAATCACACCCGTTTACCGAAACTCCCTGCTCTGACCCCGTTTTCGCTCTGAATGAATGGATCTTCGCCAAGTCAGTATTAAACTGGAGGTTACTGGTTTTCGGAACGTGCCGACACGGAGAAATCACTTTGACTGACATTCAGGCTCTGATCGCAACTGCTTCTGACGACGCAGTCACATCTTATGAGCGACGTAATGCGATAACTCTGCTTGGCGACCATGATGACCCAGCAACACTGACCGCCCTGGTACGGTTACTGGCCCTCGAGGATCGCTACCTGCGTCAAGATGTGGTCAAATCCATCGGCTCTCATGGGTCTGATTCGGCAGTGCTTGCGCTCATCCATTGCCTCTCAGACGAAAGCGACAATCTACGTCGCGATGCAGCCCGCTATCTCGGTGAAAAAAGTGATGGCCGAGCGATTGGACCGCTCAAACAACTTCTCGATGGACAGGGTTACGCGGTCCGACGCGCTGCCGAATCATCGCTCGAACAGCTTGCGGCCAATGGAATCACCGAAGTACCAATACACGAGCATGAAATCTCTTTCCTCATCACAACAGCAGAATCGTCCGAGTCTGGAAACACAACACAGCAAAATTGCAAATCCTCTCACCAGAACTTACCGCAAACGCCTAACAGCAGTGACCAACCAAATGAGTTGGCAGACGATATCGAACAGGCAACGCAGCAAATTACGTCACCATCCGTTACATCGTCAGATATAGCACAAACGCCAACGCAAACCATATCCTCGCCAGGCAACTTTCACGAACCGGAGGCTGCTGAACCTCGGCCACAACCTGGTGTTGATCTGCAACTCGCAGCATCTGAACCTGACACACCAACAGAACCAACTGCAACCAAAGAAAGTGAGCCACAGACACCACGTTCTGACTCACAGATCAATGATGACAATGCTGAGCAAAATGAAGATCTCGAGCCCGACGCGTCAGCGTCGCCATCATCACACCCTCAACCAACGACGAGGTCGAACGCAGATGATGTCCCCGAAAATGAGCCTGGGAACAACCGCTCACCAAAACCAAAAATCGAATCACTCACCGCCGAAAAAGTACTCGTATCAGCAATAGTAACCGAACACGGGAATCAAGCTGGATCCACGGGACTGCACAGTTTCGAGCAGCGTTGCGAGGGATTCACAAACGATTCCTTCGCGTTACCGACCCCGCCCGAAAATTTTGATTGGTCCACCGCCCATCGGTTTCACGCGTTTTTCGGTGCACGCTGGCACCATCTGCCGCAACTCTATAGCGAACTGGAATCCCGTCAAACAACCGTGATTTTGGCAGAGGCCGAATTCGAAAAAGCAACATTCGACCATAATGTTCTCTATTCAGACCTCACAGATGACGTTCGAAACAACGAAGAAAAACAGACGGAGCAAAACGCCAAAGCCGAAGAGCTGGCAAAGGAGGCGAAAGCGATCACCCGCGAATACAAACAAATTCGTGAAAGAGTTACCGGAATAGTAGCTACCATCACAGACAAGATCTGGCCCAAACGTATTCAAGCGATGAAGCAACTTGCGGAGGCACTCAAACAACGGCGAGTGGTAATGGCTCAGGAAACGGACAGGAATCTCGAGGCGAGAAACACTGTCGAATCCGAGTCTGAAGATTTACGTCAACCACTGGAAGAGGTCGACACCAATCTGATCAACGCAAACATCGCCTCCAGGAAAGCAAATGCGCGGCTATCTGAAGTCTCAGATGAAATCAACAACCTGATATTGTCCAAAAGCGTTGATGGTGCTGAGGATGTTGACGAGATGGTTTCAAACATCACATCTGGCCCGCTGATGCAACAATGTCGAACCGAACTGTTAATGCACGTTGCACGGATGAAATCCCTCGCAGCGGACCTTGTGGATCTTGAATTTCCTATAAACGAGGGAACGAACATCTATGAGGACGCAGTACAAAATCTGGCCAACAACATAGCCGATGGGTTCACCTATCAGACAAAGCAACACAAACAGAAAACAAGTTTCAACTGCAGTGTGTCTTTCGCGTCTGCAAAGAATTCAATCCGACCATCCCAGCGAGTCTTTGGCAAAGCACAAGGGAGGGCAAAACTGGAAGTTGAATTTGAAAGCGAGCGAATGGGATGGAATGGAGGTAAAAAATTAAGCCAGGCAATCCACGAACTCAACAAGATCGCAATGCAATCTGCCAACGACAATGCGCTCTATTCGGTTCGTGCTGCGGAGCTGGCAGCAGCAAACAGTGCCAAAAACGAATGTCTGTGGTTCATTCGCACCGAAATTGAAAAAGATTTCGGAGAATCAGCATGATTTCTTTCTCCTCGTTATTTGGCGAATATTCGGAAGAAATTCTTCAGGGGATTCGACGCCGCCGGAATCTCCAAATTCGGAAAAACAAATTGCAGCAACATCAGGAGTCCATTGCAAACGAACTGCTGCTTTACGAAGCAAAGCATGACTCTGCTTTACGTCAAACGCGAATCAGCCTGAACACAGCGCATAATGCCTACACGGCGGCCATGAACCTGGAACGTGAATCGTGGGAATCCTATCGGCAAACACTCACTCCAATCACCAGTCTCCTTAAGTGCATCAACACGACCATCGGTAAGATCGTCCACAAAACACCGGGGGTAAACAGTTATGCTTCTCGAGCAGTCAACCTGAACATTGTTTGGATGGGACACTGGAAAACAATGAAGAAAGCGGAAAGTGAGTTCATAATTGCCCAGCAGCACCATGATGAAATCAATGCACCGATCGAGAGCAATCGATTCGCAATCAATTCACTCGCAAGCGAACTGTCTTTGATTAACGATCAATTGATCCAGGAGGAAGAATCCATTTCCAACTCCATCGTTCAATCAATTCGGGGAATGACTTTCAACACAATGGTAAGGTGGAAGGCTCAGTTTCCAGTCATGGACGACGAATTCTTCGTTTGTGCCCGCCAATTGAAAGTGGCTCTCTGCCGTCTGGACTCGTGCAACCAGATTACCCCGACGAAGTTCGATTCAATTGATGTTGAAACTCAGGCATCACAACTCAAGAAGCAAATAGAACAGGCATTTGTCGACGGGCAGTTGACGATCGAATGTAGCGTCGAAGTCGCAGGACAGGGCCTCATCAACGATCGGGGACCACAAAGAGAAAATGAGCCCTCAGGCGCGATACAGGTAAATTTCCGAGATCACATAGACTGCAAAACAAACTTTCCGCAACTCAAATGGCATTCTGCCCTCGTTTCGGATCAGTTCACCAACTCCATCATGTCTATTCAAAACGAGGCAACAAAGTCGGCTACAATTTCCGAATTGAATGACCACATCCCACGAATCGAGTCAGAAGTTCAGATCCTGAGCAGACGCATCACACAATTCCTTTATTCGGTATTGATGACCTGATCTTCAAACGCATCATCAAAGCACCCAACTTGTTGGTTCAAACCGAATACCATCGTTGCCAACAGTCGATCGATGCCACGCATGCCTCCCGCCATGATCTTAGGTGAACGGAATCACCGCTTCACTCTATAATGATTAACCTGTCGTCCCAGGTTTTACCCGACCGTCAACGAATCTCAAAACACGTACACAATGAATTCACGCATTTTGTTTGCAGCGCTCCTTCCCCTGTTCATTGCGTTTACTATCAAGGCAGACCAACCAAACATTGTCCTCATCATGGCCGATGACCTCGGATACGGGGACTTGGCCTGTTACGGAAATCCAAGAGTCCGGACGCCGAACATCGATCAACTTGCCAAAGAAGGTGTCCGTTTTACGCAGCATTATGCGAATGGCCCTGAATGCAGTCCGACCCGAACCGCCTTGTTGACTGGGCGATATCAGCAATTCGCTGGAGGGCTTGAGTGCGCGATCGGAACAGGGAATGTCGGACGATATGACGATGCAATTCGCCTTGCAAAAATCAATGAGCTTGGACTGCCCGCCGGTTCGGCGGTAATCCCTAAAGCAATACAAAACCAGGGATACAAGTGCGCAGTTTATGGGAAGTGGCACCTTGGATACGAGCCAAAATTCAATCCGATCTCACATGGATGGAACGACTTTTTTGGTTACCTTGGAGGAAACGTGCATTATTTCAATCACCGGGAAACCAGTGATTTGCATGTTCTCTTCGACGACGATCTACCTGTTTATCGCGAAGGTTACATGACAGATCTGATCACAGATTCGTCGGTCGACTTCATCAATCGTACAACCAAACCCTTTCTGTTGTTTGTTTCTCACGAGTCTCCACACTTTCCATTTCAGGGCCCAGAAGACAAGGAAAAACCGGTCGACAGCAGTAACTGGATGGATATCGACCCGCAAGCCTACATTTCCATGATCGAATCTCTGGATGAAAGCGTGGGAAAGATCTTAAGAACCATTGAAGAAGCCGGCAAGAAAAACGACACGGTGGTGATCTTTGTCTCTGATAACGGCGGTTTTGCGAACGCAGCTGACATGGGCGTTTTACGTGGCAGCAAGAGCATGACCTACGAGGGAGGAATTCGTGTCCCCTTGATCATCCGATGGCCAGAGAAAATCACAGCAGGTCAGGTTAGTGATCAAGTCTCAATCACATTCGACTTGACACGTTCAATTCTGAATCTGGCCGGTATATCTGAAAATGGAAACCAGTCACGATCCGACAGTCTCGTCAGCAAACTGGATGGATACGACATCATCGACCACGTCATGAAACAGCGAGATGAACTTCCGCGTACTCTGTTCTGGAGAGGGAAACGAGGCAATCGAGTCTGGCGTGCAGTCCGACATGGTGATTACAAACTCGTCACAAAAGAAGGTGAAGCAGATCCAATCAACGCCGTTTATGATCTGTCAGTTGACCCTGCAGAAACAAAAGACATCACCGACAAGCGTCCAGATCTCAAGCGAAAACTGAGCGAATTGCTAAAAACGTGGGAGCGTGATACCCAATCCGAACGTTGACCACTCCACTATGCCCATCTCAGCGCATCGATATCGGTGATCATATAAACTCGAAACCATTCTCTTCAACGTAGATCATGGTTTCTTCAAGACCCGTTTGAGCGGCAAGGCTGGTACTCTCGTTCCAATGTTGGATGGTTTGGATGATGCAGCAGCATCCGTTCGGTTGACGGCCGTTGACTTGCTGGCACGTTTCCGCAATGCCTCTTCCGCTGCTGCTTTCGCTTTCTCCAGTTCAACTACTGTTTTCGCGAATCCCGCATCGCCTTCGCTGAGTTCCTTGCCTGCAGCGAGCAGATCCTGGTCGAGGCTGAGCTGACAAAGCTGCGTGAAACGTTCACGAGCACTGGCAGCACCTTGAACAGCAGCCGCATCACGAACAAAATCTCCGAACCGCACATGCGTGAGTGTTTTGTCCTGAAGCATCATGTCCTGAACCTTGAACACCTGCTCAGGCAACCCGCCAACCCGCATGAGGTCGACCGCCAGAGCTCTAAGTTCGCCGGCACTTGAGAGCATTGCATCATCGAGCATCAAACATGTCGTTTTTACATCCTCGATCAGTTCCGCCGCACTTTGGTGGTAAGCAATTGTAAGCAGCGCTTCGCAGACAACATTCTGATCGAAATCACTGTCACCTCGGTATTCTGCAACGGCAACGGCTGCAGCATTGAGCCACGCCTTTCGTTGCTCAATTGTTGCTCTGCTCGAAACATCAAAAAGGTCCAACAGGTTCCTGCGTGTGAGTTTCCAAGCCCGCCCAGTTCCAGGCCGGTAATAGTACTGAGCTGGCGAAGTTACTTTTGGTGGAAGTGGCTTGCCGTGCTGCTTCAACAAGGCATGCACGCAATCAACCGCCACAGCATGCTCAGCATTGGCGGCATGTATCGCTGCAGCCGCGATTAACGTTCTGACGTCAAACGGATCATGAATCTGACGCGGCATGGTGAAATCCCGCTGCGTGGCTGCAGCAGCATCAGCTACTGCAAGCAGGTCCCGTCGCAGTTCAAGTACTCTTGGAAGCGCGGACTTCCGATCATAAGCCGTGACGAACATCGCTTCTACCAGATCAAGCAGATCCTTGCCCTCAAAGTAATCCTCCGCGCTGCTCACCAATTTTGAGAATGCATCCCCTGATCTCGTAGGAAAAAACGCTGCAACCACGTATAAGGCCGCTGCTTTTTTCCGGTCACCCGTCTCAGCATAAAGTGGAGCCAGAAGCCTCGCCTGTTCCGCGTTTTTCACGCCCAACTGGTCCATCAAACTTTCAAGTACGTGTTTGTTGGTATCATTGATACGGCCTGGTTCCTCACCGACGATTTCAAAAAAACCATCGAGCACGCGACTCGTCAGTTGCCCATCCCGTATGTTGCCAATCAAATCTTCCAGAACCTGTTCGTCGCCGCGTGAAAGTCGATCAGCTCGCAACAATCCGAGACTCACTGGTTTTGCATTTTGCGGCGCGGTGAAGGAGGAGCGTACAACCCGCTCCATTTCAGGCAGAACATAAGGGTACTCTGCCAGCACTTCCCACATTGATGTGCGGGGTTTCGGTGGTGCTGCCTCCAAAGGCACAAAGGTCGATAAACCGCCCCGTTTTCTAGATCTTTCCGACAATGAAGTGGCTTTCTTCTCACTCGCCGATTGCTGTGATTTTCCAGTAGCGGGGTTCCGCGCCGTCGCTGACGTAGGCCATGTAAGATTCAGCGGTTTGGTGACCACGCGAGATCCGTAAGGGCTCGAAACTGCAGGCGGCAAAACACGCCACACCCCCCGCACTCCTCTTAATACACCTTCCTCGTCTTCAGCTTCCAAAGCCTCCTTCACACCGGAGACACCCTTGGCGTATTTCTTTTTCGCTTCGGGCTTGGAAACGGAGCTTTTCGAGTTCGTCGGTTTGCGAGTCGGCGTCAGTTTGACAGCCATGCCTTTTGCAGGTTGACCGGGCTTTGTTGGCGGGTTCAACGGGATTGCTCCCCGCGTCTGTTTCGGATTTACCAACCTGGACGCATTTCGAGCAGGAGCCGTTTTACTACCGGAGCTACCACTCACAGATGAACCGTTCGCCGGAGATTCGGCTGGCTTCCCAGCCTCGGGCTGCCCCGTCTTCTTTTCTGCTTCCGCAGCTTCCTTGTTCCCAACCGCATTCTTTTGCAGGCTCTGTTGATTAGCATCATAGATCGCCCACGTCTTCAGAGCGTTTACAGGGTGATCAACCTTTACCCAAGCTTCAGCCAGTCGTGAAAGTACGGGATTCTGTTTCCGCTGCACAGCGAGACGACCATCGTCACTGTTGGCACGTGTTCTCTCAGCATCCAGATCCTTCAATTGCTTCTCTTGCAAAGCAATGTTCTGCAGATCCGATTTGACTGTTGACGAACGTCGTGGTGCAGGAACGCGAAAACGGCTTTCATCCGGAAAGCTCTTTGCCGCCTGTGCATAAACCGACTGCAGTACCTCAGGAACCCGCAATCGCTGCAACATCGCGATGCGTTTTGAATAATCATCAATTGTGATTTCACCGTTTTTTCCACTCGCAGGCAGAGCATCCAGAAAACGCTGACTGTTATCCCCCTGCAGGAACTTTCCAAAAACCCAGGTCCGAGTCATCCTGAGATAGGTGTCTGAAACTGTTTCAAGGGGAGAACCGAGAGCCAGTACCTGCTTGAACGCCTGTTCCTTATCAGCATCAGTCTCACCTGTTTCGAATAACACCATGGCTTTGACAAGTGCCGCCATTTTCGCAATGTTGCTCTCGCGTTTCCTGACTTTGTCCGCACTCAATAAATCGAGCATTGCTATTGCAAGGTCCCGATTCCCAGCAAACTCGAGTGCTTTCCCGGTTCGTGGCATATAATACGAGCAATAACGCAGGTAATTATCCTGCAGCGCCGCGTCAATTCCTTCTGAGAACGCAGCAAGGATCACCTTTTGTGTTGCTTGATCGATGGGTTGGTCATAAAAGAACGGCACGCGAATCAATTCCTGTGGCAGAGTCTTTGGCGTGACCCCGTCCAGCGACTCCGCAATCGCATCCGCCCGGATGGATTCTGGAAAACACTTCATTGCAATCGGGAACGGAAACGAGTACCCAAGCCGTAAGTTTCCGTTCTGGATCAATCCCAGTAATTCACCGTCACTGGGTTGAAGGTCTGAAACCTGCTCCTGCATTTCCGACAAAAGCCAAAGGTAGTTAGCCAACCTCGCAGGTTGCTGGCTTTGCTCATTGACTGCGTATCGAACCAGCTCTGAAAATCGCTCCTTGGGAAGAATTTCACGACACATCTGGTAGAAGGCCTGCTGATTCTGAAACGTCAGGTTGCTGCAATTGGCTCGAGCCATCTGAAGTGCCAGGTCATCATCTTCCAACGAGACCGCAAGTCGCATCCAGGATTGAACATCGCCAAGTTTTGATTGTGTCTGTGGTACGGCCCGTCCATTCACAATCACGTAGGAAACCCGCGCGGATCGGGACCTGAGACTTTTCCGATTCAAACGTCGCAATTGTGTAAGCAATCGTTCCCGGTCGCCATCAAGCCACGTAGGCAACAGAGATTTCCACATCTGCTCCGGTGTCAGTACTGAACTACCTTCCTCGGCATTGTCGTTACCGAGCAGTCGCATGACGAAAACTTTCTGTTTCTCAGTCGTTGAAGGTTGCTCGGCAAGTCGAGCCAGACTGTCGCGACGCCCCGCCGATAGACGCACTTGTGCAATTTTGTTGAAAAGAGCCTGGTCTTCCGGAAATCCGTTCAAAACCAACGTATCCATTTCTTCGAGCAGTTCAATACGCGACATGGCCAAGAAAAGACGTTGAAGCTGTGCAAAACGTTTTTCGATCCGCGGTGCCTCTGAAAGTCCCGTCGCAATTTTCTGCGTGTTCCGTAATTCCGCAAGTTGTTCCAGGTCTGCCCGCAACCGATCTCGTTGTTCAAGAAGCATGGAATCAACGGATTCATCTGGCACGGTCACCAACATGCCCATCAACAGTTGGTCGGAATAGGTTTGGTAGGCATCGCGGTTATTGTTCCAATAACTTGCCTGACTCGAATTGGCGGATTCACGGGTCGTCAACGGAGTCTGTGATAAAAGAAGGTTGAGGCCACGCTGATAAAACCGGAATGCAATGGCGTCCTTTCCTTCACTCTCGTTCAACTTTGCAACCCGCGCCATGAGAGCAACATCGGAGGGACTGGTTCTCAGCAAACGGTCATACCGTTCGAGGGCCTCCGGGATTTTCCCCGCTCTCTCGAATATTTCAGCGACCTCCCGCTGATAACTACGCGGGTCTGCCAGATTGCGTGCCATTCCGAAGGTTCGCTCAGCGCTTTCTGCATCCCCGTTATCGAGAAATGCCTTGCCCAAATCAAGAAAGACTTGTGGTGGCATGAGTTCATTCAGACCGATCAGCCTGCGTCCAAACGCAAAGAAGGGAAGATTTCCCTTGTTGGTGGGCCCCCTTGAGGAACTGGAATAGTAGACACCTCCACGGATATTGGACGACAGTTCCATGCACTCGCGCAATACCGACAGTCGTCTGCTACCCGAAACCGCCAATGAGTTTTCCAACGCTCGAATCTGCCCCGACTTGTCATTGACCTCAGCCGACAGGTCCGAAAGAAGCTGGTACAGGTAGTTTTTATCTTCGCGTCCGGCAAGGCGTTCCAAGGTGATGCGACGTGCCCACTGCATATTGCGTCCCTTCGCTTCCATGTTCAGCAAGCCATCAATCGCGATCGTAAACAGGTCGTCACGTTCAGCGTTTTCGGCAAGATACTGGAACATGCCAACCGCACGCTCGGTCTGATTGTTTTCTTTCAGCAGGTTTGCGAGAAGCAGGTAGGATTCAATCCGATCGGGATGAGTGGCAATCGCTTGCCGGTACGCATCAGCTGCCTCCTCTTTCATGCCAACCAACGAGAGAACCCCGGCTTCGAATTCACCGCCAATCGAATCCTTGCCATCGTCCGCATCGCGCAGATTCATCAACACCTTGCGAGCGTCCTGTGCCTTTCCCCTTTCCAGCATGCTCAGAGCCAACTGTCGGAGATATTCTGTCTCGCCCTCAGGATCGACCTCAATTAATTGTTCAATTACTTTTTCGTAATTCCAGTAGTCATTGCAAATCTGATAGATCCTTCCTTTCTCCTGCAGTTGCTCAACCACATCCTTTCCCGTTTGACTCATGTATTCTTCGGAAATCTCAGTAGCAGCAACCGAATCGTTGACACGGCTGTAAATGCGGACAAGCAAACCTGCCTCGCGGGCGTCAGCCGTACCATCGGCCAGTTTTTCTTCGATCTCGATCGCAATGTCAGCAAGCGTCCCAAGTCGGCTGGCCACCGTCATCAAACGGTCTTCTACGTACCGACGTCGTGGGATCGACGTGATCTTGCGCCAGAGTGCCAGCCATTGCTCGAGAGCCTTCTCCTCGTCTCCAACTTCGCTGTAGAGCCACGCCAACCTCATCTCAAGGTCTTCGGCAACAACCTCCCTCGTGGCGCGGATCGCTTCATTGACCTCAATTGCCTTATCCTGTCTTCCAATCCGCTCATACGCACTGGCAAGCTCGGCACGAACCTCATCACCAACATCATCGAAAGCCTTCACGCGGTTGAGTGATGATTCGGCTCCCTCAACATCACCCCGACGCTGTTGCAAATCAGCCCAATAAAGCAAAGCCTGCCCATGGTTCAACCGAAGCTCAACCATCCTCTCCACAGTGTCTTTTGCGAGCAGATCAAGCCCCAATTCTCCCAATGTCTGTGCAGCGCTCATCAGGATCGATCCGCGCTGTGTTTCCCCGATGTAATCTTTCCAGAGCGCCTCGGCGCCAGAATTGTCACCATTTTCAAGCAGGATCTGGGTGAGCCCGCCACGCCAAGTGAGTTCATCCGGTTCTGATTCAATCAGCTCGCGATAGGTCGCAATCATCTGTTCCCTGTTGCCAGCCTCACCTTCAAGCTCAAGCAGCTCACGTCTCATCTCGACAGTAAAATTGGTCGAGCCACCGCTACTCTCGCGGAACAGGGAAATCGCATCCTCGTATCGACCAAGTTCACGCAGCAGATCGATCCAGACGCGCTGCATTTCAGACGTCATTTTTTCCGCCGCATCGTTTCTTTTTTTGAATTCACCGACAAGCGTTTCGATTCCCGCCTTTTGCTCCTTCAAACGGTAGGCCTCGACCAGTAAAGCCAAGGCATAGTTCCGATCGCGTTTCAACTGCGCTGCATCGACTGCCGTCCAAGCCGTTTTGATTGCTGAATCGCGTTCTTTTGCCCGGATCGCCCATTCTGTAACTCGGCTCGCACTTCGAAAAAGAATGGTTCCTGTCCCCTGAACAGTAAACAGTTTCAAAGCCTCGGAATGAAGGTTCTGCACGGCCAGAACATTCGCCGCCCGATTCCTGAAATCAACATCACCGGATTCCGTTGCCAACTCAATCAAGGCTTTCGCATCTGCATTCTGTCTTGTCGCGCTTTCACCCAGTAACCCCATCAATGCCAACCTCAGACTTACTGTCTTCTTGTCCTCGACGGGCAAACTTGATTTCGCCAGGCTGACGTAAAGTTTCCTGGCCTGTTCCGTCTCACCCAAGGCATCATGTAATTTGGCCTGATCAAGAATCAGATCGAGCCTTTGGTCCTTCACGTCTTCCTGCTGCAACAATTCTGTCAATCTTTCTGAGGCTTGCTGCAAATCCCCACGTCGTGCACGAAGCTTCACTTCGATCTCCGCCTTCACACGATTGACGGGACTATCCAAGCTACCGGTTGATTCAGCCAACCATTTCAGCGTCGTTTCAAGGTTTCCTTCCTTGATGATCGCGGTATTGAAAAGCTGTGACACACCCTGGTCAGTGACAGGACTCGCCATGCCCGAATCGACCAGCTGGTCCGCAACTACCATGACTCCAGCATCGAGTTGGTCCTCCGCGAGTACCGTTGCTTTAGTGAAACACATGCACAGGAAAACTGCTGCCGTGGTAATGCCGATGCTTCCCTTAAGCTGTGTGGATTGTTTGGACATTTTCCGGGGAAGGCGCCGATAAACGAGCTCTGTGAGAAATAGCATCAAAGAAACGAAATAAAATAACGGCGCCAGCGGAAAAAGAGTGGTGCCGTCAATTTCGGATGTTGGCGCCTGCGACCAATCTGATTCAGGTGACATCCATTTCCCTCCCGTGATTTTAACGAGCAATTCCGGCTCAATTGAGTTTTGAGGATCAACAAAGTGTTCAGCAACAACAGGTGACATGACGGCCATGAGTCCCCGACGCTGGGGCGTGCTGCTGGCTGAGGTTTCCAACCGAATGTTTTGGCCCAGGCGAGGAATTGGCATTTTTGCTACGTACCGGTCTGGACTTGACCTGCGAAACACCACGTCACTGTTTTCATCAACAAATCTGGCCACTGGAACACTAGGATCACCCTCTGCCTTCCTTGGAGCCTGCCTGATTGCATGGATCAGCAGATCACCACCGTCAACTTCTGCTTCGTATCGAAACGGATCTCGTAAGTCACCGCTACTTCGTTGCAGAATTCTTGCCAACGCGTTTCCGTATTCCGGCCATTCTTTCCATGGACTGGTTCCTTCACCAAGTGGTTCCGTGGTCAGTGTCGTCACCCTGCCCAAACCGTAACGCCAGGTTGCGAGTACCGGATGTTTTTCAGCTTCTGTTTCCAGCAGCACTTCACCACCATCGCGCAGCTTGGCTTCGACATACCCGGCCAACGATGGCATTTGACGTGTGTCAACGTCACCCCACCATCCAGAACCGCCGCGCGCCTGAACAACATGCACGCCCGGCCGATACGAAGGTAGTTTTGTAGTTGACGGTTGCTTCAACAGGATTTCCGGCAAATTGAACCGGTTTGGCACGTTGTAGAAACGCCCTTTACCCCAGTTTGCAATGTTAACAAGGAACTCACTGTGGTACCCACCTCCGGCAAGTACTGTCGAAACATTGATGCCTTCATTCGCCATGCGTCGCATCAGCGACTCAAAATCACCAGACTCGACTCCACCGTCTGTCAGCACCAGAACGTGTTTGTACCGTGTATCCACATTCTGCAAACCGTAAAAAGCCTCTTCCAAGGCTGGCAGGATGACCGTACCACCACCCGCATCCATGCGGTTGAGGGCTCTTTGAAGTTCGATTGCGTTGGACGCTGGCTGCAGTGGGGCTGCCCAGCGCTTCGCACCATAAAATTCAACGATCCCTACCTTGTCGTGCGGCAACAAGCGTTTCATGGCCAACCGCGACACTTCTTTCGCCAACTGCACCCTGACACCGCTCATGGATCCCGATGTATCGATGACGATTACCAACGATGTTGACGGATCTCTTTTCTCTTCCTTTTGCACCAGTTCAACCGGGAGCAGAGTTTCGATGGGGCGGTCATGCCATCCGCCGCCGCCAAATGACGAGCGGCCACCACTCATCACCAATCCAAGTCCCTCATTCTGTACTGCGTCAACAATTGCGTTTTCACAAGCGGCCGGAAACTGATCTGCTGGCTGATCATCCAGAAGTACAAGATCTGCCCGATCAAGACCGGCTCGCAGTTCCTCGGTGTCACTCAAGTCAACAGTAAGAATGTCAAAGCTTGGGCCCAGCATGCTAGCCAACTTCTCGCTCGCGCCCTTTTGCCGCTCGCCGACGTACAGCAATTGGTAGGGGTCCAACACCGGCAGAACAACCGACAACTCTTTTACTATTCCAGCCGCATTCTCTGCCACAACCGTCGCATCGAGAAACCCGGATTCGTCCGGTTCGAAAGCAAGGCTAACTGACTGCTCGCTACCCCCGGCAAATGGCGTACGAGCCAACTCACGATCACCAATTTTTAAAACCAGAGTACCGCTCGCCGTCTCACTGCTGGATGCTAGACGCACGCGGATACGAGAATCTGCTCCCTTGCGCAAAGGCTGATCCCATCGAACGCCAACCGGCGTAACGGACCGTGGACTCATCTCCATCTGGATCCAGTGGACCGGAACGTTCTGTTCGCGCAGCGCAGTAATTGCGCGATCATCGTCAGGCCTTGTCCCCAAAGCGTCACTAGCGATTGTCACACTTCCTGCAGTGCCCCGCGGAATCAGACCCTGTGCTCTCGTAATCGCTTCGGATAGCGGCGAAGAGCCCCTGCTGGGAAATTCACTTATCACTGTCACGGTGCTGAATCCAGTCCCAACCGAAGTCGGAAGCGGTTCACCGAACGTGACCAGATGGGTGTCTGAGTCATTCTTGTAATCTTCAAGATGAGACAATGCCTCGATCTTAGCCGCCTCCGACACACTCTCGCTTCGGTCGAGAATCAACACCTTGCAAACCACGTCCTGACCAGACCGAATGTGCGGCATCGCCAACGCCACCGATAGCGACAGAAAGGCGAGGGACCGCATGATATTCTGGACAGCATTCTTTCCTTTCCACGGTCCAAACCATGGCAAGAAACAGAAAACAACCAAAGCCAACATGGCAGGGTTCAAAAAGATCATGGCATCCGCCCTCGCTGATAAAGTCCCCACTCAGTCACCAGCAAAATGACAACGAGTAACCCGATCCAAGTGCCCATGCCCAACCCGGCAAAGCTGTTCAGTCGCGGTGAATCATCTACCTTGCCGACGGAACGCGTCGGTCGAGTCAGACGTGTTGCCTGAAAACGCCTCCCGTCGCTTGCCGTAGCAACATCACCTGTAACTCTCTCAAATACGGGACGTGCTTCAGGTAACCGCATCCCCGGCTCGGCCCAAGGAACCAGCTTGGGCTGCTGCGCCAGCCACCGGATCGCACGCGCCACAAAGATCGGACCGGCACGGCTCTGCAGAAAGTTGTACTTCCCCGTAAAGAGATTTTTCCAAAGAGAAATTCGTCGTCTGTCGTTTGCGATCACCTGTACATCAATCAGCCGACCACTTTCAGCGGCCAAGGCATTGGCATCAATCTGCCGAAGTGACAATTCGGCTACCAATTCCTGCAAAGCCGACTCCGCGTCACCATTTTCTGAGCCGATTTCAAATGCCGACTGCTCGTCCGACACAAGCCGCAGATCGGCATTCTCACTTGTTCCAACCACCAGATCTGCACTAGCGGCTGCTTCAATACATGCCGGGTCGAGTAGAACGAGCTTTTTCAAGACTTCTGGGGTACCGTTCTCAAAAGCAACCTTGATCCGTTCACGTTGAGGCAAGGTAATAGCCCCAATCTCCTTTCCCTTGTGTTTCATTCGCAGAATCCCACCCATGGCAGGAACTTCCTCGACCAGATATTCCCCGTCCCCGACGGACACGATGCCAACTGGGATCGTCTTGTCACTCACCGTGATGTTCAGATCACCAACATCGAATCCCTTCGAATCAGCGGGTGAAAACAGGACATCAACAGTTTGCCAGTTACCCGAGGCTGAGCTTGACAACCCGAGTGACTGCAACAGTGGACGATCCTCGGTTGCCCCACGCTCGATCCGAAACACAGACAGTTCAGCGGGCAGTGCATCAAGATAACGGGCATCTATCTCAACATCACCAATCACATGAATCGTCATTGGACGTTCGGCTGAGGCGCGAGACGCCAACGCGTCCAACGCCCATTCAAGGCCCGTTGAACCGGGAGACTGATCTGGATTCACACGCAACGCACCCAACTCCACAAGTTCACCTGGCCGCACGAGCGTTTCCAGCCGTGATCCCGCAGACACCACTTCTCGATGCATCAGCGGCAAACCGGAGGCATGCGAGGTAGCCAAAACGAAATCCGCGTCGCGAGTTTCCAAATCCGTCACGCTACCATCCAACAGCACCACGTGCTGCATCGATTCATTTCCGATCCAACGCGGCCCCGCAAACAAGAGCCACAAACACGACGCGATCGTGACAATGAGCAACCACGCTGGCCAATGTCGAAATCGTTTGACGAACACACGCGCCCGTGTTTCCTCCACCGCAGCCTGCCAGAACAGAGTACTGACAACCTCGATTTCCCGATGCTGAACTCGAAGACGTTGCAAAATCCCGAGCAGTACAGCAAGTACTCCGATTCCACCCAACACAGCTGCGGTCGACAAAAAGGTAAAACTCATGCGACGTAAGTTCCCCCCTCGAAGAGCCCTGCCAACTGTTTCATGACCTCTGTTTCATGGTCAAGGAACAGCAGATTTCCCCGCCGACTACGCGCAAACTCCTGCAATCGTTCGAAATGTGCGTCATAGGCTTTCCGATACCCCTCCAAAACCGTACTGGTCACCGACACATCCTGTGTTTCGCCGGTTTCGCAGTCACGCACTCTGACGTCCCCCTCGATTTCTGGCTCACGATCCTGTTGATGTGAAATCGCAATCAGTAATGGGCGATGCCGCGTTCGTTTCAATTCCTTCATCATCATTTCGATTCCGTGCGGATCGAAAAAATCGGAGATGACAACCAGCAACCCTTCCCGCATCCTCAACCCCCGAAGTTTGGCAAGAGACTCGCTCAAATCCGTTCCCTTTGGGCTCTGCTTTGATCTCTCAGCTGCGCGTGTCAATGCGTCTGCGATGAGGGGCAATCTGCCCCGACCGGATGTTGGCCGGATGGTACTATCAAGATCGTCGCTGAATGGCAGCACTCCCACCCGATCGTGCTGATCCAGACCAATCGCCGCAAAAGCAATAGCAACCTTCATCGCGGTGACAGCACGTGGCGATTCATCATGCCACATGCTTTTCGACAAATCCGGCATCAAATAGATGGGCAGATCCTCCATCTCTTCAAAGAGCCTGACAACGAAACGCCCCAGGCGGCGATAGACGTTCCAGTCAATCGTTTTCAATTCATCCCCGGGCGAGTAGGGTCGATAATCACGGAACTCCATTCCCTGACCACGATCGCGTGACCGATGCTCGGCCCATCTCCCTGCGGGCGCAACCCGTCTGGCGACCACACGCATCGCATTGGCCTGCTGCAGAAAGTCAGGGTCAAGAAGATTGAAGGGATCGTTCATCACGAACAGGTTCTCAGCAGGACAGACTCAAGACGTATCCGGGGATTACAACTGGATCAGCGTTCCAGCAGGTGCAAACAAAGGCTCATTTCAAAACTTCAGCAATCACATCATCCGACGTAATTCCTTCGGACATCCCCTGAAAGTTAACAAGCACACGATGCCGCAAAACATCAGGTGCAACGGCCTTCAGATCCTCGGTTGCTACTGCAAACCTTCCCTCCAGCAATGCCCTGACCTTGCCCGCCAGAATCAATGCCTGTACACCACGCGGCGATGCGCCCAAGGCGACCACGTCATTGACCATCGCGGCGGTGTGCTGGTTCCCGGGTTGTGTCGCCATGACAAGTCGAATCGCGTCGGTTTCGACATGCTCGGGTACGGGGACTGACCGCACCACACGCCGCATCCTGATCACAGTACCGGCATCCGAAACAGGATTGAGTTCAACCTCCTCATTGGACGTCGTGCGTTGCAGAATGGTCCGGTAATCTTCCTCCGCTGGATAGCCCACCACCAGTTTGAAAAGAAAACGGTCCAATTGAGCTTCCGGCAACGGATAAGTTCCTTCCTGCTCAACCGGGTTTTGCGTCGCCATCACACAGAAAGGTTCTTCGAGTTTGATGGTGCGTTTCCCCACTGAAATCTGCTTCTCCTGCATCGACTCCAGAAGGGCTGCCTGAGTACGCGGTGTCGCTCGATTGATTTCGTCTGCCAGAACCAGATTTGCGACCAGGGGCCCCGGTTGAAATTCAAGTTGTGTACCACCACTTTCATTTTCGGAAAGCACATTGGTTCCTCGAATGTCCGCCGGCATCATATCCGGCGTGAATTGAATTCGACTGAAACTGAGATCGATCGCTTTACCCAGCGAGCTGACTAACAGCGTTTTTCCCAAGCCGGGAACCCCTTCCAATAGCACATGACCACCTGCAAACAAAGCAGCAAGTACCCCATCAACGGTCTCATCCTGACCGACCATCATGCGGCCTACTTCGGAGCGGATTTTCGCATGAATTGAGCGGAATTCTTCTGCTGCCTCGCGTGCTTCGGCAGGCGTTTCAGGGGATACGGTCGAACTCATGATGTCGGATTATCACTTTCTGCGACGTCAGACGTCTGCAAATTATCTGCGGAATTGTTTGTTTCAGGAGCTTGATCAGTCGGATCGAGGGCACTTTGAGATTTCAAAGGTGTCTGCAACCGCTGTTCAAGAAAAAATTCTCGGACCAGATTCTGCAACCATGGTTCGAGTTGTGGGTGATGAAGCGAACCGACAGGTCCACTCAAATTTGAGCGATCTTGTGCGTTCACAGCATCGCTCTGTTCCAGTTCAGGTGTGATTCGTTGTTGTGTGATGCGGATCCTGCCTTTGTTTGGTTGCCCGTTAACCCGGTCTGGAATCGGTACGCCGAGCACCAGCGACGCAACGCCGCGAGACTTCTTTTGTCCGCTTGGTCCACCACGCCCATTGGCGTCCGGATTGGGGCGTGCGTTGCCAAAACCTATCTGTAGGTCACGATTGACTGGTGTGCGTCGATCCCGCATGTTGGGCTGCACTCCACCGCGGGACTCCTGCTCTTCTTCTTCATCATCCACATCTTCTTCATCGTCAACATTCTCATCCTCCGGTGTCGCCGCCTGACTCGTACTCGCCCAGTCACTTGGTGCCGCATTGTTGTCAGAGCCCTTGGACGAACCTTGTCCAGCACTGGCCCCCGAGGGTTTTTCCTCCTGCTTGCGTTCCTTTTTCTCGCGCTCAGGCGATGGCTTGCTCTTTTTCTTCTTTTTCTTTCGCGGACTCTGCTGCTCCTCTGACTTTGATGGTTGGCCTGAAGTGGATGGAGTCCCGCGAGCACTCGATGGGTTCGACGCCTGTTGACTCTCACGGGTTTCACCCTCGCTGAGTTTCCCGTCTGAATCCTCAACGGTGTCAGGGATTTGGGCGTTGGCATTTCCCTGCCGATTTACCGCCTTCTGTTTTTGGGGCTTCCTCAACCGATCCTCTTTTTCCTCCTCCACCTCATCGCCTGGATCTTCACCCGCAACCTCATCCTCCGGTTTACTGGGAGCATCAACATCGATCAGGGGAGTCAAGCTGGAACTTGACCCTACCTGCACATCCGGGAATTGCCTGGTGAATTGCCCAAGAAAAAACACCATCCCCAACAGAATGGCACTCACGGGAACCGCCAGAAACGCAGACCTCAAACGTGGCCGCTGTCGCCTTTCAACTTCGAATCTCGCATCACGACCACGTTCCACCCACGAAGATGCATCATATACGGCAGCCCTCATGAACGCAGATGGTTCCTGTTCCTTTAAAAACTCCTCAGCCGTCGTGATCCTTTGATAATCCCCCAGTTGCTCGTCGGCAGTCAACAGCGCCCTCCGCCGATCGACGCTAATCCGTAACGTCCCTGCCTTATAGAACAACCATATAACCGGAACCGCCGCGGTGAGCCCTATCCAGACATACAGAGGGAAAATGGAACTGGCTGAAAAACCCTCAAAATACCGGAACGCCTGCAACAGCAGACCCAACAGAGGAACCACTGTCAGAAGCAAAAAGGCAACCGGCAGATGACCTGCGATGGCAGCACGTTCATCTGTGGTCTGAATCTGCGTCGATGCGTTCCAAACCACCGTCTTGATGTCATCTTCAATTTGTTCTGGATTCTGGTGACTCATTTCCCGCCCTTCGC
>JAAXJB010000122.1:94135-109867 GCA_012270065.1 Rubripirellula sp. | reverse complement strand
TGCAAGTGGCCTGGCGACGGCGAGACCTGAACAGATCGCAACGGGCGATGAGACAGGAAGCGTCCCATTAATTGTTAAGCCCTGAAAGATGGTCTCCCAGAGGGCAGGATCTGCCCCGTGTGGTCAATATTGTCAGCCGAGTACTTCGTTCGGCAAAAAGCGTCTCAACGCGTTTGCCAAATAGCCTATTTCTGCCGGTGAGATGGCCATCTAAACACCCGCAGTTTCCTCATCATCGATTTTACTAGAGCGACTGCCAGGACACTGATTGGGAGATTCAGTGATCATGCTTTTCAGGGTGCAATGCATCGATGATTGCGATGCGCTTTTACGAGTCACTGAGGCGAGGATGAAGTTTGTTCTGCAACCCTAGCAGCCGATTGCCATCTTGGGTGCTGGCATCAGTGGATGCGATAAGTGCATTTCGCACATCGGTTGCGTTTGGTGGGCCGTCTTACATGGGAAACGGCTGCGGATCTTTTTGCGCTGGGGTTAACAGGTTTGTGTAAACCAGAGCACGATTATTTCGCAATGTTGCCTTTTCTTTGCTCCTGGCTAACAGCTTTTTACTCTGTTCAGTTAACCAGTCAGCCGGCCGACTGTGTTGCACCGTCTTGTCTTGGCCGAGTTCTACCTGGTGCGATTGTAGCGCCGACGTGTGGCATCCTGTGGGACAGATCGGCAAGTCTTGATGGCCTTGATCGCGTGACCATCCACTGTCGAAGGTTCTTACGCTGAGGGGCTTCTTAGGACAGGCAAAGAAAAGCAGCGATCAGGTTGACTGCATTGACTAAAAGTCTCTGTGAAGAAATTATTCGTCAGGGTCTGCGAGGATGCTGGAACTCAGTTCGCATTTGGTTGCGTTTGGTGGGGCGGGAGCAACCGGCATGGTAACTTGTGGCCGGTGGGTGGCGCGAGAGTTGGATAGTTTTGCGGTGGTGGGGACGGAGTTGGATGGTTGAAGGCGAAGAAGGCACGCTCGCGCGAGAGTGGTGTTTGTTGGGTGCGCTCAGAAATACAGCTAGAACACGGGGTTTTTGTGGGTCTTTACTTGACCGGCCAGAAAGTAGCAGAGAGCGAACTTGTGGGGCTTGCCCGGTTCGCTGGTAAAAGAGAGTACCCCCGGCAGGATTCGAACCTGCGACCTGCGCGTTAGGAATGCGCTGCTCTATCCAGCTGAGCTACGAGGGCAACTTGTGGGTATGGGTAGCCTATCATGGCGCCCCGCCTGATGACAATCAGTCGCTCGGGACCAACTGAGAACCCATGCGAAGTTTGTCGCGTGACGCCCACCCGACGAACCAGTCTTTCGGTTGTTTGTGTTGTGTGCCGTCTGCTGTCCTGTGGACATGGTCTGGATGGTTGACGGTGATCTGTCACCATCACCAGAAGAAGCGATGGAATGTCCCATCACAGGTGGTTTCAGATAGTGCGGTTTCAGATAGTAATGCCCAGCGGGATTGCGGCAGGCATTGCACAGATGGTGTGGTGAATGATCAGTACCCCAGATGGCAGTCTGGGCGATCAATCTTTCATTTGCCCTGCCCTCCTGCTTGAGGACGCTTTAAACTTGCAGCAAGCCGTCCGAATAAAACGTTCAGGACTTGGCAAAATCGAAAAATCGTCTGTCTCAGGCCACGAGTAGAGCGAAGTGACCCAGAATCCTGTATACCGAATCTTGGACGCGTCGGCGAATCGTGCCGCCGAAGGGCTTCGTACCATGGAGGAAATCGCCAGATTCGTTCTGGATGACGGCGATCTGACCGCTGAATTCAAGAATCAGCGTCATGGCCTGGTCAGTGCCTTGAAGCGGGTCTCGCGCCGTTCTCTGCTGCGATCCCGTAATACTGGCGAGGACGTTGGGACGGAAATCTCCGAAACACTGGAGTACGTACGTACGGACCTGGCTCATGTTGTTGCCGCGGCAGCCGCCCGTACTCAGCAATCGTTTCGGGTCCTGGAAGAGTATGCCAAAACATTGAATCCGCAGATGTCTGCTGACTTGGAACAGATCCGTTACCGTTGCTACACAGCCAGTGCAGATCTGGAACTTCGTGTTGCGAAACAGGCCGTGAGCGGTCGGTTGGAAACAGCCAACCTGTATGCCCTGGTGAGCTGCGGCAGCAGCCATGCTGATTTTCTGGCCAAAGTCGAGCAATTGCTTGATGGCCCGGTGGACATCATTCAGTTGCGAGATCGGGATGCTGATGATCGAACCCTGATCAGTCGCGCCCGCGCAGGCACTGAAATTGCCCGCAGGTTGGGTAAACTTTTCATCATGAATGATCGGGCGGATCTGGCCATGGCTGCGGATACCGATGGCGTGCATGTCGGGCAGCAGGAGCTGAGTGTGGCCGATGCTCGCAAAATTGTGGGCGACCGGATGATCGGCGTCTCAACCCACTCGATCGAGCAAGCACGCGATGCAGTGACCGATGGAGCGGACTATATTGGGTGTGGTCCGGTATTTTCGAGCAAAACCAAGTGCTTCACCGAGTTTGTTGGTACCAAGTTTCTCGTCGAGGTTGTCAACGAAATCAGAATACCCGCCTTTGCAATTGGAGGGATCGATCTTTCCAACGTTGATCAGGTTGTTGAAACGGGGATGAGAAGGATTGCGGTGACAGGAGCTCTTCGTGACAGCGAAGATCCCGTTCGGGCCGCCAAACAGTTGAAAGCCGCTCTGCTGGGTGCCGATGCTGTGGAAGATGAAACAAAAAGATCGGATTGATCAGAGTCTCGGATTGATCATCAGGAAACAGGAAACAGGAAACAGGAAATTTGTTTTGGGTTGGAGTTTTGACACGAACGCATCGCATCATACGAGTTCCGTTGTGAGTGTTGGCAATGTCTCCGTTCTTATGTCTGTTATCCGTTCGTTGCTGAGAGGCTTCGGATCATTCGTGCTGATCCCGGCTCTACTGTGCAGTTCGGGCTGTTCTGTGTTCGAAGACCTGGCAGGGGAAAAAAAGGGACAGAAACAGAAAGCTTCTGACGTGACGGACGTTGTCTTTCTTGACGACAAGGATCTGGATGAGAGCAGTGGTTTGGCGAGTTCCCTCCGTCGTCCCGGTTATTTCTGGACGCATAATGATTCAGGGGGAAATGCATCCATTTATGCTTACGACAAAAAAGGTCGTCGTACGGGCAAAGTGAAACTGAAAAAAGTGGATGCGGATGACTGGGAAGATTGCTGTACCTTCATGAGCAATGGTCAAGCCAAGTTGTTGATCGCCGACTGTGGAGATAACAAAAAACGACGTTCCGAAATCGAAATTTATTTGATGGATGAGCCGGATCCGCGGGAATCTGAATCTTTGAAAAATTTCAGTCGGCTTACCGTGCGTTATCCCGATGGACCGCGTGATTGTGAAGCTGTCGCTGTTGATGCTGTTCGCAAGCAGATTGTACTTTTAACAAAGAGCTTGCTGCCGCTCTGCGAAGTTTACACCCTTCCGTTGCCAGACTCAGATCGGGATTCTGATGAAAAAGAGGTCACGGCAAAAAAAATAGGAACGGTCGCATTGCCATTGGTGACTGGCGCCGATGTTGATCAGGTGACCGGTGACCTCTGGGTCACAACCTATTTTCAGGCATTTCAGTTCCGACTTTCCGACAGGATGCAGCCACTCAGGGAACAGATCAGAAAATTACCTCAAGCGGTGGATTTGCCGAAGTGGGAACAGGTGGAAGCAGTGGCGGTGGATTCAGACCAGAACGTCTGGATTACAAGTGAGGGATCGCCAACCCCTTTGGGACGTCTGGTGTTTGAATGAACTTGAAGGTTTCGCGCAGAGAGCAGCCGAAAAATGATTGGCTCTACCGGTAAATGACATGACTTACGAAGTTGAACAGAAGTTTCATTTACAGAATCGAGCGGCGTTTGAGAGTGAATTGCGTTCGCGCGGAGCTGCGGAAGAACCCGTCCAGATTCATTCTGATACCTATTACAACCACCCCTGTCGTGATTTTGCTGCGACACATGAGGCCTTTCGGATTCGTCGTGTCGGTGGCATTCCGATGATCACCTACAAAGGTCCCAAGCTTCCGGGAACAGTCAAAGCACGGCGTGAAATGGAGTGGCGTCTGGATCCCGGGGACCAGGATGGCGAGCAGACTGCGGAATTACTTGAGCTGCTGGGTTTCAAACCGGTCGCAACGGTGCGCAAAAAACGTCAACCCTTTGTGTTGGCTGATGGGGTTGTGAACTTCGGAGTCGTCATTGATGAGGTTGAGAATCTCGGCGAGTTTGTAGAAATCGAACTCCTGGTGAAGGAAGAGGATGAAATCGAATCTGCTCGTGAGAAAATCCAGTCCATGGCAACGCGGTTGGGATTGCATCAGGTCGAAGTTCGCAGCTATTTACGGATGATTTTGGCAGAAAATACGTCCGAATGATTGATTTCGGCGTACTGCTGCGTTTATGCTCTTGCGCGTCGTGCAGGAGGCATTTCCATCCTGTTCCCCCCCTCGGAGACTCTATTGTTATGAAAACTCTCTCGACATTTTTGGGCATTTGTCTCGTCGCGTGTGCGACGGTCGTCGCTGCCGATGTGAATCTGAAGAATGTCCAGTGTGTCGTCGCCAATAAGCCAGCGAATGCTGGAAAAGCAGCTGATTACAAAGACGGAAAGGTCTATTTCTGCTGCGGTGGATGTGCCGGCAAGTTCGCAGCCAATTCCAAGAGCTTTGCAGAACGTGCCAACCATCAACTGGTTGCGACAAATCAGTACGTCCAGAAAGGTTGCCCCTTCAGTGGCGGCAAAGTCAAAGCCGACAAGATGGTCAGCATTGCTGGTACCAAAGTTGGTTTCTGCTGTGATGGATGTATGTCCAAAGTGGCTTCAGCCAAGGACGACAAAGCGAAAATGAAGCTTGTTTTTTCGGACAAGGCATTTTCGAAAGGCTTTGAAAAGAAAGCCAGCAAGTAAACAGCTGCTCAAATGTGAAACGCTTCTCAAGCCAGCGGATCCATCGGATCTGCTGGCTTTTTTTGATCCCATCATGGTTTTTGTCGGGTTTTCTGCACTTCTGGACCGTGCCGAAACGGCCGTTGGGCAGCATTGGGTCGAAAATCGCCGGTCGCTTCGCAGCCACCGGTGTCATCTGATCTTGGCGTGAACTTGCTGGTGAAAGCCGCAAAGTCACTGGTTTTGGGGAATTATTCCGGCTTCCTTCCCAGACCAGCACTTCCTGTCAGGTAATAATGCTTGGACAATGGAGATCGGGTCGGGCTGCCCTCGTATTTCCAATGTTGCTCCTGATGCCAGCATTCCTGAAACCGGATTTTCTGTTGAACCATGTATTTGCGACTCGCCAAAAGATTTCTCAAAGAAACCGATAAACGTCTCCTGTGGAAAGCCGCTTGGACGTTGGGTGCGCGCGGGTTGTGGAGTGTTCATCGACATAAACGTCGCCTCAAGAAAGGCGAGTTCTTCCCTCCGTTTCTTTACATGTCAGTGATCAACAGTTGCAATCTGCGTTGCCAAGGCTGTTGGGTTGATGTGGGGGCAAAACAGAATCGGATCGAAGTTGACGCGGCCAACAAGACCATCGCCGAGGCCAAAGCGATGGGAAACAGTTTCTTCGGCATCCTTGGTGGTGAACCATTCATGCACAAGGATCTGATGAAGATCTTTGAAGCGAACCGTGATGTCTATTTTCAAGTTTTCACCAATGGACACTTCATCACTGATGAGGTGGCTGCTGAACTGCGACGCCTGGGTAATGTGACACCGCTGATCAGCGTCGAAGGAACCGAGATTATCAGTGACACGCGACGTGGGCGTGCTGAAGTTCTGAATCACACCATGCAGGGATTGGAAGCCGCCCTGCGGAACAAATTGCTCGTGGGGGTCTGTACCAGTGTTTGCAAGACCAACATTGATGATCTGGTGAGCAATGCCTGGGTTGACCGGCTGATTGAAATGGGAGTCATGTACTGCTGGTTCCACATCTATCGACCGGTTGGTCCTGAACCAAATCCCCAACTCGCACTCTCAAGCGAAGAACAGCGAAGGGTGAGACAGTTTGTTGTCGATACCCGTGCGACAAAGCCGATCATTGTGATCGACGCTTATCACGATGACGCAGGCAATGCTCTTTGCCCCGCGGCAACAGGTTTTACACACCATGTCGGGCCTTGGGGCGACATCGAACCCTGTCCTGTGATCCAGTTGGCAACCGACTCGATCCATGACGACAAGCCCTTGGCTCAAACGATGAATGAGTCATCTTTCTTGCGGGATTTCCGCGAATTGACAGCTCAGCATACGCGTGGATGTGTGATCATGGAGAGGCCGGATCTGCTGGTTGAATTGGCCGAAAAACACAATGCACGCGACACGACTGTCCGCACGGAAGTGATTGAGGAATTGAAGAAAGTCACGCCGAGACGTAGTCAATTCCAGCCCGGGGACGAGATCCCCGAGCGGAGTCTTGTTTATCGCTGGGCAAAGAAGTATGCCTTCAATGACTTTGGAACCTACTCAAAGCATTTCGATGTTTCACGGTATGAAGATCCCGATACGTTTGCTATCGGAACGCCTGCCGAAGATGGCAATCAAACCAGTGATCTGCCGATTATCTCAAACTAGTTTCACGAAATGACTCTGGTCGGATCGTTGCAGGAAATCGGTACGTCTCGTCTTTACTGGGGATGCATCCCTGTCGTATAGCTGGATGAAGATGATGGCATGAGCTTGCGGTTCTTCTGGAGAACCGCGCGTGCCAATTCAAGCACCATGTGACACAGAGAAGGATCTTGGCGTGACTGATCAGGTTAATCCAGGTGAAAATGCAAGCGAAGATGGAATTGCGGCCGCCACGGAGATGACGATCAACCAGATCGGGGAAGGCGATTTTTCTGGTCTGACAACCTATGCGACCCAGCATCTTGGGCCTGCTGTGGTCTATGCGTCGCTGGGGTTGGCTGTCATTTTTATCGGATATCTTGCAGCTCACTTTCTTTCCAAGGTGATCAGTCGACCAATTTGTCGGCGTGTGGATGAGACGCTTGGCAGATTCGTAGCGAAGCTGATTTTTTACAGTGTGCTGTTAAGTGTCAGCGCGGCAGTTCTGTCCAAGTTGGGAGCACCATTGGGTGGTCTTGCTGCAATGCTGGCTGCGACAGGTTTTGCTGTTGGCTTGGCTTTTCAGGGCACCTTGAGCAACTTTGCTGCTGGTGTCTTGATGCTGGTTTTCCGTCCCTTCAAAGTTGGTGATGTGATCATCGCCGGTGGGGTGACTGGAAAAGTAAATGAAATCGATCTGTTCAACACGACCATCGATACGTCAGACAACCGCAGGATCATTGTGCCAAACGGTGCGATCTCTTCCGGGACGATCGAAAATGTTTCGTTTCATCCTCACCGGCGAATCGAGATGGTCGTGGGAGTCGATTACCGGGCAGATCTGGCGGAGACTCGTGCGGTGCTGGAAGCAGCCACTGCTGCATTGAAGCCGCAAATCATCGAGGGTGAGGGCCGTGGCTTTGCAGTCATTCTGGGTGGGTTGGGTGACAGTGCCGTCGAGTGGAAGGTTCGCGTCTGGGTGGCAGCAGCTGATTATTGGTCGGTGCACGAGACTTTGATCGCTGAGGTGAAGCAGCAACTCGATTCTGCCGGGATTTCCATCCCATTTCCGCAAATGGATATCCATTTTGATCAAGTCGATCAGAGGGATTCACAACGGCACCGCCCGCGCGTTCGGCCTGTGCGGCGGGAAAGTGAGGATGTTTTCACTGGTGCTGATGATTCCCGGCAGGGTTAGGCTGTGCTGAATCAGCATGAAGCATGGTTGCGGGGAAACTGCTGGAAATTCTTTTTTCGATCATCAACTTTTGCACCATGCGTAGTTATGATGGCCCGCACACAGGGTGAGTATCTGTCAGGTGTCTTCCATCGATTGCGGTGTTGCGAAGGTGCAAGTCGCACTCAGGACCTGAAAGAATTCCGGTGCAGAGAGCTGGAATCATTCCGGAGCAGAACGACAGATGCCATGAGCAGAAACGCAGGTACATGCACGTAGAGGTGCAGGGACTTTCAGATACAGGGACGTAGAGGGGGGACACGTTGCAATGTGGCACACGAGTCGTGGTGATCGAACATTAAACGGTGATGAAGCAACGCTGGTACGCGAAGCCATTGATACGATGGTTGATGTTCTGTCGTTGCACGTCGACGATGAAGCAGCGGGTGGTTTGCTTTGCGAATCAGGAATTCTGCTTTTTGATCGGCTTACACCTGCTCAAAGGATTGCGTTGCTGCATGAAGTAGCAACACACTTGCTGACCGATGAGGGTGAAGCACCCCGGCTTTCAGCTTCTCTGGAAGCAACCATCGCGGCCATCTTCATGGACATTCGTGATCATGTTGCGATTGAGGTTGGTTTTCCTCAGGAATCTGAACATGCCAGGTGGATGGAACGTCCTGGTTGGCGTCATCTGGTTGCGTCTGCCTTTCATTCAGTCGCAATATCGGAGGGAGACTTCGAATATCTGGAGGAATTGCCGTTGGAAGCTTCCGGCGATATGCAACAGTGGGAACGAGTGATTGATTATCTGGCTGATGCAATCCTCTGGGATCGTGATTTCGAGTTCTCTGGCAGTTTTCTCGACATGGATCCCGAAATTTCACGCGAAAGGCAGCAGATGCTGGGCATTGATGAAAGTTATTTCACTCAGGTGGCACCTGATCCGCGTCCGGGTGAAGTCGAAGAGCTTGTGTCAGCAACACGTAGAATCGTGCGAAAAAAACCCCGCTGATCCCCTCATGATGGCGTCGCGGATCCATGTTCGTGTTCGATAACGGGGCGGTATTTCCACCTACAATTCATCTTGCGTTTCTGAGCATCAGAAAGGCAAACTGCCATTGAAGGAAAAGTTTCTCGGGTACCGAAATGATACGTCCGATTTGCAGGGAAGCAGGAGGCGTTGGGAATGTTGCTGCAACAGTCGCTGCTGTCAATATTGCGTGCAATGCATTGTCGAAGCACACATCACCATTTTGCTCTTGATGCTGTACCGCTTGTCCAGTCTGCAGCAGGCAGGCGTCTGGTGAAGTTGTTGTTGCGACATCACAGACGCTATCTGAAAGGTGCCACGGATCCCGATACACGTTTTCGGGATTATCAGAACCACGTGATCCACGTCCGAGATGGTTATTGGGGTGGGGCGCCAAGAATGGCGCATAAGTGGTATGAAAGAATGCAGCGTTATCTAAGGACGAATCGTTTCTCTGATGCTGCTCATGCTGCAGGTG
Source organism: Rubripirellula sp. (assembly GCA_012270065.1). Classification (GTDB taxonomy): domain Bacteria; phylum Planctomycetota; class Planctomycetia; order Pirellulales; family Pirellulaceae; genus Rubripirellula. Next base: position 100,607 of record JAAXJB010000122.1, on the reverse strand, counting down.
TTTTAAGTCACTATTTCACGGATCCTCTGCAGCCATTGCACACTGAGCATTCCGAGTTGGAGAAGGTACTGCACCGGCCCATTGAACACAGTATTTATCGAGCTTATCCGGAGATTTTCAAAATCTGGCAGGAAGATGAGTTTGAGGTCGTTTTTCAACTTTCGAGCCAAGCCACATGGTTGGGTGAATCGATCTTGCATGGATCACGATTCGCTAATCGAAAACGCAAACCGTTATTGAGGCAGTATGATCTGATGAACGCTGTCGATGATCCCGCAAGCGGACTCAGCCTGGACGCTAAAAACGCGTTAGCTGAATTATTTGCGCTGGCGGTCACGGGTTGGGCCAGAGTTCTGGAACGGGCGGCAAACGAGGCCGAAGATGAACGACAGAAAGAACTCCCTTCGCAAATATTGACTCCCGCAATGGTCATCGCAGCCATTTGTGGTCCTGTTGCCCGAATGATACGGCACCTTTCCGATCGTAAAGAAGAGCTCGAGATCGATTTGATGATTCAGGAGTATGCCAGTCAGGGAAAACTGATTCAGCGGATTCCTGCTGAAGTCGACATCGTGCATCGTGTGGCAGAGATTTACCACAGTGAGCAGCTATGGTTGCAGGAAGCTTTCCATGGAGATACCAGAGTTGGCGTAAATCGGACACACTGCCGGGCGTCTGCTGTTGCCGAAGAATTCCACCGTAGAATCGCCTGATTTGGCAGCTTTGTCATTACTCAATGAAGTTTGAATGCTTTGCAAAACGGTATTGGATCCTGTTCGAGTTCACCCCAGTTCAAGATTCCCCGTACCGCAAGCCATTAAAATTGGGTCTGACCGGTGCGGCACCGCGCACCTGCGTGTTATCCTCATGGTTCAGGATCATGTGGCTTTTGGAAAAGTCTTTTGGAAAAAACGATGCGAGCGTTTGAAGCAATACAACAGTTCTTTGACATTGCTGCTGAGCACCTTGAGATTGAAGAGCGACTGCGGGAAGCACTTTTGATGCCGCATCGTGAGGTGCAGGTTCAGGTCACCATCGAACGCGATAACGGTGAGCTGGCGAATTATGTCGGGTTTCGCGTGCAGCATGATCATTATCGAGGCCCCATGAAAGGCGGGCTGAGGTATCACCCCGAGGTTGATCTGGACGAAGTCCGGGCACTCGCCAGTTTGATGACCTGGAAGACCGCTGTCGTCAATCTTCCCTATGGAGGCGCCAAGGGAGGAATCGGGGTGGATCCCTCAGAGCTCAGTTTGCGGGAAAAGGAACGTTTGACTCGTGCGTTCGTTGACCAGATTCATGATATTGTCGGTCCTGATACGGATATCCCAGCGCCTGACATGGGTACTGACCACCGCGTGATGGCGTGGTTTCGTAATCAGTGGGAAAAATACCACGGCTTCAATCCATCGGTGATCACAGGAAAGCCGGTGGAAGAGTATGGAGCCAAGGGGCGTGAGGAAGCTACCGGTCGTGGTGTTGGTTCACTTACTTTCAAATTGGCAAAGCGACTGGGACTTGATCCATCAAGTACAAAGATCGCCATTCAGGGATTTGGCAATGTCGGGACGCATGCTGCCAAGTTTCTGTATGAGTCTGAATTTCCCATTGTTGCTGTCAGTGATATCACGGGTACGTATTATGATCCGGGGGGATTGGACATTGCAGGCATTCTGCATCACAAGCTCCAGCATCCGTCAGGTTTGCTCGAGGGTTACAGCGAGTGTGAGCACTTGCCGATCGATGCTCTGTTGTATCTGGATGATGTCCAGGTGCTCATCCCGGCGGCTTTGGGTGGCGTGATCAACTCGGATAATGTGGACCGGATCAATGCCAAGGTGATTGTCGAAGCAGCAAATGGTCCGATCTATCCGGAGGCAGACAGAATTCTTGCAGAACGTGGTGTGACTGTATTACCGGATATTCTTGCCAATGCTGGTGGTGTGACCGTCAGTTATTTTGAGTGGGTTCAAAACCGACAGCATTATCGCTGGACACTTGATCGAGTTCGTCAAGAATTGGATCACACCATGACTCAGGCATTTGAAGATGTCTGGCAAATGTCACAGCAGGCGGATGTTTCGTTGCGTACAGCGGCATACATCATCGGAATCAATCGCGTGCGGCGTGCCGCTGAACTTGCCGGTTTTGCAAGCTAGGGGAAACGGAACACATGCCAAGTCTGACCACGGAGAATTACGTCAAAGCGATTTACCAGCTGGGTGGGCACATGCCCAATGAAGTCGTGGCAACCGGGGCTGTTGCTCAGCAGTTAGCGGTTTCGCCTGGAAGTGTAACGGCGATGTTGAAAACACTTCGAGATGCTGATCTGGTTGAATATGCGCCCTACGAGGGTGTTCGGTTGACGCAGAGCGGCAAGAAACTTGCCCTGCGCGTGTTGAGAAGACACCGGCTGATCGAACTTTTTTTGGCGCAGACGCTTGAGCTTTCGTGGGATGAGGTACACGAGGAAGCAGAGCATATGGAGCACTCGGTCAGTGATCGTTTGGTCGACCGAATCGATGATTATCTGGGTTACCCTCAAACGGACCCGCACGGTGATCCAATCCCGAAAAGTGACGGTACCGTTGAGGCTGCTTCTGGCAAAGCATTGACCGAGTGGCCAGTTGGAAATTCATTTCGACTGGTGAGAGTTGTGGAGCAGTCCAGTGAGTTCCTTCGTTTTCTCACCGAAACAGGCTTGAACCTTTCGGCAGTTGGAAAAGTCATCGAGCATGCACCGTTTGCAGCAACCACGACGGTACAGGTTGATGGTCGTACTACTGTGCTGAGTGAACAGGTGGCAGAAAAGCTGATCGTGATCGCACTCTGATTCAACCGGTTGCGTCCGATGTGGACTGAACCGGTCCATCACCGGGGTCATGTCCATCGGAGACGGCATTATCAGGCACGGCATTATCTGGCACGGCGGTTTTTGGATTGACGAGACAGTGAAAACCAACGCAGGGCTGTTCTTCGATGCGTTCCTGCTGGGCTGAATTGAGTAGCTCCTGAACCTGTTGCATCCGTTGTGCATTGAGTGCGGCAGAGATGACGCGTTGTTTTCCGTCAGGTCCGACTGTCAGAGTTGTGATGACCGCGACTGTATCCGAATGCTGTAATGCTCGAATGATGTGGTCACCAACCTGTTCCTGGGCATTGCGTATGGTGGTTACGAACTGGGTGATCTGGTTTTGATCAGCCTGATCTGCTGGTTGAACACTGCCGATCGGATTGTTTCCGGAGTCAGAGGGCGGAGTGTTTGTGACCGGTGCATTCGGATTGGAATTGGATTTGGTCATGGCATCTGTTTTCAATGTTTCAACGTAAGGAGCGTGGCAATGGGAAGGGGCTATTTTGGGAACGGTTTGGATTCTTGCTGGTTGGTCAGGTGAGCTTGAGCTGCCTCGCCGTTTTCAGGTGGTAGCGAAGTGTGGTCTGCTCGCACATCCAGACAACCAGGCTTCGGAACGTGAAAATCACTCGCTTCCTCCATTCTTGCATTGTCGTGCAGTGGATGGGTCCCTTGAACCCATCTCACCTTGAAAGTGACGCTTTGTCGTCAGGTTGAGTGAGCTTGGACGGTCCAGTGATTGAGGATTCTGCCCACAATACCAATCCATTGATGTTCGGCGGTGGGCGGGGAGTCACTGAGAGGCGGAGATCAGTCAACGGGGGCCATCAGGGAACCGGGAGGGACTTCCGGGGAGTTGTCTTGATGCAGCGTTGATCTTCGATGTGGCCATGCATTGGGCGTGTTTTTCAACTTGTTTCAAGCGGCGGCTGGAGCCTGGGAACCATGCGGCTTGAGTGCCTGGGGCTATGGGGAAGCGTCCGAACCTGTGATTTGGCGTCCGGAAATGACATGGGAAGCCGGGTTTTAGCCCGTTTTAGGCGTTCTCGACCGCCCATTGGCCTCGACGATTCCGGTTGAATGCTGGTAAATTGCCGGGCTTCCCTCGCCGGGGCCGATGGGTTGATCCGCCGCAGCTTGGTGCTGCCAGCGAATCGCAGGGACCCACCCCGCCACATTGAACTTGCATATTTGCTTCGAACTGTCACTAAAAACGCGATACAGACGTGATTCTGATCCTCAAGAGAAACGCAACCGACGACCAAATTGCCCATGTTCTGGAACGGGTCGAGGCGATGGGATTGCAGCATCATCTGAGTCGAGGCACTTTTCGCACCATTGTGGGCATCATTGGTGACGAGGAAAAATTGCGTCAGGAACCCATGCGGGCGATTCCCGGTGTCGCTCAGGTGATTCCCGTTTTGCCAGCGTACAAGTTGGCATCCAGAGATGCACATCCTGAATCAAGTGTGATCGATGTTTCCGGCGTGAAAATCGGAGGTGGCAACCTTGGTATGATCGCCGGACCATGCAGTGTTGAAGACCCTGACCGCATGTTCCGAATAGCCGAGTCGGTTTGTGCGTCTGGTGCCAATCTTTTCCGTGGAGGCGCCTTCAAGCCGAGGACCAGTCCTTATGCGTTTCAGGGCATGGGAGAGGAAGGCTTGCGTTTGCTGCGTGAGGTGGGAGATAAATTCCAGATTCCCATCGTGACCGAGGTGACCGACCCAAGGCTTGTGGATCTGGTAGGTGAATACGCCGACATGTTGCAGGTTGGTGCTCGGAACATGCAGAATTTCGCGTTGTTGACCGAAGTTGGCAAGTCAACGCGGCCTGTTTTGTTGAAGCGTGGCATGAGCGCGACGATCAATGACTTGTTGATGTGTGCCGAATACATCCTTTCTCAGGGAAACAGCAACGTTGTGCTTTGTGAGCGAGGCATCAAGAGTTTTGATACTGCGACGCGAAATTTGTTTGACGTCGCCGCCGTACCTGCCGTACAGGCTTTGTCGCATCTACCCATCATTGTCGATCCATCCCATGCCACGGGACGTCCTGATCTGATACCACCCTGTGCTATGGCCGGTTTGGCTGCTGGTGCTGACGGTGTACACATTGAAGTTCATGACTGTCCAGAGGTTGCCAAAAGTGATGGTCCACAGGCACTTCTACCCGAACAATACGATGAGTTGGCAAGTCAAATGAAATCACTTGCCGATTTGCTTGGAAAAACGATTTCACCGCTTCCGGAGACATTGGTTTGAGTCGTCGAACACTGATCGCAGGTAATTGGAAAATGAATACACGGGCGGCGGATGCAGCAGCGCTCGCCAAGGGCGTTGTTAGCGGTGTTGGGGATGACCCCAGCGTCGAAGTTGCTCTGTGTCCACCCGCGGTTTACTTGAGCACGGTTGCGGAGGCAGTTGCGGGATCGCCAGTTGGTCTCGGTGCGCAAAACCTTTACCCGGCCGAAGATGGCGCTTTCACGGGCGAGGTGAATGCCGCCATGCTGACGGATGTCGGTTGTCGTTACGTGATTTTGGGACACAGTGAACGCCGTGCGATCATGGGCGAGTGCGACAAGCAGGTCAGTGAAAAGCTGCATGCTGCTTTGGCTGGAAATCTCGTGCCGATTGTTTGCGTGGGAGAGACGCTGGAAGACCGTGAATCGGGGGAGACCGAAAAGGTTGTTGAGACTCAAATCAGAGGATCACTTGAGGGCCTCGATGAAGTCCGTGCAGCCGGAATCGTTATCGCATACGAACCCGTTTGGGCAATCGGCACGGGAAGAACCGCTTCACCCGAGCAGGCAGAAGAAGTGCATGCATTCATTCGCAACCTGCTTGGAGAGCTGTTCACCAATGAGGTGGCAGCACAAATCCGGATTCAATATGGTGGAAGCGTGAAACCCGGCAACGCTGCAGAGTTGCTGGGACAGCCGAACATCGATGGGGCGTTGGTGGGTGGCGCGAGTCTCAAGGCCGATGATTTTCTCGGGATCATCAACGCCGGCTGATGCGAAATGTACAGGTATCCAAACTCAATTCTCGGTAGTGTCATGAATTTCTTTTTGTTGGGCGATTTTGTGAATGGAATGCTTGGCTTCCTGATGGCCTTCCTGTCCATCTTTCTGATCATGCTGATTCTGATTCAGCGTGGGAAAGGCGGTGGTCTGACGGGTGCTCTGGGAGGACCTGGCGGGCAAAGTGCTTTCGGCAGCAAGGCTGGTGATACGTTCACGGTCGTGACAATCGTTGTCGCTTCGATTTGGGGTTTCATCTGTGCGTTTGCCATGTGGATGAACGTGCCCGCTTCGATCGACGATAACGATTTGGACGTCGATTCAACGGCATCGGTCGAGTCAACCGATCCCGGTCAGGGAACCACAGCACCAGATTCAGGAAATGATGCACTGGGCGGGGGTGGCCTTTTGGGTCCCGGACCGCTAGAGATCCCTGGTGGTGACAGTGAACCTGGTGAAGCCGGAGGGGGTTCAGAAGCGGATTCGCCAGAGTCAGGTGAATCGGCTTCAACTTCGGAAGAGGCATCCTCAGCGGAAACGCCAGCGGAAACGCCAGCGGAAACGCCAGCGGAAACGCCAGCGGAAACGCCAGCGGA
>JAAXJB010000122.1:89488-94035 GCA_012270065.1 Rubripirellula sp. | reverse complement strand
CAGCGGAAACGCCAGCGGAAACGCCAGCGGAAACGCCAGCGGAAACGCCAGCGGAAACACAGAGCAGCCCTGAAAAAACCGAGTCTGCTGCCGGCGCCGATACGACCGAAGCACCCAAGGATGCGGGATCAGACGAAGCAGCGGCTTCGAATGATGATGAAAAGAAGGAATGACCTGATAGCCATTTGCGGCACTGAACATTGCGATTTGTTGTGATGGTATTTCGTGTGTGTGCTGCTTGAAGCAAGATTGCAAGACAACTTGTATGACAACATCGAAGCCATCGATTGTTCGAAGTATGACCGGGCAGGGTCACGCCAGTGATCAGGGTGAGTTGGGGACCATTTCGGTCGAGATTCGGACGGTCAATAATCGCGGATTCAAGTTTTCTCCACGCGTCAGCGATTCTCTGGCGACGCTTGAATCAAAGATGGAAGCATTGACTCGGTCACTGATTCATCGCGGCACGGTGCATCTGAACGTATCGTGGCGGCGTGTTGCATCCGAAAGTCTGCCCGTTGTTGATCGCAAAGTATTGCAGGCCTACCTCGACCAACTGGCTGAATTCAGAAACGTGGATGGTTTGGACACATCTGTTGATCTGGCGGCTCTCATGACGTTGCCCGGGGTGATTGGTTCGAGTCGGGAAGAGAGCCGGGATGATGAAACGCTCTGGACAGCGGTGGCGGATGTGATGCGGTTGGCCATTGCAAATCTGGATGAAATGCGTCTGGCTGAGGGCGGGCGGATGGAAAAAACGTTGTCTGCAGATTGTGCCATTGTCGCCGAACGTCTCGGACAGATTCGTGAATTGGCGCCACGTGCGGTCGAAAGTTACCGGAACCGGTTGGAAGTGAAAATTCAACGGGTTCTGAAAGAACATGACGTGCAGACTCAGACAGTTGATCTGTTGAGAGAGGTTCAGATCTATGCTGACCGTGTCGACATCAGTGAGGAGATTACCCGGCTGGGCAGTCATCTGCAGATGTTCGACGACGTTTTGGCTGGAAAAGAATCCGAGCTTCGAGAGCCGATCGGACGAAAACTGGACTTCATCCTGCAGGAAATGTTCCGCGAAACCAATACGATTGGCAGTAAAGCAGCTGACGCAGAGATTTCGTCCCATGTGGTTGAAATCAAATGTGCGATCGAGCGGATGCGGGAGCTTGTGCAGAATCTTGAGTGATGGTTGGTTCACGAACAGGTTGCTCGGAGATCACCTGGATTTCCAGCGACCGGAGCTTGGAAATGGGCGATGATGCAGCAGGCCGATTGATTGTTCTTTCTGGACCCAGTGGTGCGGGAAAGTCGACGGTCGTGCGCCGTTTGCTGCAGAAATGCGATTTGCCCCTGAAATTGAGTGTTTCGGCGACGACGAGAAGTCCCCGGGAGGGAGAACTGGATGGCCAACACTATTTTTTCCTGTCAGACGAGGAGTTTCAGAATCGTCGCGATGCGGGGGAATTTCTCGAATGTAAGGAGGTTTTCGGGCTCGGATACTGGTATGGGACCCTAAGAGAGCAGGTAACCACTGGTCTGCAGGCCGGGAATTGGGTTATTTTGGAGATAGACGTGCAAGGTGCTTTGTCATTGATGGATGACAATTCGTTATCTCCAATTACCCTGTTCATTCATCCCGGGGGCAGCGAGGAACTCGAGCGAAGGCTCCGAATGCGAGGGACGGAAACCGAGGATGTGATCAGTGCACGTCTGGAAACAGCAGAAAAAGAGATGCAGCACATGCATCGATATCAGTTTGAAGTCATCAACGGATCCGTCGACTTGGCAGTCGACGAGATCTGCCAAATTCTGAAAGATCAAAAGGAAAAACGTCCATGCTCGAAGAGCTAAAAGAAGAAGAGATCGTCAACAAAGTTGGTGGCCGATTCAAGCTGAGCACACTCATTCAGAAACGTCTGGTGCAACTCAATCAGGGGAGTCGTGCACTGGTGAACGTCGACACTCATGACAAGATGTCGATTGTGTTGCAGGAGATTGTTCAGGACAAGATCGTCCTGAACATGGACAATGAGGTTGAGCAGATTGCGGACCTTGATGCGACGATCGCTGCCGCTCAGGGGCCTGAGATTGAAGCTTCGGACCTATGAGCCTGAATCATGAGTGACAGCAGGCGAGCAATCGTGCTTGCCGTGGGTGGAGGCATTGCTGCCTACAAGTCGGCGATTGTTTGCAGTCGACTCGTGCAATGCGGGCATGAAGTCCGTGTTGTCATGACCCGGTCTGCTCTGAAGTTTGTCGGTGTTTCTACATTTTCCGCTCTGTCTGGTCGGCGTGTCGCCACCGAGACTTTCGATCCGGAACAGAATCCGTTGGGTGCCCACATTGAACTGGCGGAGGGGTGTGATCTGATGATCGTCGCACCAGCGACAGCGAATTTGATGTCGCGGTTTGCTTTGGGATCGGCGGACGATCTGGTCAGCACGCTCTATTTGCAGATTAGCAGCCCCGTTTTGCTGGCACCCGCGATGAGTGAGTCCATGTGGGGAAAGCCGGCTGTGCAGCGGAACGTCAACCGTTTGCGGGAAGACGGCTGCCATTTCATTGGACCCTCTTCGGGTTGGCTGAGTTGCCGTGCCAGTGGCGAGGGGCGAATGAGTGAACCGAACGAAATTCTGGAGGCGGCAGAGGCTCTGTTCAACTGACAAGAGTATTGTGAATCCGGAGTGCGTAGAAGCGTTCTCAGACAGTTTGTGCGATTCCGGTTCGTCCACCGAAGAAGCAAGCCGAGTATGGTGGTTTTCCTTTCACATTGCGGCACACAGAATCTGACGCTGGCTATTTAATAATATGTCTTCTCTACTAGTTTTCGGTCATCAGAACCCCGACACCGATGCGATCTGCAGTGCGATCGCCTACGCTGACTTTCTCCGTGCCACGACCCGCCCTGATGCGTTGGCGGCGTGTTGTGGGACTCCCAACCAGCGAACCGAATTTGCTTTGCGCAAAGCTGGCATTCCAACTCCCCGAATCATCATGGACATTCGTCCGGAGATCGAGGACGTTTGCACGCGGAATCCGGTCGTGGCGCGTCACGATGAAGTCTTTTATGACGTCTATCAGCGAATGCAGGAGGGCGGTCTCAGGGCGATCCCCGTTCTGGATGATGAAAACCAGATCATGGGAATTGTATCGCTGTTGGATCTGCTGGAACTGATGTTTTCAGGAGGTGTGGACCCCGTTCATTCAAGGGAATTGAGTAGTACGCTCAGTAAAGTCAATGCGGTCGTTGGCGGGCAGTTTCAACATGCAGTGGATCCCGACCAGACCGAGGACTTTTTCTTGACCGTCGGAGCGATGAGTGCGGGCGGTTTCACTGAAAGGATGATGCGTTTTCCGGCAGAGCGTTTGCTCGTTGTCAGTGGTGACCGGCCTACGATCCAGCTGCCAGCCCTCGAAATGGGTGTACGTGCCCTGGTTGTCACAGGGGGCTATCAGCTTTCCAGTGGCTTGTTGCAGCTTGCAGAGGCTCGCAATGTCACGGTGATCAACAGCCCCTACGATACAGCCACCACAACGCTGAGAATCAAGGCTGCCCAGCACATTGCTTCGATCATTGATACGGATTTCATGACCGTGCCAGCCAAGATGCCGGTCGCAGCAGTACAGCATCATATCGTTCGATCCAACCAGACAATTTTTCCTATCGTCGATAGTGGTGAATTGGTCGGCGTTTTCAGCAAGAGTGATCTTGTTCATCCGCCCCAGCAGGAATTGGTGTTGGTAGACCACAATGAACTGTCTCAGGCAGTCAAAGGCGCTGAGGATGCCGATATCGTCGAAGTTCTGGATCACCATCGCATTGGTGGATCACTGACTTCCAGCCGCCCGATCCGGCTGACCATGGAACCTGTAGGTTCAACATGCACTTTGGTAGCCCGCATGTATCGTCAGGCAAAAATTGATCCAACACCGGGCATTGCCTTGTGCATGGCTTCCGGAATGATCAGTGATACGCTTATGTTGCGCTCACCGACCACAACCGATGTTGATCGGGACTGCCTGGAATGGCTGCAGCAGTTTTGCGATGTGGATTTACATGAGTATGCGGGGGAGTTTTTTCAGGTGGGATCCGCATTGCGTTCATGTACACCAGCCGAAGTCGTTCGCGAAGATTGCAAAGAGTTTCATGACTCTGGACGCCGATTTTCAATTTCACAGATTGAAGAAATCGGTTTCGATCTCTTCTGGCAACGAAAAGATGAAATCGCCACTGCGCTGGAAAACCTCGCTGCCGAAAACCAGCTCGAATTCTCTGCACTGCTCGTGACCGATATCAGCAGCAACGGAAGCCTGCTGTTGATGAGTCGTGAACCGGAAGGTTGGGAAGAGATCAATTACCCGCAACTCGAGGAAAAACTCTATCAATTGGACAATGTGGTCAGCCGCAAGAAGCAATTGCTTCCTTTGATCAGCAGCCTGTTGGAAGCTGCTCCTCTCGATGCGACCTGATCCACCGGAAAGTGGGCGGTGCACAGGGAAGCACCGCATGACTCATGCAAGGGTTCGCTGAATGGTTCACTGAAGTG
>JAAXJB010000122.1:81653-89388 GCA_012270065.1 Rubripirellula sp. | reverse complement strand
GGGCGAGATCAACGGCAACGATTTCCTTGTCGTTGCGGATGTACGCGGTCTTGTTCGCGTATGCAGGATGACTCCAAACCACGGAACGGCCAAAGCATTCCGCAGTGGGTTCCAGAACGTGAAATCGGCCGTGACTGGTAAAACCCTTCTCACTCAACTCGGCAATGAGTAGATCACCGGTTTCACTCATCACGAGGAAACGGTTGGTGTTGGCCAAACGCGTCAGGAAGGCTGTGCCGTGTTTGACAAATCGTTCCTCGGCGGGCTGAGTGGCTTCAAAGGTTTTCCATAGGCGGTCACCGGTCTTGCCATCAACTGCGATCAGGCAGCCTTCAACGCAGTCGGTGCCGTAGATAATCCCATTCATCAGCATGGGTGTCGCATTGGCACAATGCACAGCACTTTTGGGCTCGCCTCGCCATAATTCTTTCGCCTCGGCTCGATCTTTGGCGAGTTCAATCAGTACCGCTTCATTGTGAATGGCACTGGCATACATGCGGTCGCCCTCCACCATCGGTCTGGTAATGGACATTCCATAAGAGGGTTGCATTGGGATGTCCCAGTTCTGTTTCCCGTTCCCGGGGTTCAGACTGACAATGGCTTCCGGGTGAAACGCAATCAGTTGCCGCGTGTTACCGGCCTCGATGATGGACAGCGGACAGTAACCAGCCGGGGCATCCAGTGCTTTCCAGCGAACTTCTCCAGTTCTCTTGTCGAAGGCGACAACACCCTGGCCTTCACCTCCAACCATCGTGTAGAGCAAATCACCGTCCACCAAGGGGTGGGATGCAAATCCCCAGATCGGGACTTCTGCATTGAAGTCCTGCTTCAAACTGCGTGACCAGACGACTTTCCCATCAGAAACTGTCAGGCATTTCAGATCACCTTCGCTTCCCAATGTGTAGACAAAGTCGCCATCCAGAGTTGGGGTGCAGCGCGGGCCGTTCGGATAGGAAACGCTGTAGGGACAATCGTAAGCATGAGTCCACAGAGTTTTTCCTGAATCTGCATCGAGGGCTACGAGGCGTTCTTTGCCAGTCAGTTCTGCCCGCTGCCCGGGATTGTTGAATGCTTCACCTGACGTCTGTTGATAGTCGAATACAAACACGCGTCCATCGGCTGCTGCAGGTCCGGAATATCCACTGTAAACTGGGATACGCCATTTGACCGGTAACCCGTTCTTCGGAATTTCGTCAATGATTCCGGTTTCTCGGTAAACCCCGTCACGCGAATCGCCCATCCAACCTCGCCAATCGTCTGCCATGCAGGATAAGGTGAAGAGATGGATGGAAACGAGACTGCAGATTGCTGTAGTCGTCAACTTGGTGAGGCGTGATTCCATGGTGGTAATTCAATTGGAAGAAGGAAGTCGAAATGAAGAGCCTGCTTTATTTTGACGACATTATAAGCGTTTAGGAATCAATAGAAGATGGCCAGAAGTGAGAGGGAAATGAGTGTTGGCCCATGCCGTCACTTGATTTTGATGCGGCATGCAAAAAGTGATTGGGGAGATAATTCGCTTTCGGACCATGATCGACCGCTGAATCGACGTGGCATGGAAGATGCCCCAAGAATCGCGGCATGGTTGAAGGAACAGGATTTGATTCCTGATCAGATCATCTGTTCCAGTGCTGAGCGAACGCGGGAAACCGTTGAACTGATGCTTTCAGCGTGGTCGCAGCAGCCAGACTGGTCGTCAGACGAGTCTCTGTACCTTGCACCACCAGAGGCCATCGTTTCGGTTATCCGTTCAGGATTTGCGGGATCCAGAATTCTGATGCTGGTGGGGCATAATCCAGGGATGGCTTACTTGGCAAGTATGCTGGCAGGGAAAGGCATTGATATGCCGACGGCAGCTGTCTCGGTGTTTCGAATCACGACCGCTGACTGGTCCGATTTGGATACAGGGATGCCGTTGGAACTGACTCACTTCATGCGTCCCAAAGCTTTGTAGAGTGCATGAGTTTACTGACACCTTGCTTAATCATCCTGGCGATCCTGCTCGGACATTTTGGGCTCAATGTTGCGATCTACAATCGCATCAATGGTGTAGGTGTGCCCCGCTGGATATTGAAGAAAATCACCAAGGGGCTTTTGATTTGGACACTGTCAGGTCCGTTATTGGCTGTGTTTCTGTATGACCAGTTCCTCGTTGACTTTCTTTGGGACCGGCCAGTTTCACCACCGCCAATTCTTCTCTTTTATTCTTATCTGTGCCTTGCTGCATGGGTGGTGTTTGGAATCCCATGGTTCATTTGGCGGCCGGTATTCAAATTGGAATGGGTAACGGCTGAACGGAAAGTAGAAACGGTTGATGTTCAGGCGATCACGGCCAATGATCTGGCAATGACGGGAAAGTGCAAGTTTGCCAGATGTCTGCCATGGAATCAGATTCTGGAGCTATCCATTGATCAGATTGATTTACCTGTGCGTGGTTTGCCAGAGGGTTTGAATGGATATCGGATTGCGCATTTATCGGACATTCATTTGACGGGAGATATCCATCCCGACTTTGCAAAGTATGCAGTGCTCCGGGCTGCTCAGTGGCAGCCAGACATGATGGCCCTGACCGGGGATATCATTGACCGGCAAACATGTGTTGATTGGCTGGTGGATATTTTTTCACCGGCTGACTGTCGTGATGGCTGCTTTTTTGTTCTGGGAAATCATGACACCCGGATCGTTGATTCCCGACAGACAAGGGAAGCGATGAGTCAGGCTGGTTGGACTGATCTGGGAGGCCGCAGCATGCGATTGCCGCTGGCCGGTGGAATCGACGGAATGTTGATCGGGAATGAGTATCCGTGGTACAGCCGTCCGCAGATTGAAAATGTGCCAGATTCGTCGTTCCGCATTTTGTTGAGCCACAGTCCAGATCAATTGTGGTGGGCACGTCGACACCATGTCTCGTTGATGCTTGCGGGGCACACCCATGGTGGACAGGGAAGATTGCCACTGGCCGGAGGTATTCTGAGCCCCAGCTATCATGGAAGCCGGTTTGCTTCCGGTGACTTTTACAGGACTCCGACAACAATGCACGTCAGTCGTGGTTTAAGTGGCACGCATCTGCTTCGGCTCAATTGCCGTCCCGAACTGTCCTTGATAACTCTGCGGGCGCACGCAGACGGCGTCGAGAATATTTGAACCCGGGGATGAAAAAACATGCTGCTGAAACAACGCCGAATATCAGGTGAGCGTAATCTGGTTGGATTGCCATCAGAAGAGCTGCTATCAGCAAAGCCGCGGCCTGAATGTAAAAAACTCCATTGAGCATGCTTGCTTTGATGATGAAGACCATCGCAGCAATCACCCCCAGCAGAGGTGATAAAGCAAGCACTTCAAAGTTCATCAAACGCTCGATGGGAAATAGCATGGCGATGGCAACCATGCTGGCTCCCCAAACGTGGGCAATCTGACGCTCAATGAAAGTCACTGGACCCATCCGTTGCCGGAGTTTCCAGAATACCGCTGCCCAGGCTCCCAGACCGAGTGTCCATACGGCAACGTACATGCCAACCTGCGTCACCCCCAGATAGTCCATTTGCCAGGTCAGCAGACCGGCAATGAGAAGCACCATCGAGTGCCATATCCAGAGCGTACCCCAGTTCTCCAGCACTGATGCGTGGTGGGTTTCGCGAAAGACACGGGCGAGCACCTGGTTAAAACGGCCGCTGCGTGCGGCAACTCGTTCATCAGCCAGGTAGGCCTCGAGATCCTGAGCCAGCGCTTCGCCAGATTGATACCGCAGGTCAATCGGTTTCTGAAGACACCGGATCACGATCATTTCCAGATCACGATCGAGTTTGGGACGCAATGTTCGAGGAGCGACGGGGTCCTGCTCGACAACGAGCATGACGGTTTCCATGGGCGAATCAGATACAAAGGGACTTCGTCCAGTCAAAGCAAAATACAGTACACAACCCAGTGAGTAGACATCACTGGCAGGACCGATCAGGTTGCGACGACCGCCTGCCTGTTCCGGAGACATGTAGGCAGGTGTGCCAACCAGCATTCCACTGCGAGTCAGGCTTGCATCAGAACCTGTCTGTTTGGCAAGTCCGAAATCGGTTATCAGGGGAGTGCCATCACTGGCGAGCAGGATGTTGCTGGGTTTGAGGTCTCGATGAAGAATTCCTTGTTCATGGGCAAAGCCAATGGCTCTGGCAATGGAGGCCACGATCTTTGCGATTTCACGCTGCGGCAGGGGACCCTGATTGATGACCCGTTCAGCCAGCGTTTCTCCGTTGACCAGTTGCATGCTGAAAAAAGGTCGACCCTCAATATCCCCAGCTTCATAAACGGGAACAATATTGGGGTGTTGCAGGCGTGCAGTCGCTGATGCCTCGGCAAGAAAACGCTGCAGGTCAGCTTCACTTGCAAGACGTCCGCGCAGGATCATCTTGATGGCAACTTCTCGATCAAGGCTGATCTGCCGGGCCCGGAAAACAACGCCCATCCCCCCACGCCCCAATTCCTCGATCAGTTCGTAGTCGCCGATGATGGTGGGTAATGTGAGGCTCTTCCAGCGCGAAGTGTCTGAGTCGCACGCAGGACCCTCATCAGCGATCGCGCCGGCGGTGTCGGTGACCAACAGTGTTCCCCAGAGCCTGCGGAGTTCTTGCGACAAGTCGGGATGTTCAGTGCAGATCGATTCCATGTCGACGATTTCGCCCCGGCAAACCGCGTCCGCCACATCGGAAAGGATCACGGCAAGCTGCTCTTCATGATCCGACGAAATGGAGTCGCTGGTCACAGCGAATTCTCACTTGGAGCTTCGATCTGATTCTCAGCCAATAACTGCCTGAGGCGTCGTAAAGCTCGAAGGTAACGCATGCTGGCGGCCGGAGGATTCAGTTTAAGAACCTCGGCTATTTCCAGATTGGAGAGATGTTCGTAGTGCCGCATCAGGATGATCTCACGGTCTTGCTCATTCAGCAATTCAATGACTGATTCGACCTTTCCCGCGATCTCACGTTGTGTAGCCGCAGTGGCTGGTGTGAGTGCCGGATCACGCAGTTGTACTGCAAGTTCCATGGTTGATTGATCCGACCCTGCGGGCACAGCGATCGGTTGTTCACGGTCCATGTTCCGCTTGGCACTGACTCGGTGTCGCCGATACGTATCAATGATGCGATCCCAGGCAATCTGTCGGATCCAGAGGTGAAACGCCATGACAGGATCGTCGAGGTACTTATCCAGCCTGCCGCTTGCCTCGACCATGACATCCTGCACGACATCACTCACATCCACCCGCTGCTGGACTTTCCGATCCAGACGCATCTCAACGAGTCTGCGTACCGAACGACGATGCTTTTCGAGGAGTTTGTTGACCGCATCTGCATCTCCCGCCCTTGCTCCAGCGAGCAGGGTTTCGGTTTGATCATCGATTGGCCAGATGGACTTTGCCATTTTCTTCACCGGAGAGACGGGAGGGGCGACACACCCCTACGCCATTATGTTAGCTGGATGGGAACAGTGCGGATGATCAAGCACCTGTATCGGGGGAAATAAGCCCATTTCGGCGTGTTTTTCCCTGTTTCCGCAGTTTTTTTTGATCCTTGCAGAACACAAGCTCGCGGTCTGTCAGACCAGGTTTGGAATTGCGTACTCAGGCAATCGGTAACAGTTCACCAGCCAGCATGCAAGCAGTTAGCCTGTTGGGCTGAGCTAGCCCATCCTTGGCGGAGACATCAGTCGGCTGTGCCAATTCCATCAGGTGTTGCCCAGAACCCACCGCGTTGGTGATCAAACCTCAGCTTGCTACCACGGAATTGATCGTCAAAACCACGCTCACTGGACCAGACTTCTTTCCCGCCAACCAAGGTGCAAACCGGCCAACCGGTCAGGGTTTCGCCGTGCCACGGACTCCAACGGCTCTTGGTGTGTTGTTCTTCATCGTAAATCGTCTTTTGCTTTTCAAGATCGACGAGCACGAGGTCGGCGTCATAACCGTTCTCAATGCGGCCTTTCCCGATGATGCCCCAGATTCGAGCGGGAGCATCGCTCATCCACGACGCTATCTGTGGCAGTGTGCATTCACCTGTGACAGCCCGATTGAGCATCAATGCCAGACTGTTTTCCACTGCAGGCAAACCTGATGGACTTTGTGGATAGGGTAGCGATTTCTCTTCAAGAGTATGAGGTGCATGATCAGTAGCAATGACCTGAATCGTTCCATCAAGGAGTGCCTTCCATAAACCTTCGTTGTCAGCTTTCGTCTTGATGGATGGGTTCATTTGGATCCGCGAACCTAAACGCGGGTAGTCTTCGACATTGAAGAAGATGTGGTGCAAGCAGATTTCAGAAGTCAAATATGGCGATGGTTCTGCCAAAAATTCAAGCTCGGCAGCCGTGGAGACATGGAGGACATGAAAGCGGTGCTTGTGCCGTTTTGCCAGATCTGTCGCCCTCTTGGTCGCAATCATTGCAGCTCTCTCATCGCGAATCCGGGAGTGGTCTGCGATGTCGGTTGTACCAGCGAGGCGTTCAGCATTCTGGCGAACCGTGGTCTCGTCTTCGCAGTGTGCGCAGATTGGAAGAGTGGTTTCGGCGAATATTCGTTCCAAAGCCGCCTGTTCATCTACCAGTAGATTGCCAGTGCTGCTGCCAATGAAGATTTTTATCCCAGGCACGTTGGTTGCTTTGGCTAGTTCTGGAGCATTCTCGGGTGTCGCTCCAATGTAAAAACCATAATTGACACAGGACTTTTTCGCAGCGATTTCTTCTTTGGCCTGAATTCCCTCCATGGTGATTGCAGGGGGCTTGGTATTGGGCATTTCGAGGAATCCAGTCACACCGCCAGCCGCGCAAGCTCGCGAAGCTGATTCCAGATCTTCTTTGTGTGTCAGTCCCGGCTCACGAAAATGAACTTGGTCGTCGATCACTCCCGGCATGAGGTGCAAGCCAGTGCAGTCAATCACCTCATCGGCTTGTACTGTTGATCCGGCATCAACCTCCAGAATGATCCCTTTTTCAATCAGGACGGATCCCTGTCGGATCTCAGTTGGCAAGACAATGTTGGCGTTTCGAAGCAAGGTTCGGTTGGCAGCTTCAGACATCGATCTTTCTCTCGCAATGGGCTGGTTTTCAAGAAGAGAATAACCAAACTCCAAGCCATCGCGAACCCAGCAGAAAAGGATTCTACGTCCAATTTACTTTTCGCGACCCATTGCTCGGCGAAACGCATCGAAAGCATCCCGGTAAGCAGCCGGGGGCGGTTGGCGATTCCCAGAGTCACGAATGCCCCGAAGTGAATCGGAAGATTCTCGAATTTGTTGTGTCTTGCCATCTGGAGCTCGTAGCCCCAGGCTTCTCAAAGCATCGTCGATTTCCTTTGTTTCACCAGGACTGGCACCCCGTTCCAGCTTTCGAACTTCTTGCCAGCGTTTGGCGAATCTTGCAAGGTCATCCTCACTCCAGTTCAGTTCCTCCAGCAGCTGCTGGTCGGGCTTGTCGCGGGTTTCTTCAAGATAGTCAAGCACCATGTCGGTTGCTTTTTTTGCATAGTCAACATTGACCGGGTCAGGTGGTAAGGGGGATTCCGTTGCTTTTCCTATGGAATCACCACCGGCACCACCACTCGACGCTGAATCTCCGGCACTTGCTTCTTCCTGCGTTGGTGTATCTGGCCTTTTGGATTCTGTTTTATCTGAACTTTCATTGCCAGACTCTTGATTGCCGGACTCTTGATTGCCGGACTCTTGATTGCCGGACTCTTGATTGCCGGACTCTTGAT
>JAAXJB010000122.1:0-81553 GCA_012270065.1 Rubripirellula sp. | reverse complement strand
CTTGATTGCCGGACTCTTGATTGCCGGACTCTTGATTGCCGGACTCTTGATTACCTGACTCCTGATTACCGGACTCCTGATTGCCAGATTCCGGGCTGTTCTGGTTTTGACTATTCCGCTTGTTCGCTCGGTTATTGCTCTTTTCTTTTTCTTCTAAGTAATCACGTATTCGCTCGAATGCTTCGCCGTCATTTTCGGGACTTTGGGGATTGTTTTCCGCTTGATTGTTGTCTTGATTTGATGCGGCCTGATCATTTGGCTGAGTTTCGTTTGCCTGACTCGAAGGACCGCCCTGTTGATTACCAGTTTCGCTTTCTGCGTTGCCGTGATCCGGCGTGTCTTGGTTCTGATCCTGTCCTGCTCCATTGGTTCCGTTTTCGTCTCCCGCAGGCTGGGGCTTGTCAGGTTGCCGATCTTGATTGTCGGAAGATCCACCTCCATTGGATTTACTTTGGCCCGAAACATCATCAGTGCTGTTTGATTTTCCAGTGCCATCAGATGAGCCAGATTCGGTGTTCTCGTTTGCTTGTTCACGATTTCCAGATCCGGTCTGGTTACCCTGCTGTTGCGAGGATGGTTCACCTTTCGAATCACCTCCACTGGATCCCGAGTTTCCACCTTGTTGATTCCCATTCTGGGATTCAGCATCAGAAGCATCTCCCGAGCCACCTCCGGCTTGTTGCTGTTTATCTTGACTCCCATCAGTCCCCTGCTGATTCGGTTGGTCAGATTCATTGTCCTGATGGTCACTGGCAGGACGATCGTCTGGTTCTGAAAGACCACCGGCATTCGGATCATTTGGATCCGGGAGTCTTGATGCAGTGGTGATCTTGATTTCAATTGGATCGCTGCGGGAGACATTTGGTTCAAGCGTGATGCTGTCACTGGTTTCCCGGTTGTCCGTTGCGATTGCCTGAATCTGTACCTTGGTACCGACACGCAGTTCATGTTCGGCAGGTCGAAATCGGTATTCGACCACCTGGTTGCCAGTGATGCCGGTTGGGTGCTTCCAAAGGACAGGTTCAGCGATGACATCCAGACCCGAGCGTATCTCCAGATGAACCTGTTTTAATCCGTAGTCTGGGTCAGACGCGTGGACTTCGATGACCTGTTGTGCATCGACTGGCACATCTTTTGGGGATTCAAACGGCATCGTGATCGCGACTTCAGGTGGCAAATCGGAAACAATTCGAATCGGGTAGATAATCGGTTCCGAGTTCTGTTGTCCCGCTGCATCCTGTACTGAGATGCGATAGCTGTCGTATTCCACGGCCGCCGAGCGGCCTGCAGCTGAGTGAAGCAGAAAGGCGATGTTGAGTTTTGTCCCATCTTCACTGATGAGCAGTTCTTTGGTTCCCGCGGTTGCCTGTATTCGATCACCACGGAGTCTGGGGTTGAATTCAATGTTTGCTTTTGTGATCGGACGGTTTGTCGTTGCAAGGACCTCAACCTTCGTGCCAACGAGTCCGGCAATGCTCCCGCTGCTACTCGTGTGGGGTGCCTCACCTGTATATTTCGGCGGCTGATATTGGATTGAATCCACTGCTACCACCGGTAAATCCTGAACGCGTAGATGAAAGGGACCAGCAGTCGCGTCACCTGCGAAGATGTTGTAGGGGACGACCCCACTTGCCGAGTACGGAAGTTTTATTGTTCCAACAAAGCGGTTCGAGGCTTCATCGCGAGAAAGTTCCAGCGTTTCGCGACCAGATGGCAAGTCCCATGAGCAAGTGGCCGACTCATCGGATCTCAGTTGGGTGATCGTTGCAGCGATTTCAACTTCGCGACCTGCGACGGCCTCAATGTCACCCGGTTGGATGTCAGTGATCGTTACCCGTTGGGCAGGTTCGATTCCAGCCAAAGGTGCGACCAGCCTTTGAACTGATTGCCAGGCATTCTTTGGTGTCGTCACCGAGTAACCAAGCAGGATTGCGAAGGCTCCGGCGGTTGCAATCCACCACCGAAAATTACCGACAGCTTCTTCAGGAATCTCGTCATGGTTCTTGAGGCGTCCTGCGGTTATCGAGCCCATGGATCGGACAACGCGTGTCTGCAGGTCGTCTTCCCGTTCGGTTTGACGAAGTGTCACATAACTGGTCAACGCTTGACGCAGATCTGGAAGACTTTTTTCGAGTGCACGCGCCGCATATTCTGGCTGAACTGTGCTTCGAAAAAGGGGAAGAACCCGGCACTTGAAAAACCACAGAGCCGTGCCGAGGAACACAATGAATGTTCCACACCGCACGACGATGCCGGGTGAGTAGACCCACTGATCAATCACCATCCAGGCCAACAGCGTGAAAATTGTCGCGAGAGCGAGTTTCAGGCCGGCTCGGATCAATTCTGCCCACCAAAGGGATCGACGAGCGTTTTCGATTCGTTCTTCAATCAGCTGATCTGCAGCACTGGGTACTCGATGAATCCCTGAGGCTGGTGGAGGCGATTCCGGTGGTGGTGGGGCGACTGTAGCCATGTCTGACTGCCAAGCAAACGAGCGAAAGAAGAACCCTCTAGTATAGGGTCAGTCGAACTTCCAACTTTTCACTCTTGCTTTTATTCTCAAAACAATCCCACTTTCCCCCATATTTGATCCTCAAGGGCAGTTTTGTCCTCGTTATACGACGGTGTGATTGAAAGAGTTTTAACTTCAGGTTTCAATGGCTAATGTGGTCAAAATGACCTTTGCTAGGTCATTTTTCCCGTGAATTGAGATGACAGTGTGGTGATTCGCCCCGCAGAGGGTTGTCGCCCTGTTAGACTGCATCAGAACCAAAAATTCGTCCTCCAAACCGACACTTTCCATGAGATACGCATTCCGCCTGGCAGAACTGCTTGGTCACACACCAGATCGCCGAAAACGTCCAGGAACGATCAAATCGATCGTGGAGCATACGGGTTTGGACCGCCATCAAGTTGCTTCGCTGTTGAAGAATGAGGCCAAGTACATCCCACTGGAGGCTTTATCACGGATATGTGACTATCTGATCGATCATGGGTATGCCACCGCAGACCAGTTGCCAGGTGCACTGTTTGCGGTCAACGCGGAAAATTTCTGGGAGTTGTTGGCGCGTCGTGGTGAGATAGAAATCGTGCTTGGGGTACGTGAGAATCCATCCACTCAGTCACCAGACAGTGCGACGGTTGTTGCCAGCGATGCGGTTCTGTTTGGTGAACTCCTCAATGGTGTGTCCACGCTCGGCGGTGCGGCAAAGCATCAAGGTTCATCTGACGATGATGATGGAAAGAAACTGACCGTGCCGATGCCGGATCGAATCCAGCAGTCTCTGGTCTGGAGTCCCGGTGAGGTTTCTCTGGAGGATGCTCGCGGTCGAGCTAACGAGGTCTTTGATGGTTTCGTCGATGCTCAAGGTGATCGCGGCATGGTTTGCATTGGAAGCGTGAAAAGCAATCCGGTCGTTGAGTTGCTGTTTGCGGATGCATTCGGTTGCACACCGTTTGTTACTGAAGACGACGTTGATGATGTGTCCGCTCGATCCTGCCCCTTCTTCCTTCGTTATCGTGATAGTGATCCACAACCCGGGGGTGCCTCTGCTGGGCTACGGCTCAGCAAGAACGAGGATGCTCCGGACCCTGGTTTTTACTACGAGAATGATGATGGCACGTGGTCTTATGCGGGTGGTGAAAACAAGGACACGGCACTCGTTTTCTATCTCTTTCGCGAAGCTCTAGGTCGCTTGGACATGGTGCTCAGTGGATTTTCTGGTCGAGCTACCCGGCTGCTTGCAAAGACGCTCGCAATTCGCGGCGAAGAATTCTGGCCGCCAGTTTATGAAGAGGGTGGAGTTCAGATCGGTGCTTATCTGGTTCAGTACGATAACACCGATACGAAACCGAGCCGTGATGATTTGCTGTTCAATCCCGGTGGTGCTGCTGAGATCATGCCTTTGTCACGTGAAGCAATTGCAAAACGCATTGCGCGGCGATGATCGACGGCACAAAATTTCTTTTTCAAGCGATCAGCTGACTTCATTTCTGTTTTCGCTTGGAGGCAGCTTCAACATCAGGAAGCGACCAGCTTTCATCGAAGAAACCCTGCGCGATAACGGGGCCAGCGAAAATGCCATCATCGTTGCCCGTAACACCCAGAATTGACCAATCCGGCAGCATGGGTATCTGACGGGAATTACTCACGTTGGAGAATTCCCGGTAAGTCATTCCACTGTTCACGACAATGTACCGGTTTGGGTTACGTGGGTTCGGATAGCAGAACACCGGTACACAGGTGGTGGAATCGAATTGCCGGGATCCTGCCTGGACCACGTCTTTCGTCCAATGGATGGGTAACTGGTCGGCAATCTTCCGTAGATACTGATTGCTGTGGTAGTCTCCAAAACAGATCAAGTGGTTGTCTTTGATGTGCTGTTCGGTGACGTCTGTGTCGAGGACGACATTCACATCTCCTCGCATCAGGCGACGCCATCTGTCCTTGGCGTAGCTGAATTCCCGGTCAATCCATCGTTGGGTTTCACCGTGAAGAGCTGGCCGGCTGGGGGCAACAAAAAGGAACTTGCTGCAGAAAGCGTCGTCGATAGGACCATGCATGCCTGGTCGTTTACGCAACCCAGTATCGATCGTTTCCACAACTTTCCAGCCGTCTGTTTTCGCGAATTCGCACTGGATACCTGACTCATCACTCCAGTCATCCAATAGAAAAAGTTGTCCATCGATTATCGCCTTGATTCGCTGATCTGTCTTGGGCCACCCTGATTCACGAAAATCCACTTCAAACCGTGTGATGCCGTTGGATTGAATCACAAGAGAACCGTCATTCTCGATTCTTCCACGAATACGGCTTGCTTTCCAATGTGACTCCAAACCGGTGATTTTGAGCCAGCCCACTTTGTTGTATCGCAAGGTGTAAGTGGTGAAGTCAATCCGCTTTCGCGGAATTTCCCGCGGCTCCTCCGCCCACTTGTTCAATTGCCTATCGATGATTCTGGAGGAATCGTTATCGATCCTGTGCCCCATGTTCTTGCCGATGACGTAGGGAATTTTGATTCCCAGTGATTCGGTCAGTGCGATTACCCGGTCTGCTGCCTGCCTTTGTTTGTCTTTCTCACCGCTATAGGGAATGACGCGCGTGTTGACCAGATTGTTGGCCCATGGCAGAACGTCGTACCAGGCCATCAGTTGCTGCCGAACGGAGTTCATCGGATACGGTGTTTGTTCTGTCCAACCCTGATATACGATCGTATCGACAAATCCTGCTCCGGGGTTCGCAGCATACCAGCGACCCGGGTCATGGACTGCCAAGTGCCAGCACCCTGCACCTCCCATCGAAAAACCGCGTATGGAGACGTGTTGCTGATCAATCGCCAGTATGGTTCCGAGGTGATTCAGTGCTTCGTAAACATCTGTTTCGCCAGCAAACTTGAAGGCGTTGCAGTGTCGACCAAAGGGATGCAAGACAATTGTTTTTGCAGGGGTGTAGCGCCCCGGGTTTGTAAGCCGTTCATGCAAGAATGGAATCTCCGTCTTCGAATCTCCACGACCATGCAGCCAAATATCGGTCCGATAAGGAACGTCGATGCCCTCATAACCAATCGGGATCACCAGCCCGTACGGCTGAATGGAATTGTCGATGTGTGATCGAAACCCACCTACCAATAGTTGAGGTTTATTCAGTTTGGTTTTCGAAAAGCCGAGAAGTTTCAAGCCTCGGTCTCCACTCTGGACTGCTAACAGTCGCCTCTCACTCTCATCCAGGAGTTCAATTGCTGTTTTTGTTTCGGTCGGCCGGTAAAACAGATTTTGAGTGAGAGCGAGTTTTACGGCACGTACGAGAACTTCTACATCCGGCCGCCATGTCTCCGAATCATGACTGTTTTTCGCAAACTGATTGATCCTGGCTTGAATGTCCTCCACTCGGCTTTCCAATGTGGCTCGGGTGGTGGGGTCGATTTTTTTGCCTTCCGGAGGCAACTTTTTGAAGTCCTGACCAGCTGCTGGGCCAATCAGCATCGATGGTAAAACCAAAGACAGGAAAACGATGAGTGCATCAACTGGCTTGATCACGTTGGAACTTTCTGTACGAATTCGATTGATGGTCCACGGGTCCGCCTCATGGGTAGGCGTGCTGGTTTTGATCGCAGGCAAGATACCGTCCAGCTGAAGTCGAGGTTGAAGAACAACTTTCTGGACTTCGCTTGATTTGCATGGTTCACTAACTGGCTGCCCTACAGCCATGTTGCGGATTCCAGTGGTGGGTCGCGACTAATTCCCGTAACGGATTTGACCTGTTTAGGGTTCACGCCTGCAAGGATTTCACTTTAGACGCCAAGTCAGGTGGAATCAGGATGTTGGTTTCCAATTCAGCATCCAAAAGGATCCCATGCCCTTCGGGAATGCATTCCAGCATGGCAGCACCTTCGACAGCGATACCCTCTACCAACTCATCTTCCTCAAAAAAATCGGCCATCTTGTCCACGAAAGCCTTGGCGGTCAATTCATCCGTGAACGCGACCAGCACCTGCATGTTTCCCATTTCCGCCGTCAAGGCTCCAACGTCTTCTGCATCATCCTCACCCACCATTGACGCGCTCAAGAGAATGAAATTGCTTGCAACAATGATGCTGTGGATTTTCGCTTCGTCACCTTCGGTAATGGCAGCTTGTAGCTCTTGGTTGTGGTTAGACATGGTGCCGTATTCTTGGATTGCATGGAGTATGAAACCATCTCGAACAGTTTCATTTCAGCATGAGTATAGCGTTGGTATGGACCATTCTGGCAGCAGGAGCATCAGCGGTATCCGAAATTGGCCTCGTTGAACAATGCAACAACCAGAAGAAGTGCTGTTGGCAGACTTTGTCATGCAGGGAGGTTGATGGATTGCTGCTGCCCCGTTTGATGCTGAACGGTTCATACGGAACCATGTTGGATACAGGTTCGTGGGATCAAACCTGCAAGTCCTGGAGGTTTTGTGCTAGATTGACACGCATCGAGGATGGTTGGCATGACACTGCTGGTTGGTGGTCCAAGTCTGTCCTGGTGAATGAATCGACTCGGATTACAGGGCCTTGAATGTTGGCCGTGAATGGCGGAGATTGACCAAAGCAGCAGTTGGTAAAGGTTGCCATCGGATGCGTCGGAGAGGAGGCGGGCCTATCCACCAGTCCGTTGTGTTCTGGAATGCTGGACCTGTGCTACTGTGTCTGTTTGCCACTGCTTGTCACTGTGTGCTGCGAGTGGCTTGCGTGCGCGGGCAGCGTTTTCCCGGTGCAGTTACCTCTGGAGTTGGCTGAGTCATATTCATATGCAGGATGAAACGGATCCGACCGGTGAACAGGAGCAGTCGTTACAGACTCCTCTGCAATATTTGCCAGGCATGGGTCCGGTTCGTGCTCAGCGTTTCAGTCGTCTGGGGCTTCGCAATGCTCAGGATGTAATCTTCCTGTTTCCAAGAGATTATGAATATCCGGCGGCTGCTTCGAAGATAGATGATTTGCAAGAAGGGGAGCCGGCGTCTCTGGTTGGCAAGGTGATTGATGCAGAGTTCGTTTCCAGGCGACCGGGGCGTTCGATGTTTGCGGCGTTGATTGAAAATGAATCCGGCGTTGTACGGACATTATTTTTCAATCAGCCTTTCCGTTCCGATCAACTCGGGTTGGATCAGTGTGTGTTGATTTCCGGAACGCCAAAAATGAATGGCATGAGGATGGAGTTTGTTCATCCAAAAGTCACTTTGCTGGACGACTCCGAAAATATACCTGAGCCGCGGATTCTGCCTGTTTATCCTTTGTCCGATGGCATCAAGCAGTCGCAAGTCAGGCGCCTTGTTGCAGAAACGACAGAGCGACTCGCAGGGGATCTGGTTGAAGTGATGCCAGGTCATCTTCGTCAGGATGCAGCGAGGGAGTTGCGGAAATGTGGTGTGGATCTGCAGGGTGATCTGGCAAGTATTGATGTGGCTCTGAAGTCCATTCATCAGCCTTTGAATCGCCAGCATCTGTTTGCAGCGCGAACACGCCTTGTGTTTCAGGAGCTCCTGGTCATGCAACTTGCGCTGGCCATGCGACGGCGAAAATTGACAACGGATCTTCACGCACCGCCTCTGGCTGTCAGCACGATGATTGACGCAAGAATTGTCAATCGTTTTCCGTTTGAACTCACGAAGGATCAGAAAACAGTCATTGGTGAGATAAGCCGTGACATGGCTCGACAATTTCCCATGAATCGACTGCTGCAGGGGGACGTGGGTAGCGGCAAAACAGTGGTCGCTGTCTACGCAATGATGCTTGCCGTTGCGCATGGCCATCAGGCTGCGCTGATGGCACCCACGGAGGTGTTGGCGCGGCAGCATTACCAGACGCTTAGTCAAACCTTGTCAGAAAGTCGAGTTCGCGTTGGTTTGTTGTGCGGGTCACTGACGGCGAGAGAAAGACGAACTGTGCTTGAAGAGACGGCACAAGGAAAAATAGATTTGCTGGTGGGGACTCAGGCATTGATTTACGGCGGCATGGATTTCAAATCTCTTGGTCTCTGTGTGATTGACGAGCAGCACAAGTTTGGGGTGGCTCAGCGGGTTGCTTTACGCAGCGGTGGAATCGACCCCCACTATCTGGTCATGTCTGCGACGCCGATCCCAAGATCGGTCGCCATGACACTGTATGGGGATGTTGAGTTAAGCACGCTTCGGGAAAGACCACCTGGTCGGGGAAAAGTGAATACCTATCTGGCGCAAGATCAATGGAAGGATCGTTGGTGGGGTTTCGTGCGAGATCGGCTGGATGAGGGCAGGCAGGCCTTTGTCGTTGCTCCTCGTGTTTCCGTTGTGGCAGGTGACGGTGAAGCTGGTGAGGATGTCGCTTCGGTAGAAGCGGTGTTTGAAGATCTCTGTAATGGTGCTTTGGCTGACTATCGAGTGGGCTTGCTGCATGGCCGTATGCATCCCGAAGAGAAACAATCCATCATGGATGCATTTGCTGACGGACAAATACAGGTACTTGTGAGCACCACAGTGATTGAGGTGGGGATCAATGTCCCCAATGCGACGGTCATGACCATTCTTGGTGCTCAACGTTTTGGTTTAGCGCAATTGCATCAGTTACGGGGTCGGGTGGCTCGCGGTGGACACGAGGGTCACGTTGGCGTATTCACCGATGGCGACGCGTCCCCGGAGGACAATGAAAGATTGCAGGTTTTTGAACAGACAGATGATGGTTTCGAGTTGGCAGAAGCGGATTTCCGCCTGCGAGGACCTGGAGACATGCTGGGGCGGCAGCAAAGTGGTCTCCCGCCCATGCGGATTGCGGATTTGATTCGCGACCATGATGTGCTCCTTGCTGCGAGATCCATTGCCCAGTCGATGATTGACTCAGACCCTGAACTCAGCGGCGAAGGGTTGCATGAACTTCGTCGTCAGGTTTTGAGACGATACGGGAAACGTATGGATCTTGGAGATGTGGCCTGATGATCAGACAAGTTGGCCATCGAGTAGTTCTTTTCTGTACTGCATTGAATCGGCAAGCTTGTCACTGTGGGTTACAGCAATCAGGATAGCGCCCGAAGTCTGCTGCAGTTCCAGTAGCAGTTCACTGACTGTGTCAGCTGTATTACGGTCCAGATTACCGGTCGGCTCATCTGCCAGAATCAATGAGGGACGCATCAGCAGCGATCTGGCAATCGCAACCCGTTCACGCTCACCTCCGGACAATTCACTGGGCAGGTGGTTCTGCCGTTCTGCCAACCCAACGGATTCGATCAGTTCGCATGCGTGAGATTGATGCTCTGATGAAGAGTTACCCGATGCCAGGGCTGGCACGAGAACATTTTCCAATACCGATAACTGGGGTAACAGATGATGGTCCTGAAAGACAAAGCCCACGTGCTGGTTGCGAAATTGCGCCAATTCACTTTCATCCAATTCAAAGGGATTGACGCCGTTGATGTTCACCATCCCATGGTCAGGACGATCGAGTGTACCCAGGATTTGTAGCAGCGTACTCTTGCCACTTCCACTGGGTCCGACAATCGCTAATGATTCGCCTGCCGATAGTTCAAGAGAAACGTCACGAAGTACTGTCAGTGCTTCGGGGGAAGCGGAAAAGGATTTGGCCAGATTTGAGACCACAAGATGATGTGCAGTTTTGGATTCGTTCATCTGCATAACTGACAAAGTGCTAGCGTAGCGAGACCATAAAAAGAGTATTCAACATCGGCCGTCTGGTCGAGAGCGAAGCCAACAAATCCACCTTCAGCCGATTGCATGGATAAAGCATATCGGTGGATCGCTTCGATGTTGACCTTGGAGGCCGAGTCCAGATCGATGAGTGTTAGAAGACCGGTGAATGAACTCAGTAAGTCAGCGAAAGGAATACGGGTATTTGCCGTAAAGCCACCTTCGTCAGATTGCATTTCTGAAAGGAAAAAAGAAGTGGCCTGCTGTTCGTCCTGATTCAGTTTGCCGAGTGCTTTGAGGCTTCCAATCGCTGCGGCAGTCGGATTGACTCCGGCGCGTTTTGCCGCCCGGATTTCCAGATAGCCACCTTCCGCCTGCTTCTGGGAATTCAGAAAACTCTCGATTCTTTCACAGTCGGGAACCGGAATTTCAATCAGTTGGTAGCAGAGGATGGAGAGAAAAGTCTGATAGGTACTGCCAGCACGACCTTCGGGCGTTTTGGCAAACCCTCCGTCCTCCGTCCGAAGGGACGCGAGAAGATCAGCGACCCTGGTACGCCAGTGTTGATCGTCGTCAGGGATAACAACCTCACCCACGGCGAGTTCCACAATGGCAGATCCAAAGATCAGGGAGATCAAGTCTATGATCGATTCACGCTGGTTGAGCCTCTGTTTCAGGAAACCCGCAGCATTGCTTCCGATCTGGCCATCAAGAGCATCAAGAATCCACAGTGCACGCAAAGCAAAGGCTGTGTAGTACGGATCACTTTCGCCTTCACGACCTGCGAATCCACCATCAGCCCGCTGCTGGGCGATCAACCATTGAGCATGTCGCGAGCGCAGCGATGCATCCAGTTGCGATGCTCCGACGGCAAGTTGGAGCGTCAGTTCTTGCAGATAAGGAACGCTCACGCGATCCCTTGTGGGTTGAAGTACTTTGGTTCATTTCCCTCTTTCCATTTGATATTGCAACCAATGGAGGGGGTTTGTTGCTCAGCCGGATGATCACCGCCGAGAATGGCGTCCATTGCCGCTCGCAGGTCCTGCCCAGTGACAGGGATGTCACTGTTGGGGCGGCTGGAGTCCAACTGTCCCCGGTAAGCAAGTTTCTGTTCACTGTCAAAGAGATAGAAGTCCGGCGTACAGGCGGCTGCATAGTCCTGTGCCACTTGTTGTGACTCATCATAGAGATAAGCGAATGCATAACCCCGTTCCGCTTTCTCGGTTGCCATTGCTTCGAGTGAGTCTTCCGGATATTTCACTGCATCATTGCTGCTGATGGCGACGACTGACACGCCTTTGGACATGTATTCATCCGAGAGTGCCTTGAGTTGATCGGCCACGTGTTTGACATAGGGACAGTGGTTACACATGAAGATAACCAGCAGGGCCCTGCTGCCTGAGAGATCGGAAAGCTGCACCAGATTTCCGTCGGTGTCTGGAAGAGAGAATGCGGGTGCCTGAGTGCCCAGAGGAAGCATTGTGCTTGCGGTTCGTACCATGGGTGAGGATCCTTCGAGGTGGAAGCCGGAGGTGAACTTGCCGAACGTACCAGGAATTCTGGCCTTGGATTGTTCGTCGCGTTGCCGTTCGTAATAGCGGTGGAATAACAGTTCGGAATCTTGCCTACTTGTCTTGCAATTTATCAAGCAATCGGCCGGGGCTGCCCATTGCATGGTATCCGCCATCAACGTGCAGGATTTCCCCGGAAATTCCTTCGCTGTTGTCACTGAGCAGAAATGCGCCCGTGCGTCCAACTTCTTCATGGCTGACATTTCGCCCCAAAGGAGCCATGTGCTCATAAAGGGACAGCATTTCCTCGACTCCGGCTGCGCGACCTGCCAGAGTGCGGATGGGGCCAGCAGATAATGCGTTGACCCGAACGCCCTGCGGTCCCATGTCGTATGCCAGATAACGCACGGTGGCTTCCAGAGCTGCCTTGCAAACGCCCATCACATTGTAGCCGGGAACGCACTTTTCACCCCCAAAATAGGTCATGGTGGCGATGGCTCCACCGGGATTCATGAGCGGTTTGGCAGCAGCGGTGCAGGCAATCAGCGTATAGACACTCACATCCATGGCCAATTTGAAGCCATCGCGACTGGTGAAAACGGTGTCTCGCGAGAGGTCATTTCTGTCAGCAAAGGCAATTGAGTGCAGTAAAAAGTCTATTTTTCCGAACTCTTCGCCGGTATGTTCAAATACCCGCTGAATGTCCTCATCCTTCTGGGCATCCATGGGGATGAGAAACTTGGCATTTTCGTATTTGTCCGTCAGTTGCGCGACCCGGCGGCGATTTCGTTGCCGCTCGTCATCTGCGCGGTCAGGCAGGTGGGTGAAGCCACACTCACCGCCTGCTTCCATGATTTGCTTTGCAATGGCCCAAGCGATCGAATGATCATTAGCCACACCGAGAACAAGCCCTTTTTTTCCGTTGAACTGCATATCGAACGATTCCTGCTTGGCGAATTTTACCGTCGTATCATGGTGATTTGTTATCGTGATCTACCATCGTACCCAGGTAGACGATGGAACATCAGGAGCACAGGATACCGACTCCCCCTTGGAGTCGTCTATTTCCCTTGAACATGACAAAATGAAATCTCTGGATGATTCTGTTGCCTCTCCTGACCCCAATCCCCATTTTCCTGTCTGAGTGATCCGTTGAAAGACCGCACCCGGCCCCAAACCTCAGAAAACACAGAGATTCAGCTTGTTGCAGGGGTGGCCAACGCCTTGAGACGGGATCTGAACCGCCGGGATTTTTTTGACTTGGTGATGCCGGAAGTTCTGTCATGTCTGGGACAGAACGCTGGTGGAATCGTGCATCAGCGAGACGGGCAATGGCATCCAGAGGTCTGGCTTGGTGACCAATTGGAAGTCCCAGAATTGCTGATCGGTGAAACTCTGGATGCCGGAAAGACTGCCTACGCGGAGGGATGGTGTGTTGCGCCACTGGTTCCCGCTGCAGATCATGGAAACGCAGAAACTCTGGAATCATCCATTGTTTCTTCACCCGTGGCTGCATTGTTAATCCGTATCCGAAGCATGCCTGAATCCGATTTGGAAGGATACACCAAACAGGTGAATCGGGTAGCCGATCTGGTATCCACGGCGTTGCAGTGCATCGATCTGGGTTTGTGGAGGATCAACCGAATCAGCCAGTTGCAGGCTGTGATGGATGCAGCGGCACAATGGCATCGGTTGGATGATGATGTGGCCCTGTTGCACGGGATAGCTGATACGGCGACTGCATTATTGAACTGTGAACGAGCGAGTATTTTTCTCTGGGACAAACGCCGAAAAAAACTGATTGGCCGGCCTGCGCTGGGTGTGTCAGAGGGAGCTTTGGAAGTTGATGATAGCGTTGGTGTTGTCGGTGAAGTTCTTGGCTCACAGGAACCCAGAATCTGGAACGGTGGAAGTGATGATGAATCCCGTGTGAACCGGAAAGTTGATGAATCTCTTGAATTTGAAACCCGCTCACTGGTGGCGGTTCCCATGCGGGGACAACGCGATGATTTGATCGGCGTGTTTGAGGCAATCAACCACAAGGGCAACGGCTTTCAGGACCATGACACCACTGTTCTCAATGATCTGGCAACACATGCGGCAGTAGCAATTCAGTCTCTTAAAACTCGCAAGAAGCTGTTGGAAACCTGTGATCGACTCGTTGAGGATGCTGCTTCCGCCAGTCCATTGATTGGTGAGCATTCCAGCGTCAATAAAATCCGCAAGACTGCAGCGAAAGTTGCAAAAACTGATCTGACGGTTCTTGTCCTGGGGCAGAATGGGACAGGCAAGGAGGTCCTCGCACGACACATTCACTTCGAAAGTGAACGACGCAACGCACCTTTTATCGCTGTCAACTGTGCTGCTCTCGTGGAATCACTTCTGGAAAGTGAGTTGTTTGGTCACGAAAAAGGCGCATTCACCGACGCAAATCAGACCCGTCAGGGAAAGTTTGAACTTGCCACCGGTGGAACTCTGTTTCTTGATGAAGTGGGTGATATGAGTCCAGGTGGGCAAGCAAAGTTGCTCCGTGTGCTGGAAGAAAAAGTTGTCGTGCGGGTGGGGGGATCACAGACGATTCCCGTCGATGTTCGCGTCATTGCTGCAACGAACCAGCCGTTGGAACAGATGATCGTGGAGAAACGGTTCCGGGAAGATCTCTATTTTCGACTCAACGTTGTCAACTTGTCGCTTCCGCCATTATCCCAACGCGGTGATGACATTCTGCTTCTTGCCAATCACTTTCTGGAGCAGTTCTGTTATCAGATTGGTAGACCTGTTCCGGTGTTCAAACGTAGCGCACAACTTGCACTCCAGTCCCATTCATGGCCTGGCAATATCCGGGAGTTGCGAAACACAATTGAACGCGTTGCCTATTTGTGTACTGAAGAGGAAATTGAGCAGGATGATTTGATGCTCACTGCGGCTCCCCGTCAGAGAGTTTCTGGAAACGCACCCATCAAAGGTACTTTGAATGATGCCACAAGGCAATTTCAGGTGGAACACATTGAAAGAGCCATTGAATTCTGTTCAGGCAACATGACCGATGCTGCTGAATATCTTGGGCTCCATCGTTCGAATCTGTACCGCAAAATGGGTCAGCTTGGAATGAACGAGTCAGAAGACGAATGAGCGTTGATAGCTCACTGGAACGCGGATTGTGGCCGGTGACAGTTCCGATCCTGTTTCACTTGCTCGCTCGAATCGCAACGGATGCGCGAATCGCAACGGATTCTGAAAAGCACTAGATTTCAGTACACCAGAAACGGACTGCCTTTTCGTACAAGTCGATGCCTTTGGAGAGCTGTTCGATTTCGAGCCATTCATCGGAGGTATGCGCCTGAGCAATATCACCAGGCCCACACACGACTCGATGCTGGAGTTCATGGAATTCGCCGCCATCGGTACCGTAACAGACCGTCTTTGGTTTTCCACCTGCCAAAGTGCAAAGATCACGGATGCAGGATTCGTCAGGATCGATCCAAAGTGGATCTCCTCCTTCGCACACTTCATACTCCAGTCCGAGTTCCTCTGCTTTTGTTGCAACCATTTGCATCAGATCCCGGCCATCTACTTGCGGCATCGGACGCAGGGATACCCAGGCGACTGATTTTGCAGGTGTCATGTTCACGGCATTGCAGCCATCGCTGACTCCGAAATTCCAGGAAAGGACAGGCGGAACAAACCGATCGTCGTGGTAGACAGCAGACTCCTCGGTTTTTTTCCGAATATCGAGCAGCGTCTGCAGCAGAGGTACCATTGCTTCGTTTGCGTTGACGCCTTCTGTCGTGCTGCTGTGTGCGGCTCTTCCGCGGCTCGTGATGCGCATGCCGACAATCCCCTTGTGTGCATGAACCACTGATAGTCGTGTTGGTTCCCCAATGATTGAGAGAGGTTGTGCCTCAACAATGTTGCGGTATTCGGCTGAGTTCTTGACAAGATCCTTGGCACCCAGAAAACCGACTTCTTCATCAGCAGTGCAGACGATCCACAAAGGGGCTTTCTGGTCAACTTGCAACGTTTTGGCGACCGCTGAGAGCATCGCTACCAGAGAGCCCTTCATGTCGCATGATCCACGACCATAGATGCGATTTTCCCGGACAACACACTTGAATGGGTCGCCACCTGGTCCCGTCCAGTGATCGGCTGGAATGACATCCGTATGGCAGAAGTAGGCTAACCCGCCAGCTTCGGTAGCGCCAGCCGCAAGTGGTTTCCGACTTGCGACCAGATTCACCTTCGTGACACCTCTCGGATCGAGATAGGTTGTCTGTTCGACATCAAAGCCGAGTACATCAAGAGAGTCAGCGACTGCCGCCGAGATGCCAGCATTACTCGTGGAGCTGACCGATGAACAGTCGACAAAGCTTTTGATCTTGTCGATGGAGCGCTGTAGCAATGTCATGGACGAATACTCGCTTGCCTCGGCTGGTGAAATGATTTGTTCCGCCAAGCCTAGGTGATGAACGGTGGGATTGCCATGCGCCTTACTTGAATATCTCCTGCAACGTTTTGGACAGTCGCTTTGGATCGACTCCATCTACTTCGCCCAGTTCATCGAGCCATTGAAAGGCTTCTTCCCGACTCTCTTTCTTCTCCTCGGGGGTGACGACTATCTGATAGACAGCTTTGGCTGCTGCTTGCGTTGGCGATTCGGGGATTTTGAAAGACGCCAGCTTGTGTGCCAAAGATAATGGGAGTGCATCAAACTTGTAGTTGCGAGTTTTCGCGTTGAGCCGAATCGCAATGAAGTCATCACCTTTTTCGACAACGATCACGCGTATGTCTTTTGCAATTTCGAAGTCGTTTCCGGCTGGTATGGCTGCGACTGATTTCTCGATGCCAACCCGGTAGTAGGATGCGAGGTCGGCGACTTCATAAAGTGCTTCCGCCCGTTCTTTCTGTTCATCACTCATTGGTAATTCAGAAGCAGATTCCGCAGCGGACTTCATCTTGTCCCATTGGGTAGATTTGATCAGCATCGAAACATTGGCCAGCTGTTTTTCAGCCTCGGCGATCATCTCGTCTGTGATTGCGGGTTTTTTGGGAACCTCGGGTTTCTCTGGTTTTGGATCAACCATCGGTTTGCCTGGTTCCGGATCGGCCTCTGACCCGGCGTTGTTCGTGGGTTTGTCATCATTGATCTTCTTTTCAAGATCAGTCATGCCATTATCTTTTTTGGATTTCTTTTTATTCGGTTCAAGTGTTCCCATCACCGGATCAGGATCGAGAGGCTCGGGGGTCGCTTTCTTTCGCGTAGTTTTCCCGGTGTTGACGGCGTCCTTTTTCTTCGCATCTTTTCCGGTGGTAGAGATGGTCAGCGAGCCGTCGGTTTGGGTAATGGCGACTTCGCCACGGAAAACCATGAACCAGATCAGGATGCCGATGATGGTCACCATTCCCAGTGAAAACGTTCCGAACATCATCACGCCGAGAATGGATTGTTGTCGCCGGTGGGGATTGTGGGTTACGGATGGGGCACCAGGCCTCGCGTCCGGGACCAGAATCTGAATATCTTCCGGGGAATTCTGGCCGCTTGCTGATTCAGGGTTTTCGAGTGTTGCCTGTTCGGGCGTACCAAAGATTCCGGCGGGCATGCTGGTGGCCTGCGATGAATCAGCTGTCGCGGCGACCGGTTCGCTGGGCGCTGGTTCGGATGGCAGGATCGCCGCGAGTGGATCGCTGCCACCCAGCGGGTCAGCAGTCGGCAGTAAGCCAGCCAGTGGGTCCGAAGCGGGTAAGATGCTTGCAAGGGGATCGGCGCTGGCCTGCTCTACGGAGTCCTCGGCAATGATCCCGAACCGGGCATCAAGCTTTGCTTTGGTTTTGGGATTGGCAAGGGTCAAGCGGGCCTGTTGAGCCAGTTTGGCCGCTTTGGTCCATAGCTTGGGGTCGGTGGAATCTTTGACTTGCTTCAGATTCCCAACGACTTCGCGGATCTTCTCACTGATGACCGCGAGGTCCTGCTCACCATCTTCGATGCCAAAAACCTGATAAGGATGCGGGTTTTTCACTTCCTCGGGAATCGGCAGTAGATCGTAAATGTTGGTAGCCGGCATTACAGAGACTGCTTGTAAAGGTTGAATTTCTGGTGGGGAACTGTCTCATTATGAGTACACAGCCAGTCCGAAACAGGTTGACCACACAACGACCGTCGTCTTTCAGCCTGATCAAACCCCATTCATTTCCAGTTTACGACATGAAAACCGTCTTTCTTAGGTGGAAAGATGACATGTCAACCGTGGCCTGCCGGGCGCAACTACGCTTGCAGATCGGTCTATTCTGATGATCGCAAACGAAGTAACCCCCGGCAAACTAAATTATTCATTCGCGTGTGATTATGCCGGAGATGCGGCGATAAAAAAGGAGCATCTCCACCAGTCAAGAAAATCGGAACATCAGCAGACGTCAATTCCGCATGATCGCATGAGGAAACGATAAGACGATCGATGGCTGCTGCTGCTCCCATCAATACACCGCTGAGGATGGCATCTTCGGTATTCTTGGCGGGAACTTCCGGTTGTTTCCCGGAGTGCTGTAGCAGTGGCAAGCAGGCTGTCCCGCGAGCCAGTGAAGCGAACTGCATCGCCAATCCAGGCAAGATTGCACCGCCCTCGAACCTGTGCTGTCGGGAAACGAAATCCACGGTGATGGCGGATCCGGCGTCGACAACAATCAACGGTCCACTGGTGTGCAGACTTGCTGCATAGCCGCTGATCAGACGATCAATGCCAAGCCGCTCGGGTTCATCAACGGTGGTTTCCATTGGAATGTCATCACGTGTCACCAACTTGACGTGTGCATCGGAAAAGTTGGCGAACAGATAGTCGGTAAGAATCTCTTGTGCTTCGGGCCGGACGCTCGCGACACGCCATTCCATTTGCCGTGCTTCTGTTGCTTCGGTGGCCCATGCTTTGGTTGCCCATTGCATGGCGGAATCCGGCCAATCATGGTCGTCGACGGGAAGCGATCGTTCGTGCAGAGTTCCGCCGACCTCGAAAGCCACTTTTGCGGCAGTGTTTCCAATATCAACAGCGATGATGGTCGGTGTCTGCATCAGGTTCCATCCCCATCCAACCCCGGCTGCTGGGAATGCTTATCAAAGTTCTTTGCTTGAACTTCGTCGGATAGATTCCGGGTGGGACCAGCCAAATGAGGTGGAAGCCGTTTTTTCTGTTGTCCCTGCGTGTTGGGCAAATCAGATTCACGCAACACCATGATTTCTTCGCCGGCTTGCAGCATCAATTTCCTGCGGTGATCCACTCGGGACATGATCTCCGAAATCAGATCTGGCAGACCAACTCCTGTCATTGCACTGATCAGCAATACTTCACCATTGATCGATTCTGCCAGAGCATCTCGAACATCAGCGGCACAATCAAGCTCGCTTTTCGTTACCACAACCATCTCTTCACGTTCAGCAAGAGACGCATCGTATTCACGAAGCTCACTACGGATTGCGTGGTAATTCTGCACCGGGTCTGTGCCATCCACAGGCATTGGCTCAACGAGGTGTACCAACAATCCCGCACGTTCTACATGACGCAGAAACTCGTGTCCAAGACCAACACCATCGCTTGCACCTTCAATCAGTCCGGGGATGTCGGCCACGACAAACGACTTCTCTTCGTTGACGTCAACAATTCCCAGATTCGGGTGCTTTGTCGTGAACGGATAATCAGCGATTTCAGGACGCGCGCTGGAAATGCGACTCAACAGCGTGCTCTTGCCTGCATTGGGCATCCCGACGAGGCCGACATCAGCAATGGACTTGAGTTCCAGGATGACATCACGCACTTCGCCGGTTTCTCCCAATTGCCGCTCACGTGGGGTACGGTTGGTGCTGCTTTTGAAGTGGGCATTTCCTTTGCCTCCCCGGCCACCCCGGGCGATCACAAATTGCTCGCCATGCTTTTTGAGGTCCTTGATTACAAAACCATGCTCGGCATCGATCACGGTCGTCCCCGGTGGAACCAGCAATGTCTGGTCGTTTCCTTTCTTTCCATGACGCATGGAACCTTGACCATGGGCACCCTTGGGTGCACGGTACATGCGTCGATTTGCATACGCAGCGAGGCTGTTGACGCCCAGGCGCGATTCAAGAATCAAACTGCCACCATCACCACCGTTGCCACCATCGGGGCCACCGCGAGGCACATACTTCTCGCGACGCATGCTGGAACAACCGTCACCACCCTTGCCGGCTTGCAATTCAATTATCACTCGATCAACGAACATGACTGCTTCAATACGGGTTTCGTGACCAGATCGGAAACTGATGCCTGATACTCATGCCAGTTCATGAGAGCCAGAGCACATTCCCGTAACTCAAGTTACCGAACGGCTGTTGCCATTTGCTGTGGTGTGGTTGCCCGACAAACTGGCTGTCCTTTGTCATCCAATGAGGGGCTGACATGCAGGGTCGAGCGGGGCCAAAACCGGTGTTTCAAAGTTCCCCGTGCCATCAGGCCAGACAACCGGATATCGAGCCGATTGCGCTGCTGCGTCTTCGAGTTCCACTGACGAGCGGATTAGACGAGCGGATTAATCGACAGCATTTCCCGGTAGTACTGCATCCAACAGTGGAATCCCGAGGCACGTTCATGTCCAGCGGGATCACCGGGAAAACAGCATGAAATCAAATCAACTGCACGGTACTGCTAGCGGAATAACCATCGATAATCGAGGCGTTCTTCCAGGCCGTACTGGTCCAGAATGTATTTTTGCTCTTTCGGATCGTCGAAAGCAGGAACCCCAAAGCGAATGAAATCCTCGGTTTGCTGGATGCTGTCACCGGGACGATAGAAGTTCAGCTGCAGTCCTTTCTGCTTGAATGCTGTAGCCCCGCCGTCTTCTGTTCGTTCAAATGCATTGGTCAGGCCAAAAACTTCTACTGAAACAAAGTCGAGTTTCGGATCCACGTCGACCCAGGTTGCAACGCCCCAGACTCCGGGACTGGACTTGTCGTTGCTGTAAGGAATATCAATTCGTGAGATTTCTACCGAATTGTAAAGCGGTGCACTGATCTGTTCGCGAACCTTGATCTTCTGGCGTGCTGTTGGCAGAAGACGGTCGAGGTACTGTCGGCCATTGACCTGATTGCGTAGCAAGAACATTGGAAAGAACTTCCGCTTGTCAACACGAACGGATTCCATGCGTTCATAGACGTCATCACCCGCAATTTTGTCAGCTGCAGGGCGGAAGTCTCCTCCGCGATAACGCACACGATAAACCATGTACCAGACGAGCTTGCGCTGCATTCGGCCGTCAGGACGGGGAATGTCAATGTACATGTGCCGCAGCGGTTTGAATGAAAACTCAAAGCAGAAAACCGTTCGTCGGTAAATGACTTCTTTCGCGCGGTCCACCAGAGTTCGCGTGCGTGGATCGAAGTGCGGTTTGGAATCCGGATGCCCGGATGCTTCGCTGAATACAATCTGCGGGTAGCTCGTAAGAAACGGTTCCAATGTCAGTGGACCGTCGAACGTTTCCTCGGGATTGATGGACCCAGGGATCACCGTCACAACTCCGGGAGCGAATTGGGTCTGCTCTTGTGTCGAAGGATCCTTGCGTTGTCCCTGCTGAGCATTCGCTGAAACAACGCCTGTCAGGCAGAGTAAGCAGCAGAGCTGGATTCTTGTCGAAAATATCATGTCAGAACCGTTTTTTTGCTTTTCGTTAGGAACGAGGGGTGAGGAAATACCTTGGTGGTGTCCATCGCCCCACTGGTTATTGTACTCAGCGAACCCTGTTTGCGTTCGAAATCGAGTCAGTGGCTTGTTTGGGTGTGGCGGCGTTGATGCCCGGATTTTGACTGAGATCGTCCCGATTCGAGATTTTCCCAGACTGTGCGGATTCCTCCTGTTCGCCCTGCGGTGAGATCACAGCAGAATCCGACCTGAATTGAATTGAATTGGCGAACTGCATGTCTGAACTGCCAAATGCATCGATGTTGCTCGCTTCCATTGTGAACGTCGCCACGATTGGGTCGACATTTGGACTCGATAAATGCATCATGATCCACCTAACCGGAACCCCCTCTGCAGAGCCGTTTGCAATCGTTGTCAGGATTCGCGTTCCGGAATCACTCAGGTGTTCATCAGATTCGGCTATCTCGGTGAATTGATCGCCGAGAAGGATCCTTGCATTCGCTTCGAAAGTTGCCAATGACCATGGCTGTTCACCTTCTGGCGTTGTCATTGCGTAAATGTCGCACTGGCATAAAGTGCGGTCGTTTTCGACCATTCGCATCATCACCGAGCCGGTACGATCTCGCATCATTCGCCACCGCCGATCCATCACGACTTCGAACCCCAATTTTTCACTTGGGATGGTCACGTACTGTTGATCGACCCCAGTTGGTAAGCCTGGTTTCGGAGTTCTGGCATTTTCCGGCAAAGCGATGACCGCTTTCAGCGGTTGCCGCATCAATTGAACGGTGGCCGAAACATCAAACCCGGGTTCCGCCTGACCAATTTCGCGGGTCTCGTGAAGACCCATCGCCAACCACGTACAAGTTTTGAACTTTCGATCGAATGTCAGTTTGCCAA
Organism: Rubripirellula sp.; assembly: GCA_012270065.1. Taxonomy (GTDB): domain Bacteria; phylum Planctomycetota; class Planctomycetia; order Pirellulales; family Pirellulaceae; genus Rubripirellula. The sequence goes on along the minus strand of JAAXJB010000122.1, from coordinate 59,354 downwards.
CGGTACGGATGATGGTTGGCACTCCCTCGACTGCCCCATCAATTTTCCCCCTTAGCTGGACCTTTACCTCGTCATCATCAATGCTCATGACCTCTGCTTGCACTTCACAGTCCATGGCTGCATCAAGATTGAGAATCGAAGCCATCGATTTTGAAGAAACGCTGTACTTCGAGCCTACCTTCACGCGGGCTGTCGGTAGCAATTGGTCAATTGCCATACTCGACGCGGGAGTGCGCAGGAGTTCAAGCTCATCGCGTTTGAAAAAGTCATCGAAAGCCGAGATGCGCTCGGGATGTGAGCCATTTCGAACCATCGTGTCGCGAACCGGGTCTCTGAGCTCAATTGCATGCGGTTTTGAGTTCAGCATGCTTTGGGCTTTCGCCAAGTGGTAGTACCGCTCAGCCGAGGTAGCCAACTGTCTTGTGAAACCTTTTGTTGTTGGTTCTGCCGCTCCTTTTGGGGAATGGTCAGATGGTTGAAAATGAAGCCGTTCCTCGAAGTCGAAGGATGCTTTGCTATCGATTGGTAGTTTCAATGGCTTGCCGCGAGCTGCCCTGCTCGTTGAGGGAACATGGACGTTACCCTTCATCACGACTTCCATGCGTACCCGGTACAGATTCTGCTTGCCCGGTTGAAGCAAAATCCCGTTTTCCTCTGCTTGAGCCGTGGAAAGTGGGCTTGCGACCAGCGCAGCGCCGCCCGAGGCGAGCAGGAATCCACGCCGATCCAGGTACGGTGATGCTTCTTGTTGCGACATTTGCGGGTAGCCAAGGTCCAATCGGCAGATTTACGCAGGAGTTCTCGCGACGACACTCTTTCTTAAGATCGACCTGTGGGGGACGCCGATTCAGGGGAATTCGGCGAGAAAAAGCATGACTGTCCCACCAGGGTCGAAAGCTGGCTGATTGGGTCTGCCAAATCGACAAAATCGCTTCCGTCGGTCATGTCTGTCGCATCTTGAGACACTGGAAGATTCAAAGTGTCGGAAAAAGTTACAAACGAGGTGGACATTTCGCCGGCCTCTGCGGACCGGCGTTTTTTCGCGAATTGATTTAACTCACGGTTTGAAAACGGTTTAGCGTTTTTTAGTGATGGGAATTTGCCGGCGGACGGCTGGTTTGGCCCAATATTTCCTATGTCAGTTCGTTGGTCAGTTGGTTTCCTGCCAAAGTTCATCTTTGCCAAGACTGTCGTCGACATGACGAACTGGGAAAGAGGATGAGTGAGCCGTTGTCGGCAAATTTCATGCTGCAGGTGAACTTTTTTGGAAAACAATCGGTCTAATTGATGGGGTGCAGGGTCAGTTTTACGCGTACCATCAAAGAGAGTGATGGCAAGGAGTTATCACCTGATCAACGTTTGAGGACATGGTTTGAAGAGTTGGGCCTTGGCATTTGGCCTCGGACAATCCAATGAATTCGGACCAGAGATACCCATGGAAATCGCCCTAAGGATCGGGCGATACCCGGGCAATACCTGTTGAAGGTCGAGCGATCCGCCGGGGTCGCAGGGAAAGAGAGATCGACTGGAAGCGAGCGCTGGGAGAAACGGAGATGCACGAAGATTATCGAGACGAAAAACTCAAGGAGCTGCGGGATCAACTGACCCGTTTTGCACCAAAAGCGAAGAAGGTAGAGCAGGCTGCTCTTGCAGAGAAGCTCTTCGTTGAAGTGGAGTCTGATCGCTCGTATGCCTTTGATTACTGTTGCTTCCGCATCACGAATTACCGGCCAGATGTTCCAACCAGGCACAGCATTGCTTCGGCTGATCTCAGGCACGACTTACGTTTGCTGATCGAAGATCTCAGTGACTCCGCCGATATTTCGGTCAGTGAGGTCAATGAGCCCGTGCATACGGTGGACGAACTCAGCAAGAAATTCAAGGTTTCGACCAAGACGATCAGTCGCTGGCGGGATGCTGGGCTTGTCAGTCGCCGGATGCTGTTTGGTGGACGTAAACGAGTCGGTTTCCTGCAAAGCAGCGTTGACCAGTTTGTCTCAAGAAACCGTGGAAAAATCAAACGCGGTGAGCGGTTCTCACAGCTCAGTGAAGATGAAAAGTCCGAGATGATTGAACGTGCACGACAGCTTGTAGAGGGTGGTGCAAGTCTTTCAGAGGTAACGCGACAACTGTCTGAGCATATGAGACGAAGTCCAGAGACCATCCGATACACCTTGAAAAACTTCGATGCAGATCACCAGTCTCTGGCGATCTTCCCCAATCACCGTGGAGCATTGACCGCGGAGGACAAGCGTTCGATTTTCAAGTTGTACACGCATGGTTCCACTGTCGCACAATTGTGCAAGCGTTTCAAACGCACCCGTACAAGCATTCAACGTATTCTGCTCGATATGCGTCTTGAGCAAATTGGTGAATTGCCACTGGACTACATCTACAACGAGGATTTTGAGTCTGTCGAGCGTGAAGATGAGTATCTCGGGCCTGTGCCACAGCCGGCAACGGCGCCGCGAAAGGTAAGAGTACCTGCCGGACTGCCCAGTTACCTGGCTGCCCTGTATGACGTTGCGTTATTGACGCGCGAGCAGGAGTACCATCTGTTCCGGAAGATGAACTATTTGAAACATTCCGCGAGCAGGCTGAGGGAAAGTCTAAGTACTGCCGAGGGTAGCAAGACTGCGATCATGGACCGGATCGACGATTTGTATGAGGCGGCAGTGCTGGTTAAGAATCGCATTGTGCAGAGTAATCTGCGGCTGGTGGTTTCGATTGCCAAACGCCATGTTGCCAGCACTGATGATTTCTTTTCGCTGGTCAGCGATGGGAACATGTCATTGATTCGTGCCGTCGAAAAATTCGATTACTCGCGGGGCAACAAGTTCAGTACTTATGCTTCCTGGGCGATCATGAAGAACTTTGCCAGGACCATTCCGACAGAATTCAAACATCGCGACCGTTTCCGCACCACAACCGAGGAACTCTTTGTTTCGCGGCAGGATGAACGACGGGATCCGTACGTTGAGGAAACTGTTCAAAGATCACGACAGCGTGAATTGTCAAAGATCCTGAATCGGCTGGATGACCGTGAGCAGAAAATTATCACGGCGCGTTTCGGGTTGGAGCGTGGACAGGAACCTTTGACTCTCAAGCAGGTTGGCGAGGAAATGGGTGTCACGAAGGAACGGATCCGGCAGTTGGAGGCGAGGGCACTTTCCAAGCTTCGGGATGCCGCTGATGAGGCGAACATTGACGTGGAACTTGGTTCCTGAGCCATCCCATTCAGCATGGGAATGACGAATCATCGAAGCCACGCTCACGGGCGTGGCTTTTTTCATGGGTTCATCTGGAAAGTGGCACGTTTCCCTCGCGCCGTTGGCTTGTCATACTGCGGTGATGAGTTTGCACCAGAAGCATCAAAATATGAGCGTTGAATTGTTGTCGCCCGCTGGCGACTGGGAATGCGCGCATGCCGCAATCGAAAATGGCGCTGATGCAATTTACTTCGGTTTGGATTGTGGATTCAATGCACGCCATCGGGCCAGGAATTTTGGTGTCAGCGATCTGATGGAGATCGGTTATTTATTGCGTTCCCGGGGGGTACGTGGCTACGTCACCATGAATACGCTTGTCTTTCCCGATGAAATGGCCCCTCTGGTCGATGTCGTCAAGGAAATTGCTTTGGCGGGAATCGATGCCGTGTTGGTTCAGGATTTTGGTGTTGCCCGACTGGTTCGGGCGGTTTGTCCGGAACTCGAAATTCATGCGTCCACGCAGATGAGTTTGACCAGTTCCGAGACGATTCAAGTGGCCGAGAAACTTGGGCTGGCACGAGTCGTGTTGGCACGCGAATTGTCGGTGAAAGAAATTCAGGCGATTGCTGCCTCGACCGACATGCCTTTGGAGGTATTCATTCATGGTGCCCTCTGCGTTGCCTATTCAGGACAGTGTTTGACCAGCGAGTCGTTGGGAGGGCGTAGCGCAAATCGTGGGCAATGTGCGCAGGCTTGTCGTTTACCTTATGAATTGATTTGCGATGGCGAGCAGCGTGATCTTGGTGACGTACGCTATCTGTTGAGTCCTCAGGATCTGGCTGGGTATGCAGCCATCGAGGAACTTGTGGCAGCAGGTGTAAAGTCCCTGAAAATTGAAGGGCGTTTGAAGACTCCCGAATACGTTGCCAACATAACAAGCCATTACCGGAAAGCACTCACGCAAGCCTGCAATCAACAAACTGTGGAAGTGACGGCAGAGGCAAAACGCGAGATGGAGCTGTCGTTTTCCCGAGGTTTCTCGCCGGGATGGTTGGGGGGAAACGACCACAAACGGCTTGTTCCAGGACTACATTCATCGAAACGTGGAATCGAGCTGGGGCGGGTTCGTCGTATTGATGCCCAGCGTGCCCAGGTCAGATTGGCTGCCCCAATTGCTTTGGGTGATGGACTTTCCATTGGATGCAAAACAGCTGATGGAGATGAACTTCAACAGGGCGGCCGGATCTATTCCATCCTTGGGTCTGATGGTAATAAGACAACCGACGCTGCGGAATCTGATGTTGTCTGGATTGGATTTGGCCGTGGCGAAATTGACTGGCAGAATGTGCAGCCAGGTGATCGAGTCTTCAAGAATGATGATCCGCAGTTGAATCGCCGATTGCGGAAAACATTCAGCTCGAACGACCCCTTGCGGAGGCAGCCTCTGCGGATGCACGTTCATGCGGTTGTTGGAAAGCCACTTGCGTTGACAGCCAGTTTGCGCAATGGCCTGACAGTAGATGTTTGCGGCGAAACACCACTGGAAAAGGCCAGAAAGCGACCGATCGAAACACAGGTGCTACGTGAAAAACTGGGGCGTTTGGGTGGTACATTTTTTGAATTGGACGAATTGGATGTCACGGTTCAAGGGCAACCCATGGTTCCAATGGCGATGCTCAATCAGATGCGACGAGAAGCAGTCGAACGATTGAATGGATTGCTGAAGGAACCACAGCCGCGAGAGGTTTCTCCCGAGCGTGGTCGCGCTCTGCTGAGCCCTATCCCTGCTGCCTCGGTGAATGCAGATCTCCCAGATGCTGGCGATTCCCATTTGGCCATCCTGTGTCGTGATTTGCAGCAATTGCGTGTCCTTTGCGATTTGGGTGTTGAGCTGATCTACACGGACTTTCACGATGTTCGCGACTACAGAGAAGCGGTTTCGATCTGCCGGGGCAATGACATTCGCGTCGGATTGGCCTCGGTGCGAATGCAGAAGCCCGGTGAAATGGGCCTGCTACGGATTCTGGAACGCCATACTCCTGATTTGGTACTCGCCCGAAATCTGGCCGCACTGCACCATTTTCATGAACTTGGTGTCGAGACAATTGCCGACTTCTCGCTCAATGCTTCCAATCACCGTTCTGCAGAATGGATACGTGATTTAGGTGCGTCACGCGTGACGGCGTCGTACGATCTGAACCGCGACCAGCTACTAGGCTTGATTGACTCGATACCTTCGGGCTGGATCGAGACGGTGATTCACCAGCACATGCCCATGTTCCATATGGAGCACTGCGTCTACTGCAGCGTGCTGTCACCGGGTACCAATAAAACGAATTGTGGACGCCCATGCGACAGGCATTTGGTTGCCTTGAGAGATCGCGTCGGAGCAGAACACACCTTGCAGGCAGATGTAGCATGTCGCAATACGCTTTACAACGCGACTCCACAAAGCGGTGCTGAGCTGGTAGCTGACATGCTTCATCGTGGCGTGAAGTGGTTCCGCATTGAATTGTTGGAGGAAGATGGTGATCAGATCAAAGAGATTGTGGGGTTGTACACCAGATTGCTGAAACAGCAGATCAGCGGCCACGAAGTTTGGCGAAAGTTGCGTGCTGCTAATCGTGTTGGGGTTACACGAGGGACGCTGGAATCAAAACGGAATCCACTTGCGATCCTGTAACCCGATTCATTCTTGATCCTCAGCATGATCCCGGAAGTATTGTTCAGCAGCCGGATGCAAGCGAAGTTCAGTCCACTGGCTTGCCTCTTTCATTGAGATCCGGTTTGTGGAATCTTCGAGAGAATACCATGACTCCAAAGCAGCTGTGATGAGTGCATCCGATGTGTCCTGTTTTGCCATGAGAATGGCGGTAGTGGCAAGGGTTTGGACCGTCGTCGGACTTGATGCGTTGGTGATGTCATCCTTCAGCGGATATCGGTCAAAGGCATGAATGACCTTGCCCGGGTTGATCTCCAGAACTCGCCAACGCCCGTCTTTTCTGAGCTTGTCGAGAAAGGGGCTCGCTTGTCCGAGGCATAACATTGCTGCCGAAGGTGAGTTTTCTGAGAGAAGAACCTGCCACGGTTCAGACGAGATCGTGATGTTTCCCAGCGTGTTCGGAAGAGTTTTGATCAGCAGTTCGATGCAGGCTCGGGAACCGCTGCCTGGTGGCCCCAGGAGAACATGACAGTCCTTGAATTGCTGGATCGACTCAATGCCGGAGTCTTTGCGAGCCAGTGCGTAGATTGGTTCATAATACAGAGGGGCAACGTGGGCCAGTTCTTCTTTGGACGGAATCGAGACGGCTTGAATCAGCGCGAGGTCTGTTTCGTCATCGATGAGCAGTTTGGCATTTTCTTCGGAGCCTTGGGTCGAAAGAATTGCTGTTTTGAGGTCGGGTTGGGATTTCTTTATCTGTTCAGAAATCAATTTTGCGACTTCGCTGTACCTGCCATCTTGTGCCCCGCCCGCGATGCTGATCGATTTCGGCATTGCATCCGGCCAGTGTTGGATGCCAAGTTGTATCGATACCGCCACGATTGGAGTAAGCAACAGGACAAGCAGCATGGCAGCCTGAAAGCGGCGATGGGTCGATGACGAGTGGAGTACACGGCGACCAGCAAGTGCACCGACGACCGGGACACCTTCAAGCCAATGCCAGGCTTTCAATACCTGAGATCGTGGACGAGCCTCAATGTGGCGGTCTTCGATGAATGCGTCTAATTCATCAGCAAGTTTTTCTGCAGACTCGTATCGCTTGCCGGGATTTTTTTCCAGACATTTGGCAACGATGGTTTCAAGGTCGATCGGCACTTCGGGTCGAATCTCACGGACTGCCGGAGCGGGTTCGTGAACCACCTGTAGCAGGGTCTGGACGACCGTGTCTGCCTGGATGGGAGGGCGTCCGGTCAGTAGGGCAAACAGGATTGCGCCCAGCGAGTAAACATCGCTTTCTGCGCACACCCGGTCACTATGGCCACCGGCTTGTTCGGGAGCCATGTAATGTGGTGTGCCAATCGCAGCTCCACTGCCTGTTACGCTGCTGTCGGAGTCCATGTGTTTCGCCAGGCCAAAATCAGTCACATGAATCTGGTCATGTTCATCAATGAGAACATTGGCTGGTTTCAGATCTCGGTGCAGAACGCCTTTCTGATGAGCATGATGGATCGCTCTGGCAACATCACGCACATATCTGGCAGCTTCCTTTGGATCCAGTAAACCGGAGTTGATCTTTTTTTGAAGATCTGTGCCGGGGATGTACTCCATCGAGAAGAAATGATGACCGGCACGACGCCCGAATTGGTGAACACCAACAATCCCCCGGTGTCTTAGCCGTGCAGCGGCCTGTGCTTCCGTGTAAAAGCGGCGAACCTCACCTTCGTCCGCAAGCATCCCACTGCGGATCATTTTGATGGCGACTTGACGATCCAGTTCATGCTGCTTGGCAAGATAGACTACCCCCATGCCACCGCGACCGATTTCGCGCTGGAGGACATAGTCGCCGAGGTCGAAGGGCAAGCTTGGGCCGTGGTCATTCGGCTCACGGTTTGCCATGGGGAGTGTAGCATCCGCATCATACGCGGAATGGTTGCCGGCCGATCTGATGATGGTTTCAGCGTTCGGCGATTGAGACGCTACTTTGCCATCAGATGAGGATCCAGCAAGTTGCCCATTCAGGTTCACCGCTCCAAAAAGATCAGCCGCTTCGATCAATTCTTTGAGTTCGTCCGCCAAGTCGGGGAACATCTTCAGAAAATCTTCGCGGCTTGCTATCTCACCAGCATCGGACATTCGCAGATAGTCTGCAAAGGCTTCGTCGAGTGGATCATTTGTGCGTGGTGACTCGGACATTTAGTAATCTGACATTGGCATCGCCGGTAGCAGCCGACGTACGACTTTTCGTTTGCTCATCACATGTTATGGGCTTCAAAATGAACGGTACGGGGCGCGCTGAATCCACGGGAAGAGGCAACCACCGATCATGCTGGCAAAGGATTCGATTTCCCTCCCTCAAGTATAGCTGGAATGGGCGTTTTTCCGGACATTTTGCAACAATCCAGTCCTTCTCAACTCTCAAAACCAGGGGCTATCCTCACTTTTCATGATAACCCGAAGTTTTTGAAGACCACGCTTCAGCAAACCGGCCACTGCGGTGTCAGATTTTCCCATCCTTTCGACGATCTCCGACAAAGGCAACCCCTCCATGTATCGGAGGCGTATCGCTTCTGCCTGAGTCTCCGGCAGTTCGTGTAATGCACTCATCAGGGCGACGACGGCCTCGGAGCGGATTACCACGCCGCTTGGACTTGTTTTGCTACCGGGTAACTGCTGGATCCAGCCACCTACCTGAGAGCCTTGATCGGCAGCGGGAGAGTCGTCGACCTCACGACGGATTGACCGTTTCTGTGTTGTCACATGACGGGTGACCGCGGTGGCAACGTTATTCTTAAGCATTCCTCGAAGCCAACCAGCGAATTCGGCAGGAGTTGCGCCACGAAATGCAGGTAGGTCACGTTTGGCTTCCAGGTAAGTCAGTTGAACAATATCTGCAGGATCGATCCGACGCCTTAAGCGATCGGATAAGTAGCGATGTGCAAGCATGAGCAGATATCCTCGGTACTGCTCCAGCAGCTTGCCCAAAGCTTCGTTATCACCTGCTTTGGAAGCAATCACAAGCTCGGTTGTTGACATCTGCCCGTCCACGCTGCCTTTTTCCTCTTGAATGTGAAATCAGTGAGTGCCTGGGACGATCCTATCCCGTTACACTTTAATCGATCAGGCGGCCTCCATCAGGGAATCTCTTGTCTTGTTTTAAGGGTCGTAGGGATTGCTGGTGGTCCATCGAGGTCTCTGGTTCGCCAGCGAAGCGGAATCTGATGGCAATGGAATCTACATTTCGACAGGATTAAGTGATGAGAGTGAATACCCCCCAAAGCAGACAATCTAAAAAGTCTCGGTACTTCCATGTTCTGGTAGTCCTGTTTCTTGTTCCGTGGATCGCTGGCTGCGGTGGCTCGGAAGACGGTGGCTCGGAAGACGCTGGCACGGAAAATGGGATTCCCGAAAACTCTTTATCAGCTGATCAGGATCAGAGTCCGCAAAATCTTTCCATTACCGGCGATGGCTCATCCGGGGACGTTTCTGATGATGCTGCGGCGAGTCCCACGGCTGAAAATCCTCCTGGGACGCTCAAATTGCCTTCGGATCTGGAAAAGGCTTCATCCGATGGTGAGAAGGAGGCAGCCGAGGATGCTGACGGTGGAATCGAGCTTCCCCCAGATTTGGGAACCTCTTCAACTGGTGCGATTGATCCTCCGACGGTCAAATTTGCTACTTGGCAGGAAATCGATCAATTCGCCAAGTCGGTTGGTCGCATCACGGTAGTCGATTTCTGGTCACTCGCCTGTGAGCCATGTCTGGAGGAGTTCCCCGGGCTTGTCGCCTTGCATCAAGCCATGGGCAAGAACGTCCAATGCATTGCGGTAGACGTGGATTACGATGGCCGTAAGAGTCGACCACCGGAGTATTATCAGGAACGGGTTACCGGGTTTCTCACAAGCGTCAAAGCAACTGGTTTTCCGACATACATCAGCAGGACTCCAAGTGATGATGTGTACAAGAGTACCAAGCTGATCTCGATCCCTGCCGTCATGATTTATGACGCCAAGGGAGAGGTCGTCAAGGTATTCGTGGACACGGGAGAGGACAACGCTTTTACCTACGAAAAAGATATTGTTCCATTTGTGAAGAGTCTTGCAGGTTGAAACGCACGCCGTTGTCGGCCAGTGGCGGTTCAGGTGCATGCGGCCAGCAAGTGACTTTCAAGAGTCCGGCAGGTTTGATTGATGTTGTGATGTTCGGTAATCAACCGGGTCGCAGCTTGAGTACGGGCCGTCGAAGATCGAGGGTCTGATGCAAAAGAGAGAATTGCATTTGCGAGAGAATCCGGGTTTCCTGGTTCCGCCCAAAGAATCGTTGGTTCACTTCGTTCCAATTCAATGGTGCCTCCTGCCCGCGTCGCGATGACAGGTGTTTGGAGTGCCATTGCTTCAAGGACAACATTGGGCATGCCCTCAAAAAGTGAGGGAAGAACGAGGGCATCGGCACCTGCGATGCCTGGGCCAACGTCGGATAAGGCGCCGGAAAAATTGACTGCATGTGGGCTTTGGATTTCTTTGGCTGCCAATTCAAGATCCGTCCGCAGGGGACCATCGCCGACCAGTCGCAAATGGATTCCGCCCATTCCATCTGGCCACTTCGCTTGAGCCAGAATCATTGCCTTGATCAAATCATGATGGCCTTTCTCTTCCGTCATCCGTCCAACGCATATCAGATTCAATGTCGACGATGGCTCTCGTCGATTCTGCCCTGTGTTACTGACATTCAACTCCGCAGGGTCGACGGGGTTTGGAAGGACCAGAATCGAATCTGCCGGCAGTTGGTAGTACTGCTTTGCGGCTTCTGCGGCGATTCTACTGACGGCCAGGATCTGGCTTGACGTTTGGTAAGCCTTCGCGAGACGGCGCCGCTTCAAGCGCACAAAGCGTTTTTCAACCAGTGGCAGTGCAAGATCAGGTGGGCTCACAATGGTGGAAACACGGGGAATGCTCTGTCGGCGGCCAGCCGGGCCAGCGATCAAAGTCATGTGAAAAGTCCGGTCATAGATCACGTCAATGGACTCGGTTGACAATAAGTCCTCCAGGTGGCTCACCTGTTGCCTCATCATCCTGCCGGGCATGTAAACCAGAGGTTCTTTACGGACATCCTCGAAAGTGTGAATAGGGATATCTTCAGGAACGTCGGGTAACAGCGTCCCTGCTTTTTCCATCAAATACAGATGGGGCGAGAATCGTGAACGATCCAGGTTTTTCAAAAACAATAATGTCTGACGCTCACTGCCACCGCCGCGCATTGAGCTGATCATGAATAGAACACGACAGGTCATGGTTGCAGTTCGACCTCGATCCAGACCAGACGATGATCCGTTGCCCTGATCCATCGAGATTCGCTGTTTTGAGTCGTGGGCCAGAAAACACCGCTACCGCGAATTAGAAAATCACGACTTGGTAAAACGTAATCCACACGCATTTTACGATCTTTGCCGAAATCTGCTGTTGCGCAAGGGTTCTTTGATCCAGTCGATTCGGCAGCGCCGGGGCTGGTCGGTTGTGGATCCTGAACTTTGGGGTGTTCCAGCAACTGATTGATTGCTGAGTGACGACTGTCACCCAGAACAGGATCCGAATTCAAGTCGCCAGCAATGATGAATGAGGCATCAGACGACAAGCCACCCGCGGTGCCTCGATCATCAATCAGATGGGTTGAAGAGCGGCCTGTCAGGTAATCCGTCCAGAATTTGATTTCGTCATGGTTGCGACAACCATTGTGATCGTCGGGTCCATCAAATACTGGCGGTGTGGGGTGACTGGCGAGGATGTGTATGACCTTTTTTCCGACACGGATGGGTACATCAACATGGTTCTTACTCGAGAGTCTCAGTTTTTCCCAGACCTCGTCGCTGTAATACGATTTGTCTGAACCGGGGAGCATCGGTCGAAGTGCGTTGGGTAATTGGGACCAACGATATTTCTGAAAAGTACGAATCCCGGATTCAACGATCGGAAAACGACTGTAAATGGCCATGGCGTATTGTCCGGGGTAAACTCCGTATCCCCAGGCATCATTGGCATCACGTGACTCGCCGTTGCCATCAAGGTCCAGACCACTCAGTTGTCCGGTGTTGCTGGGAACGGCATAACGATGCGGATATTTGACACCGGACAAGCCATTCTGCCCAACCTCCAGGTAATGCTTGCCGAATGAATTGACTGTCAATCCAGCATCGTCGTAATCGATTTCATTAACCAGCAATATGTCAGGCCGGATGGATTGAACGATTGCTGCAAGTTGGATTGCCTGCTGATTTTTTCCACCACGCAGTCGCGCAAGCACTTGACCGGCTTCTTTGCCATAAAGTGAGGCATTGAAGGTGGCGATTCGGATGCTTCCACCGGTAGCCCTGCCGTTTATTTGATTCGGAATCTGGGCATGCAAGTCTCGCTGAAGCAAGGGCAAGTTACTTGAGATGAGGAGGATGACCGCGATCATCCAAGATCGCGTGAAACGACAGTTCATGGCCAATTTAATTTCGTAGGGGATTGCCGTCATAGGGGAAAACACTGAAATTTGGACTATCCAACCGTGCTTTCTCTCCCTTCCAGTGTATCAGTGATGAAGAATCGCGTTTCGCTTCGCGCCCATGAATTGAATCCCTATTTGGGCGCCCGGGTTTTATCTGATTCGCAAGTCGAAATCTGCGTCTGGTCACCAACGGTAAATCAGGTCCAAGTTTATCTGGAGGGGCGGGAAAACGAAAAACCTTTCTGTTTGGAAAAGCAAAGTGGTGGTTACCATGTCGGGGTCATGGGTGAGGCACACCCGGGTGATTGCTACTACCTCAGTTTTGACGGTGGGCCAAAAAGACCGGATCCCGCTTCCCGATTTCAGCCGCATGGAGTTCACGGCCCGAGTCAGATCGTTGCCCAAGATTTTGTTTGGACGGATTCGCTATGGCAGGGCGTGGCACGGGAATCACTGGTTATCTACGAGTTGCACATCGGAACTTTTACCGAATCTGGCACATTTCGAGGTGCGTCTGAAAGATTGGATGAGTTGGTTGATCTGGGAGTTACCGCAATTGAACTGATGCCACTTGCTGATTGCCCGGGCAGATGGAATTGGGGGTACGACGGTGTTTGCCTGTTTGCACCCAACCGCAATTATGGAACACCGGATGACTTGAAGTTTCTGATTGACACAGCACATGCAAAAGGATTGTCGGTCTTTCTTGATGTGGTTTACAACCACTTTGGACCCGAAGGAAACTACCTCGCTGAATCAGGACCTTATCTCTCGCCACGGCATACAACAGTCTGGGGAGCAGCGCCCAATTTTGATGATCCGGAATATGGAGAAGGATTACGCCGCTTCTTCATCGCCAATGCTATCCATTGGCTCGATGAATACCATTTTGACGGTCTGCGAGTTGATGCCATTCATTGCATGAAAGATGAGAGTGAATTCCATGTGGTCGCGGATATTTCCGAGAACGTCCGTTCATGGTCGGCTCGTGCCAGGCGTTCGGTCATGCTCATCGCAGAAACAAACGTGTTTGATCGGGAAATGCAAACTCCGATTTCCGATGGTGGATACGGTTTCGATGCTCAGTGGTGTGATGATTTTCTTCACAGCGTTTTCGCAGTCGCAAAGCCGGGAGAACAGTTATGCCATCGCAGATATGAAACAGGGGCCGACTTGCAGCAGACCTTGCGTTGTGGCTACATCCATGAGGGAACGCTTCGCGGAGATCGAGGTAGAGTCCGTGGCCGACAGTCCGCAGATCGGCAAGGGCTGGTCTATTGCATTCAGCATCATGATTTTGTCGGAAATCATCCGGCAGGAAAGCGCTTGCATCAGGTCACCAGTACTGAGACTCAGCAGGCTGCTGCAGCTCTGCTTTTGTTGTCTCCCGCGATACCGATGTTATTCATGGGAGAAGAGTTCTGTTGCGAAAGTCCATTTCTGTTTTTTGTGGATTTTGGGGATGAGCATTTAAGAAAAGCTGTCGTAGAGGGTAGAAAGAGGGAGTACCCCCAGCATGACTGGTCCATGAGTACTTTGCCCACGGATGCCATGGCATTTCATGATTCAAAGGTTGGTTCTGTACTGGACGGAAATGGGCGGATGCGAGCCTGGTACCAGAAATTACTCGCTTGTCGGAAGAACTGGGTTGATGACGGAACCCTCACGCAGCAGACAATGACAGTGGATACTGATGTTGATTTTGGAATTTTTATACTCCGGTATCGCACCGGTGGAAAATGTGTCACTGTTGCTACGCGGTTGTCAGATGGGTCGGCCAAGCATGAAGTTGTTGACTTCAGTGCGACTGGGGATTTGATATTGGATTCATGTCCGGAACAAACTTCGACGATGCAATTGTTGCCGAATCATGCGAAAGTGTTTTTGCAGACATTCGATTGATCCACTCTTCGGATCTACTCTTCGGAGCAGAGGCCAGAATTGGGTGGGCTTCCCGTGTCATCCTATGAAATGAGGGGCAAATGGATGTTGTTGTGATTGGGGCGGGGGCTGCCGGAATGATGGCGGCTTATGCCGCAGCTAGCCATCAAGCATCGGTCAAGCTCTTGGAGAAGAACAACAAGACGGGTGTGAAAATCCTGATGTCAGGTGGTACGCGATGCAATCTGACTCACCACACTGACGCGCGCGGAATTGCAGAGGCTTTTGGGCATGCAAAGAGATTCTTGCAGCCAAGTTTAGGCGCTTTTCCGCCGCAGGCGGTTGTGGATTTTTTTGAATCAGCAGGGATTGCAACAAAAGTCGAGTCGACTGGCAAGGTTTTTCCGGTGAGCAATCGTGCCGTTCATGTTCGTGATGCACTTCATCGTTACGCAGTCGACAGTGGTGTTGAGATCAGGACAGGTTGTGGTGTGACTCGGATTCGTCCAGATGGAAAAAGTTGGATTGTTGAAACGGAAGAATCAGCCATCGTCACAGATCGCGTCATTGTGACCACAGGAGGGAAAAGCTGGCCCGGTTGTGGTACGACAGGGGATGCTTATGCCTGGATGACCGAACTGGGACACGCGATAGAAAGAACGCGACCGGCGCTCGTGCCTTTGATCGGTGGTGATCCCTGGATGAATGATCTTTCCGGTCTGGTTGTTGATGATTCCCTGGTCAGTGTGCTTCCGGTATCCGGCAAGCAGAAACCTCTCGCACGTCGTCGCGGTGGTCTGCTGTTTACCCATTTCGGGTTTTCCGGCCCTGCCGCCATGGATGTCAGTGGCGTGATGACGGCAGCAGATTCGATGGAAGACGTTCGACTGATTGTCGACCTGATTCCGGAGTGTACGGAGGAAGAGTTGTTGGCGGAAATCAACCATCGGCGGGGTGGCGGAAAATCCAAAATGTCTTCGCTGCTGTCGATGTGGTTGCCAAATCGACTGGCGAATGGGATTACGGCACAGTTGGGGCAGGATGTGCGGATGGCGGAGTTGTCAAAAAACTTGCGGAAACAGTTGATTGATAATCTGAAACGGATGACACTGCCAGTCATTGGAACGCGTGGTTTTGAGAAGGCAGAAGTGACTGCGGGTGGTGTCCGGTTGGATCAAGTGAATCCGCGAACTTTTGAAAGCCGGCTTCATCAAGGTTTGTTCATTGCCGGTGAACTCCTCGATGTTGATGGTCCGATAGGTGGGTACAACTTTCAGGCAGCATTCAGTAGCGGGCGTGCCGCTGGCATCGCAGCAGCATCTTGAACATTGAAAATGTCACCAGCATCGCTCTAGCCAGCGTTCGTGTACAAACCATAGATTGAGAGTATTGCTGTGGTTTGCATTCATTCCAAATCAGACAGATGACAGTTGTCCGACCATGCCAGATTTGATTGCCCAAGGGCCAGAAAGTGAACACCGGTGGCGGCGCGAGTTACCTTCCATTACCGAACGCAGGGAGGTCGTTGTTGGTCGAGCTGATGCAGATTGGAATGTGCCATGGGATAACAAAATCTCGCGTACTCATGTTCGCCTTGCACCAGAAACGGATAGCAGGGTAGAGGTTTTTCGTGAGCCGAGTGCCCGCAACCCGGTTTTTTTCCGGGGGAAGAAAGCAGATCATTTCACGCTGGTGCCGGGTGAGCATTTTGTGATTGGCAGTACCACGTTCACGCTTGCCAATCGTCCTGCTGCTTCTGATGCCAATCTGCGTCCCGATCTTACAGAACACGAATTTGATCATGTTCTGCTGAGACGCCGAAGTTTTCGAGATGCAGCTGGCAGAATAGAAATGTTGACCCGGTTGCCTGACTTGATCACCAGCAGTGTCAGCGATGAGGAATTGCTGGTTCGAGTGACCAATGCCCTGCTTCAGGCTACGCCGGCGGCGTCGGCGGTTGCAGTCGTATCGGTGGATGCGAACGTCATGGAAGACAAGAACTGTTCGCTGAAAATGCTTCACTATGATTGCCGTTTTCCAGACAGTCGTTGCCCATCGGTAAGTGCGCGTCTGGCGAGAAAAGCAATCGAGTCCCGTGCCAGTGTGTTGCACCTCTGGTCGGCAGTTGCCTCGGAAACAAATCCGTTCACCTCCAGCGAGGAATCAGATTGGGCATTTTGTGTTCCGTTGCGCAGCGAGGCGTGTAAAGGATGGGCAATTTATGTGACGGGACAATTGCTGCCGGATGAAAGTGGGCACTTGCAGAAGTCGCTTCAGGCAGCACCGGAAACGCTGGAGGATGATGTAAAGTTTGCTGAATTGGTCGGAACCATGATCGCGAACCTGCGACAGAGTCACAGCTTGGAACGGCGACAGGCGGCGATAAGGCGATTCTTTGCACCGGTGGTCATGGAGGCACTTGCGGACAGGCAGATTGCCGACGTCCTTGCACCACGCGAAGCTGATTTGTCAGTCATGTTTTGTGATCTGAGAGATTTCAGTAAACACAGTGAGCGTGACGCTGATCAATTGTTGGATTTGCTTGCCAGAGTCAGTGATGCTCTGGGAATCATGACTCACCGGATTCTAGACACCGATGGTGTGATCGGCGATTTTCATGGTGATGCAGCCATGGGATTTTGGGGTTGGCCCCTGGAGCAGAGGGACGCTGCTGTTCGTGCCGCACAGACCGCGAAAGCAATTGTTGCCGAAAGTACTCAAATGACCAGAGAAGACGGGTTCCGCTTTGGCATCGGGATTGCAACGGGCAGAGCAGTTGCCGGACAGATTGGTACAGTGGATCAAGTGAAGGTGACTGCTTTTGGCCCCGTCGTGAATCTTGCGAGTCGTCTCGAAGGTTTGACTAAGTTGTTTGGAGCCAAAGTTATCGTCGATGATAAAACCGCCCTCGCCTTGCAAGCATCCGGAGAGGATGGTTTCAAGATGCGAAAACTGGCCCGTGTAAGGCCGGCGGGAATGGAGAAGGAAATCGTTGCCTGGGAGATGCTTGTACCACAGGAAAACGAGATGAATGTACTGAGCCACGAGCTGATCTCCACCTATGAGGCGAGCGTGGATGCAATGACGGCTGGAGACTGGCAGCGAGCCTATGACCTTTTGCATTCGATGCCCTCTTGGGATCGCCCCAGAGACGTTTTGCTTTCGATCATCCTGCGAAATGATTGCGTGCCTCCGGATGACTGGGATGGCGTGATCGAAATGCCTAAACTGTAGCGATATCTAATCCATCAACCCCGTTGATTTTCATGGTTGCCACATCTTCGCAGTCGTACGAATTGACACCGCTGGTTTGGGTGGGCTTGGGAATTGCCAGTGTGGCTTGGTTCGTGGATGCATTGACGGACCAAAAAGCCATGGAAATGTTGGCGACTCGCGAGGGTGAGAAGCCAGTGATCATTCGCTCCCAAAACCAAACTCATCGCTTTCCACTTCTGGGAGTGGAAGTCCCTTTGCTGCCGGGTTGGTCGTATTTGGCAGTAAGAGAAGATCAACTGGCCTATCGTCCTGCCTTTGTTCATGCAGCCTCCGGTTCCCTGATTCGACTGCAGGCCAATGTTTTTGACGAATGGCCCCCCAAAGGGTTGGCTGACAGATCCGTGATGGGAAAGCACCCCAAGGGAGAATTGGAGTGGGTGCGTGACAAGCACGTTCAGGTGGGCAGGCTTCAATTCCCCAGTCATCGCCTGATCGCGGTTGCGATTCAGCATGATTCCAAAGTCGGGGTGAACACGGCCATCGAAGAATTCTGTGCTGGAATTCGCCAGATTGACTCGCGTGACTAAGAAAGTTCGAGATTAATGACAGGGTGAACAACGAGGATCGGTTCGACGCGAAATCTCCAGATCATCGTCATTTTGGGGATTTCATGGACTCCGATCGGCGTGGTCGACGCGGCGCTGGCTCTCTAGAAGACCAACGCCCACTGAACTGAGGTGGATTTGAACGTTAGACTGGGTTTATCCTACCCAGACTGCCTCGGTGGCAGTTTTTGTGCAAACTCCTCTTCTTTCGCGGTTCTGGTATGTCACGATTTGGATTTTTGATCGCGTTTGTGTGTCTTTTCAGCGGGACGCCTGTTGCCACTTATGGCCAATTCAGCGAACAGGATCGGACTCGATTGATCGGAGGTATTGAGACCCTCGAGAAAAACTTTGATGCAGCGAAGCTCCCCGCTGTTGGTGCTGCCAAGGAAAACCTGCTCCAGAGCATTGCTGAAGTTGAGAAGTATCTGCAAGGGTCGACCGATGCGGACAACCGCGCTGCGTGGCTGAATTTTCTGGCATTGCAGCCGATTACCGAAGCAATCGAGTCTTCTGCTGCTGATTCTGTTGTGATGCTGGAAGCGCGGGAATTACGAGATCGCCTGATTGGTATGGAGTCGGGGTTTGAGCTGCCTGCAATCAGGAATCTGAGATCAGCTGCCTTGAAACTGTCGCAATCGATCAGTCTGAATTCTGACAAGGGCAAGCGAGTGGTCGCTTCCCTCGCCGCCTTGAGCAAGTTGATCAAAGAGCTGAAAGGTACTCCTTCAACACAACAATTCGCACAGATTGGTTTTCTGATTGGAACGATCAGTTCCACGGGGCAGGGAGATGAACTGGTTCGAGAATTTCGAGAGGTATTTGGAAAACCAAACGTCGCCGTGTTGGTCGGAAAACCGCTTTTACAAAAGGCAGTTGAACGGGAAATCACGCGTGAGGAGCCCGTACGCCAGACAATTCTGGGAACAAGAATTGTGGGAACTGCCACGATGACGGGACAGGTCAGTGCCAACCTGATGCCGTCTGAAAATACCGCAAAAATCGAAATCGGATTCAAAGCCGACTTTGACAGTGACAATACCGGCTACAAGGGTCCAGTCCGAGTGTTGACGACCGGCAAAGGCAAGATCGATCTGGTTCGAACACTTGACATAGACTCATCCGGTTTCCGGCTGTCTGGCGATAAGACGGATGTCGAGCTGAAGACGACAATCGATGCGATTTGTCACAAGATGGAAATGGTCCGGAAACTGGCATGGAAAGCGGCACGTCGTCAAAAACCTGAAGCGGACTGTATCGCCAAACAGCGACTTGAAAAGCAGGTCAGTCAACAGTTCGAGGATGAGGCTCGTAACTTGAATCTTGCTTCCGGTTCCGGATTTCTCGATGAGGGTGGAACCGCCTTGCAGCGATTGTCACTCACACCTCCCACCCACAGTTGGTCATCGAGTGAGAACATGCTCACCCTTGACTCACTGTTCAGGGCAGATCATCAGTTGGGTTCAGTGGATCCGCGTCCAGTCATTGATGCACCATTTGATGCTGCAATTCAAATTCATGAGTCTGCCATTGAAAACGCCTGTGCAACGGTATTGGCAGGCCGAACCCTGAACGAGAAAAAACTTGATGATCTGCTTGGGAAGATTGGCCGTGGCAATGAGCCTGGTGATGACAAGCAGGCTGCTGAAGACGAAGAACCCTTTGAAATTGTGTTTTCCCAGTTGAGGCCGATCGTATTTGAATCACGAGATCAGGTGCTTCGCGTTGGCGTTCGGGGACGACGTTTCACCAAGGGGAGTCGAGTCCTGCAGAAGGCGCTTGAAGTTACCGCTGCCTACAAACCGACCAAAACAGCAGACGGAACCGTCGTGCTGAAGCGAGATGGTAAAGTCAAGGTTGATTTCGGGGGCAAGAAATTGTCCATCAGCGAAGCGGGTATGAAACCAGTGATTGAAAAATCATTTGGTAAGGTTTTTCCCGATGTGATTCTGGATCGCGCGATCAAGATTGCAGATGATGCCAAAATGGAATCCTTGCGCGGCATGGAATTGCGCACACATCTGGTGCGGGCTGATAATGGATGGCTTACCATCGCCATCCGATAATGTGATGCTCATGGCTGGTGTTGCCATG
Source organism: Rubripirellula sp. (assembly GCA_012270065.1). Taxonomy (GTDB): domain Bacteria; phylum Planctomycetota; class Planctomycetia; order Pirellulales; family Pirellulaceae; genus Rubripirellula. The sequence continues at coordinate 39,204 of JAAXJB010000122.1, read as the reverse complement.
CGGCAACCAGGCAATCCTTTCTGTTCTGTGTACCGAGGTAATGTCTGTGGAATACCGGTCTGTGCTGGCTCTTGGACTATGGATGGTCTCAAGCTGGGTCTTCGCGATTCAACCAACGGTTTTGCGTGATTTGCCATACGCTGAGGCAGAGGGTAATACTCTGTTGATGGATTTGTATCTCCCGGGCAACACTGACGCAGACGTTCGGGAAGGAGATCGGCAAGGTGTTCCTTGCGTTATCTTTGTTCACGGAGGTGGCTGGAAAGGGGGCGACAAGAAATCTGCGAAACAGAATGCTGCCTGGCTGGTCGAGCATGGTTTTGCTGTTGCAAGTATCAACTATCGCCTGACAGATGTTGCAAGGTGGCCAGCGCAGATCAATGACTGCTACGAAGCAGTACGATGGGTGCGTAGCCATGCCAGAGAGCATGGAATCGATCCCGATCGTATTGGCGCCTTTGGAACTTCTGCTGGTGCCCACCTGGCTGCTCTCATGGGTACACGTCTCTATCCGGGTGAGGAATCAGTATCCAGTCGTGTGCAGGCTGTTTGTGATTGGTTCGGCCCATCAGATTTAATGACCATGCCACCCAACAATGTTGGGAATGGTCGAAGTGCAGAGGATGTTGCCCAATCCAATGGTGCCAAACTGCTTGGCGCAACTGTCAGGGAGGTGCCGTCCCTGGCTGCAGATGCAAGCCCCATTGATCATGTTGGTGGTGATGCAGCAGCTTTCCTGATTATGCATGGGGATCAGGATACGGGTGTACCTGTCTCGCAGAGCACGCGTCTGCACAGCAAGTTGTTGTCGGTGGGCGCTTTTTCGGAATTGCATGTTCTCGAAGGTGGGAAACATGGTGGTCCGTTATTCAGAACAGAAGAGGTAAGGCAGAAAGTTCTTCGTTTTTTTCAGCGAAATTTGATGAAGAATTGGCACCAGGGAAGCGGACCTCAGGCCAGATTTCGAGTTTTACATTCCACCGCCCCAGTGCACTGGAGTGTTGTTCGTGAAGAGGGGATCAAATGGAAGATTACCTTGCCCGGAACTGGGCAGAGTACGGTGGTCGTCTGGGGTGATCGATTGTTTTTTACCACTATGAAACCAGTGCAGAACGATGCCACTTTGGGTTCTGATATCGTCGCATGGTGCTGTGATGCGAACACAGGACGCGTGGTTTGGAAACGGCCGTTGGAGGCTGAGCATCCATTGCGTCTGTCAGGATGCTTTAGTGACAGTACATCACCGCCACCAGTTACCGATGGCCAAAATGTCTGTTTCTTCAATGCGTCCGGTTCGATCGCATGTTTCAACTTTGATGGGGAATTGAAGTGGCAGCGGGATCTGATGGCGGTTGGCCGCAGTCAACCAACACTCATTGGAGGAGCCGTCGTTTTCATCAAGCAGACTTACTTCCCGGATGACCAGGGACACTTCACTCATGAGCACGGCAATGCACCACTTGAGGAATGGACACAATTGCAAGCCATTGACCTGAGGACCGGTGAAGACAGGTGGACAACAACTTGTGGGGTAAACATGGGGTGTGTGCCACTTCGTCTATCGCGCAGAGATGGCCGTGAAGTAATGATTGTTGGACGTGGTGGTGGGCATTCGCCACCCGAGAAACCGACAGGTATTTCCATGGTTGATCTGGCTGATGGGAAAACGTTGTGGACTCTCCCCATCGCCAACTTCATGAGTACGATGACTTATCATCTCATTGGCGACGACATTCTGGTCTTCGATGCAGGGAAACACCTGTGGGTTGATTCTCTTACTGGCAAGGTGAAACGTCAGGTTTCTATCGTTGAGGATCTTGCCGTTCGTGTTCATGTCGTTGATGGTTGGAAAACCGAAACAACCCGAATCACAAATCTGAAAAAACCCAGATCGATCATACAGCAGTCGAATATTCTTGCTGGATCCTATCACTATTTTCGCAGTTATACCGAGCCTTGGCTGGGAAGGGTTGATGCCCGAACGGGTCGAGTTGAATACTTGCAGTTGCCTGTACAGATGCGTCCGGGTGCGGAGCGAAAGAAAGATGAACTGATGTGGGGACCCGGGGACATGGATCCAAAAGCAGTACGGGCGGTCACGGAGTCGAGGAAAAAAAAGGCATCCGTTCCAATTACTAAATGGGCATTTAAAGAAAATGAAATGAAGGATTCAGCGGGCCATGTGGTGATGGGGGACCAACGTTCCACCGGTAATGGTTGGGGACATCATGCATCGCAGGTGCCAACGGTCATTGGTGAATATCTGTACCTGCCAACCATGGCAGGTACGGTTTATGTCATCCGTTGGAACAGTGACGTACTCGACGAAAACGCGATAGTAGCGATCAATGATCTTGGTCCGGTCGGTGAATCCTGGAACCGGGCCAGTCTGAGTTTTGCAAATGATTCGCTTTATGCCCACACAATCAATGGATTGATCTGCATCGGGAAGTAATCGCACTGTCTTTTTCTGGTCAGCACGTACTTCGGAACCATGTTTTGCAGCGTATGGAGTCCATGAACGGATTAGAACCGAGTCTGGTACTGAAGGTACAGAAACTGTCCATCAGCATCAGATGGGGATCCTGGGGTGAGTTGATAGTACTTTCCTGATTTGAAGAAAGAATAACCAAGAAGTAATTCGTTCCTTGGATTCACTCGCAAATTGAAAAGTATGTCCAGTTCCTGACCCAAGTGGCGATCGGCCGCCGCGTGATCAGGATTGAAAGCAGTCATGTCCGTGTTATAGGGAGTGGTTTTCTGGTCGAGGAAAAAGTAGTGGTACCAGAGAACAAATTGGAGCTTTGAGCTGAGAATAGGGGTGCTGAATTGAATGCTGATGTCGTTGATGTTCCGGCGTCCAAACAGATCCATGAAGCCGAGGTACCAATGCGATTGGGGAAATAGGGCATCGAAACCATTGTCGCCTCTGGCGGCTGGGATTTCGTCATCGCCTGATGCCCAGTCGTACCATAACCACAACCTTGCCTCGCCTGTTTGCTGAGGGCAGAGCCGTCCCAAGCGGTGTCCCATTCCTGCAGTCATAAACGCTGCATTGTGATTTCCGTATCCGGGACTGTTGCTTCCAAACTGGTACGCTCCCTCCAAAGCATACAGGCGACCTGAGTCTGTTTCACCGAATACACGCGAGCCAATGGTCTGGTACTCAAATTGTTCACGGTTGTTGTTGAGCCCCAGATAATAGGCATCGATACTCATGTGTTTCGATACTGGACGTGTTGCAAAGAGTCCGTAGAAGTCAATTTGCCGGTCGGCTTCATTCAAGTCTGTTCCGGACAGAGAATTTCCTACGGGATTCAAGTAGAAAATATTTGTTTGCCATCGATCGCCTTGATGCATCGCTTTGACCCCATCAAAGGTTCGTCGATCATTTACCCAATCCAGCGGTGATATGAGCCTCTGGGAACCATAGGATTGCTCTTGGCGGCCAATCCGAACACTCAATGTTTCGGTGAGTTGCGTATCGAAAAAGGCATTTTGTACGCGATCCAGCGATGGGTTTTCTGACATTTCTGGCAAAAGGTCGGTGCTGTTGCTGCCGTGAAGATACTCAGCGTAGATCCGGAACCAGTCGTTGAATTGGTAGTCGGAATAAAGCCGGACTCTGGTCAGAAAGTAGTCATCATTTGCTCCGCTTAGTCCACTTCCGGCAATGTTCCTGTCTGCCTGAAAACGAATCCGCGCTTCTCCACCTAAATCAAGTCGTTTTTGGGCAAGGTTCTTGAAGCCGTCACCCGGATAAAAGGTGCCGCGGTAGCATGGATCGCTCAGGTAACGAAAGTCATTTTCGAAAAAGAGGCAACGGTATGCATCACGCATTGCGTTTTGTGCACAATGAATTTGGCTGGTGCAGCATTGATGCCGATGTTGATCGGAAACAGCCAGGCTCGGGGGTGTTTCTGGCTCAACGATGGCGGTAGGAGCCAATGACGGCGCGTTTTCCTGCTTTCTTGCTACGTGCTCTGAAGGGATGAAATAGGGCTTCACAAGGTCGGACGGTGATGATTCGTTATCGCTTTCACTGTCGAAAATGATGTCTTCGACAACGATCGGTTCGACTGCATGCGCTGATTCGGAATTCAAGCGGTCGAGAATCACAAGAATTGTGATCCCTGCAGCGACAGTTAACGCGCACGGGCATAGACCGGTTCGCATGGCACTTCATTCCTTTCAGCCATCACGACGCTGCCTTTTTGAATGAGGGCAGCGGGATTTGGGAATGAACAGAGATCGTCCTCGGACCACGACTGTTGCCGAAAGCCACACCGCATTGGCAGTGACTCATGCCTCTTGACCCTGTCAGGCAACTCATGCTCATTCTGCAGTGGTTCGTGGTATCCTCACCAACGGCCCACCGTTGAAAAATCGGTTGTGTTGATAGACAGTGTTCATTGCAATGTCCGCGTTTCGTCTGTACCGCCACATGGACTCCGTGAGAAAAGGACTCAACGCGCGAATCGTCATCATGCCTCTGATCGTAATCGGTCAGAGAGCATTTTCGGATTGAAAGGGTTGTATGTGGCTTTTGTGGCTGAATTCAGCTCGATGGATCCACCTGGAGTTTTACTGAGTGTGCATTTCACTCGATCCAATCACGTTTCCCCGGAAAGTTTCTGAGCGGGTCGTGCAGGCGGTGTTCGATGGTCTTTGCGACGACCACTGACATACCAGTTCCCATCAGTAAAAAAGCGGAGTTTTCTTTTTTGCGCCCTCGTGACGCCGATACGGCCAGTTTGACAGAATTGGGTAACGGTTTGACCACTGAAAAAAATACCGACGTGGGAAGAATGAGTGAGGCTCGCTCCGTCAAGCGATCGATCAACGTCAAGCGCCTGACAGAGCATTCCGGGACCGCTGGTGAGCTTTCCCGGATGACTGGTTCCTCGGTTGGCTTGCATGGTGGGAAGTCCACAAAACGGTTCAATCGCACGGATCAGCACAGCGCTGCCGGTTCCCAATGATTGTGTTACAGCATTCATGCAATGGTTGGCATGGATTGGATAGACGTACAATGTGCCAGGCGGGCCGAACATGGAAGTATTTCCGGGTGTTTTTCCTCTCGCGCTGTGACTGGCCGGGTCACCACTGGCGAGATAGGCCTCGGTTTCCACAATGCAGCCACCAATCCAGTTACCCTGAATTTTTCTCATGAGCCACATGCCCAGAAGGTCACGTGCGACCTGTGAAGGATCACGGTCGTAGAATGAAGCCGGTAATCGACTTTGTAAACAAGGTTTTTTCATGATCAAGAGTCACAGTCAGGTGCTATCCGCGCGGTGGGTCGTTCCTGTCACCAGTGAACCCATTCATGGTGGATGGGTAAAAGTCGAGAACGGATGCGTTGTTGCATTGGGAGCAGGCACTCCATCCGCTCCGTACCGGGATCTTGGTGATGTCGCGATTCTTCCCGGTCTGGTTAATGCGCATACCCATCTTGAGTTTTCAGATTGTCAGGAACCCATTGGCGATTCAGGAATTTCATTATCCAAGTGGATTGGTCAGGTTGTCACGACGCGAGTTGCCTCCAATGAATCAAATCGTCGTGCTGCCATTGATTGTGGTATCCGTGAATTGGCTCAAACAGGTACCTGTCTGGTGGGCGAAATCGCGACAACACCCTGTCAGTATCCAGCTGACACGCATGGAGTGGATTTGATTTCTTTCGCGGAGGTATTGGGGCTGAATTCATCGCGGGGAAGCGAACGTCTCGCAGCCGCCAACGCCCATCTCGGATTTGATGGCAGCCGGGGCGTCAGCCCTCATGCTCCTTATTCTACTTCGCTGGAAACCATCGATGAATGCCTTGATCTGGTTGTCAAGCAGAGTCGTCCACTGGTGATGCATGTTGCCGAGTCTCCGGACGAGCGGGAACTGCTTGAAGCCGGTACCGGACCGTTTGCAGAGGCCTTGAGGTCCATGGGGGTCTGGCAAGACCACCTGTTTCCATGGCCGGGTAATCCGTTCCTGGGTCTGATTGAGCGGCTGGCCAGAGCACCACGTTCACTGATGATACATGCGAACGATCTCAGAACTTCCGAGATTGAGGCGTTGGCAGCCCACCCTCATATCACAGTTGTTTATTGTCCGCGAACACATCATTTTTTTCAGTATGACGAGCATCCGGTGGCGGAGATGCTGGCCCATGGCGTACGGGTTGCCTTGGGGACTGATTCGCGAGCAAGTAATCCGGATCTGAATCTGTGGAGTGAGGCGCAGTTTTTGTGGCGGCATCGAAGTGATTTGCAGCCTGCATCCGTATTGGAAATGGCTACCTGGTCGGGTAGCCAGGCGTTGGGACGCAGCAACTTGGGCTCCATTGGATCCGGGTCCCTCGCAAAATTGGGAACCGTACGAACGACAGCATCCAGAGTCGATGACTTGTACAGGGATTTCGCAGCAAATCCGTACCATCCCATCGGAAACAATATCAGTTAGCCACTATTGAGTCCGACTTGGATTCCATCGGGGGCAAAGATGCTGCGTCCTCCATCAACCGGCAGGCAGACACCAGTCACAAAATCATTTTCACATAGAAATTGAGCGGCATGCGCCACGTGTTCTGGTGTTCCTACTTTTCGCGTGAGTGTGCTGGTTGCCATTTTCTCGGCGAATGCGTCAGTTGCATCTTCTCCCAGCAGAACCGGGCCCGGCTGAATGCAATTCACGCGGACACGATGATTTCGATGTCCGAATTCCACTGCAAGCGATCGAGTCATGGTTTCAATCGCACCCTTGCTCGGGAAGTAAGCGGCATGATCCAGATAAGGTCGGACCGTGGCCCAGTCGCCCACATTGATGATGGAGCCTCCCATGGATTGTTCCACCATTTGCAAACCTGCTGCCTTGGCACACAGGAAGGAAGCAACAGAATTGATTTCGAAGTACTCCCTGATTTCCCTTGCTGTCACCTCCTCGAGGGGAGTGGGCCGCCAGATTGCAGCACTGTTGACCAGAATGTCAAGCCGATCGAAGGTGCTGACAGTCTCGTGCACCAGTTGCTCGGGCGTCCCTTCGTCGCAAAGGCTGCCCTTTGTGACGATCACCTGCTTCGAGTGGGTATCACGCAAATACCCTGCCAGTTCTTCCGCTTGTTCGACGCTTGTATTGGCATGCAACGCGATCCGGCAACCGAGTTGTGCGAGGTGGATTGCAATGGATCTGCCCACCCTTCGTGATCCGCTGCCTGTGATCAGTGCGACTGGTTCTGGGCAATCAAAAACTTTTTGCAGTGTGGACATGTTGGACTAATTCAAGTGTGTTGTAGAACAAAATTCACAGGTGTTTTATTCACAGGTACTTTGCCAGTTCACCACCGCGCGTTGCCCGGGCATCAACCTTCGCTGTCACCTGCGCATCTTCAATGAGCGGTGGTGCATGGTGCGGCTTGATCCTTGCATCGATTACCAGCGAACCACTGCAACCCCAGTGTTTATTGACAGACTTTGCCCCGATGCCGTCGATGTCGCAGGCAGGATTGCTGCGGGTGAATGTGGTCCACAGCCAATTGCCCATGGACCGGGCAGTGAAATCACTGTCATCAACAAGGGTGATCAATGGCAGAGCGTCGAGCTGAATGCCATTTTCCATTTGCTGAACGAAGTTTTGAGTGTCTTTGACAGATTCAGGTCCGGAAAAACGCGGTGCTTCGATTGCAAGGATACCGGGAGCGACAATTCTTGGATTTCTGAAACCGTCAGGAAGGTGCAGATCCTGCGGCGGATTTGATGCCAGGGTGCGCTGTGGGGTGCCGGTCGCCGCAATCACAACTTTTGAACCCTGATTGAATCCACGTCCGGAATAGTCGAGTGTGTCAATCGTGGTTCTTGTCTGGAAATGCAAGTCGCGTTTCCAGTCCACACGAGACAGAATATGGTTCAGGAAGGCATCGATGTCATGGATGTCGAGTTGATTGTCCGGATCATCTGTGATGAACAGGTATTTCGCCAGAGAAAGTTGCCCATTTCCAAGAATCGCATTTGCCTGTGTCAGCAATTCCTGTGGTTCTGGTCTTTCCAGATACGGCATGTATCGTTCACTGCCGACGGCGAGTAGCAGAGGGTGCACGCCTGCTGCATCCACGGCATGTACAGCTTTCACGCCGGGAATGACCGTTGGAATGATCGGGTCAGTGAGATCATGGATCAATTGACCAAACGTTGTGTCTTCCTGAGGTGGACGGCCAACAACTGTGAATGGCCAAATGGCATCCTTGCGGTGCCAGACATGTTCAACCTGCATGACAGGAAATTCATGTTTCAGACTGTAATAACCGAGATGATCTCCGAAGGGTCCTTCCGGTTTTGTCTGGTTGGGATTGATTGACCCTACAATTGCGAAGTCGGCGTCTGCATAGACGGGAGCGTGATTGCCGGTGATCATCCGGATTCGACGACCAGATAAAGCACCTCCGAAGGTCAATTCGGTCAGACCCTCAGGCAGCGGCATGACTGCAGCAACAGACATTGCGGGACTTCCTCCCACTGTGATTGCTACTCGGAGAGGCTTGCCTCGATCCAATGCCGCACGATGATGGACACCCATACCCCGATGGATCTGGTAATGAAGGCCTACCTCCTGATCGGGTTCATAGTCATTGCCCGAGAGTTGCACGCGGTACATACCAAGGTTGACGCGCATGAGATTTGACATTGCATTGGGGTCATCACTTAGCACCTGTGGCAGAGTGACGAAAGCGCCACCATCGTCAGGCCAGCATTTGATGGCAGGCAAATCATGAATCGCGCAAGTCGCTTTCTGAACCGGTCCGCGGCTGACTTTACGAGGTAGCATGGTCAGAGCTGTCAGCGGAACACCTGCATAGCGGAGCGGATTCCTTGGGAGAGCTGACGGGTCGATTTTTACTTCAATCAGACGTCGTACTGCTTCAAGAGTGTCCCGGAAAAGATATCGGGCCTGTTCAATTGAGCCGAACAGATTTGAAACGGCTGGGAACTGGCACCCACGGATGCTGTTGAACAAGATTGCTGGACCACCGTTGGCATAGACACGCCGCTGGATTTCGGCCATTTCCAGATGGGATTCGACTTCATCGTCGATCTGGATCAGGTATCCGCCTTTTCGCAGATCCTCGGTGGCGTCTCGGGTTGAACGATGCTTCACTGGTGGAAACACTCTTGCACGCGGATGGTGTTGGAAGCCAAATCAGGAAGGCTAGGATAACCGCCTTCGGCAACATAGACTAACGATACCCGTGTATCGGCCATCTTGCCCCTTTCATCCACAACCACCTGAAATACTTATGCTGGACAGCAATCCCATTCCGTCGCCCGAAATCTCGAACCTTGCCGAAATTTCAGGGCAATCATGTGATGTTCTGGTTGTAGGCTTGACTCAAGAGGGTAGCCTGTCGTCAACACTTCAGGCAGTCAACCAGGAGACGGGGGGGTGGATCGAAGGCCTGGTTTCAAACGGGGAAATCCTCGGTAAAAAAGGTGAGTTGACGCTGCTTGCTTTGCCAGCTGACAGTGGTCCCCGGATGCTGCTGGTGGTGGGCTTGGGTTCCTGTGACCCGGATAGGCAGTCGGCTTTTGAGTCAGGCTCGATGATTGTTCGACGCCTTGGAGACCGTCCCCGGGGGACGGTTGTAGTTGCACTTGGAGAGTGTTTTCCGGAGAGTTTCCATGATGCGATCGTTGCAGGCGTTCTTTCAGGATGTGACCAACAGGCCATCTATCAGTCCGAGCCGGCACTGATCATCCCCGAAAGAATTCTCTTTTTTGGGATCGCGGATGGGAAAGTGCAGCGTGGACGGGCTGTCGGAGAATCAATCATCCAAACCAAAAGATTGGTGAACGAGCCACCGGCTGTCGTTTATCCCGAGAGTTTTGCAGAAAAAGTAACCGCCCTATTCGAGGGCACTGCAGTCAAGGTTGAAGTTTGGGATGAACAGCGGTTGATTGCGGAGGGTTGCAGGGCCATCCTGGCTGTTGGTGCTGGATCTTCAAAATCACCACGACTCTTGATGCTCAGATATGACGCAGGCGGCTCAGAGAAACCATTGGCACTGGTTGGCAAAGGCGTCACCTTCGATAGCGGTGGGTTATCGCTCAAACCCAGCGCCGGAATGATCGACATGAAATGTGATATGGCAGGTGCCGCCACAGTTGTTGGCGTGCTTCATGGCATTGCAAAGATGGGGCTGAAGTGCAATGTGATCGGGCTTTGTGGTCTCGCCGAGAATATGGTTAGTGGTGATAGCTACAAATTGGGTGATGTCATTGAAACCCGAAGTGGGAAGACAATTGAGATTCATAACACAGATGCCGAGGGACGTGTTGTACTCGCGGATACTCTGGACGTTGCTATACAGAACGAGCCGAGAGCGATGGTTGATCTTGCTACTCTGACCGGGGCATGCATGGTCGCCCTGGGAACCGATGTCGCGGGTATGATGACAAATGACCAGACTCTGTGTGACGAAGTCCAGTCAGCGGCCACTGACGAAGGCGAACTGGTCTGGCAACTTCCAATGTTCGATCTTTTTGATGAAAAGGTCAAAAGCAAAGTGGCAGATATCAAGAATGTGGGTGAGGGTCGCTGGGGTGGCGCCATCACCGCGGCGAAGTTTCTTGAAAACTTTGTGGGTGATGTGCCATGGGTTCACTTGGACATTGCCGGACCCGCGTTTGCAGACACACCTAAACCGTCCCGAGACGCCGGAGCAACAGGCGTGATGGTTCGGAGCCTGATTCGTTGGGTAGAAAATCAAAGTCTCTAGAATCAGAATATGATTCGACCAGAACAGACATGGTCCGCTTCAGGGAACGCAGGTTCACTTTGTGCCGGGCCAGAACTTTTTCCACTTGCTCTCGCCTGCTTTTGAAGCAGCTGTGCCCTCTTTTTCAAAACGCTGATTGGCTCCATCAAGCTTGGATGCAAGCTCACGAATCGCATGTGTGATACCAGCGCGTGGAGCCTGAACAATCAACGGAACACCGTTGTTTCGGACCTCAACCATCGTCCGATAGTCATTTGGCAGTAACGCGAATATGTCCCGCCCCAGTGTTTCCTTTGCCTTTTTAAGGCTGATCTGGCCTGAATCCAATCCCGCCCGATTCACAACAATCTCGACTTTGTCCTGAAGGTCATCCATCTCCTCAAAACTCATCATCAGTCGAACCACGTTACGTAGACAGGGCAAGTCCAGTTGGGTTATCAGAACTACCTTGGACGCACTCTCAATCGCAGCCATGTCGATTGGACTGTATGTCTTTGAGAGGTCGATGATCAAGTGAGTGAAAGAAGCTTTCAAAAGCCCGATGACTTTGCGGATATTGTCATGGCTGATTGCATTCGTATCGTGTAACTCAACCGGTCTTGGGAGCAGGTAAAGTCCGCTGCTGTGCTTCGTGAGTGAGCGTTTCAGAAGTTGGATATCGAGTCTGGATACGTTTTGAACGACATCTGCGAGAGTGTAATCAGGGATCGAGTCCAGAAATACATCTGCATCGCCGAGAGCCAGATCAAGATCAAGTAATGCCACGCTGTTCATCGTGTTTTCAGCGAGTACACAACCAAGGTTGACAGCAGTGCTTGTGCTGCCCACTCCACCTGTTGCTCCAGCAATTGCGATGACTTCGCTGCTGCGTGATCCCCCGTCCAGCGAGCCGAATTTCTGATGGCTCACCCTCTCAAGCGCGCCGGACAGATCCTCGTCCGACACCGGAAGGGTCAAAAACTCACGAGCGCCCGCACGAATTGTTTTCAGAATCAGCTGGCCATCGGTATCGCGACTGGCAGCGAGAATGGCAGTGCCAGGAATTTCTGCCGTCAACCTCTCAATCAGTTCGATCGCCTGCTCCGGATTGCTATCGAGTGAAACCACACCGACATCAGGTGTGGTTTGCTCGAGAACATCCGGAAAAAATTCGTAACGTGAACAGTCTGCTTCAAGCCATACCGTCTCCAAACCGAGAAGCATCCCCTTCAGGGATTCTCGTGTGGCGTCGTTCGGATCGACTAGGGCAATTCTTAAAACGTTACTCATGAGCTTGGTTGCATCGTGTTACTTGCGATTCACAACGCGGATGATCGTACGCCTACCAGCGCCGATGGTTGAATCATTCCACAGGTGGCGCTGTAATGGAAACTCCTTCGCCTACTATGACGGGTGCTTCGCCTGGAACAATAGCCCCGGGCGGGATCGCTTCCTCGAGCTTGAATTGGCCCGGCATCACCTCTGGCATGACACTGTAACCATCTTCCCCAAGATTGCAATTGTCGCTACCTAACAGGTTGGGTACCTCGATGTGACCACGCAGGTAGAGATCGGAATCACTTGGTGACATTGATGTGAGACCGGGCCCACCACGCGGCAATTGGTGGGGGTCAATAGCGTCGACCAGTTCAGGTGTCACGGTGATCAAAAGTTCAATGTCATTGCGGGCTTCACTGATTCGTCGAAAAGCCGCTCCAATGTAAGGCAGCTCTCCGAAGAATGGAGTCGCTCGTGAAACAGCTTCTGTTCGACTTTGAAGCAGACCTGCAATGGCAAATGTCTGTCCCGCCTGAAGTTCGACTGCGGTCTCCACATACCGGGAACTGAAAGCCGGGACATCAATCCCTTCAGAACTGATGGAACGCGAGGGATCAGGTTCGGTGACTTCGGGACGCACTTCCAAACGGATTCGTCCAGGGCCGACAACGAACGGAAGGAAGTCAACGGCGGTGCCGAATTCCTCGTAATTTACGGTCACTGCATTGTTCGTTGGTACGATATAGGGGACACGACCTCCTACGTTGAATCTCGCTGGGCGACCATGCGTCGCTACCACTGTCGGTTCTGCCAGAAATTTGATCAGGTCCTGCTTCCGGAGAGCTGAAATGAGTGCCTGAAAATCACCGGCGTTGGCAAAAAGCCGGTTGGTTGCGTTGAGGCTGGCACCAGCTGTGGGAAGCGCACTGGTACTGCTCAAAGCTGCATTGATCAAGCCACTGGGTGCAGAATAGAAGAACGATCCCGTTGATACGCTACCCCAGTCAATGCCCAGATCACGTAGCTTGGTACGTGAAACCTCCATGATTTTGGTGTGCAGAAGCACCGTCTGAACACCCACAACACGAATGTTATTGACAACGGTTGTGTAAAACTGCTCAGTAATCGCAACAGCACGATCAACGTCGTCAACACTGGTGACTGTACCGGAAATGATCGCGCTATCCTGAATCGGTATGACCTTGAGCGTTGCCAGAGGAAGTTGGCTCTCAAGAATGCCTTCGACTTGCCGCGCATCTGCCATCACGATCACATCAACCGTGTAGAGACGATCATTGGTGTCCCAGAGGTTCAGCTGTGTAGTACCAGGCGTCTTCGCAAAAATCTGGATCTGATTCTGTGACACCGGTGTAGCACCGACGACGAGCTCGTTATACACCTGAAATTTCGGGATTCGTTCTTCGAGTGTCAGGATACGACTGCTCTTGACGATCATCTCAACCCGTTCAGACGGTTGCGAGATGTTGTGGGCTACTGCTGGACCTTTGGCCGCCAACACATCTGATAGAGTCTGTGCAGACGCTGAGTTCCAGCTGGCGACGGATATCGTCGTGGAAATCAATAATGCGGCGGCGAGCCGGGCCATCAATCGCTGCGTTTCCATCGCTGGTTCATCCTTGCTGGACCTAAATCCGAATCCATTCGAATTCTGCCATTGAGCTGTTGGTGGCTACCCACAGCTCTTACGGCACAGGTCAGTGCGTGTAACGGTCGTAAATGTCAGATTGTTGTTTCAAGATCCGGCAGCCAGTCTGCTTGATCAGTCGGTAAATGGTCGAGACTCGGCAGCTGACTCTGGGTCAACTGCGTCACTCATTGGACGGTGGTTGAAAAAAAGGACTGCCCTCTCCGTTGAGGCTCTGGACGTCATCCTCATTGATTTGCACGGGAAGGCTGCCAGTTTCGGGCGCCTGGGGTTCAGCGTCTGGTGCCCCTACTTCACCAACAAGCACAGGAAGTTTTCCCGGAACGATCCAGTATTCAAGCATTCGCCCTTCAACCAGCTTGAACATCGTAAATCCTTCCACCTTCGCTTCGTTGACGACGGGATCCGTCTTGTTTTCGGCTGCCAACGCCTGCTTTGCTGCTTCCTCTTCAGCCAAACGCAATCTCTCTTCTTCCTGTTCTTCTTCTTCCAGTTTCTTGCGATGATCTTCAATCATTGTCATGAACTTGGCAGCGGCTTCGTTTGATCCATCTTCAAGCGTATGATCCTGGTCACTAGCCTTGTGCAATTCGAGTGTGGCTAGTTCCTTTGCATAGGACCATGCATCCTTGTCTTTTTCAGAGATCAGAAGTTGAATGAACCTTGCGGGTTTTCCCCGATCCTCTTCGGTTCGTCGTGATGTGTCACCATCGATCGAGAAAACGCGTATTCCCATGAAGACAGTCTGGGAACCGCTCCTTGGAATGAATTCGTCATCTTTTTCAAAGAAGCCAACGACATCGACGCGATCACCTGGCTGAAGTGAGGTTGCGATGCCCAGTTCGCTGGCATCCATGTCGACAGCCTTCCAGCCATTGGGAACACTCGTCCAGTTTTCGTCCATCAATTTCAGCGGCATGATCGGCTCGCCTTCAAACAGCCGCTGCTTCGCATATTTTCCGTCGACTTCATCAAGACGGTTACTTGCGCCTTCTGGGACTTTGTCTTCGGGCCACCGTTCCAACGCGATCTTCTCGGCTGTGATTTTCTCACCAACATCGATTGAAGTCGATGTTACAAAAATCTCAACCATGTTTGTTGTGTTCTGGTTGCCTTGAGCTTTCAGCCATTCGCTGGCCAAAACAGCCGCAACCGTGCCACAAACACATGCTAGAAGAAGGTAGATGGATTTGTTACGCATGGCAGTATGTCGTGGGAAACGAGTTACCCAATCGGGTCTTGATGGCCAGGATTCCCAATGCGACAGCATCGACGGGACTGACCCACGGGTGTTTTTCGGCGCAAAGCATTGGATCGCTGCAACCGGCAAGACCGTTGAGCTACTATCAATACGATCGGCGGCTCCAACGCAATCGGCTGGACCCGCCTAATCGGAAGACTTTAACAACTCTCTAAAACCTGCCGGCGAGGCTCAAACCAGCATGCCAGCGATCGCAAAATAGGCGATTGAGCCGATAGCCATGGGAATTCCATAAGGCAGCAGGTACATGGAAGGTTTTCTTTCTCGCGCGATTTCGGAAAGCTTCTGCGGGCTGCGAATCGTTTTCCATTCGTGCAATATCTGGTGTCCCATTGCCAAGTGCTTTTCCCATTGACCGCTTCGCAGAATCATGAAGAGGGCCATTACACCCCCCACGATGGCGGTGGCAGCGAAAGCGTACAGGGTCACCATCGTGCCGAGCCAGGCACCAACACCAGCCAGCAATTTGACGTCACCCGCTCCCATGCCTCCCACATTGCGTAATACAAGCAGAAGCATCATGCCAACAAAGGTTCCCAGCAAGCTCCAACCCAGGCCAGACAGGCCATCCTGCATCGTCCAGTGCAGCCAACCGCAGGCAATGAACGGAAATGTGAGCCAGTTAGGTACTTTCAAAATTGCGCCGTCGATGATTGCAGCGACAATCAAGACAACCGTAACGAACCAGACAGTCCAGTTTTCAGCGATTCCCTGAAGTAATGTTTCCATAATGTGTATCCCCGTAGATTATTTAGCGAGCGGTAGGTGGTAGCGAGCGGTTGGTCGAGTGAACTTGGGCATGATCACCCTTGTCCATTCAGGCTTCGTATTCGACATCCGTCATCGGGGGCCGATCATCCAACTGAACATGGCGAACAGGAGTGTGATCAGACAGCATGACAGTTGCCACGCGTAAGCAGCGGCGTCAGCAGGTAGTAGTGGATAATTCATGGGAGGATCCCCATTCGGGCAGGAAAACGTCCGTTTGAATCGGAACGGTGATTGCGTCAACACTACAACAAAACGCATACATCCCGGCGCAACGGCACGGTCCCTTGGATGTCGGAACCGTGCCGAGAAGCGACGAGATATTCTTTTGGTGCCGCTGGATCACAGCGGCTGCGGCATCAGTTGGCGATTGCAGTGCCAACTTCCTCGAATTTGGCCTTTGCGTTGGTACCGATGGTACCTACGGCAGCCAAACAAACGACTACGATGAGTGCCAACATTACGGCGTACTCAACTGCAGTTGGGCCATCTTCTTCTTTCAGGAAATTTACAATGCTGTCAGCGAAATTCTTCATGCTCTCTCTCCTCGCGAGTGAGACGCATACCATTGGGTACACGACGACGACTTACTAAATAGCATGACTCAACGTGAGTCATCACTTGTGAAAGGGACAGCCTCGTCTCCGACTTTCGTCTGACACGCCTTGGTGCGAACTTGTGAGCAAAATCACAATTTCACTTTCCCTTGGCAACCCGGCGGTCCAACAAGCCTGACAGTGCGTTCTTGCACTGCACGCAAACTGGATCCGTGGCTTTGCGCCCCGCCTTCACAGACGGTTTGCCCTTTGTCCAGGGAGCAAGGCTGACCGAAATGTGGTTCATACGCTTTCGTGCGGTAAACCCCATCTCGGCAGCAGGTCGTACATCGACCCACTCACTTCACTAAAAGGTAAGACAAAATAGAACGCTGTCAAAAAACTCTGGTAAACGAAAGCTTGCCGATCAGCATGAAGGTCCGGATGTGCGGATTATTCCTTTTGGGCAGTCCCTGAGGGTGCTTAAGCAGCAGGTATCACACCAGATTGACCAATCGAACGGTGTTGCTTGAAGCAATCCGCACGTGGAGTCGCTGGCGGGCGAGAGGACGTGAAGCTCGATGACCCGACATCCATCGCACTTGATGATGGTCGGGGCGGGCATCGAATGCAATCATTTTCTGATTGACTCGACCTGAATCCTTGTTGGTTGCTGCAGATATCCTACGAGGTCGCGGATTTCCGTTGCTGAGAGTGTGTCGAGCAGTCCATCTGGCATGGGCGACTTATCTGTCTGCTTGCGACTATGAATTTTTTCATTGTCAAAGCTGATCCTCTCTGTCGCAGTCTGAATTGTGATGGTGCGATTGGTTTCGTCGATCACGAGACCATTGAAGATCCGGTTGTCCTTTGTCAGAAGAACGGTCATGCGATAATCCTTTCCGATAACGCTGCTCGGATCGACCATGTTGGTAAGCAGGTAGTCAAGGTTGTTACGATTCGACCCAGTCAGGTCAGGACCTATTTGCTCACCTTCACCAAATAACCGGTGGCAGTTCTGGCAGATCTTCCTGAACAGATGTTGGCCATTGCCAATGTCCGCTTCGGCAAGTTCTGATGGCGGCAAAGATTCTTTCAGTTTGTCGATTCTGGCCTGAAGTTCTTGCGGAGTCGTTCGTACTTCTCCCCATACTTGGCCAACGCGCTGGTCAAGTGCAGGATCATGGAAACTTTTGAGTTGCCTGACCTGAAACGCTGACAGGTCACTTGCCGGGATCTTGCCATCTTCGATTGCCTGCAGCATTGCATTTGCAAACGACTTTCGGGACACAAGAATTGACATCAGCTGGGGGCGGACCGGACCCCGGAAACTGTGGTAACGCCTGACCAGACTTGTACCGATCGCCGGATCATCGAACTGTGACAGTCCCTGTGCTGCAAGTAAGTTCATTTGCTGGTCGCCCAATAGTCCTTCACAAATCTTTCGAATCTCGGCATCGTCAATTTGGATCAGCGTCCGAAGAGCCGTCAGACGTACTGTTGGTTCCCATTTTTTCTCTTGCGCAATCGTTCGCAATTCCTGTACCGCTCGACCATCACCAAACACGACACCAAGCTCACGTACCAGTTCAACAATCTCGGGATCGCGAATTTGAATGAGTTGATCCCATGAATCAGGTCGAGGAGCACTGATCCTGCCCTTGAGCCCTCGTGCAGTGCCCCGGAGCACCGTGAGCAGATAATCGTGCTCACGAGTCGTCGCATGGGTCAGCAATGCATTCAGGGTTTGCGGATAGTTATCCACTTCTTCGGTGATGCAGCGTGCAATCAACGCAAGAGTTTTCGGGAGTTTACAAGCCTTTGCTACCTCCATGAGATGCGCTGGATTTTCGTTTGCTACCGGGATCAGACCATACCAGATCATCAGCGGCAGATTGTGATCTCCAATGTCCTGTTCATTCTGCACGAGGGTTTTGGCGAGAGCAGGACGCAAGTCCAGTGGAAGACGCTGCAGCACGGAAGCAAGACTGAGACGGACAAGAGCTGAGCTGTCATTCGTTGCTACCGCAATGAAGTGGGGCATCAATTCCGCGGCCTCTTTCCTGATTCGATCCCGATCGACATCACTTGTTGGGGACCTGCTCAAGGCGTCATCCAATGGCCAGTGATCCGCAAGAAGACGGATGGACCAGCTTCGGATGGATTCATGTTCATGATTCGATAGTCGTTTCAGCATGGTCCGGTCACAGCCGCCAAGCGAATTCAGCGTCAGCAAAGACTGGACCATGGTACGAGGATCACTGGCGGGTGATTCAAGTAGCTGCTTGAGTAGTGTGTAGCTCGCAGTGATATCGGTCTTGTTCATCCGGCGGCGGGCGAGTTCCAGCCTCGCCTGTCGCGTGAACCAGTCGTTCTTTTCCGCATGTGTATTGACCAGATCATTCAATGACCATGAAGAGACATCCCGGGTTTCTATTGCGGGTTTGGCCCTGGAGTTCCGTATTTTGAAGATGCGGCCGCTGCGTCGGTGAACACCAGTGTGCTCATGGCATTCTCCGGTGTCACTCCAGTCCAGTACGAAAACTCCACCGTCCGGGCCGGTTCCAAGTTCCATCCCGCGGAACCACGGGTCTTTGGCAATGAAAAGGTCTTTTTCGTGGGAGGCGACAAATCCTGAACCGTCTCTGCGAAGGATCTCCTGATTTGCCCGCCGTCCATGAAAATTGAGCGTGAAAAAGTTTCCACGATAAGCCGCTGGCCAGTTGTCGCCTTGATAAATCATTGCACCCGAGTGCGCATGTCCACCCCCATAGGAATCGGCTGCCCCCGAACGTGATTGAGTCCAGCTTTTGCCCGTGTCAAAATGCCAGTGGTCCGCATGGAAATCGATGAGTTCGTACGTACGTCGATTTGGATCCAGAGCGAACGGTCTGGTGTAGTGTGCGCCGGGAATGAGATGCCAAAGATGCCCATTGACCGTATTTACAAAGAAGGCCTCCCCGAGTGAATCCCAGTCATGCCCCCATGGATTCGTTGTACCAGTTGTGAGCACTTCCGCCGTTTTTTTTATGGGGTGGTATCTCCACATTCCACCTTCCAACGCAAGTCGTTCATTCCGCGGCGTTCCAGGTTTTCCTATTCGTCCTGGGCAGGAGCCACCGCATCGCCCATACAGCCAGCCATCGGGACCAAAACGCAGACCATTTGCGAAATTGTGATAGTTCTGTTGAGCCACGGTAAAGCCATCAAGTAAGACCTCCCCGGGGCTATCAGGCACATCGTCACCATCATGATCCGGAATGAAAATCAGCTTTGGCGGGCACAACAGCCAAACTCCACCCAAACCTACTTCGATCCCGGTCAACATCTGGATGTCGTCCGTGAAAACCTTGCGTTGGCTGAAACGATCGTCATGAGTGTTGTCAAAGATGACGATTCGATCTCTCAAGTCGAGTTGAAATCGCTGGTTACGCTCTGCATAGGTATAGTTCTCCGCAACCCAGAGACGGCCTTTGGAATCCCAAGTCATGGCGATGGGGTTCTGAATATCCGGTTCAGCCGCAAAAGCTTTGGCAGTCAGACCGACAGGTAACTGCATGCCCGCAGCCGCTTCCTCTGCGGGCATCCGCGTATGCTCTGGTAGAGGTTCGCTGTTGAACAGTTTGGGGAAATCTGCAGTGGCAACCGTTGCGGCAACCAGACTGAATATCCAGATCAGTGAACGCATCGACACACTTTCCATCATGTCAGGAGTGGGAGTATCACCTTGCCATGGACATCTGTGAGACGGAAATCCCGACCTTGGAATTTGTGTATCAAACGTTCATGGTCAATGCCAAGCAGGTGTAATGCTGTTGCGTGCAGATCGTGTACGCTCACGCCATCCTCTGCAACGTTCACGCTGTAGTCGTCTGTGCGTCCATGATTTACACCACCCCGTGTACCACCCCCGGCCATCCACATGGTGAAGCAACTTGGGTGATGATCGCGTCCGTAGGACTTGGCGGTTAATTTGCCTTGTGAGTAGATTGTCCTGCCAAATTCACCGCCCCAGATCACCAGGGTGTCTTCCAGCATGCCGCGTTGCTTCAGGTCACGCAAAAGTGCTGCTGTAGGTTGATCAGTATCCTTGCACTGTTTCCCAATCTGAGCCGGCAAATTGTTGTGTTGGTCCCAACCCTGGTGGAATAGTTGTATGAAGCGAACTCCACGTTCAGCAAGTCTTCTGGCGATCAGGCAATTGTAGGCATAGCGACCAGGTGTATTGACTTCGGGACCGTAGAGATCAGTGATGTGCTTTGGCTCATCTGAAAAATCCAGCAGTTCCGGGACGGACATCTGCATGCGATATGCCAATTCGTATTGAGCGATACGAGTCTGGATTTCCGGATCTCCGACCTCATCGAATTTGATGCCGTTCAGCTTCGTAAGAGAATCAAGCATCAACCGTCGCTGTTTCTGGGAGATGCCGTCAGGGTTCGAAATGTCCAGCACGGGATCACCCTGGTTACGGAATTTAACACCCTGATGTTTTGAAGGCAGGAATCCGCTTCCCCAAAGACGGTCATATAAGGGTTGTCCGGTTTTGCCACTACCACGACTGCTCATGGCAACAAACGCCGGCAGGTTGTCGTTGTTGCTTCCAAGGCCATACCCAATCCATGATCCGATACTGGGTCGACCAGGGATTTGTGAACCTGTCTGTTGAAAGGTAATCGCGGGATCATGATTGATGGCATCGGTATGCATTGATCGAATGATGCAAAGATCATCGGCCATGCTTCCGATATGCGGCAATGCGTTGCTGATCCACGATCCCGCTTCACCACATTGCTTGAATTCGAACGCACTGGGGGCTACGGGAAAGCTCGCCTGCGCCGAACTCATCGTTGTTTTGCGTTCGTCGGGGTAGACGCTGCGAGGTACTTCCTCGCCAAATCGTTTCTGCAATTCCGGCTTGTAATCGTAGAGGTCCATTTGTGCTGGACCACCTGATTGGAAAAGATAGATCACCCGTTTCGCGCGGGGTTTGAAATGTGGCAGTTCTGGCAATCCAAGGTGGACTTTGCTACCGGTTTCCTGCGCGTAACCATCCCGGTTCAGCAGGGACGAAAGGGCAAGCGAGCCCAGTAGCATCGACCGTCGAGAAAATGATTCCTGCTTCATGGGTTCGGTCCCTACTCCTTGCTGATGGCTTCATCCAGATTGAGTAAGACGTTGGCAAGCATGGTCATGGCTGCATGTTCCGGTACTGGAATCGTGTCATTACGCTGAGCCTCTCCAACGGCGACAAGTTGCCTGGCTTCGTCCGGATTTGTCTTGAAATGTGAAAAGAACCTCGCATGTGATTCTTCCATGATTTCCAGTTCTTGTGTTGACGGGTCGCGACCCACCGACAAGCGGTAGCCCTCCCGAATGGCCAGATTGGGTTCTCCTCCGGCGGCTAACCACATTTTTTCAGCCATGCATCGGGCGGCTTCGATGAATAATTTGTTGTTCATCAAAGTGAGCGCCTGCAACGGCGTGTTGGTTGTTTCCGTCCTGACTACACACACTTCACGTGCGGCAGCATTGAAGTTCATCATCGTTGGGGGAGGGATCGTACGCCGCCAATAGGTGTAAAGGCTACGGCGATAAAGCTTTGAACCTTTGTCCTGTTTGTAATTGTTGTTGGAAATGGATTTCCAGATTTTTGGTGGCATGTACGGTTTGGTCGATGGACCACCAATTTCTTCCACAAGCAGTCCACTCACTGCAAGGGCCTGGTCCCGAAGAGTAAACGCAGGTAGCCGATGGCGTGGTCCGCGGGCATAAAGTTGGTTGTGTGGATCACGTTCGAGCAAATCTTCCCGGACTTGCGATGATTGTTGATAAGTGCGGCTCATCAGGATCTGTTTTTGAATTGCCTGAATGTTCCAATCGTTACGGATGAGTTCGAGTGCCAACCAGTCGAGCAGATCAGGATGTGTTGGTGGCGAACCCTGCGAGCCAAAATTCTCACTGGTTTCCACTAAACCTGTCGAAAAAAACTGCTGCCAGATTCGATTGACAGCAACACGTGCTGTCAGAGGATGAGATGGATCAAACAGCCATCTTGCCAAGTCCAGTCGATTCGTTGGGTGATCCTGTTTTGGAAGTTTCAATGAGAGTGGGACACCGGGACTGATCGGAGATGATCGGTCGGGCATGTTGTACTGTCCCCGCTGCAGAACAAAGGTCTCCCTCGGTTCCGCCAGTTCATGCATGACCATCAGTGTTGAAGGCGATCCCGCCTGTGGTCGCTTCAGTCCGTTCCCCTGATCTGCTCTCGCGTTTCTGAGTTTAACGGGATCGGGAGTAATGAGTTTGTTTTCATGTGGTCGAAGATTTGGCCAACTTGCAGGTACTTCAATGAACGGAGGGCTATTGCCATTGTTGGGACCAACTCCCCATTCCGCTACATTGTTGAAGTAGGCAAAAAACTGGTAATACTCGCGTTGGGAAATGGGATCATACTTGTGGTCATGACAGCGTGCGCATCCGATGGTCAGGCCAAGAAAGATTGTGCCGAACGTATCAACACGGTCAACAACGTTCTCGGTACGCCACTCCTCGGGAATTGAACCATCTTCCGAGTTGATACGGTGGTTGCGTCCAAAACCTGTTGCAATCTGTTGACGCAGTGTCGCGTTGGGCAGCATATCGCCAGCAATTTGCTCTATTGCGAATTGGTCATAGGGTTTGTTTTCGTTGAACGCTTCTATGACCCAGTCACGCCAGACGTGTTGATACCGGTACCGATCATTCTGATAACCATCAGTGTCCGCATACCTTGAGGCTTCAAGCCAGCGTATTGCCATGTGTTCGCCATAGCGAGGAGAAGACATCAGGCGATCAATGAGTGCTTCAAGGGGCGATTCACTTTGATCGGCCAGGAAAGCTTCCATTTCCTCCGCGTTCAAGGGTATCCCTGTCAGATCAAGCGCGATTCGGCGCGCAAGCGTCTGAGGTTTGGCAGGTGGCGATGGCAGGATTTTTTCAGTTCGCAATTTGGACAATATGAATTGATCGATTGCCCCTTTGGACCAATGGTCGCCATCAAGATCCGGTGGCGATTTTTTACCTGGAGCGGAAAAGGACCAATGTCCTTCAAATGAACCACCCTGTTGAATCCAGTTCGTCAGGACTTTTCTTTCTTCAGACGCCAGTTTCTTCAGTGATTCCGGAGGTGGCATTTGCTCATCCGGATCAGTTGAGAGTATGCGACGAAGCAGTTCGCTGGATTCCGGCGAATTGGCATCCAACACGGTTTTTGCTGAATCAGCTTGATCAAGCCGTAGATCCGCCTGACGCGTTGCGGTGTCAGGCCCATGGCAATGAAAGCAGTTTTCAGACAGGATCGGTCGTATATCCCGATTGAAGTCCAAAGTTCTCTCATCACCCCATGAATACACCGGGGTCATGGAGACGAGTAGACAGGCGACGATGCGGATCATGCGCAGCATGGATAAGGTTCGAGTGGGACAGAAAACGCGCCGCCAGACGCAGGTGGGAAACCGTCCAGTCTAACCGGATTGACGAATTTCTGCAGAAGGATCAACCCGGTTTGGCCTGTTTTTTGTGTCCAGAAGAGTATTGAAGTGAACAGCCTGGTATTTGGGTCGTCATGCAGGCGACTCTTTCAAGTTTCTCGATTACAGCTGCTGGATTGCATCAATGAAATCCTGATCCAATCCGTTATCTGGATGGGGAGAGCCATTGGAATACCGACGAAGTCAAACCACCCGTTTCGTGAAGTAACATTTTCGAATCATTGGTTGATCCGTAGACCTCTGTGATTTTGGCTGGCATGACCTTTTCACCCATGACAGCCAAAGGATGAGGTGCCCGTAACGCAAGTAGCATGGGCAGGTCGCCGTACTTGACTGCGCCAGGCAGAAAATTCGGATCCCGATATTGATCGACTTGTGAGAACCGGAATGCATTGGTGTCGATTGCGGCACGCGCGATTGAACTTCCTGCGATTGCCGCTGCCGGCGCTGCCCAGGCAGACGAACCAGCGGTCGCCAACAGATTGGTCGTTCTGGTTTCAAGTTTCCTGGCGAACGCCACAGCTGCTAGAAGATCTGCGCACCGCTCAGCGACCAACGTCCTGTTGTACCCGAATGTGAACGCGGAATAGGCACGTTCATCATCAACTGTCCGTTGTTCTGTATCATCTGCTCTTTCTGCGGCGGTGCGCAATTCACCCTGACCGAGAAGGTCTGGGAGCACAATCGAAACGTTCCGGTTGAGCAACTGTTTCAGGCTTGGATTGAATTGGCCGTCATCAGAAAAGAGTGCATCCTTGCCGGATCCGGTTGTCCAGACCACTGATGTATCAGGCTTTGTGCCAGTTTTATTCAACAGCAGAATCGGGACTCGTGCCTGTCTTGCCACATCATGGACAATGATCCTGCGAATTCGCACATCATCCTGACTCTCCTGTTCAAACTCCTCGATTTCAATTTCCTCTGGAAGTCCCTGGTCAAAGACGACTTGCCATGCACCTGCATAAGTGAGATGGAACTGCTTTCTGGATTCCTCATTGTCCGTGCCAAGCGTCGCAAGTTTCTGTTTCGCCTGGTCGTCGAACCATTTGCAAACTGATTTCTCATGCTCAATTCCCTCATTCGCTGGTGCGGGATATTTACCACCCCAGATAGTGGTTTCCTCTTGGGACAAGGGTTCGTAGTCCTGCTCGATGACAGGGTCATCCAGCCCGAGTTTGAGATGACGGTTCATCCACTGATACATCGTGGCACGCGTCACGTAGTTGTAGTTGTGTTTGAAGTGCAGCATGGGTCGGCAGTAAACATCCGATTCATTGCCGATCATGGCATAGAGCCATGAAAGTTGTGGATAGCCATCTTTCATCATGTCCCGGGTCCAGTCATCTGCAGCCGTCATTGCCTGGGGTCTGGGTGCAAATAATGCAGCGAGCTCCACATTTCCTGTGTCAATCCGTAGCAGGTTGCAGTTTTCGCAGTAACATCCACCTTGCATTGATGTGGAAACCATTCCATTGGGGAACGAAACTTTGAGGCGTTCATCAATGGCACCAAGCAGGATGGATTGTGTTCCTCCACCACTGCCACCAGTCACTGCCAGGCGATTCGGGTCGACATCTGGAAGTGCGGCAAGAAAATCAAGTGCCCGAATCGCATTCCACGTTTGCAGTCCCATGATGGATTGCAAACGCAGATCGGCCTGAGGGCTGTAAAAAACCCAACTGTCATTTGATCCAGATTTTTCTTCGGGGCGGACATCCTTGTGTCGGTGGGCGACTTCCCGTGAGATTTGCTGGGAATCGGCGTATCCAAGCATGTCAAAAATAAAACAGACGCATCCCATCCGAGCCAATTGCGCACATCGGGCCAGCTTAGGTCTCCTGCCGGACTTCGGAAAGTGTTCCGCACCTTGGGCAATCTGCTTTTCAAGCTCTGCATCACTGTATTCCTGCATGCGGCCACCATGCCCATGGGGAGACAGAACAGCAGGTCTTGGTTTTTCCTGATCACTGGTTGGGCGAAACAGCAAGCCCGTTACGTAATGACCTGGCAGACTTTGGAAATATACTTTTTCGACCGTGAATCCCTTTCGCTGTGTTTTGTCGAAGACAACGGCATTCAGAGGAGTTTTTTCCGGCATCGGCCATAATCCGGTTGCAACGAGGATACGTCTGCGCAGTTGTTCAGCGCGTTCGTACCACTCTGCGGCATTCTCTGGTACCTCGAAGGGAAAGTGTCCGTTTAGCGTTTTCTTCGGCCCCAGACGGATGTCATCCGGCGCAGCGTTCGCAGGAAGTACAGTTGGGCCCTGAGCCAAAACCATTGCTGAGACGATGGTCAGAGCGAAGCAGAGTGAGAGCCGGAATAACACCATGAACCTCTTGCTGCGGTTGAATGAGTGGAAAGAACATCCCGATGTAGCCATTGGGACTCGCAATTGGTGGCCAGAAAGCCAACAATGCTTGCCTTGTTTATCAATGTCTGTCCCGTGATGCAGGTAAATTCATGCGTACAATCTTAACCTCGAATCCAGTTGAAATGGGGGCCTGGGTGGCAAAGCATGCCGCTTCGGACCTGCGTCAGGCAATTTCCGAAAAAGGAAATGCCAATGTTGTCGTTGCTACAGGGGCTTCCCAGTTTGAGGTGCTCAAGCATTTGGTCAACGAGCCTGAAATTGATTGGTCCAAGGTCACCGGTTTTCATCTTGATGAATACGTTGGACTTTCGAGTGATCATGGTGCGTCATTTTGTGGCTATTTACGTGAACGCTTCGTTGATCATGTGAACCTGTCGCATTTTCACTATTTGCGTGGTGATTTGGAACCAGAAGCTGTCATCAACGAAGTGGGGAATTTACTGAAGGGAACTCAAATCGATCTTGCACTGGTTGGAATCGGTGAAAATGGACACCTTGCGTTCAATGATCCACCAGCTGATTTTGACACAGAGGAACCTTATCTGGTGGTTGAACTTGATGAGCCGTGTCGAATGCAGCAGGTGGGTGAGGGGTGGTTTGAATCTTTGGCGACAGTTCCGACACATGCGATCAGCATGTCAGTGCGTCAGATCATGAAAGCCGCGAAGATCTACTGCAGCGTTCCAGATGAGCGAAAGGCCGAAGCCGTCAGGGCGACACTCGAGGATGAAATTTCACCCGTGATTCCCGCGAGTATCCTCCGTAGGCATTCCGACGCGACTCTCGTGATTGACAAACCCGCTGCCTCAAAGCTCTCTGCTGATCTTAAAAACAGTCTGGAAATCGGATCATGAGTGGTTACATCGACCTGCAAGTCAATGGTTATGCGGGCGTTGATTTCAATTCGGAAAATCTGACCCAAGAGAATGTTCTGGGAGTCTGTCGCCGGTTGAAAGCGGATGGTACCGATTCAATTCTGGCCACAGTTATCACGGCTCGAATTGATCTCATGCTCCAAAGGATTACCCGCTTGGTGCAATTGATGGAGGCATCAGCAGAAATTGCCGGGTGCATTTGTGGAATTCATGTTGAAGGACCGTTCCTGAATCCGGCTGACGGCTTCATTGGTGCCCATCCGGCAGCCGATGCTGTGCCTGCCAATCTCGATATGACCAAGCGATTGCTGGATGCTGGCAGAGGGAAAATCAGAATGGTAACTCTGGCGCCTGAGATGGATGCGGGTTCTGAAATTACAAAGTATCTGAGCGAACGTGGAGTCGTGGTTGCCGCTGGCCACAGTGATGCTTCCCTGGAGGACTTGAAGCAGTCGATTGACCATGGCCTGAAGCTGTTTACCCATTTGGGAAACGGTTGTCCCGGGTTGCTGCCGCGCCATGACAATATTGTTCAACGCGTGCTTTCCGTTTGTGAACATCTGAAGGTTTCGTTCATCGCTGATGGTCACCATGTTCCGGTGTTCGCTTTACGCAACTATCTGGGAATTGTTCCTGATGAAAATATCGTTATCGTGACAGATGCCATTACGGCCGCAGGCCTTGGTCCGGGACGTTATGAATTGTCAGGACAGGTTGTTGAAGTCGACGAGGATGGTGCAGCATGGGCCGCTTGCCGCACACATTACGCAGGGTGTGCATCAACCTTTCCGCAAATGATCGACGTGTTGACCGAATCCGTCGGTGTCAGTAGAGAACAGATTCGCCAGTGGATGATTACCAACCCCGCTCAGTTGCTTGAGCAAGCCCACTCGTGAACCGCATGAATCAACCAGAATCGAATAGAAAGATGAGAGGTTTTTATTGTGACTGCCGAAGGAATCACAGAGGTCATTCGCCATCGACGTACCATCAAACCGAAAGAGTTTTCTGATCAATCGATACCACGGGAAATCATTGACGAAATGCTCGAAAATGCAAACTGGGCGCCCACCCATGGTATGACAGAGCCATGGAGGTTTACAGTTTTTACAGGAGACGCACGGCAGGAACTTGCCGACTTTCTTGCCGAGACCTATCGATTGGTAACGACAGAAGATACTTTTCGCCAGAACAAGTATGAGGGGATGAAACGCAACGCGACGCTCGCTCCGGTTGTGATTGCGATCGGTATGAAACGGCAGCCGAGTGGAAAAATTGCAGAGCTGGATGAAATTCAGGCCGTTGCGTGCGCTGTTCAGAACATCCACCTGACGGCAACTTCCTACGGCATCGGTGGGTTCTGGTCCAGCAATGTCGCAGCAACCAGTGAAAAAATGCGTGACTACATTGGTTTGAGTGGTGAGGATCGCGCATTGGGACTGTTCTACCTGGGGTATCCAGCGAAGGATTGGCCCGAGGGAAAACGTCAGTCAGTCTCAGAGAAAGTACGTTGGATCGATTCCTGATTCGGCGCTGATACGGAAGAGTCGACTGAGTCCGTTCGCTCGAATGACCTGTCGCTTGATCACTGCGAAACGGATCCTGTCTGCAAGGTTACGGACTTTTCAGCAATCGGGTTTCCTGCCAAGGCAATGCTCCATTGTTGATGCCAGTCGGTTGGATTCCGAATCAGCAGATCTCGACCGCGTGCAGCATGCATCAGAACAATGTGGGGTGGTTCTGCAATGCGGCTGATGTTCAATAAGTCAGGAGCATCACGGTTGCGGACTGGTAATTCATGGAGGTCAAGTGATGTGACATTCTCCATGAAGAGTGAGGCAAAAATGGCCCAGGTACATCCCTGCTTACTTGCACTCAGCGAAAACGAAAGCTCGGGATTCCCCAGAAAATCCTTCAGTGCCATCGAAGCACGCAGCACGTCATAGGTCTGCATGCCTGCAGTTGTCTGACCAACTTGCATGAAACGTCTTCGGATCTGCGTGTTTTTTCGGAGTTCCGTTGACCAGGCAGTTGCTCCTATGCCTCTGGGAGCCAGGTAGGCTGTGGTTTGAGTCTTTGCCTTGTCTGAGAGCTTTTTCCACTGGCTGGGATCGGCTTTCACACCATAGGTTTGATCAGGGATCACTTCGGCAAGGCCCGCGAGAGTAGTGGCCCATTGTGTTTGATCCAGAACCTGTAGGGTCAGTGAATCTGTCGCGGTGTTTTTTGGGCCCACGATAAAAATTCGTAGCCGGTAAGGATTTTGACTATTGAAATCGACCACTTGAACTTTGGTTTCGAGCTCGGATATCTCTGAGATCAATTCTGTTCCAGTCTCAACTGCAACTGCAGGCCATCCGCCAAAACATTTTTTACGTATCAAGTCTCGCGTTGACTGATCCAACAGCTTTGCAGTTTCAAGGTCGTTCGGCAGGTTGTCGATGCCAATTGCAGGAACAAAGGATTCATGAATGGAAGTCACAAGCTCATCAGATGGCAGTTCAGAAAATACTTTCAAATCCGGCGGATCAAAAAGTGGAGTTGCCGGCATATTGATGAGGGAATCATCGTCCCGTAGATAGCGATTCAACCAGCGAAATGCATGAACACGAAGCTCCTGCGTATCTTTGTGTGGACCCTCGGTGATGTGGAGTCCAAACTTGTCGGTGGCACCGTAAAGTTCGTAGATTTTTTTCGTGCGGTTGTAAACATCGACAACACCATCGAGTGGGAAGATGCGGTCCTTGTCAGTATTCGAAATCAGTAAAGGCCGTGGAGCAACCAGGGCAGCTACCATTGGATAGTCCCAGCGGTAAGTGTTGACCATGTACATGCAGTCACAGTGACCTTCAACACAACCATCGACCACGTGGTTCTTCAGACTTGTGATGCCGGCAACAGGCACTGCCACTTTGACCCGTTCATCAATGGCCGCAATCCACCATGAGTATGCACCGCCCCCACTGCGACCGGTCACTCCGATCCGGTCAGCAGCAACCTCATCACGAGATTGAAGGTAATCCAGCGCGCGGACACAATTCCAGGCTTCAACACCCGCCGGAGTGTAGCCACGATTATTCCACCACCACATCTTTTCACGGTACGTTCCATGGTGAATTCCTTCGATTTCACCAAGTTGAATCGTGTCGATGGTCAGACAGACATATCCGTTCCTGGCGAACCATGCACCGTGGTGCTGATAGTTTGTTTTGTTTCCCAGACTCACGCCGTCACTTTTGACTCGAGCGTGCCCACAAACGTAGAGTACGGCTGGAAGGGGTGTGTCCTGTTTGACTGGGCGATAAAAATTTCCGGTTACATAAAGACCCGGGCGTGATTGAAAATGGACACGTTCGGCGATCACACCGTTGTTCTGCACTGAGCCTGTGATTCGGGCGTTCAGGGGACTTCGTTCCGGGAATGGTTCGAGACCGAGCATTTCGAGTAGTTGATCTCGATAGCGGTCCCGACGAGCAGTCCAGTCTTCGAGGGTTTTGATCCCTGCAAATGTCTGATTTGTAATCTCGGACGTCTGCTGCTCAAAGTAAGTTTGCACGAGCTGATCACCATCGGTCGTGCTATTGGGTTCTGCACCGGTCACAAAGTACGAACCAAGGAACACAATGCTGCAGGCCATCAGGTGACGCATGGCATTTTCCTTCAATGGAATTTGTCGGGTCAGAAACAAACGTTCCAGCATGGATCTGGTTTTATCGTCACAACCTTCATCCCGTCCAGGCAAAGCCACCACGGTGCGTTGATTTCGGGCTGAATGATGATTGCAACTACAATTCCAGAAACAGTCTGGCCGGATCTTCGATCACATCTTTGATCGTTTTGAGAAAGCCAACTGCTTCACGGCCGTCGACAATTCGGTGGTCGTATGTCAACGCAACGTACATCATCGGGCGTATTACCACATTACCATCGATCGCTACTGGACGTTGCTGAATCGAATGAAGTCCAAGAATTCCACTTTGAGGTGGATTGACAATCGGAGTGCTCAGTAGTGATCCGTAAACTCCACCGTTACTGATGGTGAAGGTACCACCAATCAGATCTGCGGGTTGCAGCCGGTTTTCTGCTGCCTGTCGGGCAAAACTTCCAATGGACTGTTCAACATCGGCGAAGGACATGCGTTCGACATTCCGCAGTACCGGAACGACAAGGCCTTTCCCTCCACCGATTGCGACTCCAATGTCCTGGTAGTGCCGGTAAACAACATCGTCACCCCTGATCTCTGCGTTCACGGCTGGATAGCGGCGCAAGGCTTCCACGGCAGCTTTTGCAAAGAAGGACATGAAACCAAGTTTGACACCATGCCGCTCCAGAAACTGATCCTTGTATTTTTTTCGGATCTGCATCACTGGATCCATATCAATTTCGTTGAACGTTGTGAGCAGTGCAGCTGTCTGCTGAGCTTCCACCAGCCGCGCCGCGATGGTCCGTCGCAGCATGCTAAGCGGCTTGATTTCTTCACCTCGCAAGTCATTGTCAACCGTCACAAGCCCTGTCTCTGCGTCTGACGGAGGCACCAAGGGAGCGGGAGAAGATGTTGATTTCTGGTTCTGGACAAAGGCTAGAACGTCTTCCTTCAGAAGCCGTCCTCCAGGGCCATTGGCCGGCACCTGACTGGCATGCAGGCCATGTTCATCTAATAGCCGCTGCGCAGCGGGCATGACGAAGGACCCTGCGTCAGAAGCGGCTTCTGGTGGTGCCATGGTCTTCTCCGTAGCTCCTGCGGCCGCTTTTGCTGTGGGCGCTTTTGCAGGCTTTTCACCGGGTTCAATCACGGCGATCACATCACCGACATTGGCAAATTCCTCTTCCTTTTTCGTGATCTTGCCAAGGAAACCGGATGCCGGAGCCGGGATTTGCACCGATGCTTTTTCGGTTTCAATTTCGACTAGGTCTTCTCCCGAATCTACCCAGTCCCCCTCAGCTTTCAGCCATTGGCCGATCTGTACTTCACTGATGGATTCGCCGACGGTAGGGACTTCGACTTGGATGGCTTCACTCACTGGAATGTCTGTAAAAGTTGGGGACGAGAAAGACTCAAGCAAACACACTTTGTATATCTGATCAGGATACCGGGCTCACCCATAAAAGTCAGGAATGGGGAGACGATTTTGAGTTGTTGAAAGACATCTTTTTGTCTCTGACCATGATTTTGCATTATTACGATCCGGCAATTCGAGCTGGCTGGCTCGATTCTGACGGGCGTGACGGTTACATCTTCCAAGCTGGTCACACCTTCGCTCGTCAACCGAAATCTCACAAACCGCCTACTCGATTCACGATTAACCCGCCGTCGGTTCGATGCGAAACAGGAGGGTGGCCAGAATTATGGGTTCGTGATGGCCACTCGGCAATGGACAAACCCGTGAGTCTCTCGGTGGAAAAATGATGGCGGAGTCTGATCGTGGCAATCCGATCCAGCTGGCGGCAGTTGTGCTACTGCTAGTGGGTGGTGGCTGGTACTTTCTCCATCACTATCAAATCGACGGCCTCGACGAAGTGTCGGTTTCGTCGAAGATTCAAAATGATCGCAGTGAACGTTACATTTCGCACACGGACATTCCTGCATTCATGGAATCGTCGGTTTCAGGTACTAATGCGGATTTTGCGTCGCCAAAGACACCGTCAAAAAACCCGGAGATGGGACTGCTGGAGCAGCCCACGGCAAAGGCTGTCCTTGCTTCGGTGCCGAGCCGGAAAATTTCCCCTTTGAAAGTAGCGTCCTGGGCCCTCGATGGATTTGGGCCAACCAAGCTCGCCAATCCCTCTGCAAGACAGAATGTGGCGCGTGTCGTACGCCAGTTTGATGTTGTAGCCTTGCAGCAGATTGCGTCAATTGAAAGGGATCTGATTCCTCGCCTGGTGGAAGCCATCAATCAGGGTGATGGTAGCTATGATTTTGTTGTCGGACCTCCAACGGGACCGAGCGATCGCCCTGAGCAGCTTGCATTCATCTTCGATACATCGCGCGTGGTTGTAGACCGGCGACAGACGTACACTCTGGATGACCCTCAGAATCAGATGACCTTTGATCCATTGGTTGCATGGTTTCGGGGGGCAGAAGGTTTACCCGGGCAAGCTTGGACATTTTCTCTGGTCAACATCCGAATTGATCTTGCTCGCGCCCCCAGTGAAGTTGCGTTATTGCCGAAGATCATTCAAGCGGTACGCGGTGATGGCAGAAGTGAGGATGATGTTGTGATTGGAGGCTTGTTGCAAGCTGATGATGCGTATTTGCTTCCCACGCTGGCTAGCAAGTCTGCAAAAGCGACCGTACGAAACAGACCCACTGATATATTTGGGCGGTACCAAACCAGTAACCTGTTGTTGGATACCGGTGAAACAACCGAATACATGGGTCGTGGTGGAGTATTCGATTACCTTGGGACGTTCAATCTGAACATGGCAGAAGCTGAGACAGTCACCAGTCACTTACCTGTCTATGGCGAGTTTGCAGCACAGGAAGGTGCTGCTTACTGATTCTTTTTCTGGCAATGATCATTCATCAGCGATGATGTGATCTGTCCTTGCGGCCTGATACAAGTCTGGGATTTTAAGCCAGAATGTTCTGGAAATGTCTGCGCTGAATCAG
The DNA here is from genome assembly GCA_012270065.1 of Rubripirellula sp. Taxonomy (GTDB): domain Bacteria; phylum Planctomycetota; class Planctomycetia; order Pirellulales; family Pirellulaceae; genus Rubripirellula. Next base: position 5,566 of record JAAXJB010000122.1, on the reverse strand, counting down.
AGCATGCGAAAAAGTCATGATGAGAGCGTCACCGGGAGACGTGGTCGTCTACAGGATATCGTCGCGGTCGAAATCGACGTAGTCTTCCCGTACGCTGATTGCTTCCTCTTTTCTTCGAAGAAACGCATCGAGGACTCGTGGGTCGAAGTGTTTTCCGCGACTGTCGATGAGGATCTTCAGGCAGCGATCGATTGGAAACGCTTCTTTGTACGGTCTTGCGGAGCTCAATGCATCAAAAACATCTGCCACGGCAACAATTCTGCCTTCGATTGGAATCGCATTGCCGGCCAGGCCTTTGGGGTACCCTGAGCCATCCCACTTTTCGTGATGTGTTGCTGCGATGACAGCTGCCAGTCGCAGAACGGGTGAATTGGTAGATCCCATGATCTGAAGACCGACTGATGTGTGTGTTTTCAGCCGGATCGATTCTTCGTGACTGAGTGGGTTGATGATTCGTCTGCCGATATTGCAGTGTTCCTGGATGATCTCGAATTCCTGTGGGTCGAGTTTTCCAGGCTTGTGCAGAATAGCATCAGGGATACCGATTTTTCCAACATCATGGAGTTGGGCAGCCTGTTCAATGAGGTCGACTGCTGCTTGTGGGAAACCCAGTTCGGAGGCGATGATCGCGGCGTAACGGCCAACCCGCGTGACATGCCTCCCGGTGTCGTCGTCACGGAATTCACCGGCTCGTGCAAGACAGTGAATCGCCTCTTGGCGGGAGCGAACCAGTTCTTCAGTCCGAACTCTTACTTGTTGTTCGAGTTTCTCGGAATAGTCGGCCAAGTGATCCTGATAGGCTTTGACTGCAAGTACGTTTTCCAGACGCAGGGTCAATTCGCTGGGGTCAACCGGTTTCGCAAGGAAGTCTGACGCACCCAGCCTTAAAGCTTGAAGTTTGACTTGTGGATCGTTGGCAGCAGTCAGTACGATCGCGGGAATCATCATCATTTCTGCATCACGTCGCATCATTCTGAGCAGTTCAAGCCCAGAAATTTCCGGCATTTTGATGTCCAGCAAAACGATGTCCGGTTTGTGCTGGCGGATCATGTCCATTGCTTTGGACGCTTCTGTCGTGGCGACCAGATTGTCAAAACCCTCTTCTTCCAGATATGCCTTGACGATTTCAATGTTGATACTTTCGTCATCGATGATCATGACACACGCATCTCGAGGCGTGCAGTTTTCGTCATTCGTTGGCGATCGGTGAGATGATGCGACCAGATTGAGACCCTGTTCACAGGTCTCGGCCATCAGTTCCATTTGCTCGTTCAAATTGCTCATTCTTGGTCTTCCGTAGGCATACCGATGTGTATTGAAACGGTAGGTCACGGATCCCCGTACGCTATCCGGGGAGACACAGGATCTGAGGCCTTTTCAACCAGCCTGCAGTTTTTGACGATGATGACGAAAATTCCGTTTGCGTTGCGTCCGCTTCGGCAGAGGTTCAGACAACAGTTGCGTTTTTCTCTGGCTCGGAAAGCACGATGCGGCTTTTCATGTCCCGAAGCTCGAGCAGAACAAGAGTGCTGGATTTCTGATCGGTATTTCTGGCTGCGTCTTCAAGCTGGATTCCGGCCGCAGACATCTGTGCGAAACCACAATTTCCGGCAGCGCCCTTGAGCCAATGCCCAAGATCAGCGAGTTGCTTGAAATCTCCGTCCCTGATCGTCAGTTCCATTTCGTCGAGACGCTCGTCCAAGCCTGCAACAAAACGTTGGACGATATCCGAGAACCTTGGGTTATTCATCGGCAAAGTCGAGTGAATTGCCTGGGTTTTGTTCGACATTGTCTGGACTCCAGTGCGGGCTGGATTCGAGGATGATGGCATCGGAAGTGAAACGGCTTCCGTGATATCCACGCCCGCAATTTCCGCGAGCGTTTTGATCAACAAGTCAAAATCGATTGGCTTGGTCAATACTCCGTTACAACCTGCCTCCACTGATTCTTGAATTGCTGATTGCATTGCGTGGGCAGTCAGAGCGTAGATCGGTTTTTCGTAACCCAGTTCACGGAGTTTGCGTGTAGCCGAATTCCCATCCAGAACAGGCATCTGGACATCCATGAGAATCACATCCCAGTGATTTGTGCTTGCCATTTCAATTGCCTCTTCACCATTTTCTGCTGTTGCAAAATTTGCGCCGATTTCATCGAGAAGAACGCATATGAGATCCCGGTTCTCTCTTCCGTCGTCAACAACGAGAACATTCAGATCAGGCAGATTCAGGGAAACATGTTCCACAGGCTCCAGTCGCGATTCGAGTGATTCGCGTGTGGGCAGAACCAGCGCTGTGTTCTCAATGCAGCCGGGACTCATTTCCACGGTAAAGACGCTGCCTGCACCTTCTTCACTGGTGACCGATATGTTGCCTCCCAGAGCTTCAGCGAAACGTTTACTGATTGACAAGCCGAGGCCTGTGCCGCCGAAACGACGTGTCACGCTTGCATCCGCCTGTGAAAAGGGATCAAAGATTTTTGCTGCTGCGGTTTCCGACATGCCGATTCCTGTATCAACAACGTGTATCAGCAGTTTCGGATTGGTTTTTCTGTCTTCGTAGCATGTGACGATTCGCACCCCTCCCTCGCTCGTAAACTTGATTGCGTTTCCAACGAGGTTCGTCAGGATCTGGCGGATTCGTGCCGGATCACTCTGTATTGTTTCTGGAAGAGGATTCTCAAAGCAGTAATCAAGTGAAATCTTCTTTTCCTGTGCTTTCACTTTCATCACATTCGCAACATCAGCAATGATCTCGGGTACTGAGCAGTTGATCGATTCCACTTCGAGTCTATCCGCTTCAACCTTTGAGAGATCCAGAATGTCGTTGATGAGACTCAGCAGGTGCGTACCGCTGGAGTGAATGGTGTTAAGGTGGTGTCGTCGTTTTGATTCGTCTGGTTCGATGTTGCGCCGAAGCACTTCGGTGAACCCTAGGATTGCGTTCATTGGTGTGCGGATTTCATGGCTCATGTTCGCAAGAAAATTGCTTTTTGATTCGTTGGCAAGCTGCGCCTCATCTCGTGCTTTGGCCAATTCCACTTTGTTTTCTTCAAGCAGCGTGATGTCTTCAAAGGTGACCATGTATCCCTGTTGAAGAATTGGAGTGCAGTTGACGCTGAAGGTAAGAACCCGTTCATCACAGGGATATTGCAGGATCCGGCCGGTTATCATCGCATTGGATTGAGCGGATTCCTGCCAGGGGAAAAGTGCGATTTTATCCGGCTTTTGCCAGTTCATTTTGGATGCATGGTGGCCGATGAGTTTCCCAGGCTTCAGATTTACACTGTCCATGAAGAGACGGTTGGCGAACAGGACTCTACCACGGGAATCCAGTAGCAAGAGTCCCACGGACAGAGAGTCCAATGCACCTTGTACATGCTGTGGCACGGCTGATTTGGGATCCAGTGACTCAAGTGTTTTGCGGAGAAAAAATGAGAACTGGATGAGGCATGCAGGTATGAGCATCAGCAACAACCACGCCGGCGCCCAATAGTTGAGGCCGAGTAAACCACCAATCGGCGAAAAGGCAACCTCCAGTTCTGCGTAGGGCTCTCCGAAACGGTAAATCGGAACAGCCATCTGGGTCGTAGAATCAGTTGATTCGGCATCCCAGCGCTCGAGATGCGGTCCTGAGTATGTGATCAGTTCGCCTGAAGTCAAACGCATTCCAATGGAAACCACTTCATCATCGCGGTTGACAATGGACTCCATCATCAAATTCAGGGCTTCTGGATTTCGCGAAGATGCCATTGCTGTTCCACTGATCGCCATGGCTTCACATAACTTGGCTCGACCACGCAAGAGTTCCACTTGTGAGTTGGGCAGGAAACCCATGGCGCTGGCAAGCAGGATTGTTCCTGTCATCAACCCCACAAGACCAATGGATAGTCGAAGGCGAATCGGGATCCGTTTTAAAAGGGTTATCATTTTTTACCTGCGTCGTGCGTATCGCGGGTTGGAGATGTCTCATTCGTTCTGGAATGCCTGACCTTGGCGAACCATCATTTCTTCCAGAGTTTCACTGTTTTCGTCTTCATCTGCGGTTGCCGTGAACCCGTCAAACCCTTGCATGATGAGAGTCGGGTCCATCGCTTTCCATGCTGGCAGTTGAGCGATTAATCCGGATGCAAGGAAGCCCGCGCGGAAAGCCCATGCTATGAATCCAACCGTGAATCCAGATGCTGCTGCGCCCGCAGCTCCAACGATGATCAAGTCACCGTTGATTTGCGATTCCACTTGATCGAGTTGATCGTCCAACTGATGCCACAATGCTCCCGGCTGCGAGAGCAATGCCGAGTCGATTGCCTGGATGCGAGACAGCGTGTCGATTGTTGTGCCATCAAATTGGCGGGGTGAAGTACTTCGTGTTTGAAAATCGCCACGATCAAAGGTCTGATAAACATCATCCACTTCAAACACTTCGGAAAGAGTGAACACCGATTGTGTGATACGGATTTCAGAGGACGCATATGAATCAAACGTCTGGCTTGCTGGATTGGCCTTGAAGGCGGATATCACCGTTTTTTGTAGCTCACCGCCAATGAATGGTGGTGGGGTTGTTGCCGCGTCAGATGAATCTGAGGCAGGATTGCCATCGGTAGTTGTTTCATCTTGAGGAGGTTGCAATTCCGTGTCGGGCGCGACTGGCGTGCTAGCGGTAAGGCCCGTGTCGACAATGATTGCTGTCGTGGTTTTTGATTCGAGGGCCGGCGACAGAGCATCGAGTAGGGTGATCTCATCACTGGGGTTGATGGTTAACTCGTCAGTCGTGCTATCGCTACCTACATTCCCCGCAGTATCAAATGTCTGCACAGCAACGTCGTAAGTGCCAGCGGGAAGGCCTGGGATTTGATTGTCTTCAACTTGCCAGGTGCCATCGCCCATGTTGTTGGCAGACACGGTGACACCGTTGACTGTCAGTGAGATTGTTGCAGTTGGATCATCGATCGTACCGCTCAAACTTGGTGTTGCGTCCTCTGTTTCTTTTTCATCAATGCCGATGTTCGGTGATGTGGTATCGATAACCAGTTCATTATTTGTGCTGTCCTGGCCCACAATCCCATTGGTATTTGTTCCACGAATTTCAAGGTCATAAACACCTTCGGCTAAAGGTGAAATCGTATCGTCTGCCACGAACCACGTACCATTGCCAATGTTAGTCGCTACGATTGATTGGCCAGCAATTTCGACAACGACTAACGCTTCAATGTCATTGATCGTGCCCGACAATGCCGGCGAAGTATCATTGGTGTTTAGAAAATCAACGGACACGAGCGGTGTTGGCACGGTGATGGTGAGTTCATTGGATGTGGCATCCACGCCGATGTTGATTGCAGGATCCACGGCTACAACAGAAACATCGTAGGAACCTGCGGCCAGCGGATTCAAAATGTTGTCGGCAAGAATCCATGTTCCATCGCCATTATTTGTTGCTGTTTTGTTTTGCGTGCCGACTGTTACTGTGATTGTTGCTGTTGGGTCATTGATCGTTCCACTCAATGCCGGACTTGTGTCATCAGTCGACAAGAGATTGATCGTCACCACCGGGTTGGTTGTGTCGATGTCGAC
>JAAXJB010000093.1:17617-32815 GCA_012270065.1 Rubripirellula sp. | reverse complement strand
AGTACACCCCAGAGGATTCGAACCTCTAACCTTCGGTTCCGTAGACCGATGCTCTATCCAGTTGAGCTAGGGGTGCCCGTTGAGTGAGTGCCCACCATGCCTCGCACAGCTGTTCGCCGTGTCGGCGGGTACGAACCCTCTCTCCAACTGGACGAAATTCTACGGACAGCGTTCGTGGTTGCCAAGCCGCCGTCGAAAAACAAATCAAAACGGCAGATTTAAGCGTTCGAATCTGGCGATCACGCCGACTTGCACGTCCAGGCATTTGGTTCTGTTTGTGAGTCTGTCGTGACTCACCGCACGGTTTTCACTCACATTTGCCGGCTAATTCACCGTCCCCGAGTTGCGGACCTCGCTCAAATTCGATCCGTTCAGAGCCGCGCCGATTAGCTCGTCTCGGAACCCGGATTTCGACGATTTTCGTGCTTGATCAGTGGCTCTCGGCTGCCTATCATTCCCGCAGCGGGTGCAGATGGCGATTCACTTCTGCCCGCTGATGGCCACTTCTTTGCCGATTCTGGCAACAAGGGATGAAATGCCGCAGTTTACTGTGGTGTCTGAACATTCCGTCAATGCGGTCACCACAGGTTGATTCGAAATCTTCAACTGGAGGTGTACCGATGGAAAAAAGATCCTGGGCAGAGCCCTACAAAATCAAAATGGTTGAACTCATCAAGATGACAACCGAAGAGGAACGCAAGGCTGCGATCGTCGAAGCAGGCTACAACACGTTCCTTCTGAAATCTGAAGACGTCTACATCGATCTGTTGACCGACTCTGGCGTCGGAGCAATGAGTGACCGGCAGTGGGCGGGCATCATGATGGGCGATGAAGCCTATGCAGGAAGCCGCAATTTCTATCATCTGCAAAAGACAGTCGAAGACCATTACAGCTATCGGTACACCGTTCCAACGCATCAGGGACGTGGCGCAGAAAATATTCTCAGTCAATTGCTGATCAAAGAAGGTGACTGTGTTCCCGGCAACATGTATTTCACCACCACGCGTCTGCATCAGGAATTGGCAGGAGGGACGTTTGTCGATGTCATCATTGATGAAGCACATGATCCCCAGTCAGATCATCCGTTCAAAGGTAATGTTGACTTCGGCAAGCTGGACGCATTGCTGCAGGACGTGGGGGCGGAGCGTATTCCCTACGTTTGCATTGCGACCTGTGTGAACATGGCCGGGGGACAACCCATTTCGATGGCCAACTTGCGTGAACTGCGTGCATGGTGTGACCAACATGGAATCCTGATTGTGCATGACATGACCCGTGTTGCTGAAAATGCCTACTTCATCCAGCAGCGTGAAGCTGGTTACGAAGCGACCTCGGTCCAAGAAATCGTACGTGAAATCTGCTCACTGACCGATGCGGCAACCATGTCTTCCAAGAAAGACGCCATGGTCAACATCGGAGGTTTTCTCGCCATGAACGATGAAACGCTGTACCAGCGGGCCTGTGAATTGGTCGTCGTGTACGAAGGTCTGCACACCTACGGGGGGATGGCTGGTCGAGATATGGAGGCATTGGCGATCGGCATTACCGAAAGTGTGCAGGACAGTCACATGCAGGCCCGGGTCGGGCAGATCGAGTACCTTTGGGAAAAACTGGAATCTGCTGGTGTGCCCCTGGTACGTCCATGTGGCGGTCATGCGGTGTTTCTTGATGCCAGGGCGATCCTGCCACATTTGCCGCAGGATCAGTTCCCTGCCCAGGCGCTCGCTGCCGCCTTGTACGTTGAGTCGGGGATCCGGGCGATGGAGCGTGGCGCGGTCTCTGCCGGGCGTGATCCGAAAACGGGCCAGAATCGCTTGCCAAAACTGGAACTCGTACGGCTTACCATCCCACGACGTGTTTACACGCAAGCTCACATGGATGTGACGGCTGAAAGCGTCATCCGGGTGATGAATCGTGCCAGTGAAGTCCGCGGTCTACGATTCACTTATGAACCGGCGATGCTCCGGTTCTTCCAGGGACGCTTTGAAACATGCAAAAGCTGAACGACCTTCAACGAGTCAACCGATTTGGTAGAGATTGTTACTTTGCTGCTTCAGATCAGGCTGCTTCGGACTGCTCCAGTTCAGCAACCAGTTGCAGTGTCCAGGCAATCCCGTCGATGACCTCATCGCGAATGGGCAGGGGGCGTCCTGCCCATGCCCGGTTGAGGAGCATGTCGATTCCAAAGTAGTTTTCATCCGCGAATTCGGCTCGCATCGATTTGGTCAAGCGATCCGTCGTGCCGCGTCCAGGGTAATTGCGACGCACTCGCAGCATCGGGACCTCTTCGTAAAGTTCATCAACAAGATCAAGGCAGAGATCGACCTCGTGTTCGCAGGCTGGATCATACAAAAGGCCCGCATCGGCTCGTTGTATTTTTCCCTTTTTCTGAATGTCAAATGTCTTGATGGAAAGATGGATCAGGTAACCCGAGCGGTCCAGGCCGTTTTGAATCGCTTGCCTGACACGCGCGCGATAAGGGTCATAGATCGTATCGATGAGTTGCTGACGTTGATCCGCAGACCAGGCCCGTGTCTGTGGAGGAAACAGGCTCCGATGGTGACGTGAGTGTGTCACCTGAATCAGGTCAGGGGAATGACGATTCATGACAAGCGGGACCTGCAATTTGTCGGCCAGTCGCTGAGCGACATAGGCAGCCGGTTCGTCGTGCGAGAGTGTTGCAGGCAACTTTCCGGGACGAAGCTTCCTTCGCGACAATTTTACCTTGCCTCGCTTACCCAGAGAGGCTCCACGATGATGATGCTGGAGAGCATCCGCAACGCTCGGGACATCTTTCGCGTTGCTGTTGAGATGTTGATGAACTGGCAGGACATCGCGCAGAGCTGGATCAATTAACTGCTCGGGAACCTCGTTCCCGCCGACCTCGCAGCTAATCAAGAGTGACATGAGCTTACCATTCGATGGAGGAGACGCCATCGCAACCCGTGGGGCGGTAACGGCCGCACGTGTTTGATAGCACAAGTTTGTTGGGGATGCCGCTGAAGATTGCTGTGACAATCCACGGAAGGATGCAACGTACGTCGTTCGATCAGCGACGCCGCATTCTACGCGTCAAAACAACGTCTGGTAAATGTTGATCATGGCCAAAAACGGATGTGTCACGCCGTGAAACACACTTTTTGCCGATTCCTCTTGTGTGATTAGCAAAATCTTGTTTATCGATCAGTTGGAAAAGACCTCAAACTTCTACCAACCATCGTAGGACGACCCCGTGATGCTTCCCACTCGACGCGTCGCACCCAGCTGCTGGATGCAAATGAAACTCCTCGCCCTGTGCGTTTGGACCGTCGGTTTTTCAATTTCCGACGGTATCACCTCAACGGCTCTTGGCGAGGAGTCTGCCCTGGTTGACCAGCGTGAATTGATCTTCGAACCCTATTCGGTTTACGTCGCTGCCGAGAAATCTTACGCACGTTGCGGTCCCGCCGAGGATTACTACCGCACTGACCCTTTGAGGATGGGGCAGGAACTCGAGGTTTACGCTGAAACGGATGATGGCTGGTTGGGAATCCGACCGCCGGAAGACAGTTTTTGCTGGGTGCCCGCTGAAACAGTCCAGAAAAACGATGGCGAACTTGATGGGATCATCAGCGAAGACCGTACTGTCGCATGGATCGGAACGCATCTTGGACGCGCCCGCAGTTACCGTTGGCAAGTGCAGCTTGCCAAAGGTGAGCCTGTGACCGTGATTGGTCAAAGTGAACGTGAGGGACCCGATGGTCCACAGTTGTGGTATCGCATTGTGCCACCTTCGGGTGAATATCGTTGGGTACACCGCGATGTCATCGTCAACAGCAGTGAAGAACTCGTTGCAGTCATGCAACAGGTGTCCGGGAAAGAAACCATCAAGGTGTTCCCCCGTGATCGGCCAGCGGCAGAAACAAAATCCGTTGTTGATGCCGACAGGTCACCCCGACGTCTTCAGGATCTGGATTTGAAAGATGATGTCGGGCCATCCGTGTTGGCTCGAAATGAAGACAGGCCGGAGCGTGATTCGAAAGAATCAGTGGCCGTTGGAAGTGGTTTGAATGACCAGTGGAGAGATCGAGTTCGACGTGACACGGAGGTTCAGACGGCATCTTTCTCTCGAGAAAGCCAGCAGTCGGATTTGTTGGAAATGTCAGACGAACCATCCGCGCCGGATTCCGATCAGTCATCAGCCGAGTCAAGCTGGGTGGCTGGGAATTCACCGGTAGGGGATGAGCGGCTGAACCTCGCTACACCCGCTTCTCTGCGGACACCAGATCTCGGTCCATCGGTTGGGAGCTTCATCGCCCGTGGAACCAACAGTGGTCTGGGAACCAACAACGTTTTGGGAGCCACTGGGCATCCCTCGTTGCGTGGAACGCTCGGCGTGGGTAATGAAATCATGCAGACAGGAGCCATGCAGGTAACGTCGGGTGTCATCGCACCGGCCAGCAAAACACTGACCTACGTCTCGGCCGAACGCCTCGCGCAAATTGAAAGTGAGGCCCGGCAGGCAGACATCGAAAAGCCTGCGCTGATTTCTCCACCCCTGATGGCCTCACGTGCGACTGCCATTGAGACCGCGCCCGTTTCAAGAGCAGCATCAAATCTGTCAGCAACGTCACCTAATCCTCTCGTCGTCGGCCGCGCCCGCATGTTGTTGGACAGAGTCGAGCGTTACCGGCAGGTGGCTCATCGCCGCGATGGCGAAGTCGTCGTCCGGGATGCTGCAAGTTTCAATTCACCGGGCAATTACGGTCGTGCGGTTCTGCCTGCCACCCATAACCAGCCAATTCAGTCTGGCAGCAATGCGGGCCCGTTGTATCAGGGAACTGTCCAGAGTGAAGCCGTCAAGGTTGCCAATGCTACCGGGACACTGGTGCAGGTGTATTCGGCACGCACCAACAGTCCTCCTTACGCACTCACGGATCAAAGCGGACGTACGATTGCGTACATCACTCCAATTCCAGGAGTGAATTTGCGGACCCATCTGAATCATCGGGTCAGCGTGTTTGGAAACCGCGGATTTCTTACAGGCCTGAACACGCCACACATTGTTGCCACGCAAGCTGTGCGTGCGCAATGATGCCAGCGGTCCAGCGGCATTGAACCTTGAGTCGTGATGTGATTTCTGGCAGGCCATGATTCAACCTGCCAAATGGCAGTTCCAGACGTCAGCCCGTCACCGGGAGCAGTTGATTGCTTTCATGCAGCTGGGCAGGCCAGCGGTTCGGGATGATGCTGCCGGCATTGATATGGTTGCGACGTGATAAGCTGGATCAATCAGGTCAATGGGCGGGGCTGGAACTACTTCATCCCTGCAAAACTGCGCGTACATGATGACTTGGTCGATTTTGCCTGGATGCCGGATACGCGGGAATTGTGTGCCTGGAGGCCATTTGTTGTTGGCGGGGCATGGAAGGTGGCGTTTGATCTCGGTAATATTTTGGCATGACAAAAGAAAAACTGACGAAACGCAGGCAGCATCTGCGGAACATGGTCTTGATGTCGTTCGCGGATGAATCCCTCAGTGAACGCGAGGTCAATCTGATCGCCGACCGGTGTGTCGAACTTGGACTGGATGACTACGATCTGTCACAGGCAATCAAGGCCGGTTTGGCCGACGGAGCGCGGCTTGAAGTTCCCGAGGACGCGAGTGAACGTGAAGAACTGCTCCGGGATCTGATTCGCGTGATGGCCGCAGATGGGCATCTTGATGAGAGTGAAAAACGCCTGTTTGCGTTGGCGGCTGCGAAGATGTCCATTTCCGCTGCTGACATTGAGCGGCTCATCGATGAAACTCTGAACCAGTGATTGCTTGTGGCTCACATTTTGATCACCTCGGGGCCCACTCGGCAGTATCTTGACCCTGTGCGGTACATCACCAACGCATCCAGTGGGCGAATGGGCGCTGCATTGGCGAAAGCTGCGCTTGAGCTGGGGCATCGAGTCACTGTCGTCAGCGGGCCTGTGACTGTTGAATATCCCCAAGGGGTGAGCGTGGTGCCTGTGGTGACCACCGATGAGATGCTTGAGGCGGCGAAATCCAAGTTCAGGGATTGCGATGGTGTGATCGGAGCTGCGGCACCGTGTGATTACATGCCATATACAGTACGATCACAGAAAATATCAAAAACCGGCCAGCCGCTGATGATCGAGTTGATTGAGACGCCTGACGTGGTGGCAAGTCTGGGACAGTGTAAACGCCCCGATCAATGGGTCGTCGGCTTCGCTCTGGAGACAGAAGATCAGCGATTTCGAGCCATTGTAAAATTGGAACGCAAGCATTGTGATTTGATGGTCAGCAACGGACCCAGTGCGATCGATGCATCAACCAATGACGTGGAGTTGTTGAGCCCCGGTGGGGATGTCTTGGCCAGTATTCAGGGTACCAAGACGCATGTGGCCAACCAGCTGTTGTCTGAAATTGACCAACGGTTGATCAAGGCCCGACTTTGATAGTACAGTTTTGCATTCCTCTTTTTCTCGTACCCCCTTTGTGTCATGGATCTGTCGGTAACGCTCGGTCGTCTGGAATTGAAGAATCCGATCATGGTTGCGTCGGGAACTTTTGGATATGCCCGTGAGATGGAAGGGATCGTTGATGTTGATCGAATTGGCGGAATCCTGCCCAAGACGATCACTGCCGAACCTCGGATCGGAAACGCACCGTGGCGGACCGTGGAAACCTCGGCAGGCCTGCTCAATGCGATCGGGCTGGACAACGATGGGGTTGATGCGTTTCTGGAGCACCATCTTCCCTATCTCGCAGACATCGGCACGTCAGTGGTGGTCAGTGTGGCAGGACGAACCGAAGATGATTTTGTGAATCTTGCTGAGCGTGTGGGAAGTCAACCCGGAGTATCGGCGATTGAACTGAACCTTTCCTGTCCGAATGTGAGTGGTGGTGTTGATTTTGGGACCAACGCGGATTCGTGCCGGGGGGTCGTGGCTGCAGCCCGGCAACGAACCAACGTGCCCATCCTGGCAAAATTGACTCCGAACGTCACTCGCATTGCTGACATCGCACAGGCTGCTGCTGATGGTGGAGCTGATGCGGTCTGTTTGATCAACACGGTGTTGGGAATCGCGATTGACTGGCGACGCAGGAAACCGATGCTGGGCAACGGTATGGGAGGTCTGAGTGGACCTGCCATCAAACCAATCGCGCTGCGATGTGTTCATCAGGTATCCAGTGCCGTTGATATTCCCATCATTGGAATCGGTGGAATCGCCAACATCGATGATGTCATGGAGTTTCTGGTTGCTGGTGCGAGTGCGGTCCAGATTGGAACAGCGAATTATTATGATCCAACCGTTTCGACTCGCCTGATTGACCAATTGCCTGAGGCGCTCGATGAAATCAACGCAGGATCGGTAGCAGAAATCATTGGCACAATGGTCCGCTGAAACCGCCCGCGTCTTGGAAGCCACGGCCAAAGAAAGGACGCTGCGGGCAGGTGTTCCCCGTTTGAACGGGATTCCGTTTATCCAGTCTTTTGTGTGGCCGGTTTCCTGCACGAAAAGGTGAATTGGAATAAAAATCGTACGTTCACGTTCCCATGAGACGCATAAAGTCTCTCTAATTGATGGCCCCTGAGGTCGCTTTTTCGCAGGGGCCTGTTTCAGGTCGTTGAAGTGCGCTTTTTTTGTGGAGCTTTCTGTCGATGGACAAAGACTCGGTCAAAAGTGTTTCACCCACCGGGGTTGATCTTGCTGGAGCACGAACAGTCGTTGCTGTTGCCCAGCACATGCAGGAGTTGCGGGAGGCAGCGACTCACCTGCAGAGTATTTTTGACACTCGTGAACGAGGGTATTTCACCCCAAGTGAAGATGAGCAGGTGGCCCATTTGTGGGTTTCGTACCATGGTTCCAGATCGGCGTTGCTCGAAATCGTGCAGGTCATCCGTCAAGAGGTGGGGAAAGCATCGCGAGAGCAGATTGGCGAGTTTGTGCTTGCCTACGCAGCAACGCTTACTCTGGTAGACGCCGCGCGCAGTCTCAGGGATCTGTTTGGCAAGAATGATCTGGTCCGACGGAAGTTGAATGAAGCCTTTGACGATTTTCGTATCTCGGCGGGTAGTTTCGACAGGATCCAGCTTTCATTGACCGACCCTGGCAATGCTCTGCAAATCCAGCAAGCCAACCATTTTTATGAACAGAACAGGGACTACATCGAGCAACTCGCCACTGAGGATGAAACACTCGATGCGGTAGTGGATGTGATTCATGGTCGGCGTGATGCAACTGCGATTGGTAAGCGGAAATATCTCAGGGCACGAGTCCGGGAATTGGGGCGGGCAACGCGGGACCGTGTCCTGCTGGGGAGTTTGAGCAAGGCGCTTTATGCAATTCAGGAACTGGGTGGACGGGCTGTTTCCCACTTGAGCACCAGTCCTGATCACGTGCCCTCCCTGCCACCGGAAATTGCTCAACAGGTGCTGGAACTGCTACGTCCCGGGGATGTTCTCGTGACACGCAAAGAGCATGCGATAACAAATTACTTTTTGCCCGGTTACTGGCCTCATGTCGCCATGTATGTGGGTGATTCCGAAGTCGTCGAGTCGATGAAGGATGGCGTACTGGAACGGGAAATGGACTCGCCGTTCGGCAATGACTCAGTTGCCATCATTCGGCCGATCCTTGATGAAGAAACCATTCAGATGGCGATCAAGCGGGCACGATCGCACGTTGGCAAGCCGTATGATTTTGATTTTGACTTCACCCGTGCTGACAGGCTGGTTTGTACTGAGGTCGTTTACCGAAGTTATGAAGGTCTGGCGGGAATGGCATTTCCGTTGGTGCGTCGTGCCGGTCGCGAGACTGTATCCGCAGAAGATCTTCTGCAACTCGCCATGCAGCAAAAGTATTTTGATGTGGTAGCTGTCTTTTGTTGTGAGCACAGCGATGAACTGCTTCACGGTGATGCCATGTACGAGGTTCTGCGCGAGACGATGGGGCTGGCAGACGAAACAGGCATGACCTCGCCAGAAACAAAGTGACGAAAATTCCTGCGAGGATTGATCCCGGAGCAGTTTCAGGATTCATTGCCATTTACGGTAACGCGATGTTCCGAACCTGACTCTGCGACCGCACGTCGTAACGACAGTGGGAGCACCACGAGCAGGCCGTCCTGTGCTTTACTTTGGAGGACGAAATTGTGGTCGGGCGAGACACGTGGTTGGGCGATCCGAATTGAGTGATTCGATTCAACGCAGTGCCATGAGCAGATCACGCACCTGTTCATGCACATCGGTGGTGGCCCTGACCACGAGAACTTTCCGCATGGCGAAATACCGGATCGATCCCGGCCCTCCTCGACTATCCCAGAAATCGGGGTCAATGATCCGCTGGATCAGTTCGACCAATTCCCAGCCGGTATCGGGAATGCCGCCCGCCGCCTGTCCGCCGCGTTGGATGTGTCCAGCACCGGGGTTCTGTCCCGTTGTGGTGTTGTTGTTGCGGGAAGAGTTTTCCCCGTGGGTGTTTTTGTTACCACCCAGACCGCGGTCACGACGGTCTGCCTGGTTTCCGGCGGCGTCATCGTTTCCGAGCCCGCCGTTCTTTCCGGCGGCTTTGTTTTTGTAATTGGACATCGCTGCTGCGATGCTGGACGCAACGTTCGAAGAAAGATCGGCGGGGCGATCGACACCCGCGCGTTCCAACTCGTTCTGCTTCTTTTTGGCGATGGTGATCAGCCTGCGGCGAATCCGGGTCGCGTCACCTTGCAGCATTTTGCTGTTGCTGTAGCGTGAATCGAGACGCAGAATGACGTACATGTCACACAAGGCGGTCGCGGCAGCTTTTTTGCCGGGTTTGTCTTTGAGGACTGCTTCCTGTCGCAGCAGCGAACGGGTCTCATTGCCCAAAAGCGTCAGCGATGGTGGCTCTTTGTGGGAACCTTTTGCTGCTTCATCTGCTCTAAGCGTGCTAGCAGCCATTCCCGATAGCAGGACGGTCAGGGATGCAGTCAGTACATGGCCCATGTATCGTGCTAGACTGGAATGGGCGGGCAAATGGCTGTTCGGGTTGAGCATTTTGCAATCCTGCGAATTCAGTTTTTAATGACCATGGAATGTCTTCAGATGAACGACCTCGAGATGGTGGCCGCATCAAATGCAAAGGAAAAATCTGTGGTGGTGAAGAACCTTGATACGGGTGAACTTCGTGATTCGTGTTCCAGTCGCCGTTTCCAGGCGGCTGTTTTCAATTGTTTAGGTGGAGAAGCGAGCAGCATGAACGCTCGTCCGGTCAGCAATTCTTCCCGGCTTGGAACTTGCCGTCTGATCCTGCTCGCGTTCACTGCCGCTGGTATTTTATCGTTGTTTTCTGCTGTCGCCCCGGCAGATGAGGCGAAAATTGGAAAATACAGCCCCGAGGTTGTCAGCAAGGCTGAGAAGATTCTGGCGGAGCATGACCTGCGTCGCAATGGAAAGCAGATTCAATCCAGCGGGACCACGAGCATCACTCGCAGTATCAGCGGGCTTTCCCGTGAGAAACGCGAGCTTCGATTGCTGCAAAAAGACTGGGACGCGACAGATTCCAGGCTCAAGCTGGTGCGGCAGCAATTGGAACAGTTAAAACAGCAACGCGCCGATCTGAGTCTGCAGTTGGCACGTGTCGCGGGGGATACAGCAGCGAATAATCGTGTCGTCGGGTTACTGAATGTCAACAACAGCCAAATGGAAAAGGTCGTCAATGAACGTGAAAAAATCAAGTCGCTGCTGGCCTCCAAACGGGCTGTGTTGAGTGAGGCAGAAGCTGCTTATGCTGAAAAAATACTGACGATCCGAAAGGATTTTACCAAGGTGGAGTCAGCCGTGCGTCAGGCACTTGCTGCTGAGAATGTCTCGATCGCGATGAAAGTAATGAATGTCAATTTCGGGACACCAGTCAAAGTTGACGTTGATCATGTTTTGGGCTCGTTGGGCAAGCGAGTCGAACGCGTTGAACAGGAGGTTTTCAGTGAGACGATTCCACTGGTTGTTGAGAATCGCTCGATGTACGTGAATGTCGTGGTTGGCAAGAAAACAACGCGGATGGTCGTGGACAGTGGTGCATCGCTGATTTGTCTGCCAGCTCGAGTTGCTGCAACTTTAGGGGTAATGATTCCACCCAATGCTCCACAGATGGAACTGGTTGTGGCCAATGGTGACAGAATCGGCGCGCGGGGTGTGGTGTTGCCCCGGGTTCGCATCGGTGAATTCGAAGTCGAGAATGTTGATGCCGCAGTGCTTGATGCTGCCGCAGATGCCGCGGAGCCGTTGCTTGGGATGAGTTTTCTTGACCACTTCAAGTTTGAGATCAATGCCGCTGAGCGAAGTCTCAAAATGTTGCGTGTTCAGACTGAATAACTGGCACTCGGTCGGGGGAACTGCCCGGATTCAGATCAGGTCCCGAAGCGATTGCAGAGCCAGTGGCTCGCGCGTCGCAAGTGGTTCGCCGTAGCGGCGATTGATCAGACGACCCCAGTTGGCGGCTTCATCCCGAATCCGATCGATCATGGTCGGTGGTTCGCTGGACCGCCCGGTGACGAACTGACTCTGGTAGGCAAGGATGGATTCCCGTTTTTGGTCCCAGTGGTCACTGATGTCGATGATGCAGTCGGGTTGGACTGCCAAACGCAAGTGAACGCAGAAATAATAGTAAATCCGCTCTGGGTGGTGGCGTTCCCCAGGCATCTGGGTTTTGCTCAGTTTGGACCAGAACCGTGCCGCTTCGATCAACTCAGTTGCTGCAACGTGGTCAGGATGGGCATCCTGCCAGTAAGGTGCAAAAATCCAACGCGGACGAAGCACACGGAAATAACTGGCAACAAGCTCACGGGCCTGCAAGGTCGCTTCCAGTTTGCGATTGATCAGCCCAGCATTGCCTCGCCACGCGACCTTCAGCGTTTCGGTTGCTTTGAGCGTTTCCTGCTGTCGAAGTGCTTCACTGCCGTGAGGTGTCGGTTCACCACTGGTGAGGTCCAGGATGCCAACGCGCCAACCTTCGTCAACCATTTTGGCAATTGTGCCACCCAATCCCAGTTCTGCATCATCAGGGTGGGGAGCCACCACGAGAAAGTCGAGTGGTTGCTCAATGTTGAGCTGGCTGGGCGGCTCATGATGAATGGTGGCAGCCACTGGCGATTCCGAATTCAGTTCCGCGCCTTGAGCAAGCTCTCGACCGCTTCCACGGGAATTGGGATCCCCCGTAGCGTCCCTTCGAGAACGATCGTCTCGCCGACGACTCCTTGAAACGCAGCGACGATCATGCGACCGCGGCGGTTCTTGATCATTTTGACCATCAGGACAAGCTTGTCACCTGGCGTAACCACTCCACGGAAGCGGACATCATCCAAACCGCCAAAACCGACCATTTCAGCGCCAAGTAAATCATGCTTCTGAGTGAAGTAGCTGGACAGTTGAGCGACAGCTTCCAGCATGACAACGCCAGGCATCAGCGGCATGCCGGGCATGTGGCCGCGAACCCAGAATTCTTCTTCGGTGATTTCTTTCAGGGCAGCGCAACAATTACTCTCGAGATCCTCGTAGAGAATCGCGGTCAGTTGCTCCATTTCAAAACGCTGCGGATTCAATGATCGAATGCCTTCAATGTCGGCAATCGGTTCATTCAGATCCAGCAATGCAGGGTCGATGATGAACTTGCTCTTATTCACCGCTACCCTCAGGTTTTCACCTTTTTACGCTTCGCTTTGCGGGCTTTGGCACTGGCTGGACGCCGGCCATGATTTGCTTTTTTTACTTTGTGTTGAGGCTTCGCCATCGATGCACTATCAGAAACAGGGGAAAAACCGTCATGGAGACGGCTTAAATTATCAGTATTTTTGGCCTCGACAAGGATGTCAGAATGGTCTGACTACCTATTTTTTTTTTAATTTTTCTGGTATTATCGTGTGCTAGTATTTACTTTTAGTCGGCAGCGTCCCTCGAACGGGGGCAAATACGACGCAAGCCTGATCGTACGCAACCAGGAATGTCCGGAATTGGCAGGTCAGCCGCAATCTCCAACCCAGCACGCGGGTAAGCGGAATACCGGCTTCCCAAGCTTGAAAACGACTGTGACTTGGGAAAAATCAGTCTCTGAGCCAGAAAACAGCGAGCCAGTAAACAGCGAGCCAGTAAACAGCGAGCTAGAAAACAGCGAGCTAGAAAACAGCGAGCTAGAAAACTGGGCGGACCCCACTTTCGGCATGCTGTGAACGTGGTGACGGATCGTGCAGGGTTTGTGTGTTTTCAGAGGAACTGTTTCGAGCCGGGGCTCCCGCTGCTGGTTGTCCGCTTTGGGGGATTTGCTGTTCGGGCTGCGGATGAGCGGTCTGGTATTTCAGGATGGGTGAAAACGCCGGAGCCGTTCTATTGGGTCCAGTTCCTGTATTGGTAGCAGTTCCTGTCGTGGTGGCAGAGGTCGCCCCGGCGGCAGGAGTCAAAGGTCTACTGTTACGTTGTCCTTCGCCACTTGCAGTGGCAAGCCGCAATCGCGGGGCAGGGTTGTTCATCAGTCTGTTCGTCTGGACGCCGTATTTGCCACTGAGGCGGATCGAAGGTGGGACCATTGGCATGTCAGTCAAAGACAATCTTGTGGAACCAGGAGGCTGCTGAGCCGCCACGTTTTTTGTCCGTTGCCGTTGGTAATCACTCGCGATCGCAGCTGTCGCAGTTTGGGCACTGGTGTCCGGTGTTGGTCCAAGCTCCACTGATGACGAACGACTGACCCCCGGCACCGTTTCAATTGTGGTCAGGTTGGTGACAGGTGTGGTGATGTCACTGGTGGTTACCGCTGCATCGGGAGCCACGATCGCATCGGACGCTCGGTTTGCATCAGGAGCATTGAGCGCTAGCGCATTGACGTTGGGAGATTGAAGATTCATTTCCGAAGCCTGATATCCAGTTGCCCGGTTGCCGGTTGCCGGAACAACCTGCGTTCGGCTGTTTTTGGTTTCAGGCTGGGTACCGCTGGCAAGGACGACATCACCTCCACTCTGCGTGGTGGGGGGAGCTGGCTGAGTCTTGGCATAAAGTGCGACATCACCGCTTCCTGCGGAAACCCATGACAGCCAGTATTGCTGCAACTCGGCGAGTGATGCATAGCCGTAGTGTCGGCGAATGTTGTCGGTCCATGAAGGGTGTTGCATGTAATCTTCAAGAAAACGGATGAAGGTTCGTGGGCCTTTTTGGCTGATCAGAAAGCGGCAGACCGAATAGCCTTGGGCATACATTGGCAAGACATCACTGGGATATTCCTTCAGCAGGAAGAGCTGATTCATGGCAATCCCACGCCGTGAACGCAGGAATTCCTGCAGCTTGGCTTCGTGTTTTCTTCTTTCAGCAACATGCTCCACGGTTGTGCAGATTCCCTCATCTGCCCAACGCGGCAATGGACGCCCGAAGTAGGTCGCCAGAATGGTGTGCGTGATTTCGTGAGGCAGGACGGAGTCAAGGACGCGCTGAGGTGTGCCGATCACTTCCATCTGGAAATCGCGAACGGGCGCGGGGTTGTAGGTGGTCACACCCTGTGCCGCAAGACGCGGTCCTGCCACAACCCGAATGGGACATGGGCGAGGCCACGGTGGAAGCGGTTTGCCGAGCCAGTGAATGGCAAGATCGCGGCGATAGCGTTCAGCTGCTTCAGCGACCGCCGCAGCAAGTTGTGGAGTGGGGGCCTGAATGATGAAATTCTGGGTTCTCTGGTTCGCAGCATCCGCTGCTGTGCAACAGAACAGGATCAGGCAACATGCGATCCACGCTGGGTAGAAATAACCTCGACGATATACGGCATCCATGCCGGCTCGCTCCCCTTGTTTGGCTTGTGATGTTGGAGTGCGAACACGTCCATGTGCCGCATTTCAACAATGATTCAAATCACAGTGATTCAAAATTCTCAAACGCCATGTTCGGATTTGAACCACAGTTGCCCAAGTTTAGGCAAATTGCCCTTTCCACCGATAGGTTAATCTAGGGGCTCTGGGTAGACATGGTTTGGGTGGGGGCGGTGTCGACAAGGCTCATTACGGCTTGCTTTCAAGGGCATTTTGAAGGCTGACTCGTCGGGCAACGATCCTGATGAACAATTCGGGTTTTCATGAACGCCAGCTCATCGTGTGCTCCCGACCATCCCAACTGAAATGCTCGCTGTCGTAACAGCCGTTTGCCGCACACATTGACGCCCCAAGCCATGGTTCTTCACGCGTCTCTCTTCACGCGTCTC
>JAAXJB010000093.1:0-17517 GCA_012270065.1 Rubripirellula sp. | reverse complement strand
TCTTCACGCGTCTCTCTTCACGCGTCTCATTGAGGGCGGGTGAAATGGGGCCAATCATGAAACGTTGCTTGCTTGAGGTGGCGTGTCCGACGTCGATGGTAATCCCAGTTGAATTTTGCGTGCGCGAAAGAAGCGGATCATCAAGTAGCAGAGCAGTCCTACGGGACCCAGCAGGAAGGTGAGTATGAGTGGCGGAACGATCAGTAAATGATGGATTCCCAAACGTCGAGAGTCCCGAACTTCCCAGCAGCCAATGAAGAGGTCAAATGCGAGGTAGTGAATCCAGCCAGCAAGTACAACCTGCGGGTTGGAAAAGAGTTGCATGATGCCAGAATACGACAGGAAGTCCCCCTCTGCGTCACCAAAATCAGTAACGACCAGATACAGATAGACCAGAGCAAGTGAGCCACACAGGAAGATTGGAATGAACACTCTCGCAATGATCGGAAAGCGTGGAGTCAGGATGAGAATGATCCAGCCGATTGCGGCGGCGTTGTTGCAGATCGTGAAAAGCGTTTCTGGATTCAAAGTTTCGTCCGAATTGCAGGTGCTGATTGCTTGCCAACCTGGGAAGAGTGCAACGCGAGGTTGACGCAAGTTTCCGGATTGGCTGCCGTTGCGCGTGATTGTGCGACTGGAAAATGGAATGTTGAGACGAGACCGCACGAGTATCTTGACGGGCCATTGTTTGCTGCTGGCCAGAAATCTGCAATGGAACCCGGAAGTATCGGGTCCCAGAAGTACCGGGTCCCAGAAGTACCGGGTCCTGCTGGCTTCCGCAGTGTCTGGCCCAAGAAATGTTGTGGTGGAAGCACTCGACGCTCATGTCGGAATGAAATTCGTGGGACTGCGGCGCACGCAAACCGGGAATTGCATACCAGTGGTGTGGGTTCTAGACTGCGACCCAATGTTTCGGGAAGGGAAGCATGAGGAAGTTAAAACTGAGCGGGCATGAGACCCGCTCAGGTTTGGATGGGTAAAACAGCAGAGATCAGCGATGTCACAGGCAATTCGAATCAGTCTCGTCCGATGCAGCGATACGCCGCTGAAGCGTTCCGAAATCGTGCATCTGTCTTTAACGCCCTCCCGGATTCAGGAAAAACTGATCAGCTCGGAGCAGCAGTTCGTCGAGGCGAATCAGGCCAAGGGGTTGCATTTGGCTGCAGCTCATCCGGAACATGGTCAGGTCACTTACTTGCAAGAAGTAACTGAGGGTGGTTTTTTTGTGTACGTGGGTGAGCCTGATGCACTTCAGGAACATTGGTTTGGTGCTGGAAGTTGGGTTGCTTTCTGTGATGATTCGGGTTCGGGACATGCGTCCAAAGCAGGCCCGGAAGGGTGTACACGAACATTTCGTATGTTGCGTGGGCATCTTGGTTGAGACCGGATTCAACGCGTTTGCGGTTTCAACGTGTTTGCAGTGGTCTCTGGCTTGATCTGGTAAGTTAGGTTGGACTGGGGTCTGAGAAGTTGGCTCAGGATTCCCGCTGAAGCAACACTACAACTGAAGTCCATGAAAGTTTGTGGTGAATCAGCAAGTCCAGCCTTGGCTTGGGACAGATTGCAGGTGTTGACGATGAGTCCCATGAGATGAGCAGGGGCGGGAGCCGAGCCGAGAATAAAGCAAAGTCAAATAAAGCAAAGTCAAATAAAGCAAAGTCAGCTGAGCGGTGCATTTCACTGCTCCTGTAACGCTGATATCACTTTCCGTCAGGAATTGAACATTGAGTTACTCAAAATCCGTTTTGTCATTGTTTTTGCTGTTTGTGTTGGCTGTTCCTGGATTGCTTGAATGTCAGGTTCTGGGGCAAGTGATCACAACTTCGGCCACGGGAAGGGACAAGCATCCCAATATCCTGTGGATCACAGCTGAGGACATGAGCCGCACGCTTGGGTGTTACGGTGATTCTTTTGCGGTCACTCCGAACATTGACCAGCTGGCTTTGGAAAGTGCGCGGTATACACATGCATTTGCAACATCGCCGGTTTGTTCTCCCTCGCGAGCTTGTCTGATCAATGGATGCATGGCGCCTCTGCAGGGAGCTCATGCGATGCGGTCCTTGATTCCGATTCCGGCGGGCTTGGATGGTTTTCCAACGCTGCTACGCAAAGCGGGGTATTACACCACCAACAATGTGAAGACGGATTACAACTCAGGTGCTGAAAGCCGGATAACTGAGAATGCCTGGGATGAATGCAGTGAACAGGCTGATTGGCGGGGACGAAAGAAGGGGCAGCCATTCTTTGCAGTGATGAACTTGATGGAGAGTCATCAATCCCGCTCGATGGTCTGGCCTTATGAGCAATTCCAGAAAGAGGTCCAGTCTTACCTGTCAGGCAGTGAGATTCATGATCCTTCGCTCGTTCCCCTGCCACCTTATTACCCCGACACTGCTTTGGTCAGGAAAACACTGGCGCGGTACTACGACTGCGTGACCCGCATGGATCAACGTGTGGGTGAGATTCTGGGCCGGTTGAAGGCAGACGGCTTGTATGATGAAACCATCATCTTTTTCTACTCGGATCACGGTAGTGGCATGCCGCGACACAAACGTGCATTGCTGGATAGTGGAATGAGAGTGCCACTGCTCATTCGTCTTCCTGAAAAGTATCAGGCGATGGCGCGTACGGTTGCAGACCGTGGGGAAGTCGACCGCCTGGTCAACTTTGAGGACTTTGGTCCGACGGTATTGAGTCTCGCCGGATTCAGTGCTCTGCCGGATCACATGACTGGGCGGCCATTTCTTGGCCCGCTCGATACCCCTGCCCGCAAGTACGTCTTTGGGCATCGGGATCGAGTCGATGAGATCATGGACATGGCCAGAAGTGTGCGATCCCGCCGGTATTTGTATATACGCAACTACATGCCCCACCTCGGCTACAACCAGCAGGGCGCGTGGATCGATCAGGCTGAAGTCCGTGCCGATTTTTACCAGTTGGCCCGTTCAGGGAAACCCACGCCGGCTCAGGCACAGTATTTGTCTTCTACCCGACCTCCGGAAGAACTCTACGACTGCCTTCAAGATCCGCTCAACCTGAAAAACCTCGCGTATTCTCTCGAACATGAAACGACGGTGGCTCAGATGCGGGAACAACTGCACCGCCATATGATTGAATCAGGCGATCTGGGGCTTGTGCCCGAAATCGAGTTGTGGCGGAAAGCTGAAACGATGCCACCGATGCAATGGAAAATGACGGATGGTTTTCAACCGGAGAAAATTCTGGCGACAGCCGAACTGGTTGGTAACGATGATCATGTGACGATCGCCAAGCGTCTTGCTGATCGTGATCCGGCGATCCGTTATTGGGCAGTGGTCGCCTGTACCGCTGCAGATCAACTGCCAGAAAAGATGGTCAAGCGTCTTCGCGCGATGTTTGGTGACGCTTCTGAATCGGTCGCAATCGAGGCTGCAAATGCGGTGGCAAAGCATACGGGTGATGTGGAGTCGCTGCAGGCTTTGGCTCGCTGGTTTGATAACAGTGACCAGACCGTTGTGCTGCATGCAGCGCGTGCGGTGGAACTCATCGCTGATCCACGCTCAAGGGAGGCAATGCTCAAGCTTTCAAAACGGTACGAGGATGAACCAGGTGACCTTGCATGGTTCATCCGCTTTTCCACGGATGGTTACCTCCATCGACAGAACTGACCAGCTGTTTGCCATCAGAAGCGGTCATCGTTGTTTCAGTTGGTCGCCAACGTTGAACGAAACCATTGATTGCAGGACGCCTGATGGATCTCTCACCGCGGTGTTGTTCTATCTCAACTCAGAACGCCGTTTAACGTTGTTGGTGACGTTCGTGCAGCTGTCCACGCATTTCCTGCAATTCGCGTTGGACCTGGTCCAGTCGCTGATTGAGTGCGTGGATCGCCCGATGGGACTCTTCAAGTAGATGCTGTAAGTGCGCGTTTTCCGGCTTGTGGCCATGCTCGTGTTCACGCTGGCGTTCGAGTTCTTCTCCGCGTCTTCTCGTTTCATCAGCCAAATCCTGCATCCCTGCTTCATTGAGGTGATCGAAAGCGATGCGAAGCAGTTCGATGCGTTCTTCCAAAGGCATGTCACGATGGTGGCCGTGATCCCGTTGGTGATCTTCGTGATGTTCATGGTCCCTGCCGCCTTCGTGGTCAGCATGGTCGCGATGTTCGCGGTCAATCATTCCATGTTCGGGGTTTCCATGTTCAGGGTTTCCGTGTTCAGGCATTTGATGATGGTCCCTCTCATGCTGCTGACGCGTACGCATGTTGCGTTGTTCAACCATCTCCCGCATTTCGGTTTCGATTATTTCCAGTTCCCGTTGAACCCGAATCCGCCTCGGGTGGCGATCGTCAAGGTCACGTGGCAACTCTTCGTGTTCACGGCGGAGAAGTGCCCGTGCTTCCTCGAGGCTCCGGTATTCCTGTTCCCAATGTCCGTGATCCGTTCGGTGCTGACGCTGCTCCATTTCGTGCCGTTCACGTTCATGTCGCTCGTGTTCTCCGATTTCACGCCTTTCACGCTGTTCCATTTCGCGCCGTTCGCGTTCCTCGAATTCACGTCGTTCTCGCTGCTCCATGTCGCGTCGTTCACGTTCGTGTCTTTCGCGTTCCTGATTCGCGTCTCGTGCGTTTTCGCGTCGTTCCATTTCCTGTTGGCGGCGCTGTTCCATCTCGCGTCGATCACGTTGGTCAAGTTGTCGTGTGATTTGTTCGACCAGTTCCTGTTCACGTGCTTCTTCTTCGTTTTGTTGCCCATTTGGCCGCTTGCGGTTTTGGGCTTCCTGACCGGGTCGCTGAGGCGTTTTCTTTGCCGGTGCGTTCGCAGTTGCCTTTGCTTCGGCTTTCTTCGCAGGTGAAGGTTTTGGTTTGACAGCAGGATTTGTCTTTTTGTTATTGGCGGAATCCGTTGATCGCGATTTTTTCAGGCGATCTTGTGAACGTGCCCAGCGTGCGTACTCATCCACGGTGATCTGTTGATCCCCATTGGCATCTGCTTTGGCGGGACTGAGCAACATCTTTTCCCATTCCTGCACGCTCAGCTTTTTGTCTTCGTTGCGGTCGTAGCGGTCAACGATCTGCTGCGCAATTTTGAGATACTGGTCGTTGGCTTTCTTGGCATCCTCTGCTGGTTGCGTCTGTGGGCTTGCAGAAACCGTGAGGCTGCAAGCAGTCAGAATCAGGCCGATGATGAAAGCAATCCGGAACATATTTGATCTCTCGAGAGGCGTGCACATGAAGTGAAGCCATCATTCTTGATGATCAGGCAGTTTGATACAACCGTTTTCCTGTGCGATCAATCAGCCAGCGGGGGGCATGCGACGTTTGCTGACGGAAATGCCGATTGACGGGCTCATGTTTGATTGGGATTTCCAGTCCATGTTGGCAGTCGTTGCAAGTGCATCGGTTAGACCGGCAAATGAAATCGGACGGTAAGCGGGTAAATCAAAGTCGTGGCAGCATGATGGGACGGGCGGTGGAGCCTGATATCGCCTATGGATTCTGTCTGCTGCAGTATTCGCTTCCACGCTTGGCTTCCCTGAATGAAGGCGAAAACAGTGCATGGATGGTTGGATTATGGTGTGGAACCTGATGGTTTTGCTTTTTCCGTGTGTTGTTTGTTCAACCATTCCGCCAGTTGCGCCGCCAGATGTATTTTCAATTCCTTGTGTTCAGGGAGACTTGCAAGATCATGTTTTTCATCGGCGTCATTCTGCAAGTCAAAGAGTTGTGTCCGATTCACTAGCGGGTATTGAATCAATTTCCAGCGGTTGGTCCGGATCATCCGCTGGCTATCGCGAAAATAGCCGACGGTAAAGTTGTGCTCGGTGGCTTTCTGTCCAAGCAGTACCGGAACCTGGCTCTTGCCATCACAGTCAACCTGAGGCAGACCGGCGAGTTCCAGCAGAGTCGGTAACAAATCACGCAGATAGGCGTGGCCCGTCAATTTTCTGTTGCGGCGAATACCGGGACCGGCAAAGATCAAGGGCACGCGGATTGTGTGTTCGTACATGTTTTGCTTTCCGCGCAGTCCGTGGCTACCCATCGCCAGGCCGTGGTCGCTGCAGAAGACAATGACAGTTGAGTCTGTTTGTTGGCGTTGCTCGATGGCGGTCATGATGCGGCCAATTTGCTTGTCCATGTGCGAGATCACTGCATAGTAGGCAGCAAGATCGGCCTTCACGAGTTCTGGCGTACGTGGAGTTGGCAGTAGGGTTTCGTCTCTGCCCGCGAGGTTTCCATGATCGAAGGGATGCGTTGTTCTGAAGTTTGCGGGTAAGGGTATGTCTGCAGGGTCATAGAGGTTCTCGTAACCCCGGGGAATCAGCAGCGGGTCATGGGGTGCCGTGAAGTTCACGTGCAGTAAATACGGAGCGGTCGAAGAGTGGATGACTTCAATGGCAGCATCCGCGATTCTGGCGCTGATGTTAGGAGTCAGTCCTACGCCATGTTCTGGCAGTGGGTCGCCGTTCGGGTCACGGAATATCCAGCCCTTGTAACCGCTGACCGGATGGCCCCGATAGTCGGTTTGTGGTTTCCACCACTTGCCGCCTCCACCGGAATAAAGTCCTCGTGTCGCCTGATAGCCGTGCTTGTCTGGTCGTCCATCGTTGTGCCATTTGCCACAGTACCATGTTTTGTAGCCTACATCATTGAATGGTTCGGGAAGCGTTGTCAGGTTTGGGGAGAGCGTCTTTCCGAAATCAAACACTTGATTGCGAATTCCAGTGCACCCCGTCAGGATTTCGGCGCGACTGGGCGTGCAGATCGGGTTTGCACATGTCGCGTTCAGAAAAACGCTGCCGCGTCGCACCAGCCGGTCCAGATGGGGTGTCTTGATGATCGGATTGCCAAGTGCGGCGATGCTGTCTGGCCGTTGATCATCACTAACAATCAGGATGATGTTGGGTTTTACCGGCTTGGTGTTCTCTGCCAATGAAAGTGGGTTGCAAATCAAGACGATGAGAAGGACGAACTGAAATCTCATTATCATGCCTGGCAGGTCAACTCTCCTTCCTCGCGTGAAATGCATCTGAATTCGTAATTGTGAAGCGGAGAAGGGAAATGCAGGAATCATGGGGCGGGATTGGTTCGATGTTCAGCATCGGGGCCACTTGAACCGGGACTGCCATTTGTGTGACGGGAGCCCGTGCCCTGATTCTACCCTACGGTGATCACTGCCTGAGTTGCGAGATGGCCGTGTTCCTGAATGTGCGGCGTTATTGTGCGGCAGTTTAGTTTGCAGGATTGAGAGGCATCATTCGCATGCTGAAGCAACTGAGTTTCCTTTCACCTCGCCGGAAAACGACATTGAGGATCATTTGAACGGGCAGAGTCGAAGCTTTCACGCTTGCAGATCGACGTTGGCTCATCAAGCCGTGTTCATGAGGTCGGTTTTTGCTCAGGAATCTGCGAGCATGATTGTGCGATCAATTGGCATTGAAGCGACCGCTGACGACGGCCTGCACGGGAATTCCATCAATCTGACTGGGAAGATCCGCCGCCTCCAGCGTTTCAATTGATTCAAAGTAGACCTTGAGCGTGACGACTGCATCGACATCGGTGACACCAACAGCACAAACGCCAGGCAAGTTCAATAGCACCTGCTTGGCGTTCGTGATTCTGTCAGTAGAAACTGGTTTGTTATCCATCAGTTGCCGTCGTCGACGGTCATCAGATAGTTGGTGTTCGGCGATGAAAAACGATCCAGGACAGTAGCGATTGGATTTGCAATGGTAAAGCTACTGCTGCCCGCGAACAGAAGTCCTACGGGCACATTTCCATCTGCCGAGACAATCAGGGAGCCGGAGTCCCCACCGGCACTGAATGAACTGGTGACGTATTTGCGTCCGCGTCGACTTCGCCCCACGATGACGATCTGATCCGTGAAAAAAGCCGTGCCCTTGTCGTATCCGACATTCACATCCACGTTGATTGCATCGACAACACCTTCGGTCAAATCAGTTGTTCTTCCAAACTTTTTCACAACCAGTCCAGGGGAGGCAGAGAGTGTGCCCGAGGTTGGTGCACCATAGATGGTAGAAGGTGTAGCAAAGCCGGTTTCAAGTGGAGTGGTGCTGGCAATCGCGGCATCAACACTGTTGGCTGCACCATTGAAATTGATGGTGTCAAAGTCATACAGAGTTCCGATGACATCGTCGGCGCTGAGTGTGCACCCACTGTCGAGACTTCCAGGTTGGAGCACCAGGTCGAAGCCGGGTGTAGCACTGTTCTCGTTGGCGATGACGTGATTGTTGCTGAGAATGAAGTAATCTGTGGCGCCGGTTGTCAGATTAAAACCTTTCAAGCGACAGCCCAGCGTTCCGGCAAAACAGTAATTTGGGCTGGTTGCACCGATCGAGACGCCAATTGGAACCGCGCGGTCAAATCTTGTGCGTGGGTTGTCGTTGACTACTTCGCCACCTCCATCACCGCCTCCATCGTCACCACCACTGCCGGGCTTGCCTTTATTACCGCCTCTGGCCTGTTTTCGATTTTGATAAGCCGAGAAAGGGCCGGATTTAACACGTTTGACAGGGACGCCATCAATCATTTTCGGGACACCACGAACCTTGTCGTCAGTTACGAAGACTTTGATTTCAGCTTGGCCTGCGGCGTCCAACGAAATGCCAGCTGCAACAACGCCCTGAATTGCGAATAGCTTGGCTTGTCCCACGCGTTTTGCCTTGAGTGCTTTGCCATAGGGAACTTGAGCCGAAACCAAGTTTGGCACAGCAAGGCAGGTGAGAACTGCTGCCAGTGTGAGTAGCTGTCTGATTTTGTTTTTTACGAATAACACGGAATGAGTCCCTCATGCGAATTGATAGTAGCCCTTTCGGTGAGCAGATTTTATCCAGAGTGAGGGGGTGCATTCAATTGTTACTTTTCAATTTTGGTGGACTTTTTCATGCGCTGGTTTGATGCTCCTTTGGTTACTGCATCTGGGATATCCATCGATTTTTTCGAGGCTTTCGTTAAACAACCATTTCATGTTCATTGCCGCTGAACAATGACTGTGTCCGACTCTGGCCGATTTTTATGGGCAAAGATGGGACTTGCTGCAGGTGATGTCATCCAATGTGTTTTGGGTAGCAAGTATCCTGACAGTGGTTTTGCTGCATGTTTGGGTTGTGTTTGCAGGACCACGATAGCCGGAGTGGCATGGCAATCTTTACGAAGCCCATTTCAGGGAGCAGTATGCTTCGGTCCGTTTTTCCGAGAGTGCACTTTCACGCCAGTTGGTCAACTTTGGCAGGCATGCTGCTGGGGTGGCTGTTGTTGTGTTTTCATGCGACTGGCATGGGGCAGGAGCCTTCAGCAGATTCAACGAGAGAATTTGTGATCTGCTACAACCCGGATGTGCCGTTGTCACATCTTGAACCGTTCTCACTGATTGTCGTGGACTATTCCTACCCGCCTGCTCGTGTCAAGAAACTGAGGCAGCAAGGCAAGACCGTATTTGGATATTTAAGCTTAGCCAAAGTCCATCGCGAAAGACCGTATGCTGCCAAAGTAAAATCGTTGGGGATCGAGCACACGGAAGATCCTGTTTTTTCAGACGTGGTGAAAGTCAATGCCGGTGATCCCGAGTGGCGCAAGTTGGTTGTGGGAAGTGTTGTTCCGAAAATCAAACAAAGTGGATTCAATGGAATTTTTCTTGACGATTTGGACGATTTGAAGAGTCGCAAGATTGAACGCTACGGGGTGATGTTGATTCGAGCAATTAGAAGCGAGCATCCGGAAATCAAACTGATGGCGAATCGTGGCCTTGAGTATCTTGTCGATTTTGCTTCGCATGTCGATTACGTTTTGCTGGAAAGCTGTTTTGTCGCTCAAGGCCGGATTCGTAAACCTGCTGATCCCGCATGGGCCATGGGGCTGTTTCGCGCAGGGAAACAACTCAACCCACGGCTTCAGGGAGTTGCGGTGGATTACATTTCAGGTTTGCAATCTTCGCCACTGAGGCGTCAATTGCTAACGCCGTCACAATCGGCGCTGATAGCAAAAATCCGTCAGTTGCACATGGAAAATGGTCTCTTGTCTTTCGTGAGCACGGATGATTTGCAGTCCGTTCCGCAGTTTTAAGGTGCCTGGAATTCGAGCAGATGGTTGCATTGGAACTGGAATCTTCTAATCGAACCGGAATCTCGGGTGTTGCTCGTTTCGCCCACGTCATTGACTTGACTGCAAGTTGGATTATCGAGCAGTTTTCATACTGTGATTTCAGCTAGTGGTGTCATGGACATTGAGCGAGGATTGGATCCGGGTAAATTGTGGTTGACCGAAAGTTGTTTGCCCGAGACGGGGATCAGTAGCAGGAAAACGCATGAAGATCAGACCATTTTTGACGGAGCAGTTTTTTGCTCTCTATGAATTCACAACGCCTCATGTTCTGGCCTCTTCCGATTGCGAGACAACTTCGATCGCTGAATTATTGGCCATGTCCGGCCGTGACCTGCAGGATCTCGGAAGTGTAAATCTTGGCTACACCGAGTCGCAGGGGAATCCCGAATACCGGCGTTTGGTGGCAGGCATGTACGAAAACGTAAACGCAGAAGATGTGATCGTTTTGACATCGCCTGTCGAGGGCATCTACTTGACGATGCAGACTCTGGTTGAGGCCAGTGATGAGGTGGTTGCGTTGAGCCCTGCGTATGATGCTCTGCACCACGTGGCTGAGCATCTGTGCGGCGATTTTCATACTTGGCAGTTGGTCCCCAATGCAACGGGTTGGGAAATCGACTTGGATCGTTTGCGTTCGTTGGTCAACGCCAATACGCGGTTGATTATCGTCAATTTTCCGCACAACCCGACGGGTTTTCAGCCCGATCGAAATCAGCTGGAACAGTTGGTGGATATCGCCCGAGATAACGACTGCTGGATTTTCAGTGATGAAATTTATCGAGGGTTGGATGTGAATTTGTCGCCAGCAGCAGCGATTCCGTCGGTCGCAGATCTGTACGATAAGACAATCGTTCTCAACGGTCTTTCGAAAACATTTGGTCTGCCCGGGCTGCGTGCTGGTTGGTTGGTTGCTTGCGATGGGGGAATTCGCGAGGAATTGATCGGTTGGAAGCATTACACGACCATCTGCCCTCCAGCACCAACTGAGTATCTGGCCATCGAGGCGTTGCGTGTCCGAGAGCAGCTTGCTGCACGGAATCAGCAACGGGTGAGTGCCAATCTGCAATTCTGTAGCGAGTTCATGAAACGCCGCAAGGACGTCTTTTGTTGGCGTCCACCTGTGGCCGGGTCGACTGCACTGGTTGAAATTGACCTCCCAGCGTTGAGCAGGCATCGGGCAGGCAGCTTTTCCAGTGCAATGGAGTATTGCCATGATTTGGCGCAGAATCATGGCGTGCTGCTGTTGCCAGGAGAATGTCTTGGGTGCACTGGCACGTTTGTTCGGCTGGGGTTTGGCCGTGAATCCTTTTCCTCGGCATTGGCTGCATGGGAAGCCACGCTTCCCCCGCCTGCGGCATGATCCGTGCCATGAGGTGTTCGCAGTTGAGTGCTATGTCATTCAGGTAACAGCACGGCAAACAGGTTGACTGGTTGACTGGTATGCAAGTCCGGTTTGATTCTGGCTGATTGGTCAGAAATAGGAAGTAAGGTGCGGATCACGCATGCTGAACATTGTTGTTGAGTCTCACCGGCGGTATTCATTATCCTTGTCTCATTCCACGATTGAAATGACCGGCTGATTCATGGTTTGACCACGGTGTCCTTCAGATCAATTGTTGAGATGGTAGTGTCGAGATCTGATTCAATTTCTATTCTGCTGGAGTGCATGATGTGATGCCAAAGCCGCGTTTCAGATTGAGTACACTACTGGTCTTTGTGACTCTGTGCGCGTTGTTTCTGACTGTTCACCGGATTCCGCGATCACGGTATGAACTCCCGAACATTGCCGGGATTTATCCAGATCACTGTGTCCGGCAGCCGTGGAATGTTTATCGCGGATGGCCGATGTATTCGCGAGCGGATTACACCGCCTTGCATCTGGAGCACGAAACCGGGGCATGTAAATATGACACGATGTATTATCCACTTGGGTTGGTCGTGAACTCGCTGTTGGCTGTTATTGCATCCCTGATCACGACTGGCATGATTGTTTGCGTGCCACAGGTACTGGTGTCTCGCCGCGAACGTCGCGCGAATCAAGTATCAAAGGCCGACGAATGACGTGTCCGTCGTGCAGTGATGTTCTTCGGCTATTATGTTTGCAAGCTGTCGGCTGCGACATTGGTTGCGCAGCTTGAAGGTATAAAATCATTGCTATGCGTTGATTCCTGTGGGCATGGCTGAGGAAGCAAATCGAATGTTGTCCGTTACGCAAGATCAGTGATGCACAAAGATCCTTACAAGCCACCTGAGACTGCTGTGGATTCATTGCACGCTGGTGATCACAGTGCAACAAGTCACCGTCACGCCTTGTGGAAGGCATATCTGCTTGCGCCCCTTGTTCCGCCGGTTGTATTTACAGTGGCGTTATTGCTCGTTGGTGCAATTGCCGCGAGCACTGGAAGCGATATCAATGCTGCCAGTTTCCTCGTGTTGCCGGCTTTGAGTCTGACCTTGGGTGTGGTTGTTTGCTACCTGTTGGCCGCCTTCATAGGAATGCCCATTGCTTTTTGTCTGCATCATTGGGGGCGTTTGAACGGCTATACCATTCATGGTCTCGCAGTCTGTTTTGCGTGTGTTCTGTCAGGAATATTCATTTCGAATTTTGCAATGAAGCCGTTCACGTCCAGCGATTACAAATTGTTACTCGGTCTGACGATTGTGGTTCTGGTGGTTCCGCCGGTGTTTCTGTCGGGAACTGCCTTTTGGTGGATTGCGCGGCGTAACGGTGGCCTTTCACCGAGAATCCGGAAATGATGTTGGGCCGGTTGGTTTGCTACATCGTCTCGATTGAATAAACTTGACGGCTTGGAGCCTGCAAACTGGTCCTGTGCACAGAGCAAGAAATCGTGAGTGTGTTAGAGCGACAATCTTCCGTCAGGGAATTCACCGCTGATCCAGCACATCGAAGGTTGTATGGAATTGTCGTTTTGACGGTTCTTGTTACCGTGGCTGCGTGTGGGCTCTCCATCATGTTTTTACCCGTGAGGTACTGCAATTACCTGATCCCATCGCTTCTGGGAACTTCGCTTTTGTGTCTCATGTTTGTCGCTCGCCGCTATATCAAGAAGGTGACGAATTTGATTGAGCAGCATGGGCTGTTATGCAGCCAATGCGGGCATGCAACCATACCGCGACCGGACGAAGTGTCGTTGCGGACGTCAGGTCAGCTTTTCGGTGTTGAGATCTGTTACAATTGCGATGCGGATTTGACGACGGATGCAGACGTAGGTGCAGACGTAGGTGCAGACGATTCTGATGCCGCCTCCTGAGTGTTTGCGTCCTTCAGGCGAGGTTGCGTCAATGCTTGGCGATGGGAAAGCAACGTGGTCGTTCAATGACTTTTTCCTGAGTTAACATCATCGCATTCCGGGCCGCGGGTCATGGATGTTTGTCATGGATGCTTGTCATGTTGTCGACCGCTTTTAGCAAGATGAACTAGTCATTTGGGTCTGAGGTGACGGATATGAAGTTTTCGCTCGCAGAATTCTTCGGCATGTTCACACTGTTGTCGGTGACCTTTGCCGCATTGAAGCTCTTGATGGGAAGCCCCGCCGCGATTGTGGGGATCATCATTGTTTCGGTACCCATGCATGTGATCGTTTGTGAACTGGTTGAGTTCATGTCGAGGTCAAGCCGGCGAAGGAATCGTCTCAACTGATGTTCGAGTCAGAGAGCTTCGCTATCACTGATTGCAGTTTCAGTCCTTTCAATGATTGAGGACTGACTCGTATTTTGCGTCGTGTTGCTGGTGATGCATGGAGTTTCCTGTATCATGCCCAGAACTTTCCTGTTTGTTTCGCTGTCAAGTTGGTTTGCCGGGGATGCCTGTGTTGTTTCGGAATTCATGTTGGTGTGAAGTTGCTGTTATTCTGATCGCCTGTTTGGGCATGGTCGGGTGTGCTGGACAAGACGCACCCCCGTCATTGCCAGCAGAGAGCAGTGCTGAGGGAAATCCATCTGTTCCGAAAAGCAGCTCTGCACCGGCGGTTTCGGTGACGGATGCGGCGTGGACAGGTGATCTTGATGCGTTGCGTCAGCACATCGAAGCCGGGTCGGATTTGAATCAGAAAGGTGCCGACGGCGGGACACCATTGCACGCAGCGGCTGCGAGGGGGAATGTAGAGGCGGCCATGCTGCTGATAGAAGGGGGAGCGGAGGTCAATGCCCGGAAAATTGATGGTGCCACACCGTTGCACACAGCAGCCTTCTTCTGCCATGAAAACATCGTCAGGGGACTTTTGGCAAATGGGGCAGATAAGATGCTCAAAAACAATGTTGGTGCGACGGCCTACGACAGCGTCGCTGGGCCCTTTGAGCAGGTGAAACCAATTTATGACCTGATGTTGGATATCATGGGGCCACTCGGGTTGCAGCTTGACTACGAACGCATTCAGGCAACGCGTCCTCGGGTAGCAGAGATCCTTTCTGCCCAGTGACGATGGTTGTTCGCCAGTGTTTGTGCCAGAATGATTTTTAATTGAGTGATTTGTGGTCGAGCATTTGATGGGATCTGCGAAGCGGTGATTGATTTTTTATCAGGTGTTCCGTTCATGTCGGAAGCAAAGTCATGACAATCAAAAAGCATCAGCTGATCCTGTTGACCTTCCTGTGTTTCGCGGCAGATTTGGCAGTGGTGCATGGGCAAGGAGACAACGGGCAAGGAGACAAGGACCTCGTGACACCCGAAATGACGGACCTCGAGCCTGCGGCTGGTCGTCGCGTGCGTCAGGTGTCGCCTGAATATGAAGGCACCGGGGTTTATCACGCACTCTATTTGCCGGTGGGGTGGAAGCCGGGCGGGAAATACCCGGTGATCGTTGAGTATACCGGGAATGAATTTCCTGCTTGTGGTTCGACTGGTGAAGTGAAGGACGCGAATCTTGGCTTTGGTGTCAGCGGAGGAAATGACTTTATCTGGGTGTCCATGCCATACATTGCCCAGGGGAGGCAGCAGAATACACGTCGATGGTGGGGAGACCGTCAGGCAACCATTGATTATTGCAAGCAGAATCTGCCTCGTATCTGTGCACAGTTTGGTGGTGACCTGAATTCCGTTTTTATCTGCGGCTTTTCAAGAGGCGCCATTGCTGCCAGCTATATCGGGTTGGCAGATGATGAGATCGCATCTTTATGGAAGGGGTTCTTCACGCATGATCACTTTGATGGCGAAAGACGCTGGGGATACCCGGAAAGCGATCGCGAGTCGGCGTTGAAACGTCTTGCACGTTTGAAAGGGCGGCCAGTATTGGCTTGTGGAGGAGCGAATGATTTTTTGAAACAGCACGCAAATCTTGCTGCATTCACATTTGTGAAGCCCCCGATTTCAGAGATCTTTGATATTCCTGATGGCAAAGTGATTCATCCCCATACCGATTTGTGGATGCACCGGGAAAGTAAGTATCGGAAAGATGTCCGTGAGTGGTTCGCGGATCATCGCTAACACGCTACTGTGGATTTTTCATTTGCGGGCAGGTCAGCGACTGGCGAGTCCTGGAATCACGCTTGCAGAATATTCAGAATCGTGGAATACAAGTG
Source organism: Rubripirellula sp. (assembly GCA_012270065.1). Taxonomy (GTDB): domain Bacteria; phylum Planctomycetota; class Planctomycetia; order Pirellulales; family Pirellulaceae; genus Rubripirellula. Next base: position 1,883 of record JAAXJB010000093.1, on the reverse strand, counting down.
TCGAACATGGCCGCGTTGATTTTCGGTTCTTTGAGTCCGGCAGCATGTGACGGTGTTGAAGGGAGATCTGTGGGGGGGCTTTTCTGTTTCGGTGTTCCTGGGCGGCGCGCGTGCTGCTCTGGATGTTTTGAGAGTATGGTTTGGTGACCCGCTGTTCCGGTTGCTCGACTTGCCGAATTCTGTTTCCGTGTTTGGCTGCTGGCCGCTGGATGTTGCGTTCATGCTCATAATGTTGCTGGTTTCTTCATGTTGATTTCGCATAGACACAACTTTCTGTTCGTGCATGTTTATAAGAATGCCGGGATGAGCATTTCGAAGGCATTGAGCCCGTACACCGTTAGCAGGTATCAGCGTGAGACAGTGCGTGTGCTCAAACAATTGCGTTTGCCTTGCCCTGTGAGTTGGGATCCCACGCCATTTGATACACACGTGACGGCGGCCGAGCTTGTCGCAGAGATGGGGCGGGAACGGTTTGATTCTTTCTTTTCCTTTGCCATTGTTCGTAATCCATGGGATTGGTTGGTGTCGCTTCATTCCTACGTCTTGAAAAACCCCCAACATCATCTTCATCAGCTTTTCCGGGAACTGGGAAGCTTTCAGGATTACATTCATTGGCAATGTGAGGATGGGCTTCCCTTGCAGCGTGATTTTCTCTTCTCTGACGAGGGCGAACAGCTTGTCAGTTTCATTGGACGCTACGAAGAGCTGGAAAGGGATTTTGAAGAGATTTGCAACAAGCTAGGTGTGTCGGCGACATTGCCGAGACTGAATGTGTCCCGCAGATCCCGGGCATTTCGTGAGTTTTATGATGAGCAATTGGTCGAAATGGTGCGTGAAAAATATCAGGCTGACATTGATCTGTTTGGCTACCGTTTCTGAATGATCACAGTGAATGTGTCGTAGATTGTGATGCAGTAATGGGGAGATCCGCACTGAGCGTGCATGAGGGAACGCAGCGTTTGTTGATTGGGGCGTGTTATATTCAGTGTTCAGACACAGTGTTAAGGCACAGGCGTGCTGCGGAAGTGTCTGCCGTTTGTCTTGCGGACTCGATGAAAGAGATGAAAGTCATGAAAGAGAGGAACGGTGACAGGGTTTTGAATGTCGGTTTTGGGGCGGGCATCGAATGATCTGTCTGGGTGTCTGGCATGTTGCAGAACAACGTTCGGTGGCGCTGTGAGAAAGATGAATTCACGTCATGATGAAACTTGACGAGTGTGGTGTCCGCTTGCAAACTGCCGGTTTTTCGGTGGCGTCCGCAGTGAGTTCTGGTCGTGATACCGAGCTTGCATTGACTGCTTCCAGGACTTGTTTCTCATGGAAGGGGATGGTGATCCTGTCCCAGCATGTCGTGTTCCGCCAGATTGCAAGACCCGGGATTCAGGACGTGCGGGATCTGGGGGATCTCGGATTTCGATTCGGAAAATCAAAGAACCGCGTACCATTATTGCGAGGTATGCAGTTCGGGTATGTGATCATCCCGATTGTGATCGCGGAGTCAGTGACCGAGGCGGTTCGGGAATATGTTTTACAGCAACCCAGAAAGCGATGGTGTGTTTTTGAATTTCCGGTTGTTTATGACCAGGGAAAAGATCAGGTTCATTGTTTTCAAAAGACAGGTGCTTGGGGAGCTTTCTTTTTTTCAGACGCGCGGAACATCATCCAACGCTGCATCGATTGAATGGTTGACTACACTCGCGGTGCCATGAACAATTTCGAAGGGGGTTTCCGATGTTGCTGGTTTGGGATCAGTGCGACGCCCGCAAATACAGGTTTGAGAAAAACACCATGTCGCAAAATCCCTATCAAGCCACCGATGGGGCGGCCGGATCAGATTCGGTTCCGAAACGGACCTTTGGAATTCTGTTTTGGCTTGGAACTTG
>JAAXJB010000014.1:4501-7382 GCA_012270065.1 Rubripirellula sp. | reverse complement strand
CGCCAATCATGAGCTCGCCAATCATGAGCTCGCCAAAACCGACGCTGCAGAAATATCATGTCTACCATCAAACACAAAATCACCCAGACCATGGGCAACTCGAGTATAAAATACCAGCGTTAAAATCGGCAGAGGCAATGACAACCACGCCTGTGTCGCGTTGGCTTGATTAATTCAGAATGGGGTGCACGATCACGAACAGGCTTGTCGCAAGGCCAGCCAAAACCAGCCTGCACCGCCATAATGGCTTCAGATTTGCCCAAAGTAAAAAGAAGCGATTCCGCAACTGCAGTCACCTCTCAACCAGACATGGAAAGCACCAATGAAATATCTCTATCCAATCATGTTTGCAACCACTTTGCTGACAAATCAAGTTCTGGCTCAGCAAGCCGGATCACAGCGAGTGGAAGAGAAACAGGTCATCGCTACTGCGCGAGGATTCTTCGACAGCATTAACATCAAGAATCAGGCCAGCGGGAAATACAATCAAGTTGTAACGGAGGACTTTTTCATATTTGAGCTGGGAAAAAAATACACCATTGACGGTTTGATCAATCTGTTCAAATCCGGCGATCGCGAATGGATTTCCACTGAGTGGAAACTCAGTAATTTCCGAATTTCACTTGATACCAAATCTGCGCACGCAAGTTTCGAGAACCACGGCGTTTTCTACTACAAACAAGATGGCAAGACATTCAGATCCGATCTCAAATGGCTTGAGAGCGCGTACATGGTACGCGCGGGCAACCAATGGAAAATCAAATTTTTCCAGTCCGATCGGGCTTCCGAGAAAACGGTCGAAACAGATCAACCTTGACTCACGATGCTAGAATCAAGGCCAAACATGGAGGCAAACAAGGTGACGAAGCAACGACTGGAAAGCCTTTGCCAATGAACAATTGGCCTGCACACAGTTCACACAGCCATTCGATACTCACACTGTCGAACAATATCCCCGAACGTCCAAGATGCCCGAACGTACAAGATGCCCAGATACGTCTGCTTTGGCATCGATACAAGCAGAGAGATCGAATTTGCATCAACTCATCATTGCTGTCGCCACTTTCGCCATCAGCATTGGGATCATCAATCAATGTCTGGGCAAAACCTACCACGTTGCCCCTTCTGGTGACGACGCAAATGCAGGCTTGACCGGTTCCCCATGTAAAACCATTCAGCATGTGGCATCACTCATGCAACCGGGCGACACCTGCATCATCCATGGTGGCACCTACCGCGAAACCGTACGGCCACGAGTCTCTGGAACGCAGGAGTTGCCAATCAAATTCGTCGCAGCTGCTGGTGAAAAAGTAGTCATAACCGGCACCGAATTGGCCGGTGGTGAGTGGGTGAAGCATCAGGGAGACGTCATCAAGACGAAGATCCCGTTCAACACAGTGCACCAGGTTCTGGCATCAGGCCAACTCATGCTTCAGGCCCGCTGGCCAAATGCAAACGTCGAAAATCTGCTCGGGATTGAACGTGGCGAAGCCGGGCCGGGAACAGATTACGACGGGATTGTAATACCAGAACGGCCCTCGGGTGACTTACGCGGTGCCACGATTCTGCTTTGGCCGGGGCGTGCATGGGACAACACGTCTCGTTCCGTTGCGCAGATTGCTGGGGACAAACTGATTTTCGACCGCGATCTGCGGCCCCCAAAAAAAGACACTCTGCATGGATTCGATCCGTTCAAGCCCGAGGAGCATGACCATTTCATTCTGTATGGATCCCTCGCTCTTTTAGACAGCCCAGGCGAATGGTTCTTTGACAAAGCGGCAAAAACGCTGTACTGGAAACGCTTGCCCGGAATCGATCCGGAGAAACTTGAAATTCGGGTACGGACGCATGGTTTTCAACTCCGTGGCTTGAGCCACATTTCTGTTCAAGGAATTGAATTGACCGGCTGCGGTTTTGACATGCGGGATGCGAGACATTGCGTCATTCGTGGATGCTCAACAAGGTACAGCGATTACCCCATGCCATTGGACATCTACCGGAACCCGGACCTCACCAACATCGTGACAGGGCGTGAAAACCGACTGGAACGCTGCACGTTCGCCTACACGGCATTGAGTGGCATCACGATCAACGGTATCGATAACGAGCTGACAGATTGCCGGATACACACGTGCAATTATCTCGGAGCACACAAGGCCAGTGTGGATGCAGCCAATTCACAGGGATTGAAAATTAAGTACTGCACCATTCGAGGCTCTGGCCGGGAGTTGATCCACTTCAAGAAGGCGACACGTCTGCAAATCATGCACTGTGATCTTTCGGATGCAAACCGCCTTTCCAACGACACAGGGGCACTGAAGTGCTGGGGCACTGATGGAGCAGGAAGTGTGATCGCTTACAACTGGGTCCATGACAATCAGGGGAGCAACACCGTTGGCATTTACCTTGATAACTACTCCAGCAACTTCAGCGTCCATCACAATGTGATCTGGAACAACTCTGGTGCCGGCATCCGCTTGAATTCGCCGTCAAACAACAATCAGATTTTCAACAACACATTACTAAGCAACGGTAAATCATTTGCGGTATTCACCTATGCCGGGAAGATACCCGATCAGTCTGGAACGAAAATTTTCAACAATCTGTACAGCGACGAAACGCAGTTCGTAACGGGAAAGCTGGCGCCGGAGGTACGAGGGAACCTGTTGGTGAATTCAGATGGGCTGTTACCGCCATCTTCCAGCAACATGAAAATTGATCGGATATCCGAAAACAGACAAGATGGTGTCACAACCCAAGCCGATGGCGAGAATGGCACTGCAGTCGGCGCATACCAATCAGGCAAACGCTTTTGGAAACCGGGACCGCGGAATCCCTGACAATTCAATTTTCCACCTCGAATTGACGCGTCCCCGGTCGC
>JAAXJB010000014.1:1437-4401 GCA_012270065.1 Rubripirellula sp. | reverse complement strand
AGCCACAGGATCGATCGATTCGACGGTTCAAGGAGCACATTCCGAACAAAGATGAAACCCGCCTTTGTTCACTGAGCCAATCTTTACAAGGATGTGCGAGCGAGCGTACATTCGCTGGTGGCAATAAAACCCCATCCTTCAGGGGAAAAGGCGATCGCTGGACGACTGCTTCAACAAGTGAGCAGAACGGGATGCAGAAGTGAGATCCAATCGATCATTCACTGACATTCGCATCGGATTGAACAAAAAACAGGAATACTTACCACTGACAGGGATGAGATGAACATCAAGCAACAAATGAAGTGGCGGTCATTGGGTTTTGTGTTTGGTAGTTGCGTTGGTTTCATCCTGATCATACCGAAAGGATGGTCGATGGATATCCGTTTGGCAGCAACTCTCGTTACCGGGCTTGCCGTTGCCTTCGCTGACTTGGCGAGGTTCAGCTCTGGACTTGGAAGCAAACGCAATGCAGGACTCGGGAATGACTTTCGGAATGAACAGGACAATGACTGACCACTGGTTTCCGCGTCCTGCTTCAACCGCAAACCACTCTCTTCTTACCGCAAACCTGCTTCGCTGGTCTGCCTCAAGCGGCGGGATTTTTCTTTTCCCCCGCGCCTGAATGTGTGATGACCGTCGCTTAGTCAGATGTAACACACATCACACCCCTCTTTCAAAAAAGAGAAAACAATGAAAACGCTCGTAAAACTTGCCGCAATCGCCGCCTGCTTCATCGGTCTTCAGGTTTCCAGTGTTTCCGCTGAGGTTCGCAAAGGCGAACGGAATAAAAGTCACGGAGCTGAAACAGGATTTTCCAGTATTCTGTTCGCTACTCCAGATACGGACCGCAATGACGTCTGGGTCGTGGATACTGGTGATGGCTATACCGAAGTGGAGTGGACTTACCTGATGATGCTTGACCTGGGGCTTACCGAATATGAAGCAATGGTGCTGTTGGGCGATGAGGCAATCGCCATTCCCAACCTGATGAGTGCCGACGAGCCGTATGTCGATTCCATTGCAATTCCCAACCTGTTGAGAGGTGAACGTGCTGCCATCGCAATTCCAGCGTTTTAATGTTGGTTTTGGGTATCAACACGTCGAGTCAATTTCTGTCCCTCCACTCTCCTTTGAGTGGCGGGATTTTTCTTTATTTTCCGCGCCTGAATGTACGCTGGCCGTCGCTGTAGAGGGTGAAACGATACTTTTCCCCTGTTATCAGGCCAAAACCGATGCAAACCAGACGAAACAGAAAACGCCGCTTGTCAGTCCAAAACCTTGAAACCCGCAAACTATTTGCCGCCGACGTTGGGTTCGGTGACATGACTTACGGACCAGAAGCGCCGGCTGAAATCGGTTCGATTCGCCCTGACAAGGTTGAGCGTCCAACCTTCGGACCGATCGGGGATACCTGCCCACCATGCGAACTTGAAAACCGGGTAGAAGCAAACACGACGCTGGAAGCGACCGACCGGACCGTCAAAGATGACGGGAAGATTGAATTCACGATCACAATCGAGCCGGTCAACGACGCTCCCGGTAGCGATGACATCTGACCCAAGCTGAAGGCAACGCCGACCCTGACGAAGGAACACGGTCAACGTTGCCTTGATGCTCAGGACCAGCTAAATCAATGGCAAACCATTGGAGCTAACCTGAATACTTTCAAATTGACGGTTGTTTGTAATTTTGCACAGCGGCGATGTTTGCTGATCGCCTCTCTGTGTTTCTTCCTTTTATGTTTGTGAGGCCAGCATGAATATTTTCAAGTTTACCGTTGTTTGTGCTGCTGTCATTGCAACAGCTGGGTGCGATCAGGGGCAACCAGCCAATCCAACGCCGACCACGACTCCTGAACAGGGCACATCGACTGTGCCCTTTAGCGACTTTGACGCTACCAAAAAAGCAGCGGAAAGCGGCGATGCGGAAGCTCAGCTCAGTGTGGGCATGACGTACCAATTCGGCCGAGGCGTACCAAGGGACAATGTGAAAGCGGCGAAGTGGATGCGACTGTCAGCAGAACAGGGGAATGCGACCGCTCAGGCCAGCATGGGGGCGATGTACGCGCTCGGAGACGGCTTACCAAGGGATTATGCGGAAGCGGGCAAATGGTATCGCTTGGCGGCAGAACAAGGAGATACCGCATCCTGGGTGTTCATGGGCGAAATGTACAAAAATGGCTACGGCGTGACACAGGACTTAGTCGAAGCATACGCGTGGTATGACGCTTCTACGATGGCGAAAGGTGGGAGCCCGTTCGCGTCAAGCAAGCGTGAGAGCATCGAAGCCAAGCTCACAGCCGACCAATTAGCGGCGGCGAAAAAACGGGCGGCCGAACTGCTCGAAAAGTACGGCAACGGAAATTAGCAAACAGCATCCGCGCCCCGCCCCGTCGCTTTCACGCGAGATGCAGTTTCTGTTTTTTTCCGCGTATGAATGTTTGCTTGCCGTCGCTAGAGAGGGCGAAACGAAACCTTCCTCTGTCATGAGGCCAAAACCGATGCAAACCAGTCGAAACAAAAAACGCCGCCTGTCAGTTCAGAACCTAGAAACCCGCAAACTACTTGCCGCCGACGTCGGGTTCGGTGACATGACCTACGGACCAGAAACAACGGCTGAAATTGGGTCGGTCCGTCCGGGTAAGGTCGAGGGTCCCGTCTTCGGGCCGGTTTCTGATACATGTCCTCCATGCGAACTTGAAAACCACGTGGAAGCAAACACAACGCCAGAAGCGACCGACGATACCCTCAAAGATTACCGGAAGACTGAATTCACGATCACGATCGAACCGGTCAATGATGCCCCAACCGAACCGGTCAAGAACGCCCCAACCCAACCGGTTGTGCAAGGCTTGTACTTCATTCAGGCAAATTCAGGCTCGACACAGGAATCGCTCGACCTGGCACGTCCCGTACTCGGGTCACATACCGTTACTTTCGATAGCACCTTTGCGGAGCCGATTGG
>JAAXJB010000014.1:0-1427 GCA_012270065.1 Rubripirellula sp. | reverse complement strand
TTGTCGAGTGGACGTACTCGTCACCATTCGTCGGTACACCCGACCCAGGTGGCGACGGGACTAGCTCGGACCAAATTGCCGGTACAGCAGACCCCGGCGGCGAAGGGACTTTCAAGGAACAAATTCTTGTTCCCAAACCAAGAGGGTGATGACGCCTCAAGTCTATCTGCCCAGCCAATCCTGACACCTCTTCGAGATCAAGCTGCCTCAGGTACTCCAGCTGAAATAGCCATTTTCTGTCAGCCCGTATTGCAACCAGGTTCCGTTCTCACGCGTTTCTGAAAACGTGTCCGCGGTGCCTTGGTTGTTCAGGCAGGTGTCCAAAAAAACGGAGTTTCCGGCTACGCGAAGAACCCCCGAGCTTCACAAGTGCGGATGAGAGGCCTTGAACCTCCACGTCTAGGCGGGCAATCAAACCTGAAACTGATTCAGGCAGTCACGAGAAAAGGACTTTCTGAAATTGCCAAACCGCTGAAACAGTACGGAAACCGTTGCCACGGATCGCCTGGGGTGCCCGGAATTCGCCCCCGACCGATGCCAAAACGCCCCCTTTTCCATGTCCGGTTGTCGGGCTGAGTCGTACTCTGCGATTTCATTGCGAAAAAAAAGAAAAACCGCGTTGCATATCAAAAGGTTTGCCTAAGTACTCGCTGTAGCGGGTCAAACAATGTCGGTTGACCGCTTCGAAGGCCGAAACCTTCCGCGACCGCAGCGACATGGCGCTGATTCGCGAACTGCATCTCATTGCCTTGAAAGGGTCCAGACATGTTGAAAACATCCCATCGCCGAACACGAAAACAAGCCCGCAGACCAAAACTGGAAGCCCTCGAAAAACGCCAGTTGTTTGCTGGTGACATCGCCGGGGTGACTGCCGCAGCGGCGGATGCCACCATCAAATCCGATCTGCAAGCGGTCTACGCCGCACCTGTCGCCAAAACGTCCGTCATCGAACAGACGGGCAACAAGGATGGCGACGTCGCGATGGCCGCCGACCCCCGACTGTCGCAAGCCGTTGATCAAATCGATTCGATTTTGGCAGCCGTCGGTGCGGAGGGCAACAGTTTTGATCTTGGCGGAGTCCTGTCCAAACTGGGATCCAAGTCAGTTGATGGCCATATCACTCCCACACCCGTCAGCACGGTCGATTCGGCTCTGGACAGCCTGTTTGGAAATGAAACTGCAACCAGCAGTGAAGGGCAAACTGATCCGCTGGGAATTTTCATCAGCACGCTAGTGGGGCAAGCGGGTGCCGACCTGGGCTCAACCGGACTGCCTGACTTCGCTGGGACAGCAGCCACGACGGTAGGAATTGAGACACTCGTTGGAAAAGCCAGCAACTCGCTGGTTTCAGAATACAACGGTGCACTGTCGACGGTCCCAGATGACTCATCACCTTTGCCAGAACATAAACATCAGGATGGTAATAC
>JAAXJB010000041.1 GCA_012270065.1 Rubripirellula sp. | reverse complement strand
ACCCGGGCCTTGTGCAGGGCGTTGCGCACGGAGTTTTCACTGCCTTTGCCCAGGATCTTGGGGATCTGGAGGATCGATCGCCCTTCCTGCAGATAGAGACGCTTGATCTCCTCGATCTCGGCACTTGTGAAGCCAGATTTCTTGCCCACCTGCCTCCTTCCTTTGATTTGAGTCTCTCAGGCGGCGCGCAAGCGCCATCAAAGACCTCGGCTGTGGAGTGTCTGCCGTCGGGATGATTTCGTAACACTCACAGCGCCTTGACCGTTGCTGAGTCGACTTTGAACCGACAAAGCAGCTGTTGCTAAGCGCTCACAAGCCAACCCTCACCACCCAGCTTCTCCTGCGGGGGATTGGTGGTGCGGCCCTTGTTGGTCTGGCCGAACAATCAGGCGTTCACCACCGCCCTAGATGGTGAGAGCAGTCCTGTCGACAACACGGACTGCAAACGATCATCACGGTTCACCTGGTCCAACAGTGCCAGGCCGATTCCGGAGAGACCGGTGAAGCACCCCGGAAGCAACAGGTTTCTGTCGGTGGTGCCGAAGCATTGGAACGATCCACCTGAAAGTCTTGCCCAGGCAATGGACTGATTCACCAGCTGCGACCAGCGCTCGATGGCCCAGCTGGAGCTTCAATTGAGCTAAAGATTTGATCCGGCGAATCGATGCTTTCATCACGCTTTCCCGGTGGTGAGCCTTGGTCGCTGAACGTTCTGAGCGCATCCACCTCATGCAGTACAGAAGAGGGGAGTACATCCTCAATCGACTGCAGGCGCAGATGGCGGTCAATAAATCTGTGAGCCTCACCTATCGAGGCGTTGCTTACGTGAAACAGCTCTAGACCGGGTGAATTTGTTGCTCACCGCACTGGCGGTGAGCAACGCCGCCAGCCTGTTTTCAGAATCTTGTCCCAGGCCGCCACGGCGTTGTGCCTGAGTATTTTCCTACGGGTTTGCGGCACGGGTGGGCGAGGGGGGAACGCTCATGGCAGTCACGTTTTACCGATGACCCGCGATACCCGCATTGCCCTGTTCTTGATGGGGGAACTGGAGGCAGTCCTTCAAGCCAACGACCCGAAACCTTCAAGCGGTGGCAGGCACAACAACAGCAGGCACAGCAATGAATGACTACAAAACGGCCGTAACCGCTTCAGCAGACTCCTCACCCGCATGCAGGGCACCGTGGATATAGCCCGGCCACGCTGTACTGACTTCGGTTCCTGCCCAGAAAATGCGACCCACCGGTTCGCGCAAATGCTTGCCGAACTGGGTCCAAGTACCGGGGGTGTAAAAGGTTGAGTAGGCCCCACCGACCCAGGGGTTCGCGGGCCAGTTCCCTTCGTGATATTCGAGAACGCCGCTACGGGCCTCGGGCCCCAAGAGAGTGGCCAGATCAGCCAACACGGCATCTTGGCGCTCAGACTCAGGGGCAGCGCCGTATCGCGTCGCCGCCTCTCCGGTCAAAAAGGTGGCCAACACGCCAGGGCTTCCGGGCCGTGGGTTGGTCGAATCGGCAACCAGCTCAATGGCATCAAGATTTCCAATAGCGTTTCCAGAGAGGTCTCCTGCACGCCACCAGGGCGAGTCGTAAACGACAAGCGCCTTGATGATGGCTCCCATGGGCGAGCGCTGGGTCAGCTGGTCACGTGCCGCCGGCAGCGGCGGGTCGTAATGAATACGTCCAGTGAGATGCGGCGGCATCGCGACAATGACGGCTCGACCGCGGTACGTCCCCTTGGGCGTTGTCACCGTCACACCTGAGCTGGTGTGCTGGATAAACAACACCGGCTCGCTCGTACGAATCGCTTCAGGGGGCAAAGTCTCTGCAAGCCGCGACGGGAACTGCCCTGCCCCACCGTCGAACAGCAACGCTTCAGGCGTTTGACTCTGCGGCGACACGCGCTGCGCCCAGGCGAAATGCAGCATTGACGCCGAGCCCGATTCAAAAGCGCCGTTACCCCCCCAGTTGCGCGCAATGACATCGACCCACCAGGCCGCCATCGGTGTGAGGGCATTGCGCTCCAACCAAGTGGTGATAGTCATCGTGTCAAGAGCGCGCGCTTCTGGATGGGTCCATGGCGCAGCGGGGTCAATTGTTGCCGCCAGGGCCTCGATCTTTTGCCACGTGGCAACGACGTCATCACGCTGCTCTTTCGGTACTTCCAGGTCGGGCCAGTCGCTCTTCAGAGCTTTGGCGTTGTACGGGGTCGATGGCCAAGCATGGTTGTGCCGACTCAGGCGACCGTCATAGAGGAACGTGTCCTTGCCACCAACCGGCACCGGAAAGGTGGGAATGTTCAGCTCGCGCGCATATTCAATTGTTTTGGTTTGGGTGAAGCCTGCCCACTGACCTCCGAGATCAACCCAACCGGGCGCGGCACCAAGGGTCCTGCGCCCTTCATGCCCAACCTCGACTCGATGGAGTCGCCCGCCAATCCGTTCTTGAGCCTCAAGTACCAGAACATCGCGGCCGTCTTGAGCTAAGCGGCGCGCTGCTGTAAGACCTGAAACACCAGCACCAACAACAATAACGTCAACCATGTCAGGTCTTGTGCCTGTGGGGGTCGGAATTGTGTTCAGCAGATACTTCATGCGAACTTACGCAACAACTGCAAGCGATCAATCCGCCGATCGCAATACCGGTGGAGGACGGAATGTCACGACGTTTCACCAGCTTTTGACAGTTAAATTCAATAATGGTCATGCAAATGAATTGAAGCAATATTTATGTCTTTTTCTTCATGCAGTCTAGATCCTCTGCTGAGAAGCTTGACGCCTTTTGGTTAAAAGCTATACAAAACCTGCATGGGAAAAGCGGGGGCGTTGTTGTCGCCATCAATCTCCCGACTAAAACCTTACACATACCACCCAGTCAGCAATGGCAGATTTTTCGTTAGAGCCTAACTTCCTTCCAGCAGCTCAGATCCTCCGCATAACAACTAATTTGAGTTTACTGGAAACTAAATTGCTGCCAGAGCATTAACAAGACTTGCGATAAATCTATGGCCAGGCTCGCTAAAATAAGGCTTGTTTGAAAATGCTTTCGGTCTCATCTCTCGGCTTGATTAGTTGGGCCACTCGGCCTCTGTATTAATCACCTCAAGGACCTCCTTAATGAAAGCGTACTGTGGAATGTTTGTGGCGAGCCAGGGGTTTGGTCCTTTGTTGATCAAGAACACAGCCCCGTGATTTCCATCCATGCTGATGATTGAAAGGCTGACGGCACCGTTGCCTGTTCCCGAATGAAATAAGTAAGCGCCCCTTGCTTTGGCGTCTGCGTCTCGGTTGCCTAGTTCGAACCCCATGCTGCGGTTTGCAGTGGAACTGGGGATGCTGAGCTGCTTGGCGAGGGGTTGATCGATCAGTGAGTGGCCGGAGTTCAGCGCCTTTGTGAAGGCGAGGTTAAACCGGGCCAGATCGCTCGCTGTGCTCCACATCAAACCGGTGGAGAGGATGGGATGCCGCATCGGTGCCCGGCCATGGGGCTTCCCATCAACGTCGTAGGGGATGGCGATGGTGCTGGTGTCGTTGAGAAAAAAGGTGTTGTCAAAGGTGCTCTGGTTCATCCCTGCTGGTGTGAGCACCAACTCCTGCATCAAGACGGGGAATGGTTTTTGGCTGATTGATTCCAAGGCCGGCTGCAGCACCGTGTAACAGCCGTTGCAGTAGTTGAAGCCTGTTCCTGGGATCCGTTCAACGATGAGGGGTTTGTTCGTTGCTGGAGGTAATCCACGCAACACTTGCTGCAGTGTCGGCAATGTCTCCATCGGGCCGCAGCACCCGTCTGGGTAGGGATTGCTCAAACCGCCGGTGTGGTTCAGCAGCATGCGGAAACTGACCGGAACCTTTTTGGTGTACGCGTTCTCTGGGATCTTCCAACCCTTCAAGTAACGGTTAACGGGTTCATCCAAGGCAATGTCACGGCTGGCGAGGAGCTTGACCGTTGCTAAGGATGTGAGGGTTTTGGTGATCGACTGAGCCTGAAACAGGGTGTCGGCAGTGACCGGTCGACCGCTGGACAGATCCGCAAATCCGAAGCCTCGCGCCCAGGCGATTTGTCCGTCGTCAATCACGGCGATCGAGGCCCCGGGAACGTTGTGCTCCCGCCGCAAATGTTCAATCCGCTGTTGCACCTGGCTGAACGGGGCCTCTGCCAGAGCTGGTTTGGAGGACAACCCTGTTAAAAGAGTGATGGATCCCGCAAGGCCGATTGCGCCAATGCATCCGAAAGACATGGACGGAGCATTCAGTTGCCCAGAGACTAGGGCGAATAATGGTTGCCATCAGCCATTTAGAAGTGCTTTCAAGCCTTCGCTGTTGAGAATTCTGCTGCAAGAGATAAGTACGGCAGAAACAGCCACGCATTGGCAAGCCCAAGCTTTCTCCCTCAAGCTGATACCGAGATCTACTGCAGCACAACGGAAGTGGATTGAGCGCTAGAGGTGGGATAAACCTGCGGGGTGCCCCTAGCCATCAACTCCGCGCCAGCCGGGTCAGATCTAACTCTATGAGTGGTGTTGTGGAGCAGACCCTGTAATTGCTGATCACCTTGATGCTGAAGGCAAAGAGACATGATCACTACAAAGAATGAGACCACTGTTTCTTGCGCATGTGGCAGAAAGAGCCTGCAATAGATGCGCAGCATTAACTGGCTTTTTCACCTCAAACCCAAAGGCGGCAGTGATGGAAAAACCAGAAGCCTCGACGCTGGATCCACCAGAGGTCCTCCTCACCGGGGGCGGTGGTGAAGGCCAGGTGCCCGTCGAAACTGCCGCTGGTGGCACTAATCAAGTCACCGTCTGGGAGATGATGAGTGGCTAGGGGTCACTTATGACTGACCTGTGCGACTTCCTGGGTCGGCTCGACGAAGACCCGCGGCTGCCGGAGGTGCTGGTGCTGATGAATCAGTTGATGGCACGAATGCGTTGACAGAAGGATCGTTATGTCAACGACAAAACGGCCCGAGTGGCAGGAGCTTCCCCGAAGGGGTTGCACCGAAAATTTCTCCCGTTCGACGATCAAGGCTGATGTCGGTGGCCTGTATGGACTCTTGGTATCTCCAGCCCACCCATCTCCAGACCCCGTCTTTAAATGTGGCCGGGCTGGTTTCCTCGTAACCGTTGCGATCCCAAATTTGGGTGATTCGACCATTCACTTCATCGATATACAAAGTCGAACTGGCGGACGGGACTAGAGGGCTTTCGCAGCGGAGCTTCAACTTCTCGGCGTTGGCGGGACTAACAACAGCTGCAAGCACCGCAGCTGTAAGAGCAGCAATGGACCTCATAGCTCGGGAAAGGATGTGTAATGGGTCAACTCCATCTAATCCTGGAGTCCGTACGGGTGGAGCGGGCTGAGACAGCAGCAGGAGCTGGAGGCCCTCAACCATTCAGAACGCGAGAACTGCGAGTCACTCCGACGCACCAAGGAACTGCTTGAGGGTGGCTGGGGTTCGATCGACTGGATCGACCTTTACGGGCAGAAGTGATCATCCGACAACTGCCATTGCGTCATCTGAACGGCACTGCACGACTGCTGGGGTGAGGGTGTCTTCAGAAGTACTGCCGTTCGACAACCAGCTAGGTCAAGTCATCAGCCCGTTGCTTAGTGCCCTCATCCATTTGGCAAACGAGGCTGGTGGTCAAGAGGTGGACAAGCTGCCGGAGCTTTCGATCAAACAGTCCAACGTGCTGCCTCCACCACCCCGCCCGGAGGCGGAGCGGCTCGAATGATTGCTCGCATTAGATCTTCATCCTTTCCCGACTGATCCTTTTCCTGATAAGGATCCACCGTTCTGAATATCAAGGCTCCTGGCGGGGCTTATTTTTTGCACTGACCTGGCGTTCAAAGCCAAGAACCCTTAGAAAGTGATCCACAGCTTCTGAGTCGTATGGCCCGGGTCAAGTGGGAGCAGATGACTGATGAGAGTCAGGCCATGGTCAAGAAGGTCGGACTCATCAGTATTGGCGGTGTCGTCCTGCTCGCCTTTAGCAAGATGATCTTCCCCCTGGTACTGCTTGGCGGAGGCAGCTATGTCGCCTGGCGTGCCCTATTCAAGAAGTAGTTCATGGCTGATTTTCTGACCAACCTGTTGGGGTTCGGCATCGTTGCCCTCGTCTACAACCTGGCAATGGCTCAGGTTGTTCGCGTCTACAAGGTCAAGCGGCGCTAGTAGACGACGAGCACCTATAGGCAGAGAAGCTTCAGGCGTGTCAGATGGCTTTGACCTAGGCGTTAGTGATGAATCAAAATGTTCTATCGATACATTTAATGCAGAATAGTCGGACTAAATGAGCTATGCCTCTTTTTGCAGCCCCCAAATCTGTCCCTTATTTTGAAAGTTTTCGATTTTGATGAGCCCCTTCCGCTCAACACAGCAATTCAGCTGCTAAAAACACTGAAGGATTTCAATGCTATTTTGAGTTAATTATCACCGAGCACACTTAGAAATTTATTTGACTCTTTAGCATGACGACACCGCTCGACATTCCGGCAATTCTGCTTATTTTAGCGACTATATTTGGGGCAATTAATTATAAGTTTGTAAAGCTTCCGCATACGATTGGATTGATGATAGTTGCACTGGTGGCCAGCTTATCCCTAATAGCACTTGATCTAACCTTTCCGTCCCTTGGAATGAGCATATTGGTCAATGAATTTCTCGGAAATATTGATTTTAATGTCACGCTTATGCAAGGAATGCTGTCGTTTCTCTTATTTGCAGGTGCTCTTCATGTTGATCTAGATCAATTACTCGAAAACAAGTGGACAATTCTTACATTCGCAAGCATTGGGGTTCTTGTTTCATCATTTGTGATTGGAGGTGGTTTTTGGCTTATTTCTGGAGCGGTTGGCCTTTCTTTGCCGTTTTTGGTTTGTTTGCTGCTTGGAGTCATGGTCTCTCCAACGGATCCCGTTGCTGTGTTAGGCGTCTTAAAAACATTGCAGGTTCCGTCGCCTTTAAAAGCAAAGATTGCCGGTGAGAGCCTTTTTAATGATGGTGTAGCAGTGGTACTTTTCTCTGTTTTAGTTTCTTTGGTTTTTGGGAACGGCGGTGAGGAAGGCTTGGAAACCAGCTTTCAGCTCACATCGGTGATATGGCTGCTGACTAAAGAAGCCTTGGGTGGACTATTTCTGGGTTTGATTTCTGGCTTCATCGCGTTTTGGTTGCTTCGACAAATTGATGATTACGTACTTGAGGTCTTGATCACACTCGCACTTGTAACAGGTGCTTACTCAATCGCGTTGCATCTCCATCTGTCAGGTCCTATTGCCATGGTGATTGCAGGTTTGCTGATTGGTAATCAAGGAACATCATTGGCAATGTCAGAGACGACCCGTATGCATGTTGAAACGTTCTGGGAATTGGTTGATGAAATTCTGAATTCAGTTCTATTTCTTCTTATTGGCCTCAAAATTGTTTTCTTTCTTCAGCATTCGTCATACGACATTGCATACACTCTATTGATTGGCTAATTTATTGACAT
>JAAXJB010000048.1:103038-113734 GCA_012270065.1 Rubripirellula sp. | reverse complement strand
ACAGGTCGATTTTTCCAATCAACCAGTCGTAGCTCAGAGCATTACAGACCGCAACAACGTCACCATCCGGGTGGAACGCGGTAGCAAGATTGGACTCGCGACTGGGAGCTGTCCACTCAATGTCACCTGTCTCGAGATTCACAATCCGCAAGACGTCACCGAACGATGCGTATCCTGCATGAACACCATCAGGACTCACGCTCAGGCTGATCCCCGTATTTGTTCTCTCACCGACCTGCGAGATTTCGCCGGTTTCACTATCGATTAGCCGGAGAATGCCATCCAGACCTCCAAACACAACACGTTTGCCATCGACCGAAAAATTCGCACTTCCTTGAATGCTGATAGGCTCAAAGACCGGGAACCCCGATTCCGCATCCCAGACACCGACACGCCCCGCCTCGGTCGTAATCAAGAGACGTTTGCCTGATCGATCAAACTCAATGAAGTCAGGGTTACCTCCGGGCACAATCTCAAATTCCAGAGGCTCGGTTGCCTCCGGGTCCCAAACGCGAACCACACCATCCGAGGAGGCGGTCACGACTCGATCACCGGCAGGATTGAAGATCGAACTATTGATCCCTCCACCGTGACGGAACGTCTTCACAACCTTACCGGTGGCGGCAGTCCATAGTATGGCTTTCGTACCGTCACCACCGGATCCCGCTATTACCTGGGTACCATCAGGACTAAAGCTCCCTCCATAAACCCTCACTGCAAACTTCCTGGGCAGGTGACGGGCTTTGCGAGGGCGAGCCGACCAACGGTAAAGCAGCCCTTTATCCAAGTAAGAACTACCCTGAGCAACCACGTCCACCATTTCAGCGGACACGAACTGCGTTCGATCTTCCAGTTGAGTAAAATCGGAGGCAAAGGCGTTGGATGTCGTCGACAGAGGAAGCATCAACTGCTCTCCCGTTCGAGTACTGTAGACTCTCATCGACAGGTCAGCAGCATTGAAAGTGACAACCTTTTGCCCATCGGGTGTCAGCTCGAACTTGGGCCTAAAGGGATGTTTGATGGGTGGTGTGACCTGCACTCCGGTGAATACATTCCAGATCCGAAGTGTGCGATCATCATGTGACGTAATCAACCGACTGCCATCCGGTGTGAAGTCGGCCACTCTTACCACAGAGTCATCAAAATCAAAGCGATGAATTTCTTTTCCGCTTTCGAGATCACACACACGAAGCTGCCGTCCCTTGTGGCTTGCAATTCCGATGATCCAACGCTTGAGGATCTTTTCTTCTTCGTTTAAGCCAAGGAAACGCATTCCTGCCATGGATTCTTGCGACTGTGCACCGAACTTGTCTTCCGTAATTTCACAGACGAATTCTCCGGTTTCCAAATCAAGAACACGGATCATGCCCTCAGCAATCGTACGGCCAGCGATCAGCAGGAGTGGTTTTTCAGGATGAAACGCAACTGTGCGAATAGGAAATTCGAAGGTCTTGGTTCGAAAATCCGATGGCGTCCCGGATTCATTCGATGCCTCACTCAAGTCAGCCCATTTGAGCGTTTGCTGCACCACTGACGAGGCAAACAGCCACCGAGAGTCGGGGCTCATGCCGCATTTATCCAGTCCGATACCGTGTTTGAGGTTTCGAACAACTGCCTTGCCGTCGGACGCCCGCCAAACACTGATGGTCTGGTCTGCAAAAGCAGCAAAGACATGACGATGGTCGGGACTGGGTGCGATGGTATTGTCATTGACAGGATTCGGCCGACTCAGTGGCGTCTGGGAGTCCCCTTCCAAAGCAATTGCTTCTCCGGTTTTTCCGTCCCATAAAATCGGCCGACGCGTTTCAACATTGTCGAGAAAAATACGAATCTCGCCGGGTACCCTGGAAAGGAGCCAGTAGGGTTTACTGGATCGATTACTGACAGCCATGACCGGTGTAACAGGGTCGCCCGTTTCCGTACTCATGCCGACAACACTTCCGCCCTGGTCCGGCAACGTGACGAAAAGGTGATCACCAGAATCGGTGAAATAAGGCCAATTCACCCTTTTACCTTCATTGAGCGTTGCTATTTTTTTTCCGGTGCTCGCAACCCAAAGAGCCCCAACCTGCTCATCAGTAAGTGACCAGATAAATCGCTTACTCTTATCAACGCCGTGATAGCGGAAGGGCTGTTCCTGCTCCAGAGTCTTCGTGTCTCCAATCGGAAAGTTGTTGTTCGAGAGCAATGAAACAATCTGAGCCGCGGACTGCCAGTAAGAAGGGTTCGTTCTCAGTGATCGAGCAAAGTAAGCGAGCGCGAGGTCCTTGTTATCACTCGCCAGCTGTTCATGCCCTGTCACAAACTGTGAGCGGGTCAACGTATCATTGAGTTGAACAGCAGCATCTTCAGCTTGACGCTGTGATTTTTCGGCGAGGCTCTGTGCTTCCAGTGCATTTTCCGCATTTTCTTCTGCACTGACTTTGGCGTTTTCTGCTGCCACAGCGTTCTGTTCTGCAATTCCTCTCTGGCGCGTCGACTCACGCTGTGCGCTGAACGCGAAGACAAACGCAATCAAAGCGACTGCGGCAACACCTGCGACACCCGTCGAAAGAATCCGAAGACGTTTTGCAGCACGTTGCTGGCTTTCTGCCCGCTCTGCCTCTGCGGCGGCCAGTGCCTGTGCCTGCTCCAACTCACGTTGTCGAGCGGCTTCCAACTCCCGTTCTGCCTCAAGAGCAGATTGCTCACTTTGCTCCAAAAACTTCATCGCCTGATCAAAACCAGGCGCATAACGCACGGCCCAGTTTGCAGTTGGGCTGGTGGCATCGCGCCACGACAGTGCAATTTGAAGGTCCGGATCCCGGTACAATCCGGCCTTATCCTGTCGATGCAATTCGGCAGTTTCAGACAACCTGCGATAGATGCGTGCAGACTGCGCCTCATCATCCACCCAATCTTCCAGACGCCGCCACACACGCATTAGACTTTCATGCGAAATATCGACGACTGTTTCCGGTGACAGCGGCACATCACTGGGAGGCATAAGAAACGTGACACCGGGATGACGGTAGGCTTCAACCACCGTGACAACCTGCTCCAATTCAGCCCCGGCGATCTGCGTCAGCAGATCCAGTCGAGTGGGCCTCCGGATCCCTCTGTTATCGACTCCACGTTCTGTAATTGCCTTGAAAACGGATTCCGCTACCTGTTGATGAGCTTCGTCAAGGCTTGCAAAAACTTCATCTGCATGCCTCGACAATGCTTCTTCCATCCCGCCAACGTCAAGGTAGTGCTGCAACTCCAGCGCATCACCGGCACTCTCATCTTCCTGCCAGTAATCAAACGTCCGCATCAAGGCATGCTGAAGCACGGGCAACTGATCCTGTTCACTCCCCAGGCTGTTCAACAACTCCTGGACCAGAGAGAAGGAGATCTGACCACCACCAACCTTGATCGGCCCTTCGATGCATGAACGAATTTGATCACGTGTCAAACGCGGGATCAGATATTCACCCTCATTCACCGCTTCGGTCAGCCCTCTGAATTCGGTGCAATCACCGAGGTAATCAGAACGCATCGTGATGATCACGAAAATGGGAACATCCCGCTGCGCACCAGCTTCGAGAAGAAGATTGACAAAGCTCACCGCCTGCTCTTCATTCGTGGCACCACTGCGTTGAAACCGGAAGATTTCCTCGAACTGGTCTACCACGATCAGGACGTTTGTCTCTGGCTCAATCTCAGACTGACGGACAGCCTCCACAAGTCCGAGTCCACTGTGACTGAGCGTCGCAAGAAGCTCCCCAATGACTCTAGGGTCCTCAGGGTCTTCCAAAGAAGCCTCGGCAAGTGCCTCAGCCAGATGTTGCAATGGAGCGCCACCAGGTCGCAACACCAAGGTTTCCCAATCAGATCCGACCTGCTTCATCATGCCGCCTTGCAACTCGGGCAGCAGCCCGGCGCGTACAAGGGAGGACTTGCCACTGCCTGAAGTACCTGTGACAGCCAGAAACCGTTGTTTGCGCAGCAACGTTACCAGTTCGGCGACCTGCTGTTCCCGTCCAAAAAAGAGGTAATCTTCTTTCTGACTGAAGGGTCGCAGACCTGGAAATGGATTAAAAATATTTGACTTCGGATCAGTCATGAATTCTCATCCGCTGGCATGTTGGCCAACGTCCATGGTGCTTGCTGTTTACGATGGCCGACTGGCCTTGATTGCATTCACAAATTCTTCCAACACAGCTCCATCGAACGGTTCGGATCCATGCATTACCTGCGCAGTATGACTGCGGAACCGTTCTTTTCTTCGATCAATCGGTGGGGCAACGTAGACGGCTTGCAGCGAAATATCACTGGTTCGACCGTACCCACGCGCTTTCATTAAATTACGCACCTTGATGTCTACCCAGGAGTGACGTGCCGCACCGTAATAAATCAGCACGGCATCGGCATCAACCAGATTTTCCCGGTGTGTTTCGGCCGCTTCTTCCTCCTCAGCACCGAACGCTGGCAATGAGATTTCCAGTCCCTGGTCAAAGAGGAAATCTTCCAGAACCTCAACAGCCTCTTCATCCCGCTCGTCACAAATCAGGTAAACACGCAAAGGTTGATCACCTGCATCACCTGATGAACCCTGGCCGGCCCCCGGATTCTTCGGCTTTGGTTTCGGTTTCAAACGGTCAAGTACAAATTCTTTCAAGCCGGAGAGTTGCCCCTGAATGATCTCGGCACCAGCATACAAGTCGGGAGTTGTCTTGAGCCCTTGCAGAAAATCCTGCTGCCTTTCGTCTGAGATCTCCATGTCTCGTGGTATCCACACAACGCGATCCAAATCGCCAGCTTGCGTTGTCTCTGCGGCAAGACGATTCTGGATGGCAACCAACGATTCACTTTCCCCTTCGGGGACAATGCCGTAAGACTTGCCGATTGGATGAATCGAAAGCGAACTCTCGCTGAGATAGTCGTTTACCTGGGGCAGAAGTTCATCGCCAATCATTGAGAGCGGTTGTGCGGGCAATACTTTGTGTCCCCGGCCAATCAACTCCCGGCGAATTTTCTCAGCTTCGCCCGCCAGATCAGAAGTTGTCTGCGCGAGGTAGATTGTTTTCGTGTCCCCATCGGTGATCGCTGACTGGGTAAGGATACCGGATCGTTGCTTGAGTGTCTTGATAACTGGCCACAACTCCTGACACACGTCATACACTCGCGAATAGTATTTTTGATTCGCTTCGGCCCCAAAGCGTTCATCAAACTCGCTGACTCGACTCGAATCCGGATCCTCTTCAAAAAACGAGTAATCCATCAAACCACTCAGACGAGACCTGAGAGTCAACGGCATCTCTGATTCAGCAACGGGAGTTTTGACGACCTTCACGAATCGACTTCGTGAATCCACGGTTGGCCCCCCCGTGCTGATCGACTGAGCGGCAAAGTGCTCCATGAATCGATGAGCCGGAATCGTTTGCAAAAATGCCGGTGACAGGACGCAGACCACGGTTTCCAATTGCTCCAGTGCCGACAGGATCGGCTCCCAACCCTCATCACTCGCCGGAAAACTGGTGATCTTTGCCACCCGCAGACTCTGGCCGGAAAGCTGTTGCAAGCGAACCTGCATGTGCTCGGTCAGTTTGCTGACCCAACCAGCGGTCCCCGGCGTCATTGGATGATCATCCACTTCGGCGGCGAGGATCACCACGTCACTGTCCCGGATCACGTCAGCCACATTTGAGACCGAAGTACCATCACCGGCAACAGCCATGGTCTGATCCAAGCCAGCCGCTGCCGATACATGATTCACGACGACCGCTTCTCCTTGGGGTACGCCCAAGCCAGCCTGCAGCTGCTGCAAATCATTCAGGAACGCTGCGGGATCAACGTACCGGTCATCGGGATTCTTGGCGAGGCATTTATTCAGCAGAGTGTCGATCGCTGCTGCATCCTCCACGCCATGTTCTGCCAATGGCGGAACAGCCTGATTCAAAATCCTGTCAAAAACATCGCCGAGTGAACCACCAGCAAATGGTACAACCCCGGTCAGCATCTCGTACAACACAACGCCGAGGCTGAAAAGATCCGAGCGATGATCAACTGCTCTGCCCCGGACCTGCTCAGGGCTCATGTACTTGGGTGTTCCCAGAACAGAGCCCGCTGCCGTCATTGATGTATCCGCCGCAATTGGCTTTGCGAGCCCGAAGTCAGTCAACTTCGGTACACCACCTTTGGTTAGCAGGACGTTTGCCGGCTTGATATCCCGGTGAATGATGCTCGCCGCATGCGCGGCAACGAGAGCCGCACCCAGTTGGCTGGCCAGAGAGAGAGCTTCTGCTTTCGGCAAACGTCCCTTCGCACAGCGGTCTGCCAATGAACCACCGTCGACGTACTCCATGATCAGATACGGTCCGTCCTGCGTTTGACCATAGTCATAAATCTGCACGATGCTTGGATGATTGAGTGCAGCAATGGACTTGGCTTCGGTCAAAAAACGCTTCACCGATGTTGCATTGTCGACCTCTGATCCCAACATCCGTTTCACAGCAACCTCACGTTCCAAACGCGTATCGGTTGCCAGCAGCACCTCCCCCATGGCTCCCTTGCCAAGCACTTTGCCCAACTTCCAGCGCGTTTCGAGCACAACGAATTCCATCGTTTCGTCAAACTGTGGTTCGTCTGCGGTCATATCGGACGTTTGGGTAGGCGGGTCATACTCATCGACGGCCTTTATCCTGATCAGCCCATCGACCGGCAAAACATAACCACCGCCATTCAATGCATCAAGTTTGGAATTTCATCCTCAGCCAGCACAGGTTCCATTACTCTGCTTCCACATCAGCCCATCCCCTCCTTTTGGGGAGTTCTGTTTAACGAAGAAGAAGAATGTTTGACGCCTTGAGGCAAGGACACACACGATTCACGGAAACAACTTTCGCAAGCACGCAATGCGGACGAATCGCGCACTAAAGCAAATTAGCGAATGCTTTTCATGAAAACGCCGGGCAAGCGTGCCAACTTCGACGCACTGAACAATTACGCGCAAAAATAAATCCACTCGTCCGGAAGTTTCTTTTGTGAACGACAGGACGAGTCAAGCCGATCGTTTGATTTTTAATGCACTCCCAACAAAAGCAGCCAGATTCGGGCCAAGGTGACACCCCGTTCATTGACACCCCATTCATTTGCGCGCCGGAATCCGGCATCCATGACGCTTACGTTCATGACAGCTTTACACACAGCCAGACGAATCTTGACCTCGTCACCGTTCATCAGTGCGGTCGGCTGCATCCTATCTTCAGAACCCGGGTTCCATCATGGCCATCGAGGTTTTCAAGGATTATGCGTTCTGCCCCTGGGGAGCTCTGTTCACATACACGACCGGTGAAATGGCAACCGAGCTGATTGGAACTGAAAATTTCCTTTTTGCCTTCCCTGCTTTCAGTGGAACCAGCAGACAGGAAACCAGGGAACCCCGCCTTGAATGCACGCAACCGCCTCGCCTCTGGTGCAAAGGTGCCGTCAATGGCGTGGCCAAGCTCAATCAAATCACGCAAATTCAATTTGAAAAGATCCTTGTCCAGTGGGCGACCTCGACGCCTCAAGCCACCATGATCAAGCTGCATGAACAGGGAAGATTCGAGATCCGAAACGGGCTCTTCTCACAAGGTGTCTACTGGTCTTCCAGCGATCGTGGCCACGACTGGTCAGCGTACTCCTTCCCGAACAGGAAGGTCCTGAATCGGTGGTCCGATTTTTACCGGAAAAAGCATCCTTTTACGGTTTGAGATCGGGATGGTGTTTCAGGATGCATGACGATTCGCAACGTTGCTCTCCTGCAGCCATCGCGGAAAAGATGGATTTCCAAAGTCAATCAGTTTAAGCGTCAATCAGTTTCTGACCCCGCGTTACCCGCGCGTACACCCTGCTCGATATCAATCGCCAATTTAATGCACTCAGGCGGTACAAGAATCAATATTGAAAAGACAAGAAATGAGATGACCTGAGCCACCCAATAAATGCAGATCGAAAGAAGCATGGTCAAAAACGCCATGAACACCGAGGGTCTTTGCTGATTGATTGCCCGCTTTCTCGAATCAGTCCACTCTCGCCAAGCATCAGCCACCATCGCGAGAACATCAGAAGAAACCGGATCATTGAACGCGATCCGGTTACGCATTGAAAATCCGGAGTAGTCATACGATTCGAATTCCAACGCCAGCTGGGACGCTTCTGCAGCTGTAAGACCTTGCCCCGGTCGATACAACAGGCTCTCGATTTCCGGGTTATCGTAAACCTCGACTTGCTGGTCGAACCTGCGACTGGCCATGGAGTGCTGCGTGTAGCCACCATAAATCATGACAAGTGGGTAACAGATGAATCCAGCGACCGAACCAATGGCCATGATCCACCAAGTCAGAACAAGCAAGTTCCGAAATGCCATCAGCGCCGGATACCGTGACGCAGAGACCGGTTCAAATCGAATCGAGTCTTTCCACCATGCTCTTTCATAACGAAGCTTCATGCGTCGTACGCGTTGATCACCGACCACGCGGGAACCGCCTGCATATGACGGAAAATCAATTCCAGGATTCTGTTGTCCACTTGAATCAGACAGTGACGATGCAGCAGATTGCGTCTCGTCCAACGCAACGTGATCTTCGGAGAACGGTTTAGCTATCGGAGGTGGAGCAAGATCTTCATTTGGATCCACAAGCCACCGATCATCCACGTCACTTGTCTTCTCCGCCTGATGCGGTGTCACCACTCCCGACGAATCACCCGCGGCAATGTGCCCGCTTTGGGAAGCCTGACTTTTCTTTGCTCTGGCCTCATCGATTTTTTTCTGTTTTGCTGCCGCCTTTGCTTCCAAGGCATTTTTGCGTTTTTCTTCCGCGTCTCTCAACTTCTGCTGACCATGCACTTTGCAACCTTGCCCACATTCAGGACAGTTATCACGACTGCCGGCTTCGGACAGCATTGCACTCAAACGCAACTGGCAATTCGGGCAATCAAATTTTACGATTGGCTTTCCGACAAGATTCTTCGTGTACTCAACTGGCATTGAAAATTCTTTATCGCAGGAAGCCATCAGGTGCGACGGCACGAAACGTCTAAAACTGGCTTTGACAAACTCTGGCAATGAGATTGACGCCACATACGATACCAGTCTTGAAGTGGCCCTGCTCCGGTCGCAGCCCGATATTACGTAACCGCCGGATGGCAACTGATGAATTCATGCAGCAGAGTGCATGAATCCTGCGGCTACTCGCCTCGCCAGTATCCGGCAAAACTCATCCGGCAAAACTTCATTCTGCCTCGAATTTGAACCTGGAAACTCACCCCATCTGACCGGATTTGCCAACGCATGAGCGTCGCTCATTCATGCATGTTGCGATACCATGTCAAACACTGAAAATATCGCTGTGGAAGGAACAATCCCCACCGCAGTCCAGAACACGCAGCCAAACGGTCCGGAACAGTTGACCATGACCATGCAAGAACAGCGTACGCGACGACTCACACGAACTGCCACTGGCCTGCTGCTCTTTTGGGCACTCGTTCTTCAACACGTGTATGCAGACGCCTCCGAAAAGAAGCCCATGTTGACCACAGGGCACGCCAATCAGGTAGGTGTCAACCAGCAACGACTTGAACTTGCAGCTGATCTTGTTGAAGAATCGATTGATGGTGGGAAAATCCCAAATGCGGTCATTCTTGTTGCCAAGGACGGAAAAATCATATTGCATGAAGCATTCGGTCATCGCGACATACAACGCAAAGTACCGATGCGCACTGACTCGTTATTTCGAATGGCTTCCAACAGCAAGGCTCTGACTGCGGCTGGCATCATGCTGCTGGTCGAGCGGGGAAAGGTGGATCTGGATCAACCAGTGGGCGCATACCTGAAGGCTTTCGACAACGAGAAATGGAAAAAAATAACACTGCGGCACCTGTTGACGCACACCAGCGGCATAAGAATCAAACCTCTCTTCCTGACACCGCTGATTCAGAATTCAGCCAGTCACCCCACAGCACCAGATCTAATTCTGGAAGTCGAACGTTTTGCAGCCATATCAGGCCAGCATCAAGCCGGCGCAACTTACTCATACAACAATGCTGGCTACAACATACTTGCCGGGGTCATTGAGAAAATCACTGGTTCCTACAAGACGCATTTGAAGCAACACATCTACAACCCTCTGGGAATGAGTGACAGTTGCAACCACGAACCCGATGCTGACCACTCTCGCATGTCAACAATTTCAAGACTCCAGAAAGATGGTTCGTGGACTGCGGGATGGCAACCGGGAGACGCACCTGACTGGCCATTCCCACGAGGCTCTGGCGGCATGGTCACAAGCGCACGCGACTTCGCGGTGTTTTGCCAAATGCTCCTCAATGGAGGCAGATATGGAAATCAGCAAATCATCCGATCCGAATCGATCAGCGAAATGACCAACCCGCAAAATGAAAACTGCCCTGCCGCCGTTCACTACGGGCTGGGTTGGAAAGTGCACGAGCCTGGTGGTACGTTCGAACATTCAGGATCGGATGGCACTTATGTATGGGTAGACCCGAAAATGAATTTAATCGGCATGCTGCTGACTCAAAGCAATGGCACGAAACCACCTCGAACAGAATTTCGCAAGCTGGTGGAATCCGCATGCATACAACCTGACCTGCCAAGGAAATGACTTCGGAAAAAGCAGTGTCCCTTCCCAGTCGTAGATCCGACTGCACGGTCAACACGCCGCTGTTCCCG
>JAAXJB010000048.1:101215-102938 GCA_012270065.1 Rubripirellula sp. | reverse complement strand
CCCAGTGCAAGTAGCCCAGTGCAAGTGCCGCTGTGAAAACGCACCAGAAACATGGGGCCGCATGGGCGCAAACGTCTGCGCATTCAAGAACAAACGCCTGCGCATTCAAGAACAAACGTCTGTGCATTCAAGAAAAGGGTACAATGCCGTCCGGCTTCAGAACGCTAACCACCTGAGAAACATCATGCGCAGAATCCTGGCCCTGCTATTCCTGACGGCTTTTTCGATTGCACATGCAGAGCGTCCCAATATCGTCCTGATCATGGCTGATGACATGGGATACGAAGCCTTGGCGGCAAATGGCGGTGAATCATGCAAAACGCCCAATCTGGACAAATTGGCGGCAGGTGGAATCCGGTTCACAAACTGCTTCGCCAACCCGCTCTGCACGCCCTCGCGGGCGAAGATCATGACGGGACAGTACAACGTTCGCAACTACTTGAAGTTCGGACTTCTTGACCGTGGGCAGACCACTTTCGCTCACCAACTGAAAGAAGCAGGCTATGCAACCTGCATCGCAGGAAAATGGCAATTGGGAAAACAAAACGATGCTCCTCAACATTTCGGGTTTGACGAATCCTGTCTTTGGCAACACACCCGAAGCGGCCGCTCCAAGCAGAAGGGCAAGACATACGATCGCCGGTTCGTCAATCCGCTGCTGGAAATCAACGGGAAGGAAAAGGAATATCTCGGTGGTGAATACGCTCCAAAAATCTGCACCGATTTCGTCTGCAAGTTCATTGACCAGAACAAGACACGACCTTTTCTGGTTTATTACCCGATGATATTGACTCACTGCCCATTCGATCCGACACCTGATTCGAAAGACTGGGATCCGAAACGCCTGGGTTCAACCACCTACAAAGGTGACCTCAATGATCCCCAACGGCACTTCAAAGACATGGTCGCCTATGCTGACAAAATGGTTGGGCAAATCGTCAAACAACTGGAATCATCCGGCTTGCGGAACAACACACTGATCATGTTCACAGGAGACAACGGTACAGACAAACCAATCGTCACTCCGTGGAATGGGACGGAGGTGATTGGCGGCAAAGGGACGATGACCGATCGTGGAACCCGTGTGCCGATGATTGCAAATTGGCCCCTTGGCATCAAAAAACCGGGCCGAGTTGCGGATGATCTGATCGAGTTCGTCGATCTCATGCCCACGCTTTGCGAAGTAACAGGTGCAAACTTGCCAACAAATCACCCGGGGGATGGCAAGAGCCTCGCTTCCGTCCTGAATGACGGGAATGCAAAACGGGTAAAAGACTGGATTTACATCTGGTACCGAGGCAAAGTGATGGTCCGCAACAAACAGTACTCACTCGTTGCCAAGGCAGACGGCAGTGATGCATCCCTGACCCGTTACATCGGCCCCTTCAATGGCACGAACCTGCCGGATTCAGACCTGACAGCCAGGGAACGTGAAATCAAGAAACAGTTTCTGCACACGTTATCAGAACTCGCCAAAACCAGACTCACCAGTGTCGAAAAGAAAATGTGGCCAAAAGCGGAGGACTGGAAAAAACCAGCAACGGCTGCGCCATCCAAAAACTGATCTTTGAGGCAGGCAATCGCCTGGGTGATTCACTGGGCGAGTGATTCACTGGGCGCGTGATTCACTGGGCGCGTGATTCACTGGGCGCGTGATTCACTGGGCGCGTGATTCACTGGGCGAGCGCATACCCTGGATTGTTTTCACACGGCAGCAGACCAA
>JAAXJB010000048.1:87211-101115 GCA_012270065.1 Rubripirellula sp. | reverse complement strand
GTGATTCACTGGGCGAGCGCATACCCTGGATTGTTTTCACACGGCAGCAGACCAAATGCAGAAGCTGATTGACTGGCCGCATCATTTCCAAAGTCAGACACAGGTGATCTTCCGCCGGATACCCCACTGGCGAATAATTCGTGGGTATTACGGAGGTGGCTTGATCTCATCGACTGAGACTTGGCCTTATCGACAGAGACCTGCCGTTATCGACTGAGACCGGGTCTTATCGACAGAGAACTGGACACTTCATTCCCAGGCATCATTCAGTTTCGGTTTCCTGCTCTGAATCGAACCCCGGCGTTTCATCTGGGGTGACAGGTTCAAAATTATCAGCAAACCACTCATGAAAACTTCGGGGCAGCACCGAACTGTCCTCGCTCTGCACGATGTGGTCTGCAAATTCCATATGGCTTGAATGAAAATTAGTCCCGTCTTTGTTCACAAAACCAATGTCATACTCGTACATCGTCGATTCCTGATTGAGATACCCACCGATCGTGAGGAACAGGTTCGCTTGCTTCTCTGTGAGCACACGACTGACAGATCGTGGAAAATCGATCTCGCCATCTGCTGTACGCGTACTCGCATCAATCTCTGACCATTCGTCATTATCAAATTCACGAACCGCCACAGCATTATCCGTGAGCGTACTTGCCAGAGCCAGTTTCATTGCTTCGTAAAACCTGGATACCGCAGGAGAACTGCCTACAAATCCTTTTTGATCGCTATAAGTCGTTGGATCAATGACGACAGCATTCACCATGAACGGCTCCGTATCAGCAGGCAACCTGACGAGGAATCCACGCTTGGGCAGTTCCTCATTCACAGCCGATTCGAAAAC
This sequence comes from Rubripirellula sp., assembly GCA_012270065.1. GTDB lineage: Bacteria > Planctomycetota > Planctomycetia > Pirellulales > Pirellulaceae > Rubripirellula. The sequence goes on along the minus strand of JAAXJB010000048.1, from coordinate 100,271 downwards.
TGGTGGTGACCGCCAGTTTGAAATCACAGTCAGGAGACACACCAGTGCCGCAACTGACAGCACAACCGGCAGCATGACGGACCTGAGCCGGGAAACGACCGGAATGTTGACCTGTTTTGCTGGCACGACACTTGTTTCGATGCGTGCCAGCTGTTCTGTCCGGATTCCTGACTTCGTCTGTGATTCGAGTTGTTCCATCACGGGACTCAAACTCTCGAAACGATCTTCAATGTCCCCGAGCATCCCGTCAACAATATCTGCTACCACCTGTGGCACATCAGGATTGCGTTCACGAACGGGCAGATAGTCTCGACTGATGATTGCATGCATCGTCAGCATCGGGGTTTCCGCCTGAAATGGAGGCTGTCCTGTCAACATGACATAAAACACTGCGCCCAATGAAAAAACATCCGTTCGTGAATCAACAAATCGTCCTGAAGCCTGCTCGGGCGACATGTAATTCGGTGTTCCAACGATATGGCCTGCAAGGGTCTCCACTTCATCAGTGAGCGTCGCCGGGACAGCTGCATGTTGCGTGTCCGCAGACTGCATTCGACCGACGCGGGTTGCCAGACCGAAGTCGACAATTTTGACGAGGTTACCCGCTGTAACCATGATGTTTGATGGTTTGATATCGCGATGCACAATCCCTTGAGCATGAATCGCATCGATCCCACGACACGCTTGCAGCATGAGATCCAATGACTGATTGATCGTCAGCGCACCGCCTTTCGCAAGTTCCCCAACTGTTTGGCCGTGTACCAATTCCATCACGATGTATGGCCCTTCAGCGGATACTCCAACGTCATGAATCGTACAGACATTGGGATGATTGACCTTCGACAGAGTCAATGCTTCCTGGCGAAATCGCTTGACCTTCTGCTCGTCCTGATACGCACTACCGATCAGCAACTTGATCGCGACCTCGCGTCCCAGTTGGGAATCGACCGCTTTGAATACCTGCCCCATCCCGCCTCGATCCATGAATGAATCAATGCGATAGCGGTCAGCAAAACGCTGCTCCTGTTGATTATCCTGATGCGGACCATCCTGCAAACCGATTGCCAACAGGCAAACCGGACAGCCAGCTCCGGAATCAGCAGCATTCAGCTCAGTGTCGCATTCCCGACACCTCACTTCTCGATACTCTGTCTCCTGCTCGGTCATGTCATGATCTTTGGCGGACCACAAGTCCATCGAGTTCGATATTGTCTGCTCACACCATTGTCTGCTCACACCTGTCTGCTCACACCACCGCTGCTGCGAGGTGCAAACTTTCGTTCAGGTCAGGTCATTATCATACACGCAATTCGGTCAACCGCAGACAGTCACTCAAGCACAAAACAAGCACAAAACCCGACGTCACATGGACAGCGTCTGATTGCATTCCGTCCATTGCTTCAACAGATGCGATCCCACCGGTCTGCCTCCTGTCCTCCTGTCCTCCGTCTGAGCCTTCACCGGCACCTACCGAAACAATTGGCAATTCATGGCGGATTGTCAACACGTTTCTTACATTCGCACAAATCAATGTAGCAAGCGTTCCAACTGCAGAAATGAACCTTATACTAGGTGGCGGTTCCGCCTTCCAAACGCTTCCATCAAGCGATTTAGAATCATGATCAACTTTGAAACCACGCAGTGGACAATGATCTGCGCAGCAACTGATCAAAGTTCTGCTGAAAACCGCCGTGCGTTAAGTGATTTGTGCGAAAAATACTGGAAACCACTGCATGACTATGTGTACTTTCGGGTCAGAGACGAAGCGACGGCTGAGGATGCAGTTCAGGCTTTCATAACACGCTTGATCGAAAAAGACCATCTGGCAACGGCTGACCCGAGGAGAGGAAAATTCCGTGCGTTCCTGATCACAGCTTTCAAGCATTTTCTCAGTGAAGAATGGCGAAGTGAGAATGCCCTGAAGCGAGGAGGCGGTCAGGCAGTCCATTCCATGGACCAAGTCGAAGACAGTCGAACCGATGCTACCGTCACACATACCGCGGAGCACGAATTTGAACGCGTCTGGGCACGTTCAATCCTCACCAATGCTCTTAAAAATCTGGAAACCGAGTTTCAGATGAAAGGGGAAGAACGACAGTTCCAAAGTTTGAAACCCTTTCTACTCCAACCCAAAAGTCAGAAAATCCAGGTACTCGCCGAACAGCTTCAGATGAATCCCCCTGCAGCCCGCATGGCTGTTTCACGATTACGCAGCAGATTCCGCGACATTCTCCGACACGAAATTGCACAAACAGTCACGTCGGAAGAACAAATCGATGAAGAAATCAGGGATCTTTTCAAGGCTTTTCAGTCCTAGAGATTCACGACGCGTTTCCTGCGAAATCCTCAGTGGGAGGCATTTGCAGCAATCCCCACTTCTTTGCTGCAGCGTTTGTGTTGCCCTCGACTTCGTGCCCCCAGAACCAGCAAGGCTTCGCACGGGCACTGATTCCAGAACTCACAATTTCCAGTTTGTATTCACAGTGTTCCCCAAACGCCGTCGAGTTCAAACTCAGAGAACGCGAGATTTGTCAGCTCTGGATTTTTCAAAATCAGAAAAAACCCAAAAAACAGCGTTGCACTATCGGCAGTATCCCCAAGTACCTGTTGAAGGCAGACCAGACCGTGGCTTGCCAACTCTCGCAGACCATTTTCTGCGTGAGTCTCGAACATCAGATACTGAGAGCTCGATCATGAAACGCAAAAACCCCCTTGCCAGTTCAAACCGATTCATCAACCGCCTCGCAGCAACAGGGCACCCAAGCATCTACGTTAACGGAATGCTTGCTTTGCTCGTCTCCGCATTATTCACTACCTCATCCCATGCCTGCGATTTATGTGGATTCAGAGAATGCTGGTTTTGTCCGGAAGAAGTGGTTTCGTCATCTGACCCCCAATCGACCCCGGAAACAAAACCAATGCAAAACAGCGACACCCTGGATTCGATTACCAGAAACGTGGACGAATCCCGTCAGTACGAATCGACTGACGATACGAACGCGCAACTGGGCAACGTCCAGATGGTCAAAGCAGATTCAGACCGGCAGGCATGTGCCATTTTGCTGCACGAAAACGGGACACTGGAAGTAAGTGGATCGAGCGATAACGACTGGATCGAAGTCAATATTGCAGGTGGTTTTGTGATAGCCAGCGTCGTTTACGGAATCGATGACCCAAACGCTTTCTGGCTCAACCGGATAGACAAAGTCTTTGCACTGTCCGACGTGCAGCATGTAATCATGCATGGTAAAGACGGTGACGACATTCTCATCAATGGCGGATGGTTACCGTCTCAGCAGTTCGGCGACGATGGAGATGATGTAATCGATGGAGGTTGGGGGAAGGATATCATCGAGGGAGGCAGTGGCGATGACGATCTTCATGGCAACGACGGCATGGATTATCTTTTTGGCGGCCCGGGGAATGACATTCTTGATGGCAGCAAGGATTTTGAAATTGACGACACCGGTCACCTCTCAACTTGGAAGCACTATCCTGTCACAGACTATTTGTGGGGCGGTGCAGGACGCGACGTTTTCATCAATTACAAAAAAACCGCTCCTGGGACTGGTATCTCATACCCAGCCGGAACCCTTCAGGATGTAGTGCTGGATTACAACTGGTTCATGGATCGTCTCGTGATTCGCTAGGCTTCTCATCTCCTTGTGTCCCAGCAGTGCAGCCAGAACACTGAGCCAACAGGTTGCTTCGTGACCAGAAGCGGTGCAATTTCTCTGCCCGCTTCTGGTCACTCTCGTTGGTTGTGATCGAAAACCAGTGAGCAAGTCCACTGCATCTCCATGCAACTCCCGAAGATGACTTTGCACTGCCCAGCAGGACTCCCATGGTATATTGGTCCAGCAAAAAACAAGCGTGACCGCATCTCCAGCTGACATGAAACGAATGAACAAAAGATTTTCCGGCACAAGTCTTTCGGCTCTGCTCTTTCCCGTCCTGTTTTTATCTTTCGACGCAGGCCACAAGACAGAAATGCATGCAGCTGAGTCTGAACAAACGAAAAAACCAAATGTCCTCTTCATCGCAGTGGATGATCTGCGACCCGAACTGGGCTGCTACGGGTCGAGCATCGCCAGGAGCCCAAACATCGACCGGTTTGCAGAATCAGCGGTCACTTTCACGCGTGCTTACTGTCAACAAGCGGTATGCAATCCCTCCCGTGCAAGTTTGATGACAGGGATGCGTCCGGACACCATCAGAGTCTGGGACCTGCAAACCGATTTTCGAAAAACGACTCCAAACGCAGTCACGTTAACCCAGCAATTCATGAAGCACGGCTACCACGCTGTGGGAATCGGAAAAATTTTCCACAACAACATCCAGGATCCACTTTCCTGGAGTGAGCCAAAATTGAATGTCGCCGATTATCCGTTTGACCCCGATGCTGTTTATCGTGCCAGGGAAAATGTAGCCTGGCTCGAAAATCGCAAGGCCGAATTGATTGCCAAAAACGACCTGCGTCGAATTGATCAATTTGGCAAGTGGTACCTCAAACATGTTGCAACGGAAAATGTCGATCTCCCTGATGATGCCTATTTCGACGGTGCTCAGACAACAATCGCAATCGACAGAATGAAGAGCCTGGCGAACGAAAGACAGCCATTTTTTCTGGCAATCGGCTATTACCGTCCCCACTTGCCATTCAACGTTCCAAAAAGATACTGGGACATGTACGACCGGGCATCAATCCCGCTGGCTGAGAACCGCTTTCGTCCAAAAAACGCACCGATCATGGCTGTCAACACAGCGCGCGAGATTCGCGGGTACACAGACTTCAAAGCCAATCCACAGCCACACGAAGGATCATTTACAGATGAGCAGTCGCGTTTACTGAAACATGGTTACCTTGCATCGGTGAGCTACATCGATGCCCAAGTGGGCCGTTTGCTGAACGCTCTTGAAGAACAGAAACTCGAGCGTGACACGATTGTGATTTTGTGGGGTGATCATGGTTGGAAACTGGGTGAACATAATAGTTGGTGCAAAATGACCAACTACGAAGTTGACACCCGGGTTCCTCTGATTGTTCGCGCACCCCATTCAAGTGAGAACGGGAAAATCTGTGACAGGCTCGTGGAATTTGTCGATGTCTATCCATCACTATGCGAACTTGCTGGCGTTCCACTGAGGGAGGAACTCGAGGGCACAAGTTTTGCTCCTCTTCTTGAGAACCGGCAACTTCCGTGGAAGAAAGCGGTATTCAGTCAGTTTCTCCGCGATGGAATCTGGATTGCTCCTGATAACATCGCCTACATGGGACGAAGTATCCGAACCAATTCACACCGATATGTCGAATGGAAACAGAAAAACGGAAACGAGGTTGTCGCTCGCGAACTTTATGACCTCGATTCTGATCCTCAGGAAAACACCAACATTGCTGCAGATCCTGTTCAACATGACCGCGTCCAAGAACTCGCGAAACAACTTCATGCAGGTTGGAATTCCATCGAAGTACAGGTGCCAGAACATCACTGACGGATTGCCACCAACACCCGAGTGACTTTCCATTGGCCAAGCGTCGATTGTGTGCCCAGTGATTTTGCGTGCCCAGTGATTTTGCGTGCCCAGTGATTTTGCGTGCCCAGTGATTTGCACAATAATCCTGCACAATGCGGATAGACATGCACGAATCACTCATCCATGAAACGTTGACCATGTGTCCGGTTGAGGCTTGGGGGCAGAAAAGCTTTTGCGCAGAGGCGCACTCAGCAGGATCAGCAACGAATACGGGAAGAATCGGCGAAGATCTCATGAAAGGCGTGAAATCCTGCCTTAGAAGCTCTTTCCTGAAACAACATCGCCGTTAGCATGGAGTCGGACGTACTGTCATGGACGGCATCATCACTCCCCTCTGCAGCGGTGGAAAAGTCATGCATACGATTAAACCAGCAGTCGCCTCAAGCAAGTTTCTCTTCCTTTGCGACAAGGATGGGAACATCATCGGTATCATCCCGGCAACGGCCGCCTGAATCGCACTTCCGGGCACGAACCGTGCCGATGCAGTGATCTGATGCAATGATCTGATGCAATGATCCTGTGCAGTGAACTGTCGGATGCTTTTCTGATCAATGTCATCCGACGCGTGTGCCAACGCTCGCTGCTATTCTGCGCTGCGAAGTATTCTGCGCTGCGGAGCTATTCTGCGCTGCGAAATAGTGAGAGCGCGTTCTGAACGTATTCACGTCAGGATATCGCGAATGACTTTCCCGTGAACATCGGTGAGACTTTCATCGCGACCTTGATGAAAGTAAGTAAGCAACTCGTGATCCAATCCCATCAGGTGCAGGATCGTGGCATGCAGATCATGTAAATGCACTTTGTTCTCAGCAGCCTCGAAACCAAGCTCATCAGTACTGCCATAAGTCATTCCGCCTTTGACCCCACCACCGGCCATCCACATCGAGAACCCGTAAGGATTGTGATTTCGCCCGGGCGCGTTTTTTCCCTCACTGAATGGCATCCTGCCAAATTCACCACCCCAAACAACAAGGGTATCCTTCAATAACCCCCGCCGCTGAAGATCTGCCAGCAAGGCAGCAATTGGTTGATCGACTTCCGGAGCGTGGCGGCCATGATTTGATTCGATGCCGGCATGGGCGTCCCACGTTTCTTCGAGGTGCCCACCACCTGAATAGAGTTGAATGAAACGAACACCACGTTCCACAAGACGACGTGCAATCAGACAATTCCGGCCATACTCATCAGTTGGCTGCTTTCCAATCCCATACATTTCGAGCGTTTCTGAAGTTTCCTCTGTGAGGTCGACTGCTTCGGGGGTGGCCGATTGCATCCGGTAGGCAAGCTCGTAACTTTTGATTCTGGCCACCAAATCACTGCTGCCTCCATGACCTGCGAGATGCTCCCGGTTCAGTTCTGCCAGAAAATCGAGTTGCTCTCGTTGCACCTGACGGGAAATGTGCTGTGGTCCATTCAAGTCGAGGATCGGTTCTCCCACAGGACGAAAAAGAGTTCCGGAGTAGGTTGCCGGCATGAAACCACTCGACCAATTGGGCTGACCACTGATGGGACCACCTCGCTTGTCGAGCATCACGACGTAACCGGGCAGGTTCTCATTTTCTGTTCCCAGCCCGTAAACCGACCAGCTTCCCAGCGACGGCCTGCCGATCTGGGTTTTACCCGTGTTCAGGGCAACCAACGCCGAGCCATGGGCATGGCTATCGGTGTGACAGGAATTCAACACACAGAGTTTGTCAGCATGTTCTCGCACCTTGGGAAAGTAATCCGAAATCAATAAACCGCTGTCACCTCCAGGGCGAAAGGGTCTCCACGCGGGTGTTAAAAAACCGACCTTGCGACCGCCCGAATTGATGTAGCTTTTATCCGCAGGCAGTTGTTTGCCAGCATACTTCTCCAGGTCCGGTTTGTAATCAAACGTATCGACCTGCGACGGTGCACCATTCATGGTCAAGAAAATGCATGCTTTAGCTCGTGGCCGGTGATGTGGTTTGTTGACGCCAGGTGTCTTTGCAATCGGTGGGCTTTCCGCATTTGCCTCGGTGAGAAAAAAATCATCCCGAATGAGTAAATCTGTCAGAGCAAGCCCGGTAAAACCGCAACCCATTTTCCACAGAGTTTCACGTCGCGTCTGACCGCAGGGATATCGCTGTTCAGGTTGCATGTTCTGTCTCAGTCTATGAACAAAAACTCATTCGAATTCATCAACACGTGGCAGAGTGACGCCATGGCCAAGGTCCGAGGATCATCCGTCCGTACAGAATCTTCTGGCAGCAGCTCAATACTGTATCGTTTTGCGAGCTGGGAATGCACAGCTTTGAGCTCGTGAGACGACAGACCACGATCATAGACCCGGATTTCAGCCACTCGCCCTTTCCAGAATTCACCGTCAATGTTTCCCTGCTGTCCGATCACCCACGGCGTGTCCATTCGGCGTTTTGAGAGTGAACCTGTCGACTTCAACAGTTGACCGTTCTGAAAAACCGAAGCCGACTCGGGCCCGTTCACGGCCGTGAGGATGAATGGTTTTTGTCGGTCAGAAACTTCACCGGCTGCACCAAACGCGTCACTGAACCGGACGGTATTCTCACCTGTCAAACCGAGGAACAGAGAAGAAGTTGAATTTCCATCACGGCCACTCCAATTCGAAAAGAGTGTTCGATGACCTGACTTGCTGTCGTCGCTCAAGACGCAAACGACGGTACAGTGTTGACCGTCAATCACCAGCCCAGCAAGATTCAGGAATTGCCCTCCGCCATTGAATTCCAGAGCCGGCTTCCCTCCAACTCCGTCCGGAAGCAATCGTGGCTGGGCATCCGGAACCGTTTGTGTTGCATGATGACGCTGGCCAGAAGTATCGGGTACAGACTGAACCCGTAATTTCGCTCCCTCCACGGCAACCGCATTTTCAGCGTTCAGGTTGAGAACAAGTGACTCCCCCGCTTTCCGGAGAACAACAGCCTGATCTAAAGCAGGAGAACCAGACTCGTTTTGCTTTGAGAACAGTTTGGTCTGGGTGGCCAGATGCTCAAGAGACCGTTCCAGCTCAGACGCGTTGGGCTCGCGTTTTAAAATCGAACGCCAAGCCATGGCGACCTGCTTGCCAATCCCATCGACTGAATGCTGGATCCTGATTGCGAGCTTTTCACTACGATCATGCACAAACTGGTGATTGAGAAGTGCAAGCGCCTGCGTCGGGACGATCGTCACGTCCCGTTGACCGCACGACAAGGTCGGTTCACTCAGGTCGAAGGTTGTCATCATCGGAGGCAACAAGCCTCTTTTCAAATACATGTACAAACTTCTCCGTTTCTGCAATTCCGGTGGGTCTGCCTGCCATGCGGTTGATTTTCGCGACAACCCCTCCAGTGCTTCCGGATTGATCGTCGCCTTGAAGCCAGCGCCCCCCTGCTTGAGGTCAAGTTCACCAGAGACCGCAAGCAGGGAATCCCGCAGGGCCTCTGCATCAAGACGACGACGTTCCGCATGCCACCACAGCCGATTGGTTGAATCGAACTGTTCAAGCTCATTGGACCGTGGATGCGATACAGCTTGCTGCCATGTTCTGGAATTCAGGATCAATCGGTGAATGGACTTCATGCGTCGTCCACCAGCATCAAATTCCGCAGCCAGCCAATCCAGCAATTCCGGGTGCGTTGGCGGATCTGACAAAAAACCGAAGTTGTTGGGAGTCCTCACAATCGCTCGCCCAAAGTGGTGTTGCCACAGCCGATTCACAAGTACACGGGATGTCAACGGATGTTCTGGATCAGTAATCCACTCGGCGAGCTGTCGCCGTCGGTGTGATGTTTTTGCACCTTCGGGAGGCAACTCAAAAAGACGCTCCATCGAAGGAATGATTGACAAAGATGCAGGAACAACCTCCTCAAGCGGCTGATCACGTTCTCCATTTTTCAAGCGATGAAGTGGCTGGGGCTTTGGACCGGAGTCTGTCCAGCCGAGTACATTCGGGTAACCAATCTGCTCCACCGTTGGCCCACCCAATTGCTTCGATGCGGTCAGCAGCGGGCCGGCCCAAAAAGCCGAAGCCATGCGGTAGTAGTCGGTTTGAGTGATTGCATCGAACTTATGGGAATGGCAGCGGGCACACTTGACCGTTAAACCAAAAAAGGCAGACGACGTTGTGTGCACCAGGTCTTCAAGCCTTTCGTACTGATAGTCAAGCCGGTCATTTGGCTCATCATTCCACGTACCAAGGCGAAGAAATCCAGTAGCGATCACGGACTGTTCCGTAGGTTCATCGATTTCGTCACCAGCAAGTTGCTCAGTGATGAACTGGTCGTATGGCATGTCACTGTTGAAAGCGTGGACGACCCAGTCACGATACTTCCAGGCGAACGGTTTTTCCTGATCACGTTCATAGCCACTTGTGTCCGCATAGCGTGCCAAATCAAGCCAATGCCGCGCCCAACGCTCACCATACTGAGGCATCTCCAACAATCGATCGACCAGCCTGGACCACGCATTCGGATCAGGATCATTCACAAAGGCCCTGATTTCAGAATCACTCGGTGGCAGACCAATCAAATCGTAATACAGCCTGCGAATCAAAGTTCGACGATCAGCACGTGGAGCCGGCTCGACCCCATGTTCGGCAAGCACTTTGCCAATGAAAGCGTCGATGGGATTGCGGATTTTGGTGTTTTCCTCCATCACCGGCACTGATGGACGAACGACGGGCTGAAGCGACCACCAATCCCGCCCCGCACGCAGATCATTGGTGCTTTCAAAGTAATCCAGAATACGACGCTCAGGCCATTGCGCACCTTTTTGGATCCACCTTCGCAGCATGTGGGTTTCATTTTCCGGCAGCTGCTGTGAGCGACCTTGCTTGTTGGGTGGCATCTCGCCAGACATGACCCGTTCAATCAGATAACCGGAAAGTGGATTCTGGGGGTCGATCACATCACCGGAATCACCGCCTGCGATCAGTCCTTCATGACTGGTAAGAACCAATCCCCCCGCGGGCTCCTTGCCCTGATGACACTCAACGCAACGCTTGATCAACAGTGGAGCAATATCAGCTTCAAAATCCGGGTCAGCAGACTTTGGACTTACTGCAAAAGCCGTGTTCCTGTTCCCGGCAGGATAGCCAATGAACGCGATAACAATCGTGCACAACAGGCCAACAGCCTTCAACAAGCCAGCCAAATGCTTACCAAGCGGATTCAGGACAAGAGATCCATGGCACATCGAATAACTTTCACTGAATTCATCAACACAACAGCGCCAACAGCAGGAAACGCATCCCAGGACACACGCCTCATTTTTCACGGGAGCAGTTTCATCCCGGTGCTTTCATCCCGGTGCTCGAACGAAGGCCACCATGCCGTACACACGTGGCTGGTATGATAGCTTATCTGAACTGACCATTGACCGATCCAACCGAAAATCGGGTGATTGATCCTTGTTCTTTGGCGTCGCAACCTGCATATGGGGTTGCCGCTACTACACCATTGGCAACGTCTATGATGATGTTCTCGGTGGTCTGGGCTTCCTGAGCCTACTGGGCTTGATCGTACTCATCTTCCTGCCCGACAAACACAAATGACCGAGATATCCAGGAGGGACGGAGGAGGCCCATCAGACATGCCACCCGCTGAATGCGATCCAGTAAATACTGTTGCCGCCTTTCGGGGGTAAAGCTGTGGCGGCGGCTGATCCCCCACAGACTGGATCGGACTCAATTCAGCACGGCAATCAAAAGCAGCAGGCAATCAAAAGCAGCAGGCAAGGTGCCGTGGCGGATTCAAAGCAAAACCAATGCATTGTCAACACAAATGCATTGACAGCGCAAATCCACCAACAGCGCAGATCCATCACTAGCGCCGGCACAGCTGCGTCGGGCAAATTGGGCTCTGAAGGTACCCCAACAAGTCGGTACCAGACTGAATGTGATCGCTCAAACAGGATGGTCGGAAATAGAAAAGTTTCCGGCCAACAACTGGTCAATGCTGTCTGCCCAGGACTGTGCATCGCCGGAAAGGTCTTCAGCGGTCAAGGCGTTTTTATCTTCCAGCGAGTGCGGCTCATTGACCTGCGTGAAATGACCACTTTGTGTCAAGTCTGACGTCAAACAGAATTCCCCGGCCAGAACGATGTCCGACTGAAGCGTGCGAAGTGCATTTCCGCGAACGTCAAATCCGCGATCCTGCCGGGCAAGCAGGGATTGCAGCGGAGCAGCCAAATCCGGGTCAGGATAGCCGTCCAGGATTGAAACTGCCTCGCCTTCAGCGTCTCCAACGATCGCCAGAGCGTTCAACACAATCAACGCGTCCAGTGGCGTCAAATTGCCATCACGGTTCACATCAAAGTAAAGATCCGGCCAGTCTCCAACCGACAACGGGTCATCAAGCAGTGCCGTATTCTCATCCGAATACACATTCGCACCAGCTTCATCGATGACTAACAGAGCATCGAATACGGTCACATCTCCACTGGCATCAACATCAGTTGTGGTGACCAGATTCTGCCAAGCCGAGGAATCATCGTCGAGCTGGATCTGCTCTGCAGTCAACTGATTCACTGCAACCCGGTAGAAGCGACCACCATCAATGACGGGATCTGTCATCGACCAGTTTTCCGAATCGGTCAGCGTCACAACATCGTCGACACCACCCGTGACGCGAACCGTCTTGTTTGCAGGTGACAGTGCTGCGACCGTAGGTGCATCAAGCAGGATCTGGCTGACAGCCGCCGCACTCGCATCAATCGACTGAAAATTGACAGCGACCAGATCTCCATCCGTTGTCAGATCAACCAACGCAGCTGAAACAATCAGCGAGTTGTCACCACCGTCTCCATCAAGATTCATGCCATTGTCTGGGCCCGTCTCAAACGACAGTGTAACGACATCGTCGCCGGTTCGACCATTGAGCGTAAGATCCTGAACCGACGTCAAAGGTGCTGCAAACAGATCATTGGCACCGTCACTCACGGTCATCACACCTGCGTTGATTTCAACCGTGGTTGTTGCGGAATTCATCTGGGTGATGATGGATTTGGGAGTTGAGCCATCCACCACACTCAACAGCATGTCCTCAACTTCACCATCGGGTGCGTCACCCGTCGGTGGCAGTCCCCCTGCTGAACTCAACCGGAAGCGAACGACTTTGTCGCCAGCTGAAGTTCCGCCTGGAACAACATAAGTGAGTGTATTCTCTCCGCCACTGACCAGGAGGTCAGTGGCAATCTGCTCTCCCGCATCCGTCCAAACTCCATTTTCATTGAAATCTATCCATGCATCCACGCGGCCTGTTTCAGACGCGGTCACAAGAAAACTGGAATTCGTTGCCGCATCAGGAATTGCGATCACACTCGCCAACTCGACAACACCATCATCGTCACTGCCATCACCATCAGCATTCGCTGACGGTTGCCCGTCTGCTTCGATATCAACGGCCGCCCCCAGAATCAACGAACCAACAACATGCGACGCGCCATTCTCTGCTGCCAGAACAGCGTACCCTGCTGGTGCATCACCATAGTCACGATCCAGCACTACCTCGTCCACGGTGATGGTGCCCGTGAGGAATCCTGATGCATC
>JAAXJB010000048.1:0-87111 GCA_012270065.1 Rubripirellula sp. | reverse complement strand
CTGGACCTCCAAGACTGAAACTCGGTGCGTCGTTCACAGGTTCAATGGTGATGGTAAAGTTCTGTGTGCCAGACATATCAATGCCGCCACCCTCGGTACCACCATCATCCTGAACGGAAAGGTCAAAGGTTACCTCCCCGAATACATCTGATGCGATTTCATAAGTCAGTTCCCCTGCATTGCTCACACTGGGCGTGGTTGCGAACATCCCGGGATAACTCACATTGGACACATGATAAGCAAGCACGGACTGTAAGGCTGACTCACCTGTGCCCGCATCAAAGCTGCTGACAAATCCAGTGATCGTCTGCGCACCATCATCCTCATCAATGGTGGGGGGATCGGACGCCGAGAAGCTTGGCGCCTGATTCGGTAAAACATCAATCGTGACAGAAGCAACTGCCGTGTTGAAATTACCTGCATCATCAGGCGAAAACGTCACGTTCAGCGCCTGCCCGTTGCCCACACCCAAGGCGGTGCCTGCATCTGGTGTGTAAGTGAAAGATCCTGCAACATCGGCAGTTGCATTCAATTGCGTAGCACTGAGTACCGTTCCATGTGGAATGGCGGCTGGATCATTCCATGTGATGGAAGGATCTGCTTTGACCACGTTGATCTCGGCAGTTGTGGTGGCGGCATTGTATCGTGTCGCATCAACGCCTGTAGGTGTAAAGTCGACCGTCAGCAGCTGGTCTGGCCCAGCATCCAGAATGTCCCCTGAACCAGGTGTGTAAACGAAATTGCCAGTCACTCCACCACTGACTGTCGCGTTCAACTGGGTTCCACTGAGTGGGGTTCCGTAAACGATATCATCCGGATCAGGCCACGACAGTTCAGGGTCTGCCTTGACAACATCAATGTCGACCGAGGCACCGACGTCGTTGTAGTTTGCCGTGTCAGTGGGCGTGAAAAGAACATTCAGCGGCTGGTTCTCGCCGACGTCAAGCAAAGTGCCTGCCACCGGATCGTAAGTGAAGGTTCCTGGCAAGTTCCCGTCAACTGTTGCATTCAGCTGTGTCCCACTGAGCAGCGTTCCGTAGGAAATGTCAGCAGGATTGCTCCATGAGATAGATGGAGTCGCTTTGAGCACATCGATCAATACATTCGCCGATGCCGTGTTGTAGTTCACTGAGTCTGTCGGGGTAAAAGTAACACTCAATTGCTGATCACTACCCGCCTGAAGGACGGTGCCGGAAGCCGGTGTGTACTCAAAACTTCCCGCCAACCCATTCTGTTCCGTCGCATCAAGCTGTGTTGAGCTGAGAGGCGTCAAGTAGACGATGTCGGCTGGGTCACTCCAGGTAAGAACCGGGTCGGCCTTCATCACATCGATCAAGACGGTCGCTTCCGTGACACGGAACTCCCTCAGTTCGTTGGGTATGAAGGTGGTGGACAGTGTCTGGTCTTCACCAGCCTGCAATACGGCTCCGACAGCAGGTGTGTAGACAAAACTCCCAAACACCGGTCCCGGATTTGGTACTTCACCATCATTTGCCGACGCATTGAGTTGCGAGTTACTCAAGGCCGTGCCATAAACAATCGGAGCGGGCGTCGACCATTCTATCTGGACGGCAGGTGGCAACTCGTAAGCCCCCATGTCCAACTTGTTGTTCACGACCCGCGCAGCAGGACCACGACGCTGGTCCGCAGGAAGAAACTCGACCACGTTGCCATCAGCATCAACGTCATACTGGTCTTGCGGCAGCAAAGTACGGTCGCCTGCATCCACCGCAGGACTGGTTACCAACAACGCATGGGTCATGCTTGGCCCACCGTTATCAGCCAAAGCCGCCAATTGTGGATCGATGACGGGATGAAGACCTCCACCGATCAGATTGCCGTTGCCATCGGGGACGGGATCCCCTGCATTCAAAGACGATTCACTGAGAGACGTACCACTGTTGTCTCCAATCAGGCTGTAAGAGACGTTCAGAGACGTTGCCGGTGTGCCAGGTGCAACAAAATCAGGTGCTGAGTCTGCTGTGTTCGCCGCAACGATTGAATTCACCAAGGTGATGTCTTCACCATTGCTATCGGCCAAAACACCGATGCCACCCCCTGAGTTAGCATCATTGAGTGTCAAAGTCGAAACCCTCAGGTCGACGCTGGCGTTTTGACCATAGATCCCCCCTCCCGAAGCACCCGCGGTGTTTCCTGAGATTGTCGTATTGAGCGTCGAAACGGAACTTGTGGAACTTGCTGCGGAGATACCGCCACCGTTGCCGCTGGATGTATTCCCCGCCACAAGCACATTGACCAAATTGACTTGACCACCTGTGGTCGCAATGCCTCCGCCGTCAGAAGTTGCCTGATTGCCTTGCAAGGTCGAAAAACGGATTTCCAGTTGTCCATCATCCAGCGAGACAGCTCCGCCACTTCCCCCAGCGGTGTTGGAAAGGACGGTGGAATCCACAATCGTCACCGGTCCATTGGTGATAGCAACAGCACCACCATTCCCACTTGCCTGATTTCCCTGCATTCGGGAATTGTCGATATCCAGTTGGCCGTTGACCATGAACACAGCGCCACCCTGAGCCGCAGTGTTGTTCAACAAATCCACTCCATCAAGCTGCAGATTGGTTGTGCCGGCAGTACGGATCGCACCACCATTCTCTGCTGCCGCATCACCGCCTTGAAGCGTAACGTTACTGATGTTCACTTCAGCGGTTGAGGCAAGCACATCGATCAGCCGAAAAGCCACACCCGAAGAGTTTTCGATTATCAACTGCCCCGTGACTGGACCGAACACATCCAGATTCTCCTCGACAATGAGGGATCCCAGACTTGAATCCAGTGAGATGGTGGCTGTCGCGCCCAGCGAAAACGAGATGACGTCATCACCGAGGTCATCATTGGCAAGATTCAACAATTCACGGAGACTGCGATCACCCGGCGACAAGTCTCCATTGACAACATCACTTGCTGTATCGACCACCAGCGTCGGCCTCGACTGCTTTTCGAGGGCTCCCATGTCGGGTGCCAGACTTACGCTTCGGGCATAGAGCCCGGCTCGCTGGTCAGCACTCAAAGTGACATCGTCTCCACCGCCGGGTGAATCATCTGCACCAAAATCCAACGACAGGGCAGGATCAGCACTGTTCAATGCCGGACTACTGCCCCCAATGTCATGTGTGTTCGTCACACCACCGTTGTTGGCAAGAGGTGACAACTGAGCGTCAACCGGACTGGCAGCACTGCCAATCACATTTCCGTTGGCATCTCCGGACGATGCGGCCAAAGTACTTCCGCTGTTATTGCCGATCAAACTTGACTGTATATCCAGAGTCGTGCCCGGATCACCAGGGATATGCAGATCGATTCCCGTGGCGGCGCTGTTGGATGCGATGATCGAGTTGTACACGAGGATGGACTCAGCAGTATCATCATCAACAACGCCAATCCCCCCACCTGATGCACTTGCTGTATTGGAGGCAAGCGTGACATGCACAAGACGGACGATCGCAGCATCTGCCTGAATTCCACCTCCGCTCGCGGCCGCAGAATTACCCGAAATCGTGGTATTCGTGACCAAAACGACCCCAACGGCCGAGGCAATGCCACCACCGTCGATGGTTGAAGTATTGGAAGCGATGAGACTCTGGGAGATATCAATCACCCCCGTATTGGTCGCAACACCTCCACCATCACCAATCACCTCGTTGTCGGTAATCCGACTTCCCGAAATCGTAAGGCGTCCCGCTTCATTTCCGACACCGCCGCCGCTTCCATAGTAAGCGTTGTTACTGGTGATCACGCTTGAGGTGATCGTCAAATCACCTTCATAGTTGAAGACTCCACCACCACCGTAATCGGCCTTGTTACCAGTGATGGTCGTATTGGAAATCGCAACCGAACCTTTGTAACTGTAAAGGCCTCCGCCATCACCTTTTGACTCATTCCCGCTGACCGTGCTTCCGGTAAGCGTAACATCGCCATTTCCACCATAGATACCACCGCCATGGTATCCGGCCTCGGTCACTTCATTGTTGGTAATCTGTGAATTCGTGACGTTGATATTGCCGGCGTACTGGCTGAAGATTCCACCGCCACCACCATACGCGAAATTACCGGAGATAGTGCTGTCCGTCAGACTGACGTCACCATCGACCGCATGGATTCCACCTCCCTTGGAGGATTCAGCCGTGTTGCCAGAGATGGTACTGGACTGCAACACCAGGTTGCCTTCATATTCGCTGTAGATCCCACCACCATTGGCAGCGACATTACCGGTGACGACGGTATCAACCAGCGTCAGAGTGTCAGCACTGCGAAACAGGATTCCACCGCCACCATCGTCAACGATGCCTCCTGTCAAAGTCAGTCCGGTGATGGTCACGTTGTTGGCCGCCCCGGAGATTTCAAAGACCCGAAACTTGTCCGTCACCGTTGCATTGGCATCAATGGTAACACTCGAAGATCCCGGCCCTTGAATGCTGACAGGTGAGCTGATGGTAAGGGCCCCGTTCGCAACACCAAGGTTGACAGTTCCGGACAGCGCGCTGTCAAAAACGATCGTGTCGGTATCGCCCGTGGCATTCGCCGACTGCAACGCGGCACGGAGTGATCCCGAACCGGAATCAGCGAGCGATGTGACCATGTAAGTCGCCAGCACCCGCCGATCCTCAAGATTTTCCAGCAGTGCGCGTCTTCGACGATGCTTGAATCGTTGCCTTCGAAACTTGTCATTTTTTCCCCGGGGGGAATTTCGACCATTGGTCGGAAGTCCCAAACGGTCAAGAATGGTGTTTAGCGTCATGATCTGATCAGAGAAAAGATATCGTGAACAGTTCTGCTGCCTTGTCTGCGCAGTGAACCTGAGGACTTCGTTAGATTAGCCGGTTGCAATGTCCCTGTCGAAATTTTAACGATCCCGAGGACCGAGAGTCAGGATTTCAAACCTAAAACCTGACACAAAAACCAAAACTCAGTCTCGAGCAAACCCGAGTTGGACTTAAAATGAGGCTGCATGCCGCAATCAATCCACCTTTTCGAGGGACCCAATGCCTTCATCTGATGCTCAAACCGGGCAAAAAGTTCATTTTTCACGCTGGATGGAACCCCGCTGGAAAAAGGATGTTGCCTGCCGACTGAATCGCTCCGGTTTTCCCCGTACAGCGTTCGGCGCGATCCTTCTTTTCTGCGTCCTGCTGACCAGCATTCCATCCATCAAGCGTTGTACCGCGACTGAGCCAGACGGAAACGCAAACCGCAGCATCGCTGCGTGCCGCCCCAACATTGTCGTCATCGTCTGTGATGACATGGGTTTTTCAGACATCGGATGCTACGGCGGAGAGATCGAAACACCCAATCTGGATCGGCTGGCGGCCGGTGGCATACGATTCATCGACTTTCACAATAACGCCAAGTGCTCAGAAACAAGAGCTTCACTGCTGACAGGGCTCTGGCATCAACAGTCGCGGAACCTGAAACAACCTGGAAACGTCACGATCGCGGAAGTCCTGAAGTCTGCGGATTACCGCACATTAATGAGTGGAAAGTGGCACCTGGCTTCGACACCGCCTGAACGGGGCTTCGACCGTTATTTCGGATTCCTCAGCGGTGCAATCAATTTCTTTACAGGGACTGATTGGCAGACAGGCGAAAATCTGATGCGACTGGATGACAAAGAATTCCAGGCACCCAAAGATTTCTACTCCACTGATGCATTCACGGACCGAGCCATCGAGTTTCTGAAGTCAGGAGAGAATCAGAAGGACTCAAATGGCAAACAGCCGTTCTTTCTCTATCTGGCACACAACGCACCACACTTTCCGCTACAGGCACCCGAGGAAGAAATCAGGAAATACAGAGGTCGTTATCACGCGGGATGGGACACCATTCGCAAACAGCGTTTCGGTCGCATGAAACAACTGGGGTTGATTGATGATACGTGGAAATTGTCACCACGTGATCCCAAAGTCGAGTCGTGGTCCTCACTCACAGCACAACAAAAGCAATTCATGGAACCAATGATGGAAGTCTATGCCGCCATGGTAGACCGTCTGGATCAGAACATTGGTCGACTCGTTCAGTATCTGGAATCGACAGACCAGTTCGACAACACATTGATTCTTTTCTTTTCCGACAATGGTGCCTGTCCATACGAGCGACTTCGAACACCCGGTGTTCCTCCCGGTGGCGCAGAGAGCGACATTGCCTACGATGCAAGATGGGCAAACATGTGCAATGCACCGCTCAGGCTGTACAAGCAGTACGCACATGAAGGCGGATCCCTTTCACCGATGATCGCGCATTGGCCCAATGGAATTGAACTTCGTGGAAGCATCTCCGGATTCACGTCCCACCTGGTCGACCTGATGCCGACTTTTGTGGAGCTTTCCGGAGCGACGTACCCCGAGGAATACGCTGGACAAAAAATCCTCCCGATGGAAGGAATTTCACTGGTACCGGCATTGAGTGGAAATCAGAACCGGGAAAGCAGTCCCATTTTCTGGGAATTCTCCGGCAACCACGCCATCCGCGATGGAAACTGGAAACTTGTGGCAGAAAGATCCAGGGACTGGGAATTGTACGACCTCTCAACTGATCGTTGCGAGAACAAGGATCTGGCAAGCAAACATCCAGAGATTGTCAAACAGTTGGCGGAAACGTACGAAAACTGGGCCAAACGCACAGGTGCCAAGTCACACAAAGCTTCGCGAAAGCAGAAGCCATCAACCCAGTCACAGCTTTTCGATTTCAAAAAGATTCTGGATCCGGACACAGGTAATGTTGAAAAACAGTGACGCATCAATCCAAACCGGCACGCAACTCCAATTCCCGACGTCCCCAAAAGCAATTTCTGCGAGCGACTGCACCGTTCGTCAACACTGACCCAGTCTCCACTGATGGCAGACAGGACAATCCGTTTGTGGATGCTTCCATCCATTCAACGGACGATTAGATGCAGCATGGTTCTGATTGTCACGCCTGAACAGGCGTGACATCAATGCAGCGATGGTTACCGGAAGCACAGGACCCCGACATCAATCATACGTGAGGATTACACCGGTTTTATGGATCACGCTGCTTCATGATCTAAAAACCGGATGTCTGACGCCCCAAGAGTATGCACAACAGCGGTTTGACGTAGTTTTCTGTTGTCATAACCGACCCTGATGCTCTGCGTGGCGTACGTTTCACAGGCAGCCGTCATCTTCTGCCAAAAGCGAATAGAGCGCCTGTCCGCTGAAATCCGTCATCGAATCTGTATGCCGCCATGTCCGATAAAAAAACAAAACGTCGCACGACGATTTTTGACCCGGAGGTCCAACTCAGGGTGATTCGTAAAATTGCGTTTCACTGGCTGGTATTTTTCTGCTGCAATGTCCTGGCTCTGCTGATCTGGATTCGACTCTTTGAGCAACCTGATGCAAATTGGGGACAGACATTTGCCGACACACTCAGGCGATTCTTTCCATTCTTCGTCGTCACCTTGATTTTGATTCCGGCATTCGTCTGGGACACGATGAAACTGACGAGTCGTTTCGCTGGCCCGATCCTTCGGCTGCGTGCTGCGTTGTCGGACGCGGGCAAAGGGCGTGCAGTACAGCCATTACGATTCCGAGAGAATGATTTCTGGCAGGAAATGGCCACCAACTTCAATTCACTGATGGAACAACGTGAGACCAAATCGAGTGAAGTCACACCCCAAAGGGAAACTGAAACTTGATCAGAAACGCTGAACATCGCCGAATCAACCAACGCAGAAGCAGCAGAAAAAGAGGAGTGGCCGCTGCTGAATTTGCAGTATGCCTGCCGCTGATCATTCTTCTTGTATTCGGTTCCATTGAAGCAACGAGTTTTATTTTTCTCAAACAGACACTGAACATCGCTGCCTACGAGGGGATCCGCGAAGCGATCAAAGTGGGTTCGGATAACGCGTTGGCAAAAGCAAAAGCCGAAAACATCCTGCAAGCACGCGATGTCAAAGGCTACGAGATCGCATTTCCAAATGGCCAATCGCAACTGATACAGCGTGGAAAAAATGTCGTTCTGGAAGTACGAGCTTCCTCTGCAGCCAACAGTCCTCTGGTTGGTCAATTCATCAATGACCGTTCAATCGTGGTCCGTGTTGTCATGGTGAAAGAATGAGAAATCAACCTGGAACAACCAGCTGGCTCAAGCGGCCTCGTCATCTGCAAAATGCAGCCATCCCTGCGCGACACTCCACAACGTTCAATCGCAGACAACGCCACCCCAGAAGTGGCGCGATGCTGGTTCTGATTGCCATCACAATGATCTGCTTCATGTTTGCGATTGCGTTATCGGTTGACATCGCCCAGATGCAACTGACGCGAACGGAATTGCGGACTGCGACCGATGCTGCGTCCAAGGCAGCGGCAACAACACTTGCACGAACGATGAATCGCAAAGCAGCAATCAAACGGGGAAAAGAAATTGCCGCGGCCAACTCAGTGAACAGCGAGCCGCTGCTGCTGTCGAGAGAGGATTTCAAATTCGGGCATGCAAGACAGGACAGAAAAGGAAAGTTCAAATTCAAACAGGGCGGTCGCCCCTACAACACCGTGCAAGTCACCGGCCGTAGAACCAGCCAATCGCGATCCGGAGCGATTCCCCTGTTTTTTGGCGACCTGACAGGCTTTGAACTTTTCGAAACCGACTCAACTGCTGCGTCAACGTACATTGAACGCGACGTCGTGCTCGTTGTTGACCGCAGTGGTTCCATGTGGGGATCGAAATTCAAGGATCTTGTTTCTGCAATCGAAACTTTCACTGAGACACTTTCAGAAACACCTGTCGATGAACACGTGGGCCTTGCGTCTTACAGTGAATATGCCTCGATCGACGTCCCGCTTACAGAGAATCTTTACCGAATCAATCGGGGTGTCCAGTCCTTGCGACTCGGAGGCTGGACAAGCGTCTCACGAGGCATGGCTGCAGGGCAGCGGATCATGGAAGCGGGCAGGGATGCAAGGTTCGTGGAACGCACCATGATCGTCATGACGGATGGCCGGCACAATCGCGGCCCGGCTCCAGAAATTCTTGCCAGGCAACTCAAAGCCGATGGCATCATGATCCATACGATCACTTTTGGACGTGACGCAGATCAAGGCCGAATGATGGAGGTCGCCCGAATTGGCGGTGGCCGTCACTATCACGCCGACAATGGAATCCAATTGAAAGAAATCTACCGTGAAATCGCTCTTACCTTGAGCACGATCATTACCCGATAGCGAACGCCGATGGTATCCCAACAGATCCCATCAATGCACAGAGCCAGCAGA
The DNA here is from genome assembly GCA_012270065.1 of Rubripirellula sp. GTDB lineage: Bacteria > Planctomycetota > Planctomycetia > Pirellulales > Pirellulaceae > Rubripirellula. Next base: position 77,863 of record JAAXJB010000048.1, on the reverse strand, counting down.
GTAGTTCATTCCCACGACCATCATTCCCATGAAACACGGACACCGCAGCAAAGCACAATGTCGCCCCGGCGCAACCCTGCTCGAGTTTGCAGTGGTTGTTCCTCTTCTGTTTCTCTGTTTCTTTGCAGCGTTTGAATTCTGTCGCGTTGCGATGATCCAGCACACAGCCGACAACGCAGTTTACGAAGGCTGTCGCAAAGCCATCATTCCCGGCGGCACAAGCAGAGAGGCATTCTCAGAGACACGAAGGATCCTGAAAACGATCGGTGTCACTGACTTCAAGATCCAAATCAAGCCATCCCGCATCACGTCAGAGACACGTCAAGTGACGGTGCGTGCCGAAGTTCCTCTGGACAAAAACAGCTTTGTGCCCAACCAGTTTGTTGCAGAAAAGTCCATCATCCGTGAACTGACACTCACGCGCGAAGGTTCCAACTGAATGAATTTCTGGCTCGTTTGAAGACATCACCGCAGCTTCATTCCGCGGACTGCTTCAACCTGAGAGCTTTCAACAAGCGGATGAAAGCAGTCCAACTTCCTGGAACAGACCAGACTTCAGATCAACGGCGGCAGAGAACAGTTCATCGGGTAAACAGAATGGCCTTGAGCTGCTCAGCCGCTTTTTCGATGGTGTGCTTGGCCATCACCTGTTTCTGTCCCGTGTCTGCAAGATCCAATCGCGTCTGATCGTCATTTTTCAATGTTTCAATCGATGCACAAAGGCCGTCCAGACAACCGGGTTTCGTGAGCAAGCCACCCGCGGTCGATTGAAGCAATTCACCGAATGCGCCGTGGTCGGGCTGGATCACGGGAATCCCAGCAGCCAGGGCCTCCAGCACAAATAGCCCTTTGGGTTCGTGGTAGTCTGTCGGAACAGAAAACAGATCCAATGACCTGAGGAATTGAACTTTCTGTTCCAGATCCGGGCTGCCGTGGTAGGTAAATCGATCCTCAAGTCCCGCAGCTTCCAGTTTCTTCAACTGGGCCTGAAAGTAATCCTGATTCGATTCCCCCAGCCAACCGGCAACGTGCAAGGTCAAGTCGGCATGCTCGGCTTGCGATGCGAGCCTGACAAAAGAATCCACGAGGTGGTGCAGCCCTTTCTCTGGTGCGATCCGTGCCATGTATCCCAACCGGAAAGTGTCTTGTTTGACCGGCCGGTCAACTTCTGAAGTTGCAGTTGAACCCACGTCTTCTTCCCTGCCACGCGCAACGATGGGTTCCGTGAACGAAGTAAACGGCTGGACATCAATTGACAGGGGCGTGATCTCGAAACGTTCTGCGGGGATTCCCAGCATTTCCCCCATCTTGTCTGCGTAAAACCGGCTGTTGACTACAAAACTGTCCACGACAGGAACAAGGTTTCGGCACAGCTCAATGGCTTCCAAACGCATGTCTTCAGGAAGATGGTCGAGGAAAATGTCATCTCCCTGCAAAACAACCACCAGACGTGTTTCAGGAAGACGGTGGCGTATGTCCGGCAAAGCTCCACCGATCAGGAGATTGCTCAGAACGAGGGCGTCCGGCTTGATGTCATCTGCCAGCCAATCAGTCAGTCTGGCAACCTCCTGAGCTTGCCGACCTTCCGCACCACGCAACATGGAGACTGCCAATTGTCCCAATTGATTCGCATCCGTTGCATGGGAACGCCGGGTGGCCAACCTCAATAGCGGCGACCAGTCCAACGTGCGACGAATTGACGCCGGGACATATTTGAGCCATGGCAGACGCTGCAGCAGGTAAATGTGGATCCCACCAAAAAAGACCTGCGTGTCAGCGACACTACGCGAATCCGTCCTGATCGGTGTGTAAACAGGTTGCAGCAGGCAATCGACTCCCTGATTCCTCAATTCGCGGGCAACGGCGTTGTCATGCATGCAACTGCCGCAGTACATCCCTGCTGCCCCAGCCGTAAGAAAAACAACCCGTTTGGGGCTACCGTTATCCGAGCCATCGTCTGGAATGACAGCAGTCTGATCAGGATGATCCGTCGCTGCCGGCGATGAGGCTGCTTGGCTCTTGGAAAATGCTCGTTGTGACAATTCCTGCCCGCTCCTATACTCCGATGCATCAAGTTTCCGGCGGGGCTCCTCTGGCTGCTCACCACAGTCAAAAAAGAGAGATTCCAACGGGGAGATTTACCACCTACGATTTACCAGGACGACTGCGCTGCGATACTGCCGAAGGCAACTGTGGAAACTGGGACTTCTACTCCAAACTCGATCTCAGTTGATTCCAGTTTAACTGATCGGCCTTGGAATCCGGAGCCACCAACCGTCACAATTCACATTTTCGTTCTGCTATCGCGAACCCGTCCATTTTCGTCGACGCAGGTCATGGATACTTAACCGTACCGGGTTTCTCCTGACATGCTGGGTTTCTCCTGACATGCTGGGTTTTCCTGCCGGTTGGGATTCCCTGAAGATCCACTGCCCCCAAGATCCACTTTCTCCACCATCCACGACACTCATACCAAGCCAACCCATGGCCTCTACTCCTGTCACTTCCGCAGCGAACCTCAGTCATGGCCCATTCTATTGGGGCATCGATGTCGGCGGCACCGGCATCAAGATTGGGCTGGTTGACTCGGTGGGCACAACCGTCGCCTTCGAGCGGATTGATACTCGCGAAAGTGAAGGCCCTGATGCCGCCATCCAGAGAGTCATAGAAGTGATCCGGCAAAGTGAAAACCAGCTGGGGCTCTCCAACCAGGTTGCCCGTATCGGGCTGGGCGCTCCCGGACCGATGGACCTGCCCGGAGGACTCCTGGTCGAACCACCCCAATTGCCGAGCTGGTGGAATTTTCCGATTCGTGATGTCATTTCCCATCTGCTGGAACGCCCCGTTTCATTTCTGAATGATGCCAATGCAGCGGCATACGGCGAATTCTGGCTGGGTAGTGGACGTGATGATGGTTCCATGGTCCTGCTGACGCTCGGCACTGGTGTCGGCGGGGGCATCATTGTCGATGGTGAACTGGTCAACGGGGTCAACAGTTTTGGCAGCGAATGCGGGCACATCGTGGTTGATTCATCTCCTCAGGCTCAACTGTGTGCGTGGGGAGGAGGCCGCGGACAACTGGAAGCTTACGCATCGGCCAGTGGTGTAGTGCAACGGACCCTGCAACGACTGTCCGAAGGGCAGGCAAGCAGTCTGAGTGAACATTCTGGTGGCGAGGAAACCGATTTGACCGCCAAGAAGGTGTATCTGGCTGCGGTTGAAGGAGACACACTTGCTTTGGAAATCGTTGATGAGACTGCCCGATGGCTCGGGATCGGAATAACGACCCTGATTCATACACTGGACCCGGGTTCAGTCGTCCTCGGTGGCGCCATGAATTTTGGTGGAAGTTCATGCCCTGTCGGCAAGCGTTTTCTTGAAGGAATCGTTGAAGAGTTTCGAACACGGACTTTCGAGAATGTCTTCACTGGAACCAGCATCAAGTTTGCCTCGCTCGGAGCTGATGCCGGCTATCTGGGCTTGGCCGGTTACGCCATGAAAGAAGATCAATCAGATTGATCCACAGAGAAAAACGTTGCCACTCAAACCGCACGATCACTTGCAAAAAATCAACTGCAGCAATTAAGCAAACATGTCAGACAACATTCGCAACTTCTGTATCATTGCACACATCGATCACGGCAAAAGCACGCTTGCTGACCGGCTTCTGGAACACACGGGAACCGTCACTCGGCGTGAAATGAAAGAGCAACTGCTGGATGATCTGGAACTCGAACGGCAGCGAGGAATCACCATCAAGGCACGTGCTGTCGCCATGACATTCACACGTGGCGGGCAGACCTATGAGCTCAACCTGATTGATACGCCCGGGCATGTGGACTTCCAATACGAAGTATCGCGTTCACTCGCATGTTGCGAAGGTGCTCTGTTGCTGGTGGATGCGTTTCAGGGAGTAGAAGCACAAACAGTTGCCAACGCTTATGCCGCGATGGACCACGACCTGCAGATCATTCCAGTGATCAACAAGATCGACCTGACCCATGCCCGGCCGGATGAAGTTGCAGAGGAGATGATGAATTCGCTCGGCACGGACCCTGACGAGTGTGTTCGCGTCAGTGCCAAAACGGGGGCAGGAGTCGATTCACTGGTCGATGCCATCATCGAACACATTCCTCCACCAACCGGTGATTCCGAAGCAGTCCTGCAAGCCATGGTCTTCGACTCCAACTACGATGATTATCGTGGAGCGATCACCTATGTACGAATCATGCAGGGCACGGTCAGCAAAGGCCAGAAGATCAGATTTTTACGTGCCGGAACACAGCACGAAGTTGTCGAACTCGGCCGTTTTGTGCCGCACCGAGAAGCATGTGAATCACTGACAGCAGGGCAGGTCGGATACCTGATCTGCAACATCAAGAGCCTGGGAGATGTCCACATTGGCGATACAGTCAGCATCGCAGGCAAAGACCCCGCAGACCCATTGCCCGGCTATGCACGTCCAAAACGGATGGTTTACTGTGGCCTGTTCCCCAGCGACGGACAGGACTTCAGTGAACTTCGCGATGCCCTGGAACGCCTTGCAGTCAATGACCCCAGCTTCGAATTTGAACCAGAAACCAGCGACGCCCTTGGCTTCGGTTTCCGCTGCGGGTTCCTCGGTCTGCTGCACATGGAGATCATACAGCAGCGTCTTGAAAATGAAGCCGATATCGACCTGGTGCAAACTGCTCCCAATGTGACCTACGAAATTGTCAACAAACGGGGAGAGACCAAGAGCATTCACAAGCCTCAGGATGTGCCCGACCCCGGGGACGTAGAAGAATTCCGCCAACCGATCGTGCGCTGCAGCGTGATTGTTCCCACCGACTACATCGGTCCAGTGATGAAATTGTGTCAGGAACGCCGTGGCATACAAAAATCACAGGAATACCTCGGTGCCCAGCGAGCGATGCTCACGTATGACATTCCGCTGGCAGAAGTCGTTTACGACTTGCATGACAAGATCAAGAGCTGCACGCGTGGCTACGGAACCCTTGACTATGAAATGGTTGGCTACGAATCTGCCGATCTTTGCCGGCTTGATATCATCGTCAACGGCAAACGTGTCGATGCCTTGAGCGTGGTTTGCAATCGGGCCGATGCCGACCGACGCGGACGGGCCGTTGCGAAAAAACTGAAAACCGAAATCGAGCGACATATGTTCGAGGTCGCCGTCCAAGCCGCCATCGGCAGTCGCGTGATTGCCCGTGAAACGGTTCCCGCGATGCGAAAAAACGTCACTGCCAAATGTTACGGTGGTGATATCACGCGAAAACGCAAGCTGCTGCAAAAGCAGAAAGAAGGTAAGAAACGCATGAAGGCGATTGGCAATGTCGAAATCAGCCAGAAAGCCTTCATGGCAGTGCTGAGTGACAATGAGCAGGGCTGATTAACCTTGACGAGTGGGGTAAATACCGCCTTTCCGCTCAATCCTGCCTGCCTTGGAAGAGGCGATTCAGCTGAAAAAGCAGCGTCTCTGACCGCAAAACTCTGCGTTTTGACCAATAAAGCGGGCTTCTGACTGAGGAACCCGGGGCTTGCGCCACAAGCCCCGGCAAGCCATCCTGCATGCCTTTGAACCACCCTTAGCGTTCTTCTGGTCAAACGCTGCCTCGCTGCGGCGGCTGGTGGCGAAAGATCCATCACCCCATTTGTTTTTTTTTTGCAGCCAAGGGTCATTTCAGCTCCCTTGTCAGTCACTTGAGCGCATTTGGTGAGCAACAGCAAAAGCGTCTGATGAAGAAGCTAGCAATGATTTATGAAGCTATCTATGGTGTCGCTGACCCAGGCAGCGCCGTGCTGCGAGTTAATTATTTTCCTGCTCGCTGATGTGTCATTGATTGGTGTCCACCTCCGTGTGGGCAAGGCGGCCAAGCAAGACGCGAGACCACCCTCATAGCGCGGGTGTCGTTCTCCATTGGCGGGTAGCGATAAGCATTACTTCCCATCAGGAGAGAGTTGTGACTCGTTTTAATCGCCTAATATCTTTTGGGGCAGCAGCATGCTTTTTGCTTGCCCTGACCTTTGCCGTTCAGGCACAGGACACGTCTTCCGACCCACCGGCAGCAGATGCACCTGCTGCAACATCGGAAGCCCCCGCAGACCCCCCCGCCGCCGCGGAAGCGGAAACAGAGGAGGAACCCGCAGCAGAAGCCGAGGCTGAAACGCCCAGTGCTTACTCATCCGAAGAATACATCGCCTCGGACGGATATGCGACATTCACCGTCAACAACCTCTGGATCTGCATCTCCGCTGCTCTTGTCTTCATCATGCACCTGGGTTTCACGACCCTGGAGAGCGGATTGACGCAGAAAAAGAATGCGGTGAACATCATTTTCAAAAACGTCTGGATTGTTTGTACCGGAGTGCTGCTGTATGCCATCTGGGGATTCAATGCAATGTACCCTGGCGAGTTCAACGGTTACTTCGCGATGGGAAGCTGGTTTGGCCAATCCCTGAACGATCCTTCAATGACCACAGCAGAATACAATGCTGGTTACACATGGTGGGGTGATTTCATCTTCCAGGCAATGTTCGCCGCAACGGGTGCGACGATCGTATCGGGTGCCGTGGCTGAGCGAGTGAAACTCCCAACTTTCATGCTCTTCGCGACGCTTCTGGTAGGTTTCGCTTACCCCGTCACCGGCAGTTGGAAATGGGGCGGAGGATGGCTGGACCAGATGGGCTTCTACGACTTCGCGGGTTCCAGTGTTGTCCATGCATTCGGTGGATTTGCAGCATTGGCATGTGTGATGCTATTGGGGCCTCGTTTGGGCAAGTACACACCGGATGGTATCAAGCCGATTGTCGGACACAGCATGCCTTTGGCCGCAATCGGTGTGTTCCTGCTGTGGCTGGGCTGGTTCGGATTCAACGGTGGTTCGGCACTGGCTGCCGATCCCAAGGCCGTTTCATTCGTATTTGTGACGACAAGTTTGGCGGCTTGTGCCGGAGCGGTCACTTCGATCGTTGCATCCTGGCTTCTGCTGAAAAAGCCTGATGTTTCGATGGCACTCAACGGCATTCTGGCTGGCTTGGTTGGCATCACCGCGGGTGCAGACACCGTGTCCGAGTTCAGCTCAATCATCATTGGTGGCATTGCTGGTTTGATCGTTGTGGTTTCGATCCTTGCCTTCGACAAGATTCGGATGGATGATCCCGTTGGAGCGATTTCTGTGCACGGAATTTGTGGTATCTGGGGAACGATTGCCGTAGGCATCTTCTCGTTCGATCCCGGTCATTCGGTCGTCGTACAGGCTATCGGGACTCTGTCAATTGGCGCGTTTGCCTTCGTCTTCTCCTTCGTAGTCTTTCTGATCCTGAAAGTGACGATGGGCATCCGGGTAAGTCCTGAGGAAGAAGAGCAGGGTCTGGACCTTTCGGAGCACGGAGCCCACGCCTACAAGATGGACTGAGCTTCCCCGAATACTGAGTATGCCCTGATGGGTATCTCAGAAGTCAGGCAAACTGCTCTTTGAGCAGTCGTATCAACCAGCGTCCGCGGTCCGGAAGGATCGCGGACGTTTTTCGTTTGCGAAAGCGGTCGGATGCTGCCGTCCCTGTGATTTGCCTTGAAACCCGCAAATACCAAGCTTCCATGGCTATTTCGTGCCTTCTGCTCGTACATCGGGGCCACAGAGACAGCACGGAGGCACCTTGGAAGCAAGGCCCGGGACGCTTATCCTGTTGCGGGCTGGAAACAGCTGCAACCGAACAGGTTTATTCCACCCGCTCCAGATCACGATTGCTGTGTTCCAAATTTACAGGCAAGGAACCATAGGCGGCGGCAATCAGTAGGAAGCACTCAGTGCGAGGAAGCGGGGATGTTTTTGCGCGCTTCAACAAGAAAAGGTGGTAATTGTGTGTGGCTTGAAACGTCTATGGTTTTCTATGGGGTCTTGCGCCCTGATCGTGCTTTGTCTCTCAGGCACACCAATCTCGGCCCAGGATACCGGTGGTTCACAGTCTGACGCCATCATCAACAGCGTCGGTGGTACCGTTTCCTCCAGCAGCAACCTCACCGAGGAGATGAAGGAGGAACTTTCCAAGACTGAAGCTGCAGTGAAAAAAGATGAGCTGACAGAAGGCAGCCTTACTGATAGTGAAATCGCCAATAGCCCCTACGCTGCACACAACGCGTGGATGCTGGTCTGCTGTGCTTTGGTCCTTTTCATGACGGCACCCGGATTGGCACTGTTTTATGGTGGTCTTGTGCGTCGCAAAAATGTACTCAGCGTGATGATGCAGTGCATTTTCCTGATGGGCCTGATGACCGTCATCTGGGCCACCTATGGTTATTCTCTCGCATTTGGTGGTGATGGCGGATGGGTAGGAAATGGAGACTACTTATTCATGAACGGTGTTCAACGTGAATGGAGCCCAACACTTGAGGAACCTGTCACACCAATGGAAGGCGACATGACGCGAATGACGCACATGCTGTTTCAGGGCATGTTTTTCATCATCACTCCGGCACTGATCTGTGGTGCGTTTGCGGAACGCATGAAGTTTCTGTCGATGGTGATCTTTTCAATCGCGTGGGGCACCTTGATCTATTGCCCGTTGTGTCATTGGGTGTGGGACGGTGGCCCACTCTCGTACAACGACAGTTCCATTCTCGGTGGCGCTCTGGACTTTGCCGGTGGAACGGTAGTTCACATCAGCAGCGGGATTTCGGCGTTGGTGGCCGCGATTCTGATTGGTCCAAGAATGGGCTACCTGAAAGAACCGATCCAGCCACACAACCTGACCTACACAGCCCTCGGTGCTGCAATGCTTTGGGTTGGATGGTTTGGTTTCAATGCAGGGAGCGAGTTGTTGTCTGACGGTTTGACAAGCAGTGCTTTCGCCACAACTCACTTTGCCGCTGCAGCTGGTGCTGTGGCCTGGGCTTTGGCTGAATGGGTGTCTCTGGGTAAACCAACAGTGCTGGGTGCCAGCAGTGGGGCCGTCGCCGGCCTGGTCTGCATCACACCAGCAGCAGGTTTTGTCAACTTGATGCCAGCTCTGGTCATGGGTGCCTCCGCTGGTCTGGTATGCTACTTTGCCTGCTCCTGGTTGAAGCACCGACTAGGTTACGACGATGCTCTCGATGCGTTTGGCGTCCATGGAATCGGTGGTGGCCTCGGTGCCGTTCTGACAGGTGTCTTTGCCAGTCGGGTCTGCTGGGATGTAAGCGCGGGTGTACCAATTGGCCTGATCGAATCAGGAGGTAACCCAGATCTTCTGATTGGCCAAATCGCTGCCGTTGTGATCACGATCGTGTTTGCGGGAATCGGAAGCCTGGTGCTCCTGAAGCTGATCGACCTTAGCTTTGGTTTGCGTGTCCCCGCCGAAGACGAACAGCGAGGTCTGGACATCACCGCCCATGGTGAAGAGGGCTACATGCTGGCATAGCATGTAACGCAGGTTTTACCCAGCATGCGGAGTTTCAGCATGCGGAGTTTCAGCATGCGGAGTTTCAGCATGCGGGGTTTCTCCGCATGCGGAGCCCACCTGCATGCAGAGACTCGAGCGATCCATCCTGATCCGAGGCTGACATCTTCAAGTGGCGACTGTCACGATCAACGTGGCAGTCGCTGTTCCGATTGGCAGCCCTGCCGACGGGGTTGATGCAGACCAGACATCTTCGGTTCAAAGAACGCGTAGATGGCTGGAACCACAAATTCCCATCGAAATCGACGGGAATTGATCCACGATTTTTTGGTGCGACGCTCACCAACATCGAAAGCATCCACAAAGATGCGCACCAAACTCGTGAAATGCGACGCAACGACACTTCTTGTGAAAAACGCGTCCTCGCTGAAAAACCTGACTCCTGAGACCCGAAATAGAATTCAGGTCTCAGGCATGGCAAGCATGATCATGTTGGCTTTCTCTGCCAAAATCAGATCAATGCAGGATATAACCCCGCTCTTCATGCTCAGTCAAATCAAGCCCGCGAGTCTCCGTGTTTGCGTCCACACGAAGGCCAACCAACAGTTGAGTGAGTTTGAGAATCACGATTGTCGCGATGATGGTATAGATCGCGGCTGAAGCAGCACCAACAAATTGGGTCCATACGCTGCCCATGATGCTGTAAGTTTCATTGCCAGCCTGGTTGCCACCAAACATTTCTGCCGCGAACACACCACACAGGATCGTGCCCAGGAAACCGCCGACACCGTGTACACCGAACACATCCAGTGAATCGTCATATCCCAAACGCTGCTTGAGCCTGGTCGCAAAGATGTAGCACAAGACGGCCGACGCTGCCCCAATGGCCAATGCCCCAATGGGGCCAACAAAACCCGAAGCAGGCGTGATGGCAGCAAGCCCGGCAATGGAACCGGTCGCCGCTCCCAGAACACTGGGCTTGCCCAGCTGCACCCATTCAATCGCAAGCCAGACCAGGGTTGCAGTAGCTGCAGAGACATGAGTGACAAAAAGAGCCATGGCTGCGTCACCGTTTGCCCCCAAAGCACTGCCTGCATTGAAACCAAACCAGCCAACCCAGAGCATTCCCGTTCCAGTGACTGTCATGGTCATGTTGTGGGGTGGTTCCAGTTCACGCGGGTAACCCGCGCGAGGTCCAATCATGATGCATGCCACAAGAGCACCCAAGCCAGCAGTGACATGAACCACAATGCCTCCGGCAAAGTCCATCACACCCATGTCGCCGTAAGCACCGCCACCCCAGGTCATATGACAAATCGGAACATACACGACCAGAAGCCATACGCTTGAAAACAGCAGCACAGCCGAGAATTTCATTCGCTCAACGAACGCGCCAACCATCAATGCCGGAGTGATGATCGCGAAAGTCATTTGAAACGCAGCAAACAGAATGGTGGGAATACCACTTTCTGGCTCTCCCTCGCCACTCGTGACATAAACGGATGCGCTATCGATTCCGTTCATCATGGCAGCATCCCAATCGCCAATGTAACGATTCAGTGCTTCACTCTCGGGGTTACCAAACGCAAGGGTGTAACCGCAGACGACCCAGATGATCGACATCAATGCAGTCAGGACGAGGCACTGCATCAGCACCGACAAGACGTTTTTCTTGCGTACCAAACCGGCATAAAAGAGCGCCAGAGCGGGAATGGTCATGAACAGCACGAGAGCTGTCGAAGCCAGAACCCAAGCAGTGTCACCGGTATTGACGACTGCCTGGGTGTCGTCCGCGAAGGCGTTTGTAGAACACAAACCTCCTGAAAATAAGAGAGCAATGAAAGTGATTACGAGTCTGAAAGAGAATTTCTTCAACATGAGTAGTACGATCCTTTAAAGTCACTTGTTATCCGCCAAGTTCAAGTGCAGAACCGAAAGATCGTATTACAACAGGCCATTATTTGGTATTAGGGGTGCAAAACCCCCAATAAATCAGAACCATCACGCTTGGAAGTGCAGCATCGAGAGCAGCACGAAGAAGCAGAAATGGTCCCTCGAAACCCTCAATTCTGGGGGGGACACTGCCTAAGCCATTCGGTGACGTGGATCAGCGGCAGGAAATCATCATCATGACGCGCAACCACGAGCAAGCCGCAGTGTTTTGCGTTTATCCGGCGTGTTTGCTGTCAGAGTCATGATCAAGTGAGAAAAGAAAGCTGAACGCGGCTGCAAACAGAAGTGCAAGGGCTGCAATCCACTGCGTCCAGGCCAGACCGACTTGGCTTGCAATCCGGCCCCAAACGAACGATCCCGAAGCCATCGCCAATGCCATGGTGGTCATGTAGGCTCCCATGCCTCGCGCGCGTAGATGATCGGGCAATGTCATCTGGGCCGTTGCATTGAGCGTCGTCAAACAGATCATCCATGCAGCTCCCATGACAAAGCACGCAAGGATTGCGATGCCATCGTGAATCCATGTGTCACCTTCAGCATTTCCAAAAATGAAAAGCCCAACAGCAAAAACAGACATACTGGCTGCGACCGTTTGATCCAGACTGAGCCTGCGGTGCAAAGCATGAAGGATTCTCGCTGCGATGACGGCTCCCACGCCAATACTGGTGACCAACATTCCATAACCTTCGGCATTCCATGCCAACTGCTGCCGTGCAACCAGTGGCAGCAATGACCACAATGCTGTTGCAGGCATCAGGAACAACATGACACCTGCGAGAACATTTCGCATGGTGCGATGTTGAATCACGTACACAAAGCCTTCCCGAAGCGCCGCGCGATAGGAAAGCCCACGCGAAGATTCGGTCTTTTCACGCTTCCACAAGATCAGGACGATTAACACACCGGCGAATGAAAGAGCATTCACTGCGAAGGCAACCCAGACGCCGGCTGTTGCAATGAGGATTCCTCCCAAAGCCGGACCTGCTGCTCGGGCCAAGTTGAAGCTGATGCTTCCCAAGGCAATTGCACGTGCAATCTGGGGCGCCGGGACCAAAACCGGTACGGTTGCTTGCCATGTCAGAATATGCATGACCAATCCCAAACCGATTGCGAACGTCAAACCAAGCAGGGACCAGGATGTGATGACCTCCTGCCACGTGAGCAAAGAGAGCAACGATGCAAGTGAAAACAACATCAACTGGGTCACGATCAGCAACTGCCTGCGATCCATACGATCAGCCAACACGCCCGCCGGGATCGCCAGAAAAACCATCGGTCCCGAAATCGCGATACGTACCGCTGAGACCATTTGCGGATCCGGATCGAGACTGGTCATCAACCACCCCGCCCCAACTTCATGAATCCATGTGCCGAGGTTGGAAATCAGTGAAGCGATCCAAAACGACCTGAACAGCGGCTGACGCAGGGGAGCCCATGCTGCCCCATCATCCGGCGGATGTTCTTCACCTGAGCGAGCCGACGGGAGCAATTCCCGGTCACGCTGTTCATCAAGATTTTCCTCTACCTGATTCAATCTTCGCTCTCACGCCAGCAGGCTAAGTTTCTGATTCTGAAATGCCACGAGTTGAGACGTGAACCAGACTGAGCCGCGGAGCTTCATGCGCCCCCGTTTTACGGACTCAGGAAGGAGTCATCCTGTTCCAGTTTAGACACGGCGTAAACCCGGGTTTCCGCTCCACTACCGTCGATTGTGAGCTAGATTTCAGGGTAGAAGTGTTTTTGCGGGCGATTTGGTGTAGGGCGTGCAGATGATTGAGGTCGATGGTCTTCGAAAATTGTATGACCGTTATCTTGCAGTCGACGGCATCAGTTTTACGCTTGGCAAGGGTCAAATCTGCGGGTTGATTGGCCCCAATGGCGCAGGAAAAACCACAACAATGCGTTGCATTTCGGGCCTCATTCCTGCCACGGCTGGTTCGCTGACCGTCGCTGACTGCTGCGTTCAATCCGACTTGAACAGACTGAAAAGCAAACTCGCATACGTGCCAGATGACCCTCCGCTGTTTGACGACCTCAGTGTCGGCGACCACATGGAGTTCATCGGCCGGCTGTACCGGGTACCGGATCACCACGAAAAATCCATCAACTTGCTCAGACAATTCCAGCTGCTCGACAAATACAAAGCAGGTGCGACGACCCTTTCACGTGGCATGCGTCAAAAACTTGCGGTCTGCTGTGCCTACCTCTACTCGCCTTCGGTGATCCTGCTTGACGAGCCCCTGACTGGACTGGACCCGCCCGCTATTCGAACTCTGCTGGAATCCGTTCAATCTCGTGCTGCCCAAGGTGCCACGATCATTATCAGCAGTCACTTGCTGGCCATGATCGCTCCTGTCTGCACGCATCTGCTTGTCATGCAGAATGGACGAACTCAGTATTTCGGAGACGTCGACACATTGCGGATGCAATTCCCCGAGGCCAAAACACTAGAAGACGCCTACTTCGCTGCCACCCATTTTTGCAGATCCGGTTTGTCACCGGAACACAGCGAAGAAAATGCTGTGCCACCAACCCACCACAACAGTGAGGCGGTGTCGTGATTCCGCTGGGTAAGTGGTTCCGTGGTCCCGCCGCCAGTGCACCACAAAACACACCGAACCAGAACGATGCACCATCACCATGGCGTGACTCGCGATGGGATTCACATTCGGTTCATCGTCATCTGGCATGGCTTACTTTCAACCGCATCAAATTTCGCATCACGCGTTTCTTGCAGCGGATCCGCTCTCCGCGCAGACTCGCAGCCACTTCGCTTGTCATTCTGTTTTTCTCCTTTTACGTCACCAACGGAATCTTCATCCTGTCTGCCCGTGCTGCAACTGATCCGGGTCATTTGCGTCTGTGGCTGTCCGGCGGAATGGCACTTTACATGCTCTATCATCTGGTCAAGTGTGCATGGTCTCATACCCGGGAGGACCTGGAACTGTCGGACGCTGAAAAGCTATGGCTTGGTACTTCGCCAATCTTCCGTTCCTCACTGATTCTCTATCATGTCGGAAACCTGCTGCTTCCTGCAGCATTGAAGACCTTGATGCTGTCGATTCTTCTGACGCGTGATGTACATTTCCCAGTCCTTTTGATCATCGGAACATTTACGTCACTGTTGCTTCTCGAGATGACCCGTCTGATATCGTGGCGACTGGTCAGTGGCATGAGCAATCAACAACGCAACTGGTTGCGATTGGCCACAACCCTGACAGCGATCCTGTTGACCGTACAACTGCTTGTCTGGGTTCATTACACGACACCCCCGGGTTCGCCACCATGGCTTTATTTAATCAACAGTTTCCGAGGTCTCGGTGAAGTCGCATCAACACCAGCAGTCCAATTGCTGTCGACTCCCTGGATCGCAGCTGCCCATTTGGCGGTAACCGAAAGCATACAGCCCCTTACCTACCTGCAGATGCTTGCTGCCCTGGGAGTATTTCCCCTGTCACTGATATTGCTCGTCAAGGTGGATCGTTGGAGCAACCATCAGGAACACATGCGGGAAGTATCAAGACTTTCACTCGGTCAGTACCAAACCCGGGAAGAACATCTGCAGACCTACAAGGGCAAGGAGCAAAATCGACTGCACAACCTGATTGAGTACTGTGCTTCAGGCATGACGCGTGAAGTACTGACTCTTGCCTGCAGGCAAGCCATCGGCATTCGAGACCATCGATTCAACATCACCATCAGCATGCTGTTACCAGCCGTACTCTGTCTCGCTCCACTGTTCATGGGTCGAATGGAGGAACAATGGTTTTACGTGGTGGCCGGGACCGCCCTGTGCACGGTCCTGCTTGCGCCCCCGGCGTTGAGGATCGACTTTCGCCGGGATCTGAAACGCATGCTGTTACTCCGTTCCCTTCCAGTGAAGCCACTTTCCATGGTTCTTGGCCAACTGGCTCTGCCGATCATGATCACATGGGCGTTTCAATCAATCATTCTTGGCATTGCTGCTCTTGTACTGCACCCCGGCTGGGAGCAATTGATTCTCTGGGCCGGGATGCTGTTTGCGCTGGCAATCGTCACCTTTGCAACTGAAAACGCATTATTCCTTGCGTACCCGCATCACCAGCGGCACGAGGGAGTCGCAATGATGCTCCGGACAAAGCTCACGTTCCTCGGCAAAGGAACCGCCCTTGTGATCGCAGTTTGCCTGCTTGTTCTTTGGGCAACACTCTGTCGCGGCTTGCTGCCAGACCCGTACTCTTCAGTTCTTTACGTGCTCGGATCAATCGCTGCGACGTGGGGCGCGGCCGCTCTCGGCTTGGCAGCCGCGACACTCTGCTGGCGGCGTTTTGACATCACCATCGACATCCCACCGGAGTGACCCGGTGTGAAGTGGCATGTGCGTCCGACGCTGACAGCAGACCGAAAAAATCCAACCCAGATAAAACGTGAAGAATCACGGCTTGGCTGAGTCGCCAGTTCCCTGATTCTCAAGCTTCTGCTTGAGTTCATCGAGCATGACCGTCAAGCGTTTCTTCTGACGTTCATTGTCAGTCGCATCAACCGCAGCTTGCTGTGCGGCAATGGCTTTCTTCAGGTCCCCCGACTCACTTGCCAACATTGCCAGTGTGTTGAACATCAGAGGTTTCAGCTGTGGTTCCGCAGTTTTGATAGCGGTGTCAATCGCTGCCATTACATCGCTGAGCAGTGGTTTGACATCGACACCCTGCTGAGCCTGTCCGTAAAGCGAATAACCGAACCGCACGAGACCGTAGGGATCTGCTTGCATCGACTTGATTCGCTTACGGAAAAAGACAAGCGAATCTTCATCAAGCAGGCCACCTGACAATTTCATGCTGTGTTTGATTTCTATCCACTGCTGCCGACTTGCATCAGAACCCGCTGCTTTGGCCTGCGTCTCAGCCAACTCAATCGCTTCGGCAAACTTCCCTGTTGATGCCAGCATGGACAAACGCTGCATCATTTCCTGCATTTTCTGCTGGGCTGCCATCTCCTGCTTGAATGCTTCCCTGTCCCACTTTCCATCAACAACAGCTTCCAGCGGTCCGTCCATCTCCATTGGATGCCCAATCCACTCGACGATTCCTGTTTTTCCAACGAGGAATGCGGTTGGAATCCCCTGTTGCTTGGCAGCCGTCATATAGTCGGTATAAACCGACCGGTCCGGGTCAGTCGTCAAACAGTAAGGAGCTGTGATCTCTGCGAATGTCTTTCCAACATCTTCATTCTTCTTACCCAGAAGATCCTTGACTTCATCGAGAGACTCATCAGACACGCTGATGACCTGAACCCCATTGCCACGATACTTGTTTTGCAACTCCGCCAGATGCGGCATGCTTGCAATACAGGGACCACACCAGGTTGCCCAAAACTCGACCACATAGACTTTGTCGTTTTCAAACTTGGTCACCGGCTTGAAAAATCCGTTCCCATCCTGAACCCAATGCTCAATATTCAATGCGGGTGCCTTGGAACCAATTCCCAGTTCCTGAGCAGCTACCTTTTCCGGTATCAATGCCCAACCCCCAACAGCGCAGCACATCAGGCCAGTCAACATCAATCGAAATTTCGCGTGTGTCGTTTTCATATTCTTGAGTTCATTCGGTAGTTAGAAAATTAAGGAGATCACAGGCAAATGAGACTCACGGTACCATTACCTGAATGAAGTGACGGAACTGCAGATTCTCATCCGGAAGATTTTGGCACCGCTGCCACCTCCCACGAAGCCAATCTGGTTTCGTCCTGGAATGCAGCCTCTCCAGCATCCTGCCTCACGAGTATCCAGCCTCACTAGCATCCAGCCTCCCGGGATACATTCAAACACAACCCTTCGTCGCTCGCAGGTGGCTGCATGAGGCCAACACGGCAGATCGCACAGCCTACACATGGTGGGTTCTGCAATGACTACCCTACATGCTACGCAGCAACGCCACTATTCGCCCAGTCGCATCACCGTTCATCCCGTCACTTTCGGGGAAAAAAAGGCTGCCATCAGCTTCCACCGCGGATCGAAATTCCGATTCTGTTTGTGGCTGTGGAAAAAACACGTGCGACCAAACTGGCATCGCACGCCTGAAACCTCTTCCCAGGCACCAGAACAGCTCCCATCCATGGTCACTGCTTCATTGCGTCAACTTTCTGCCAGACACCAGTCAATCAGGTTTACCCCGTTCCGCTGCCTTGGGATCCGCTGCCTTGGAACCCGAATTCGAACCGGTTTGCACACGATCCGTGGTGACTGAGACCATTTTGGCAATCACCTTGGTATCGTCAGGAAGGCGATAGCTGCCGGTGATGGTAACCGTGTCTCCTGGCTGCGCAAGACTGAGTTGATTGAGCCGAAGATTCATTGTGGCTTCCTCGCCCAATTGAACCCTCAAGGGGCGTCTGCCCGCCTGTACCGCGATTTGTCCCGTTGCATCCCAACCCATCAACTTGCCAACAACTTTGTAATTGGAAACTCCATCGGGGAGATTGCTTTTTTTGTCACCGGGATAAATACCGGGGACAAAGTCAGCAGCCTGTTTTTTGGCGAGTTTCTCACTGACTGGCATGAAAACAGTAAGTTCCTCAATTGGATCGGCGGGAACACCAGCCTTGCTGAAATTTCCATTGAACCGGACCATCATGCCTCTCTGCAGAAACCCGACTTCGATGGGCGCTTGGAAATCGTACCCCAAAGCGTCTGCTGGTGGCTTAACAGAAACCTCAACACCATCATCGCGTGTAACCAGCAACATGCCCTGTTTGTACCCGGCAAGCTTCCCCTCCAATTCAATGTTCATGTTCTGGTTGGCTCCCTTGAACACAAACCCAGGCGGGTCATCTGCATGGACTCGGACATCAACCAGAACAACTCCACAGAACATCGCGACCCAGCACACCAAATGAGGCCAGATGGCAAAATGCTGCCTTGAATGGGAGAATAATCCTGTTCGTTTGATCATTTACTTGCTCACAATTGGGTTCATCAGCGGGCAGGCGGGTAGACGCCCGTTGGTGGACGGTTAGGTTGTTCCATTGTAGCTGGAGTCCCGTAAACTCCAAAATGACAAAACAAATGCCTCTTTGAGGTCGCCGGACCAGACCATGGCCACTTCGAAACCAAAGAAACCACTCGCACGTGTCACAACACGCAGTTTGCAGAAAATCCGTGATGACGGTGGCAAAATCTCGATGTTGACCGCGTATGACTTTCCGACCGCAGAGGTTTTGGACGAAGCGGGGATCGATATCCTGCTGGTAGGTGACTCACTGGCGATGGTCGTTCAAGGACACAAGACCACTCTCCCAGTGACCATGGACGAGATGATTTACCATGCCAAAATGGTAGGGCGTGCTGCAAAGAGGGCCATGGTGGTTGTCGACCTTCCGTTCCCCGAAGGGCAGCTTGAAATCATGCGAAGCGTCGAAGCCGGCACGCGGGTTCTGAAAGAATCGACCTGTCATGCCGTCAAGCTTGAGGGTGGAGCAGAGCAGGGGAAGCGGATCGAAACCATTGTCACAGCCGGCATTCCCGTCATGGCCCATGTCGGACTGCGACCACAAAACATCCACGTGGAGGGCAGCTACCGTGTTCAACGCGATATGCCGAGGCTGATCGATGACGCGATTGCTGCTGAACAGGCGGGAGCATTTGCCGTCCTCGTTGAATGCGTCCCCAGTGATGTCGGGCAAGCCATTACCGAAGCTGTGAAAGTTCCGACAATTGGAATCGGCGCAGGTCCACACACGACCGGACAAGTCCTGGTCACTCACGACATGATCGGATTCAACTCAGGCTACCTGCCAGGCTTTGTTCGTCAATATTCCGACGTCAGAAAAACAATTCACGAAGCTGCTGCTGCTTACCGGACGTCAATCCAAACGGGTGATTTCCCCGGCGAAAAGGAATCCTTCCAGTAACTTCAGACACCCCAGAATCTGCATGGCCCCTGAAATGGAAATCTTTGACGAACTGCCCCAACTGCACGAGGCGGTTACTGACGCGTTCTGCCAACTGGCGAAATCAAGTATCGAATCAAACGGCATATTCCGTGTCGCACTTTCGGGCGGCTCCACCCCCAGACGCATCTACGAGCTGATTTCCCAACATGAACTGGACTGGTCCAGAATCCACTGGTTTTGGGGCGATGAAAGAAACGTTCCACTCACGCATCCGGAAAGCAACGCCAGGATGGTACGCGAAGCACTTTTTGACCGGATTGCTATTCCATCGGCAAACGTGCATGAAGTTCCTGTGAACATCGAAAGGCCAGCCGAAGCCGCTGTTGAATATGAACAGATCCTCCGTGAGCATTTCAGTGACCATACGTTTCCAGTCTGGGATCTGGCTCTCCAGGGCATGGGCGACGATGCGCACACGGCATCGCTATTCCCCGAAACGAAAGCTGTTCTGGAAAATGAACGCTGGTTTGTCGAGAACTGGGTAGAAAAACTGGATTCCTACCGTTACACGCTCTCAGCGCCAGCGATCAACTCTGCACACCAAATATGGTTTCTGGTTTCTGGCGAAGGAAAACAAAAAGCTCTCAAAACAGTTCTATCCGGTCCGGAAAATCACTCCCTCTATCCAGCACAGATGATTCAGGCACCACGCTGGTATGTGACGCAAGACGCAGTTGGTAAGTGAGCACTCTGATTCAGGCATCCCTCAACACAATGAATGTGACAGGTTCAACGGACTTTCCCGACATTCTGCGAACACAGGCAAGGACCTATCGCAACCCGCATTGGTGAAGCGGCTCAACCAGCCATCCTGGACATCACGGCCGTTGGATAAAAAAAGCGGCAATCGCAAACCTTGCGACTGCCGCCAGAGCGTTCATCAATCTGAAGTCGACTGCCTTCAGTTCGCGACTGCAAGATTTTCCTTGCGAAGCCCATCAATGTAATCAGCCATGATGTTCATCACTTCCGTGTTGTAATAGTTGTCGCGGAAGATCACAGCATCCTCGATTTGCTGTTCCAGTTCTTCCTCTTCCTCTTTCTGGGAATCCAACTCTTTGCGTCGAGCGAGAAAAGCCTCTTCCTCCAATGAAACAGCTTCCTGATCCTTCTGCGTCACATACAGTTCCACTCGTCTCAAAAGATCAGTGAACTCTTCATCCTGCTCTACCCTTGCTGCTGATTTTTTCCGCAACTGGTCCAACAGATTGTTGGGCACCATGCTGTACAGGTTATGCCGAGCCACAGGAACGGTGTCATGTTCCAGAGCGTATTTCAGGTCACCTTCACCAACATCCATTTTGGACGTCAAACTAGGAAGGATGATATCCGACAAAACGCCTTTCAACTGGGTGCTTTCACCATCGGGCAAATAGAACTGCTGCAGCGTGACTTTCAGTGCACCGTAATTCTGCCGGTTATTCCCGAAAAGCCTCTGCCCAAGATTCATCAGAGTCTGGACAGTGCCTTTCCCATGAGTGGCAGGGTCGCCAATCACAATTCCTCTTTTGTAGTCCTGAATCGCACCTGCGAAGATTTCGCTGGCACTCGCGCTGAATTTACTCGTCAGTACGCCCAACGGGCCGTTCCATGCCGTGCCGCTGTTCTCATCCGAATAGGCCTGGACAGATCCATCCGAATTCTTGACCTGAACAACGGGGCCTGAATCGATGAACAAACCGGTCAAGTTGATCGCTTCTGTCAGACTACCACCACCATTTTTACTGAGGTCAAGCACGATCCCATCGACGCCCTTGGCTTTGAAATCATTGATGATACGGCGAACATCACGCGTGCTACTCCGGTAGTCCCTTTCATCCCTTCGTGCAGCATCCATGTCCAGATAGAAACTGGGCAAATTGATGTAACCGATCTTCAGATCCTTCCCGCCATCCGGATTCTTGTGTTCGATAATCTCACCACGTGCTGCTGACTCCTCCAGAGCGATCGTCGCACGCACGATTTGATATTCTTCGACGTTCCCAACGCCGCCAGGTTTCACTCCCAGACGAACCGTGGTGCCAGCTTTACCCCGAATCAGATCAACAACATCCGAAAGTGGCATTTCAACGATATCAACGGATTCACCCGACTTGCCCTGCCCAACGGTCACAATGACGTCGTCAGATTTCAGTTTGCCATGCTTGGCTGCGGCACCACCAGGAATGACCCGTGACACAACCGTATTGCCATCCTTTTCTCGAAGCTGGGCTCCAATGCCATCAAGGTTCAGACTCATCTGAATCTGGAAATCTTCCAAAGTGGACGGCGACATGTAAGTTGAATGTGGATCGTAGCCGTTGGTGACGGATGTCAAGAACATTTCCAGAAGGTCATCACTGTCTGTCTGCTTCCAGCGTCTTGCGTATCGACCATAACGGCGGCGTAACGTGTCGACAGCCTCATCGCCGACCTTTCCTTCATCTTTCAAGTCGAGCAGGGCGTATTTGATCTGCCGTCGCCAACGGTCCTTGGCGTCAGCAGGCGTCTTGGCGTACTTGGCTGCTTCCGGGTCGACCACAATGGTCTCATCTTTCGAGAAATCGAAATCACCATCAAGCAACTCCTGAGCGACAGCCACTCTTTCATCGACACGTTGGATGAAACGGCCGAAAATCTTGTAGGCCAATGACAGATCTCCCTTCTGGACCATGTCATCGATCTGGCTGGCGTTTCGATTGAATTCGTCAATGTCACTCTGGTAGAAATACAGTTTGAGAGGATCAAGCGACTTGGTGAACAAAGCGAGTGCACGCTGACTGATGGTGTCATCAAGGCCTTTGGCTGAAATATGATTCTTCGGCATCAGCTGGGCGATCAGGCGAGCAACGATACGGTCGTTTGCCGCCGGCTTAAGAACCTTTGCGGGTGCCTGATCTGCACCACCCTGCGCTACCGACGCAGCCGAGCTGCCAACAAGAAACAAACCTGCGATCACTGTGAGCAGAACGCCGTGAGCGATGGTGGCGAGCCAGCGATTGCCGAGCATCGAGTGCCGGGCGGCCATATCTTCGGTTTTTGTATACTGCTGCAAGCGGCTGGCCATGAGGGAGTCCCAATATTAGTAATTCGATGAAGCTTGAATGATGGTGGGCGAAAACGGGGTGTCGCCGTGTGCCTGCCCGCTCATCGTGCCTGCCCGCTCCTTCACCATCATCCAATGGTAGGAAAGCGGCAAAAATCCGGCAACGGCGTTTCCATCATAGTCTACCAAGCCGAGAGTCCCGAAAGTGGCAGACAAAGGGATTCGCGTCAATCAATGCCTCAGTCCGCAGGTGAGACGAACCTGCGGAAATCTGTCAGCTCAGGCCTTCCAAAAAACCGGGAAATTCGAAACCCTGCCGCAAAGAAACTCTCGAGGCATCCCCAAAGTGATTGATCCCCTCAAACGATATTTGGAAAGGATATATTTCGTGGATGGGTTCTTCCCGGATTCCTTCCCTAAATGAAGTGTAAGATGGCGTACCCGGCGTTCTGCAGCAGAATCGCGGCCCGTTGCACAGTTATCCAGTCCGGAGGCCCAGCGATCCAATCCGGAGGCCCAGCGATCCTATCCAGTGGCCCCGTTATCCAATCGGGAGGCCCCGCCCTGAAAGATACAATCGGTGACAAGCAGGAATTTCCTGCCTGAAAACTCTTGGTTCGGGTAATCATCAGTGAACAACCTGTCCACTCAGAACATGAAACTTTCTGCATCTTCTTTGGGAGCGGGCTGGTAGCCAAGCGGCTCCATGCTGCCGGCGGCGCGTCCCTGACTCAGACTGCGCACAGCTCCCGAATAGCCAAAGAGTTCCTTGAGCGGGGCATCGGCAATGATCACGGTCATGGCGCCACGAGTCTCGGTGGCCGAAATGATGGCTCGCCGTTGTTGCAAGTCACCCACCAACTCACCCATGTAATCCTCAGGAGTTGTTACCTCCACTTTCATGACAGGCTCCAGCAGAACAGGCGTTGCCTTTTCCATTCCCCGATCAAAGGCATCTCCGGCGGCAATCCGGAACGCGACTTCATCACTGCCCTCCTCGTGCATCTCGGCATCAGTGACATCAATGCGCACACCCGAGAGCGGAAAGCCTGCCAGCAAACCTCCCCCGGCCGCCCGTTCTCTTATTTCGTCCATCGCCGCCTGCCTGACAGCGTTGGGTAACCCAACCTCCGGGGGCAGCCGATCAAAGACCAACACCGGCGCCGAGACATCATCCAGTGGTGACACGCTGACATTCAGGCGAGCAAACATCTGTGTCGAACCGATCTGTCGATTGCACTGCCCGACGACATCAGCCTTGTCAGCCACCGTTTCGCGATAATTCACACGCGGTTTGTAGAACTTGACGTTGAGGCCAAAGTCTCGAGTCAGCCGGTGCTGGATGACTTCCAGGTGCAATTCACCCATGCCACTGATCAGTGTCTGCCCGGTTTCTTCATTTTCAACGGCGCGAAAGGTTGGATCCTGACGTCGCAGCATATCAAGCGTGTCTTCAAGTTTCTTTTTGTCCGATGTGCTTTCTGACTCAATCGCCATCGACAGAACGGTATCAGCGAATTTGATGCTGGGCAGTTCGATCATCTCCCGCGTGTCGCAAACGGTATCACCGGTGATTGCGAAGCGTGGCCCGATCACACAGCAGATATCACCCGCCTCCACCGAATCGATCTGCCCGTCCCGATCCTTTTTGGTGGCATGGATCTGCCACAATTGGGCGATGTTTTCTTTCTTGTCCCGATTGGGACACTGCACACGGGAATTCTGCTTCAACTGGCCGCTGTACACACGAATCCAGTAGTTATCACCGGTTTTTGCGGGAAGAATTTTGAATACCAGACCGCAGAAAGGTTCTTTGGAATCAGGCTTGCGAATCAACACCTTGTCGTTTTTCTTGGGATCAACCCCTTCCACCGGCGGCCGCTCCAATGGACTTGGCAGAAAATTTCCGACCGCTGTCATCAGTGGCTGGACCCCGATTCCGTGCAGAGCTGATCCACACAACACTGGCTGGATCGTCCGATCAATGCAGCCCTGCCTCAAAGCCTGCAGAATCAGCTCCCTTGGAATTTCTTTTTCTTCCATCGCCAGATTGGCTGCTTCTTCGCTGAGGTCATACACTTTTTCCAGCATTTGTTCACGCCAGAACAGAGCCTCATCCATATGCGATTCGGGAATATCCGTTTCCGTTATCTCCTTGCCTTCGGTCTCGGGATCAAATTCAAGCATTTTCATATCGACAAGATCGATCACACCCCGAAACGGATCGGCAACGTGAGCCGGTCCCTGCCCCACAGGTAATTCCACAGCGAGTGGGCACCCACCTAATCGCGGTTCGATGTCGTTGAAAACTGTTTCAAAGTCCGCACCCTCGCGATCCATTTTGTTGATGAACACAATCCGGGGAACGTTGTAACGGTCAGCCTGCCGCCAAACCGTTTCACTCTGAGCCTCAACGCCCTCGCGAGCAGAAAAGACAACAACAGCACCATCGAGCACACGCAAACAACGCTCCACTTCGGCAGTGAAGTCGACGTGACCTGGCGTATCAAGAAGATTGATATTGAAATCTTTCCATCCGTACTTCACGCAAGCACTGAAGATGGTGATTCCACGCTCCTGCTCCTCCGGATCATCATCCGTATCAGTCGTTCCATGGTCCACACGGCCCACCCGATGTTTGGCACCACTGAGGAAGAGCATCCGTTCGGTGACAGTCGTTTTCCCGGCATCGATGTGCGCGATGATGCCGATATTGCGAAGCTTGGAGATATCAAAGGTCATGAAAACGATTCACGGATGGGACAATTCGAAGGACGGACAAACGCGAATGGATTTACCACAGTAAAAAAAGGCAACAACGTGATCCACCGGGGACTTTAGCGTAACCCTGGACTCTAGCGTAACGCAGCGCATAAAAAACCGCGACACGGACATGGGCCGTATCGCGGTCATTTGTGATCGGATTCGGTTCGACCTACCAGGCGAAGTGTGCAAATGCCTTGTTGGCATCAGCCATGCGGTGAGTGTTTTCACGCTTGGTGTAGGCAACACCCTCTTTCTTGTATGCCGACAAAAGCTCATCAGCGAGCTTCATATGCATCGGGCGACCTTTTTTCTCGCGTACTGCACCAAGCAGCCAACGCAACGCCAAACTCTGCTGACGTGCCCGGTTGACTTGCATTGGAACCTGATAACTCGCACCACCGACTCTCTTGCTGCGAACTTCGATGTACGGCTTTACATTTTCAACCGCAGTCTCGAAAACCTCGATCGGTGTTTGATCAGCGACCTCATTGCGTCGACCAATCTCGTCCAATGCATCGTAGAAAACACGCTGTGCGGTGGTCTTCTTGCCATCGAGCATCAAACAATTGATGAATTTCCCGGCAAGCAACGAGTTGTGCCGCGGATCACCTTTGAGTTGTGTGCGGCTGGCTGTGATACGTCCCATACTTTTACTTTGACTGTGATGGCTTGATTGCTGTTATTTCTGTGTTGTCGGCGATTCGGAATTCGAGTTCGGCGGAAAACGATCCGGTCACATCACCGGTGGCAGTGCATACCCGATCAACCGACCGGTATCAGGACTACTTCTTTGCACCGTATCGACTACGCGATTGCTTTCGCCCTTCAACCCCGAGTGCATCCCGTGAACCGCGAACGACCTGATAGCGGACACCGGGCAAATCGCGAACACGTCCGCCCCGAACAAGAACAATCGAGTGCTCCTGAAGGTTGTGCCCTTCGCCTGGGATGTAAACCGTGACCTCTTTGCCATTGCTCAAGCGAACACGCGAAATCTTTCTCAGAGCGGAGTTCGGTTTCTTCGGTGTCATCGTCCTGACTTGCAAACAGACACCCTGTTTTTGAGGGCATTTCTCAAGCACAGGCGACTTGCTCTGGCTCTTCTTCAGTTTGCGTCGCTTGCGGACGAGTTGATTGATTGTTGGCATTGAAAATCGTGTACTGTGGACAAACCACACATGTGAAGGGTTGAACTGAACCTCTCGCAGACCAGCGGAGGATGTGCCCGTAACCTACCCGTTACTACTGCCCAACGGTGCCCAAGCACGCCCAAGCAGTGCTAAAACAGTGTCGAACAGGAGGAGTTGCGGGAATGAGTGCATTCCCACGCGCATGTCGCGAGCAAGCGGAAAAGTATCTCAAGCCTCGATTTTCTGTCAAGAGCTCACGCCTAGTGGTTTTCGAGGTCTTTTTGAGGAAAGATCGTCCAAAACACCACCTTTTTACCCAATCACCCCAATCCAGCGACTAGCCGGGGGGTTTTTCCCATTTTCGCTTCCTCTCCCAGCTGCACGGGGATGAAATCCCATCACGCCCCCCCCTGCCGAGCTATTCTGGCCAAATCTGGATATCCCGGGCGGCGTTTTGCTCTGCAGCAGCCCCATTCCAATGCCTCCGATCGTTCGAGACCTTGTCCCTCGAGACCTCTGGCAGGCGGCTTGATTGCCCGACCACCCCCCTGCTGATCTTGCCCCGCTCTGTCCTGGCAGGCTATGAAACAGAACACCGTGCACCATGGTGCACAAGAAAGCTCTCTTGAATTCGAAGCCAAATCACAAACGGATGAGTGGCAGGATGCCCAAGTTCATTCCCATTCGGTTTTATTCCGCGAAGAATACCGTCACGAAAATCTCCCCTGCAAAAGTTTTCCTGAGCACTGCTCTGATACTTCTGATTGGTTTGCCGTCAGGCTGCAACCTGATCACAGGCAAAGGCGACAGAGACAGCACAACCAAGTTACAGGAACTGATGAAGGTCCCCGAGTTGCCGGATTTGATTCGCGATGCGACGGTGATTCAGGGATTGCGTCCCATTCAGGTGATTGGGGTCGGCGTGGTCAACGGACTCCCGGGGACAGGCGGCCCAGCCAATCCATCTCAATTCAGGGATGAACTGCTGGAGGAAATGAAAAGGCGTGACATCAAAGATCCAAATCACTTTTTGGAACTCGACAACACAGCGTTGGTAAGAATCCAGGCAACCATTCCTCCCGGAGCTCGTCGCAACGATCCCGTTGACATCATCGTCCGCGCTCCGAACGAAAGTGTGGTCTCCAATCTGAATGATGGATGGTTGCTGGATACGAGACTTCGACAACAGCGTTTTCTGCAGAACAAGGTCCGCAAGAGTGAAGTGATGGCGATTGGCACAGGGCCAGTCCTGACGCGCAGCAGTTACACTCCTGGCGAAGACAGCACTCTCAAAACAGAGGGCACGATTCTGTCGGGTGGCAGAATTCAAATCACACGCAAGCTGGGGCTTGTCCTCAGTCCCGAATACCAGCACGCCAAAACATCGGCCGCGTTGGCCACCGCGATCAATCGGCGATTCTTTTTCTTTGATGGCACAACCCGCCGGGGAATTGCCAAAGCCAAGGAAGATGATTTCGTGGAAATGGAGACGCACCCCCGATACCGCCACAACATCCACCGCATGATGGCCGTCATCCAGGCGATCAGCACAGCCCCGGAATCATCGGCGACTCAAACGAGACTCGCGGAGCTCGCGAGCATGCTCACCAATCCAGCCACTGCCGCCGATGCCGCTTTGCAACTCGAAGCCATGGGTGAGAGCGCCGTGCCGATACTGATCGATGCCCTGAACTCGACCAATCCCGAACTGCGTTTCTATGCCGCTGAATCACTTGCTTATCTTGACCGCACCGAAGCGGTTGATGCATTGGAAACCGCGATTCGTGAAACAGCAGCATTTCGGCATCCCTCCCTACTTGCCCTGCAGGGCATGAACCACCAGCTTGCGATTGATTCACTGAAGCGGCTGATGAATGAAGCCAGCCTCGAAACACGATACGGCTCCTTCTGCGCGATCCGTCGCCAAGGGGTTGAAGGCAAGAGCATCCTGGGTGGCAAAGCGCTCAAGTCATTTTATCTCTACCAGATATCCTCCAACGCAGAGCCGGCCGTGGTCGTCTCGCTACGTGAGTCTCCCGAAATAGTCCTCTTCGGCGATCCCGGCAAGTTGGCAATCCCACAATTCCTCCGAGGGCCGAATGGTCTGATTTTAAAACCGGATCTCAATGCACCGGGCAAATTGAAAATCAGTCGCTTCCAGATTAATTCTGACGACAAACGGGCAACCGTTTCTGATTCTGTCGCCTCGGTTATCAACGGAATCGTATCGGTGGGAGGTGGCTACGGCGACGCAATTTCCATCCTGCGACTTGCCAAGGCAAAGGGCTACCTGACAAGCCAATTGGCAGTGGACCCGTTACCAGCAGCGGTTCGCGTATACCATCGTGACGAAGCAGACGAGGCAAACGCTGACGATGCAACCAATCAAACCACGAATGAAAACGCAACTGAAAGCACTTCCAGTTCTTCAGATGAAAATTCCGCGGAAGACAATTGACGTATCCGAACTCTGCTCCCAGTCAGGCAAAATGGGCATGACCTTCCTAGACGGAAAAAAACAGTCAAAGAATGCATAAATCGCAGGGAAACTGAATCCTCAAGTTGACAACGCGATGCGTTCGACGCAGGCTGAAGTCCGTTATGCTTCAGTTCCAGTATCTCATTCCAGCCATCGCCGCACTGATCCTCTCGGGTTGCCCTTTGAGCGGTTCGAGCAGAATACCAGTGGCCGGTCAGACAGGCGAAACAGCAGATGACGGCAAATCAGCTGTGGCATCGGATCAGCCAGCGGGAAAGCATCCCGACGAGCAAAAGGGAACAGCCGTTTCTGAGACCCACAAGATGGCCGATGAGCCATTGAGTACTCTGGTCTCGCGAACTCTGAAACAGAATCTGCAACGGCGGGAATTATCCAGTTCCACCCACGGGGCATGGCAAGTGTTGCACGGTGTTCTGGCATACGGGTCCGAATTCGAAATACAAACCGCGTCCGGTTCCTTACCAGCCTTGCCTTATCTCCTGTCGGGCTCCAAAGTCAACGGATTCGAAGCTGAACGCGGTGACAAGTTTGGAACATCGGGACGTCCCGGTTTGCGAATGGCAATGCAGCCATCGACCAAAATCGGCCAAGGCCATCGAGATCAATGGCTGGCAGTGATCGCCCAGGCTGAACTACCGCTGGACACCGAAATACAAGGCAGAAACCACACATTCACATTGGAAGACTGGATCCGCCAGGCAGAGTATGACGTTCCTCGTAATCTTGAACGTGAATTCAGCTGGACGTTGATCGCATTCACCGCCTACCGCAGCACCGACCACCGCTGGCTGGCACGCGATGGTTCGCGATACTCCACCGAATCACTGCTTGCCTCGGAATTGCAGCAGAGTTTGACAGACAGTGTTTGTGGTGGAACACATCGTTTGATTGGGATGGCGATGGCCTTGAACCAGAGAAAACGTGAAGGACTGCCCATCACCGGTGTGTGGGCAGAGGCTGATGCAGTAATCAAGGCTGCCATTGAATTGGCAAAGCTGAATCAGAATCCTGACGGTTCCTACTCGGTTGCCTATCTGCATCGCCCCGGCTGGACTCGCGATCTGGGAGAGACTTTGGGCAGCACGGGGCATGTCCTTGAATTCCTTGCTCTTGCAGCCCCAACACAGACGCTGTTTGAACCCTGGGTCGAACGTAGCGTACGACGACTGTGTGATGTACTGGACCAATGTGCTGATGTTGATCTCGAATGCGGTGTGCTCTACCACGCCTTGCACGGCTTGAGCGAATATCAGAAACGCACTTCGCCGTCCACATGACGAGAACGCTGCTCACCCTCTTTATCGATGTCAGCATCCTCGTGCTCACAAGGCTCAGCATCCTCGTGCGCACAAGGCTCAGTGTTCCTGGGGCTTCTGATCTCATTCCCGGGGCTTCTGATCTTTCTGGGAAATCCGCAGTTCAGTGATCGCTGGACGCACGATCGGTCAGCCATACCTCATATGAATATTTCTCCCGGCAGACACGGAAGGCCAGCTCAAATCGCACAGAAATACAGTTGCCCGGTTTTCCAACAGGATCGGAACTGACGAAAGCAGGAATCAAGATGCCGTATCATCCGTGGACGAGGCGACAATAAATACGACAAAAACACGGTCTCGCTGCGGCATGTCTTCGCTACAATGGGGGCAGAAACCGTGAGACGAATGCCAATTCCAAAGTTCGAGAATGTTCGATGTCTTCTCAAGGCCACCTCGGCAACAAAACCCCCTCGACGCAGAACACTGGCCAGAACGCTGACGCTCTGCAGCTCAACGCACATGACTGGGATGATGAGCCGCTGACGTTCCGTGAACGATTGGTCGGGATCATGCCACCCACGATTTCGCTGCTCGTCCACACCGCAATTCTATTGCTGTTGGCGGTTGTGACTTACGAGGAAATAGAACAGGAGGAAGCAAGGTT
Organism: Rubripirellula sp.; assembly: GCA_012270065.1. Classification (GTDB taxonomy): domain Bacteria; phylum Planctomycetota; class Planctomycetia; order Pirellulales; family Pirellulaceae; genus Rubripirellula. The sequence goes on along the minus strand of JAAXJB010000048.1, from coordinate 47,262 downwards.
TGTTGCTATCCCAGCTCCTGATCGCGTGGAAGACCCTCCCGTTGAAGTTGAACTGGATCCGGAAATTGACGTGGTTCTAGATAATGTCGCTTTGTTCAACTCGGCTCCAGCCCCGGTCAGTGCAGCCGCTGCAGCAGCCAACCTCCCGACGCTTGACCAATCACTGATGGCAAAAGCCAACACTGCGCAACTGACCATCGCTGCACCGACGATTGGAATTCCGGACCCGGTTGCCCTGATTGAAGCAGTGCCCGACGGTGAGGTCAAAGGTGAGGCACGTGACATTGTCGACAGCTATCAGAATGCTCTGGATCGTTTGTCACAGGAACTTGTCTGGATGCTTGATGAGGGCCCCGTACTGGTGGTGTGGTGCTTTGATCAATCCAAAAGCATGAAGGATGACCAACAGGAAATTAGAGACCGTATTGAAACGGTATACGAGCAACTGGGGATTGTCGGTCGCACGGAAAGCAAGACAACGAAAACAGCGTTAATGACGGCAGTCACCAGTTACGGTGAAATGTTCATTGATCACACACAACACCAACCCACGTCTGATCGTGACGAGATCAGAAAAGCGATTGATGAGATACCTGTGGATAACAGCGGGCGGGAGCTGATGAGTTCGGCGGTGGGTCGCGCCATCGGAATCTACCGGGATCTTGCCCGCCGTGGCAGAAAAATGGCACTCGTTCTTGTCAGTGACGAAAGTGGCGACCGGCAAAACAACGACGGATATATCGAGCAGGCGATCAACGTCGCCAAGACTGCTGATTGCAAAGTCTATGTACTGGGTCGCGAATCAGTGTTCGGTTCACCTTATGCCTACCTGCACTGGCAGCACCCCCAGACAAACCGGCACCACTATTTGAAGATGGACCGGGGACCCGAAACGGCTTTCCCTGAACAGCTGCAAACCAATGGATTTCATCGAAGGCGTGATGCTTTCGGCAGTGGCTTTGGACCCTATGAACAATCACGCCTGGCCCGCGAAACCAATGGAATCTTTTTCATGCTGCCAAGCGCAGAAGCCGAATTAGTGGGCCGCTACAAAGAAAAATACGACATGGAGGCCTTGCGGCCGTACCGCCCGGACTTGCGTGCAAAAATCGAGGTACTGGCTGATCGCAGCGAATTCCCCTTGAGATCGTTGATCTGGAAAGTCATTCAGGATTTGAATCCGTACGCCGAGGCGAATAAAAAAGCGATTGAAATGCGGCTGGCATTTTCCCTGAAACCACAGGACTTCATCAAACAGGCGAGACGGGAACAGGAAAAAGCAAAACTGCACCTGAGATACATGGCTGAAGCCGAAAGAGCACTGCTTTCGGGGCAGCATCTCAGGGAGCAGGAACCCGATCCACGCTGGCAGGCGAATTATGATCTGATTCTGGCTCAGCTGATCGCCTATCAGGCAAGGATCTATGAATATGGAGTTGCCCTGGATGCCTTCATTGCCAACCCTAAAAAAGCGGCCCCCATGAAGGGAAACAGAAAACTCGTTCACTGGGACCTTCGCACGGTCAAGAAAATCCGCACGGAAGACGCGAAGCCATACGTCGAACGTGCCAACCAGCAGTTCGACGCGGTAATCAAAAATCACCCTGGTTCACCATGGGCGGCTCGCGCAAAATGGGAAATGCGACGCGGTTACGGAGCAGACCTTTTTGCAGACTACCACCTGCCTTACAAAACTGTGCCGCCATCGGTGAAACCCATTCCACCACCCAACATCTGATCAGATGAGGCTGCGGTAGTACTCAACGCTGCGTTGCAGACCTTCGGCAATCGTCGTTGCGGGTTCAAAATTCAATCGACGCCGGGCTTCAGAAATGTCCGCCAGCGAATCGCGAACATCACCCACCCTTGGTGGTTCATGGATCGGCTCAATGTGCTGATCAAGAATCTTGCGAAGCGTGGTCAGCAGTTCCAAGAGAGTTGTTCGCTCTCCCCGGGCGATATTGAAGGTACCGCCGGGCGCATCCACCGCGGTCGCAGCAAGCAGATTTGCCTGCACTACATCTTTGACAAAAACGAAATCCCTCGACTGGTTTCCGTCACCAAAAATCACAGGGCGTTCACCCGAAAGAATCATGGAAACAAATTTCGGAATGACTGCGCTGTACTCACTTTTTGGATCCTGGCGAGGTCCAAACACATTGAAATAACGCAGCACTACCGTCTCGATTTCAAAGCTGCGCTGAAATGCATGACAGTAAGACTCAGCTGCCAACTTTGCAGCGGCATAAGGCGACAAGGGTGCCGATGGATCGGTTTCACGCTTGGACACAAATGTGGAATCACCATAAGCTGCGCTAGTCGAAGAAAGCACCAGACGACGCACACCCGCTGCCGCGGACGCCTGCAATAAATTGACAGTACTGGTAGTACACCAGGCATGGCATAAATCAGGTTCCCGCATGCTGCGTGGCACGCTTGCCATCGCGGCCGCATGGAAAACCAGATCAACATCAACGACCGCCTGCTGCACCACCGCAAAATCGGAAGCGTCGCCCTCCAGAAGTTCCACCTGCCCATCTTCAAACTGGTCGAGGTTATGGCGGAAACCGGTACTGAAGTTGTCGAGCACGCGCACCTTACCGCCCGCAGCCAAAATGCCTTCGACTAGATGGGAACCAATGAAACCGGCACCCCCAGTAACCAAACAACGCGAACCTTCGATGGCAGGGTTAACATCAGATGACATCAGAATCCAGATTGAGTTGAAGAAGAATGAGCGTTGCAAAGCGGGGTCAGAGTGATCCTGTGAGTCAACAATGGCTAAAACCACACAAGATGCAAGTATCGATCCAGAAAGATTCTGCTGAATCAGTTGAATCCATTCTAAGCCATTGCCCGCCTGGTCTGACCAGGAACGCCAAGTCATCTGCAGGATTTGCCCACGGAAGGGTGGAAACGACCCTCTGAAGATTGTGAAGAAACCCGATCAACGCTGTCCGCTGTCTCTGGAATCAAATGAATGGGCAATGTTATCGAGACCGACACAGGTTCGCGGACTCAGAAGAACAAACAGTTGACACCCAGTGTCGCCGACTGGCCAATCTGCATCAGAAGAATTCAAGTGCTGATGGCATCACCTTCGGCAGGTGACTCAAACGTACGATGACGCCCGCGTATCAAATAGCAGGCTTCGACCGATCATGGACTTCTCCAGGTCAGGCTTCTTCAAGAAGACTCCTGCCAGAAGCCCATGCATTTTTCTTGCGTGAGCGAAAAGGCGGCAGAAACTCAAAGCGAGCCTGCTGATCTGCTGTTTTCCTGTCTGCTTTTCTGAGCAGACAGCGTTTTTCCCGAACAGAAGGCTTTGCTTTGAACACAACCGCCAAATCGCAACCGATTGACGATCATGCCACGCGACAATCATGCCACGTGACGATCATGCCACGCCGGGGAGCAACGCTTCGTACTAACCCTGCGCCTTCGCCTTGGTACGAGCCTCACGAAGACCACGACTCAGAATGTCTCGCAGCATCGGTGAAAAATCCTCGTACTTGGACTCATCCGGAGCACCGTTGCTGAACTGGTAGATAGCATCCCGAGGCTTGACTCCCAGAGCAATCAAAGTGCTGCTAACCGTGCCATAGTCACCGTTGCGGACAACCATGCTCGGACGCCCCGGGCCCACGGGGGCTCTGGCGAACACTTTACTGGCGACCGCAAGAAATTTGACCGGTGAGTCCAACGTCTGCAGCGTCAGGAGACGCTTCGCCATCTGAACTCGTTGATCCTCGGGATCATTGAGGTTACGGGCACCGATAATATTGAGGCCATCCTGCAACTCCACCACTTCCTGGCGTTCATCGGCATGGATCGCATATCCGTTCTTGGCGTCGGCAATCAGAATGTTGCAGCCATCGTATCTCGTCTTCGCAAATTCGGTTTCTGCCTTCTCAAGAGCTCGGCTAGCCGACGTACATCGGAGCAAATCCAAAGCTAGCAAACCTCGGGAGCGTTGCCCGAAGAGCGGCGTTGCGGTTGCTCTGTTGCAGAGACCAACAAACAGTCCATTCTGATTCACGCCCAACCAGGAACCGCCAGCCTTCTGGTCAATTCCGCACAGGACACGTGGTTTGCCGGATTGAATGGAGGGTGGGAGACTCGGGCGATCGATGTACTCCTCGCGATTTGCTGCGACGAGAATGGGACTTTCGGGGACCAAGCGGTACTGAACAGCCAGTAGGCACATCTCGCAGCTTTCTATTTCAAAAGAACAGTGATAATCAAAATGCGATGCTGAGGTGCGTGAAAAATAAAACCCGCACTTCAGGCAGGGCATAATGTATCTTCGTGACAGGCGTCCCCATACCCTCCAGTGGGGGGTATCGTCTTTAAATGCTTGCTTTATCGGGGTTTTTGGTGCCGATTAGAGGAGTCTGGGCAAGCTTTGAGCATCCGTATGCCGATAATAGCGATTGGAGGGTTACCCCAAATAACCCAGATACCCAATCCTCTTAGGAAGATTAAGACGCCCTTATGAGTGTCGAAGCAAATCCCGACTACACGCGTGCCGTGCTGGCGATCCAAACGCCTGTTTGCGTCACCTTGGCGCGCAAGAGCGTCTCGCTGGAAGAAATCGTGAATTTGGTCCCCGGCGCCATGCTGACTTTTGACGTGCACTGCGACGACCCACTGACGCTCGAAGCGGGTGGCTCTCCCATTGCTTCTGGTGAAACCATCAAAATCGGCGATAAGTTCGGTATCCGTATTCGCGAAGTCTTTGAGCCTCCATCGTCTTGAGCCGATCAAATCTGACTTCCCGATATGCTTGCATTAGCACGGCCCAAATCTCCTTACCGTTCCCCTGGTTGTGATTGAACCAGCCTCACTGCAAGCTGTCTTCTGGTTCCTGAAGTGGCAGTCCTGGGAAAGACGAACAGGCAACCCGGGCCGCTACATCCGACTGAGCTTTCATTGGCACGGATAGTGCCACATCGCATTGCGGACAACCGCACTGCGGATGCTGCGGGTACGATCCGCGTGCCACAAGCAGACGACTTCAATTTCACTTGAGGTCTGGCAAGCAGTCGCACTTCCCAACACCAAAAGGGACGCAGCTTTGAACAAACGGCAACGATGCTTACGATGACGTGAATGCACTGATCACAGGCGTCTTGCTGGTTGATACCGTCAATCGTAATCCGCACTCGCAGCTTTGCCTCATTGGAGTTACTGCCATGCTCAAATCCAGCTACCCCTATTATCTGGGCGGACAGGCATGCGCCCCAAATCAGGATCTGATTGTGACAGACAAGTACACGGGTGAAGTTGCCACTCGTGTTGCAGTTGCTGATGCGGCAGCAATTGACGCAGGTATTCAGGCGGCGGTCGATTCTTTTGAGGAAATGCGGCGCATGCCACCCTATGCTCGCCAGGCAATATTACAGCACTGCATGAATCGTTTTGAAGAGCGTTTTGATGAACTGGCGATGTCACTTTGCATTGAAGCTGGCAAACCGATCAAGGATGCGCGCGGTGAGGTGACCCGTCTGATCGATACGTTCCGGATTGCAGCAGAGGAATCGGTCCGGGTGAGTGGCGAGGTCATGAACCTTGAAATATCACCCCGCGCCAAGGGCTACCGCGGGATGTATCAACGTGTTCCGATCGGTCCTTGTTCATTCATTTCACCGTTCAATTTCCCCTTGAATCTTGCCGCGCACAAGATTGCACCGGCATTGGCCGTGGGTTGTCCGTTCGTTCTAAAACCTGCCAGCCGGACCCCAATCGGTGCTTTGATGATCGGAGAAATTCTTTCGGAAACGGATATTCCCAGCGGTGCTTTCTCCATTTTGCCATGCAGTCGTGACGGAGCAGACATGTTCACCACGGACGATCGGCTGAAACTATTGAGTTTCACTGGGTCACCCGAGGTCGGTTGGAACTTGAAATCCAGAGCAGGCAGAAAACCAGTGGTGCTTGAACTGGGCGGCAATGCCGCTTGTATCGTTGACCACGACACCGATCTGGACGATGCGGTCACCAGACTGATCATTGGTGCCTTTTATCAATCCGGGCAGAGTTGCATCGGAGTTCAGCGGATCCTTGTGCACGAACAGATCTATGAGACACTCCGCGACAAACTGGTAACTGCCACCAGGAAGTTGGTGATGGGCGACCCCAAGCTTGAGACCACCTTTATCGGTCCCATGATTTCAGAGTCCGAAGCGCAACGTCTTGAAGCGTGGATTCAATCGGCAATTGCTTCAGGCGGTCGACTTCTCTGTGGCGGTAAGCGGAACGGAGCCATGCTTGAAGCTACGCTCCTGGAGGATGTCCCGGCAGAGGAGCCAATCTGCGCAAGCGAAGCCTTCGGTCCGGTCGCGGTTCTGAGTCGGTTCAGCTCATTTGATCAGGCTTTGCGTGATGTCAATGCCAGTGATTTTGGTCTGCAAGCTGGAATCTTTACCCGTGATCTTTACAAGATGCAAAAGGCCTGGGATGAACTGGAAGTGGGAGGAGTTGTGATTGGAGATGTTCCCTCCTGGCGAGTCGACAACATGCCGTACGGTGGTGTGAAAGACAGCGGCATTGGCCGCGAGGGCATTCGCTTTGCCATGGAAGACATGACCGAGATCCGAAATCTGGTCATTCGCACACCGCCGGAATCATGAATCAATCAGGGAAATCACCGGTCTGGGATCTGAAAGAGATTGCTGGAAAAACTGATCTCGCTGATTTGTAATCAAAACCCGCCCAAGCCACACCGAGAACGGGAAGTTGCGAACGAAGGCTTGTGAGTGGTTCGTGAATGAACGGAACCGTCAAACACAGCCTCACCTGATCCAAACACAGCCTCACCTGATCACCGGAACCTGATCACCAGAAAAAACTGGGCCATGGGAGTCAGGTCAACTGGATCAGGCGATACCCTGCAAGACTTTGGCAGCAGCGTCGATTGTCTCTTCAATCATCGCTTCGGTGTGCAACCGGCTGAAAAACAGAGCTTCAAACTGACTGCAAGGCATGTATACCCCTTCGTTGATCAGCCCCCAGAAATAGCGTCCAAAGGCTTCACGGTCACAACGGTCAGCTCCTCCCCAATCATGCACCGGATCGGGATTGAAGAAGAGGGTCATCATGCTTCCTACCTGCTGCACCTGATGAGGAATTCCGGCATCGGTTGCAGCACGATCGAGACCTTCTGCCAACTGCTTTCCGCGTGCTTCCAATTGTTCATAGGGAGGATCGTCTTTCAACAGACGCAAAGTGGCACTTCCTGCAGCAACAGCAACCGGATTGCCACTCAGGGTCCCCGCTTGAAAAACCTTTCCCGCCGGCAGAACCTGATCCATGATGTCGGCGCGTCCACCATAAGCCCCCAGCGGCATTCCACCCCCGACGATTTTCCCGAGAGTTGTCATATCGGGACAAACGTCATACCGTTCCTGAGCCCCTCCCAGAGCGAGCCGAAAGCCAGTCATGACCTCGTCGAAGATCAGGATCGCACCATGTTTCTCCGTTTCGCTTCTCAAGCATGCCATGAACTCCGCAGTCGCCGGAACACATCCCATGTTACCAACGACAGGCTCAAGGATCACAGCTGCAATCTGATCCGGGAATTCAGCAAAGGCGGCTACCACCTGTTCGCACTGATTGTAGGACAGGACAATCGTATCCTGTCCTGCACCCGCAGTTACACCCGGCGAATCAGGCACACCCAAAGTAGCTGCAGCGCTACCAGCAGCAACCAGCAGGCTATCGACATGCCCGTGGTAATTTCCAGCAAACTTGATGATTTTGTCTCTTCCGGTTGCGCCACGTGCAACACGGATCGCACTCATGGTGGCTTCGGTTCCGCTGTTGACCAGACGGACTTTTTCAACACTTGGTACAGCTTCGATGATCTGTTCTGCCAAGCCTGACTCGGCTTCGGTCGGGGCACCGTAACTGGTACCCCGTTGGGCCGCACGGGTGATCGCTTCGATTACCTCCGGATGTGCGTGGCCGAGAATCATGGGTCCCCATGAACCGATGTAATCGAGATACCGGCGACCATCGATGTCATAGAGATAGGGTCCATCAGCATGGTCGATGAACAAAGGTGTGCCACCGACTGCTCCGAAAGCCCTTGCTGGACTGTTCACTCCACCCGGCATCAGCTTTTGTGCGCGTTGAAAAGCAGCTGCACTGCGATCACCGATATTGTGGATCGTTGTCGTACTCAACTTGGCCTCACATGATAAAAATCAACAAAATGTCGGAAGCACCGGGATATCACGGTACCGACGGAGACACGGAATCGCTCACTACTCAAACGTCCCCTTCAGGCAACCGGGATTCAGGCCTACATGGAAACAGGCTGCCATCGGGCAGCCTGTCATGAAACGTTCGAAATTCGGCCCGTTGCCCAATGGAGCAAATGGCAGGTCAAACCTGAAAACCGCAATCGGCAGCAAACCCGTCACGGTAATGCATCCCAGGAAAGCCGCGTCTGAATGTGCCGCGGCGAACCTGTTTGCCAGCCACCTTTGCCAGCCAACCAGCAGTCGAGGTAAACAAGCTCAGCTCGAAGCCGAGTCAATTGCTTCCTGAAGTGCGGTTTTCGGTCGTACTCCAACAAAACTCTCAACAGGCTCACCGCCTTTGAAGAGAAGCAAGGTCGGAATGCTGGTGATGCCGAAACGCTGTGCAACGCCCGGATTATCGTCAATGTTTACCTTGCCAATGCTGACCGTTGGATTTTCATTGGCAAGTTCATCAATCATGGGAGCGATTTGACGGCAAGGCCCGCACCAGGGAGCCCAAAAGTCAACGAGGACTGCCCCATCAGCCTGCAGCACATCAGCGTCGAAATTGTCATCTGTGAATTCTTTTACGGCGTCAGAAGCCATCGTCTGCTTTCCTTCGTTTACTGGTAAATCGCTGCTCGGGCTATCGTTACACCGACCAGCGTCTCAAGTGACAGCAACAGCTACCACCCAGACTGTTTGCAAGATTGTAGGAACCGAGGCGTCGGTGTCAATTTGCAGCAAAATCGCCTGAACCACATGAATCCGGCTGCTGGTGGCTTTTTTGCCGTCGAAAGGGCTGGATTCCAAGCCGTTACGCCGAGTCAATGACGCAATCGGGCGAGGTTTCCGTCGGTTGGACCAGTCCGACGACTCATTTCGCCTGATGCATGACTTGGGCCAATTGATCCAGAATCATGACGGTAGCTCCCCAAATCCGATGCCCGAGCCAGGTCACCGCGGGTGTCCTGAATCTCAGCTGATCTACCTCAACACCGCCAGAAATAACACCACGGTGGCTGATCACATCATGAGTTAGCATGCTCTGCCCAGTCTCCGGATGAGACCGGACAGACGCTTGCGTTAACGACTCACTGTGATTCTGCACGACAGCGGGCAACCATTGCAAAAGTCGAGACAAGGGCAACGGAATCACCTCAGCAACCTCGACCGGATCCGGATTCCACGGTTCCGGGTATTCAATGAACGCTACGATCGGATGAACCAGATTGTCACTGGCATAGACATATTGCGGGCTCAGCTGACCACAACACCGGATAACTTTCGCGTCAACTCCCAATTCCTCTCGAAACTCTCGTAAAGCAGCCTGAGATACAGTCTCGTCGGCTTCAACACGCCCACCGGGAAAACACACCTGACCTCCATGATGCTGCAGACTCAGGGGGCGTAGTGTCAAGGGAATGACCCAACCCTGATCGGGACAGTGGTAAAGCGTGACAGCAACCGCAGCCCTTCGAGACTGAGGCTTTGCGGGGCCCCGATGCCGCCCATAGGAAAGTTCGGGCGCGAAACGGGGTCTCGGCAAAGCCTTACCGTCAGATAGACGAGCGGTGATCCTGTCAATGAGCGTCAAAGAGACCGACATTATTCCGCCACGTGATGAGCCCTAATCTCACGTTCACATGATTGCTGTGAACCTTACATCAAGGTCTCAAGCAAGCGTCTGAGTTTTCGCAACTCAACACGCTGATCCATTTCGTCGCACGGCGTCATGTGAACAACCAGTCCACGATCATATTTTTCGCGTTCGAGCTGCGTGACCAATTTTCCGTAATCAATCTCACCCTGGCCAACACTGACCTGAAATGCATCGGGCCGCGAATCCCGAAGGTGCACATTGCAGACAAACTTCAGAATGTTATCGAGGTTCTTGCCGCTTGCACTTCCACAGATATAGACACTTGGATCCAGAGCCAAGCCGAGGCCATCAATGTTGTTGCAAAGGACCATCAGGGTATCCGGGTCTTCACTGAGTCGCCCCAAGTGGCTGCGTACTGCAACACGAATTCCCTCGCTTTCACCGATTGTCACCAGTTGCTGAAGATGCTCGACCTCTTCATTGAATGGCGTCCCATGTTCACCGGATGGCACAGTCACGTTGACAACTTTGGTTGTCTTGGCAATACGACAGAATTCCTTGAAATCCTCGTAATGCTGCTCACCCGTGCTGCCCAATTCCAGGCTGTAACCTGAGATATCAAGACGATGAGTGTGCCTCAACTTTTGAATTGCTCGATCGGTATCGGCCAGAAGTTCACTCGGTTTGAGGGTACCAGATTCGTGAACCGCTATTTCAACGGCCGAAAACTCAAGATCAGTGAGAACTTCGATGGCCTCTTCGAATTCCATCTCAGGCCAGCACTCAGTTGACGCTGCTACAAACACGTTGCAATCCTTCCTAGCTACCGTGAATCCATCAGGCCCTGGCAATACGAGTGATCCGACGCTCGGATAACTGCACTGCCTCTCATGATATGGACGATTAAATGATATCATTGACGATCAGCCCGCGGCATGATCGGGCCGCAACAATCTAGCCCAAAGGAGCTAAACTGCTCTTTCGTGACAGCTTACCGATTTCACCCCCGGTCGCAACAGACCGGTTTGGGACCACGCCACGTCTTGTTTCCAATTTTCTGCACCGCATCTCAGCTTTTTTCATTCTGAAACCAATGTTCAGTCTCGGTGTCGGCTTTCAAAAGCTCGATGATCTGACTTGCAACCTCATCAATCGTCTGCCCGGCAGTATCGATTCGATAATCAGCGGCATCTTCATAGAGAGCATGGCGTAACTTGAGCGTTTCCCGGATTTCCTGCAATTCATCCAACGAAGTCAAAGCAGGCCGCTGATCGTCACTGGCTGCATCCTGCCGCAGTCTTTCAGCAAGTATCTCGGGACTGCATTCGAGCCAAAAGCAGATTCCGGTGGCACGGATCACCGCACGGTTGGATTCGCGGAGAATCGCTCCCCCACCCAGGGAAATCACAGCCTGTTCGGTTTGGGATACACATTCCAAAGCCTGGCTTTCAAGCTCCCGAAACGATTTTTCACCGCCAGCCTGAAAAATCTCGCGGATTGACTTCCCGGCATTCGCCGACACAACTCCGTCCAAGTCAATGACTGTTCGCCCCACAGCTGTTGCCAGCGCGTGCCCCACCGTGGTTTTTCCGGTGCCACGAAGACCGGTCAAATAGACATGTCGTTTTTCCACCATGAACATCATTCCTTACAACGTCAGGCAAAACAGCAAGCCCAACCAGTCGACCCCGGAAAGCAAGCATGAAAGGCCGAATCCCAATGCACCAAATACGCTCTGCTGTGGATCTGTGAGCCACACGAACAGTTCCGTACTTCATTGTTCCGATCAATGATCTGCCCTTCAAGCCGACCAGCCGAATGACAGACTCAGAAATGAGGCAAAAACTGCAGGGTTGGCTGCAGAAAGGAAGCGACACCGATCACAAACCAAAGCTGTGTTCTGCTCAATTCGATGATGATTTGCCGGTGTCATGAGTATTCATGACAACACACGACAAGGCAAACAAGGCTATGCTGGAGCCTGTCCAATGAAGCCCACAACGACTCCCCGCAACCTGGTCCAGAGGTTGTTGGAGGCCGCTTCGTTGACTGCCCCATGAGATTCGAATTCGCGACGCCGGAAACCAGGGACCTTGGCAGAACAATTCAACACCGACGCACCAGCATCAACAGACAGCGGGGCTGTCCCCGTCCTCGATGATTCGGGGTCTGATTCAGCTGGTCACCAACACAATGCATCACTCTGGCATCGTGGATGCTGGATGCGAATGGCGGCAATTGGCATGGCTTTGTCACCATTCATGATTCTGGAACTGGCGTTGCGCGTCATTGCGCCACAAGAGAACAGAGATGTCGCGGTTGATCCGTACATCGATTTGCAGCAACAACAAGCTCTTTTCGAATTGGACATCGACGCGAACGAATGGCGTATCCCGGAACATCGCATGAATTTCTTTCGCCCGGCATCGTTTTCAGCGATCAAGCGAGAAGATACAAAGCGGATCTTCGTTCTTGGTGGTTCGACAGTGCAAGGAAGACCATTTTCGACAGAAACTGCTTTTCCGACCTGGATGGAAATGCGTCTGCAAATATTATTTCCACAAGTCGACTTTGAAGTCGTCAATGTCGGTGGGATATCGTACGCAAGTTATCGTGTATCCAGGCTACTCAATGAAGTGATGGCTCACAGTCCGGATGCCGTTGTCCTGTACACCGGACACAATGAATTTCTGGAGGACCGGGAATACGGAGAAATACTGAATTCCGGACCTCTTCAAACACTGATCAACGGTTTGGCAGGGAACATCCGGATCGTCTCATGGCTGAAGGAATTCTCAACGCCAGCGACGTTACCCAGATCGCTGATGTCGCAGGAAGTTGACGCACGACTGGACCATGCCGGTGGCCTTGAAAAGTACCACCGGGATCCGCGCTGGCGGCAGCATGTGGAACGGCATTTTGACAGCACGTTCCGTGCAATGGTCCATCAAGTCAGATTGGCAGGAATTCCTATCTGGGTATGCACACCTGCCTGTGATCTGGTCAACACACCACCTTTCAAAGTCGAATTGTCCGGGGGACTTTCCAGCGAGGAAACTGCTCAATGGCAGCGTTGGTGGAAGATTGCCAGCGATGCTCAAGTGCCGCCCGCACAACGTCTCGAAGCGTGCAACGCTTGCCTTTCCATCGACCCACTGGATGCCGCAGCCCATTACGTTGCTGGTCGCCTTCTTTGTGATCTGGGAAATATGGAGGAGGCACGGGAGCACTTGATTGCAGCCAGAGACCTTGATGTTTGCCCTTTAAGAGCAACCACTGCCATCGAAAAATCCGTTGTCCGGATTGCAGGTCAGGAAAAGATTCCGATCATTCAGACTTCAAGTCTTTTTGACCAACGGGACAATCGAGGTAATCGTCTGCCAGACCAGATCGCAGACCCTGAGCTATTTGTTGATCACGTTCATCCTTCGATCAGAGGACACCAGATTCTTGGCAAGGCAATCGCTGACAGCATGTTTGAAAATGAACTGTTTTCCAGTCATTCAGGCACGCAAGATCCAGAAGTCGTGGAACAACGCTTTGAAGCTTTGGCACAAAGACATCTGACGGGATTGAACGAAGCGTATTACGCACGCGGGAAACAGCGACTGGAGGGCCTGCGGCGTTGGGCTGCCGGTCGAGCAGGAAACTCAATGCTCCCTGATGCGGAATGACATCACATCACAAATGACCTAAAATTTTCGCGAGCCGCTGCACCGGGACCATCCCGAACACCTCACCGGCACCTGTTCCCATTGCTCTCCCCAAACGCCTGTCACTGGACAAAAAATGAACCGTGCTCTGTGCCTGCTGATTTTTCTGGTGATACTTTTGCCGTGGCCTTCACTTGGCTCCAGCGTTGCCCGGGATATTGAAACACCCGACCTGCAGGCCGTCAAAAAAACAGTCAACCTTCAGGTTCACAACACAGCCAGTCCGTGGATCGCCGCAGCAGGTCACCCGACCATCGATTCGCAAAGAGTGGTTGAAAATCTGATAGGCCCATTGGATTCGCAAGGGCTGGACAGCGGTAACATCGCAGAAACCACGACCATGGTTCAAGCAAGTGGATTGACTGAATTGCTGGGTCCACTCACTCCACTGGCACTTTCGCCCTTTTTCGGTGTGACCTGCCTATCTGCTATCTCGCTTTGGGGCCCCGAATGGGCCAGCAACAGTCCGATGCTGGGCTCCAGCGGTGCACTGAGAAGTGAAGCCATTTTCATCACCTTCCTGGTACTGACACTGATTAGCAGCATTCCCCGATTCACCAAAGTCAGCAAACCTTTTGCACAGGCCGTCGACCGGCTGGAAGCCTATGCGGTCATCATCATCCTGATTGTCGTCAAGATCGCTGCCAATGTGGATGCCCCCGGCGATGAACCCGTTGTCATGCTGAAGATGGGGGTCCCTGAAATCGGACTCGAGACATTTCTTGCACTTGCGATGATCGTCAACATCCTTGTCATCAACAGTGTCAAATTCTTCTTTGAATTTCTGGCATGGTTGACTCCTGTTCCGTTCATGGATGCAGTTTTTGAAGTGTGCAACAAGACACTCTGCATTGGCCTGATGGCAATTTATGCATTCAGCCCCACTCTGGCCACAGTCATCAATCTGGCATTCTTTCTCGTTGCCCTGATTGTTTTTCGTTGGATCTATCGACGAACCCTGTTTTACCGAACCATGATTCTTGACCCCGTTCTGGCGCGCGTATGGCCACCCTATGCAAAAGCACGAAACAATGAATTGGTTGTTTTCAATCGCAGTGAGCTCGGTAAATTCCCCGCCAAAAGTCGACTTCGACTGCGACGCCGCGAGGACGGATCGAATGGCTGGATTTTGCGGGAATCCCGGTGGTGGTTGCCACAGAGGGAGTTTGTTCTTGAAACAGGCAGCAACTTGGCCATGCATCTCGGCTGGCTGATGCATTCAGTCCAGATTTCCGATGGTGACCACAAAACACACCTTACCTTCAGCAGGCGATACAACGAGGCGACTTTACGCACACTTGCAACGGAGCTCGGAATCACCATGACAACCGATGTGATTGAGCATAGCAGTACGGAGCGTGCGTTGGAATTTGGCTGATCAGAATCCTGATGATCAGATTTCCGATCATCAACAATGGACACTTTCGAACCATCTAGAAACATCCCCGGGACCAACCGTTCTTTTTTTCTCGAAGATTAAAAGGTGCCCGGAAGGCATGCAGCCCCTCTCGAAAGTGGCAGAGATCGACTAGGCTTGGCGTGGCCCCCCCAGTCAGAGCTGGTTACCGGAAAGAATTTACGAATTCGCCCCACCATCCCGTGGCCAGTGCGACACGCGTCGGACGCAAAACCAAAACATCCGATCAATCCCATGAGCGAAAATCACAAGTACTGTTTTGTACCCTTTCCACAAGTTGCAGATCGAGAAGTGCGTTGAAAAACCAGACATTTGATTTGATCGCCACCTGCGCTTTTGGCCTGGAAGCAGTGGTACGCCGTGAACTGCGTGAACTGGGCATCGATTCGACCATCGGCGAATCCGGCCGCATCCATTTCCGAGGTGATGCCACCATCATTTGCCAGACCAACCTGTGGCTTCGAACCGCAGACCGGATCCTGATTCGCGTTTCCGAGTTTCCCGCTGCAGATTTTGACAGCCTGTTTGAAGTCACAAAACAGATCACGTGGGGAGATCTACTTCCCGGCGATGCTGCATTTCCTGTCACAGGCCGGTCAATCAAATCAACACTCACAAGCGTGCCGGCGGTTCAGCGTTCTGTGAAACGCGCAGTCGTTGACGCATTGCGGCGGGACCACAACAGAAATGAGCTTTCAGAAGCAGGTTCAGAATACAAAATCGACGTTGCAATTTTAAAAGACATTGCCACCCTGACTCTCGATACAACGGGTCGCAGCCTGCACCGACGTGGTTACCGGACCCATATTTCGCGGGCTCCCCTGAAAGAAACGCTGGCCGCTGCCATGGTGCTGCTGAGCTACTGGCGAGCAGGCCGAACGCTGCTGGATCCGTTTTGCGGCAGCGGAACGATTCCGATCGAGGCTGCACGCATCGGCCGCAACATGGCCCCGGGACTGGACCGGGACTTCGCTTGTGAAACCTGGACCGACTTTCCCATGGAAGCCTGGCAAGACATCAGGGAGAAAGCAAAATCCGTGATCCTTGGGCCACTGGAAGAAAAACTGCTGGGCAGTGACATTGACCCCAGAGTACTCCGGGCTGCACGGGAAAATGCAGACCGCGCAGGCGTCGCATCCGACATCCACTTCCAGGCCACAGCCATGGAATCTGTCACCAGCAAAAAACGCTTTGGCTGCCTGATCACCAACCCACCTTACGGACAACGTGTTGGGCGCGATTATGATCTGGAATATCTCTATCAGAACATTCCCAACGTGCTGAGAAAACTGCCCACCTGGTCACACTACTTCCTGACTGCTTTCCCCGCCTTTGAACGAACCATGGGCCGTGAAGCTGACCGACGTCGAAAACTGTACAACGGTCGCATCGAGTGCACCTACTTTCAATACCACGGCCCGAAACCTGTTACAGGAAAGGGCCCCAGCACACCAGAATCCGAAAGCAGTCCAGAGACGAACTCAACCATCCATCGGTCGTCCAAAGATGACCGGAGCGTGCCATCTGAACACAGGGGTATCACCCCTACGGATTCCGATGAGCCAACGGAAGGCAAAGCAGACGAGAATGTTGCTCCGCCGATTTCCAATGACGACCAGAAAAAGCACAAACCCTACGTGCATGCTTCTGGTGACGCCGCGTTCGGCCAATTGGACGAAAAAGCCCAGCAGCAAGCAGAATTGTTTGCCACTCGATTGAGGAAACGTGCCAAGCATCTTCGACGATGGCCCACGAAGCGTGGCATTACCTGTTTTCGCATTTATGAACGCGATGTTCCAGAGATTCCACTGATTGTTGATCGATATGAAGACCAGCTGCACATCACGGAGTACGAACGCCCCCACGACCGTGATCCTGCCCAGCATGCCAACTGGTTGGATCTGATGGTCCAAACTGCAGGGACCACACTTGATGTCCCCGCTTCCCGCGTTCACTTCAAAAGCCGATTGCGACAGAGAGGGAAGACGCAACATCAAAAAGTCGCACAGACCAACGAAAGGACTGAAGTCAATGAAGGCGGATTGAAGTTCCTGGTCAATCTGCAGGACTACGTCGACACGGGTCTTTTCCTTGATCACCGAGTCACCCGCCAGATGGTCAAGGATGTGGCTGATGGTGCCAACTTCTTAAATCTGTTTGCATACACGGGATCATTCAGCGTCTATGCAGCCGCAGGTGGAGCCAAACAAACCACAACGGTGGACCTGTCCAAGGCTTATCTCGATTGGGCCTGGGAGAATATGCGTCTCAATGGTTTCAAGGGAAATCAACATCGTTTCGTCGCCAGCGACGTGAGCGAATTCATTCAAAAGCAGCCAAAAACAGAAACCTACGATCTTGTGGTTCTGGACCCACCCACTTTTTCAAACAGTAAACGGACTGACACTGACTGGAACGTGCAGAAGGATGCCATCCCTCTGATTGCCGAACTTCTTCCAATGGTAAAAACCGGTGGGGTGATTTACTTTTCCACCAACTTCCGTCGTTTCAAATTTGACGAATCAGCCCTGTCACTGCAGGAGATCCACGAAATCTCGAAGCAAACCGTACCCGAGGATTACCGAAATCGGCGGATTCACCGATGCTGGCGTCTCGTGAAATAGGAATCAGAAAGAGCGGCAACGGGTGACCGGAACAGATGACCGGAATTCAGAATCAAGCTTCGTCAACCGTGTGATCACGACCTGCGTGCAAGGCCTGTGCGGCGAACGCGCCCGCAATCGCACCGGAAATGGGACCTACGCAATAAATCCATAACTCGCTCATATCACCGGCAATCACAGCCGGTCCCAGACTACGGGCCGGATTCATCGATGCCTTTGTCAACGGGCCCGCAACCATCGCAGCCAATGCAATGGTCGATCCCACAGCAATCGCTGCAGTGATGGTTTCTTCTTTGGCGCCGGTAGAAACACCGACGACAACAAACATCAGTATGAAGGTCAAGCCGAATTCGATTACAAGACCTGCCATCGGGGTCAGCCCCAGCTGGACATTGGTACTGCCCAGCATTGCCTCATCTACTCCAAGCACAGCACGAATTGCCGCAGCTCCAGCGAGTGCTCCCAGACATTGCGCTGGTAGATAGAACAGCGCATCCCTGACAGGCAACCGGCCCAATGCGGAGAATCCGATCGTCACAGCAGGATTCATGTGCGCGCCACTGATGCTCCCGACAGCATAAATCATCACCATCACGACAAGGCCCCATGCAATCGCAACGCCAACATGTGTCAACATCTGCGTCCTTGCATCAACGGCCATTGCACCACAACCCAGAAGCACAAGGCAGAAAGTGCCGAGGAACTCAGCAAAGCAGCGACGGGTGATGGATTCGTTCATTGGAATTCAGCCTGCGACGAACTTCTGGAGACCAGAAACAGATTTGAGATATGTGTTCTATTCTTTCGAGTAATCCGAGTACAGAAAGACATGCAAACCAATCAACGTTTTTGCATCGCGAATTGCCCCCTCAGCAATCAACTTTCGCACCCCGTCGCGGTCGACCAATTGATTCTCAATGTCCTCCACTGCCTCGCGAGCATGCTGTCCGGCAGTCAGATCGGTCGCCACGTAAAGTGTCATCAGTTCGTCACAGATCCCAGGAGCCGAGTAAAACTCGCAAATTTCACGCAAGTTTCCAGCACGATAGCCGGTTTCTTCAATCAATTCACGTGCCGCAGTCTTCTCAGGTACTTCACCCGGCTCGCGTGTTCCCGCTGGCAGTTCCAGCAAAGTTTCACCCACCGTTGGGCGATGATTCCGGATCAAGACAACCGTATCATGATCAACCAACGGCAGCAGAACGACTGCACCTGGATGACGGATCACTTCTCGGTGGTATTTTTTTCCATCACTGCCATTCAATTCCATCTGGTAAACGTTGAAGCGTTCACCTTCCAGAACAAGTTTCTCACCACTTTTCATCAATTCCACCTTTCATCGACTCCACCTGCTTCCGAGCTTTGACTCACTGAATGGTATGGAAACCTGTAATCGAGTGCCGATCACCATTTGCGTCCCATGCTCCCCACCAACTAGCATGCCAGGCTCGTCCGCTGGTTCTACAGAACACCATGGTGATTGTGCCTCGCCAGGTCCCATGTAAAGCTATCGAAAAAGCCATCGTGGCAATAGCACCCCCAGGAAACCCGTTTTACCATCTCCTTGCGTACTGAGGTCACAGTGACACCCTTTGGATTTCTTTGCTGCAACAAGCCGTCAGGCATGACCTCACGCGATGTCGTAAATGTTGTACAGCGACGTCTTCCACGCAAAACCAAAGTTGGGCATGCTGGAACGCTTGACCCGTTGGCTGAAGGTGTACTTGTCCTGGGAGTAGGTCCAGCCGTACGCCTGGTTCCCTATGTGCAACAACAACCCAAACATTATCTGGCTACCTTCCGCATCGGATCATCAAGTGTCTCAGGAGACCTGGAGGGTGATATCAGCGAATTCCCGGATCTGCCGATTCCCACCCGGGAACAACTGGAACAGGCGGCAAGAGACCTGACCGGTCAGATCGAGCAGGTTCCACCAGCTCACTCAGCCATATGGATCAACGGCAAGCGCGCTCACCAGCGAATTCGTGCGGGGGAGACCTTTGACATGCCATCACGAAAGGTTGAGATCCATGCTCTCAACATCACAAGATATGAATTTCCGGAAGTTGATTTGGACGTCATTTGCGGATCTGGAACTTACATTCGCACGCTTGGGATCGATCTGGCTGTCAATGCCGGATCGACAGCGGTCATGTCATTTCTGTGCCGAACAGGCGTCGGCCCCTTTGTGATCGAAAATGCTCTGTCAGTGGACGTGCTTCGGGAAGAGACACTCGATGCGCATCTGCTATCGCCCTCTCTGGCGGTACAACACCTGCCCCAAATCGAAGTCACCGCAGACGATGCACAAAGACTGGGTCACGGTTTGTGTCTGAATGAAGTCGAATTCATTGATTCAGACAGGATGATTGATCAAGATGTCTCGGAGGCGGCTGCAATCACTCCAGACGGCCAGTTACGTGCTATCGTGCGTCTTAAACGTGGCCAATGGTGCCCACATCGTGTTTTTCCGACTTTCTCTGCATCAAGTTGAAAACAGGACAACACGGCAAAACGGGAGATTCAAATGATCCTTCCCAGGAACGCCAAGTTGCCCGACAACGGAACCATGCATTAGAACTGAAGCCTCCTCTGCCTCACTTCCCATCAATAGCAAAAGCATGCCCACCCAATTTCGAGATCACAGGTTCTTCATCCCCACGCTCATCAGTGCGTTGTTCGCCCTTTCTTTCATACTGGGAACAGCCACTGCGGCTCCCCCAAAACCGGACGAGCAGACCTCCTCATCAGAGCATGAATTTGATGTGATTGAAACAATTGTCCAACAAGGCATTGAAGCGGGAAAAATGCCCGGTGCCGTCGTCGTGATTGCCGACCGTGACCGCATTCTGTATCGGCGTGCCTTCGGACAACGACAAGTCAAACCGGTCACTGAGCCGATGACTGTTGATACCGTTTTCGACCTTGCATCACTGACCAAACCCGTTGCGACAGCAACATCAATCATGAAACTGATTGGCGAGGGACAGTTATCACCCCTCTCCAGAGTTTCCCAGTTTCTTCCCGAATTTGGAAAAAATGGCAAAGAATCGATTACGGTCGAGGATCTTCTTTTGCATGTAGGAGGCCTGATTCCCGACAATTCACTTCGTGACTACCAGAACGGAGTCGATACATCCTGGAAAAACATCTGCAACCTGAAACCTCTGGCAGATCGCGGAACAAAGTTCATGTACACCGATGTCGGGTACATCGTGCTTGGAAAACTCGTTGAAAAAATAAGCGATCAACCACTTGACCAATATGCTCAAAAGCATGTGTTTGCCCCGCTGGGCATGCAGGAAACGACCTTCAATCCATCAGCAACACTGAAGAAGCGGGCAGCAGCAACGGAACAGCGTGATGGCCAATGGATCAAGGGTGATGTCCATGACCCTCGAGCTCACCTGCTCCTCGGTGTCGCCGGACATGCAGGTCTGTTTTCTACGGCTGATGATCTCACTCGATATGGGCAACAGATGCTACGCATCGCTTCGAGCAAAGCAGAAATCCCATTCCCACAGCCAACGCTCAAAATGATGATCCGCCCCCGTGAAGTGGAACGCGAATCCAAAGTGATTGGCACGCGAACGTACGGCTGGGATCATCGTTCACCCTACTCGAGCAATCGCGGTGACAAACTTTCTGACAGCGCTTTCGGACATGGAGGTTTTACGGGGACGGTGATGTGGATCGATCCTGAAACAGACCGTGTATTCATTTTCCTCAGCACTCGCCTGCACCCCGATGGCAACGGCAGCGTGAATCGGCTTGCCGGTGAAATCGCCTCCATCATCGGTGCAACTGCAAACCCGTAGATCTCTGCTTGCAGCGAATCACAAACCGGTCAACACGAGTCATCCAGAATTCCGTTCAGCGGACAGGTTCTATCGGGAAAGGGCTTCCCCGATGAGAGCCGGCTTATTCGTGGTGATCCCATATGCGCCGAGTTCCTTGAAATAAGCCGCATCCTTCGGGCTATCAATCGTCCAGACATGAAACTCAGGGCAGCCTGCCGCCCTGAGGTCTTTGATAAATTGCTCATCAATCACGCTGCGATTTCCCTTCATTCCCACACCGGCAGCCCCACTGTTTTTGACTGTCCTTGCAATGGATTCTGCCGAAGGCTGGAAGCCCTGATTCTTTGCTTTCCTGCTGAAGCTTGTCAGCCAATGGGTTCGGACATGAGGAATCTGTTTACGGCAGGCGGCCACGGTATCCGCGTCAAAACTGATAATCAACAACCTTCTTTTACCTTGATTCAAACGCTTCAGCTGGGCAGCAAGGACAGGAACAATTTTTGATTTACTCTTCAACTCGATCACAAAAAGCCCACCCTCTGGAACAGACCGGAAGACGTCTTCAAAGGTCGGAATTTTCTGGCCTTTCCATTTCAAGTCTTTCCACGCCCCATATTCCAATTGGCGAAGCTCAGCCAAAGTCGAGCCCTCCACTTGTCGATCAACACCGGCAGTCCGTGCCGTTGTGCGATCGTGGATGCAGACGATTTCCCGATCCCGTGTCAAATAAAAGTCTCCCTCAACACCATCACTGCCCTGCTCCCAGGCAAGTTCAAATGCAGCAAGCGTATTTTCAGGTGCTGCAAAGGAAGCTCCGCGGTGAGCCACAATTTGTTGACCGGCGCAGGCAGAGATCCAAAGAAAGCCAAACAACAGGCCTGAAAAACGGAAACACATGGGATAAAACCGATCTGTCAGTGGTCCTCAGAAAAACAAGCGACGCACACTGCGTACTCACGATGCAAACTTGAACCCCATGCCGCCAGCAGTGATTCAGCAAGTTTATACGCGATACAGCACACCTGGTCACCTGACAATTCATGGGAACATCAAGCAGGTTGGTCGCAAACACGGAGTTTTCACGATCACTGACGCCGAAAAGCTGCTCAGTGAGGAAAGGTAAACATCCACCTGGCAAAGGGAAATGACGGTGGACAAGAACAAAGTCACAAGCTGCTGCTATAATGAGTGCGAATGCAAGCACGTGACGCATGCCGGACCGCAATTCAACCGCGCGAAGACAAGTGGTTGCCCACGGTTACTTGCAATGATCGGCTGGCTGACCACTGGCATTCACGATGATTCAAGCCAATCGCTGAACCACCCAATCAGTTGCTGAGTGTGACCGGCCAATAAAAATACCGTGCTTCGAATCAGCCCCCACGATTCGATCTGCGAATCAATCTCACCCCAACAACAGCAGCACTGTGTCGACACGATTAATAAAGTTCCTGGCTCTGACAGCGATTTCCCTGACTTGCGGGCACGTCACAACGGCGGCTGAATCAACGCCCAAACGGCCGAACATCCTGTGGATTTCCTGTGAAGACATCAGTGCACATCTTGGGTGCTATGGTGATCCGCATGCGATTACTCCGAATCTCGACCGGTTGGCAAGTGAGGGAGTGAGATACACTCATGCTTTCACCGCTGCCGGAGTATGCGCCCCTTGCCGCTCAACCATCATCACGGGCATGTACCAGAACAGCATCGGCACTCACCACATGCGATGCAATGCCAAGCTGCCGAAGTGGTTGACGCCGTTCCCCATCTTGCTGAAACAGGCAGGATACTATTGCACCAACAACAGCAAGACTGACTATCAGTTCAAAAGCCCATCTGCGTCAGAGATCTGGGATGTTTCGGGTAAGAAGGGCCACTGGAAGAATCGCACAAACAAGGATCAGCCATTTTTCGCAGTATTCAATTTCACCGGGTGTCATGAATCCGGCATCGCCAGTGATTCCAAATACAGGTCAGTGACATCAAAACTGTCACCGGACCAGCGTCAAAATCCCCAGCAACTCACAACGCTCCCTGAATATTACCCAGACACACCGGTAACGCGTGAAGACTGGAAACGCAACTATGAATTGATCACTGCAATGGACGCTTGGGCAGCCGACTTGATCAAAGAACTCAAAGATTCGGGTCTCTACGAAGACACTATCATTTTTTTCTGGTCCGACCACGGTGTTGGTCTGCCGAGAGCCAAGCGTTGGCTTTACGACTCAGGAACACACATCCCGTTGATCGTGCGAATTCCTGAGGCATTGCGTGTCGGTCGCCAGGGTGAACCTGGTCTTGTGGAAAACGAATTGGTCAGCTCGGTTGACTTTGGCCCCACTGTTTTGAACCTCGCCGGCATCTCGGTTCCGAAGAACACACAGGGTCGCGCATTTCTTGGAAAAAACCTGAAAGAGTCCCGGTCCTACATTTACGGAGCCCGTGACCGCATGGACGAGCGGTATGACATCATTCGCAGCGTCCGTGACCAACGCTACCGCTACATCCGTAATTTTGAACCGTTGAAACCGTACTACCAGTACATGAATACCCCTGAAAAGGGTGCAACGATGAAGGAGATCCGCAAAGCTGAATCTTCAGGAAATTTGTCGCCCACCATGGCTTTATTTTCTGCGGACAGGAAACCGGTTGAGGAACTCTATGATCTACAGAACGACCCTCAGGAAATCCATAATCTGGCCGGTGATGACGACCAGCAGAAAAGGCTCACAAGAATGCGGGCAGCGCTCGCCGACTGGCAAAACGAAGTCGGTGATATCGGTTTGATCCCAGAGGCTGAAATCGAAATCCAGGAAAAGTCCCGGGGTTCGCGCTACGAGATCCTTCATCGCGGGAAATCAAGTCGTGAGGCACTCAGTCGCCTGGTAGACATGGCCACTCAGGCATCCAACGGCCCAAACGCCTTGCCCGCCCTCTCGACCGGCTTGAATGATCCTGATCCCTCAGTCCGTTACTGGGCAGCAACAGGCATCGGCAACATTGGCATGCCAGCGTTGGAGGAAAAACCGGCAATCAGGAAAGCACTCTCGGACGCATCGCCTAGCGTACGAATCGCAGCCGCCCGTGCGGCTGCCAGGCTCGGCGAGACAGAGGCAGCCCTTGGTGTGCTGGAACAGGAACTGGCGAGCGATCATCAATGGGGACGCCTTGCAGCGGCGATTGTGCTCGACGAGATGGATGAGCAAGCCCGCCCAGCATTGCCCGCACTAAGGAAGGCCCTGGCAAATCAACCCAATAAATACATCGTCCGTGTTGCCAACCGGGCAATCAACGAGCTCGAGAATACGAACCATCAGGTTCCCTGAGTCAAATCCCCTTTTTTACTTCGACAAAGAATCGAAATGAAACAAACGACTATCCTCTGCAGCATGATGTTGACCATTGTGCTTTTGGGCATGACGACCGGATGTTCGCCGCGTACGGGCCCCATGCTGATCGATGAAGATGCTCCTACTGAGTTCACAACCACCGCCTCAGGTTTAAAATATCGAATTCTGCGCAAATCGACCAAACGCAAACCAACAGCAAACAGCAGGGTCGAAGTTGATTATCGCGGCTGGCTTGATAACGGCAGCACTTTTGACACAAGTTACAACATGCGTGCCCCTGCCAGCTTTGCTCTTTCCAAAGTCGTACCCGGCTGGACCGAAGGACTGCAGTTGCTTGGTGAAGGTGGGATGATTGAATTGGAAGTGCCACCACAATTGGGATATGGAAAAGAAGGCAATCCACCCACCATTCCTCCCAACGCGACCTTGCACTTCAAAGTCGAACTGCTTCGCATTCTCGACTGAGGACACTCGCTGATCGAGGTACTTGCAAGAAAGACAAACCCTGGAAACACGCACGCCTTGTGCTGTCAGGAGCCGTCCAATCAGCAAAGCTCAGTGCGATCGATGCAAGATGATGAATCGTACAATGACATCAAATGAACTCACTGACATCAAATGAAATCACTTGATGACCTGATCACCCATCACTCGGTCAGCCGACTGGCTCCCAGATCAGAATCTCGCCTTTTCCAGGAACTCCCCTGTCACCGCTGTAACGGAGATACCTGCCTTGTTCCTCGGCATAAGGAAGTTTGATGCCAAGTTGATCGAGATGGCGAGCATAAACATTCAAGAACGTCGGATTGAAGGCGCCACATTCAGCGAATGTCGGCATCAATGCCAGTTGTTTGAGCGAGACGATCGTGCCTCGCTGCATCCAAGCGCCCGTCCGGATCTCTGCGCCACCACACAGGATGATGGTGCCACCCTTCATTTGCAGCCCCACAAAGTCGCGTGCAGCGCCACCAATCACGATCAGTCCCCGTCGCATTCTCATCCCGACTTCGATGCCGGCATCCCCATCAACCAGAATCGTTCCACCCCGCATCCCGATCACGCTTCCACGATACGCCGCTCCAACTTGCTGTCCGGCATCTCCGTGAATGTGAATCTTGCCGTTTTTCATCTCACCACCTACCCAGTCGCCGGCATTGCCGTGAACTTCGATGGCACCACCACTCATCATGGCCCCCAGATGCATCCCGACATCACCATGAATGGTAACTGACCCACGAGTCATCCCCCTGCCGATGTGCCGGACACGGGTCAGGTCACCGTGAATGTCGATGTGGTCACTGCGTTCCCCGTCGACATCGAAAAAATCATCCAGTCTTTTCTGACGTTTACCGTGGTAAACGACGCTGGCCCGGATTTCTTCATTGGATTGATCGAGGAATCGATCGGGCGTGATGACTTCCGACTCCAAAACAACCTTGGGAGCCTCTCTCAGGGTGAGTTTGATTTTGTTCATGCAAACGCAACTTTCAAAAACGCCGTGACGACGGGATGGGTGGTATGCCTCGGGATACTTGCTACTGCCTAAAACTCTACACTTGGAACTTGCCTGTCTGGAAACTTATCGGGCTTTCGACCCCGCGGATACAAGCTCATGGACAGTCACGCCCGCTTCCTGAATTCCACTTCAAAGAAACGGATTCCGCGACAGGCCGGACTTGATCCTGCCCTGGTCACCCAACCTGAGATGTCAACATCTGGGGTCGCTCACCCATCCAGTCCGGCTTTTTCAGAATCGTCTCCTTGATTCTCCTCACAACTTCCTCGTCACTTGGATATGGCGACTCAAGTGCAGGGCGCAATGGCATCGGTATCTCATCCATCCGATAAGCGGTCCCCGGTGCTGATATACCTGCCGGTGCCGTTGTGATGTGCACGCGGGCCAACTTGCTGGTATGTGTTACATGCGGATCAAGCACAATGGTGGGGACACTCGCGAGGTGTTCGATCGCGGGCTTTGGCATCGTCGCCCCCGGATCAGCACCGATGATGAAATTGCAGTCGGTATCACCTCGAACCAGAACATCAACGGTCGAGAACTCACCCGGGTTGTATCGTGGGTACCCACGATTGAAGGAAATGCCGAAAGGGTAGCCTGTTTGCCAACGCATGATCACATCAGCTCCCGTGACATTGCCATGTCCCCTCATGGGCATGGCAACGAATTTGGTGAAGGCATTCAACTCGGCAGCCAGAGTCAACAAAGCTGCAGAATTCATGTGTTTGCCGCGTGTCATGGACAATCCCATGCCAAAGAAAAACACACCGAATTTTGCAGCTTTCATTCGAGTCACAAAGTCCTGCAATTGTTCCCGAGTCAGGCCAGTTTCGGCCAACTGCGCATCGCTGATTGGCTGATCCTTGATCATTGCCCTTAGAATGGTGATCAATTCAAAGTCTTTACCGGGCCGAACCTGCAAAAAGACATCTGCTGCTTTCACACTTTTGGTTTCCCGAATATCAACCAGCACCATGGTGCGGTCTTTCCGGCCCCGTGGCAAAAACCTGCTCTTCTGCATCAGGGTGTATTTGGTGAAATGGCGTGGATGGCATTCCGCCGGATTACCGCCCCAATAAACAATGAAGTCAGCACGATTCTTCACTTCCCCCAGCGTGCATGTCACTTTGCCACCCAACTGGGCAGCGATTTCGGTGGGGCCATGTCACAAAGAGGTGTGACTATCCAGCAAGCCTCCCAGATGATCCGCCATCTCAACACATTCGCGTTGGGCTTCACAGGTAGTATTACTCATCCCATAAACCAGAGGCATGTCAGCCTTGTAGAGATGATCGGCTGCTGCCTCGATCGCCTCATCCAGTGTTGCTTCGTGGCCATCGATCAAAGCATCAGGATATTTGCGTTCTGCCGTGTGATTCAAAAACCAGGCTTTGCCAAGTACACACGCTTTCTTCGCCTGATGAATACGGTTTTCATCAGCGTGCAACTGAATGTCATCACACACACACCCACAAAAGGTGCAAGTCGCATTATCAATGACTTTCAAATCCATCAGCTTTTCCTGGGAGTAAACAAAGATTGGGTACTGACACCCGGCAGAACGACATCACTTGTCAGTTCGATCCAGCTCGCCCCGGATCAAATCCTGCGAACGGCTATTCTCGACGTCATTACTGGCGACTGGGTCCTTGTCATCCGAACTGGACGACTTCACAGTAAACGTTCAGCCAAGGGCGCGTCCCTGACAACTGCCCCGGACGCGTTGTGGCATGAAACGCCCCTCCTCGACCTCCTGCCACGCAACCACTTCGTCATCCTGCTGTGGTAATTGAAAGTGAGGTGAATCCTCACTGCCAAAATCACTTTTCTGACTCATGATGAAAACCTCACTCTGTTATGACTTGTGAATTCGCTTCGCCCAAAGGCGTAATTTCAACTTCCCAGCCTTTACTTGTTGGCATGCCTGTGCCATCGGTATCGCCTCCCATCAACTGGCACGTTGGCGGACCGTAAGGAACAAAGATCATTCCCGGTGGAACTTTCGCCGTCTGGCACGTGAACTCGGCTTCACCGAATTCGGTTTTCACCAACGCGCGGTCACCATCAGACACCCCAATTTCGGCCATATCATCTACGTGTATCGACAATGTCGTCGTGATTTCAATGTACTCATCCCCATCCTTCCCCACATTCACATGCACACCCTGCTTGGCTGTTCGCATCGGGTTGAGGAGATAGCGTTTTGCGGACATGTCAGGCTCGTTCACGGTGATGATAAAACAGGACAGCTGATTTTAGAGAACGAGTTGATCCTGCCGCAATGCTGATCACGGGGCCGGATCTCCCGAGTCAAGCAACTCAGGAGTAAATTCCCCGAAAGCAGACGACTCAGGAGCAGGTCATGCTGAGTTCATCGCCATGCTGACTTGTTACTCTTTAGCATGATCGGAATTTGCCGATTGTCTTGCAAAAAAGAAACGAATCTTGCACATGAACCCTGAGGGGTTCATGCCCCTGCCGCCTGCGACCAGACACTCTGGGCAGTGACTCCGCGGCACATGCCGTGATGGTTGCTCCCCAACGGCTGATTCTTTGCTCCGTCCTGCGAAACCAGAGAACCTTTCACTGGGAAGCGGAAGTTCCGCTTTCCAAGTCGCGTAAATGAAAATGATGTGGCCCCAGTTTACCGCCATAATTCCCTGCCGAGATTCGCATGACTCCCGGTGATTCGGCGGCAGCACGAAGCCCAGCCGACATCGCATCGGTCACGGCCTGTTCCGAAAGGCCATCAATGACGATTTCATAAACGGCGTGTTCTCCATCCCGCAGCGATGTCTCGGTCTGGCCTCGCAATGTTGGACACCACTTGTCATTGGTACTGGCTTTCAGTGGTTTGTATTTGGACCCGACTTTGGACCCGCTACGAACGATCCCCGAGGGGAACGGCATGATCACTTCGGGAATCCTGTCAATGGCTGCCACTGCTGCCCGTACGGCGACCAACGTCTCCCTCTGTGACCGTCCGCAGACCAGCAGATTCCCGCCGCCGATACCCTTGACTGTTCCCACCACATCTTCGCATAAAAACTCGCCGTCCATGACAGGCACCCGCCAGAACCGCCGATCCTCGAGTTTCTTTGAAAACTGAAAACCGTCCCCAAAGAAACGCAACTGCGCGCCAACTTTGATTCGATCCTTCTTCAAGTCGGCGTGCAAACCGGCGTAACAGGCAGTCGTGGGACAGGTCAGAACATTCTGGCCAACCCTCGCGGCAACGGCGGTTTCCAATGAATCACGATCAAAAGCGAATGCCAGCACAGCGACCCCGGGGCGACCGTCAACGGTTTCTTCGCTGTTTAAGCGCCGCTCAATTCCTGCTTCAGCATCACATCCAATGACGCTGGACGCATTGCCGCAAAACTCGCCAGCGGCGATCTCTGCCAGTTCGGCATCCGCAGCAGTGATGATAAGACGTGTGCCGCGCATCGGAAATGCTTCGGCAAAAGTATCATCAATCGTAACGCTTTCCGACATGAAATGCTCTGCTCAGAAAATGGACGGTCTGGTAAACCCTAGTCACACAACACTCTAGCAAACTCCCTGTTGCAGAATGACCCCCGGTGGCCGAAAACACACAGGAACGACCTGCCCAAAGACCGATGCAACCGTATCGCGAATGAGCATGCCCATTCGTACACAGAAAAGAAGATACGATCCATGCGTCAAAAGCGCCGAGCCCACCCACCGGAAGCAGGTGTTTTTATAGATCGTTGTCACGGACCTCAGCAAGTTTCGCTGTCACCTTGGCCCGCATCCTGTCGACCAACGCCTGATGTTCTTTCGATTTGGCGAGGTTTTCAAATTGCATCGGATCCGAGACCGTATCGAATAATTCCATTCCCCGCGAAGCATCCTCACCGTATTGAATGAAAGCCCAGCGGTCTTCCCGTAACAGGAAACCTTTCCTCATGGGGGCAACACTGAAAGCGGCATCACGAACCTGAATCCCTGGGTCATCAAACATGCCTGAAATATCCATGCCCTGAAGTCGCTTCTGTACCGGCAATCCACACAACCTGGAAATGGTCGGGTAGAGATCCAGGAGCTCGACAAGGCTATGACAAACCGCGGGTTTTTTTCCGGGCACGGAGATAATCAGAGGCACGCCGGCAGATTCATCCCTCAGCGACACTTTGGCCCAAAAATCGTGCTCTCCGAGATGATATCCATGATCACTGGTAAAAATGACAATGGTCTTTTCTCTCAGCCCCAGTTGATCAAGTTTACCAAGCACCTTCCCGACCTGCGCATCCATGAAAGCGACCGAAGCATAATAGCCGCCCACGGCCTTTTTTTGTCGACGAATATCCATTTTCATGTTAACACTGGTTTTGTAGTTGATACCCGCCTTGGGAATATCGTCCCAATCGCCCGATCGTTTCTCTGGCAGTGTCATCGAAGAGTAAGGCAGAAAGGGCTCGTAGTATTTTCTCGGCGCGACAA
The DNA here is from genome assembly GCA_012270065.1 of Rubripirellula sp. GTDB lineage: Bacteria > Planctomycetota > Planctomycetia > Pirellulales > Pirellulaceae > Rubripirellula. Next base: position 16,523 of record JAAXJB010000048.1, on the reverse strand, counting down.
ATGGCACATGGGGACGAACGAAGCCGACTCCCAGCCAGAAGGGTTTGTCACCATGTTGCTCCAGCAGTTGCATGGCTTTTTCTGAAGTCATCCCATCGGAATGAACCTGATCATCTCCATCGGCCTCAACAACCACAAACGTATTACCGCCCACTACCGGCCGCTTGCCATCCGGATTTCCCTCCAGGGTCTCGCCATCTCCGGGTGCTTTCCACTCTGGCCCCAGGCTGTTGTACCTTTCGGTCCATGAGCGTGCATCGTCAGCTCCATTGCCGCCATCATGGTTCCTTCCATCACCTCCCTTGAGCACGCCACCTGGCACTCCCATGTGAAAAATCTTGCTGACTCTGGCAGCATAGTAACCGTTGTTTTTGAAATGCTCGGACCACATCGCGCGATCACCGATTTTGGGTCGAGGATTCGTGTATCCGAGCACACCCGTTGCGTGTGGATAGTAGCCCGACATGAAGGATGCCCGACTTGGTCCGCAATACGTACCCTGACAGTAGGCTCGAGTAAAACGCGTTCCCTGTGCAGCCAGGGCGTCGATATTGGGCGTCTTGCAAACCGCATTGCCGTAACAGGACAAGGCGTTCGCGGTCAAATCATCCGAGATGATGAACAGCACGTTGAACGGCTTCTTTGCCTCATCTCCGACCGCTTCCTGAGCAGGGGAATCGGTATCAGCAAAGCTGACGGGTGCAGACAAGCCCCACAAGCACAGAATGATGGTTGAGACGCGGATCAAGGCAGGCATCGGTTTACTCACGATTGAATGTAGAATTGACGATCTACATTTTACCCGATAACTGATACCCGGAGTCGGCTGTCTGCCGTTTGGTCCAGAGTTTTACAGCAGCGAATCGGCGAACGCACGCTTCAAATCTTCCGCAGCATCCAAAGCACGTTTTGCATCAATCACTGCATTGACCTGCAACTCACTGGTATTGATCATTTCAACATTGATTCCATCCTCGGCAAGCTGCTGGAACAACACAGTTGCAACATGCGTGTGGCTGCGCAATCCGATACCGCTGACAGTGACCTTTGCGATATCCGTGCCACCCTGGACATCTCGCATTTGATGTTTTGCAAGTATGTCATTTGCCACATCAAGACTGGCCTGCAATGCGGTCTCGTCAACGGTAAAACTGACGCTTGTCGATCCATCCTCACCATCGCATCCCTGAACAATCATATCGATAAAAATTCCTGCATCGCCAATCGTTTCGAACATATCCGCTGCGATGCCGGGCTTATCCGGAACCCCGTGCAAGGTAACCCGTGCCTGTTTTTCAGTGATTGAAATACCGGTCAAGGTGAGCGCTTCCAGCGCATCATCCCGAAGTCGACTGACAAGTGCATCAACATCAGCAGCATTATCTCGGTCTTCCTTGATTTCGCTCCATGACTGGGCATCCTCTGGACGTTGATGCAATCCAAACTCCTCATGCACAGCTCTAAGAGCAATCGATGCCTGCGATTTTGGAACGAGCGTCGAAATTTTGATTTCACTGGTTGTGATCATGTAAATGTTCACGTCAGCATCGGAGAGCGCCCTGAACATGCGAGACGCGACACTGGTCTGTGTCGCCATGTTGGCACCTACCACTGACACCTTCGAAACCTGATCATCGTGAGCAACCGACTCTGCACCGACAGCGTCCATGACAGACTCAACAGCCGCCAACGTCACGGCAAGTTCCTCGCGAGGCACGGTGAACGAGACATTGGCACGACCTTTCTTGCCAATGTTCTGCACGACCATATCAACCGCGATTTTACATTCCGCAATCGCCGAAAAGATCAACTGACTTTTTCCTGGAACATCGGGCACACCCAGCACAGTCACCCTTGCCTCATCCGGCGTCATCGCAGCTCCACTGACCGGCTGGGTCTGCGACTCGGCTTCAGCAACAATCATTGTACCTTCGGTATCAGAAAAGCTGCTTCGGACATGAATTGGTACACCGAACTTTTTCGCAAACTCGATTGATCGGCTGTGCATGACGCCCGCGCCCAGACTGGCAAGCTCCAACATCTCGTCATAACTGATCACATCAACCCTTCTTGCTTCCGGTAACAAGCGTGGATCAGTCGTGTAAACGCCATCGACATCAGTATAGATTTCGCAAGCATCAGCTCCCAGCACAGCAGCCAGTGCGACCGCCGTGGTATCACTGCCACCGCGCCCAAGTGTCGTGATGTTCAAATCGTCATCGATCCCCTGAAAACCGGCAGCAACCACAATATTACCGGCATCCAACAGACCCTCGATCCGATCGGTCGAAATCGACTGGATTCGTGCTTTGCTAAAACTGTTGTCGGTCTTCATTCCGATCTGACCACCAGTAAGACTGACGGCTTTGGCGCCCAGCGAATGAATGGCCATTGCGACCAGTGCCACACTGACCTGCTCACCAGTACTGAGCAGCATGTCCATCTCTCTGGCCGGCGGCTGTTCACAGATTTCGCCCGCCAGTCCCAATAACGCATCTGTATTTTTTCCCATGGCGCTGACCACCATGACAACGCGATGCCCCTGCCGCTGGGCGCGAATTGCCTTACGAGCCGCGGCCTGGATTTTCCCGACATCCGCAACACTTGTGCCACCAAATTTTTGAACGATCAAAGACATGAAATTCCAGCTACTGCAATCCAGTGGTGAATCGGAAACAAACAAAAATCAAATGTGTCATACCAACGAGCCATCTGCAACAAACATGCAAATGGCGACGATTCAGCGAAACTCGCCTCTGCAATCACGTGAGTTTGCAAACTGCTGAAGCCACCGATGACCACTCGTGTGACCGACGCAGCAATTCATCAACATCAACTCATCTGAATGAACTCATCCATCAGATCCCAGCCTTTGTCGAACCGCCGCCCGCTCGCCTCGGCCGCAAACTCGTCGTAACTGGTCTGCTGATCAGCCTGCACACCAGTGCCGGCCATGACCAGAGGAACCATTCCGTGACTGTGTTTTTTTGTGCCGCATGGCGTCGGATGATCCGGTGTGATCAGGATGCGATAGTCGCCGTGCTGTTCAAGGGCGGTTACCAACGGTTCGATGATGTGCTGATCAATCTGTTCCAACGCCTCGATTTTTGCATCATGACGCCCCTCATGTGATGCCTCGTCCGGAGCTTCAACATGAACACAGACCACATCATAATCCTCAAGAGCCGACACGGCTGCCCTACCTTTGGCAACATAATCGGTATCGAGATACCCCGTCGCCCCCTCGACCTCGATTCGTGGCCAACCGGCCAAGGCTGCGATTCCCCTCAAAAGGTCCACCGCAGTGATCATCACACCGTTGACTCCGTAACGTTCATGGAACGATGGCAGGTTGGGGGCGCCTCCCAAACCCCAAAGCCACAAATTCGTGGCAGGTTTTTTGCCGGCAGCAATCCGATCCTGATTGACCGGATGACCAGCGAACAAATCAGCCGAACGGCTCATTAAGCGAACCAGCAAGTCACTGCCTGGACCACGCGGAAAATCATCTGTCACCGATAGATCCGTCAAGTCATGCGGTGCACTCGTTCGGGTATCACGTGAAAATGGAGAAGACACACCTTCCTTGCCCCGGTAAATCAGCAGATTCCGATAGCTGACCCCAGTCACAAATTCAAAGCAATCACCATCAGGAAGGTCCGCCAACAGACTGTCCTGGGCAGATGCCAGCAGTTGCTGTGCTTCATCCGTGGTGATGTGGTCTGCGGTAAAATCGACCATGACTTGATCTTCCACAGTGACCAGATTGCAACGTACCGCCCAATCATGCGGGCCGAGTGCAAGGCCCTGAGCAGCGGCTTCCAGTGGAGCACGTCCGGTGAAATAGACGTCCGGGTCATACCCGAGCAGACACAAATTCGCCACTTCGCTGCCGGCGGGAAGATGCAGCGGCGTGTTATTGGCCAAAGCCAAACTTCCTGCCTTGGCCAACCGATCCGATGCGGGCATGCGGGCGGCTTGCAGAGGTGTTTTTCCCTCAAGTGCGTCGATCGGTTCATCGGCACAACCATCCGGAATCACAATTACATATTTCATCGCGAGACAACGCCCTTGTACTTCTACCTGCCGATCTGGAAAGACGGTAGTTTCCATCAGGTTGCGAGCGGACGAAAGGGGGTGGCTTCGATCCATGAGCTGATCCAGCCCCAAATCGGAAAACAGCATGGAATTTCAGGGCAGGCCAGACTGGGCACAGACAAGGTCACTAACCCTGAATCCGCTGACCCTGGCAACCACGCGGCCACCAGCAAAAGGGCATCACCATGCATTCAAAGGCAAAGACCCGTCAAACGGGGAAAACAGAACCCCGCTTCCACCCCAGAACAGCAATAACCCCAGAACAGCAATAACCCCAGAACAGCACTCACCCTAGAACAGCTCTCGAATCCGATCTGCAAATCGAGTCGGAGCTTCTTCGACAGGTTGCCCATCCAACGCCGCAATCCAGGTTTCAGGATCATCGCCGTAATCTTTGCCAGTGGCTCCCCGCAAAGATGCAATGGCAAGATTTTGTGTCGCAGGGTCGCGATCCGACAACGCCAGCCGAAGTGCTTCGACAGCCGTTGGACTGGACTGGTTCTGTAACGCCCGCATCGCGGCATGTTTGACATCCGTGCTCGTCTCGGAACCGACCGCACTGGCAAGCAGAAGAACTCGCTCATCCGTCGCTTGATTGCCAAGAGCCCGACAAGCCTGCATACGTACTTTTACACTGTCGTCATCCATTCCCTTCTCGAGGATCTGAAGTGCAGAAGGATCAGTCACATTACCAGCCGTCAGCACAGCCAGTCGCCGCATTTCCGGACTTGCATCGGTATCCATCACATGCCCCAAGGCACTCAACCACTTCAGTTGCGACGAACGCTCATATCCACTGATGTTTTCTGCCAATTGTTCCAACTGCTTCCGACGCTCATGTTCGGTAATACCAAACGCCTCATCAGCTTTCCATTCATGGAATTGGTAGTACGGATTGCCAAGCTTGAGGGCGTACATCGGACCATCCTGACAACCGAGGATCAAACCACTGGCTGCAATCAGGCAGATGAACACCGAACAAGGTGAGGAGAGCTTTGCAGCGACAACGAACTGAGTCCTATTCGACATCCTGTAATCCAAATCAGTCTGGTAATCCAAATCAGTCTGGGCCCAAAACCACGCCATCAAGCAAACACATCCACAAACCCTGCATTTTTACGGCAGGCTTGGCAGTCATCTTCACGGGCGATCATCTTCTCGGGCGTTCATCGAGTGCCTGCTCCGGGCAAGGAGCACCGACACCCGCCGCTGGATGTAACAAAGGGCCCACATCATCGCCAAGACCATTTCGGAAGAAGTTGGTATCGCATGGTTTTGCTAGCGAATCCCAGAATCGCACAATTGACCATGCAACGAGTCGAAATTCGATCTTTCCGTGAAACACCGCTATTCGCTACAGTCCATTATGGGTGTCCCTCGACGGCGACACCTCTGTCACGAACCTCAGGCCGCCTTTGCGTGATGAGGCCAACATGACAGGCAAAATCGACACGGAAGTCGCTGAATTCACATGATCGGGAAGTCGTCGAAACGGGTAGTTTTCCCAATTACCTGCATGGCCACGGAGGAGCCAAGGAATGTTGTTGGATCGCATCGACATTGACACTCATGGTCCGCTTCAACGCGTTGAGCTGGGGCCGTTCTCTCAATCCATCAATGTCGTCAACACGCCCGAAGGAGGCGGCAAAACCGCTCTTGCCCGGTTTTTGCGGGACGCGCTGGTCGATCGTGAATACCCGCTGGGCATGCTGAGCTCTTCAACTGGTCGTGTCGTGTTTGCAAATCACTACGGACTGATTCACTACTATCGCGAACAGGACGGCACTGCGCGAGGCAGACAGACCTTGCAATACGAGCCCCGCGGCTCCGAATCGGTAACTTTTGACACTGAACATGCAAATTGGCTCCTTGATATCAACTCGAGCAACGATCAACAGCGTGCACTTGCGTCATTGAATGTCCCTGAAGCGATTGCTGATTCCGTGATCACCGATTCAGCGATTACCGATCTGACGCGGGTCGTTTCTGCCTGTGTGCGCAGTGGTTTGGACAGCATATCTGATTCTCCTCGATTGCCAGCAGCAAAGGTCAACTGCGGAGCCCACCCGGACGCAAGCAAACAGATCCGTGCAACCTTGGCAGACATTGAAGCTGAACTTGCAAATTTGCAGGCAGTTGCCGGGCCACTGGATCAGAAAGAACAAAATTCACTGCTGTCCCGGAGAGCATGGTTGACTCAGTGTTTGAACGATGAATCGTCGATCGAGACCGAGCAACAAGTCACGGACAGACAGTTTCCCGATGCAAAATCAAACACCTCTGCATCTCATGGTCATGAACTCGATGAACCTCAAGACAACGAGTCCCATCAGGCACTGCAAACGCGTTTGCGGGACTTGCACGATCGCGCCAGGACGCTCCGTTCAAGGCGCACGCGGCTGAGGAGTCAAATCAACGACCTGAATCGTCCCCCACTTCACTCATCGCAACGCGATTACGCAGCAACGACATCTGAACACGACCGGCGGCAACTACAACGCCAATTGGAAGATATCGATGCCCAGGTTGTTCACTGGCAGAGAGCGCAGCTGGAAACAGCTGCCATTCAGCAATGTCTGCTGCAAGGCAAAAGCAAGGCGAACCCCCAACCATCGCAGGTTGACGAACGAACTTTACGACGAATGCGATTGAACCGGTTTCTGCACACGCTGGACAAGCCCGAATCAACCAGACGCGAACGCCAAGCAGAAAACAATCCTTTGGCGAGAGAACGCAACTCAATCAAACACCATCTTCTTCTCGCAAAGAGGCAAGTAGACTGGCTCATTGAAAGATACACGGGTTCAGACCGCGTCACCAAAAACTGGTATGAACAGGACGTCAGCGTTCCAGGAACAACACGAACTCTCAGTTCGACATTGCGTACCATTCGGGACAGCCTGCAACAGATCCATGCCTACAGCCATCAACCTGCCGGACTCGCACCGAATCCTCCAACCCACGAAATCTCACTCGCCCGGCATTGCGAACAGTGGTTGCTTTCAGTGATCAAGCAACTAAAGCGTCATCGCGACCAGATTCTCCGACAAAACCACAAATTGGGTCTGGTCAACGACGATGCGTCAACAACTTCCAAGTACCGTCAACTGGAAATCAGAAATCGGGAACACGAGGAACGCATCTCGGAGCTTGACAGCATCACATTGAAGCTGGACGCATGCCTGAGTGAAGCAGCACAATTACGCCGCAAGATACGAAACCGCTTCATCAACGCGAACACGGCCACAAAACCAGAAACCGGGGATTCACAAATTCGCTGCAGCAATCGCGACCTGCTGGTGAAGGAATTGAATGAATTGGACAATCGGCTCAGTCATCTTTCGCGTGCTCAATGGTTGAAGAACCGCCGTACCCAGGTACTGAATCAAATCGACTCACACGATGCAGAAGCTCCTTCATCGACGCTCTCACAAATTGCCAGCCGATGGCTGATTCGACTGACAGGTAGTCGACTGAGGCGAATTGAATGGTCCCCCGACCACATTCCTTCAAACTCGGACACGGCCGTGAAAGCCGGTGCTGTCAAGATCGATGGATACGACGAGAAGACGTGTTCGACTCTTGACCGGGCCTGCGCCGTCCTTGCGGTGAGAATGGCCGCAGGGCAAGTGCTTGCCCATTCCGGCAGACATGTACCACTGGTCATCGAAACCATTCCTGAACTTGACCAGAAGCCGAAGACCGGGCAGAGCACAAACATTGAAAGCGTGACACTACATGAACGAAAACATCGCGCCAGTCCACTCACGGCTGCTCTTCATGATTACGCAAGCGATGGTCATCAGTTATTGATCCTGACGAGCAACGACCATTTGACTCATGAACTTGAATCCGTGGGATCGCGGATTGAGAGAATTCACCCGGAACGCATCGTTCATCCTCACCGACCACTGTGGAAATCGAACTATGCGAACGAAAAGTACGTTGGCCCCCATCCTCACACCCATGGTTTTCAGGACGTCGTGGACGATTCCATTGCCATGAAAGGCAGCAACTTCATGCCAGATGCAAATCAACGTTTCGACATGGCGTGGCAGGAACCTGAAGAGAATCGTTCTGCCGCTACCAGCCAACACAGCAACTTTCCCAACTCATCCTGTTCAAGTGAACTCACTGACCAGACCCAAGTTGGAACGGTTTACCGCGATGGCTATTACTACGCAAATTCGTACAGCACGGTTCCTGCACCGGGTCCTTCAGGATTACCTGGTTCTCCAGGATTTGATGTCAGCAAAACTCCTTCGGCCAAAGAACAACATCCAACCAATCGAAAGGAAGATCTGCACATGTCTCATAACCAGAACGTCTCGATGATGACACCAGAGTCCCCGTTTTTCCTTTCGGTAGACAGTCCGATCGATCAAGCACCGTCGATTGATGCCGTTGCAGCTGCCCGTTTGCGAGGCTTGCAAGTCAGCCATGTTGTCCACCTGATGCAGCAGGATCCCTGCCGACTGGCAGACGCACTGGGCCTGGCGGATGTTGAAGCCAACACCATTCGTCGATGGCAGGCTGAATGCCGACTGGTCTGTCGGGTACCCAATTTACGAGGCTTTGATGCAAGAATTCTCGTTGCTTGCGGTATCACAACACCAGCAGCGTTGGCAGCAACTCCCCCGATCAACCTGCTGCACAAAGTGGAAGCATTTCTTGCCACAGACCTCGGACAGCAACTTCTGCTAAGTGGCAGCAGCCACGAACTGGCACGAATCACGGGATGGATTGCTACGGCAAACAGCAAAGGTCTGAACCGCACAGCACAAGAATCGAAGGCTGCCTCACTGGAAACCATGCAAGAAGAAAGCAACCAGAGCCATGAATCTGGAAACGAGTTCGGATTTGCCCCCAACCTGCAACGGAACCGTCAGACCAAGCACTCAATTCAGAAAAAACGCGAACGCTCAAAAAGCAATCGCGAAACTGAAACGAAGCGGAACACGATTGTCCAATTCGAACGGAATCAATCCATCGACAAACAGGTGCCGGATACACACAACGAAGACGAAACAGAAATACGTGAATTGCGATTCTATCTGCAACAGGATGCCCCAGTCGTGGACGCTCCATCAATTGGCGAACGCATGGAGGAACGTCTGCAAGCAATCGGAATCTACACGATTCAGGACCTGCTTGATGCAGACCCTGAAGATGTCGCCGAACAACTGGATCACCGGCGTGTGAATGCGGACACAGTCTTGCAGTGGCAACAACAGACCACACTTGTCTGCTGCATTCCGATGCTACGCGGTCATGACGCCCAACTGCTGGTTGCAGCTGACATTGTCACGCCAACGGATCTTGCAGCCTGTGATGCAGACGAACTGTTCGAGATCATTGATCCCATAGCGCGAAGCAACGAGGGGAAACGGATCCTTCGTGGCGGCAATCTGCCTGACCTCGAAGAAGTCACAGACTGGGTTAACTTTGCCCAGTACAACCGTGAACTCCGTGCTGCCTGATCACTGGTGGCACAAGGCAACCCAGGACTTCGCGCAGGTGAACAATCATCGTGGCAGCCGGCACGTTGATTGGAAATATCTCTCACGCCTGCCCAATCGTTTCCCTGGCAACACGCATGACATTACCACCAATGACTTTTCGGATGACATCGTCGCCATGCCCACGCTGCACAAGTCCCACGGTAAACAGCGGCCAGTTGGTCCAGGCCATGCTCTCAGTGGCCTGTTTCGTGGTTTGATAATCGTCTGCAGGCCACAAAGAACGAAACTCAGTTCTGGTTTTCCCTCGACGAGGTACCTTGGCCCTTTCACGTCCTGAATCCTGCGATTGATAAGCGACATCTGTTCCGATCGCGACATGGTCAGATCCAAATTTCCGAATCACGTGATCAACATGATCCAGCAGGGACGTGATATCACCCTTTCCACGCAGAAAACGCGGAATGCAGCAGATCCCGATGTAACCTCCGGAATCTGCTATCGCTCGAATCACCTCATCGGGCTTACTGCGAATGTGGGGATGGATTGCACCACAGACAGAATGACTTGCCACGACTGGCCTGGTTGAAACACGTGCCGCCTCAAGGCTGGTTTTCCAACCACTGTGCGCACAATCCGGAATCACACCCACTCGATTCATTTCTCGCACCGCAGCCTCACCAAAATCACTCAAACCGGCGTCCGTTTTTTCGCCACAGCCGTCACCGATCATATTTCGCCTTTGGTAGGTCAAATGCATCATGCGAATGCCGAGCTGGAAGAAGATCCGCATGTATCGCAACTCATCAGGCACAGAAACCCACTGCTGTGTCAAAGGCACCCCATTGCCCGTCATATAAAGGCAATGCCTGCCCTCTTTCTTGGCAGAAACCACATCCTGCGGCGTGGAGGCTTTGGCAACAAAACCACGCATCATGTCTGTCACATAGGTGAAGCGGGCGAGACGTTTGATCAACCGCATCGGATCCTGCCCCTCCTGTCCGGCATTCTGAAAAACACAGGTCACACCGGATGCCCGCCACGCATCCCGATACTCCTGCTGCTGAACCGCATCCGCCACTACACGGGTCATCATCATGTCTTCACGAGCATCATCCAACTCGATCTCCGAGGCTCCGTCCTGAATCATTCTGGCCAAAGATTCACCATCGACAGCTGCACGCGGCGAGAATCCGTAGGAATCGAAAACAATGGATTCCGCGTGCAAACGCAATCCCCGCTCAAGCTGTGCTGGAGTGGGTTTGAGGAGTTCCAGTGCAGCCTGTCGTGACGCATTTATTTTGGGGTTCAAACGCGTTGTCAAAGCAGCAATGCGTTCCTTCGAATCGATCGATGAGGGCAACGCATCCTCGGCCTGTGAATATCGCTGCCAGTTGTGATGCATGGCAATCGAAGCACCGGCGGTGAGCGTTCCGAAAAAACGCCGACGGTTCAAATAATCACACTTTGTCATGGGCTACTCCAATGGCTAGGGGCCATCATCGTAAACCATTCACACTGGCCCGGGTCGAATCGAAAAACAGATTGAAATCCCAACCATCAAGCAATCAGCGGGAGCGATGCGGATAAACTTCACCACTACCCTGAACGATGAGGTAATCTCCTGACAATTCGTGTCTTCCGAATGCTTCCCTGGTTCCATCGGGCCAGTCCACAAGAATCTCTCCACTGCCCTGTTCGTTGCCAAAACCGAATTTCACACATCGCTCGTTGGAACATTGAAAACCATCTCCGGCAAGCAGGTGCCCCACAAGCTGGCGATCAGACTGTTTCAAGGTGATTCGCGTGCCAATCGCATCTCGACCGGATGTCGTCCCCACGAAGAAAAACCGGCATTGCGAGCCGTTGCTGATGGTTTCATTTTCCAACAGGGCCACTGGTTCGAACAAATGTGTGATCAACAGATCCTGTTTCTGATCCCGGTTGAAATCCAGTTTTACCATCGCGCGTCCCAGGTGATCACGCTGAAAATAATCTCCCAGGGACTGTCGTTGGGTCTGCGACCAAAGTCCGTTGCTCTGCCGCCGGAACAACTGGGCAGGCTGCCGGAAAAGACGATCCTGATGAGCGAAATCATCAATGTCTCCATTGGCAACGACCAGCTCAAGCGTCCCATCGTTATCAGCATCGATCCACTGTGTACCGTACCCCAGCATCTGCTGTGATGGCTCGACAATTCCTACACGCTTGGATCGATCAGCCCACATTCCATCAGCTACCTGTTCGTAAAACGTGTTGTAGTCACCGGAGAAATGAGTCAGCAGAAAGTCAACGTCTCCATCCTGGTCCACGTCGCCTGCAGCGATGCCCATCGACGCCTGAGACAAAGAACGTCCGTTGACAGCGAGTCCCCGGATACTCGCCTGCTCGGAAAGCCTGAATGGCTGATCAAGTTGGCCTGTTCCGGCATTTTGGTCATCCGTGTCTTCGCTGCCAATCTCGCCATCATTTGATGACCAGTAATGGTTGGCCGTCATGTCGTTCGCAACGTAAACATCAATTCCCGGACGTCGATCAAGCGATCCGATGACCAGCCCCAAGCCTCGACCTGCTTCATGGCGACTCAACCAGGTGGCAGTTCTATCAACGTAACCACCGTTGGCAGCATTTTGCCAGACGCGATCCCGCTGCGCAGAAAATGCCAGTGGCGCACAGGATCGTGGTTCCTTCAAGTCGGCGTCAACACAAAGCTGTTGCAGGGCTTTCTCTGTTTGACAATATCCAAGCTGAAACAGGTCCGCTAACCCATCTCCATCAAGATCCGCGATGCCAGCAGAACTGGTCCACACTTCATCAGTCAGACCTTCCTGTTGGGTGACATCACGAAACGTTCCGTCCCCATTGTTACGCAACAACTGGTTGCGACCGATATTTGCAACGAACAGATCAGGAAATCCATCAGCATTGTAGTCTCCAACAGCAATGCCCTGCGCGAAGCCGGTTCCGCCGGAATCAGAAACCCCGGTGACATCGGAAAATTTTCCGCCGTGATTACGAAACAGGTGATTGGGGCTCGAATCATTCCGCATGGGATTTCCATCGACGGATGTCAGCAACAGATCAGGCCACCCATCAAGGTCAAAATCAATCACACCAGCACCGCCCGCCCCGGACTGGTAAATCGTCAAACCGCCTTTTTCACTCACCGACTTGTTCAAACGGCAGGTATGCAACAGCTGTCGTTCCGCGGCTTGATTGACAAATCGGATTTCCGATTCCGTCGCAGGGTCAGCAACGGTCGGAGCGGCACTACCGGAATCCGACCAAACTGGTTTGGGGTACTTTTCCACATCAATCTTTTTTGCAACGGCAAACTCCGGCATTTGCCACGGTGTTTGAGCTGTCAAAGTGGACCGAACCGACTTGTATATCCCGTCAAGATCCTGCTGGGGATTCTGGTTCATCAAATAGGCAGCCCGCAACCAGCTGGTTGCTTCCCAGCGGCGTCCCAACTGGTTCAGGGAACGTGCAATGACGACCGCATCCGATTGCGAGTTGCTTTTCCATGATAAAAATGAATCCACGCCATCACGGAGCACTGTTATCCTCGCCGCACGATCAGCAAGACTTCGTGCATTTTCCGCTTCCTTGAGCTGCGACATACTGGCGGACAGTTTCAACAATGCCTCACCACTATTTTCATCCAGGCTCACTGCGTTCCAGTAAGCCCTCGCAGCCATCGGTATGTCTCCACTTTGCTCCGCAATGCCTCCCATCGTCAACCAATACTGGGGCTGACCCTCGATGCCAGACGGCAGTGACCTGTACCATTGAGAGAGTCGTGAGTCATTTTGCAATTCAAGTAAAGCACGTCCATACAGAGCCTGTGCTGGCACAAAGTCAGGATGACGTTCGACCACCGGTGCGAGCAGATCCGCGACCTTGTTCCAATTCGAGTGATACGCCGGCAACCTCGCCAGTGAATAATTTGGCCGAAGATCTTTCGGATAGTTTTTCAAGGCGTACTTGCAAGTCGATTCTACGGTCTGCGGACGCGAAAGATCCGAGAGGACGATGAGCAGATTGACTCCTCCATGCCCACGTTGCACCAACCACCGCAAATGCTCCTGACTCTCAAACTCAAGCCCGACGGCCAACTGCAATCCAACCAGTTTGAGTCGGTAATCAGCCACTTGAGGATAAGCACTGACCGCCTCTTCCATGACCCGAATCGAATCGAAGGGACGCCCCAGATTCATGTACTCCTGCCCAAGCTTGAGCATGGATTCTGCATGACTACCACCGAATGCAGAGATGGCGGATTCATACAACTCGGCTGCCCGCGCCGCATCGCCCTGAGCAACAGCAACATCACCGGCGAGCAGCAACAGATCCGGGTCCTGCGGGTTTCTCAACAACGCAGCCTGCATCTGATCCGCCGCAGCCGCTACCCGTCCACGCCGCATCAAGGCTTTCACCGCTGCCGCCGGGTTCTCTGAAACAGTGGGTTCAGCCTTGTCAGCAGACCGCCCAGCCGCGGCCGGGGTGACTGGAGCATCATCCTTTTGACAGCCGCACAAAAGCAGCAAACAGGCCGTCCATCGCAATAAGCAGGCTAATTCTGTACGACAACCGTTCACTCAATTCACACCAATCATCGGACAACAGGGACAGGCAAGCGGGACAGGCAACACGGTTGCTCTCCCCCCACCAACAACGCATGACAGCGGCGTGTTCCGCTGAAAGGAGCTGAAGATCACACAAATACCATTGAACATTCCATTTTATTCTAGCCAACTTTACCGTGAAGCCGGATTTCCCGCTGCCAAAAGCGAGAATCACGCGTTTTTGGTGAACGTTGAGTTGCTCCCACGCCGCGCTTACGGCTAACCCGAACGGGCAACCCGGCGTTGAGCATGAGCGATGACAACATGATTACAAACTCAAAGCTTGTGCAAACCGAATACTTCGCCCTGATTTTGCAACGTCATCCCTGTCCCATGACGGTAAACTGGTGTAGTCAAACGATTCAACATCCGCTTCTTTCCGCAGTCATCAACCAGCCAGTTCAGTGAATTCATCTTCGGCCAACCCATCCGGCTCGATCATCGCCTGGTCACAACTTTTTCCATGCATGGCCATCTTCTTGATTGTCCACTCGGGACGAATCGAGGCATCGCCTCCCCTGAATGCAGACCCATCAGTGAAGTACATCGGATCACAGGCTTGCGTCAGCTGTCACCCCAATCAACACAAGAGCTATCTGGAAACGACACACAGTAAAACGATGGAAAAGGTCAATTCCAGCAAGGAAATGACCAAGAGTTCCTTCCGTCACGCGTTATCCGGCAATGACTATGAAGTTTTCCTCCGTGACGACCAGTTGATCCACCGTGAAATTATCCGCGGCACAAACAATGAAGAACTGGCGATCACTGAAAACCCAATCCTCTACACAATGGGATCTGGCAGCCACGGCAAGAGCTACGTGTATCGCAAGGGGGATTTTTTCGGCCAGTCGCCTCTCTCCTGGTATGTCGAATCAAACAAGTGGGCGATGTCTCCGGGATATGATCTTCCGAACCATCCCGGGTTTTCCCGAAAGCTGAGTTCGGAATGTTTTTTCTGTCATGTGGGAAGCATCGACCGTAAAGAGGGAAACCCCAACGACTTTACCATCCTTGAAGAAACTGTGGGCTGCGAACGATGCCACGGCCCAGGTGAATTACATGCCAAAAAATACCGTGACCAGAAGGCAAAGCCATCACTTACGCCTGATCTTGCCGGCTCCGACCGGGCGACTCCGGATCAGACAATTGTGAATCCGGCAAGGTTGAACCGTGAACTCAGTGAAGCGATCTGCCAACAGTGCCACCTGCAGGCAGCGGGTAAGGCGCTTCGTGCCGGGAAAGACGAATGGGATTTTCGCCCCGGAACTCCTCTGACCGATGTTCGCCTTGACTACCAGTACCGTCTCGGCGATGACAAAATGAAAATCGTCGGTCATGTCGAACAGTTGCATCAGAGCAAGTGCTATCAGCAGACGGAAACTCTGACCTGCATCACATGCCACAACCCACATGACACGCCCGCAAAGGACGAGATGGCCGCACATTATCGGTCGATCTGTCTTGATTGCCACAACGATGATGCGTGTGGCGAACCACTGCAAAAAAGAATGGCCAAGGTCCAGAACGATTGCGCAAAGTGCCACATGCCTAAACTGGATACTGAGATCCCACATACCGCTTTTCATCATCATCGCATCGGGATCCATAGCACGGAAAAAGCCGGGCCGGAAATTGCGGTGGGACTGAGCCCCATACTGGACATCAGCGAATTGACCGAGATGGAACGCGAGCGTTGCGAGGCGCTGGCAAAATTCCAGGTGGCACAGGAAGAGCCAGACAATCCCAACTTCAAGGATTATGACATCGAGGCTGCCAAATCGTTGATTCAGCTGAAAAATAGTGGCAAGTCAGATGCCGATGCCAACACCATTCTCGCCTTATTGGCTCGTGCTCAGGGCCAGGCCGGGATTGCGAATGACCTCGCTGCTGAGGTAGCTCAATCCGAGCAGCAACCGACCCGCGCCAAAGTAGAAGCCCTGCGACTGCTCGCGCAGATCGCGTATCAAAGACGCAATTTTGCAGAATCAGCGAAACTCTATCGGCAGGTGACTCAGTACCAATCCGAAGCTTTCGATTATTTTCAACTTGGCATCGCCGAACAGAACTCGGGCCAAACCGAGCAAGCGATCACAGCTTTGAAAAAGGCGGTGGAACTGGCCCCGACCTACATTGAAGCACACCGCGTGCTCGCTGCAATTCTCGGCTCACAGGGAAAAACCATCGAATCAAACAAGCATCAGCAACTCGCACAGCAGCATCAACAGCGTCTGCAACAACTGTGGCGATCAAGACAACTGAAATGATGCGTGGGATCGATTCTCATTCCCGATTGTCACTCCCCCAGAAACCCGAAGACAGGAAACCCGAAGACAGG
>JAAXJB010000075.1:4491-34047 GCA_012270065.1 Rubripirellula sp. | reverse complement strand
ACCCGGTTTGCATCTTGCGACGCTCGCCCTGCGGGATCCTCGCGGTTTTGGTTGTCAAAACTTCAAATAAGGCCACCTGATGTGACCGTCCACAAAACTGTGGCAGGGGTAGAAGCTGCGAACCTGCGGCGATCAACGCCCAACGTTCCCTTGATCAAAATTGGACGACCTGCACGTTGATGCAGATCTCAATCAAATCAGGAACGTTCGGCTATGGCCGCCGAGTCGCTCGGGGCACTGCCAGCTTGCATCATGCAATTGGGCAGTCGCCTGTTGCGTTTCCCAGAATCCCCCCTGGGTTGGAAAGCGGACCGTGCAAATTGCCTTGCTTCTCGAACTGCTTTTGACAGTAAGTGGAGTTCAGGCCGTTGATACGGTTCGCTGTCCGAGAGTTAGTTTCGAGTAAAACCGGGTTAACTCTTTAGTGCGTTTGATTGGGAACAAGCACTATCAACGGTTTCGTCGGTGCATTAAGCACAAGTTCGCGGTTCGGAATTTGGGGAACGGTCACGAAAACCGCGTTAATTCCGAAGAATCAGGGCGATCGGAGCTTGTGAGGCGACAAGGGAAGACAAGACGCCATCATAGAAAAAATTTTGAAAAACTTTCTGAGGTGCAGTGCGCGTTGTGTTTTTGTAACGCCCACGATGGGAAATCACAGCCGGTTTGATCGCTAAACTCGGTAGGAACAGTCATTTCCGTTAAAGTTTCATCAGAGCAACGCTGCGTTCGAAGCTTTCGAGGGTGGGGTGCTTACGAGAACGGGCTTTGGCTCCGTGCAGAGGCAGCAGAGGCACCTGTGCAGAGGCAACTGTGCAGAGGCAACTGTGCAGAGGCAACTGTGCAGAGGCAACCGTGCAATGGCAACCGTACAGAGGCAAACCTGCAGAAGCAGTCATACAGAAACAGTCGTGGCTTGGCTTCGATCAGCGCGATGGATCAATTGCGGCGGTCACGGAGTGCGAATGACTTGTTATGAATTGGAAAGCAGATCCACAATGTGATTCCGGTACGTTGATCTTGTTGCCTTGATTTCGGGGCAGGCAGCCGTTTGAAACCTTTCGATGCTAACTGGTCCGGAGTAGACAAGGCGAACTTCGCTTTTGCGAGGAGCGTTTCATTGGATCGTTGGGTGCCGCTTTTGGTAGGTTGGTGTGTTTCAGGTTGATGTATTGTTGATTCGCAGAGAGCGTTCAGCGATCATGGCGTTTTCAGGTGAAACAGTACTTGTGGTATGCCCCCCATTCGGTGAATCCCTGAGCCGCTGAAGTTACCGTTCTGGTCATTGAAATGCTTTGCATTGCCAGAAAACTTTCCGAATCACAACTTCCTAACAACATCAGGGATTCCACGATCATGGACGAAGCCGCCGCCAAGTTTTTCAAAACAGCAATTCAGACACCAAGTCCGTCTGGTTACGAGGAACCGATTCAAGCCTTGGTCCGGGATTACATCAGGCCTTTTGCTGACGACGTTCGCGTTGATGTGCATGGCAATACAATCGCGTCGGTAGGTGATGTCTCGGGTCCCAGGTTGATGTACGCCGGTCACTGTGACCAGATTGGTATGCTGGTGACTTACATCAATGACTCAGGATTTGTGTTTGGTCAGACGATTGGTGGCTGGGATCCGCAGCAGCTGATTGGGCAGCCGATGTCGATATGGACGCGCAGCGGACCGGTAGCCGCAGTGATCAGCCGAAAGCCGATTCACCTTCTCACTGTGGAAGAACGAAAAAAGGTTGTCGATATCAACGATCTTTGGTTGGACATCGGAGCAAAGAATGGAAAGGAGGCTGCTGAGATCGTTTCCATTGGTGACCCGATCACTCTGGCGTTGCGTTACCAGCCGTTGATGGGGGACCTTGTTTCTGGTCCCGGGATGGATAACAAGACAGGCATGTGGACAGTAATGGAAGCCTTGAGACGTGCTCGCAGTGCACCCCAGCAGTTGAGATGCCATCTCCATTCAGTCTCCACCGTTCAGGAAGAAATCGGTCTCCGTGGCGCGAAGACCGCAGCCGGTAGCATTCAACCCGATGTTGCGATCGCAGTTGACGTAACCCATGCTTCGGATTGCCCTTCCATCGACAAGCAGAAGCAGGGTGACATTTCGGTGGGTGGTGGCCCCGTCATTTTCCGCGGGCCAAATATCAATTCAAAGGTTTCGGAACGGTTAGTCGAGCTTTGCGAGCAGTACTCGATTCCTTTTCAGATGGCAGCAATAGGGCGAGCCACGCCAAATGATGCGAATGTTCTTCAGGTGCACGGTTCCGGAGTCGCAACCGGGCTCGTCGCGATCCCCAATCGTTACATGCATTCTGCGGTTGAAGTTGTTTCGTTGAGTGACGTTCATCAGGTCGCACAGCTCCTGTCCGAATTCGCTCTGGCGTTGTCTTCCGAAGATGATTTTACTCCCGGCAGTGATGCCTGAGATTCCCGGGTCACTTGGGCGTCAGGTAATAGGTGGATTTGATTTGTCCCCTCAAATCAATGTAAAGGATTCAGATTCAGGGGGGCGGAAATCCAACGGAGAGCGACTTGATCCATGCATCAGTAAGTGCTGTTGATATCCGTGCGTCTGACAATGACTTTCGTTGAAACACTGTGTTTCCATCTCCTGCATTGAGTGGATGGTGATTCCGTCTCACGGTCGGCAGAGATGGGAGGATGTGATTTCAAATCCACCGGGAGGGGGCACGTTGCCAAACCGTCCCTTTCCGGAGGCAAAAGGTGGTAAACTGCTGGCTTCTCGGATTCGGTCGTTCTGTACCAAGCTTGGCGGGGTAAAGTTCAGATGGCAGACATACTGCTCGTGCAGTCTAACCCGACGCGTGCTGTTGAAATACGGATACTGCTTGAGAAAGCCGGGTGTCACGTCAAGCATGCGAACAGTGGAAAGCAAGCCATTCAGGTTCTTCGAGATGGTAACGTTGACATGGTTGTCACGGACATTGTCCTTGCAGAAATGTCCGGTGTGGATTTCGTCAGAGGGGTTCTCGGCCATTTTCCGGCTATCAGCGTGATATTCATCACGAACACTGGATCTGATCAGCTTGCTGATGCTGGGTTGCGAGCCGGAGCGATCGCCTGTGTTTGTGAGGAACAGTTGCAGAGTCAATTAGTTGGAATAGTTGAAACAGTATGTCGGGTTGACGATGGCAACACACCTTACGCAGATCTACTGACCACGCTTAAGTCGAATACATTTGATTTTGAGTTACCAAGCGATGCCCGTTTGATTTCACCTCTGGTTGCCTTGACGGTTCAAGTTGCCGAGGGCATGGCGCTTTTGCCCAGGGTAGAACGGATTCGTCTGGGAATCAGTATGGAGCATGCCTTGGTCAACGCAATGTATCGCGGAAACCTTGGTTTGGGCCCATCCGTTACACCCCGGCACCACGACATCATTTGTAGTAACGCGACCACTGATTTGATCGAAACACGAAAGTCAGAAACGCCGTACAAGGAAAGGGTAACCAAAGTTCGGTTGTTGTTTGATCCATCGGGGATCAGGATCACGGTGAGTGATGGCGGTAACGGTTTTAATGTGGCCGGTTTCTTTGAAGCGGCGAAACTGTCGCGTCTCAACGAGGATACAGGTCACGGGTTGCTGTTGATGGAACGGTTGACCGATGAACTTGAATTCAATCTTGAGGGAAACGAGGTAACGTTGTTCAAAAATGCCCGGCCAGTCTGATTGTTTCGTGGGTTTCCCTCACCTGAAGTCTTGGGGTGAGATGGTTCATAGCAAAGCACGCAAAGGTGGCAGTGTTTACGATAATGATCACGTGAGTCGTCCTTTCATTTTGAATGCACTGTTGATGTGCCGCCGGTTTTCAGTCTGGCCATGGAGATTTCGTTCGGTCGTTTCTCAAGCAGCAGCGGATTCTTGAAAACATTTTGATGTTTCGAAAGTTACGTCGAATCGGTGAGGCATCAGTTACGGTGACCCAAACACTGGTCGTTGGCGTACACTAGGGAGGCAATCTTGTGTCAGGATGGCTCACGTTCGAAATGAACAGAGTCCGGTATGTGGGCCAGTGGCATGGGTTTGCCAGGGAGAGGGTCACGGACGGAATTCTTGGTCGCCCAAAAAAGAGGTGTGCACAATGATGCAGCATGACCAGTCGGACAGGCAACGTCGAAGCACGGCTGATTTGTCGATCGGTGGGTATTTGATCCAGCGGTTGAGAGATTACGGGATCGATGATCTTTTTGGTATTCCCGGCGACTACATTCTTTCTTTTTACAGCGAACTGGAGAAAAGTCCGATCAATGTGGTCGGGTGCACGCGAGAAGATTGTGCCGGCTTTGCAGCAGATGCCTACGCCCGAATAAACGGGATGGGGGCGGTTTGCGTTACCTATTGTGTGGGTGGCTTGAGCGTTTCGAATTCAATCGCTGGCGCCTACGCCGAAAAGTCACCCGTTGTGGTGATTTCCGGTTCCCCTGGGCTCAATGAAAGGAAAGGTGGCGCACTTCTTCACCACATGGTCCGTGATTTCCGCACACAGATAGAAGTGTTTGAAAAGTTCACCATTGCCGGGACTGAACTCAGCGATCCGCTAACAGCGTTTTCCGAAATTGACCGCGTGTTGGATGCCTGTGATCGCTTCAAACGACCCGTGTACATTGAGTTGCCGCGTGACATGGTGCATGTTGTTCCACCTGTTGCTCACGGATATGCGCGACCGGTATTTGAAGACAATGTGCAAGCGACTGCCGAAGCGGTCGAGGAGACTCGTGAGTTGCTTGCCAAAGCCAAAAAGCCGGTGATCCTTGCCGGTGTTGAATTGCATCGCTTTGGATTGCAGGATCAATTGCTGCAGTTTGCACAAACATGCAAAATTCCGATCGCAACCACGATGTTGGGCAAGAGTGTTGTGAGTGAAAGACATCCGCTTTTCATCGGTCTTTATGGCGGGGCGATCGGTAATGCTGACGTAACCGAGTTCGTGGAGGACAGTGACCTGGTGCTCATGCTGGGGGCATTCCTGAGTGATATCAATCTCGGTGTGTATTCGGCAAAGCTTGATCCTGACAGGTGTGTTTACGCAACAAGTGAAGAGTTGCGGATTTCACATCACCATTATCGCCATGTTGGATTGAAGGAATATGTCGAGGGACTGAATGCAGCGAATATGAAAGCAGTCTCGCGTGAAATACCTGATTCTCTCGTGCTGAAGCAGACATTCGACTCGGGGGAACAGGTCAACGAGAATGATCCACTTCGAACAAGCAGGATGATGGCGATGCTGAACCGTCGCCTTGATTCGGAGGTGATTGTGGTTGCTGATGTTGGTGATTCGCTGTTTGCGGCGACAGAGTTAACCATCCATGACCGTGGCGAATTCCTGAGTCCGGCATATTACACATCCATGGGATTCAGCATTCCTGCAGCGTTGGGTGCTGCGACAGCAAGGCCAAAGCATCGTGTTGTGGTACTTGTCGGAGACGGTGCGTTTCAAATGACGGGTCAGGAATTGAGCACGCTGATCGCGAGTGGGCATGCACCGTTAATCATCGTTCTTGATAATCATGGCTACGGTACTGAACGGTATTTGCACGCGGGGGATTGGAAGTACAACGAGATCAATCCATGGAAGTATTGCGAGTTGCTCAACGTTTATGGTGGAGGTGTAGGGCATCAGGTCTGCACGGAGGGGGAATTTGCGCAGGCACTGGAGGTAGCATGGAATGACACTTCACAGCCTCACATGATTCAGGCAAAGTTGCTGGAGAATGATGCCAGCGAGACGCTAAAAAAACTGGCCGAAAGAATGGGGGAAAATGTGGGCTGATGAGGTCAGTCAGTTGAATTCCCTGTTTGTCCCATTGCCCTTGTCGGAAAACTGTTTGCCAGTTGAGTGAGGCGGGAATCGATTTGCTTGATGAGAAATCTGGTTTGCAGAGACTCAATCTGATTCTTGCACAGTTCGCTTTTCTGTCGTCGCGTTTCTGTAGATTGAGCGGCGCGAATCAGTTCTACGGCATCATCCAGAGTCTGGTATCGGCAGCTTTCCGGCACGTGATCCCGATAGCTGAGCCGATCAGGAACAACGGGGACGGCACCGGCCCATATCGCTTCACAGATTGCGATCCCGAAAAACTCGTGGTTGGCCGTGGAAACGACGACATCCATTCTCGCCAGTAACTCCCAATAAGCTTCCAGGTCGTCTGCAAAGCCGTCATGCAGGATATTTGACGCGTAGGTTGTTCGGATTTCTTCCAGTTCCGGGACGCTATGACGGGGTCTGGCGCCGAGCAGAATCAGCTTGAACCGGATGCCGGAAGCTTGGAGCCGCTTGAGCAGAGAAAGGAATCCTTCCGGGCATTTGTCGTATTCCCATCTCGATACCCAGCCGACGGTGATTTCGTCTTTGTCCGGGGGCGATGTCAACGGCAGGCCTGTTTTGGCTGCAGAGACCTCTTCGCTTGCAAGATTGTCAGGAATCGTAAAGCCAGGTGGAATGATGTGGGCTTTGGTACGCAGTCGATCGAGCTGGTGCAGATCGCGTGTGTCGGGCATCTGTTTGAGGAACTTCCTGCTACCCTGCAAAAAGTCATCCAGATGGAATTGCGAGTTGAACCAGATCTGGTCTGCGGAAATCGCGGAGAGAAGATTCGTATAACCGAAATGGTTGTCTGGTTTACGTCGGGGGGATGTCGGATAGGTCCACTGGTTCTCGTGGAAATAAACTACCTTTGGGATCTGTTGAATACGGTTGTGCCCCAGCATGCCAAGATAAACCGGCAAATCAAGCATGTCTGTGCAAAACAGGACGTCGGGTGAAACAGCCGTGTCTTCGAGTTGTCGAGTCTGCTCTGCAAAGGCGATCGGTGATGACCGCATTCGCCATTTCCAGTGAACCGGTTTTCCCGTGAGGAGATGCCACTGGTGACGGCTTTGACGTTTCAGATTTTGCGTGAACTGCCGATGGCTGCCGCCATGGAATGCATCCAGAGCGAGGATCGAAAGTGGCTCGTCTTCGGTGGATTCAGGCATGTCTGGACGGAGTGAAATGCTGCAAGAGCGAACGTTGCAAGGGCATTCTTGTGTCGGTTGATGCTACGCGAAAAATCATGTCTTCCGGATATGGTCGCGTTTACCCTTTACGTGCTGGGTTGCATTTCGTGTGTCGATGACCAGAGGTGCATGTTGCACGATGGTATCGTAATCAAAGTCGGTATGGTCGGTCGCAATCAGCACTGCGTCAAGTGAACGCAGGTACTCGGCAGTCAGGGGTTGGCTTTCCATCGATGGTAGATTGAAATGCCGCATTGATGGAAGTTGGGGCACGTGTGGATCGCTGTAGCTCATTTCTGCCCCGCGCGCCAGCAGAAGTTCGAGTAATTCAAACGAGGGTGACTCTCGGGGGTCGTCAACATCTTTTTTGTAGGCGATGCCGGCAAGGCAGATCCTGCTGCCGCGGATTGGTTTGGAAAACTCATTGAGAAACTCGGAAGTTCGGGTGACTACGTATTCGGGCATGGCCCGATTTACCTCACCTGCGAGTTCAATGAATCTGGCGTTGAGCCCCTGCTTGCGAGCCAGCCACGAAAGGTAAAAAGGATCGATGGGAATGCAGTGCCCGCCAAGTCCTGGCCCCGGGTAGAAAGCCTGGAATCCAAATGGCTTGGTTTTTGCGGCGTCAATGACTTCCCAAACATCGATACCCATGGAGTCGAAGAGAACCTTCAGTTCGTTGACCAAGGCGATGTTGACAGCACGATAGATATTTTCGAGTACTTTTGCTGCTTCCGCGACCTCGCAGTTGCTGACAGGGATGACACCAGCGACTGCTGTTTCGTAAAGCTTGCTGGCGCAATCGAGACTGACTTCGTTGATTCCACCTACCACTTTCGGGATTCCCGCAGCCGAGAAGTCGGGATTTCCCGGGTCTTCTCGCTCAGGGCTGTAGGCGATGAGAAAATCTTCCCCCGCTTTCATGTTCTCCGTTTCCAGAATTGGAACGACGACGTCGCGGGTCGTGGTGGGATAGGTCGTGCTCTCCAGGACAACCAGTTGTCCAGGTCTCAAGACCTGCGAGATATGCCTGCATGTGCTGACCACGTATTTCAGGTCGGGGTCACGAGCTTCATCCAGTGGAGTCGGTACGCAGATCAGCAACGCATCAGGTTCGCTCAGCCGTTGCATGTCGGTTGTTGCTTCAAAACGGTTCAAAGCCAGCCATTGCGAAATTCTGTCACCGTCGATGTGCTTGATGTAACTTTGCCCGCGGTTCAACAGATCGACTTTCTGCGGATCAATGTCAAAGCCGAGGCATCGATAACCCGCATTCACGAATGCATCGATGAGGGGCAACCCAACATATCCCAGACCGATCACGCCGATCGTGCATGTTTTCTGATCGATAAGAGAGAGAAAATCACGTTTGATATTGGGGGACACTTTCACTGTCTCGAGAGTGGATGGGAATGCGGGGCGAAGATGTTATTGCCCAAGGTCGGGCATGTGCTATGGATTGCGGGTGGTTTTTGGATGGCTTTCACCCCCAATCATAATCCACCATCACGACATGGACTCAATAGCCGTCATTCTTTTCGTCACCTCGGGGCTCCACTGACGAAACGACGGGCTCACTAATACCGGCGGACACGCGTGATCAGGATCGTACCAATCATGACCATGATTGCGTTGCTCATCCAAACCCCATAGGGGGGCAGGTTACCATCTTTGGCCTGTTCAAGACCAAAAATGAACAATGGGTAATATGCCAGCAGTGTTGGGAGAAAGCATAATCCAAAGGTCGACCAGTAATCACTTGTCTTGGCAATCATTGCCAACGGAGCTCCCACAAAGACGAAGAACAGGCAGCTGAAACCCCAAGCCCAGCGTCTCCATGGCTCGGTTTGCAGACGAACCAGCCGTTTACGGTTGGAACGCAACTGGTCTTCCAGCAGTTTTCCTTTTCCAGAGGCAATTTGATCAAGACGGCATGTCAGAATGCTGAAGCCAGTGTGGGCTGCAACTTCGCCAACAGCGATGTGATTGCGATTATCCTGCGCGACGCTCTCTCTCCCGAGCAAGTTGAGCGGTACTTCGCTGGGACTTTGGTCGCTGATGCTTTTTGGTTTGAGAGCATTGCCAAGTGGGATCGGAAACTCACCCTTGTCGGGTATGATTCCTCGAAAGTTGCTTCCCGCTTCGATTTGTGTATCAACCACATAGAGAACAAGTTCTTCTGTTTCCGGATCCAGTCGTAGTTCGCCCTCGTGCGCTGACAATTTGATC
Source organism: Rubripirellula sp. (assembly GCA_012270065.1). Lineage (GTDB taxonomy): Bacteria > Planctomycetota > Planctomycetia > Pirellulales > Pirellulaceae > Rubripirellula. Next base: position 24,789 of record JAAXJB010000075.1, on the reverse strand, counting down.
GGCTCGCTGCCAGCACTATGGATGCTGATGGTTGGCCTGATCATCTTTCGACCACTGACATTTTCTACATGGATCGAAAATCCACGGTCAGGGCTGCGACCGTATTTGTAGTAACGCTGGTTCTTCAAGTAGCGATACGTTACGTCCTCGATCGACATCAAGACCACACGCTGAATGCCGGGACGCCCCCACGAGACAGCAAGGTCCGAAACATACACCGCGATGGGGCTGAGCAATGCGGCGAAAATGAACGCTGGCTGGAGGATTTTCAGGGGAGAAATGCCGGATGCTTTTACGGTTGCGACCTCTCCATCGGCAGCCATTCGCCCATAAACGCAGCACACCGAAAAGAGGGCAGTGGCCGGAAATGAAAACTGCAGAGCAATCGGCAAAACGAAGGGCAGAAGCTGCAGAATCGCCAATGGACCGAGTCCCTGCCGAAGAAGTTCACGACCGACGCCAATCAGCAGAATCAATAATGTCAACGCTATCAAAGATACTGTGAATATCTTCAATATCTCGATCAGCACGTATCGCGTCAGGCGGGTTGGCATCAAGTTGGGCAGGGGTGGCGGCGAACGGGAGAAACTGTCCGATTGATTTTCCTTGGCAATCTCGCAAAACACGGATGTACCAAAGGCGGGCGATCAACGGGAGATGAATAGAGGCTGGTTTTCAGCACTGGCGGGTAATTCTGGCAAACTCGGAACCGCTGGCTTGCCAATGAGACATGCATGGTAAGATGCGCAAAACAGGAGGGAAGCATGGGTAGCCGTGTTGCCAGTCCTTTTGAACGCCTGAAATGCTTGCTAAACTCACCTTTCCTAAACTTCCAAAACTCACCGAGAGCAGTTATGTCCGAAAGAAAGGGATCCGATTTCGCTGGTTTGTCGGTCGCCATCATCACGCCTTTTGCCGATGGTGAGGTGGATTACGCAAGACTGCGTGAGCAAGTCGAGTTTCAGCTGGCTGCCGGTACCAACTGCATTGTTCCTGTGGGAACGACGGGCGAGTCACCCACTTTGACTCATGATGAACACGATCGGGTGATCACCGAGGTGATCCAGTGTGTTGCGGGGCGAGCCAAGGTCATGGCTGGAACAGGAAGCAATAGCACGGCGGAGGCACTGAGGCTGACCCGCAGGGCTGCATCAGAGGGTGCCGATGCAACACTGCAGGTTGCGCCTTACTACAACAAACCGACTCAGGAAGGTTTCTACCAGCATTTCAAGGCAGTCGCTGAGGAGGTGGACATTCCGGTCTGCGTCTACAACATTCCAGGTCGCACTGGCAAGGAAATTGAAGTCGGTACAATCCAGCGATTGAGCGAGGTCGCCGGGATCACAATGGTAAAAGAAGCGACCGGTAAACTGGACCAGTGTTCGGCGATTGTTGGAACCACTGATTTGACCGTACTGAGCGGCGATGATTCCTTGACCTTGCCGATGATGAGTGTCGGAGCCGAGGGTGTTGTTTCGGTGGTTGGGAATGTTGTGCCAGGTTCCATGATTGAATTGGTCACTGCGGCAGCCGCTGGGGACTTTACAAAAGCTAGAGACCTTCATCATCGATTGTTTGCTTTGTGCAGTAATATGCTTGGCTTGGCCACCAATCCGATTCCGGTCAAGACAGCGATGCAGATGGTTGGTCGCGACAGCGGAGATCTCAGGCTGCCAATGACACCACTGGAATCCGACCAACTTGAGCAATTACGTGAGACTCTGTTTGCGTTTGGTATTCAGGAAACCGTTGCGGTTTCCTGAGTGGGTCGCCCAGCAAACTGAAGCTCGATTGCCGAATGCCAAACAGAGTGGGTATGGCTTACTCCTGATTTTGACTGCTGAGGCGCTGGAGATTGGTCGCCTTTGTGCGTGCTCCACAGTCTGCCAATTCACTGTCTGCCAATTCGCAGTGGTGCCAATTCACAGCGGTGCCGAGTCAAGTTGCTGACCTGGGGGCAGGCCATGAACTCTTGGGCTGGCGGCATCCCGCTAGCGGAAATTCTGCGATCGATGGGCATGGTGAGGGCAGTTGGGACCGGATTAATCCGGGCAACCACTGCTGGTGCAACACTATGGCATCGTGCTGAGCGTTATAGTGGTGGGCTGAATACACCGTCTGCGTGTCCCATGGTCATCAAATGGCTAGACCAGATTCCAGATTCCGGTCAGCATTCGCCACTTGTCTGTTTCAGGTAAGAACCCCTGCTGGTGACCGCTTTGCACGGACTAGTACACCTAGAAGCCGAACTCGAGAGGAGTCAAGTCATGTCTTTCGTACGTATCCTCGTCTCTGTTCTCTTGCTGCCAGTTCTCTGCAAATCGGCATCAGCGGAATGGTCAACTTATCTGAATGGGAACGATCGCGCCGGGTACTCGCCGGTCAATTTGCAGTTGCCGTTGAAACTTGTCTGGCAATACCAGACACAAGCCAAGCCGAAGATGGCGTGGGAGGGGCCCCGAGAAGCGCCGATAGAAGGTCACGAGATGCGTCATCGCGTCAACTTTGACGACGCCATGCAGACCGTGATTTCAGGTGGACGGGTTTATTTTGGCAGCACGGTCGATCATCGAATGTATTGTGTCGACAGTCAGTCAGGGGAAGTTGTTTGGAGTCATTACACCGAGGGGCCAATTCGTCTGGCACCCAGCTTGGCTCACGGCAACGTTTATTTCGGATCTGACGATGGAAAAGTCTATTGTTTGAATGCGGTGACGGGGCAGCCGGTTTGGCAGATGCGGGTTGGACCGGAGGATGACCGGCTATTGTCCCGTGGTGAGATGATTTCACGCTGGCCGGTGCGCACGGGCGTTTTGATTGATGGGGATACTGCCTATTTTGGTGCTGGTGTATTTCCGCATGAGATGATTTACCTTTGCGCTGTCAATGCTTTGACAGGAGAGATCATCTGGCGGAACGATACCATCAGCGAGCAGAACGCGGGACGTAACGACCTGACTCCTCAAGGATATCTGCTGAGTAATGAAGATCGTCTATTTGTTCCGTCAGGCAGGTCACTTCCGGTCGCGATTTCCAAGAAAGATGGAAGCATCCTTTTTCAGGAAAAGTATTCCTGGCGCACGGATGCCGGTGGTGTTGTCGGTGGGACCAAGGTTCTGTTGGGTGACGGGCAGGTTTATGCCGGGGGGCCGCATCATTTTCTGGCCATGGATCAACGCAATGGCGATGTGGGAGAAGCCTACATCAATGGTCGCCAAATGACCCTTGCTGATGATCAAGCTTTCATTCTCACTGGTGAGAAATTGATCTGTGTTGACCGTGTAGAACACACGAAAGCAAGTCAGGAAAAACAGAAGTGGTTTTTGAAGGCGCGTTCTGCCCGTAGCAATCCGGCCAAACTGGCAGAAGCAAAGCAGAAAATGAAGGAGTTCGCAGAAACGGGAATTCTCTGGGAATATGCCACCGATTTTGATGATGTGGTCATAACGACAGGGAATCTTGTGGTCGCTGGTGGACTCAATCAGTTGATCGCATTGGAGAGAGACTCCGGGAAACTCCTTTGGTCACAGGAGGTCGTTGGCAACGTACGCGGCTTGGCTGTTGACGAGGGAATCATGACGGTCAGTACCGATGAGGGGCATGTTTACGCATTTCTTTCGGCGCCGGGTTTGTCAAAGGAGGTTGCCAATGCGAAGGTGCGGGATTGGCCAGGTGAGTACTCGAAGCCCTATGCCGGACTAAAGGACCAGGCCCGATTCACTCATGCAGCCGCCGAGATCCTGAAACGCACTGGACAGTCATCCGGTTTTTGTCTGGTTCTGGGCAGTGAGGATGGACGCCTCGCTTATGAGTTGGCGACCCAGAGCAATTTGAATGTGATCGGAGTTGAACCTGATTCCGCCAAGGCGGAAAAGTCGCGGGCCATTCTGGAAGCAGCCGGAATCCACGGGACAGGTGTGACCATTGTCAATGCGCCTCTCGATAAGATCCCTTTCAGTAACTACTTTGCCAATCTGATTGTTTCTGACACTGTGCTGCGAGGCGGTGGTATTCGTTGTGACCCTGAGGATGTGTCACGATTTCTGAAGCCTTGCGGCGGGGTAGCAATCTTGGGCAGTCCGGATCACCAAGCCGGAGGTGATGCTGAGAAGAAAGTTGCCCAGTGGTTGACTGAGCTTTTTCATCAAGATGAGGGTGATCTGATCAGTGAGGCTCCATGGTTCATGTTGCGGAGGGGAAAGCTGCCCGGGGCCGGATCCTGGTCACATCAGTACGGCAATGTGGCGAATACTTCCTACACCGCGGATCATCGAATCCGCGAAGGGCTGGGGGTTTTGTGGTACGGAGATCCCGGCCCCAGTGCGATGTTGAATCGACACGAGGCCGCCGGTGCCCCTTTGTCAACCAACGGACGCATGTTCATTCAGGGAACTGACAAAATCATGGCATACGACGCGTATAACGGGACGTTTCTGTGGGAATACAAAAACCCCGGTGCGATTCGAACTGGCGTGTTCAACAATCGGGAGACCCATAATCTCGCTGCCAGCGATGAACATCTTTATGCCGCTTCAGGAAACGCATGTGTTGCTATTGATGCTGCCAGCGGCAAAGTTGTTGCAGAGTACACCACGCCCGAATCAAGTGATGGAATCGACCGTGCGTGGGCTTATCTTGCCTATGACAACGGGCAGCTGTTTGGTACCAGCACGATTCGAGAGGAATTGGAAGCGCGACTGCGTCGACGTGGATTGACAGTCAAGAGCCAGACCGACGCAGTATTTGCAGTCGATATTCAAACGGGCGAGCGGGTGTGGACTTATCGCGGTGACAATATTCTCCACACAACGATTGCAATTGGTCCCGAACATGTCTACTTCATCGACTCATCCATCAGTCCAGAAGAACGACAGCAGCTCTATCTGCGTGATAAAGGTGAATTGCGTCAGTTGAAAGGGGAGGACGCAATCAAGGCGGAAGCCGAGATGAAGAAGCTCGATCTTCGTTTGGCTGTTGCGATCGATCGAAAGACAGGGGAAAAGGTTTGGTCCAAAGCCGTGGACGTTACTGATACAACCAATGTCAGTGCCGGCGGAGGAAGTCTTACTTTGATGTATGCAAATGGGCATGTTGTATTATGCGGGGCCAACGCAAATGGTCACTACTGGAGACAGTTTCTCTCCGGAGAGTTTGACCAACGCAAAATTGTTGTCTTGGATGCTGGTAACGGCAGACAGCTTTGGGCTAAAAACGCGAATTACATGAATCGACCAGCCGTGATTGGTGATGAGGTGTATGCGGAGCCATGGGCGTTCAATCTTCATACTGGTGAGCCAAAAACCAGTTCGCATCCATTGACTGGCCAGGAAACGCAGTGGCGGTTCAGTCGGCCCGGACACCACTGCGGAGTAATCACGGCGACTCCCAATATGATGTTCTTTCGTTCAGGATTCATCGGCTATTACGATCTATACAACGACAGCGGAACGCGACATTTCGCGGGGCAGCGGCTTGGATGCTGGATCAACGCGATTCCTGGCAATGGCCTGGTGATGATTCCCGAAGCCAGTGCGGGATGCGTTTGTCAATTTTCCATTGCCTCCACGGTGGTCATGGAGCCAAAAACTGAAAGTAAATCGTGGGGAATATTCAGCGCGGTTGGTGCAACAACACCAGTCAAGCGAATGGGAATCAATTTGGGAGCTCCGGGGGATAGAAAGGATGAGTCCGGACGGGCGTGGTTCGGATATCCGCGGCCCAGTTCGCGCGGCCGCCTTGAGTTTGTGTTCGATCTGAAGCACAAGTTGGTCCAGGGCGGAAAGTGGTTTAGCCGTAATGCAGAGGCTGTTGATCTGGGAACGACGCAGACTCCATGGCTGTACACCTCAGGTACAAGCGGACTGAAAAGGCTGGAGATACCACTCCGCGGCAAGGAAGATGGTAAGGCCAACTATACGGTGAAACTTTATTTGGGATCGCTAGGGCAAGGAACGGCGTTTCCAGTAGCTTCCGGCTCTTTCGATCTGTCACTTCAAGGTAAGGTTGTGGAAGAGGCCATCGAATTTGACAGTGGCAGCGGAGCGGGTACCAATCAGACTTTGGTCAGAGAATTTCACGGTATTCCCGTCGCGACATCACTGACAATTGAGATGGATCACCAGGATGCAAACAAGCCAGGCACGGTCGCAGCAATTGAAGTCATTGAGGAGCCGTGATTTCTCCAGTTGTATTCGGTGACCTTGCAATTGTTCGTTTCAAGCAAGTCTTGGTATTCCAACGGATTCTTTAGTCATAACCATGACGATCAGATGCAGTTGTCGCGTTGGCGGCGTTATCGCATCGAATGTTGGTGGAGCCCGGTCCTTGATCCTCGCCTGGTGATGATTGCAGGTGTTGACCCATGTCAGTGCGTCACGCCCGTCTGCAGCAGTCCTGTTGAATGCCATGAACGGTCCTGGGGTTGCTGATCATGGGATTCATGACTGAGGAATTGTGATCACTGATGCAATTTGGCACCCGGCAGATAATTGCGAAGAAAATCGTGGCTTTGAACCAGGGCGAGTTTGCAATCTTCTTCACTTCCCTCGTAGGCTCGGTCTTCTACCTCAACGCAGACAGGGCCCCGATAGCCAGTGTCTGTCAGAGTGGAGAAGAACTTTCCCCAGTCAACATCTCCCATGCCGGGCAGTTTGGGTGAATGGTACTCATTCGGGAAGGCAAGAATTCCCATCTCATCAAGTCGGTGCTGGTCCACGCGCACGTCCTTTGCATGGATGTGAAAGAGTTTGTCAGAAAACTCACGCATTGGTTTCAGGTAGTCCATTTGTTGGAAAACCAGATGGGATGGGTCGTAGTTGAGACCAAAATGATCACTGGGTATATCATTGAACATGCGTCGCCAGATAGCTGGACTTCCCGCCAGATTCTTTCCACCGGGCCATTCATCTGCTGTAAACAGCATGGGGCAGTTTTCTATCCCGATTTTTACTCCGACATCTTCAGCGTGCTTGATGATAGGCTGCCACGTTTCAAGGAATCGCGGCCAATTGTCATCAACGCTCTTCGTCCAGTCACGTCCGATGAATGTGTTCATCCGTGTCAGGCCGAGTTTGGCGGTTGCGGTAATCACTGCGTTGATATGTTCAACTGCCTGTTCGGCTTCGGGCAAATCGCAGGAGAGTGCGTTGGGATAGTATCCAAGACCACTGATAGCGACACCGTACTTCTCAGATAGATTCTGGATGGACTCGATCGTGGCGGGATCCGCCAATTCAGCAACATTGATGTGCGTGATGCCAGCGTACCTGCGAGTCGCTTTTCCTTGCGGCCAACACATGACCTCAACACATTCATATCCAATTTCTGCTGCGGTGGCGAAAACACTTTCCAGAGACAAGTCTGGCAGAATTGCACTTACAAAGCCCAGTTGCATCATTTTCAGTTCGCTCCATGAGAGGTTGAGGAAAGTCCTGGTTCCGGGCACGGAAGACGGCAGGGTGTTTTCCGGACGGTGTTCTGCCGTTACCAGATTCCGGGAATCCAATTTGTACCGGCAGATAATCTACCGGAAACCGGTGCATCTGCGGGACGCACCGTTCATTCAGAGGGTTGGGCTGACGAGATTTCCGGTCGCAACATGTTTTTCCGTGAATACAGGCTCAGTAAGCGCAACGCAAAGCAGACCGTCATGCTCACATGCCCTTGACGTGATCCCATTCGAATGACGGTCAATTCACGACGCGGACTTGCTGCGTAAACGCTGAATGTCACCGTCCACTGAAATGCTCTGTTTTTCAAGATCGGCAAGCGTAGCCCGTTCTTTCGCCACCACGTCCTCTGGTGCACGTGACACGAAGTTCTCGTTCCCCAGCTTGTTTTGCTTTCCCGCGATCTGTTTTTCCAGTTGCGACTTGAGTTTCTCAAGACGTGCAAGTTCAGCCTCCACGTCAATGAACTTTTCAAGATCAACGTGAACCTCGATATCAATGGCGGTGAGTGCGAGAGGAGCATCTGTCTCAAATGCTTTGGCTGTTGGACCGATCTCAATGATTTCAGCGCCGGCAAGACTTGCAAAATAGCTCACCATCGGTTCCAGAAGTTGCAGGGAAGAATCGCTGCAACGGATCGATACCGGGACGTTTTCTCTGGGAGGAATGTTCTGGCTTGCCCGGATTTTGCGGATGGCACCTACCACTTCCTGGAACTCAGCGAATTGTCGTTCGATGGATTCGTCATGGTGTGTCGAAATGGCATCTGGCCATGCGGCAGTCATGACAAACTGCGGGGATTTGATTGGCGAGGGAAGGCCCCGTTCTGGTGCGACCTGATTGATGCATTCCCAGATCGCTTCGGTAACAAACGGCATGACTGGATGCAGGAGTTTCAGCAGGGTGTCGAGCCCATGTGCCATGACCGCCTGAGTCACGGCGCGTTTGTCAGGGTCGGCGAGCCGTGGCTTCGCAATTTCGACATAAAAACTGCAGAATTCATCCCAGGCAAAGTTGTAGAGTGTTCTTGTGCTTTCGGCGAATCTGTAGTGATCGATGCCCTGGGTGACCTGATCTGTGACGGTCGAAAGACGGCTCAGCAGCCAGCGGTCTTCCAAAGGCAGGTCTTCGATTTTGACTTTTTGCGGCGCGTAGTCTTCCATGTTCATCAGGACAAACCGTGCGGCGTTCCAAAGTTTGTTGACAAAGTTTCTGGCGGTCTCAAACCTTTCACTCACAACCGCTGCTTTTGGCAATGCCTTGTCCGCTTCTGATTCCGCCCATTGGGTTGAAAATGCCGCACTGCACCCCGGGCAGTCGAGTTTCGGCAATGAGCGGTTTTTCTTCGTCTGGTCGATCAGTTTCTCGCAATGCGGGCATTCGTATTGCACCGGCATGCGAACGTCCTGGGTGTCGGTTGCAAGACGAGCCAAGCCAAACCGCAGAGCATCGGGACCAAACTTGTCGATCACATCAATGGGGTCGACACCGTTGCCCTTGCTCTTGCTCATGGTTTCCCCCAGACCATCGAGAATTTTGGGGTGAATGAAAACTTCACGGAATGGAATTTCGCCCGTGTTGTTCAGTCCCATCAACACCATCCGAGCGACCCACAGAGTGATGATGTCGCGAGAGGTAATGAGGGTGCTGGTCGGATAGAAATAATCCAACTCGGCTGTTTTTTCGGGCCAGCCCAGAGTGCTGTGTGGCCACAGCGCTGAAGAGAACCAGGTGTCGAGAACATCCGGGTCCCGCACCAGTCCCATTGCCTCCACTTCTGATTCAATCGTGGAATCTTCCTGCCGGATACAGACATGAACGCTCCGTTTTCCGTGATCACGGATATCAATCTGGGCCTGTACATCACCGCTGGCATGCGCTGGCATCATGGAGACTCGTGCGACAATGTCGTCTGCTGTTTTTTCATCCAGGCCGTCCAGGGACCAGATCGGAATGCGGTGCCCCCACCACAGTTGACGGCTCACTGGCCAGTCACGTTTTTCTCCAAGCCAGTCCAAATAACCCTTGCGGTAACGCTCTGGGAAGATCTGAACACGATTATCCTGCACCGCGTCCATGGCCGACTGTGCCAAATCGGCCATGGCAACAAACCACTGGTCAGCCAGATAGGGTTCGATCGGAGTTTTGCTTCGATCGCTGTGAGGCAACTCAATTTCGCGATCTTCGACGTCACCCAACAGATCGAGGTCTTCCAGATCCTGAACCACCTGCTTGCGTGCCTGAGGGATGGTGAGGCCTTCGTATTTCCCGCCTTCGCCGTTGATCGTGCCATCCGGGTTGAGGATATTGATCATCGGCAGGTCTGCTCTCAGCCCGACCTCATAGTCATTGGGGTCATGGGCAGGAGTGATCTTCACGCAGCCGCTTCCCAGTTCCGGTTTCGCCCAATGATCAGCGATCAACGGGATTTCGCGGTTCATCAATGGTAGAAGCAGCTTCCTGCCGTCCAGAGCCATGTCACGCAGTTTTTCCAGATGCGGTAGCATCGTTTCGCGGCGTTGCTGCAGTGCCTCCAGCTGCTTGCAGAGCTCCTCGTTTTCCTTGTCGCTTGCCTCTGTAATCTTCTGTTTGAGATCGAGCTCGATTTTGTCAAATGCTTTTGCCGGGTCCGGGTGTACTGCTACCGCGGTGTCACCGAGCATGGTTTCCGGGCGAGTGGTTGCGATTTCGACCTGAGTTGGCTCATCCGGTTTCGGGTCAATGACCGGATAGGTGAAGTGCCAGAAATGGCCCTTCTTGGTTACATTTTCAACCTCGTCGTTGCTGACTGCAGTTTGCAGAAACGTATCCCAGTTGACGAGGCGTTTGCCTCGATAAATCATGCGTTTGCTGAACAGGTCATAGAACGTAGCCCGTACGGCTGCTGCGCAAACGTCATCAAGAGTGAAACGCAGCCGGTCCCAGTCGCAGCTGCATCCCATGCGTTTGAGCTGTCCTAGAATCCGTTTTTCGTACTGGGCTTTCCATTCCCAGATGCGATCGACCAGGCCTTCACGGCCAAGGTCATGGCGGGAAAGATTTTCCTGTTCCTTCAGGCGACGTTCGACGACTGCTTGCGTGGCAATTCCCGCATGGTCAGTTCCCGGCATCCACAACGCCTCATAACCCTGCATTCTTCGCGTTCGGATGACAATGTCTTGCAGGGTGTTGTTGAGGCCATGCCCGAGGTGCAACGCACCGGTGACATTGGGCGGTGGTATCACGACAGTGAATGGTTTCCGGTCTGGATTGACCTCGGCGTGTGCACATTTGGCGTCATCCCACGCCTGCAGGATGCGACTGGCGGCATTTGCGTGATCAAACCGGTCAGGAATCTCGTTCATCGGTTGTCTTGTTGAGATTTAGGTTGATGGAATAATTGGAAGGGTTTAGGTGTGCGAAGGCCACGTGGTTTCAGAAATGGTATCACTCGCCGCCCAGTGGCAGATCATCTTTGTGTAATTTGTACTCCACTGAATCGACCAGTGCTTGCCAGCTCGCTTCAATGATGTTTTCGCTGACGCCGATCGTTCCCCAGGTTTCATCGGCATCACCACTTTCGATGTTGACGCGGATCGATGCAGCGGTGCCGGCTCCGGAGTCAACAACGCGGACCTTGTAATCGATCAAACGCATGTCGCCAAGAGATGGATAGGCATCCATGAGAGCTTTCCGTAACGCAGCGTCGAGCGCATTGACAGGACCATGCCCCTCAGCAGCATCGAACCATAGTGTGTCACGTACCTTCAGTTTGATAATCGCCTCCGCGAAAACATGCTTTTGATCACTGTTGCGATCGCCCGCAACAACGCGGTATTTGATTGGATTGAAGTGCGAGGTGTAGGTTCCAGCCACACGCTTCACCAACAGGTCGAAAGAGGCACCAGCATTTTCAAACTGGTATCCCTGATTCTCGAGGCGAACAACCTCGTTCAGAATCTTGTCCATCAACTCCCGGTTGTCCTGGATATTGTGCTTTGTCGCGATCGCTACGATGTTGCTTCGTCCCGATAATTCGCTGACGAGAATGCGACGCTCATTTCCCACGAGGGCCGGGTCGATGTGTTCATAGGTTTTCGATTCCTTGTTGATGGCATGAACGTGCATTCCACCTTTGTGTGCGAAGGCGCTCTGTCCCACGAATGCCTGGCCGTTTCTCCATTGCAGATTTGCGGTTTCGTAAACGTAACGGCTCAATTCAGTGAGATGTGTTAACGGTTTGCCTCCGAGCACTTCGTATCCGCTCTTCTTGAGAGCAAGGTTTGATATGACAGAGATGAGGTCAGCGTTTCCGCACCGCTCGCCGATCCCATTGATCGTGCCTTGGACCTGCAATGCCCCCGCGTCCACGGCGGCAAGCGAGTTGGCGACTGCCAATTCACCATCGTTGTGGGTGTGGATCCCAATGGAAGTGTCGTAGTCAGACAGTTCGCTGACAACCGTCTTTGTCACTTCTGCGATCCGCTCTGGAAGTGTGCCCCCATTGGTGTCACAAAGAACCAGCCACTTGGCTCCTGCCGATGCCGCCGCGACGAGCGTTTTGATGGCGTACTCCGGATTGGCATGAAAGCCATCAAAGAAATGTTCAGCATCGTAGATCAGCTTGGCGTGCTGAGACAGGAATTCGCTGCTTTCACCAATCATGTCCACGTTTTCGTCAAGTGTCACTCGGAGGACTTCGGTGGCATGGTAGTCCCACGTTTTTCCTACCAGAGTGATGCATGGTGTCTTGGCTTGAACAAGGGCCTGCATGCCGGGGTCTGCTTCTGCCTTCATGGATTTGCGGCGTGTCATCCCGAATGCACATACCTGCGCTTCGCCGAGATCGTACTGACGGATCTGTTCAAAAAAAGCGACGTCCTTTTCATTTGACAGCGGGTAGCCACCTTCAATGAAATCAATGCCCGACTCGGCGAGACGTCTGGCGATGTTCAGCTTGTCCTGCAAAGAAAAACTGACTCCCTCACCCTGAGATCCGTCTCGCAAGGTGGTGTCATAAATCTGGATCGGCTTTGAATTCATCGGTCTTTTGAACTTTCTTCAATCGGTCCGCTGTGGTTTCTTGGTTGTTGCACGCGCGAGGCTACGAAAAAACCCCCGAACCCTGGCAGGGCTTGGGGGTGAAATGTCACTCAGAATATTTGACTCGTTCCCGATCGGCCTTTTGGTCGATGGGAAAGTTCTCCCCCGCGTCAGTGCTGGCTAACAATACCAGAGACGCGGCAAATAATGGATCGGACGTAGGGGGGGGTCACGCGATTAACTCTTCGCTTGGCTCTTCGGTGGTGTTTTTGTCTGTGACAGGATGACTGCGGCGTGGGCTGATGTCAATCGCAACCCGGCAGTCTGGCGTCCTTGAAGCAAATATACCGGCGAAACGGTAATTTGCGGTATCTTGCCAGACCATGTGGCGGAACAGATGTCTGGGTTGACGGATGGACGCTTCCGTGAATCGTTCGTTTTGATGAAGGTTTGGGGAAGCAGTGGTTTGCCATTCCATTGGTGAGTTCCGCGTTTTGAGATTCATGGGCTGATTCAAGTTTCTCTGACGGTGTTTTCCTTCGGAGCGTTGGAATCATTTGCGATGGTCTCCCCGGAAAATGCCACTTCGTGTCTGGTCGGGCCGACCAGTGGAAACCAGCTCTGGTCTTCACTGATCCGTTGACCTGCTTCTTAGGGGTTGCGGAACCGGCAGCTGGCCGGCAGCGGCCGAAATTGGGGGCAAACGCTCCAATAACACTCCGGTTCCCTGCCGTCTTCTCCTGAGTACGGTTGGTGTTTTTGACGGGGAACATAGTCTGAAAATCTTCTATCAGGCAGGCATGCAAGCCCGTCTGCCGGGGAACCACTGATTTGTGGATGCAGATTCGAGCAAAGCGTGGCTGAATCACTTGGCTCCGTGGATTTGTATGAATCGCGGGCATCCAAAATCGCGCATTTTACCCTCGTAATGGTTACGACCGGCGCATTGCACACGCATGTGTGGTTTTGAAGCAACGAAACATGTTGCGTTTTCGCAACATCCACCCAACCTGCGTGGTAGGGTTCCGTGGACAAAGTCTGTCCAAAGCGAATTCTTTCCCAAATCGTTTCTTTTTGTCAGCTGAGCTTCGCGTCAGACAAATGACTCACGCCATCGACACGACAGTCAACCCATCCAGCTCGCCCATCATCAGGCTTTGCTACGGATTGATATGCATGCTGTTGATCATGGTGTCAGGCGGTTGTTGCAGCCAAGTCAGATTGCCAGCGATCGATCCAACAGGCGCCTGTCTCTTTGCTCCAAAGCCAACCACGACGACCTTTGCACTGCCTTGTTGCAATTCCGACAATTGCATGTGCTTACGTCCACTGAAAAAGATCGGTGATCATGTTCACGGATTGAAAGATCACTTGCACAATCACGTTCATGGGTTGGGTTTGAAGTGCAAGGAGCACCATTGCAAAGACCCCGTCCCGGCATGGACGGAACCTGCCGATCCCCCAAGTTGCAACGAATCAAAGGGATTTTTGAATCACAAAGGCAATGAGCCGTGTGTGCCGAGTGCTGCATGCAGCGGTGAGTGCAAGGATGGGCCGCCTGCGGTTTTGCTGGGTGAACAATGCAAAACCAAAGATTGTCTGCACCTTGCGAAGAAAGGTAAGCGTGGCTGCATTCTGCTAACCCCAACCAAGGTTGTCGCGCCTGTGGGGGGAGAAGTCGTCTTGCTTTCGGGTATCTGTGGACCAGATGGTTATCTTCAGATGAACGAGAAGCTTGAATGGATGTTGACGCCCGAAAGCGTTGGAACGTTCGTGCAGGTGGGAGATGATGAACCTGGGATCGTGGGCAAACTTGTCGGTTCCATGGATCGGCCCCGCAAATACGATCCGACCTACGCCATGGGAGTCACCAGCAGCAAGCGTACGCTGATTACACGTGGAAATATGAATCCCCGTGACGATGTTCAACTTGAAAAAGGGCAGACATGGATCACGATTAGTAGCCCTTCTGAAGGAACAAGTCGCGTGACGGTTCTGGCACCGGAGAGTGAGTGCTGGGATCAGAGGAAAGCCACCACTACCATTTACTGGGTAGATGCGAGATGGCAATTCCCGGCGCCACAGGTTGTGCAGGCGGGGACACCAGTGGAACTCACTACCCGGGTCACGCGATCTGAAGGCGGCTTGCCTGCACGAGGGTGGAAAGTCCGTTATGAGATTCTGCAGCCTGAGTTGGCAACCTTTGCCGGGACAAATGGTGCTTCGGTTGTTGAAGCGAAAGTTGATGAGTCGGGAAATGCCTCCGTGCAATTGCAGCCAACGCCAGGAACGAGTGGTAACGCTGCCATTGATGTTCAGGTGATTCGGCCGGGCGGTGAACTGGACAACATTCCGACCATCACGCTTGGGCGCGGGCAGGCTTTTGTGACATGGAGTGCTCCTCAGTTGGCATTGAGAGCAGGCGGACCTGCGGTCGCCAGTTTTGATGCACCGTTTCAGGTGATTGCGAATGTGTCCAATCCGGGTGACCAGCCACTGACCGGTGTCAGTTTGACTCTCCCAATTCCCCAGGGTGCAAACGTACTCAATGCCAATTTGCAGGCACAGGTTCTGCCAAATTCGGTGGTTTGGGAAATTGGGACCGTTCCCCCCCGTTCGCAACTTGATCTCGTCGTTGATCTTTCGGCAAAATCACCAGTAGAACTGGTTTTTCAAGCTCGCGGTGGAGGGATGGTTGCCGAAGACCGCGTCCGTGTGGATGTGTTTCGCCCATCTCTTTCAGTCAAAGTGACTCCTGTTCAAGCTCAGGGTTCACGTTTAGTGGCAGGTGACAAAGTCGTCTTCGATATTGATGTGACCAATACAGGCTCACGTGTTTTGCAGAACGTATATTTGACTGCGAGCGGTGATGATGGTCTTGCTCATGAGAGTGGAGTGAGTCCCCTGCGTACCAGCAAGTCCGGATCGCTTCAGCCGGGTGAAACCTGGGAGGCGCAGGTCGAGTTTGCAACTGTCACGGCTGGGCAGCGTTGTGTCACTGTGGATGCTTACGCTGATGGTGGGCAACGTGATACAGCACAGGCGTGTGTGGTTGTCATCAATCCAGTTCCACGAAATCCACGCTTGAACGCCGAGTTATCAGGACGCAATCGGGTTGCGGTCGGGCAACAGGCATTGGTTCGGGCTTTGGTCACCAATACCGGGCTCGGTCCGGCGACCAACGTGAAAGTTGTGATGGCGTATCCGGCTGGCGTGCAGTTGGATCAGGCAACTGAAGGTGCCGACCAGAGTCGCGTCGCACAAAACGTCATATCGTGGTCCATTCCGAGACTGGAGTCGCAGAAAAGCGTAACGTTTGAAGGCCTCTTCAGAATTTTGAGTCCGGCTGCCCAGTCACGAATCACCTTGCAGGTCACCTGTGATGAGCAAGCCAGTGCGAACACGGACTTTCTGTATGAGAGCGTGAATATTGCGGCACCTCCGCTGACAGCGCCCCGAACTGAGCTGCCGCCTGTGCTGACGACTCCAGTTGCACCTGCTGCACCAACAATTGTGGCACCCGCGCTGCCACTGGAAGGTGGAGTTAATCCCGGGGCACCAACAGGTCCCCCCGACTCGGCCACTCCGGTTCCACCAAGAACAGAAAAACTGCAAATGCGGCTGGTGGCGATGAATAACCCTGTGCGGGTTACCCAGTCCATCCGTTATCGTTTGACCATCATCAACGATTCCAGTGAGCGTGATGGGCAGATTGTCATGCAGTTCCGGTTGCCACCCGGAACACGATTGGTAAGTGCAAATCCAGTCACGAATCCAGAGGCCAATGCGTTCACTGTCAATGGCGATGTGGTGCGTCTTACGCCAGTACAGTCTCTTGCACCCGGAGCAACCGCTGAATTTCAGATCGTACTCGAGAGTAACCAGCCACAGACCTTCGACTTTACAGTGCAAGCTCAAAGTCAACGAATGCAAGCTGGCATTGCCCAGTCCGTGCGGACTACGGTAAATCCGTAATCTCTTCTACTGAATGGCGTCGAGGGTACGTTGCCGCCTTGCCTGAAAGTGTCAATGACGACTGGCTTTTCATGCCGACTGAGATCTGCCAGCCACGGACAGGGCTGATCTGTTTTTCTGTTTTCGCGAACAATTGTGGGATGTCGTACTCTATTAATGAAAATTGAATACCGATCCGTTGTTCAGTCTCATTCATTCCAGCATTTGCACAATGTCTCGTAGACCTGCTCGACGGGCGTGATCGATTGCTTTGTCATTGTCTTGATCGACGGCGTCCTTGTCGGCTCCATTGGCAATCAGGATTTCAACGATTTTTGGCTGGTTCAGTCCAGCTGCCATCATCAGCGGTGTGAAACCCTCGGCTTCCCCCTTCGCGTTGATATCTGCTCCAGCCTTGATCAGCGCCTCGACAGTTTGTGGATAGGGGCCGGTGCATGCATGAATGAGTGGTGTTTTTCCTTCAAAGTCGCGGCAATCGATGGTGGCACCTTTATCGAGCAGAAAAACTACCGTTGAGGTATGCCCGTTGAATGCAGCCATGTGCAAAGCCGTATGCTTCCTGTTCGGATTGGAGGACTCAATGTTGATGCCGCTTTCCAATCCGCGTTTGACGTCTTCCGTCCTGCCCTCCAATGCGGCTTGGCGGAAGGCATCCGAACTCATCGCCGGCAAGGCTTCCCCGGAGTTGGCGGATGAATTTCTGGTTGTTGGCTCAGGCGATTCACTCTCAGAGGTTTGAGTCGAGAGGTCTGGGGTTACCTCACCTGCAACTGGATCTGGCTGTGTCGATGATTCTTCTGTTTCGTCCTGTAAGGCAACCGCCTCGGTTTGACTCGTGCGAGGTTCGAACCCGGCCAGCAGTATGATCGCTGTAATCAGGGTAGTTGTTGACAGAAATCGGCAGGTCAGTGATTTATTCATGTGGGGAGTCTAGCAAGGAATGTCTGGTTCGTCATGAGCCACCGGCAGTCCGCCGGTCTCGTCATCCAACGGCATCGATTGATGTCCCGTTGCCGGTTTTTTATTGATCGATCTGTGTGCTCGCGTCTGGCTTGGAAGCGATTTCAGGTTTCCTCAGCAGGTGTTTACAACACTAGGTTGGGCGAATTTTCGTTTTGAGTAGATCATCAACGCGAGATTAAAATCACATCCGCCTGCCATGTTGCTTTGACGCCAGCCTGGGATGCGACCAGTTCGATTAGATCCCGCAGAGTGGCATTCGTGCCTTGCACAGTCACCACTTTCTCACAGGAATCAATCGCATTGTCGGCAATTTCACAGCGTCGGCCGGCAACGCTGCAAAGTTGCTGGAGAGCGTTTGCAGCGGTGGTACGCATCTCCTTGAGCGTGAACGTGTCTTTGTCAGGATCCGGAAGCTTGGGTTTCAAGGCAGAAAAGACAGCATTTGTTGCCTGAAGGTGCGCATTAAATTTTGCATCTGACTGCAGCCACTTTCCTGATAGTCTCACGCGACTATTTGGGTCGGCAGAGCTTATTTTTGGACGCACAATCCGAGCGAGTGTGCTGGAATAGCGACGGGTGTAGCTGGAGTCTTTTTCCAATTCCCGTGTGGTCAATCGTGGTGGGAATTTCGATTTATCATATTGGAGATCGAACTGTGCGAGGATCAAATCAATGGCCACGCTGCGTTTGACCTGTTTCCAGGTGGTTTTGGGCCACAGATCGTGTGGGAGATCGGGCGTGGCAGGTGTTTCACTCCCCAATACGCGTTTCAACGCTTCGGATGGTGTGGTCAGATCGTCCCAAGTGACATCGATCAAACTCGCTGATGCCTGCGAACTGGTAGAGGTTTTTAGCATGACCGCAGTCAATTTCGCGACCCGATCCCGGTGACCTATGAGCAACACGTTTCCAACAGGCATCAGCACGCAGTTGCGCGATGCTGCAATGCTCTGGATGGCACCATAGACGGTTGACCCAGAAGATTCGACTTTCACCGGAGTGGTAGGGTCAACCTGCCGGTCGATCCACACGTTCAAACCAACTTGATCTGCGATACCGGTGATGGCAGATCGAAACGCTTTGCCATCAAAAACAGCATTCATTGGTTTCGCAAGTTTGCCGTAAATAGGGCTGCTTTCTGAAAGTTCGTCCGCGTTACTGAGGGAATCGATGTAGCCGCCCGCAAACAGAGCAAGCAGAAAGAAGCAGCCAAGCACAAACCGGCGGCACCGATATCGAGGACAAACAGGCTGAGTGTTTGATAGCATTGGCCTTCACGGGCAATTGTCTTACGGTTTTCGCGTTCTGTTGCACGCACGTTGAGCATCAGTCCTGGCGTCGATTATAGCGTTGAAGCAGTAATAACGCTTGTCGTCTGAGCAGGTTTGACGCCTAAGTTGTCTCGGCATTTGGACTAGCCCCATTAGTGCGTGCAGGGTGGTGTCGAAGCAATCCAGGGCGTTATCGCGTCAAGCTGGATTGAATTCGTTGAAGACAGCACGGATACCCTGCTTGATGATGCGGGTGGGAATACCTCTGCGTTCATACATCCAAAAAACGAAAGCTCGGCAAGGCTGGCCAAGTTGCACGATTAGGCTCTTTTTGAGACCCAATGATAGGGCGGATAGTGCATCGTGTTTTTTCAAGGTGTCCTGACTGGGCTCGTGTGCTCGCGAAGGATTTCATGCTCGCATTTGATGCCCCAAATCCGTTGATGGCATGACTTTGCAGTAATGTTCCTGGTTGGGAGCAAATGGCAGTGTTCGGGTGAATGGGAGAGCCGCCAGAAGCGAATATTAATATTCTCATTCTGTGTGATTTCCTTGCTTGTAGTCGGTTGCTCACGTGACTAGACTCGCGACCAGCGATCGCTAAGCATTGGCATCGCTGAGTCGGCAGGCTTCCTGCGCGGGGGGTTTGCGGTACGAAGCAGTGGTGAGCTTAGTGTCATGGATTTGTCGTGAACATGAACTGGGAGACCGGCGAGGTTTCTCTGGTTGATGTTCTCGCGTCGGCACCAAGGAAAGACATCCACTGAACATGGAGCGAAGGTGAGTTCTCCGGCACTGAAATCAAACCGTCTCGCGACGGCGTATCGACGTTATTTATCGACATCCGACTCTGCCGCATTTGCGTGGGATGTCGACGATCATTATTCGCAGGTTACGCTTTTGACCCTGCTGAATCGTGGGGAGTTGGAAACGCGTCGTGCTGCCGCGCTCGCCTTGGGCATTCTTGGGAATCAACAGGCGGTATCTCCTCTCGCGCGAGCGTTGAACGATAGTGACCGCGGTGTCCGAATCGCCGCAGATGATTCATTTCGAGCGATTCTATTGAGAGATTGTAGTTCCGTTCAGAATCAGCAGCTGCTCAGAGTCATGCACTTGAATGACGGCGGTGAATACCATGCAGCGATCGGGCTGGCAGAAGACCTCGTAGCGCGTCGTCCCACGTTCGCCGAAGCGCAGCACCAGTTGGCTATCTGTTGGCATGGCATAGGGGACCACTTTCAGGCAGAGGGGGTTTATCGTGCTTGTCTTTGGTACTGCCGCTTCCATTACCCAGCATGGCAAGGTCTGGCACGCTGCAGGATCGAGTTGGGGGACAACGCTGGAGCGCTGATGGCTTTGCGCAGAGCTTTGAGTATCTGCCCTGATTTGGAATCAGTTCGGATGCAAATCAGGACCCTGCGGCGAAAAATGCGACGCGCCGATTCCTGAGTTCATTTTCCCACGCATAGGCGTAGTTTCATGGATGCGTGCATAGCAGCCCTGCCAGTCACACAGGCTGCGAGCATGAGCGTTACTGTAGGCGACGTCACTATTCTTGAGATCACACTGAGTTTGCACTGAGTTTGCACTGGGTTTGATCTGGGAACCGGCGACAGGCT